>NZ_WELL01000005.1:0-101746 GCF_009799935.1 Pseudomonas sp. L-22-4S-12 | reverse complement strand
CCTGGCAACAGACCCGGCGGAGGTGTGCGGGCCTGGAAAGCACCTTTCATGCTGCCCCCATACAGAAAGGACTCTGCAGCTGCGTGCTTGCCAAGAGTGCGAAGGTGCTTTAACCCAGCGTCAGGGGAATGTTCTTTTCGGACTGGGTGATGCAGTGGGCATGCCTGGCAACAGCCTCGGCTGAGGTGCGTGAACCCGGAACGAACGGGCTCGCTGGACTCTATAACTGAGGGGTTTCCTGACTATTGGCTGTTTTGCAATCAGCGGCCTATCAGTAAGGTTGTCGCCAGTTTCGACTAGCGCATGGCTAGCGGTAGGTTCGGTACAGGGCGGAGTTGCACTGGTTGCAGATATGGATCCGGCGGCGGTCGTAGCGGTTATCTACACCGGGTTGGCGGATGCTACGGGATCCGCAATGACAACAAGAAAGCCCCTGGCGACGGCCGCTGAGGTTGTTCTTTATATAGTCGGAGACTTCAGGGAGTCTCAGCCAGTTGCGATGAGTTTGTAGCTCTCTGGCTTTTTTGTTTTTATGGTCAAGAATCATAAAGCCAATAAGAATCGCGATGATGGTGGCTATCAAAAGCATACAGAGTGCTCCTTTGGTGATTTTTAGATCTCTTGGCTTGGTGTAGGTAATGCTTTGCAATTTGTGTGGCTAGCAGATTTTATTCTCGCCACTGTTGCTGGATGCGTTTACTTGCAGCTACCTGTGCAGGCAATAACGGTCGATAGCCATTGGCGATTGCAATGACAGCTGTACTCTGTCCTGCAAACTCTAGATATTGTTGTGGGTTTTCTAAGAAGCGCGACAGTGGGATGTTGAGCAGTGTTGATATATGAGCGCTGCTGTAGACCTCTGACCATGCATCTATATGAGATTTTTGGGCGGCAGTGAGTGGATATTGATTTTTCATTGGCGGGCTCCGTATTGGTTACGGAGTCCAGTTTCCTTTGTTTTTAAAAAGCGCAAGCATCTAAGGTGCTGTGCGCTTTATGCGCCAAGAACTGGCCAGAGCACTAGTGCTGCCATCAGGCATCCGCCGGCCCAGAGTGCCAAGGGCGTTCTCAGTAGTGTCATGGTTTGATAAAGCGGAGCGGATATGAGCTTGTTCTTGTAGCTCTTGTAGATAAATCGAACCCATAGCAGTGGGGCAGACTGAAAGACCATAAGCAACCCGAGGCGCCAAATCGTCATTTCCAGAAAAGTATCTTTGTTAAGTTCTGATTCCGTTGCTAGGTAGGTGAGTCTGAGTGCCGCTGCAGAGATGGCTACTAAGACGAAAGCTGTGCAATGGACAAGGCGTTTCCAGATCTCTGCGCAAACGTCATCGAGGTTCATCATGGTGCTCATTGAGGATCTCCGTTCATTGGGATCATCAGGTGAGCACGATTGCTCGTTAATGCAAGGCGTGGACGTGTACTTGAAGGCCAGTCAGAACAGCCAACATCTCACTGGCCTGCAAGCTCTACATTCCCTGAAACAACGCGCCCAATTCCTCAACGCTCTCTAAGAAAATCAACAAGTCAGAGTCTTCAGGCCCACCGACTGGGATGAGCTCTGCGTCTACTATTTGGATCCAATAGAGTGCAGACGAAAAGTCCCTATCAGGGTAGAGGTTGTACTCTTTCGCTTCATACTCGGCCTCCTTGCGCGAAATGAGCCATACGTCACTACAGATGTCAGCAGATCCAATGCGATCAGCCTCAGCACATAGGGTTTTTGCTAGATTTTTGATGTTCATGCCATTTTCCCTTTGGGATTGAAATTAGAGATGGTTTGCATTGTAAGTCCATGGTTCAGATGCTGCCTGAAGGTGGCTTCTGACCATTTTCAATAAAGTTGTTGAATGTTCGGTTTTCGCTTGCTCCTCCATTTGTTAAGTTATTAGCAGATAGCATGGAATATGGGGTATGCAACCCTGTTTGTATTAATTGAATTGACGGTGGCCTGATGTTTTCTGGGTAACACAAACCGCCACCGCATCCGAGCCATGCAGGCCTAGTCGTGGCGCGGTCAGTCTTGAGGCATCAATGCTGGGTTTTCCAAAGGTATCGAGGTTTTAAGATTTATTATTGTTTCTTTTTTAAACTTGTTTTTTGGGTGGTATGAAGCTCTAGAAAAATGGGGCCTGTGGCGGTTGTGAAGCTAAGAATTTCGGGCTTGCGAGCTATGGATTTCTGCCAAGCAGCTAAAAAACTCAGACAATAAAGCTAAAAAATCGGCTGTTATTCACAGGGGAGTTATCGAGATCTGAGTCACGCAGGATTTTTTTGAAGGTGAAAATTAGGCGGCTAATGGTGCGGCCTTTTTTCTCAGTTCTAAGCTTAATTTCGAGGCCGATTTTGTCGCGTAGTTCCTGGATGGCTGGTTCAATTATTTTGCTCTTAATGTTGCTATAACGATCATGGGCCTGTCCAAGCTCAAACATTTTACGAAATTCATCAACGCTTACTATGAGTAATCCAGTTTTTTTAAATTGTTGAATTAGCTCGTACAGTCTAATTGGGCGTGAGGATGTCAAGGCTGTAGCTTGCTTGAGCTCATATTTTGTAAATACTCCATTCATCCTAACCAAGTGTCGATCCATGTGAATTGTGAAGCACAGTTTTACCCGCCCCTCCCCATCTAGGTAGTCAGCTCGATCTACCAAGCGAAATTGTGGGGGGGTGGACGTTGTCGAAAATTTTTATATTTTGCTCGCAAAGCGAAGACGCTGCTTCCCTCAACGCGTCATAGGCATATTTCAGGGGAATACCGCACTGCTCAGAGAACTCATGCGCAGTGATATAAATCGGGCGTGGCAAAGATTTATGTGGGTCAACCTGTGCGATTGCAATAAGCAATAGCCTTTTCTGATTCAACTTTAGGTTGTACGCGGCTCGTACCATGGCATTGGATAGCGTGACTTTCTTTGTAGACATACCAGTAACCAATATCGGCTTTGTATTGGCCTATATTTTGTTTCAGTAGTATGGCGTTGAGGGGGCTATTCACCCCCCTCAAAGGGGCGTAACTGAGGCTGGTAGTTTCCCGAGCTGAACGTGTCAAGCCAAAATGTGGGGGCGGGATAGACCGTGTAGGTCCTCTACTGCATACACGTTGAGACACTCGAAAGTACTTCGAAAGGCCTGTGCAGCGTGCTTCTGCGCAAATGCCGTAACCGTCATAGCTCACGCTACAGGTGTTTCGGCAAGTGCAAGGGGGGGGCTGAGGGCGGTTGGCAGTTGAGCACGGCACTTCACTGGAGTGCGATACCGCAGCGGCAGATGTGCATCAGGAGCGCGCGTGGGGCGAAAATTAGCAATATAAAAAGGCGGCACTAAGGCCGCCTTTTCTTCGAACCACTACAAGTCTTTGAAAACTTTTGTGAGCTTGCGCTGGGCAGCCTGGATCAATTTGGATGTTTCGTTCAACCACTTGATTGCCTGCAGGTCCTCCCCGACCAGCTTGATGACCTCCTCAGGAGAACAGAAAAGATTTTCTGGCTTGAGCAGGTCGTTCGCAGTTTCGAACGTGCGCAGGGACTTCGCTCCGTTTGGCCCCGGTTTGTTGGTCATTGCGAGCAGTTTGATTGCCGGTGTTTTAACCTCCGATGTCTCGTGCGTGAGCTTGGCTTGAAGAACCGCCCGGTTCTTTGCCTTGTTGTTGACGTGGCGCACCATTGTCTTCATTTTTTTGGTCAGGCTCAGCTCCTGATCAATGAAGGGAAAGTAGAGCTCGTCGACGAGACCCTGTAGACACGCTGGGGGGAAGTTATCCTGTTTCATGGTCGTTGTTCCTGAGATGAGTGAAGCTGCTAAGTAGCCTCTTCATCATTCCGAGAATTCAGACGGTTGAGCGGCGAGTTCGGTACCATTTGATGCTCTGAGCACTGGTGATGCATCCTTGGAGTACGCTAATCGGAGGTGCGGCTTTTGTTTCTCAGGCCGATCCGTCGTGTGAATCGCTGGGCTCAGGTGCGTAAACGGATTGCCGATGAATTGGCTGAAAGCAACGTCTGCCAAGCCGCTGACCTTTGCTTGGTAGAAAATATCCGCCCAAACGTCGAGCTCCTCGTCGCTCATACCCTCAGTTGAATTCATCGTGGCGACCGTCTCGTATAACGGAGGAGAAAGCCCGATCGCAGAACCTCACCGGCGGCGAACTCAGCGATGATCAGGGCCGCCAGCCTCCAACCAGCGACCTGGGCTTCTGAACTGAGTAAAAAGATGGTTCCGGGTACTGCAACGGCAGTGAACCCTGCGAGGTAAGCCAACGCCTCCCTCATTTTGTCGCTCGACCGTGCGCGCATTCTGGCTCCCAGATAAATGTCCCGAAAATGTGATCTGTGATCTGTGAAGTCACACCTCCCGTTTTGTATTCCCGGCCAGTACGCCTGACTCGATGAGTGCGAGCCGGATCAGCGCGCTGACGGATCTGCTGGGGTCGTTGCTGCGTTTGTTCTGCAGCGCCGACTCTTCCAATTGATGGATCATCCAAGTGGGCAAGCTGATCGTGATTGGGCGCATCGCTGATTCAGCTGGTCCGTCTGTGCCTCGATAGGTCCTATCGGCCAGCGAACGAGTGATGGGGTTCACCTCGTGCGTGGAAACGGAGGGCTTACGTGGTGGATTAACCATGCAGCACCTCGCTCACCAATAGAGAGATCTCATTTGCTGCATGCGAGTTGGCCGTCTCTACAACGCCAGTACCTGCCGAGATGCACTCGCGATACACCAGTCGTTGATAGCCGATCGATCTGGCAAGTTCGAATCCCTCGAACGCACCTACATAGTCTCGGAAATCAGCTCGCTCTCGCTTACGAAGAGCAGGGTTGGTGGTCGCTAAAGCTTGGTAGATCAGCACCCGTAATTTGGGGTTGATCTGACGCACGTGTCGAACCTGCTCCTCCAGTTCCTGGAGGGTTTCCAAATCCAACTGGCTGCAGGCATGAGGCGCAATGAGGACATCTGCAACGATCGCTGCACTCAGTAATTCCTGGCTGTTCCTACCTGGGACGTCCACGATTACAACCTGATGCTGCTGGTCGAGGACTCGCAGAGGATCCACCAGATTTCCACGTCGCATCATTGTGCCGATGGAGGGTGCATCTGCTCGGTCGCGTACACCACTCCAATACATGGCTGACCCCTGCGGATCCGCATCAACCAAGCAGGTTTTCAAGGGCTTTTGCGAGAGCGCGACGGCCAAATTAGTTGCGAGGGTGGTTTTTCCGGAGCCCCCCTTATTACTGCCAACGACAAGGATCATGCGCATTCCTCTATGAAATGTGATTTGCGATGTGTGAAATCACAGCCTGACATCTCATCGGAAAATGCAACTGCCGCAGGCTTTGGCACTAAGCCTTATTTCGCTTAGGTTTCTGAGTCCAAGGGCCGCTGAGGTGAGGGAGCCAGTCGTTGGTTTTATTAAGCCGCTGGACGAGGAACCGAGTGGTTAACCAGTACCGATAGCGTGTCTCCGGAGATACCGTTTTCAGCTGTTCCTGCAGAAACCAGCGGACGTGTTTGACTTGCCAACGTTGGGGGTGCGGCAGTTTCCAGCGTTGTTCGATAGCAGATTGAATTAGGTCAGCCTGCATGAGGTGGCGTTCCCGTGATTTGGGGGAGCCTGTGAGCACCCCACCCAAGAAGATCCTGACGTTAATGCTCATCTACGCTCACTCCCCACATACGCGTTAGTGACCTCCAAACGCTCATGCCCCAGCTCACGACTAATGATCTGCCGCGCTGCACGTACAGTCTCTTGATCTTGGCTGTCAGTCTTTTCTGGGCGGGGGAAAACTGGGGCAGGGATTCCAACCAGTTCCTTGTACCGATCGCATGCAAACGCAGCACGCAGTTCGTGAAAGCCTTTGACGGAGTGGAGTTTCATGAGTGGGCGGCTAGGGTTTACCTCTCGCCGTATAAACTTGATATAGGTTTCATCTGGGGCCAAAAGATTTCGGCTGCCGGCGGGTGAAACCTGTCGGGCATAGTCCAGTGCGTAAATTATCTCGTCGGTAACGGATATCCATCGCGGGGCAAACGCTCCTGAGCGGCCGCCCTTGCAACCATCTTGAATATTGATGCGGCCAGTGACTGACTCCCGAGTTAGTCGAGGTAAATCTGCCAAGATACATTCTCTCAAGCGCATTCCAGTTGAGCGGGCGAGTACTACTATCGCTGCCGAGCGAGTGAAGCCGGTTGATATAAGTTTTTTATGTAACTCCTGTACTTGGAGGGAATCCATTCCGTCGGGGATTGACCTACGGATGTAGCAGCGTTTTTCCCCCAGAACGTCCGATATGTTGTCGATACGAACTTTTTGGTCTTCACGCATAATTTGCAAAACGACATTTATACTAGAGATACGGTTCGTGGCCGTCGCAACTGAAATTTCTTCTTCATCCAGCAGCGTTTTGAGATACAGCGCATATTCTGAAAATAGAGAATTCGTTAATTCTCTGATATCTCGAACCTGGTGTTCTTCATGCAGCCAGTCATAAAACAGCCTGCTTCTTTCAATATGCGTTTTGACCGTCTGATAATGCCCCTCTCCAAAGTGAGCCCTCAGCGCGACCTTGGTTGCATATTCAGCGTTATTCCCAAGTCCGAAATTTTTCGATCTAGAGTTGCGGTGCCTAGCCATTGTCATCACCAAGGGAAATCGCCTCGAAGTAGCGAGGTGATTTCAACGAATAAGGAAAGTTAGGGCAGCCAGGCTCCGCCAAGAGATGGTTAGTGTTAACGGGCATGTGCCCGCAACTGGCTGAAATGAGGACTGAGCGGAGCTACGGAGGGCTCACGGCAGTGCACTACAAGGCCCAGCAGGTCCGATTCGGACGGCGGAGAGGACTGGCGGATTGACGAGGTACGCCGCAGTGCAGTTTCTATGGTCGACTACCGACGAGCAGCATGCATTGTTGCCTGTCAGGCAAATGTCCAAATAGGACGCAGTGTGTCGTGGTGATCGCCTCGGGACGACTCTGCGACGTAGTGTCAGCAGGAGTGTCAGTGGGCTGAGGAGCTGAGAGCGAGCGCTGGCTGGGCTTCTAGCCAATCCAACGAGACCGTCTCTGTTCTTTAAGGCGCCAATCGCACGTCGGTTGGGGAACCTGAGCGTAGCGAGGCATTTAGAGCGTGCTGTGAACCAGCTGGGCATCGGTAGGCAGCACATGTGCCGTACCTGCTGCAGAAATAGTTCCACAAATTTAGGGTACGTTACAAGCCAGGTGCTGGATTTTTTCCTGTGGCGCAGTTTGGCGCTCGGCCTTGGTGCACGTAAGGTGCACCTACCTACACCTTACGTGCACCACCACATCTCAGATTTTTGCGGATGCGCCGCGCTGGTGTACGAAGGTGCACCTTTCGTGCACTTCGACGAGATGTGGCCTCGCCATAGTTTTCGCCTAAAGAAGGATACTTCTTGGAGAAATTGACTATGAAATGATCAACCTCTGCTAACTAGTACCCTCGAGGGGGCAAATAGGGCCATTAAGAGTTTTTTCGTCACGGCATCCTACTGGCTCGTGCATTTCGCACGGTAGTTAGAGGACAGAGTATGACACCGCTCCCCATTTCTAAGATAAGCCAATGCGTGGCAGCATTGTTGAAAGAATCCGAAGTAAAAAATGATCTCGGTGCGCTTTTTGCTGGATCTATTGATATTAAGGAGATTAAAGATTTTTTGCTGAAACGTCCGTTGGGTTTCTTGGTGCTGATTACCAATGATGTGCCTGAGGGTGAATATAAGATTTTCTGTATGAATTCATTGCGTTTGCACTACTGTCAGACTGAGGGGCGTTTTTACGAGGTAGTTGATGGCGACTCTTTGGCGCATTCGTTGGATAGCATTAAGTAGTATGATTTCATTCCTCATGATAATTGGGCGGAGGTCGATACGCTAAAGAAGCATGTTTGCTCACACCTGACAGACGTCCTAGTCGATAGTGGAAGGGTAAAATTTACTCGGAAGACAAGGTATTTCTATGGTGTATCTATGAGGGGGTAGATATGGATACCGGACGCTGGGATATAGCGACTGGATTTGCGTCGAATAGGTTGGGCTAAGTTATTGCTAAGAAGGGCTGGTCTGTTCAAGCCGGTTGGCATCTTTGCTCGATGGGTGCCAGCCGGTTGGCAGGGGCTAGCAGTATGTTTGGGTTTAGGGCTGCCTTCCCACAAAAGCCGATCTACCTGCGTAGCTGTCAACTGGGTCAGTTGCGATGAAAAGGTAGCTATGCAGACCAATCATTCGCATTGGTCTTGACCTTGTCTGCACGAGTTTTGCTCGAGCTGGTACACCAAACTTGACCAACTCCCATCAATGGGCCGCGTGTCCCCTGAAGAGGCTACTCCTGCTATCTGCTAGGCTTATGCCGCGGTAGCTTATTGACTGTCGGTGGCTGCGATGTGCGTCCGTCCGGGTAGAGCGGGAGTTGATGCTCTAGATGGATGCTGGATTGCACCCAGTCAGGCAGAACAGCCAGTTGGTTTTGGGCAAGGCCAATATAGAAGTCTTCTTCGTTCACTCTGAGTACAAAAACCTGGTCGAGTGAGCACAACAACGGCGCACTGGCAGCTGCCACCCTCAACACCGTCGCCGCGGCGCAGAAGATCGGCGGCGACATCGTCGTGCTGGTCGCTGGCCAGAACGTCGGCGGCGTGGCCGAAACTGCGGCGAAAGTCGCCGGAGTGTCCAAGTGGCATCAAGGCGTGGCGTCCGTGCCCGCGAGTCGATGAACGAAGATCAGCGGTGCGCCAGCAGGTCCAATGCAACGTCCACGATCATGTCTTCCTGCCCAGGGGCTGCAAACGATCCAATGCGGTCCTTTGCGGAGTTTACAAAACTAGGAGCGAATCAGAGGGCTGGACTCAGGTTCATCTCGGTCAAATGAGTCCTTATCCTTGATCACGTGTGTGGCTGAGTTTCGTACTGCACCGTTTCCCCTATACCCGTCCCTGGGTCGAGAGCCTGAACAGCGATCCGGTCGATCTGCAGAGCTCCCGCCATTTGGTACTGCTGCTGGAGTACAAGGCAGGACACCTGTTAGTGAACGACTGCCCGACCGGCGTGGAAGTCTGCAGCGCCATGGCCCATGGGGCCACCTCAGATGCCCGCGGCACGTTGCTCGGTACGCTGGCGATCGACCGCCTCTTGCGGCCGGTGTGCTATCAGAACTCCCCCGATGAATTGCTGCCTGACGCCCTCAAGGATGCCAACTCGCTTGGCTTATAGCGTCTGGTCGACGGCATACCGAGCCACGATCTGATTCAGCGCTAGCAGCCTGTTGAACTTCGCCCGCGCCCTGTCTGACGTTGCAGCGTGCGGTTTACGATATCGGCTCCAACCTGCCGGAGTCCTCGACTGACATGCGTGGAGCCGATACTACTCAGGAATCCCTGTTCACTGTCGC
Organism: Pseudomonas sp. L-22-4S-12; assembly: GCF_009799935.1. NCBI lineage: Bacteria > Pseudomonadati > Pseudomonadota > Gammaproteobacteria > Pseudomonadales > Pseudomonadaceae > Pseudomonas > Pseudomonas sp. L-22-4S-12. The sequence continues at coordinate 92,345 of NZ_WELL01000005.1, read as the reverse complement.
CAAGCTCGATGACTTCGTGCCGGCGAATCATCCCCTGCGTGCCATCCGCAAGCTGGAATACACCGCTCTGCATCGGATGAGCGCCTTGTTCGACACTTTGTATGCAGACACTGGCCGCGCCTCGATTGCCCCCGAGAAGCTGATGTGGGCGCAATTGCTGCAGCTGCAGGCTCAGCCGCATGAGCGCATTGACGGGAAAGGTGCGCCCGGAGCATGCCAAGTCGGGCTATTTTTTGCTGCTCGACGCCCTGAATAGGACCTGTAAGACCGCGACTACTGCCGTCACAAAGTAGTAGTCGCGCTCATGTCGGTGAATTTCAACAGGCTGCTAGTTCCGGCCATTCTTTTGTGCCGGTGGCGGCGTCCGTCATGGGAGGGGCGGCGTTAGCCAGATCGATACTATCTTCAACAGCAATAAGGCCCGCTGCCAGTGGCGGCGGGCGTGGTGTTCGAAGAGGTAGAGCTCGTGAGCCGTAGACTTTCCACCCTCACCGGCCCGCTCCGGCAACTCGATGGTGGGGTGATGTTCGGGGCTGTGCCCCGGCAGTTGTGGGCCAGCTGGATCGCGCCCGACCACAATAACCAGATCGATCTGGCCTCGCGCGCGCTGCTGGTGCAGCAGGGGCGGCAGAACATTCTGGTGATTGCCGGCAGCGATGGCCTGCTAGCTCCCCTGCCGAGGACCTGCCGTTGTCAGCGACATGTGGCCGGTCTGCTCGACAGCCTGGATCGACATGGTCTGCGGGAAGAGGACATCCACGTGGTGGTGATGACGCATCTGCAGGTCCATATGTCGCCGGAGCTGCAGGCCGCCGCGAGTGACGGCGACATTCCCCGTCTGCTTTTCCCACGAGCGCGTTACCTCGTCGGTGAGCGTCACTGGATACGCGCACGCCATCCGCATCCGCTGGATCGGTCCCTGTTCGTGCCGCAGATCATCGGTCAGCTGGAGAGCAGCGGCCGCCTAGTGCTGGTCGACAGCAACACCTCGGAGCTGCTGGGGCCCGGCTGGCACTTCCAGACCAGCGATGGCTACACGCCTGGGCAGTTGCTGCCGGAGATCGACATGCCCGGTGGTAAGGTGGTCTTCGCCGGCGATCTGCTGCCGGGCTCCCACTGGCTGAGACTGGACGTGACCAGTGGCCTGGACCGCAATCCTGAATGCCTGGTCGATGAGAAGGAGCGGCTGCTCGACCATCTGGTGGCTATCGGTGGCCGGCTGGTGCTGGCTCGCGATCCTGAGGTGGCGATGGTCAAGGTCTGCCGGGATCGGCAGTCCCGCTACCAGCCGTTCGACCAACATGTCGAATTGAGTCGGCTCGATAGCTGACGCCTAGCCGGAACAGTCGGAGTCAAGATGATGGAGAGGGAAAATCGCAGCACGGCGAGTGATCCGCTCAGCTATCCCTGCGGAGACAGGCCGGAAAGCGGCGTGCTGCGCGAGATCGTTCCCGGTGTGCAATGGATCAGCATGCCGTTGCCCGTGTCGCTGGGTGCGATCAACCTCTGGGTTCTCGCCGACGGTGACGGGTATACCCTCGTCGATACGGGGGTGAACAGTGATGAGGCGCTGCTGGTCTGGAACCAGCTGCTCGCCGGGCCACTGGCTGGGCGCGAGCTGAAGCGCGTGTTGGTCACCCACATGCACCCGGACCACGTCGGCTTCGCCGGCTGGCTGACCCGGCGGTTCAGCTGTCGTTTGTGGATGACGCGACTGGAGTACCTGCAATGCCGGGTGCTGGCTGGCGATACGGGCCGCGCCGCACCGGATGACGGGGTCGCCTTCTATCGACGCGCCGGCTGGGACGAAAGCGCGCTCAGCGTGTATCGCTCGCGCTTCGGTAATTTCGGCAGGATGATGCACCAGTTGCCCGACAGCTACCGGCGTGTGCATGACGGCGAGCGTTTGCGCATTGGCGAGCATGAATGGGAAATCGTCGTCGGTGCCGGCCATTCGCCCGAGCATGCCTGCCTGTATGACGCGCAACGCAAGCTGCTGATCTCGGGGGATCAGGTGCTACCCCGTATTTCCTCGAATATCTCCGTGCACCCGACCGAGCCGGATGCCGATCCATTGGCCGAATGGCTGGCCTCGCTCGACACCCTGCGTCAGCGCGTACCGGCTGATGTGCTGGTGCTGCCAGCGCACAACGAGCCTTTCCATGGCTTGCACGCGCGGCTGGACCAGTTGGACGCGAGCCTTGAGCACGCGCTGGAGCGACTGCGGGCGGGGCTCAAGACGCCCAGGCGCGTCGTCGATACCTTCGCGCTGCTGTTCTCGCGGCCGATTCCATTCAGTGATGCGTCGTTGCTGGGCCTCGCCACCGGCGAGAGTGTTGCCCACCTGAATTATCTGTTGCGCCGTGGCGAGATCGTGCGCGAACTCGATGCCGGGGGCGTAGCCTGGTATCGCACCCGAGACTGATCGAGCCGCGTCGGGGCTTGAAGAGAGAGATGGCGCCCCTGCCGGCGGCCGATCGTTGCGGCGGGGCGTCTCAGTGCCCCGCGTGGCCGGGCAGACCAGCTGTCCGCTGTCGACTGCCAGCCCGCTGCCGTTCATGCAGGGGGATGACGGCTGGTGGGCTCAGGCGCTATACCGAAGTCATGGCTCACTGGACAGCGGGATGGCGAGGGACAGCCAGAGGTTCCAGCCTTCCGCGCGATTCTGCGCATCGAATTCGTAGTAGCCCTTGAGGTTGACGTACCAGAGATCCTGGCCAACGTCGAAGAAGTGCCCGGCCTGCGGCCCCGCGGCGCTAACCCGGGACTTGAAATCGCCGAGCACGGCGCCGCTGCCGGAGTCGCCGGTGACCTGGTAGTAGGTGTAGCCGACCAGGCCGAGGTGGGTCTGCTCGGTGACGAAGTGCGACGCGCTCCAGTCCAGGTGCGCGCTCACCCCGTTCTGATAGTCCGTGTCGGCGTTTTCCCAGTTGTAGGTCAGGCCCGCCACCGCGGAGAACTCGTTCTGCTTGTCGAAATAGGTGTAGCCGCCACCGGCGTCCATTGCCGCATGGCCCAGTCCCAGGTTGACCAGGCGATCAGGGTCGTAGGCGCCAACCGGCAGGTTGGCCATGCCATAGGCCATGAAATTGTGCACGCCCTGGTTCCACTTCAATGCGCCAAGAGTGAATAGGTCGCTGGTGCCCTTCAGGCTGTCATTGACCTGCGTGGCGAGCGTTCGGCCACGCGGCCCGGTCAGCGTGGCGTCGACGCCGGCCTCCGAGCGTCCCACGGCTGCAAGCAGTGATAGTGAGGCCTGACCGCCCAGCAAGGGCTCGGCAAAGGTGTAGGCCGGCCCGCCAAACAGCAGGTCGGCTTGCGCATCCACCCCGGCTACCAACCGACCGCGCCCGCCGCGCGGCACGGGCGTATCCGCGCCGATGTCCGCGCTGGCGTGGTAATAGATCAGCGGCAAGCTCCAGCCCGGGTCCGTCGGCACGGCCGCCAAGGCCCCGAACTGCCCGGGAAGCCAGAAGCTGATGCCGCCCTCGTCCGCCTGCGCCATGCCCGACGGCAGGGCTGCAGACAATGCCAGCAGTATCCAGGGGCTGTTCTTGTGCATGGAGCTCTCCCTTTCCGGTTCGACTTGCCAACGGCGAGCACGGCAGACTCCTGGCTCACACCAGGGGTCTAACTTTTACAGGCTTCCCACCAAATGCCCGCCATCCACCGCGAGCACTGCGCCGGACATGTACGCCCCGGCATCGCTGGCGAGCAGCAGGAACGGCCCCTCCAGTTCCTCCAGACGGCCGAGCCGACCCATGGGTACGGCCTCACGGATATACGCCTGGCCCTTGTCGCAGTCGAAATAGGCATCGTTCATCTCGGTCTTGAAGTAGCCCGGGGCGATGGCATTGACGCGAATGTCATAGCGCGCCAGCTCCAGCGCCAGTGATTTGGTCAGCTGCACCACGCCGGCCTTGGCCGCGCAATAGTGGCTTAGGTTGGTGCCGACGCGCAGGCCGAGGATCGAAGCGATGTTGACGATATTGCCAGGACGCTGGGCCTTGACCAGGCGCTGAGCGGCAGCCTGGGCGACGCGCCAGACGCCATCAAGGTTGGTCGCCAGCATGGCGTGCCAGTCGTCTTCGGTGGTCTCCAGTGCGGGCTTGCTCTGGCCGATACCGGCGTTGTTGATCACCACGTCGACCACGCCGAACGAGGACTCGGCGACATCGAAGGCAGCCTCCACGCTGGCCCGGTCGGTAACGTCCATGGTCACTGCCAGCACTTCGCTGCCCATGGAGCGGATCTCGCTGGCCAGTTGCTCCAGACGGTCGACACGGCGTGCACCGATGACCACCCGTGCCCCGTACCGGGCGACGGTTTTGGCGTAGTGCGCACCTATGCCGCTGGACGCACCGGTGACCAGTATGGTCTTGCCGGACAGGGAGAAAATATTCTTTTCCATTTAGAGCACCTCGAACAGGCCGGCGGCACCCATGCCACCGCCGACACACATGGTGACCACCACGTATTTCACGCCGCGACGTTTACCTTCTAGCAGGGCGTGGCCGACCATTCGCGCGCCGCTCATGCCGTAGGGGTGGCCGATGGCGATGGCGCCGCCATTGACGTTGAGTTTGGCCGGGTCGATGCCGAGCTTCTCGGCGCAGTACAGCACCTGGCAGGCGAAGGCCTCGTTGAGCTCCCACAGGCCGATGTCGGCCACGGTCAGGCCGTGGGCCTTGAGCAGCTTGGGCACCGCCAGCACCGGGCCGATGCCCATTTCTTCCGGTGCCAGGCCGGCCACGGCGATGCCTCGGTATAGGCCCAGGGGCTGCAGGTTGCGCTGCTCGGCCAGGCGCGCGTCCATCAGTACGCAGGCGCTGGCGCCGTCGGACAGTTGGCTGGCGTTGCCAGCGGTGATGCAGCCACCTTCGATCACCGGCTTGAGCTTGCTCAAGTCCTCCAGCACGGTCTGCGGACGATTGCCTTCATCCTGACTCAGGCTGACTTTCTCGAAGCTGGTGGTGCCGGTGGTTTTGTCGATGATCTGTTTAAAGGTGGTCACCGGAACAATTTCACCCTCGAACAGGCCTGCGGCCTGGGCGGCGGCAGTGCGCTGCTGGGATTGCAGGGCGTAGAGGTCCTGTGCCTCGCGGCTGATGCCATAGCGTTCGGCCACCAGCTCGGCGGTGCGCAGCATCGGCATATAGGCGGTTGGCACATTGGCCAGCACCTGGGCGTCGTGGTATTCGCCGACCCATTCCATATGGCGGTTCTGCACCAGGCTGATGTGCTCCTGGCCAGCACCTACGGTGACCTGCATGCCATCGACCATGATTTGCTTGGCGGCGGTGGCGATGGCCATCAGGCCAGAGGCGCACTGGCGGTCGAGGGTCTGGCCGCTGGCGGAGAGCGGCAGGCCGGCAGCCAGTGCGCTCATGCGTCCGAGGTTCCAGCCAGCAGTGCCGGCGGGCATGCCGGTGCCCATGACCAGGTCCTCGATCTCTCCCGCGCCGACACCCGCGCGCTGCACGGCGGCGCGAATGGCGAAGGCGGCCATGGTCGGCGAGGTGGTGTTGTTGAACGCACCGCGAAAGGCCTTGGCAATGGGTGTGCGCGCGGTCGAAAGGATGACGGCTTCTCTCATGTTCCTGTCCTGTAAAGGTGAGGCCGGCGCGGGAAGGCTGCGCCGGCTATAGGTATTCAGATGCGTTCGATGCGGGTCTTGCCGGCGGCGACCAGGCGCTCCAGCAGCGAGGCCGGCTGGAACCACATTTCGCCGTAGGCGCCGAGTTCCTGGCGGTAGCGCTGGATGCCGGCCAGCACCTTGTCCAGGCCAACGGTTTCCGCGTAGTGCATCGGGCCGCCGAGGTGGGCCGGGAAGCCATAGCCGTTGATCCATACCAGGTCGATGTCGCTGGCGCGCAGGGCGATGCCCTCGTCGAGCAGCTGGATGCCTTCGTTGATCAGCATGAACAGGCAGCGGTCGTGGATTTCCTGGTCGCCGACGGGCCGGCGGGAAACCTGCAGCTCGCCGGCCAGGCGTTCGGCGATGGCGACTACCTCGTAGTCGTCCTGGCGCTGCCGGCCCTCGTAGCGGTAGAAGCCGTGACCGGTCTTCTGCCCATAGCGGCCTAGGGCATACAGCTCGTTGCCGAGGATGTGGTAGCTCGGGTCGTGACGAGTGGCTGCCAGGTTGGATTGGCGCACCAAAAAGTTGACGTCGATGCCGGCCAGATCGAGCATGCTCAGCACACCCATGTTCAGGTCGAGGCCGGTGAGTACGCCGTCCACCTGGGCCGGCGTGGCGCCTTCCAGCACCAGGCGGTGGGCTTCGCGGGCGTAGGGTTCGAGCATGCGGTTGCCGATGAAGCCGAAGCACACGCCGGACACTACCGGCAGCTTGCCGATGCGCTTGGCGATCTTCAGGGTGGTGGCCAGCACGTCCGGGGCGGTCTTGGCGGCGTTCACCACTTCCAGCAGGCGCATGACGTTGGCCGGGCTGAAGAAGTGCAGGCCGATCACGTCCTGCGGCCGGCCGGTCACTCCGGCGATCTCATCGACGTCGAGCGAGGAGGTGTTGGTGGCGAGGATAGCGCCCGGCTTGCACACCTGGTCGAGCGTGCGGAACACCTCCTGCTTGATCTCCATTTTCTCGAACACGGCCTCGATCACCAGGTCGGCGTCGGCCAGGTCGGCGTAGTCCAGCGTGCCCTGCAGCAGGGCCATGCGCTGTTGCACTTGGGTCTCGCTGAGCTTGCCGCGTTTGACGCTGATCTCGTAGTTGTTGCGGATCTGGGTCAGGCCTCGGTCCAGCGCCTCGCCCTGGCGTTCCAACAGCGTCACCGGGATGCCGGCATTGACGAAGTTCATGGCAATACCGCCGCCCATGGTGCCGGCGCCGATCACCGCGACCTTGTTGATCGGGCGCAGCGGGGTGCTGGCGTCGATCCCGGGCACCTTGCCGGCTTCGCGTTCGGCGAAGAACACGTGGCGCAGTGCGGCCGACTGCGGCGAAGCCTCGGCCTGCTTGAACAGCGCATGTTCACGGGCAAGCCCTTCGGCGAGGGGCAGGTCGCAGGCGGCCTCCACGGCGGCGAGTACCAGGCGCGGCGCCAGGCGGCTCCTCCAGCGCGACTCGTGCTCGGCGCGATACTGGATGAAGAAACCGTCCGGCAGCTCGGTGGCCGGATTCGGGTAGGGCGCGGCTGGTTGGGCCGGCGCCTGCGCGGCGATCAGCCCGCGGGCGTAGGCACAGGCGGTATCCAAGAGATTTTCGGCACTGTCCGCCACGCTGTCGAGGATATCCAGCAGATTGGCCTGAAGGGCGTCGATCTGCTCGCCGGAAAGGATCATGTTGAGCGCCGATTCGGCGCCGATCAGGCGGGGCAGGCGCTGGGTGCCGCCGGCTCCCGGCAGCAGGCCAAGATTGATTTCCGGCAGGCCGATGCGGGTAGCCGGTTCACCGATGCGGTAACCGCAGGCCAAGGCCAGCTCCAGGCCGCCGCCGAGCGCCAGTTTGCCGATCGCGGCGACCAGTGGTTTGTCGATCTCGGTCAGGCGCAGCAGCAGGCCGGGCAGGTCCGGCGCGGCGAAGGATGCGTCGCTGCCGAATTCGCTGATGTCGGCGCCGGCGCTAAACAATCCGTTAGCGCCGTAAAGGATAATGGCGCGTACGGCTGGATCGGCAGCAGCTCGTTCGCAGGCACCCAGCAGGGCGGCGCGCAGCGGTTGGCCGAGGGCATTGACCGGCGCGCGGGCGAGACCGATCAGGGCCAGTTCGTTATTGATTTGGTAGTGGATCAGCTCACTCATGGTGCTCCCCTGAAGTGGTTTGTAACGTGGCGATGGATAGCCTCTTACGGCATGGCGTAGTCAGAACCAGGCGTTCTGCATGTCGAAGCACAGGCGGTTGCCGGCGCTGAGCAGGCGCGCCTGGCTGTCCAGGGCGGCCAGCTCCCAGTCCATGTAGTAGCGGGCGGCGTGCAACTTGCCCTGGTAGAAGTCGGCTTCTCTGCCGTTGGCGCCAGCGCTCAGCGCACGATTGGCGACCAGTGCCTGGCGCAGCCAGATCCAGCCAACCACCACCCGACCGAACAGGTCGAGGTAGGCGGTGGCGTTGGACAGGCCGAGGTTGGCGTCGGCGGCGACCTGCGCCTGCAGCTCGGCGGTGACCTTGTCGAGGATGCCCAACGCATCGGCCAGCGCGGCGGCCAGCGGCGCGCAGGCGCTGTCAGCGGCGGCCTGGGTCAGGCTGGCACGGACTTCGGCGAGGAACAGCTGGTAGCCCTTGCCACCGCGCTGGCCGACTTTGCGGCCGAGCAGGTCGAGGCCGTGGATGCCCTCGGTGCCTTCGTGGATCGGGTTCAGGCGGTTGTCGCGGTAGAACTGCTCCAGTGGGTACTCGCGAATGTAGCCGGAGCCGCCGAGGATCTGGATACCGATGTCGGAAGCGATCACGCCGTATTTCGACGGGTAGGACTTGATCATCGGGATCAGCAGGTCGAGCAGTTCGGCGGCATTCTCGCGGTCGGCCTGCTCAGGTGCGCTGTGGGCGTCTTCGAACAGCTGGCTGCCGTACAGGCACAGCGACAGGCTGCCCTCGGCGTAGACCTTCTGCTGCAGCAGCATGCGCCGTACGTCGGCGTGTTCGACGATGCGCACCTGCGGCGACAGCGGGTCCTTGGCGCCCGGCAGGCGGCCCTGGGGGCGCTCGCGGGCGTAGTCCAGGGCGTGAATAAAGCTCTGGTAGGCCAGCGACGAGGCGCCCAGGGCCACGCCGATGCGCGCCTCGTTCATCATCTGGAACATGTAGGAGAGGCCCTTGTTGGCCTCGCCGACCAGGTAACCGATCGCGCCGTCCTTCTCGCCGAAGCTGAGCACGGTGGAGGTGGTGTTGCGGTAGCCGTGCTTGTGCAGCAGGCCGGCCAGGGCCACGTCGTTGCGCGCGCCGAGGCTGCCGTCGGCATTGACCAGGAACTTCGGCACGAGGAACAGCGAAATACCTTTCACCCCGGCTGGCGCGCCTTCGATGCGGGCCAGCACCATGTGCACGATGTTGTCGGTCAGCTCGTGATCGCCGCCGGAAATGAACATCTTCTGGCCGAACACCCGGTAGCTGCCATCGGTCGCCGGACGAGCGCTGGTGCGGAGGTCACCGAGCGCGGAGCCCTGGCCCGGTTCGGTCAGCCCCATGGTGCCGCTGGAGCGGCCATCGAGCATCGGCGGCAGGAAGCGCTGGCGCAGCTCGTCGCTGGCGAAGCTCTTGACCAGATTGGCGGCGCCGATGGTCAGAAAGGAATAGGCCACCGTGGCGATGTTGGCGGCGTTGAAGTAGGCCATGCTGGCGCGCAGGATGACTTCCGGCAGCTGCAGGCCGCCATTCTCGGCGTCGTGGTGGGCGGCCAGGAAGCCTGCCTTGGCGAAGGCATCCCAAGCGGCCTTGGTTTCCGGAATCAGCTGGACCTTTTCGCCGTCGAAGGTTGGCTCGTTGGCATCGCCCTTCTGGTTGTGCGGGGCGAAGAACTCGGTGGCGATGCCGCGGGCGGTTTCCAGGGTGGCGTCGAACACGGCGCGGTCGTGCTCGGCGTAACGTGGACGTTCGAGCAACGACTCGGTGTCGAGCAGTTCGTAGAGCTGAAAGCTCAGTTCGCGTTCGTTGAGCAGCTGATCGGTCATGGTGTTCTCTTCGGCGGTTATCGAGCAGGGATCTTCGACTGTGGAGATGGCCTCTCTGGGGCGTGGGTCTATAGCTCTCCAGCCACTCAGTAAGCCGGAGTCGGGCCAAAAGGGCTCCTCCCTTTAGGGGAGGGGGGTGGGGGCGGCGATTGGCTTCTTGTGGGGCATTCGGCGCGCCAGGCGCGCCGGATGCATGTCACCGGCTCAGCGCACGCCGCACTGGATGTCGAGCGTGAGGGCGTTCAGGTAGGCGTTCTCGATCACATGCTGGACCAGTGCGGCGAACTCGCTCGGCAGGCCCATGCGGCGCGGGAACAGCAGGCTGCCGACGATGCTTTCGGAAACCTTCGGCGGCATGCCGGCCGACATGCCGGACTCGAACAGGCCGGGTGCCAGGGTGACGACGCGAATGCCGTGCTCGGCCAGATCGCGAGCAATTGGCAGGGTCATGCCGATAACGCCGGCCTTGCTGGCGCTGTAGGCGGCCTGGCCCATCTGGCCGTCGCGCGCGGCTCCCGAGGCGGTGTTGATGATCACGCCACGTTCGCCGGTGTCTTCCGGGGTGTTCGCGCTCATCGCCAGGGCGGCGTGGCGGATGATGTTAAAGGTGCCGGTGAGGTTGACCGCCAGGACGCGATTCCACAGGTCGCTGGGAAATAGTTGGCCTTTCGACAGCGTCTTGCAGGGGCCGAGGATACCGGCGCAGTTGACGGCGATATGGATGTGGCCGTACGCCTTCAGCACGGCGCCGATGCCGGCCTGTACGCTGGCTTCGTCCGCCACGTTCACGGCGATCCCTTTATGCTGTGGGCCGAGCGCGGCGTCGAGTTTCGCCTGGTCGAGGTCAAAGCCCACGACGGTGGCGCCTGCCGCTGCCAGGGCCTGGCAGGTAGCTAGGCCGAGTCCAGATGCCGCACCGGTGACGATCGCCACCTTATTATCGAGTTTCATGGAAGGGGTCTCTCCTGCACGTGGATGGTTCGCGACGATGGTAGGGAATGCCCGCGCTCCTGCGTCCCTCCCATAAAAGGGGGTGCCTCGTTCGCGCCTGCGGAAGTGCCTGGCTAATCTGTCCAGAAGGCCCTGGATATCGGTCTTTTCGGTTTCTGCCCCCCAATTCGGATGCTGGCGAATCCCCCTTCAAGAGGGAGGGGGAAGATTCCTGTGCCGCTGGCAGGCTAGCGAAGCTCGATCCGTTGATTGAGGTTCACCTGACTGGGCGGGGAGTCGGCGCGCAGTCGTGATATGGCGAGATAGGAGACACCCGAGATGACGAATAACAAGAACAAGTCGAAACAGAATCAGCCTGTCAGCACCTCTGTACTGCGGTTGACGGCCTTGGCGCTTTGCGTGGCGGCCGCTGGTCAGGTGGGGGCTTTCGAGATCGATACCGGTAACGAAGACCTGCAGCTGCGATTCGACAATACGATCCGCTACAACATCGGTCAGCGCCTGGAAAGCCAGTCCAAGGCCATCCTCGGCAACGCGAACAACGACGACGGTGATCGCAACTTCAACAAGCACAGCATGGTCGCCAATCGGCTCGACATCCTCACCGAGACCGACCTTGTCTATAAGGGCAAATACGGCGCGCGGGTGAGTGCTGCGAGCTGGTACGACCAGGCCTACGAAGGTGATCTGGACGGCGATAGCGACCGCACTCAGAACCATATCGAGAATGGTCGGCCGGTGCAGGGCCTGAGCAACTACGCCACGCGCTACTACCGCGGGCCGTCCGGCGAGATCATGGATGCCTTCGTGTTCGGCTCCTTCGACCTCGGCAACATGCCGCTGAACGCCCGTTTCGGCCGCCACACGGTCAACTGGGGTGAATCTCTGCTCGGTAGCGGTGCGATCCACGGTATCTCCTACGGCCAGGCGCCGCTCGACCAGGCCAAGGCCCTGGCGTTGCCGGGCGTCGAAGCCAAGGAGCTGTACCTGCCGCGTACGCAACTCTCCACGCAGCTGCAGGTGACCCCGGAGCTGTCGTTCGCCGCGCAGTACTTCCTGGAGTGGCGCCCGTCGCGTGTCCCTGAAGCGGGCACCTACCTGGGTTTCAGCGACGCTTTCTTGCAGGGCGGCGAGTCCCTCGTCCTGGTACCGGGTGTGCCGGGTGTGCGTGTCGGACATGGCGATGATATCGAGCCGGACGACCGTGGCGACTGGGGCGTGATGACGCGCTGGAGCCCGGCGTGGCTGGACGGCACCCTCGGCTTCTATGTGCGCAACTTCTCCGACACCCAGCCGCAGCTCGTGCAGATGATCACGGTTGCACGCGCGACGCGGTGCACGCTGGCGGCTTGCAAATACTTCGCGAACTACGCCGACGATATCGACATGTACGGCCTGAGCCTGTCGAAGGAAGTCGGCGGCATCAGCTTCGGCGCTGACGTCAACTACCGACGCAACATGCCGCTGAACAGCGGCGCGGCGATGGTGACCTCAGCGGCCGCTCTACCGGACGATGGCGACGTCCTCGGTGCCCGTGGCGACACCCTACACGGGGTGCTCAATGCCATCGGCTCGCTCAGCCCAACGGCGTTGTATGACGGCGCCTCTTGGTCGGCCGAGCTGACTGCGAGCCGTTGGCTGTCGGTCAACGACGACCCGATGAACGTGTTCAAAGGTAGCTCCGCGTATAAGGCCAACCCGCTCAACATCGACGCGGTGACCCGCAGTGCCTATGGCGCGGCGGTGAACTTCACGCCGGTCTGGTATCAGGTGTTTCCGGGCGGTGATGTGTCGCTGCCGCTCAGCTACTCGCGTGGCCTGAACGGCAACTCGGCGGTCGCCTCCGGCGGCAACGAGGATGCCGGCAGCTACGCGGTGGGCGTGGCTCTGGACCTCTACAGCCGCTACCGCTTCGATCTGAAGTATGTCGACTACTTTGGCGACATATCGAAGAACGCCAATGGCTCCCTGCGCACCACCAGTGGTGCTCAGTCGGCGCTGGAAGACCGTGGTGCGGTGTTCTTCACCTTCAAGACCACGCTCTAAACTCAGCATGATCCGCCTGGCCGCTGGCTGCCGGGCGGGACCTGCGCCTCGCCGTTGCCACGGTGAGGCGAAGGCGTTTCTCCGCGTGTCAGTTCACGCCGGCATGACAAGGACGCCGATTCATTGGTCCTGGTGCGGATATCTCCGCTCCTGCCGTTCTGCAGTAGGCGCTACGGCGCACAGATTTGAGGGTACAAAAGGTGCTCGTAAAACGTTTCTGCACCCCGCTCGCGATCCTTGCCGCACTGGCCGGCCCGGTCGTCGCGCAACCCACGTTCATTCCGCCGACGGAGCTAGCCGCCGCGTCGAGTCCGAAAGCGCTTTTCGCACCACTCAATGCCCTGGCGTTGGCGGGTGGCCGGATGGTCGCCGCCGGTCAGCGCGGGCACATTCTCTATTCGGATGACGGTAAGGCCTGGCAGCAGGCGCAGGTGCCAGTCAGCTCTGATCTCACCGCCTTGGCGTTCCCGAGCGCACAGCACGGCTGGGCGGTCGGCCATGAAGGCGTCATTTTGCACACCACCGACGGGGGCGCGACCTGGAGCAAGCAGCTCGATGGTCGGCAGATCGCCGAGCTAGTGAGCAAACGCTATGGCGCTCCGGCCAATGCCGGCGATGCCGAGGCGCAGCGCCTGCAGCAGGAGGCGGAGGGCCTCGCCGCGCAAGGCGCGGACAAGCCGCTACTGGATGTCTGGTTCGAGGACGAGCTCAAAGGCTTTGCCATCGGTGCCTTCAACCTGATCCTGCGCACCGAGGACGGTGGCAAGTCCTGGACGCCCTGGCTCGACCGCATCGACAACCCGCGCGGTATGCACCTCTATGGCATTCGCCCGGCGGGTGGGTCGCTGTTCATCGTTGGCGAGCAGGGGCTGGTACTCAAGCTCGATGCCGCCGGGCAGCGTTTCCAGCAGCAGCATCTGCCCTACGAGGGCACGCTGTTCGGTCTGGTGGGTAATGCCGAGATGGTGCTGGTGTACGGACTGCGTGGCAACGCCTATCGCAGCGTCGATGGGGGCGCCAACTGGAGTAAAGTCGAAACGCAGGTCCGCGCTGGCTTGACCGCCGGTATCGCGCTCGACGACGGCTCCATCGTTCTCGTCAGCCAGGCCGGACATATCCTGCGCTCGCAGGATCAAGGCGCCAACTTCCTGCCGATCAAACCGAGCCGTGTCGCCGCCAACTTTGCGGTAGCACCGGCCGCCGGAGGCGCTGTCGCGCTGGCCGGCGTCGGTGGTGTCCGCGTGGAAAACCTGCAGTAACAACCGTTGGGGAGATGTGATGGGTACCAACAAAATCGATGACAACCTGCAGACGATCCGCGACCTGAATGCATTCGACCGCAAGTCTGGCAGCCGGCTCGAGCGGCTGATCTTCAACAACCGCTTGCTGGTGGTGATCCTCTGCGCGCTGGTCACGCTGCTGCTTGGCTGGGATGCGACGAAGCTGACGTTCAACGCGGCCTTCGAAAAGACCATCCCGCACCATCAACCGTACATCCGCAATTTCCTGGAGAACCGTAGCGAGCTCGCCGGTCTGGGCAATGCGGTGCGGGTGGTGGTCGAGAACAAGAGCGGCGACATCTTCGCGCCGGACTACCTGCAAGCGCTCAAGGAAATCAACGACGAACTGTTCCTGACACCGGGCATCGACCGCGCCAACGTCAAGTCGCTGTGGATGCCCGTGGTGCGCTGGAGCGAGGTCACCGAGGAAGGCTTCACTGGTGGTCCGGTGATGCCTGACAATTACACCGGCTCGGCCCAGAACATCGAGCAGCTGAAGCAGAACATCGCTCGTGCACAGCTGCTTGGCAGCCTGATCGGTAACGATTACCGCTCAAGCATGATCTTCCTGCCGTTGCTGGACAAGGACGCGAGTACCGGTGCGGTACTCGACTACTGGGCGCTGGCGAAACAGCTGGAGGCAGTACGCGCCAAGTTTTCCGGCGAGCAGGGCAATGCCCAGATCGAGATCCGACTGGTCGGCTTCGCCAAGGTAGTTGGCGAGCTGCTCGACGGTCTCCTCCAGATGATCCTCTACTTCGTCGTCGCGGCCGTGATCGCCGCGCTGATCATCTTTGCCTGGACCCGTTGTCTGCGTAGTACCCTGCTGGTATTAGCCTGCTCGTGCGTGGCCGTGCTCTGGCAGCTTGGCTTGATCGCCAGGCTCGGCTACGAGCTTGATCCCTACTCGATTTTGGTGCCGTTCCTGGTCTTTGCCATTGGCGTGTCCCATGGCGCCCAGAAAATGAATGGCATCATGCAGGACGTCGGCCGCGGCACCCACAAGCTGGTCGCCGCGCGCTATACCTTCCGCCGCCTGTTCCTCGCCGGTCTGACGGCACTGGCCGCCGACGCAGTGGGCTTCGCCGTGCTGATGATGATCGACATTCCGGTCATCCAGGACTTGGCGATTACCGCCAGTATCGGGGTGGCGCTGCTGGTCTTCACCAACCTGATCCTGTTGCCGGTGATGCTGTCTTTCACCGGTGTCAGTCAGAAAGCGGCGCAGCGCAGCCTGCGTGCCGACGAGGCGGAAATCGGCGGGGTCTGGAAACTGCTGGTGCGCTTCACCGAGCGGCGCTGGGCGCTCGCGGCGATTGCGGTGTCGCTGGTCCTGCTGGCCGGCGGGTTCATGGTCAGCACGCAGCTGAAGATCGGCGACCTCGATGCGGGGGTTTCCGAACTGCGCCCGAACTCGCGCTACAACCTCGACAACGCCTACATCACCCAAAAGTACTCGTTGTCGTCCGACCAGTTCGCGGTGATCGTCAAGACTGCTTCAGAGGGCTGCCTCGAGTATGAAACGCTGATCGAAGCCGATCGCCTGGGTTGGGAGCTGCAGCAGGTGCCTGGCGTGCAGAGCACGGTGTCGCTGGCCGACGCGGTGCGCAAGATCACCGCCGGTTCCTATGAAGGCAGCAACAAGTGGCTGTCGATCCCACCGAACCAGGACGTGCTGAACTACGCCGCCCGTACGGCCAGCACCATCAATCCGGAGCTGTTCAACACCGACTGTTCGGTCATGCCGGTGGTCGCCTATCTGGCCGATCACAAGGCCGAGACGCTCGAGCGGGTGGTCAAGGCGGCCGAGGCGTTCGCAGCCGCGCACAGCACCCCCGAGCATCAGTTCCTGCTCGCCGCCGGCAGCGCCGGGATCGAGGCGGCGACCAACATCGTCGTCAAGAAAGCCAACTTCACCATGCTGATGTACGTCTACGCGGCCGTTATCGTGCTGTGTTTCATCACCTTCCGCAGCTGGCGGGCGGTCATCGTCGCCGTGGTGCCGCTGGTGATCACCTCGGTGCTGTGCGAGGCGCTGATGGTGGCGCTCGGCATGGGGGTGAAGGTCGCGACCCTGCCGGTGATTGCCCTCGGCGTCGGCATCGGTGTCGACTATGCGCTGTACCTGCTGAGCATCCAGCTGGCCCGTCAGCGTGCCGGCGCGTCGCTCGCCGAGGCGTACTGCTACGCCCTGCGATTTACTGGGAAGGTGGTGGCGCTGGTCGGTGTGACGCTGGCGGCGGGTGTCATCACTTGGGCGTTCTCGTCGATCAAGTTCCAGGCCGACATGGGCATCCTGCTGACCTTCATGTTCCTCTGGAACATGCTCGGCGCCCTGATCCTCATCCCCGCGTTATCGCACTTCCTGTTGCGCGGGGGGGCCGCGGCGGACGCTGCCGGGGAGCAGGCGGCGCCTGGCATGCAGCGCAAGGCTTCGGCTGCCTAGTGTCTCTGACGGGAACCGGTGCCGATGCGTTTGTTCTGCGCCGGCCGGTCCTCGGACTCAACCCATTCAGCGAAATGTACAAGGTGTAACGATGAACGATATCTCCTCCGCTTTTCTGAGCGAACAAGAACTCATGATTCGCGACGCGGCGCGCAAGGTCGCCCTCGAGGTTGTCGCTCCGACAGCGTCTGCGCGAGATCGCAGCGGTGCCTGGCCGCATGCCGAGCTGGCCGCCGCCGCCGAACTCGGCTTCCTCGGCATGTTGGTGCCCGAGGAGTACGGTGGTGCGGGGGCGAGCTTCGTCGAGTACTGCCTGGCCATCGAGGAGTTCGCCGCGGCCGATGCCGGCTTCGCGACGCTGATCCATGTGCACAACTCCGCGGGCATGGCGATTGCCAGGCTCGGCAGTGAGGAGCAAAAGCGCAAGTACCTGCCCGGCATCGCCGATGGCACACGGATTGGCGCATTCCTGCTGAGCGAACCGCAGGCCGGCTCCGACACGGCGGCGTTCCGTACCAGCGCCCGCCGCGATGGTGCGCACTATGTACTCAACGGCAGCAAACAGTTCATCTCCAACGGCAACGAAGCGGGCGTCGGGCTGGTCCTGGCGGTCACCGACAAGGCTGCCGGCAAGAAGGGCAGCAGCCTGTTCATCGTCGATCCCAGCGAGCATCCCGGTTATCACGTCGCCCGCATCGAGGAAAAGCTCGGTCAGCGTTCGGCGCATGTGGCGCAGATCCAGCTCGACGATTGCCGCGTGCCGGTGGAAAACCTGCTCGGCGAAGAAGGCTCTGGCTACCGCAGCATCATGAGTTCGCTATCCGAGGGGCGGGTCGCCATTGCCGCCGTAGCCACCGGCGTGGCGCGTGCTGCCCTGGAGGCAGGAACCGCCTATGCCAAGGACCGCGAGGCTTACGGGGCACCGATCATCAACCTGCAGGGCGTTGCCTTCGACCTGGCCGACATGGCGATGAGGGTCGACGTGTCGCACCAGTACGTGGTCCACGCCGCGCGGTTATGTGAAGCCGGTATCCCGTGTGCCAAGGAGGCCTCGATCGCCAAGCTGTTCGCCAGCGAGATGGCCGAGAAGGTCTGCTCTGACGCGCTGCAGGTGCACGGCGGCTATGGCTACCTCACCGACTTCCCGGTCGAGCGCTATTGTCGCGACGTGCGGGTGACCAAAATCTACGAGGGTACCAGCCATATCCAGAAGCTCATCATTTCCCGCAGCCTGTAGTGGCTGATCGCTGCCCCCTCGAAAGGCAAGGGGACGGGCGCCGCGGTGTTTCCTACCCTGCCTTAACCTGGTATGTGCCGGGCTGCAGGGTGCCGCTGTCAAGAGGAACTGGGCCATGAATGTTGCAAGTCCAACTGAAGATCAGCGGTTCGTGGTCGAGAGTTTCCGGCAGTTCCTCGCCTCGGAGATCGAGCCGATCGCACGAGGCTACCGGGGCCGCCCGATTCCCAAGGAACGGATGCTCGACATCACCCAGGCCATCGCCGAATTTGGTCTGCCCGGCGCCAGCGTGGCCAAGGCGCTCGGTGGCTTGGGGTTGTCGCTGACGACCGAGGCGATGCTGTTCGAGGAACTCAGCGTCATCTCCCTCGACATCGCCTGGTGCGTGATAACCAACCGAGCCGCGGCCATGGTCTTGGCGGAGCTGCCGGCGACCCAGGTGCATCTGCGCGACCGCTACCTAGCCGACATTCTCGCGGGCCGTGTCTTCGCCGGTTTTTGCCTGAGCAATCCCGACTTGGGGGGCTCGCTGGTCGCTGTTGAGCAGGAAGGCGACAGTGTCGTGCTCTGCGGCGAGGAAAGCTGGGTCGCCAATGGCCATTTCGCGGATTTACTGGTCGTTGCGGCCGACTCTGCACAGAACGCGCGCATGCACGTCATCGTCGACCGCAAGGATCATGGCTATGTGTCGCGCAAGCCCGGCAGGGGCGAGCTCACCGGGCAGCCCGCTGCCCAGATCGCTTTCAGCGGCGTACGGGTCCTGGCGGTCAATTGCATCTGGGCGGGCGAGGCGGGCCTGCGTAGCGCCCATCGGCTGCGGGCAAAAATGCATACCGATATCGGTCTGCTCGCGGTCGGCCTGATGCGTGCCGCCCTCGACGCGTCCATCACTCATGTGCGGCAGCTTCGTCCCGCCGACCGGTCACTGCCGGGACATCACCAGCTGACTGCCCGGCTCGCCGAGATGGCCACCGCGATCGACGCTGCCCGACTGATGTGCTTCCAGGCACTTTCCCTGATGGATGCCAGCGGTTGGAATGCCGTGGCGGTGTCGATGGCGAAGTGGCTCTCCTGTGATCTGGCGGTGAAGGTCTGCCGCGACGCGTTGCAGTTGCAGGGTAGCGAGGGGGCAGCTCGGGGCAGCGAAATCGAACGGTTGGTGCGCGAGGCGATGGTGCTGTCGATCTCCGCGGGCTCGACCGATTGCCACAAACAGTGGATCGCCGACGCGGTCCTCGGGACCGGCGCGCAGCCTTGAGTCCGCACTGGTGCGGCGCGCCTTTGAACAAATTCTTTGGTAGGAAAATATGCGAAATCAAGTTGTTGCCCTGTTTGCCGCGACCTCGATGCTGGCGGCTGGAGTCATGGCTGGCGAGATGCCCCTGAGCAAACCGGCGAGCCCGCAAACCATAGCGGCGAACCGTGCCGTGCTCGACCAGCTGCCGTTCGCTGATCGTGCCGATTACGACGCGGCGCGGCGTGGGCTGGTGGCGGCCTTTGCAGGCGAGATCAAGAACGCTGCAGGCAAGGTGGTGTGGAATACCCATAGCTATGATTTCCTGGCTCAGGACAAGGTGCCGGACTCGATCAACCCCAGCCTGTGGCGCCTGGCACAGCTGAATGCCAATGCCGGTCTGTTCCAGGTGATGGAGCACATCTACCAGGTGCGCGGGCTGGACCTGGCGAACATGACCATCGTCGAGGGCGACGACGGCCTGCTGATCATCGACCCGCTGATGGCCACCGAAACGGCGCGTACCGCGCTCGAGCTGTACTACCAGCATCGCCCGCGTAAGCCGGTGGTGGCGGTGATCTATAGCCATAGCCATGTCGATCATTTCGGCGGCGTACGCGGGGTTGTCGAGGAGGCAGACGTGCGTGCCGGCAAGGTCAGAATCTTCGCCCCGGCAGGCTTCATGGAGCATGCGATCAGCGAGAACGTGATGGCCGGCACCGCGATGTTCCGTCGCGGCCAGTATCAGGGCGGCAGCGCGCTGAAGCGCGGCGAGCGCGGACAGGTCGATTCCGGGATCGGCAAAGGCGCGCCGGTCGGCGGCACGATCAGCTTGATTGCCCCGACCGATCTGATCGACAAGCCCATCGAGACGCACGAGATCGCCGGACTTCAAGTCGAGTTTCAGCTGACCCCGGGAACCGAGGCCCCGGCGGAGATGAACCTCTACCTGCCGCAGTTGCGTGCGCTGGGCATGGCGGAAAACGCCACCCAGGTCATGCATAACGTCCTCACCCCGCGCGGTGCCGAAGTGCGCGATGCCAAGGGCTGGGCGCGCTATCTGGATGACAGTCTGGTGCGCTATGGCGACAAGGCGGAGGTGCTGTTCGCCCAGCACAACTGGCCGACCTGGGGTGAGGAGAACATCCGCACGCTGCTCGCCGATCAACGCGATATGTACGCCTACATCCACAACCAGACGCTGCACCTGCTCAATCAGGGGCTGACACCGCTGGAGATCGCCGCGGCGGTCCCCAAGCTGCCCGGCGAGCTCGATCGCAAATGGCACACGCGCGGCTACTACGGCACCCTGAGCTTCAACGTACGGGCGGTGTATCAGCGTTACCTGGGCTTTTACGATGGTAATCCGGCCAACCTCGATCCGCTGCCGCCGGAGGAAGCCGGCAAGCGTTTGGTCGAGGCGCTCGGTGGCGCCGACAAGGTGCTCGAGCTGATCCGTGCGGCGATGGCCCGCGGCGACTATCGCTGGGCGGCGCAGCTGGGCAATCAGCTGGTCTTCGCCGAACCACAGAACCAGGCCGCGCGCGAAGTCCAGGCCGATGCGCTGGAGCAGCTCGGCTACCGCAGCGAGGCGGCCACCTGGCGGAATATGTATCTGCTCGGTGCGCAGGAGTTGCGTGAGGGGGCCATGGACAACGTGCCGCGCGCCACCGAGGATCTGGTCCGCGCCGCGACCCCGGCGATGTTCTTCGACCTGCTCGCAGTGCGGCTCGATGCGGAAAAGGCGCAGGGCCATGACATGACCCTGAATTGGCGTTTCGACGACCTCAAGCAGGACTTCGCCCTGACCCTGCGCAACGGCGTGCTCACCTACCGCGAGAGCAGCCTGCATGCGCAGCCCGACGCCTCGGTGAGCATTAGCAAGGCGACCCTGGATCGCATCAGCCTGCGCCAGACCGATTTCGCCACGGCTATCCAGCAGGGCGAGGTGAAGCTCGAGGGCAAGGCCGGCCAGTTCAAGGCCTTGCTCGGCATGCTCGGCAGCTTCACGCCGAACTTCAACATCGTGACCCCCTGACGGCCATGCTGAACCGTACCCTGCAAACCGAAGCCGCCGCGCTCAAGGACACCCCCACCCAGGCCGGTGGCGAGGTGCTGCTGGTCGAACTGACCGCTCGCCAACGCAAGCTGCCGCGCCAGGCTCGCTCGATCGCGCTTGTCGAGGCGCTGAAGAAGGCCGGCCGCGACATCCTCGAGCAGGATAGTCGCGCAGGGTTGTCGGTGTACCGCCTGGCGGACTACTCGGGTGTCGCCATCAGCTCGATCTACGAGTATTTCCCGACCATAGAGGCGCTGGTCGGAGCGATCTTCGACGACTACCGTGAAGAAGCACGCCAGGAGGTGATCACCAGTCTGGCCAATCTCCCAGCCACCGCCACGCTGCTCGACGGCATCGAGATGGTCCTGGGCACCGGACTTGCGGCCTTGCACCGCTGGATGCAGATCGACTCGGAGCTGAGCATCAAGGCGGCCTATCATGCTGAGCTGGTGCGTCTCGACCTGGTCAAGGCGGAGCGCTTCTGGTCGTCGATGGTCATCCCCACGCTGGTCGAACGCTTTTCTGACGAGGTGCTGGTGCGCGACCGCGAGAAGGCCGGCTTCCTCGCCTATCAGGCGGTGATCGCCTTGCCGCGTGCGCTGCTCCTCGAACGGCCGCAATACCTGCTGGCGCCGGACACCGTCCGCCTGCTGGCGCGGATGATCCATGCGCTGCTGACCACTCCGGATTTGGAAACGCGCCGCTGACCGCCGGTCTGTGTTTTAAAAAGCCATCTAAAACAAATAGTTAGGCTATTTTTTCGGGTACGTGAATCCGGAACTAATCGGCGCCGAGGCTCCCTACACTGGCTCTACGGTGGCGATGGGGGAGCGTTCCCCTCGACACGCGAACGAGCGAATTCGAGGAGGCTCTGCGCATGACACGAACAATCGACGAGAAGGTCGAGCTGCTGTTGACCAACCCTGCGGAGTTGGCCGAGCACTCCTTCGAGACCTGGAATCAGCTGCCGCGCGACGAAGTGGATGCGCTGCAACTGGCCGCACTCAAGCGCCGCTTCGCGCAAATGCGCGACAGCATTCCGGTGCTAAAGAAGCTCGCCGATGGCGAGGGCGTCGACCGCATCGAGAAACTCGAGGACCTGGTGCCGCTGCTGTTCGAGCACACGGTGTTCAAGTCCTACCCGCCATCGCTGCTGGAGAAGAACAACTTCACCGCGATCAACAAGTGGCTGAGCAGGCTGGTCATCCCGGAAATCGGTGAAAAGATCCTCGCCACCGAAGTCAGCGGTTGCCAGGGCCTCGACGACTGGTTCGAGACCATGGACGAAGCGGTACCGGAGCTGTGCCTCAGCCACACCTCCGGCACCTCCGGCACCCTGTCGTTCCTGCCGCTGGGTTTCCGCGAGTTCGAGAAATCCGTGCAGATCCGCCGCCTGTATGCCTGGGGCATGACCGGCCCGGACAGCGCGCCGGTGGATATGCACTCCGCCTATCCCTACTACCGCAAGGGCTACCTCAGCCACCTGCGCGGCAACGTGATGCTGATGCGCACTGTGCTGCCGAGCCTGGACAACTTCCATGCCGCCTACCCGGCGACGCTGTCCAGCGACGTGCTGCACCTCGGCGCCAAGGTCCGCGCGGCACATGCCAAAGGCACCCTCGATCGTCTGGTGATCAGCCCCGAGCTGCTGGCCAAGAAGAAGGAATTCGATCAGCTGCAGGCCGACATGCCGCAGCACCTGGCCAACTTCTTCGACGAGATGACCAGCAAGCTCAAGGGCAAGCGCGTGTACATCGGCGGCACCTGGAACCTGCTGCACAACATGGCCAAGGCCGGTCTGGAACGCGGCATCGAGGGCGTGTTCCACCCCGATTCGTGGATTGCCACCACCGGCGGTGCCAAGGGCGTGGTGCAGCCCGAGGGCTGGCGCGAAGAGGTGATGCGTTTCACCGGCGTGAACAAGATCAACGAGACCTACGCGATGTCGGAAACGCCGAGCGGTTCGCACGCCAAGTGCGAGCACGGCAACTACCACTTCGCGCATACCGCGATTCCCTTCGTGCTCGACCCGGAAACCGGCAAGTCGCTGCCCCGCGAAGGTCGCCAGACCGGCCGCGCGGCGTTCTTCGACCTCGGCGCCGACCTGCGCTGGGGCGGCTTCATCACCGGCGACGAGATCACCGTGGAGTGGGACAAGCCCTGCGCCTGCGGCCGGCCGAGCCGTTACGTGGCCGGCGCGATCCAGCGCTACAGCGACAAGAACGGCGGCGACGACAAGATCACCTGCGCCGCCTCCGAACAGTCCCATCGCGAGGCGATGGACTTCCTGAATACCTTCGAGGGCTGATCCATGACCCATCCCATCGCGCCGATGATCATCCGCGGCGAAGTCATCACCGACAACCTGATCGAAGTGGGTGGCCGTGGCGGTGACCTGGCCTTCCTCACCCCCGATGCGCACAAGTACATCGACAAGCTGCCACTGGGCAATCCGGCCAAGCTGGCCGACCTGTACGAACTGAGCTTCGAGGACATCCTCGACTACTGCGTGGCCCTCGGCGAACGCCTGGAGTTCAGCAAGAACCGCTACCTGCAGGAAGCCTGCGAGCTGTCCTACCTGACCGCGCCGACCACCCCGACCATCGTCAAGGCCTCGTACATGGGCCTGCAGCACATGCTGACCCGCGAGTTCATCCGCGAGATGGTGGAAACCACGGTGGGCGTCGATTACCTGGAAGGCTGGGTCAAGCAGACCCTGCTCGACGGCACCGAGCTGGAAGTGCGCTGCTTCGGCGCGCGCACCTTGCACATCGTCGCCGGCAACGCCGTATCCCTGTCGCTGTGGACCATCATTCGCAACATGGTCCTGCGCAGTGACGCGATCATCAAGGCGCCGTCCAACGACCCGTTCACCGCGCTGGCCATCGCCCGCACCATGATCGACATGGCGCCGGACCACCCGCTGACCAGACACCTGACCGTGGCTTACTGGAAAGGTGGCGACCAGGCCTTCGAACAGCGCCTGTACCAGCCGCAGAACCTGGAGAAGATCGTCGCCTGGGGTGGTTTCGCCTCGATCAAGCATGTCACCCAGTACATCCAGCCCGGTCTGGAACTGATCTCCCTGGATCCGAAGCGTAGCGCCAGCATCATCGGCAAGGAGACCTTCGCCAGCGAGGCGAGCATGCGCGAAGCGGCGGTGCGCCTGGCGGCCGATATCGGCGCGATCAACCAGAAGGGCTGCGTCTGTGCCCGCACCATCTACGTGCAGTCCGGCACCGACGAGGACGGCCTGGAGCGGCTGAATACCTTCGGTCAGTACGTCTATGCCGCCATGCTCGGCCTGCCGAACACCCTGTCCACCGCGCCGAAGCGTTACGACCAGCGCCTCAAGGCGGAAGTCGACGCGCTGCGCCTGGATGACGAGTGGTACAAGGTCATCGGCGGCAAGGACGGCGAAGGCGCGGTGATCTGCTCGCAGCTTCCCGAGCCGGTGTCCTTCTCCACCAGCCTTGACGACCGCACCGCCAACCTAGTGCCGGTGGACTCGCTCGACGAAATGATGGATGCGGTGGACTCCTACACCCAGACCGTCGGCGTCTACCCGGAAAGCATCAAGGATCAACTGAAGGACGTCCTGCCGCTCTACGGCGCGCAGCGCATTGTCTCGCTGGGTTACGCCGCAGCCATGAAATTTGCCGCCCCGCAGGACTCGATCGAGCCGATGCGGCGTATGGGCAAGTGGATTTCCAATCAGATCGCCTCGCCGGAAACCACGGCGGCGCCCTGGTTGCGCCCCTCCATCTGATACCAGGCCCGATCGTCCGATCGGGCCGTTTTTGTTTTCCTTCGAGGATTTTTCATGACCAACTGCCTAGCCTACGGCGTCCATGAAGCCCATACCGACCTGGCTCCGCTGCGTATAGAGCGTCGCGCTTTGCGTGACGATGACGTCGCCATCGAGATCGCCTACTGCGGCGTCTGCCACTCCGACCTGCACTACGCCCACAACGATTGGGGTAGCACCATTTTTCCCTGTGTACCGGGTCACGAGATCGTCGGCCACGTCACCGCTGTCGGCGGCGCGGTGAGCCGCTACCGGGTGGGCGATCGGGTCGCGGTCGGCTGTCTGGTCGACAGCTGCCAGCAGTGCGCAGCCTGCGAG
Source organism: Pseudomonas sp. L-22-4S-12 (assembly GCF_009799935.1). Taxonomy (NCBI): domain Bacteria; kingdom Pseudomonadati; phylum Pseudomonadota; class Gammaproteobacteria; order Pseudomonadales; family Pseudomonadaceae; genus Pseudomonas; species Pseudomonas sp. L-22-4S-12. The sequence goes on along the minus strand of NZ_WELL01000005.1, from coordinate 67,339 downwards.
CAGGGCGAGGAACCGCACTGCGAGAAGGGCATGACGCCGACCTACAACGGCCGCGACCGGCAGACCGGCGACACCACGCTGGGCGGCTACGCGCAGCACATCGTGGTGCGCGAGAAGTTTGTGCTGCGCGTGCCCGAGGCGCTCGACCTGCGCTACACCGGCCCGCTGCTGTGTGCCGGCATCACCGTGTGGGGGCCGCTGCGTGAGTATGGCGTGAAGCAGGGCACCCGCGTCGCCGTGGTCGGTCTCGGTGGCCTCGGCCACATGGCGGTCAAGCTGGCGGTCGCGCTCGGCGCCGAGGTCACGGTGATCACCACTTCGCCGGGCAAGGCCGACGACGCCCGCGCGCTCGGCGCCCATCACGTGCTGCTGTCCAGCGAGCCGGCGGCGATGAAAGGCGCGAGCAGCTCCTTCGACTTCATCGTCGACACCATTCCGCGCAAGCACAACGTCAACCCTTACCTGATGCTGCTCGCCCGCCACGGCAAGCTGGTACTGGTTGGGGCCCTGGAACCGCTGGAGCCGATCCACGGCGCGCTGCTGGCGCTCAACAACCGCTCGATCTCTGGGTCGCTGATCGGCGGCCTCGAGCAGACCCAGGAACTGCTCGAGTTCTGCGCCGAGCACCAGGTACTGCCGAGCTGCGAGTTGATCCGCATGCAGGACATCAATGCCGCGTTCAAGCGTATGGAAACCAACGATGTGAAGTACCGCTTCGTCATCGATATGGCCTCGCTGGAGGATGGCGAACACAGCTGAGCCTGCGGGAATTCTTCGTCATGGCCAGTGCCCCCCTGAAAGGGAAGGTGCGGGGCAGCTAGGCAGAAGGCTTACTGGCTAGGCTTGAGTAACCCAATGTCATACTTGTGACGGAGAAGGCCGTATGCATTTTTCACGTTTGACCATCAAGCTCGGAGCCGCCACGGCTTCGTGGCTGGTGGCTGCCTGCCTGCACCTGCCTCCGGCGATGGCCGAGACGGCTCCAGCGCCGGCCGTGTCCGATCAGGACATCAGCGATGCCTACACCTATCTGCTCGGTCGCCTGCTGGTCTTGCGCCAGCAGCATCTAGATATGCAGGAGGGCATGGGCTGGAACCAGCTTATCCACCGCAAGCCTGGCGCGGTGGACTGGCCCAACCCCAATCTGGACGTTGCCTATTCCGAGGCCTGGGTCGCGGTGGACGAGAAGAGCTGCACGCTGGTCGCGGTGCCGAAGATCAGCGGCCGCTACTACACCGTGCAATTTCTCAATGGCTGGGGCGAGACCCTGGCCAACATCAACGAGCGAACTTACCCCGAGCACCCGAGCGGCAATTTCGCGGTGTGTCTGATCGGCGCCGAAGTCGCGCTGCCGGCCGACGCCCAGCGCATCGACCTGCCGGTGCGGACTGCGCGGATACTGTCGCGCCTGGAATTGGGTAAGGACTGGAGCGAGGCTGAGCGCCTGCAGCATGCGTTCAGCCTGCGCCCGACCGGCACGCCACGGCTGCCGGAAGCTCTGCCGCCGGTGCTCTTCGAGATGCAGAAATTACCCGGGGTGGAGGCTTTCGACAGGGCCGCCGCAGCCATGCAGGAGCCCGACCTGAGCTCAAGCATGGACGCGCTGCAGGCCAAGGTCCGGGCCATCGCCGAAGCGGCCAAGACGCCGGCCGAACGTGCGCGCATCGATCAGGTGATCCGCACCCGCGCCTTTGCGGACTTTGCCAAGGCCGCTGCCACCATCGGCCCGGGCATCATCCGCAATCGCTGGGTGCAACCCGCCGTCTCCGGCGTCTATGGCAGCGACTATCTGACCCGTACGCTGATCAACTACGGGGGTATCTGGGCCAACACCCGCGCGGAGGTGACGTATTTTCGCGGTGCGCAGGATGGTAGCGGCGCCGTGCTGGATGGCGGCCAGAGCTACTCCCTGACCTTCCCCCGCGACCAGCTGCCGCTGGCGAAGGTGCGCTATTACTGGTCGGTCACCGCTACCAATGCCAAGACTTTCCGTGTGCTGCCCAACCCACTGAACCGTTTCGTGATCAACAACCACTCGGCGCTGGAGTACGGCGAAGACGGCTCGCTGACTTTGTACTTCGGTCCGGAAAAGCCCAAGGGCGCGCCGCAAGGCAACTGGTTGCCGACCTTGGCGGGGCAGAACTTCCGCCTGATGTTCCGTTACTACGGAGCGAAGGACGGCATTGGCAACGACGCGTTCTTCCCGCCGCCTCTGATCAAGCGCTCCTGAGACATTGCCGACGGCAGTTGGGGGCCTCCCGAGCTGCCGTTTTTTTGCCAATTATCCACAACAAGAAAAGGACAATAGCCATGCCCCATACTGGAAAATGGCGTCTTCTGGTACCCACGCTGTTGTTTGCCGCCGTGGCGAGCGCGCATGCCGAGCAAGCACCGACTAAGCCCATCGCCGTCACGCTGGACAGCTTCATCCGCGCGGAGACGGACCGTTTCTTCGGCCTCACCGTGCAGCGCGGTGGATTCGCTCAGTTCGCCCACCTGCGCCAACTGATGCCGGTGGATGTCGCGACTGTGGTGCGGCCGAACCGCGACACATTGTATTCCACCGCGGTATTCGACCTGGATGCCGGTCCGGTCACCGTCACCATGCCGGACTCCGGCGACCGCTACATGTCCCTCGCGGTGATCGACGAGGACCAGCAAGTGCTGGGCGTCGACTACGGGGCCGGGCGTCATACCTTCAGCCGGCAGAGCGTCGGTACCCGCTATGTCATGCTCGGCGTGCGTACGCTGGTCGATCCCGCCAGCACGGAGGACCTAAAACAGGTTCATGCCCTGCAGGATGCGATCACCCTGAGCCAGCCCGACGGGCCCGGCCGCTTCGAGCCGCCGAGCTGGGACAAGGCCAGCCAGGATGCGCTGCGCCAGGCGCTGCTCGTGCTGGGCCGGACGGTGCCGGACTCGCGTGGCATGTTCGGCAAGCGGGATGTAGTAGACCCGGTTCGTCATTTGGTCGGCAGCGCCATCGCCTGGGGTGGCCTGCCGGAGAAAGATGCGCTCTATGACATAGTCACGCCGGCCCATAACGATGGCAGTGCGGTCTATCGCCTGAGTGTGAAGGACGTGCCGGTCGACGGTTTCTGGTCGGTCAGCGTCTATGACGCCGAGGGTAACTACCGCAAGAATCCGGCCGAGGCCTACACCCTCAATAACTTGACGGCGCAAAAGTCCGCCGACGGCTCGATTGCCATCCAGTTCGGCGGCTGCGAGGCGGCGACCAGCAATTGCCTGCCGGTCATGCCGGGTTGGAATTACATGGTCAGGCTGTACCGCCCACGCGCACAAGTGCTGGACGGCAGTTGGACATTCCCCGCCGCCCAGCCGGTCCGCTGAGCAACAAGTCGAAGGCCCGCAATCGCGGGCTTTCGGCAATAAAAAAGCCTTGAACAACGCTGACGTTCGTAGAGACGCCAGCATTGTTCAAGACGCAAAGCACAGGGGCGAATCGCCCCTGATCATCAGGAAATCCGGCGGTCGCCAGCCTTCCAGTACTTGTCGCGAACCAGGCGGCGCAGGACCTTGCCTACCACGCTGGTCGGCAGGCTGTCGACGATGAGAATCGACTTGGGCACCTTGAAGCGGCCGAGACGCGCCTTGACGTGCTCCTGCAGTTCCTCGACCGAGACTCGCGCGCCGGCCTTGAGGATGACCTCGGCGTGAACCGCTTCGCCCCATTCCTCATGCGGTACGCCGACCACCGCTGAGTTTGACACGGCCGGGTGGGAGTTCAGCGCCGCTTCGACCTCGACGGCATAGACGTTGAAGCCGCCGGTGATGATCATGTCCTTCTTGCGGTCGACCAGGAACAGGAAGCCCTCGTCGTCGATGTAGCCGAGGTCGCCGGATTTCCAGAAGCCGTTCTCGAACTCGGCTGCTGTGCCTTCCGGGTTGTTGTAGTAGCCGGATATGGTGCCTCGCGAGCGCACCCACAGCTCGCCGGTCTGGCCGAGCGGCACTTCCTTGCCGTCGTCGTCGACGATGATCACCTCCGCGGCGGCGGCGATGCGGCCGGCCGAGCCGAGCTGTTTCTCGGTGGCGCTGAGGTGGTCGTTCTTGCCGAGGATGGCCACCGCGTGAAGGCTTTCCGTGGCGCCGTAGATCTGCATGAAGACGTTGCCGAAGTGCTCCTGCGCCTGCCGCAGCTTGGTCGGGCTCATGGGCGCGGCGCCGTAGGCCAGGGTGCGCAGCGAAGACAGGTCGTACTGGCGGGCTTCCGGCATCTCCAGCAGGCGATAGATCATGGTTGGCACCAGCAGGGTCATGGTGATGCGTTCCGCCTCGATGTTGCGGCACAGCTGGACCATGTCGGGGATGTTCTGGGTCACCGTGCAGCCGCCGCGAAACAGCGTCGGCAGCAGGCCCAGGCCGGAACCGTGGCTGATCGGCGCCATGTGCAGGAAGCGGGTGTCCGGCTGGTAGGGCTGCTCGCTCTCCATGTACATGGAGTCGCGTAGCGCCATCCAGTTGTCGATGGTGTAGCTGGCGCACTTGCTCTTGCCGGTGGTGCCGCCAGTGAAGCGATACACCAGAGGATCATTCACGGCGTCGTTCTCGACATCCGGATTCTCCTCCGGCACACCTTCCAGCAGGTCCCAGAAATACAGCAGGCCATCGCGGCGGGTTTCCGGCGGGTCCATGCAGACCACCGTGATGCCCTGTTCGCGCAGCATGTCGAAGTAGCGGTCGAGCAGCGCATTTTCCAGGAACACGACCTTCGGGCGGATGAACTCCACCTGCCAGCGGTGTTCCTCGAAGGAATCGCGGAAGTTGGTGAAGGCGCCCGCGGCATCGCCCTTGAGGGCCGTCCAGGCGTGCATCAGAGAAATGTTGTCGTTCTCGAGGATGCACAGGTAGACATCGCCACGACGCAGTTGCAGGCGGTCACGCATCATGTTGACGATGCGGTTGCCGAGCGAGTGCAGTTCACGGAAGGTGTAGCGGCGGTTGCGCTCGATGTTGACCAGGGCCTCGCGATCGCCGAAGCGCACGGCAAGGTTGCCGATCGTGCGGGAGAAATTCATTGTTGTCATGGTTGTGTTCCTTCCTGAGTTGCAGCCAGGCCGGTTATCGCCAAGGGTTGGCGCTTTCCATGATAAGCCGCTTCTTGCAGGTTGCAGCCCTTTCAGGGTTGCCGTTCCTCCCGCTTGCCGGACCTATCGATGCCTTCTACGGGTTCTTGTTCTGTGCGAGAGCCCGGCTGCGCTAGGGTGGCCGGGCCCGGGTAGTCGCCGCGCCGGGGTTGCCGGCGCGGACAAGAGGCTCAGGCGCCCTTGATGGCCTTCATCGCTGTGTCGATGAACAGAGCGACCTGCTGGTTGGCGTCGTCACGCGGGCCGGCGCTGGTCCAGTCGGTGATCTGCTCGATGCGGGCCTCGATGGCTTCCGGCGACAGCTCCGCGTCGGAGATGTAGACCGGGGCGGTCTCTTCCATGCGTACGGCGGTGAACACGCCGGCACCGGCACCCAGGACCAGCTTGGTCGGAGCGTTTTCGCTGACCAGGTACAGGGCACCCGGAGTGACCTGCTCAGGACGGCTGGCCTTCAGCAGTTCTTCCGGCATCACGTCGGCGGTCATGCGGGTGGCGGCCATCGGCGCCAGGGTGTTGACGTGGATGTTGTTCTTGCGGCCTTCGATGGCCAGCATGTTCATCAGCCCGACCACGGCCATTTTGGCTGCGCCGTAATTGGCCTGGCCGAAGTTGCCGAACAGGCCGGCAGCGGAGGTGGTCATCAGGATGCGGCCGTAGTTCTGCGCCTTCATCACGTCCCAGACGGCCTTGGAGCAGTACAGCGCACCCATCAGGTGGACATTGATCACCGCGTGGATGTCGGCCAGTTCCATCTTGGCGAAGGACTTGTCACGCAGGATGCCGGCGTTGTTGATCAGGATGTCGACGCGACCGAACTCGGCGATGGTCTGGGCGACCATGGCCTGCACCTGCTCGTAGTCGGCGACGTTGGCGCCGTTGGCGATGGCGGTGCCGCCGGCCTGGCGGATTTCCTCGACCACGGCCAGGGCTGAGTCGGTGGAAGAACCGGTGCCGTCACGGCTGCCGCCGAAGTCGTTGATCACCAGCTTGGCGCCACGCTTGGCGAGTTCCAGAGCGTGAATGCGGCCCAGGCCGTTGCCGGCGCCGGTAACAATGGCCACTTGGCCGTCGAAGCGAATTGTCATCTCGTTAACCTCAAATCAATGCATACAAATGTTGCGGCGCGGCCGGGAAGGGCCGCGCCCGTGGATCATCAGACGCGGCTGAAGATGCCGACGTGCTCGGTCGCTTCCTCGACGCGCCACAGGCCGCCGCCATTGCCCTGCAGGGCGATGCGCGCACCGTCTACCTGGCGCTGACCGCAGTTGCCGCGCAGCTGCTCGACCAGCTCGAAGATCTGGCCGATGCCGGTGGCACCGATCGGGTGGCCCTTGGATTCCAGGCCGCCCGACGGATTGATCGGCAGCTTGCCGCCCAGGGTGGTTTCGCCGCTCTCGGCCATTTCACCGCTGGTGCCCGGTTCGCACAGGCCCAGTGCTTCCATCGACAGCAGCTCGCCAATGGCGGTGGCATCATGAATTTCCGCGACATCGACGTCTTGCGGGCTGATCCCGGCTTGCTCGAACGCGGCCTTGCCGGCCAGGTGCGTACAACCATTGTCGAAATCATCGGCGGCGCGTACCGAGGCCGAACGCACTACGGAGGCCAGTACCTTGATCGCCCGGCTCTTGTCGAACCCGTATTTCTTCAACGCGGATTCGGTGCAGAGGATCGCCGCGGCGGCGCCGTCGGAGATCGGCGAGCACATCGGCAGGGTGATCGGGTAGGTGATCGGCGGCGCGGCGAGGATTTCCTCGATGCTCATGGCGTTGCGGTACTGCGAGCGCTCGTTGTGCACCGAATGACCGTGGTTCTTCGAGGATACGGCGGCCAACTGGCGCTGGGTGATGCCATAGCGCTCCATCAGGCCGCCGCGGCCGAGGGCTGCGTAGACGTCCATGAACGGGCTGTAGGGGTTTTTCGACTGCGAGCCTTCCGGCGGGACGATGCCCTTGCCCATCTCGGCCAGGTAGTTCTTGTTCTCTTCGAACGTCTCGATGTCCCAGGCCGATTCGAAGGCCGAGAACATCTTCATCTTGTCGCTGTAGAACATCTTCTCAGCGCCGACGGCGATGGCGACATCGGCCGCGCCAGCGCGCAGCTGGGTGACCGCCAGGCTGAAGGCGTGGCTCGACGAGGCGCAGGCGCCCTCGACGTTGAAGATCGGGATGCCGCCCAGGCCCAGCGGCAGCAGGGCCACCTGGCCACGGATCATGTGCTGGCCATCGAAGTGGCCCTGGGTGCAGTTGCCGAAGAAGCCGACCTGGACCCACTTGCGGTCGCAACCGGCGTCTTTCAGGGCGTCTTCAACGGCCCATGCGGTGAGTTGCTTGACGGTCTTGTCAATGTGGCGACCGAACTTGGTCATGCCCACGCCGACGATATAGACGTTTTCCATTTCTGCTCCTGCATGATCTGCTGCGCGTCGGCATATCGGCGTTAGGAACGCCGGCTTCTGCTCTAGCTCGCTAGATCATGGCTATTAGTTGAGTGACGGGATCAATAGCCCTTGAAATCCGGCTTGCGCTTCTCGGCGAAGGCGCGCACGCCTTCGGCCATGTCGTAGGAGCGCTGGTGGTCGCGCAGGGCCAGCAGTTCGTGGCGCAGCGCATCCGCGCGGCTCTTGTCTGTGGCTTCGTCGCAGACTTTTTTCATCTTGCGCAGCACCAGCGGGCTCTTGTCGGCGAGCTTGTCGCCGATGGCCTGGACGCGGGCGACCAGTTCCGCGTCGGCCACCACTTCGCTGACCAGGCCATATTGCTTCATGTCCGCAGCCGGCAGGGCATCGCCGGTGAACAGCATGTACTTGGCGATGTTCTCCGGAATCTTGCGCGGCAGCACGGCAGCGCCGCCGCCACCTGGGAACACGCCGAAGTTGGAGTGCGCGTCGCCGAAGCTGGCGCTCTCGGCAGCGATCACGAAGTCGCAGCACAGCACGGTTTCCAGGCCGCCGGCCAGGGCCAGGCCGTTGACCGCGGCGATCACCGGTTTCGGGAAGGCGCGCAGGCGGTCGAAGAACGCCACGATGGTGTCCAGCAGGTCCATTTCGCCCGGCTGAGGGGTGCCGCCGGCCTTCAGGTCAGCGCCGGCGCAGAACGCCCGGCCGGTGGCGGTCAGGGCCACCACGCGCACGCTGGCGTCATTTTCCCAACCCTTCAGGGTCTCGATCATGGCGTCGAGCATTTCGCGGTTGAGGGCGTTCATCGCCTTCGGACGGGTCAGGGTGATCCAACCCACCTGGCCCTTCACTTCAAAGGAAACCGACTCGCTCATTTCTTATCCTCGCTCAGCATTCAAATGGCGTTTTTGGTCAGATGGGACATTACGTCAGGCGCTTTTTGCCGGACCCCTCCCTTAATGGACGGGCGGGGAGGGGAGTGGGTGTCAGGCGCGCGAAGCGGGCATACCATCGGCTCAGCAGAGCGTCCCTAGGACCGGTGTTTAAGGGATGCAGGGAGTGGCTGATCGCGTCAGGCTGGTGCCTGGGGTGTGGGTGTTGCCAGGTGTAGTCAGGCTTGTAGCTGTCACGATGGGCGGCTTTGCGGCATGCTTGCCGGGTATCACCCCGAACGTGCCATGATGGTGTTGACGGTCGGCCCTCCGTGGTAGGGCGCGATGCGCAAGGCGGAGCAATCAATCGATGCAAACCACCGTAATGAACTCCGAGAATCTGCTGGTCGCGACGAAGTTCTCGCCACCGCGACTGAACACGCGGCACATCCCGCGTGTGCACCTGCTCGGGCGGTTGCGCGAGGCGCAGGACAGCACCGCCACGCTGATTACCGGCGGAGCGGGGTTCGGCAAGACCATCCTGCTCGCACAATGGCGGCAGGTGCTGATGAAGGCAGGGGTCGAGGTTGCCTGGCTGTCGTTCAGTCATGACGACAAGGAGTTTCAGAGCTTCTTCTCCTACCTGCTGGCGGCCCTGCAGCACCTGGGCATCCAGATCGACGGCGAGATGCTTAATGCCGACGGCGGCGACCAGTCGATGAACGCGGTGGTCGCCGTGGTGACCCGTGCGGCTGAGGAGATCGGCCGCGAGCTGTACCTGCTGATCGATGATTACCAGCACATCGAAGCACCTTCGGCCCATCGCCTGATCCAGAAGCTGCTCGACCATTGCCCGGCCAATCTGCACATCGTGATCGCTTCGCGCACCATTCCGCCGCTCAGTCTCGGTCGGCTGCGCATGCAGGGCTACGTGGCGGAAATTGACTTCGCCGAGCTGCCTTTCGATCTGGATGAGACTAGGGCTTTCTTCGAGCAGAACCTCACTAGTCTGGCGCTGACGGCCGATGAGGAGCGCCTGATTCATGATCTGACCGGAGGCTGGCCGGCCAGCCTGCAACCGATCGCCACCATGCTGCGCGTGCGTCCGGCCAAGCGCGCCAAACTGCGTTCGCTGCTGTGGAAGTCGTCCGACCTGCAGGCCTACCTCGCCGAGGACGTGGTGGCCTGCCTGCCCGAGGAACTGGTCGAGCTGATGGAGAAGATCTCGATCTTCCGGCGTTTCAACGCCGAGCTGGCGGAGTTCGTGGCGCAAGACTCGCGCGCGGTTGAGCTGATCAAGCTGGCCGAGGACGAGAACCTGCTGATTTACCGGGTTGACTCGGATGACAGTCTGCCGTGGTACCGCTTCCATCCCTTGTTTGGCGAGTTCCTTGCGCAGCGCTTGGCGCAGCAGGGGCAGGCGGTGATCGAGGCGCTCCATGGGCGGGCCAGTCAGTGGTTCGCCGAGCATGACTTCCTGGCCGAATCTATTCGTCACGCCAACCTGAGCGGCGACCTCGACTATGCGGTGAGTGCCCTCGAAGAGGCCGCGACCACCACCTGGAGCATGGCCTACATCGGGCCGATGCTGCACCTGCTCGACCGCCTGCCGCAGGAAACCCTGTTCTCCCACCCGCGGCTGTTCGTCCTGGGCTGCCTGACCTATGCGCTCACGGCCCGGCCGGAGAAGGCCGAGCGCTGGCTGGAGCAGATCCGCCGCACCGAGGCGGCGAAGAACCCGGCGATTTCCTCGCGCTTCGCCCTGGCCGACGCCGCGGTGGCGATGCAGCTCGACGACCTCAAACGGGTCATCGACCTGCTCGAGCCGGCGCTCAAGGCGCCGGTGGAGAATCGCTCGCTGCGCTACATCAGCCTGTCGGCGCTGGTTGTGGCCTATCTGGCGATGGGGCGTTTCGAGGACGTACGGCGGCTGTTCGATGACAACCCGATCAACCCGGACGATCGCGACAATGACATGGCCATGGTCTTCGAAAGCAACCGCGCCCTGGCCTACCTGACCAAAGGCAGTGTCAGGGAAGCCGAGCGTATCGGCGCAGGGGTGCTGGCGCGTGCCGAAAATGCCTATGGCCGTGGCTCGGTGGCCGCCAATCTGTGCGCTTCGACGCTGAGCGACGCCTTTTACGAGCTCGATCGCATCGACGACGCGCTGGCGGTGCTGGCCAACCGCTCGGGCATCCTGCAGTTCTCGATGCCGGACGTGATGGCGCGCGCCTCGTTGTGCCGCTCCCGCATCGAAGTACTGCGCGGCGAGCCGCAGGAGGCGCTGCGTTTCCTTGAGGATCAGGCGGCGCACTTCCACCTGCTTGGCCTGAGCCGGCCGCAGGCGACCATGATCGCTGAACAGGCTGCCATGCTGCTGTCGCTGGGCGATCGTAGGCATGCTGGCGAACTCATGGCGCGGCTGCAGGCGCTGGTGGAGGCGCAGGGCGGCAACGCTGGCGCGCAAGGGGAGATTGCCGCGATCAGCGCGCTCGTGCGGGCACGCATCACGATTGCCGACCGCGATCCGGCCGCCGCGCTGGTGGCGCTGGCCGAGGTTCGGCGCTTTGCCGAGCGCTACGGTCGGGGGCGGGCCATGGTGAAGACCAATCTGCTCGCCGCGCTCGCCCATGACATTCAAGGTCAGACGGAAACCGCGGCCGCCGCCCTGGCCCAGGCGCTGCAGACCGGCGCAACGCTCGGGCTGGTCCGTACTCTGCTCGACGAGAGCGAGGCCATGCAGCTGCTTGAGCGGCTGCGTGGGGTAATTCCACTGGACACCTTCACCGAGCAGTATCTGGCGGACCTGTTGTCGCACCTGGCTGACGAGGACGGCGCGCCGGGTGCGGCGCTGTCGCGGGAGACCGCTGGCGGGCAACCGGCAGTACTGACCCCGCGCGAGCTGGAAATTCTCAGCCTGATCTCCCAGGCCATGTCGAACAAGCGTATCGCCCTGACCCTGAACCTGACCTTCGGCACCGTGAAGTGGAACGTGAAGAACATTCTCGCGAAACTGGGCGTGTCGAGTCGCTATGGCGCGATCACCACGGCCCGCCAGCAGGGTCTGCTCAAGTAGGCAGCCGGCAATCGATGGCTGCAATCCTTCGATTTAGTGCCTCCTGGACGCGCTGCGTCCGGTTGCACTCGCCTGTCATTGGTCCCTTTGCTTATGTCTGCTGGGCGCGGTGTTCGCCTGTCACTTCAGCTGTCGGGGGGGGGGGTATCCCCTCCCAATAGGGAAGGAGCGACGCTGGCGGTCGTCATCTCATGCTGTAAGTGTGGTCGATCCGACGGTCCTCCATCGCTGGCCGCCTGTGATGCGCGGCCGTGTACCAGGCCGCACTGCAAGACAGCATGTCGGTAGCAGCCCCAGACAGACGAGGAAGACAATGAGCGATACATCTGCAGCGTTCCTGAGCGAGCAGGAAGTCATGATCCGCGATTCCGCCCGCAAGGTGGCCCAGGAAGTGGTCGCGCCGACTGCAGCCGAGCGCGACCGCACTGGCGCCTGGCCGCGGGAGGAATTGAATGCTATCGCCGAGCTCGGCTTTCTCGGCATGCACATCCCGGAAGAGTATGGCGGTGTCGGCCTCAGCTTCCCGGAGTACTGCCTCACCATCGAAGAATTTGCCGCTGTCGATGCCGGTTTTGCCACCGCCCTGCATGTGCACAACTCCGTCGCGTTGTCGATCTTCCGGGACGGCACGGAGGAGCAAAAGCGCCAATGGCTGCCGGCCATGATCCGTGGGGAAAAGATCGGGTGCTTTTTGTTGAGTGAACCGCACGCCGGTTCGGATACTGCCGCCTTCCGCACTTCGGCCCGCCGCGATGGCGACCACTATGTGTTGAATGGCAGCAAGCAGTTCATTTCGAACGGCGGCGAAGCGGGCGTAGCCATCGTGGTGGCCGTCACCAACAAGGCCGCTGGCAAGAAAGGCGTCAGCCTGATCATGGTCGACCCCAGCACTCCGGGCTTCGTGGTCACCCGCAACGAAGAAAAGATGGGCCAGCGCACGGCCAACCTGGCTGCGATCCAGATGGAAGGCTGCCGTACGCCGGTGAGCAACCTGCTGGGCGCAGAAGGGGCCGGCTACAAACACATCATTGCCGGTCTGGACGAAGGCCGTGTGGCGATTGCTGCGCTGGCCACCGGTGTGGCGCGTGCGGCACTGGAAGCCGCGGTGAAATACGCCAAGGAGCGCGAAGCCTACGGCGCGCCGATCATCAATCTGCAGGGCGTGGCCTTCGATCTGGCCGACATGGCGACCCAGGTGGACGTCTCGCACGTGTATATGCTGCACGCCGCCCGCCTGTGCCAGGCCGGGATCCGCTGCCCGAAGGAAGCGTCGTTGATCAAGCTGTTCGCCAGCGAGATGGTCGAGAAGGTCTGCTCGGATGCGATCCAGGTTCACGGCGGCTATGGCTACCTCACCGACTTCCCGGTCGAGCGCTTTTACCGCGATGCGCGGGTGATCAAGATCTATGAAGGCACCAGCCACATCCAGAAGCTGATCATCTCGCGCAACCTGTAAGCGGTTCGCACTGCCATACAGCGCCTGGCCGCCAGACGGGCGGTCGGACCGATACAACCCTGGGGAGCAGATGATGAGCAACGTGACAGACGATGCGGTGGTTTTCGAGAAGGTCGGCAAGACGGCGGTGATCACGCTAAACCGACCGCAGACCAAGAACGCGCTCGACGAGGCGATCATGGCGGCTTTGCCCGAGGTCGTGAGGCGCGCGCGCGATGATCGTTCGGTGGCGTCGGTGGTGCTTACCGGCGCGGGTGGAGCATTCTGTTCCGGGGCCTATCTGGGAAGCGCCAGTAGCAGTGAGAAGGCTTTCATCGGTCGCGACGTGGTGCTGGCCTCGCAGGACTGGTTTGCCGAATTGGTCGGCATGGAGAAGCCGGTCATTGCGGCAGTTGATGGGGTGGCGGTGGGTGCCGGCTTTTCCTTGGCGCTGGCGGCGGACTTCGTGTTCCTCAGTCAGCGGGCGCGGCTGCTGCCCTCCTTTCTCGGCCTCGGCCTGGTCCCCGACCTGTCGATGATGTACGTGCTGCCACGGCTGGTCGGCTTGGCCAAGGCCAAGGAAATCGTCTTCTCTGCGCTCCCGGTAGCGGTCGAGGACGCCGTCGCGCTTGGTATTGCCCAGGCCGTTGTGCCGGTGGAAAACCTCCTGGACACCGCGCTCGCCTACGCGCAGCGCTTCGACGAGGCGCCACCACGGGCCCTGGCGCTGGCCAAGACCATTCTCAACCGCTCCTTCGAGACGGATCGGGCGGCGCTGACCCAGCTCGAGGCAGCGGCGCAATCGCTGTGCGTAGCCAGTGATTATCACGCCGAGGCGGTGCGCCGCTTCACGGCCAAGGAGCCGGCGATCTATCCGGGTCCTGCCCGCCGCTGATCCTGACCGCACGGCCGTTGCGGCTCGCCACGCTAGGTCGAGCGGCCTTGCGTCCAATTCCGGTCCCCCCCCAAGCGACTGCCTGGAGGGGGGGGGAAGTGGCTCCAAGCGATGCATACCCTAAAAATCATGACTTCACCGCGCGCCGGCCTTGCCCGTCAGGGGCGGCGTTCTACTGGTGACTAACAGAAAAACGAGAGGAGAAAGGCATGATGCAGAAAGTCGTTGTTGCTGGTGTCGGCATGATTCCATTCACCAAGCCCGGCCAGAGCGATACCTACCCGGTGATGGGTGAGCAAGCAGTGCGCATGGCCCTGGCGGACGCCGGCGTCGGCTATGAGTCGATCCAGCAGGCCTACGCGAGCTATGTCTTCGGTGATTCCACCAGCGGCCAGCGCGTGCTCTACAACGTGGGCATGACCGGCATTCCGGTGATCAACGTCAACAACAACTGCGCCAGCGGCTCCACCGCGTTGTTCCTGGCCAATCAGGCGATCACCAGCGGCATGGTCGACATCGTGCTGGCCTTCGGCTTCGAGCAGATGAATCCCGGTGCCATCCCGAGCTCCTTCGCCGACCGTCCCAGCCCGCTGGAGCTGTTCCTCGATCAGTGTGACAAAGGTGTTGCGGGCGCGGCGGAAATCCCGTCCGCACTGCGCATCTTCGGCTGTGCCGGCATCGAGCACATGAAGCGCTTCGGCACGCCGCTGGAAACCTTCGCCAAGATCCGTGCCAAGGCCAGCCGCCACGCGGCGAACAACCCCAAGGCAGTGTTCCGCAAGATCGTCACCGTCGAAGACGTGCTCGCCGAACAGGTGATGTGGCCGGGCGTGATGACCCGCTCGATGGCCTGCCCGCCGACCTGTGGTGCCGGCGCTGTGGTGCTGTGCAGCGAGTCCTACGCGAAGAAACACGGCCTCGACCGCAGCGTGTCCATTGCTGGTCAGGCCCTGACTACCGACGGCGTGGAAACCTTCACCTCCGGCGACATGCGTGATCTCGCTGGTTACTCCATGTCCCGCGCGGCGGCCAACAAAGTCTACGAGATGGCTGGCGTGGGCGCTGCGGATGTCGACGTCGTGGAGCTGCACGACTGCTTCGCGCAGAATGAGCTGCTGACCTACGAATCGCTAGGCCTGTGCCCAGAAGGCGGCGCGCAGAAGTTTGTCGAGGACGGCGACAACACCTACGGCGGTAAATTTGTGGTCAACCCTTCCGGCGGCCTGCTCTGCAAGGGCCACCCGATCGGCGCCACTGGCCTCGCACAGTGCACCGAGCTGGTCCTGCAGTTGCGCGGCCAGGCCGAGCAGCGTCAGGTCGAGGGTGCGCGCATCGCCCTGCAGCACAACATCGGTATCGGTGGCGCGGCCGTGGTCACCATGTACCGCAAAGATTGACGGGAGCCAGCAATGGATTTTCAACCTGACACCGGCCTCGAGGCGTTTCGCCAGGAGGTCAGGCAGTTCCTCGAGTCGGTGCCGGCCGACTTGAAAGGGCTGCAGCGCTGCACGCGTTCGCCGCGCGAGCAGATCGAGCGCTGGCAGCAGCTGCTCGATGAGCAGGGCTGGGGTGCGCCTTACTGGGCCAAGGAGCATGGTGGTACCGGTTGGAGCGTGCCGCAGATCCTGGTGTTCGACGACGAGTGCAGCGCCGCAGGGACGCCGACCCAGGACGCCTTCGTGCACAAGATGCTCGGCCCGGTGCTGAACGCCTTCGCCACCCCGGAGCAGAAGGCCGAGCACATGCCGGCCATCTTCCGTGGTGAGCGCATGTGGTGCCAGGGATTCTCCGAACCGGGCGCCGGTTCGGACCTGGCCTCGCTGCGTACCCGCGCCGAGCGCGATGGCGAGCATTACGTGGTCAACGGCCAGAAGATCTGGACCAGCTATGCGCATCACGCGGATTGGATCTTCCTGCTGGTGCGCACCAGCTCGGAAGGCAAGAAGCAGGCGGGTATCAGCTTCCTGCTGGTGGACATGAAAACGCCGGGCGTCACCGTGCGTCCGATTCGCAGCATCGACGATGCGCATCACCTCAACGAAACCTTCTTCGACAACGTGCGCGTGCCGGTGAAGAACCTCATCGGTGCCGAAGGCCAGGGCTGGAATATCACCAAGTTCCTGCTCAACAACGAGCACGCCACCACCGCTGACCTGCCGGAGCTCAAACGCTACATGCGCGAGCTGCGCCAGTTCGCCACGACGTTGCGCGTCGGCGACCAAGCGCTCGGTGCTCGACCGGAGTTCGCCCTGAAGCTGGCGCGGCTGGATGCCGAGCTGCAAGCCATCGGCATGCTGGTGCAGCGCGTGGCTCGTCTGGATCAGCAACACGACCCGGCCTCGCATGTGCTCGGCTCGATGCTGAAGATACGCGCCACCGAGCTGCAGCAGCGCATCACCGAGGCACAGATCGAAGCGCTCGGCGACTACGGCGCCATCGCCTATCCACATCCGCATGAGGCGGCGCCCGCACAGCCTTATCCGCTGCAGGCGCTGGCGCGCGGGATTTCCAACGACATGTTCCTGCGTCGGGCATCGACCATCTACGGCGGTACCAGCGAGGTACAGCGGGGCATCATCGCCAAGATGCTGTTCCAATTTTGAGAGGGGAGCAGGCATGGATTTCGAACTGACGTCGGAGCAGAAGCTGCTGCAGGACAGCGTGCGGCGCTACGTCGACAAGGCCTACGGTTTCGAGGCGCGCACCGCGCTGTTGCAGAGTGACCGCAATGGCAGCGCAGCGAACTGGAACCTGTTCGCCGAGAACGGCTGGTTGATGGCCGCGCTGCCCGAGGAATACGGCGGTCTTGGCGGAACGCTGGTGGACAGCATGATCATCAGCCAGGAGCTGGGGCGTGGCCTGGTACTCGAGCCGTTCCTCGGCTGCGCGGTGCTGGCGGCACAGACCCTGGTCGCCGGTGGCACGCCGGCGCAGCAGGAGGCGCTGCTGCCGCAACTGGCCGATGGTAGCTATCGCATCGCCCTGGCCTACAGTGAGCCGGCATCGCGCGGCATGCCAGACATTGTCTCGCTGCGCGCCGAGCGCACTGGCTCCGGCTTCGTGCTGAACGGCACCAAGTCCTTGGTGCTGGGTGCGGTTGGTGCGCAGGCGTTTATCGTCTCGGCGCGGATCGACGGCACTTCGGGCATCAGCCTGTTGCTGGTCGGCGGCGACAGCGCCGGACTGACCCGCCAGGTCTTGCCGCTGCATGACGGCAGCTGGGTCGAGGAGCTGACCTTCGCTGGCGTCCAGGTTGGCACGGATGCGCTGCTCGGCGAAGCCGGCCTGGGCCTCAGCGCCCTGCGCGCTGGTCTGGCCAGTGGTACCGTTACGCTGTGCGCCGAGCTGATCGGGGTGATGGAAAAGACTATCGAGGTCACAGCCGAATACCTCAAGGTGCGCAAGCAGTTTGGCGTGCCGATCAGTGCCTTCCAGGCGTTGCAGCACCGCATGGCAGACATGGCTGCCGAGCTGGAGCTGTCGCGTTCGATGCTGCATGCAGCACTGGCCTCGCTGGCCAACGACGAGGAGCCGGCGCGCCTGAAGACCCTATCGGCCGCCAAGATGCTGATCGGCCGGGCGGCGAAGGTCGTCTGCGGTCAGGGTATCCAGCTGCATGGCGGCATCGGTATGACCGAGGAGTATCTGGTCGGCCACTACTACAAACGCGCCGTGGTCGCTGACCTGCTGCTGGGCAGCAGCGACAGCCACGAGGCCCTGTGCGCTGCGGCGCTGCAGGCCGAGCTCGGCGTTTAGTGGTCGCGAAAACTCATCCGCATCTAATCCATTCGAGTACGCCGATATGAAAAGCTTTGAGAACCTGACCGAACTGCAAGCCCTGGTGGGCGAAGTGATTGCCACCAGCGACTGGGTGAGCATCGACCAGCAGCGCATCAACACTTTTGCCGACGCCACCGGCGATCAGCAATGGATTCATGTCGATCCGCAGCGCGCTGCCCAGGGACCGTTCGGCAAGCCGATCGCCCATGGCTTCCTGACCCTCAGCCTGCTGCCGACCTTCATGACCAATGCCTTCGAGATTCGCAACGTGAAGATGGGCGTGAACTACGGCATGAACAAGGTGCGCTTCGTCCAGCCGGTGCCGGTTGACAGCCGCCTGCGCGCGCACTTCAAGGTGCAGTCGTGGGAAGCTCTGCCAGGCAATGGCGCGCAGATCACCTATGAGATGACCGTCGAGATCGAGGGCGTGGCGAAGCCTGCCTGCGTTGCCGAGGCTATACTGCGGGTATTCGGTTGAGCCAGGCGATGGTGCGCGCAATCGGGGGGGGGGGGGGAGGCTGTCCCCAGTCGTTCTTGCGTTCTTGAGGCCATGGGGCGGACCGCCGCGCCATGGCCTTTTTTCATTCTATCCGGCCGGTGGCCTAAGGCTGAAATGTGCCGTCCTGGGCCACCCCTCCCCCCCTATTACTCCACTTTGGGAGGGGCGGGCGTACCGCTTCCCTTATTACTCTCAAATTGAGACTAGGGGCCTGCATCGATGGCCCGCTCGTGTGTTTCATTCAATCGATGAAGGTGCTCACGCCTGTCGCCGAATACCATCGTTCTGGTGCTCCGAGGCAGGCGTGCATGACTTGATTTCAGACCCTAGAAAGGTGGAGACATGACTAAACTCACAAGAACCCTGATCGCGGCCAGCTTGCTGGCGGCGCATGCAGGCGTGCTCCATGCGGCAGTGTCGGCGGAAGAAGCTCAGAAATTGGGCACTACCCTGACCTTTGTCGGAGCCGAGAAGGCGGGCAATGCGGATGGCTCGATTCCCGAGTACACCGGTGGCCTGACCACCGCGCCAGCTGGCTTCGAACCAGGCTCGGGCGTTCGCCCGGATCCGTTTGCGAGCGAGAAGCCGCTGTTTTCGGTCGATGCGAAAAACGTGGACCAGTACGCGGCCAAACTGACCGCCGGCTCTCAGGCGCTGCTCAAGAGCAAGCCTGGTTATCGCATTGACGTCTATCAGACGCATCGTACTGTGGCCTTTCCGCAGTTTGTGTTGGATAACACTGTCAAGAACGCCACCCGCGCCTCGTTGTCTGCAGATGGCTATTCGATGCAGAACGCTCGGGCGGGTATCCCGTTCCCGATTCCTAAGACCGGCAACGAGGTCATGATCAACCATTTGGCCCGCTATCAAGGCGTGGCGTTCATCCTGCCGAAATCCAGCGCCTTCAACATCAACGCCGCAGGCAAGATGGTGCTGTCCAGCCAGGGCATCGCCGGCACCGAGTCGCTGTTCTACGACACGTCGCGTCCTGCCGATGAAAACCTGCTGACCCGTTCCCGTAACAACTACACAGGTCCGGCACGGCGTGCGGGCGAAGCGATGCAAATTGCCGAGCCGATCAACTACGACACCGGCGCTCGTCGTGCGTACCAGTACTTGCCTGGCCAGCGTCGCGTTCGCTTGGCGCCGGATCTGGCCTACGACACCCCGAATGGTTCGACCTCCGGCATGTCCACCATCGATGACCTCAACCTGTACAGCGGCAAAATTGACCGCTTCGACTGGAAACTGGTTGGCAAGAAGGAAATCTACGTTCCCTATAACACCTATCGTTTTACCTATGCCCAGAACCCGGAAGAGGTGTTCGGTCCCAAGTTCATCAATCCGGACGTGGTTCGTTGGGAGCTGCATCGGGTATGGGTAGTCGAGGGCACGCTGAAGGAAGGTCAGCGCCACATCTACTCGAAGCGCACCTACTACCTCGACGAGGACAGCTGGGCGGCCCTGGCGGTCGATCAGTATGACGGCCGTGGCGATCTGTGGCGTCCAGGCTTCACCTACATCACCTCGTTGTACGATCAGCCAGCGACCAACAATACCCCCGTGGGTCATTACGACCTCATCGCCGGAACCTACTACATCAATCTGTGGCCCGGAAAATACGGCGTGAAGGTGTCCAAAACCCCGCTGCCGGACAACAAGTGGACACCGGACAATCTTGCGGGTACCGGTATTCGCTGAGTTTTTCTCTGCGTCACCCATGCGGAGCCGCTATCGGCTCCGCATGCCCATTTCACAGACAGACGATCGAGCTACCGCTCGGTGGGCCGCAAATTAGGCCCATCATCAGCGTTGGCTCGTCGTACATTCTGCACTTAGGCGGTCCGGTGCTGGCTGCACGGCCACTGTCCGGATTGGCAAAGAACTATGCTTGAATTTGAATCGGCACGCTCATGCGGCGCACGGGTGGCGCCCTGCGTCGGCTGAAGTGTGTCGCCGGTGGGTAACTGGAGGGGCGGAGGCTGGGGCTGGACATGCATATCGATAAGTTGCTCGTGTCGACGAAGTTCTCGCCGCCGCGGATCGGCACGCAGACAATTCTTCGTCAGAGGCTCCTCGACGAATTCCAGCTCATGACGCAATGTCGGGTTGGGCTGGTGGTTGGCAGTCCGGGCTATGGCAAGACTACCCTGCTGGCGCAGTGGCGCCAGGCCATGATGCGCGAGGGGGCTGAGGTGGCATGGTTGTCGCTGAGTGTCGATGACCGGCAGCTTTCAGTGTTCTTCGCCTACCTGCGTGGTGCACTGCAGCGACTGGGGATACCGCTCGACAACCGCATTCCGCTGGAGTCTGCCCGTCAGGAGTTCGTCGATGCCATGGTTGCCAGCATCATCGACGGTGCCGGCAGCCTGACCAAGGAACTGTACCTTGTTATCGACGATTACCAGCACGTGGCCGATCCTCGTGCCCATCAACTGATGCAGAAGCTGCTCGATCATTGCCCGGACAACCTGCATTTCGTTATCGCCTCCCGCGTCGGTCCGCCGCTCAGCCTAAGTCGGCTGCGGTTGATGGGGCAGGTGGTGGAGCTGGACTGCGGCGGTCTGCCGTTCGAAGCCGGCGAGACCCGCGCCTTTCTCGAGCAGAACCTGCCGGCAGTGAAGCTGAGCACGGAAGAACTGCACCTCATTCATGAGCTGACCCGCGGCTGGCCGGCGAGCCTGCAGTTGATCGCCATTCTGCTGCGCAGCAATCCCCAGGCGCGCGGTACCCTGCGCGAATTGGTCTGGCGTTCCGATGATCTGCATACCTACCTGGCGGAGGACGTGATGATCCACCTGCCGGCGGACATGGCCGGATTTATGGAAGGCATCAGTCTGTGCCGACGCTTCAATGCCTCGCTGGCTGAAGCGGTAACCGGCTGCCAGAGTGCACAGGAGATGCTCAAGCGGCTCGACGAAGAAAACATGCTGATCTTCCGCGTCGAGTCCGATGACCGGCAGCCGTGGTACCGCTTTCATCCGCTGTTCGGTGAGTTCCTTTCCACCCGCCTCGAGCGGCGCGATCCGGCGGTTGTCAGTGAGTTGCATCGGCGCGCGGCGCATTGGTTGGCCGAGCATCGTCTGCTGGCTGAGGCGGTTCGGCACGCCACCCAGGGCGGTGATCTGGAGTTCGCCGCCCTGGTGATCGAGCGCGCGGACCCGGCGTCCTGGGGGTTGGAGCAACTCGGTCCGCTGTTGCGTCTGCTTGATCGCCTGCCCCAGGATGTGCTGTTTTCCCGGCCGCGCCTGTTCTTCCTCGGCTGCCTGGCATACGCATTGACCGCCCGGCCGGCGAAGGCGGAAGTCTGGCTCGAGCAGTTTCGCCGCAGCGGCGCCGCGCAGCAGAGCGACGAGGATTTCCGTGTGCCTCTCGTGCAGGCGGCGATCGAAATCCAACGTGATCGCACCGACCCGGTGATAGGCCTGCTGGAGCGCTTTAAGGCATTGTCCAACGACTACCCAGTGACGCGCTATGGTGCGCCGGTGCTGCTGGCCATCGCTTACTCAGCGGCGGGGCGGCATGCCGAGGCGTTGCGTTGCCTGGACGACAATCCGATCGCCGAGGCCGATCTCGACACGGAGCTGTCGCTGGTGGCCGGCGGCGCGCGGATGCTCTGTCACATGCTCGAAGGGCGTATCGCGGATGCAGAGCGGGTGGGTATGGCTCAACTGGCGCGGGCGATAGGGGTGCACGGTTATCGCTCGGTGAGCGCCTACCTGGGCGCGGCGAACCTCGCCGAGGTGTACCGCGAGCAGGATCGCATCGACGAATCGCGGGATATCCTGGCGAACCGCGAGAGCCTGCTGCAATGGGCGATGCCGCAAACCATGTTGCTGGCCAGCATCTGCCAGGCACGTCTGGTACTGCTCCAGGAGTCAGCCGCCGCTGCCCTGGCGTTCCTCGAGCGCCAGGAGCGGCATTTTCGCAACCTCGGCTTGGACCGCGCCCTGGTGCACTGCCTGGCCGAACAGGTGCGCATCGCGCTGCTCGGGAACGACCGGGCTTTGGCCGAGGAGCATGCAGCACGACTCGATGCCCTGGCGGCTGGCTATGAACAGGCGCGCGGCTTTCAGGCCGAAATCCCGGCCCTTGCGGCGCTTACGCGAGCCAGATTGCTACTGGCCACCGAGCTGCCGCAGCAGGCGTTCGAGGCACTGGAAGTCGTGCGCCGCTACACCTGTGAATACCATCGTGGGCAATGGGATGTCACCGCCTTGCTGCTGATGGCTCAGGCTTGCGTGCAGGATCCGCAATGGCTACTGCAGGCCATTGAGGCTGGGGAGCGCCTGGGGTTGGTGCGTACCTTCCTCGACGAGGGGGTTGCAGTGCAGCGCCTGCTGTCCTCGCTGGGAGACCAATTATCGTCATCCAGGCAGCGTGACTACGTGCGGATGCTGCTGTCGCGCTTCTGCCAAAACAAGGTGGCGCACGCCGTGGAGTCGGACGGTGCCGGCGCGTCGGCGATGTTGACGCCCCGGGAGCTGGCCATCCTGCAGCTGATCGGCCAGGCCATGTCAAACAAGCTAGTGGCGCTGAAGCTGAATATCTCGCTGGAAACGGTGAAATGGAACCTGAAGAATATCTACGTGAAACTCGGCGTTTCCAGCCGTTACGACGCGATTTCCTGGGCCCGCAAGCATGACCTGATCGAGTAAGGCGCAGGCCCGAAGCGAGGCCTGCGGCGCTTCACTTAGTCGGTGCTCCGACTGTCCCTGAGGCGATGCGCCGGGATCCCGAGCAGCAGGAGCAGTGCACCGAGTACCATCACCGCGGCCATCACATCGAACGCCAGATAAAGACTGCCGGTAGCCGACTTGATCGCCCCGACGGCGGCCTGGCTAAGAACGCCAGCGAGGTTGCCGAGGCTGCTGATGATGGCGATGCCGCCCGCCGCGCCGGCGGTGCTGAGCAGTGCTGGCGGGATCGTCCAGAATAGCGGGATCGCCGACAGCGCGGCGGCGGCACCCAGGCTCATGAGAAAGATCGACAGCGGAACATTGCCATGCACCAGGCCGAGCAGGGCGAAGCTACTCGCGCCCACCAGCATGGTCAGACCGAGGTGCCAGCGGCGCTCCATGTGCCGGTCGGAACTGCGCCCCAGCAGGTACATGGCGCATAGGGCGACGAGGAATGGCAGGGCGGCGAGCATGCCGATCAGTTTCAGATCTTCCAGGCCGAAGCCACGGATCAGCGTCGGTATCCAGTAGGTCACGGTGTTCGAACCACTGTAGATGCAGAAGTACACGAGCCCGGCGACGTACAGACGCGGGTCGCGCAGCACGCCACCGAAGTGGCCGTGCACGCCGTGCGGCTCGCTGGACAGGGTCTGGGCGATCTGGCGTTTTTCCTCGTCGGTCAGCCAGTTGGCCTGCTCGGGACGGTCGGTCAGCCAGAACCAGCCGAACACGCCAAGCAGAATGGTCGGTGCGCCGGTCAGAATGAACAGCACCTGCCAATCCTTGAAGCCCAGCCAGCCGTCCAGATGGGTCATGATCACGCCGGACAGTGGTCCGCAGATAATTCCAGCGACCATCGCCGACATCATGAACGCGGCAGTGACCCGTCCGCGCAGGGACGCCGGGAGCCAGTAGGTCATGTACAGGATCACCCCGGGAAAGAATCCGGCTTCTGCCACGCCAAGCAGAAAGCGCACTGCGATCAGCTGGTTGGCCGTGGTGACGAAGGCGGTCGCTACGGTGATCATGCCCCACAGCAGCATGATGCGAGTCAGGGTGAGGCGCGCGCCAACCCGTTGCATGTAGAGGTTGCTGGGGATCTCGAAGAGGATATAGCCGAGGTAGAAGATCCCTGCGCCGATACCGTAGGCGGCGTCACTGAGCGCGATATCCTCGGCCATGCGCAGCTTGGCGAAGGATAGGTTGACCCGGTCGATGGCGTTGACGATGAAAGCCAGCAGCAAAAAGGGCATCAGCCGCCATAGCACCTTGGCGTAGATGCTCTTCAGTGTGAGTGGCGCGGTGGCGGTGGTCGGGTACTGCTCAAGGGTGTCGCTCATGTGCCGCTCCTGCGGGTGGCCCGTTTGTTGTTCTTGAGATGGGGAAACGGTGGGAGCGCGTCTCGGCTGGAAGTGCGTGCTACCTGGTCACAGGGTCGAGTATAGGGGCGCCAGGCTAATCACCTTTCCGGATTGGGTGATTATCTAATTGGCTGATATTTAAGTGGAAAATTCACATTTCTGGGTCTGGGCGCGGCGTCTTCCGAATTTGTCGGTGGGACTCGGCACCGGCCTCACCCAGCGGTGGATTTCCCTCGCCGGCAAGGCTGGGCAAGGTGAGTTCATGAGTGGGAGAGACGGCAGGGACGGGCGGGCCGGCTCCGGTGGCTAGGTAGGGCAACCCCTCTCCCTGGGCGGGAGAGGGGGTAAGTGGCAGGGGCTAGGGTTCCAGCTTGCCGCTGGCCTTGTGTGCGGTCGATTTTTCGGCCGCTCGCCCGCCTTTTGCGGCCTTGCGTGTCTCGGTCCCGGTCGCCACCGCCTTCATCTCCTCGTAGGAGTCCTTCAGGCACTGCGCGAGGAAATCCGGGTCGGGCACCACGTTTGGCGAACTGGTCAGCGAGATGAACATCTTTCCGCAATAGCTGGTGGGGTTCCAGATCAGCGAAAGTCCGTCGCTGATGGGGGCGACGCCGCACCAGTACACCAGCTTGGCGCCGAGCATGTAGAGCGGCACGCTGGGTCCCGGAACGTTGGTCACCAGGCAGTTGTGCAACACCACTGGTCCTTTACCGCCTACGCCCATGGCCGTAGCCAGGCGACCGGCGAGGCCCAGGGTGGCCGGCGGCGCAAACTTCTGCAGATTGGTCAGGTCCCGGGCGCCGATCGCATTCTGCATCGCCTTGGATTCCGCGGTCGCCGTGTGCACCGCCTCCAGGCGAGCGATGGGCTCTTCGATATCGGTGCACAGGGGAAAGGTGACGATCGATATGGTGTTGCCGCTGGCGCTGGCTTCATCGCCCTGGCGTGTATTGACAGGCGCCAGGGTCACCAGCGACTTGACCGGCAGTTCGTCGTGGGCCTGCAAATAGCGACGCATCGCCCCGCCGATCAGGGCGAGGACCGCATCGTTGACTGTCGCCCCCGGCACCAGGTTCTTGATCTGTTTCACCACGTCGAGATCGAGGGTGACCGAATCCCACACCCGGCTGGCCGACACATCGCTGTTGAAACGTGTGCGCGGCGCACCGCCCTCGGCGGTCAGCACCGAGCGGGCGATGCTGCGCAGGCTGGTCACCGCGAGCTTAGGCAGCACGCGGGCCAGCGGCCGGGCCATGCGCACCGAAGCCGAGATGTTATCGGTGAACATGCGGCTGACTGCGTCCAGCACGCCCCATCGGTGCCGCTGCGAGCTGGCTGGCGGATGGTTGTTGACCACCGCTACGGGTTTGCCCTGTGCACCGGCAAGGTCGTGCAGGGCCCAGGTCAGCTCGCCCGCGGCGGTGCCATCCATCGCCGCGTGGTGCAACTTGGTAAGGATGGCGAAGCTGCCCTTGGGGATGCCCTCGATGTTGTCGAGCCCCTCGATGACGTACATCTCCCAGGGCGCCCGGGAAAGGTCCACCGAGCGGGCATGGATGCGCGACACGAGGATGCAGAACTGGCGCCAGTCGCCCGGTTTGGGCAGTGCGAAATGGCGCACGTGGAAGTCGATGTCGAACAGGTCGTCCTCGACCCAGTACGGATAGCCGAGGCTGAAGGGCACCTGGACAATCTTGCGCCGGAACACCGGCGACACATCGAGGCGCTCCGAGATATGGCGGACGATCTCGCGGAAGCCGAGGCGTTGCCCATCAACCGTGGACTGATCGTAGATGTAGATCATGGTGCCATGTGATCCCGCATGCGGACGATCAAATGTCAGGAACATGGCGTCTTGCCCGCTGAGTTTGCTCATCTTTGAGTCCCTCGCAAGGTTATGGTTGAGGTTGGATGACTGGCTGAATCACTCGATCTGGCGAGCTGGTTAACTTGGAGCTCATTGAGGCAGCCTCGTCGATCTGCCTCTGCTAGTCCCCCTTCAAAAGGGGGGGGAGTGCGTGGTGGCCAGTCCCTACTGTGATGAACATCGCGAGTCTCCTGTGTGGGTCGGCAGGATGGGCAAGCTGGATTTTTCTCAGGAGGACTCTTCGTGTGGAATGAGGGAGAATGCGTCGACGGTGCGAGCGACTCGCGTGCTTTCTGGTGGGAGCGTTTGCCGGAGGATTTCTGCCGGCAGGCCGATGGCACCGAACTGGATGCTCGGCACCGCTTGAGGATCCATGGGGCCGCAGCCGTCGAGCGAGTGATGCGTACCCCCCTGTCGGCTACTGTGGCGTCGGCCGCGCTGTCATCGCTGCTCGGGCCCGGCAGTCTGCAGCGCGAATTCGAGGCGCTGCGTTTCTACGAACCCCTGGCGCGCGCCGGGGACGCTTCGCGGGTATTCCTGCCACCGCCGAAGGGCATCGACATCTCGGAGCGCGTGTTGCCCGGGAAGGACATCCGGCGCCTTCAGTTGCGCTTCGCCAGTCCGTTCAAGCCGCTGAACCCGTTCGCTCTCCCGCAGTTCGAGGCCATGCAGCGCAATACTTTCGCTCATGCCCAGCACTGGTGTCATGGCGACCGGCCACGGCCGACGCTGATCGTCATCCACGGTTTCGCCGCCGACTCGCACTGTATGAATGCCCATGCGCTGTCGCTGGCCGGCCTCTATCGAAAGGGCTATGACATCCTGCTATTCACCTATCCGCATCATGGCCGGCGCGCCGAGCGCGGTTCCTGGTTCAGCGGCCAGGGGGTGTTCGGCCGTGGCCTGGTGGCCTTCAATGAGGCGCCGCTACATGCGATCCACGACCTGCAGGTTTTCATCGACTACCTGCAGGGGCGGGGTGTCGAGCATATCGGGGTGGCGGGTATTTCCCTCGGCGGCTACACCGCAGCGCTGCTGGCTGCCGTCGACGAGCGCCTGGACTACTGCGTTCCCATTGTGCCGGCGGTCAGCCCGGTCGATGCGTTTCTCGAATGGCAGCCTACGGGCCTGCTGCTCTCCCGGCTGATGCGCCGGCAGGGCATTGGCGTGGCCGAAATGCGCGGGCTGCTCGCCGTGCATAACCCGCTGACCTATGCCCCGCACCTAGACGGCCGACGCGTGCTGATCATTGGCGGCGCCGGAGACCGGGTCACCATGCCACGTCACCTGCGCCTGCTCCAGCAGCACTGGGTGGGCAGTGAGTTGCACTGGTTCCCGGGCAACCACATCCTCCATTTTGGCCGCCGCGAGTACCTGACGCGCATGGGCGAGCTGATGGACCGCTATTCCGGCCTGTAGCGCCGGATTTGAAGGCAGGTCGCCCCGGCATCTGGGTTCGATCGCCGGCGATCAGGTCGAACAGCCTCAGGACCGATCTCGCCTGTCGCGCGCTGCTAACCGTGAGGGACAGTTCAGTCGCGATGACGCAGTGGATAAGAGCTTGCCGAGCGGTGCTTGCTTTATGTTGCGACCAGAAACGCCCCCCATAAAAGGAGGGTGTGCACATTGCGGCGTCCAGTATTTCCTATGCGCTCTGGGCTGGTTTCTACCGGCTCAAGGTTTGTCTCGTAGTCGATCTGCCACAAGAACAAGAAGGATCTCGGCCGATGCGTAAGACACTGCTACTGTTCTGCCTGCTGCATCCCCTACTGGCCAGTGGCAACGCGCTCGATGCGCAACGCCTGAACGAAATTGACAGTCGCAGCAAGCTGCTCTGCGCCAGTGCCATGGCCTATTTCGATCCGCGCGAGCGTGAGCCTGACACTCGCGGTCTGACGTCGGTGTACCACAACCTCATGGCACTCGACACACTGGTAGTCCAGTTGGGCGGCTCGGAATCGTTGCACCGCCCGCTGCAGAGCATGAGGACTGTATTCGAAACCCTTGAAGGGCTGCCTCGGAAAGAGTCGGCGCAGTTCCCGCCGCTGGTCCGTCAGTTGCTGGAGTCGAGTGATGCGCTGCAGCAGACGGCTCTTGCTACTGTCACGAGCTCCGCCAGCGATCCCTTGGCAGAGGAACTCGGTGCGCAGAGCAGGGCACTGGCGTCGTTGTTGTTGGACTACCAATTGCGTGGCTATCCATTGCCCGATCCGCAACCCTTCGCGCTCAGCAGCGAGCAGGTCCGTCATTTCGATGCCGAGGTCAACCAACGCTTCAAGCAGCTGCAGGCCAACTATCCGCAGCATGCCGTGGCGCTGGGCAAGATAGATAACACCTACCGCTTTGTCAGGAGCCAGCTGCTCCAGGGCAATGGTCACCTCAGCGGAGGTGCTAACTTTTACCTCGATCGCGCTATCAGTGACCTCGACGATCTCGCTGCGACCATCAGCACTGTTCTGGCCGAGTAGCGCTCTAGCAGCATCAGTAGGACATGGCCAGCAAATACGTCATGAGCTGAAACTGAGAAAATTCAAACTGCTGCGGTGACGTCAGCTGCTGCCGCGCGTGCAACTCGGTAGGCGGTGCTGGGCATCGCAACGAAGCTTCCTGGGTCGCAAAGCTCCGCGTTCACCACTACAAGCGAAGGTTCATCCTTCGCCGATGAACCGATGTCTTACCTCCCGCCAAGAAGCGAGTTTTGTTGCGGCTGTAGCGTTCGAACTGCTGGCGGCGACATTTGTCGCCAAGCAGTCATAGCCGGTAGGGATCTACCTTCCACCAGCCCGGCAGCAGGTCTTTGACCTTGCTCTGGCTGAAGCGGTCATCTAGCAGGTACACCACACCGTGATCGGCGGTGGTGCGAATCACTCGACCGGCCGCCTGCACCACCTTCTGCATGCCAGGATAGAGATAGGCGTAGTCGTAGCCATTTTCTTCACCAAACATCTGCTGCATGTGTGCTTTGACTTCTTCGTTGATCGCATTGATCTGCGGTAGGCCGAGGGTGGCAATGAACGCACCGATCAGGCGCTTGCCGGGTAGGTCGATACCCTCACCGAATGCACCACCGAGCACGGCAAAGCCGATGCCTTCGGAGTGGATCGTGAAGCTGTCGAGAAAGGCCTGGCGCTCCCCTTCTTTCATGCTGCGCGTCTGCACACTGCTCGGAATCTCCGGATACAGCGTCATGAACAGCTCACGTACCTGCTGCAAGTAGGCATAGCTGCTGAAGAAGGCCAGATAATTGCCCGGAGCGCTTCGGTACTGCTCGGCCATCAACCGGCAGATCGGCGCGAGGCTGGACTCGCGGTGCTGGTAGCGGGTCGACAGGTTGCGTACCACGCGCACAGCCAACTGATCGGCCGAGAAGGGGGACTCCACATCGATCCACTGGGTTTCCTCGGGCAGCCCCAGTAGATCTTGGTAGTACCGGGCTGGGCGCAGCGTCGCGGAGAACAGGGTGGTGGTGTGGGTGTCGCTGAAGCGGCTGGCGAGAAAGGGGGCCGGCACGATATTGCGCAGGCAAAGCGTGGTGTGATCACCAATAGCCTGGGTGTCCTGGCGGGTGACATCGAACAGCGAGTGCGGCCCAGAGGCCTCGCTCAGGCGACAGAACAGCATGGCATCCAGATAGAACTGCAGCAGCAGACGATCCTGGCCGCTGGGGTGGTCGGTCAGGTGATCGGTGATGGCGCTGACGGCGCGCTGCAGCGCCGCCACGAGCAGGTCCGGCACGACGGGGTGGATCTGATAGTCCACCTGCTGTACCTGATTGAGCTGCTCCCAATGCCGGCTGACGCGCTGCAGCACGCTGCGCAGGCCTGAGGGGGCAATGCGGCACAGCTCATGAAATTCTTCTTGATCGAGTTCGGCGGTGTACATGCCTCGCGCGCGTTCGACCAGGTTGTGGGCTTCGTCGACCAGCACGGCTACGCGCCATTCGTTGACCTGGGCGAGGCCGTAGAGCAGGGCACCCATGTCGAAGTAGTAGTTGTAATCGCAGACCACCACATCGACCCAGCGACACAGCTCCTGGCTCAGGTAGTACGGGCAGACCTGATGGGCGAGGGCAATGGCGCGCACCTGTTCCTGGGTCAGCCAGCTCTGCCGCAGCGCGGCCTCACGGGCTTCTGGCAGGCGGTTGTAGAAACCCTTGGCCAGCGGACAGGATTCGCCATGGCAGCTCTTGTCGGGGTGCTCGCAGGCCTTGTCGCGGGCTACGTGCTCCAGCACCCGCAGCGGTGTAGTGTCGTTGCCTTCGCGCAGGTTGTGCAGGGCGTCCAGCGCCAGACGCCGACCGGGCGTCTTGGCCGTGAGAAAGAACAGCCGATCCAGTTGCTGGCCTGGCATGGCCTTGAGCTGAGGGAAGAGGGTGCCCAGCGTCTTGCCGATACCGGTGGTGGCCTGAGCCATAAGGGTATGGCCATCACGGGCGCTACGGTACACAGCCTCGGCCAACTGCCGTTGCCCACGGCGAAAATCGGGGTAGGGAAAGCGCAGCGTATCCAGGTAGGCATCGCGTCGTTCGCGGTGGGCTTCTTCCTGCTCTGCCCAGTTCAGAAAGCGCTGACACTGCTGCTCGAAAAACTGCTGTAGATCGGCGGCACTCATCACTTCGATGAAGGCATTCTCGGTGTGGGTGAGCACGTTGAAGTAAACGACGGCCAGCTCCACCTCCTGCAGATCCAATTGTTGGCACAGTAGCCAGCCATAGACCTTCACCTGCGCCCAGTGCAGAGCCCGGTGGTTGGCTGGGATGCGGCTGATGTCGCCGCGGTGGGTTTTGATTTCCTCGAGACGATTGCGCTCTGGGTCATAGCCATCTGCGCGGCCACTGACGAACAGCCCGGGGTAGCTGCCGCTGAGTGGCAGCTCGGCGAGATAATCGCCGCCGCGGCGGCCAACCACGGTTTGGTGGCCAGAGATGCCTTCCTGAGCAGTGGGTGAGGGCGTGAAGCGCAGGTCGAGATCACCCTCCTTGGCGGTGAACTCGCAGAGGGCGCGCACCGCCACTGCGTAGCTCATGCCGCGTCCCAGCTCACGTAACAGACCTCGACCGGAATGCCCTGCTCGGCGGCAAACGCCAGCCAGCGCTTCTGGTTGTCCTGCAGGCGGTCACCAGGGCCTTTCACCTCGATCATCCGGTAGCGCCGTTCGGCCGGGAAGAACTGGATCAGGTCGGGAATGCCGGCACGGTTGGCCTTGAGGTCGCGCAGCATGCGCTCGAAACAGGCATGCAGATGTCGGGCGGGAATGCAGTGCAGCGCCTGCTCGAGCAAGCGCTCATCGAGGATGTGCCAGAACACAAACGGCGACTGAGTCCCGAATTTTTCCTGGTAGCGCTGACGAATCAGGTCGCAGTAATCATCGCGGTCCAGGCGCTCCAGGCAACGGTCAAACAATTCCTGCCGGCGCGTATGGAAGTCCGCGCTATACAGGTCGACCGGGCCGCTGTGGAACGGGTGGAAAAAGGCGCCGGGCAAGGGCGCGAAGATCGCGTCCCAGCACAGCAGGCCGAACAGGCTGCAGAGCAGGGTGTTCTCGACGTAATGCACGGGAGCTGTTTCTTTGTGCAGATGATCGCGTACCGCGAGTTCCACACTGCCCTGATCGGGCACCGGCAACATCAGTTCGATCCGGTGTTCGGCCGGCCGGCTCGGCTTCTTCGCCAATGGCTCGCCAAGCTTGCGCTGTAGCCGATGCAGGGCGCGCTCAAGGCGCTGGGTCTCCTCATCACTGTGTGGCGCTGCGCTGAAGTGCTGAACCTGTTCCAGAGCTTCATTAAAACGTTCGAGCTGCTCCAGTACCCGGATCTGGCGCCAGCGTGCCTCGCCGTGCTCGGTTGCTTGGTATAGATCCAGTGACTGTTCCAGTTCCCCTTGTTTCTCAAGGTGCTGAGCAATCTGGAACAACAACCTGGCTCGCCGAGAGTACAGGTAGGAATTGTCAGAATGAAAGCCCCATAGAGATGGCAGGATTTCCTCAAGCGGCGCGCCGGCTTCGAAGCGCTCTCGCTGCTCACGTAGATGCAGGTAGTCGTCGATATCCTGCCGGCAGCGAAACCCTCGTGACTCCGGGCCAACTTCGACGGCCTCATAGCGATGGATGCCCAGATCCGCCAGCACAAACTCGGACCAGTCCTGAGCCAGGTTGCCAAAGAACATCAGGCGCAGACGGTCACACAGCTCGCCCACTCGTAGGCTTAGCAGGCGATCATCCAGCCCGGGGCACCAGTGGGCAAAAGGTTGGGCCGGCAAGCCTTGCGTCAGCAACTGATCAATCAGCTCGGATTTTTTCTGCGAGGCACGGCAATCCGGCAGAGGTAAATGGTTCAGCAACTCATCCTTGCGCAGTAGTTCGGCAATCTCTTCGGGCATCAGTAGCGCCTGCTCGGTGACCCAGCTGAGCTCAATCAAGGGGCGTGCTGCGGCCGTGCAATCACCAATCTCGGGGTAGCTGAGTTTGCGCAGGCGAAAGTGGAGGCCACGGCGCATGATCATCCGCACCAGCAGCGCCTGTGAGGGGCGGTGCAGGGTGCCGAAAGTATCGATAAATGCCTTTTCCTCAGCGTTCAGCACATCGGCATAGCGCTCGCCCACCCAGGCGAGCGCAGTGCAGAAGTTGCTGAGGTAGTACAACTCGGGAGGTAACGAGGAGGGCATGGTGGCGATCACTGTATTCTTGTACAGGATTGTCCGGTCTGTGGCGTGATTCATCAACTACAGGAGATAGATGGGCAGTCAGATGCGGTGGGTAGTCGGTGACTTGCTGTGGCCAGCTTACGCCCGACAGGTGGAGCGCGGTGTGCGGCTTCCCGTCGCAAACGAGGGGGCGTTTGATCGGGCTACACTCTTACCTCTGCCCACCGATCGGCGCGCATCGGGCAAGGAAGCCGGTCGGACTGGGCAGTATCTACTTTCGACTGTGGATTCAATCGATCGCTGCGACACCAATGTGACTGAGTAGGTTAGGGCAAATTTAGGGCAAAACAGAGGCCGCTATAGCCCTTTTGGAACCACCGAGCACTGAAGGATTCCAGGTATATAGCGGTCTGCAGCGGTGTGTGTTTATTCTGTTCGGGGTTCGAATCCCTATCTTCCCGCCATATAAAGAAAAGCCCTGTAATTCAATGAGTTACGGGGCTTTTTATTGTCTGATTTCACTACTCATTTTCACTACTCCCCCCGCTTCTGGCTAGCCCCCTTTCTGGCTGCTGCCTCTCATCCCTGCTGACCTAAATATCGCCATCTCTCTGCCCGGGTGGAACATCGTCAAGCCCATGTGTGGCGATGATAATAATTCGCATATACTTATACAAAATACCGTAACACCTCACACGCCCTGCGGACATCTACCCTGCGGGCATGGCTCAGGCATGGGGCCTCGCTTCCCGCGCAGACCTACAGTCCCAAGGCCGTCGCCGAGCTGTGCCAGGCGCGCAGGGAAATCGAGCTGGGATTCCGGAACATCAAAAGCTCGATGCAGCACAACCACGTCACCCTGCGCAGCAAGCGTGTCGAGCTGATCTACCAGGAAGTCTGGGGCTTGCTGCTGGCCTATAAAGTCATCCGTCGCGAGGCCGGCCTGGCAGCAGCGGCATTCGGCCGCTCGCCATCTTCAAACCGGCATGCCAGTACATCGCCGTGCAACTGATCGTGATGGCTGCCGCCAATCCGCTCTCGGCAACGGGCAGGCGTCTGTCTGCATTGAGGGTGGGGCTGGGAGGACTGTTTCTGGATCACCGCCCAAGGCCTTCTCTACCCAGGACGGTGAAGATCTCCCCAACCCGCTATCCGGTGGATCGCGATGCTGTTCCGCTTAAGTGAACAGCGTTACCCATTTGGGGGGGGCTTTGAGCCAGTGGAGCAGAGAGCATCGGCTCACAAGAGTGGACATGTTCTTAGTGCCGCGAGTCGAGCTGTGCGACCTCTGCGCGCAGTTGGGTGGGCAGACGGTTGCGGCGCACTTCGCGGATCTGACCCTGATCGTCCTTGAGCAGATAGGCCGTGCCGGTCTGGCCCAGGCCCTGCTGGGTCTTCTGGCCGCCCCAGTAGCCGATGCCGGCACCGACCAGAGCGCCGACCGGGCCGCCTGCGGCGCCGCCGAGCAGGACGCCCACGCCACTGCCGAATACTTCTCCGGCGCGGTTGTCTTCCGTGGTGCCGACGATCTCGGCGGCATTGGCCAGGGGGGCGATCAGGGCCAGGGCAAGCAGGAATTTGTTCATGGTGCAGTTCTCCGTAAGGCGATGTGAGGGGCTGTTCAGCCGACGGAGATAGCTTCTCAAAATGCTGATTCAGCAAGAATAACCATGATCAGCACTGCTTAATTTCATTAAAAGAAATAGATCGGGTATGAAAAAGCCCTCCGAAGAGGGCTTTTGACAGCGGCAGCCGCTGCGCTGAGAGGCATTCAGAGACCGAGCTGGCTCAGGCCGGGATGCTCGTCTGGGCGGCGCCCCTGGGGCCAGTGGAACAGCCGCTGGTTCTCGCGGATCGGCAGGTCATTGATGCTGGCATGGCGCACCTGCATCAGGCCGTGTTCGTCGAACTCCCAGTTCTCGTTGCCGTAGGAGCGGTACCACTGACCATGTTCGTCATGCCATTCGTAGGCAAAGCGCACGGCGATGCGGTTGCCGTCATGGGCCCAGAGTTCCTTGATCAGGCGGTACTGCTGTTCACGCTGCCATTTGCGGGTAAGGAAGTCGCGGATCTGCTCGCGGCCGCGCGGGAACTCGCTGCGGTTGCGCCACTGGCTGTCGGCGGTATAGGCCAGCGCCACCCGCTCGGGGGCGCGGCTGTTCCAGCCATCCTCGGCCATGCGCACTTTCTGCGCGGCGGTTTCACGGGTAAAGGGCGGGAAGGGCGGACGTGCTTCGGGGTGCATTGGGGAGGCTCCTTATGCGAGAGGTTCAGATGCTGCCGGCGGTTTCGATGACCAGCACCCGCGCCACCCCGACCGGGTGGGCCACGTGCTCGGTGCCGCGACTGGCATAGAAGATGTCGCCACAGTCGAGCAGGCACTCAAGTTTCTGCCCATCCTGGCGGTAGTGCATGCGCACCTGGCCATCGAGCACGACAAAGACTTCCTCGCCGTCGTTGATGTGCCAGTGGTAGGGCTGGTCGGTCCAGTGCAGGCGGGTGGTGATGCCGTTCATGCTGGCGATATCGAGCGCGCCCCAGGCACGCTCGGCGGTGAAGTCCTTACTACGGATAATCTTCATGGGCGACATTCCTAGAGGTCGAGGACCAGTGGCTGCGTTCCGTCCTTGCCGACGGCGGGCACGGCGCAGCAGATCAGTGCCTCACCCTCGGCCGGCAGGTTGGCCGGCGGTTGCGGGTAGGTCACCTGACCGCTGACGATGCGTGTGCGGCAGGTGCCGCAGGTGCCGCCCCGGCAGCTGAACTCCGGAGTCAGGCCGCGGCTCTCGGCCAGTTCCAGCAGGCTGCCGCTGCCGGGTAGCCAGCGCGCTTCCTTGGCCGAGTGCTCGAACAGCACGGGCACCGGCGTGCTGGCCGCCGGTGGCCAGTCCTGTGTCGGACCGGCCTGATCGGGACGCCGCTTGAGGCTGGAGGGGCCGAAAGTCTCGGCATGCAGGCGGCTGTCGCTGATGTTCAGTTCGCGCAGACCGTCGTACAGCGCCTGGGTGAAACCGGCCGGCCCGCACAGCACGAAGTCATAGTCGTCGAAGGGCAGCACGGCCTTGAGCAGCGCCACATCGATACGCCCGTGCAGGTCAAAATCCAGGCTCTCCTGCAGGCCGTCTTCGGGCTGGCTGAGGATCCGCAGCCATTGCAGGGTGTCGCCGCTGTGCTGTTGCAGTTCATGCAACTCGCGGCTGAAGGCCAGCTCCGCCAGCTGGCGAGAGCTCTGGAACAGCCAGACCCCGCGGCGGCGGCGCAGCCTTCGATTCTGGTAAGCCACCTCGCGCAGCATGCTCAGCAGCGGGGTGATGCCCACGCCTGCGGCCAGCAGCACCAGCGGCCGGCGCTGCTCGGGGTCGAGCACGAACTGGCCCTGCGCGGCCTTGGCCTCCAGCAGGCTGCCAACCCCGACCTGCTCATGCAGATAGCTGGATGCCAGCCCGTCGCGCTTCACACTGATGCGCAGGAAGTTATCGGATGGGGCGCTGGACAGGCTGTAGGTGCGGATGACCGGATGTGCCTGCCCGGGAATCGTCAGGCGCAGGGGCAGATGCTGCCCCGCCGAGAACGCCGGCCAGCCGCCGGCATCGGCCGGCTGCAGATAGAACGAGCGGATGCTGGCGCTTTCCTCGACCACGCGGGCCACCCGCAGGGGCCGCCACTGATCGCGCAGGGCCTGCGCCTGCAGTCGGGCCTCGGCCTGCTCCCAGCTGCCGGTCATCAGGCTGTTGGGCGAGTAACTCTGGAAATCCCAGCGCAGCGCCAGCGCGCCGCGCCGGCGGACCACCTGCTCGACCTCCACGTGCCAGAGCCGCTCGGCGCCCTGGAAGGCTCGGATTTCCTCACCCTCCAGGGTCAGCTCGGTGCGTCCGCTGAGCTGCAGCAGATCACCCGTGGCGAAGTCGATGAACAGCAGACCGGCCCGAGGATTGAGCAGCAGGTTGCCGAGGGTGTTGAAGTGCAGGTTGCCGGCGAAATCCGGGATGCTCAGGCGATTGCCCTGCACCCGCACGAAACCGGCCTGACCGCCGCGGTGGGAAACGTCCACCGCCAGTTGGCCATCCTCCAGAGTGGCGTAGCTGGCGACGAAGAAGGTGTCGGCGCCGGCAATCATCTGCTGCGCCGGCTCATCCAGATGGTCCAGCCGCTCGGTCTCCACCGCCGGTTGTGGCTGGCTGACGGGCAGCAGGTGCTGGCGCAACTGGATGTACTGCGGGCAGTTGCCGAACGCCTGATCCACGGCGATGCCCAGCCCCTGCGCGTCACGCCCGAGCACGTGGCCGTTCAGGCGATTGCGCCGGCGGGTATGCAGCTCGATGCCCAGCAGGCCGACAGCTGCGCCTTCTTGCAGCGCCCGCGCCGCCGGGTCGCCCGCGCCGAGCGGGCTGTCCAGCCGCAACAGGCACGGCTCCGGGGAATGGGCAAAACCGGGCGGGCCCTCAAGGATACTGGCCCAGGGGCGCCCTTCGACATCGACCGAGCCCAGCAGCACGAACGGCAGCTGCCGGTAGAAATCGCGGTGCTGCTCGGGCATATGGTCGCGGATCACCCGCCGGCCGAATGCTTCCATGCGCTCGGCCACGCCTGCGCGTTCCTGCAGCTGCTTTTCCCCGGCGTGCCAGGGAGATGAATCGGGCGGCAGTGGGCTGGTCATGGCGGGGCTCCGCTGAATGAAAAGGCCGGCGCGGCGCTGGGCTGCGCCGGGATGACTCAGGCGCTTTGCAGGCCGACGGCGCTGCTCTGCATCGGCACGAAACCCGGCAGTGTTTCGATGCGGGCCAGCCAGGCACGCACCTGCGGGTAGTCGGCCAGCGACACATTGCCCTCCGGCGCGTGGGCGATATAGGTATAGCTGGCGACATCGGCCAGAGTCGGCAGGTTGCCGGCGAGGAAGGGACGGCCGGTCAGCTCCTGTTCGATCACCTTGAGCAGGGCATGGGAGCGGGCGATGGTCGATTCGGCGTCATAAGGCGCGCCAAACACCGTGATCAGGCGGGCGGTAGCCGGGCCCGAGGCAATCTGTCCGGCGGCGACGGACAGCCAGCGCTGTACCTGGGCCGCCAGCAGGGCGTCCTTGGGTAGCCACTGGCCGCTGGTGTCGTACTTCTTCGCCAGGTACACCAGGATGGCGTTGGAGTCACTCAGCACCACACCGTTGTCGTCGATCACCGGTACCTGGCCGAAGGGGTTCATGGCCAGGAATTCGGCCGATTTGTGCGCGCCCTTGGCCAGGTCTACGAACACCAGTTCGGTCGGCACATTCAGTAGCGAGAGGAACAGCTCGACGCGATGGGCGTGGCCGGAGAGGGGATGACGGAAGAGTTTGATCGGCTTGGACATGGTGGACTCCGCAGTTGGCTAGGTGAAACAGCGGCACCGGGTGTGCCGTGCTGTGGGAGCCATACTGAGTCACAGAGCCGAATCGCAGAATCGCCAGAACTGGCAATCCATTGTTGCGCGAAATGAAATGAACGCGTTGGTCAGGCCAGCGCCGGGTGTTCGCGCAAACGACCCACCGCGAAGTCGACAAAGCTGCGCACCCGCGCGGCGGCGCGCCGGCCTTCACGGTAGACCACGTGTACGGGCAGCTCAGGCAAACCGAACCCCTGCAGCACCTCGACCAGCTCGCCGCGTTGCAGGCGTTCATGCACCTGATAGCTCATGCAGCGGGTCAGCCCGCCGTCGGCGCAGGCCGCGCGAATCGCCGCCTGATTGGTGGTGCAGCTCAAACGGGGGCGCAGCGGGTAATGCCGCTGCGAGCCGTCGACCTGAAAGCGCCACTCGGTCAGCCGTGCATCGGCGCTGGAATGGATAATCTGATGATCCCCCAGTTCATTGGGGTGTTGTGGGGTGCCACGTCGGCTGAGGTAGGCCGGGCTGGCACAAACCACGCGGCGGATCTGCCCGGCCTTGAGGGCAAACAGTGAGGAGTCGGGCAGGGCGCCGGCGAGGATCGCCACATCCACGCCTTCCTCGTGCAGGTTCGGCTGGCGGTCCAGATAGCGCACATACAGCTGCACCTCGGGATACTGCTGCAGGTAATCGAGGAGGATGGCCGGCATCAGTTCCTGACCGAACAGCAGGGGCACGCTGACCGTCAGATGCCCGCGCGGCTGACTGTGCAGGCCGCTGGCCGAGGCTTCGGCCTCCAGGACCTCGGCGAGAATGCGCTGGCAGTCGGCGGCAAAGCGCTCACCCGCTTCGGTGAGCAGCACGCCGCGGGTGCTGCGTTGCAGCAGCGTCAGATTCAGCCGCGCTTCCAGCGCGTCGATGGCGCGGGTCACGGTCGGCGCGGAGAGTTCCAGCTGGCGTGCGGCGGCGGCCAGGCTCAGGGTCTGGCTGACCGCGAGGAACACCTGCATCTGCTGCTGGCGGTCCATGGCTCAGTGCTGCCTGTGTGGATTGAGCGCCGGGTCCTGGCTCAGGCGCTGCTCGCAGAAGTCGACGAAGGCGCGCACCTTGGCCGCCACCTTGCGCCCGCCTTGGTAGACCACGTGCACGGGCAACGGTGGCTGCTCGAAGTCCTGCAGAACGATTTCCAGCTCACCACTGGCCACTTTGGACGCCACTTGGTAGCTGAGTACCCGGGTCAGGCCCCAGCCCAATGCGGCGGCATTGATGGCCGCCTGGTTGGCGGTGACCACCAGCCTTGGTTGCAGGCGCACGCTGAGCGGGCTGCCGTTGTCCTCGAACTGCCAATCGCTGAGCAGCGGGCTGCTGGCCGAGGCTACCACCTGCAACTGCTGCAATTGTTCAGGATGAGTCGGCCGGCCATGTTCATCGAGAAACGCCGGAGAGGCGCAGATTACGCGGCGCACTTCACCTACGCGCACGGCGTTCAGCCCGCTGTCCGGCAGGTTGCCGATGCGCACGGCCACATCGATGCCTTCATCGACCATGCTTACCACCCGGTCTACCAGCAGCGCGCGGATCTGCACGGCCGGATGCTGTTCCAGGAAGTCGACCATCAACGGGGTGACAAAGAGTTCGCCAAACAACACGGGCGCCGTGAGCGTCAGTTGGCCCCGGGGCATGGCATGGCTGCCGGCGGCGGATTCTTCGGCCTCTTCCAGTTCGGCGAGTATGCGTCGGCAGTCCTCGGCATAGCGCTGGCCGGCCTCGGTGATGTACACGCTGCGGGTGGTGCGGTTCAGTAGCAGGGTGCCGATGCGTTCTTCCAGTGCGGCCACGGCACGGGTCACGCTGGGCGGCGACATGTTCAGGCGGCGGGCCGCCGCAGCAAACCCCTGTTCCTCGGCAACCGCCAGAAACACCTGCATTTCCTGAAAACGATCCATGTCGGCCTCCTGAAGTGAGGACACAGTCTGCGCGGTTAATTGCAGATTCTGCAATAGAGCTTTGTCAACTTGGGTTGTTCTTGTTCTTTCTGTGGGTTTTTACAGTGCGCTCACGTCGGACTCAACGGGTTCTGACGTTCACCCACTGTTCAACTGATCCAGTAAGGAAGACCACGATGAACCTGAAGAACTCATTTATTGCCACCTCCCTGTCTGTTGCGCTGGCCGCTGGCGGAGCTGCGCTGTTGACCGCCACCAGCAGCTTCGCCTACGACGAGGCCTCCACCGCCTCGATCAACGTCGAAGCCGGCCAGGTGATCCTCAAGGGTTACGACAGCGTGTCCTATTTCCAGGGTAAGCCGGCCATGGGCGACAAGCGTTTCGCCGTGAAGCATGAAGGTGCCACCTACTACTTCGCTTCGGCCGAGAACATGAAGACCTTCCAGAGCGACGCCGCGCACTACGTGCCGCAGTACGGCGGTTTCTGTGCCATGGGCGCGGCGCTGGGCAAGAAGCTCGACGTCGACCCGAGCCAGTACAAGGTGGTCGACGGCAAGCTGTACCTGAACGTCAATGCGGACGTGTTCAAGAAGTGGTCCGAGGACGTGCCGGGCAACATCGCCAAGGCCGACGCCAACTGGCCGTCCATCAAGGACAAGGCCCCGAGCAGCCTGTAACCCTGCTGCCCCTGTTGGCGAATGCCGCCGACAGGGGCTTTCCGGAGAGATGACATGACTGTCCAAACCGTATCCGCACGCTGGCAGGCGCTGGGCCGTGATGCCCTGTTGCTGCTGGCCCGCATTACCCCAGGGGCGGTGTTCTGGCAATCCGGTCGGACCAAGGTCGATGGCTGGCAGCTCAGGGAGTCGACGCTCTATCTGTTTCAGGAGGAATACCGCCTGCCGCTGATCGATCCGGCGCTGGCCGCCGGGCTCGCTGCCTTTGCCGAACATCTGTTGCCGATCCTGTTGCTGCTCGGGCTGGGCACCCGTCTGGCGGCTGCCGGCCTGCTGGGCATGACGCTGGTGATTCAGTTGCTGGTCTACCCCGATGCCTGGGCGACTCACGGTACCTGGGCGGTGGCTTTGCTGCTGTTGATCGGGCAGGACGGCGGACGTCTGTCGCTGGATCACGGACTGCAACGACTGAGGCAATGCCACCACGGCGTCAGCCAGAACCCCTGTGCCGGTCATGCCGATCCGGAACAATGCCTGAGGGCACCGCAATGATTGAACTCTACAGCGCCAATACCCCCAACGGTCTCAAGGTGCCGATCGCCCTGGAAGAGCTGGGTATCGAGTACCGGCTGATCAAGGTCAACCTGAGCCAGGGTGAGCAGAAGCGCCCGGCGTTTCTGGCGCTCAATCCCAATGGGAGGATTCCCGTGCTGGTCGATCTCGACGGTCCCGGCGCACAACCGCTCAATCTGGCCGAATCCGGCGCCATTCTGTTGTACCTGGCGCAGAAGCACGGTGACTTGCTGCCGGTTGATCCGCGTGAGTACCAGCGCGCCATGGAATACCTGTTCCTGCAGGTCGCCAGTGTCGGGCCGATGTTCGGCCAGGCCGGCTGGTTCCTGCGCTCGGCACCCGAGCCGGTACCTCTGGCCATCGAGCGTTACCGCAACGAGTCGCTGCGCCTGACCGCTCTCCTGGACGAGCGTCTGGCCGAAGTGCCCTGGCTCGCCGGCAGCCGCTACTCGATCGCCGACATCATGCACTTCAGCTGGCTGCGCATCGCCGACTATGCCGGCGTCGACCTGCACCAATTCCCCCATGTCCGCGCCTGGGTTGAACGCATCAGTGCCCGGCCCGCCGTGCAGCGGGCACTGGCCCGGCTGCAGAACTGACCTTCCCTGAGGAGTACTTTATGCAAAAGCTCAACACCTGCCTGGCCCTGTCGCTGGCCAGTGCCTTGCTCGCCGCCAGCCAGTCGGCCAGCGCGGCCGATGCTCCGGTCAATGCTGGCAAGGAA
Source organism: Pseudomonas sp. L-22-4S-12 (assembly GCF_009799935.1). Lineage (NCBI taxonomy): Bacteria > Pseudomonadati > Pseudomonadota > Gammaproteobacteria > Pseudomonadales > Pseudomonadaceae > Pseudomonas > Pseudomonas sp. L-22-4S-12. The sequence goes on along the minus strand of NZ_WELL01000005.1, from coordinate 25,456 downwards.
AAGTGCTACGGCATTTCGCTGGCCGGGCAGAACGACTGCGCCGCCGGCCCCGGCACCTCCTGCGCGGGCACCTCGAAGATCGACTATCAGGGCAACGCCTGGAAGCTGGTTCCGGCAGGCACCTGTCTGCAGATCGAAACCCCCTTCGGCAAAGGTTCGCTCGAGCCCGTGCAGAGGCCCTGAACCATGAACAGTCTCGCGCTCCGTGGCGGTGCCGGTGTGGCGTTCAAGCCGGTGCACTTCGACGCCCTGCTGGCCAATCCGGGGCGCGTCGACTTCATCGAGATCCACGCGGAAAACTACTTCGGCCAAGGCGGCCTGCTGCATGCCCAGCTCGCCGAGCTGCGCCGGCACCTGCCGCTGTCGGTGCATGGCGTGGGGCTTTCGCTGGGCGGCGTTGATCCGCTGGACGTTGAGCATCTACAACGCCTGCGCAGGCTATGCGAACGCTACGAACCCCAACTGGTGTCCGAGCACCTGGCCTGGTCCGGGCATGCCGGCCAGTACCTGGGCGATCTGCTGCCGCTGGCCTACAACGCCGCCACGCTGCAGCGGGTCAGCTCGCGCATACAGCAGGTGCAGGAGGCGCTGGGGCGCACGATCCTGATCGAGAATCCGGCCGTTTACCTGCGTCTGGACGAGTCCGACATGAGCGAGGTGGAGTTTCTCCGTCAGCTTTGCCGGGATACCGACTGCGGCCTGCTGCTGGATCTGAACAATCTCCTGGTCAGCAGTCACAACTGCGGTGGCAGCGCGGACACCTACCTCAAAGCCTTGCCGGCTGAGCGGGTAGGGGAGCTGCACCTGGCTGGTCACACCCGCATGACGATTGGCGACGGCACGTTGCTGATCGACGATCACGCCAGTGCGGTGGCCGACGACACCTGGGCCCTGTATGTGCAGTGGCTGCTGCTGGCCGGCCCGCGTCCCAGCCTGATCGAATGGGACCGCGAGTTGCCCGCCTGGAGCACCTTGGCGGCCGAAGTCGATTGCGCCAGGGCGCTGCAGCAAAGCCCCTATATGCCGCCCTGCGCCGGCCGGGAGAAACACCTATGACGCCCATGGCGCTGGAGGAATTCAACCAGGCGCTGCACAGCGCGGAAGCCGTTCCGCTGCATCTGGGCGAGCCGGGTGACTTGGCCTTTTCCCGGCGTTTTGCCGTTTACCGCAACAACGTCCGGGCGTCCCGTACGGAAGCTCTGCGTCAGGGCTTTCCGGTGCTGGCGCAGTTGCTCGGGGCGGACTATTTCACCGCGCTGGCCGCAGTGTTCATCCAGCAGCATCCACCACGCTCGGCCGCCCTGCATGAATACGGCGCCGAGCTGTCCGATTTCATCGCTGATTTTCAGCCTTTGAGTGCGCTCGGTTATCTCGCGGACATTGCCCGACTGGAGTGGGCTCGCCTGTGTACCTTCCACGCTGCTGATGCCCCCGTACTGAGCTTGGCAGACATGGACCTGGCGACCCTCACTGATCGCCTGACACAGCCGCTGCACTGGCATCCCTCGGTAACCCTGCTGTGCTCGGATCATCCGCTGTACCGCCTGTGGGCCAGTCAGCACGGGACCGCCACGGCACCCACAGCCCAGGACTGGCCGGCAGAAAACGTACTGGTCTGGCGCCAGGGGCTGCTGCTGCGCACCGAACCGATTGATGCGGTAAGAGTTCAGTTACTGCAACTGGCTATCCAACCCAATCGCCTGCCCGCGGCGCTGGCCGAACACCCGGAGTGGCTCGGCCATCTGCTGCAGTTGCTTCACTGGCAAGTGTTTGCCTGCTAGTAAAAGAATCTCAAGCTTGGCTTTGGAAGTACTGCTCTCTGTCCACCCTGATTGCAAAGGCAAACACATTGCAGCAACTCGGTACTGTTTCTGCGGTCGCGTTTTCATGTCCAATAAAAACCCCTGATCGGGGCTCCGCTCAGGGGCTTGCTGGGGCGAGCATGGATCATGCTTTGCGTGATAGCAACGCACGATCTGAACCGCCCTCCACCACATCAAGATGACGCTTGAGCCGGTAGAGGCGGCTGCGTTCGCTGCCATCTTCTGCCAGGCGCTGAAGTTTGCTTGCCGTGATAGGGGCGGCTCTGAGCTTCAGGCGTTCACTGCCGTCCGCTGCGAAAGACGAAGCGCTGCCGAGGGTGATGAGGCTGCCGAGCAGCAGGGCTACGAATAGGTGATGTTTGCGATTCAGGTTTTGCATGGTGAGATCCTCGGGTCGGGTGCCGTTTCCGGCGGTGAGGAAAGTCTCTCAATAAATTTTTTTGGCAAGAATATCCTTAATTGTAATTTGACTATTTCAGTATTCGGAGTTCATGGGAGATCACTCACTCGCTGCGGGCTGCACGCGCAACGATGAAACCATGTGGCTGGCTCACGCGCCCCTGCCAGTACCCTGAAGGCCGTGGATTGTTTTTGCTGGCTCGTCGGTCTCGTCTGATGCCGGTTTTGCAGGCTCAGAGTGGTTGCATGTCAGGTTGTTGCGTGTGGTCTGAGGCAACGCCGAAAACAGGGAAGTGATACCTTCGAGCTTAGGCTTCAGTCCAGAACTGTTTCGTCGGTAGGGGCGGCTGGGGATCATGCGATGGGGCTGCTTTCGTCTTCTACGGCAGCCCTGAGGCAGGTTCCTGCAAACGCAGAATCCAGGGTAAATCCTGGTTTCCGGTTGAGCTGGCTGTTGTCGCCCCCGCGCCGTTCGCAAACCATCAGAACGGTCGGCCCAGGTAGAAGTACAGGCTGCTGTTGCCGTCGTCGGCGCGGCCGTAGCCCAGGTAGAGCGGGCCGAGCGGGCTGTCGGTGCCGATGAACAGGCTGTTGGAGAGGATCCAGTCGTCGCTGTTGCTCTTCACCAGCGGTTCGCCCACGCGCCCGACTTCCATGGAAATGCCGCCGTAGGCACCTTCCAGCAGGGTGCCCTGCATGATGCGGTGGTAGTACATGAGGCGGCCGAACTGCAGGCTTTCACCGAGCAGCTGGTCCGGGGCATAGCCGGACTGCTTGAGGAAGCCGCCCCACTGGAAGTACTCGTGGTTGGGCAGCGGCTCGTTACCCAGCTTGTCCGCGGCGAACAAGGCAAAGTTGAAGGTGTGCGGGCCGAAGGAAATGGCCGAGTTCAAGCTCCCCGACCACTTGGCATATTCCTCTTCAGCACCGAGCGCCTGCTGCGAATCGAACACATTGAGCTCGCCGCGCCAGCCGGAGCGGGGGAAGTTGGCGCTGTCGATCTGGTCCAGGCGCAGGCGCGCGGTGAGGGCGCCGGCTTGCAGGCGCTTGTCCAGCGGCTCCAGGTAGTCGGGGCCGCTGTCCAGGCTGGGGCTGACCTGGCCGGTGACCAGGCCCAGGCGCAGTTCGCCGTAGCGGTTGAACTGGCTGCCGACGTCGACGCCGGCCAGGGTCGAGAACATGTCGTAGGTGCCGATGCGCCGGTCATCGTCGTAGAGGTCGGCGCTGCGCTGGGTGATGGCCAGGTGCGGGGCGACGAACAGCGGGTTGCCGGCGCTCAGCGGCTGGTACCACTCGCTCTGCCAACTGGTGGTCTGGCCGATCTGTATGTCGTTGCGCCACTCGGCACCGCGGTCGTTGAGCCAGGTCTGGCGGTGGCTGCCGAGCAGGTTGAAGGACGAGTCGCCGTCGAAGTCGCTGGCCAGCCCCAGGCCGAAGCGCAGGTAGTCGGGGCCCCAGGTCTTCTCGACGGCGTCGATGGCCAGCACGCGCTGGCCGTCCTCTTCCAGCACCCGGTAGCTGACATGCTCGAAGTCGCCGGTGCCGTACAGGCGGCGCATGTCCTTGTCGAGCACGGCCTGGTCGATCGGCTGGCCGACCTGGGTGTCGACCAGGCCGACCAAGGCTTGGGGGTTGACCCGCTGCAGGTTGTCGAAGCGGATCCGGTCGACCACCAGCTGCTCGGGCTTGGCCTGGTGGGTCTGCTGCTGGCGCAGGGCGGCATATTCGGCCGGCGGCAGCGCGAGCGGGCGCAGGCGTTGCTCCATCTTGCGGGTGGCGGCCTCGCCGAGCGGGGCGATGTGCGGCAGGGCGTCGAAGTCGCCGGTGGCGTAGTCGCCCAGCTCCGGGGAGATCAGGATGTCCTGTGGCTGCAGGCTGGCCAGCGAGGCCTGCACGTTCTGCTCGGTGAGGATGCTGAGCATCTGCCCGGAGACGCCGAGGATGCCGTTGAGCTGCTCGCGCTTGAGCAGCGGGGTGCCGACGTTGACCGCGATGATCACGTCGGCGCCCATCTGCCGGGCCGTCTCGACCGGCAGGTTGCTGGTCAGCATGCCGTCGACCAGCATCATGCCGTTGAACTCGGCCGGGGCCACGGCGCCCGGCACCGACATGCTGGCGCGCATCACGTTGGCCAGTTCGCCCTCCTCGAACACCACGGCCTGGCCGGTGACCAGGTCGGTGGCCACCGCGCGGTAGGGAATCGGCAGGCGGTCGAAGTGCTGGTAGCCCTTGGTCTTGCTCAGCTGGCGCAGCACGGTTTCCAGCTGCACGCCGGTGACGATGCCCTTGCCCAGCTTGACCTCGCCCTTGCTCAGGCCGACCTCGGGGGTGAAGAGGATTTCGTAGTCGTCCTGTTTACGGCGCATGGCCAGTTCCTGGCGCGGCGGCTCCTCCTTGAACAGCAGCTCGGTGGAAATGCTGCTGAGGATGACGTCCATCTCCGGCAGGGTGGTGCCGGTGGCGTAGGCCGCGCCCACCAGCGAGCCCATGCTGGTGCCGGCGATGCAGTGCACCGGCACGCGGTATTCCTCGAGCACCCTGAGCACCCCGACATGGGCCGCGCCGCGGGCGCCGCCGCCGGACAGCACCAGGCAGATGCGCGGGCGTTTCGGGGGGGCCTCGGCAGATGGGCTGTTCACCGCCGCCTGGGCGGGGGGCAGGACGGCGCTGGCAAGCAGCAGGGCGAGAAAGCGGGGCATGGCGGTCATGGTCGGCCTTGGCGGTGTGGGCTGTCGGTCAGGGTTGGCGGATCAGGCGCGAGAACTCCGGCGAGTCGCCGGCAGCGCGCGCCTTGGCATTGATCAGGGCACCCTGCTGCAGGCTGGCGAAGGGCAGTTGGCTGCCGGCCAGCCGGCCTTGCTGATAGAGGTATTCGGGCAGATAGCCGCTGGCCAGCAGTTTCCAGCTGAACGGCAGGTGCTGTTCGTTGACCTGGCTGCTCATCCAGATGCTGGTGGTGCAGTTGGTGGTCAGGGTGTTGTAGAACTCGGGGCGCTGGTGCAGCTGGTTGATCCGCTCGACATAGGCCATGAACAGGCGCCGGGCGTTGTCCAGCGGGCCTTGCAGGCGGTACAGATGGACCTGCTCGGGCGGGTTGTCGCGGTGGTTGGTGCGCAGGCCGATGACGTCGCGCTCGTCGGCCACCACGTAGTACAGCTCGTACTGGCGGAAGAACCCGTTGATGGTCGAGTAGCTTTCGCCGACTTCCTTGCGGGTTTCGATGGACACGGCCACGTGCTGGCCATCGGCGAAGGCGAAGCTGAGAAAGATATGGGCGATCGACGGGCCCATCCAGTAGGTGGCGATCAGGTCGACGCCGACCAGTTCGTCCAGCTTGACCTGCTTGTCGTAGTACGCGGGGCTGTAGTCGTACTCGCTGCGATACTGGAAGTTGCGCACGTTGTGCAGGGTGATGCGGTTGCCCTCGACGGTGGCCGAGGGCAGCACCGCCACATCGCGTTGCCACTGGCGCTCGTTGGACGGCGCCAGTGACTGCCACCACAGCAGCCAGGTGGCGCCGACCGCCAGCAGCAGGCCGGTGGCCAGGGCGCGGCCTGGGCGCCGCCACAGGCGGGTCACGGCGAACAGGCTCGGCAGGGCCATGCCGGCGGCCAGCGCCTGGCCCAGGCTGCCCTGGGGACCGGCGATCAGCAGCGCGGCGGCGCCCCAGGCGGTCAGGCAGAGCAGGGCGAGGGCCAGGAGGATCTTTGCGAATGTCTGCATGGTGGGCGCAATCTGCACAGGGGAACTGCCATCCGTATACCAGATTAACCCACATGCTATGCAGGTCTATCAGGCTGTTGAAAAACTACCTGCGTTGCCATCGCGGCGTTAAAAACAGGCTCAAAATGCTCATTTACAGCTCGTAAACTGCGCTTTTGACTCACTACGTTCGCCCTGCGGGCCAGCCTTCGGCTGTTACTCCGCGTTGCTACGTTCCACCTGTTTTTGCCTTGCGCTGACTACCTCGCCTACGTTTTTCAACAGCCTGCTAATCGGCTGTTCGAGCCCGGCCGGCATTTCGCGCAGCTTGAGCGCCTTTGCGCTCTGCCGGCAGCGCCCGCGTACCCGGTTGTCATCTGGGCGCGGAATCCACCGGCTTTCGCGCTAAAATGGCCGGCTATTCCGTGACCACCCAGCGCGAAGCCGAATCCAGACCATGTCCCTGCCCAAGCACCACCTCGAACTGCTCAGCCCGGCGCGCGATGCCGCCATCGCCAAGGAAGCCATCCTGCATGGCGCCGACGCCGTGTATATCGGCGGCCCCAGCTTCGGCGCGCGGCACAATGCGAGCAACAGCGTGGCGGACATTGCCGGGCTGGTGGAGTTCGCCCGCCTGTTCCACGCCAAGGTGTTCGTCACCATCAACACCATCCTGCATGACGACGAAGTGGAGCCGGCGCGCCAGCTGATCTGGCAGCTCTACGACGCCGGCGTCGATGCGCTGATCGTGCAGGACATGGGCGTGATGGAAATGGACATCCCGCCGATCGAGCTGCATGCCAGCACCCAGTGCGACATCCGCACCCTGGACAAGGCCAAGTTCCTGTCCCAGGCCGGCTTCTCGCAGATCGTCCTGGCCCGCGAGCTGAACCTGGAGCAGATCCGCGCCATCAGCGACAGCGTCGATGCCGCCGTCGAGTTCTTCATCCACGGCGCGCTGTGCGTGGCCTTCTCCGGCCAGTGCAACATCTCCCATGCGCAGACCGGGCGCAGCGCCAACCGCGGCGACTGCTCCCAGGCCTGCCGCCTGCCCTACACCCTCAAGGACGACCAGGGCCGCGTGGTCGCCTATGACAAGCACCTGCTGTCGATGAAGGACAACAACCAGACCGCCAACCTGATCCACCTGGTCGATGCCGGCGTGCGCTCGTTCAAGATCGAGGGCCGCTACAAGGACATGAGCTACGTGAAGAACATCACCGCTCATTACCGCCAGGAGCTGGACGCCATCCTCACCCAGCGCCCGGAACTGGCGCGCAGCTCCAGCGGCCGCACCGAGCACTTCTTCACCCCGGACACGGAAAAGACCTTCCACCGCGGCAGCACCGACTACTTCGTCACCGACCGCAAGATCGACATCGGCGCCTTCGAGTCGCCCAAGTTCGTCGGCTTGCCGGTGGGTGAAGTGCTCAAGGTCGGCAAGCACGACCTCACCGTGCAGACCAGCGAGAAGCTCAACAATGGCGATGGCCTCAACGTGCTGATCAAGCGCGAAGTGGTGGGCTTTCGCGCCAACACAGTGGAGCAGCTGGCCCAGGTCGAGGAAGAAGGCAGCAGCCAGTGGCAGTACCGCGTGGTGCCCAACGAGATGCCGGCCGAGCTCAAGCAGCTGCGCCCGCACCAGGTGCTCAACCGCAACCTCGACCACAACTGGCAGCAGGCGCTGCTCAAGACCTCGTCCGAGCGCCGCGTGGCGGTCGGCTGGCAGGCCGAGCTGGGCGAAGCCGGGCTGCGCCTGACGGTGACCAGCGAGGACGGCAGCAGCGCCAGCGTCAGCCTGCCCGGCCCGTTCGGCCCGGCCAAGGATGCCGAGCAGGCCCGCGCGCAGCTGGCCGACACCCTGAGCAAGCTGGGCACCACCATCTATTACGTCACTGCCGTGCAGATCGACGCACCGCAGGCCCTGTTCGTGCCCAACTCGCAGCTCAAGGCCCTGCGCCGCGAAGCCATCGAGGCGCTGACCGCGGCGCGGGTGGCCGCCCATCCGCGTGGCAGCCGCAAGCCGGTCAGCGTGCCGCCGCCGGTGTACCCGGAGGCGCACCTGACCTTCCTCGCCAACGTCTACAACGCCAAGGCCCGCGCCTTCTACCAGCGCTTTGGCGTGCAACTGATCGATGCGGCCTACGAGGCCCACGAGGAAAGCGGCGAGGTGCCGGTGATGATCACCAAGCACTGCCTGCGCTTCTCCTTCAACCTGTGCCCCAAGCAGGCCAAGGGCGTCACCGGCGTACGCACCAAGGTGGCGGACATGCAGCTGATCCATCAGGACGAGGTGCTGACCCTCAAGTTCGACTGCAAGCCCTGCGAGATGCACATCATCGGCAAGATGAAGGGCCATATCCTGCACCAGCCGCAGCCGGGCAGCAGTGCCAGCATGGTCGGCTATATCAGCCCCGAAGACCTGCTCAAGACCATCAAGCGCAAGCCGGCCGGCGGCCACTGAGCCGCGCCCCTCGGCAACTGCCGCGCCTGGCGCGGCCTGCAGCCGGCACCATGATGGCGGTCAAGAAGGCGCGGCGCTGATGGTCGTCCATCGGCGCCGGCCAACATGCTTCTGTCGCTCGCGCTATCGGCCTAGCGTGGCAGGCTGAATCCTAGAGAGGACAGCCCCATGGAGTTCGCCTTCAGCCCCCGAGTAGACAGCCTGCGCCGGCAACTGCGCGATTTCATCGACCAGCATGTGCTGCCGCGGCATGCCCAGTGGCAGGCCGAGGTGCGCGCCGGGCAGTTGCCGGTGTCGTTCATGGCCGACCTGCAGGCGCTGGCGCGCAGCGAGGGCCTGTGGAACCTGTTCCTGCCGGGGCTGCAGGCCAATGAGCCGGGCACCCGCCTGAGCAACCTGGAATATGCGCCGCTGGCGGAAATCATGGGCGCCATCCCCTGGGCGTCCGAGGTGTTCAACTGCAGCGCGCCGGATACCGGCAATATCGAGCTGCTGCACCTGTTCGCCAGCCCGGCGCAGCGCGAGCGCTGGCTCGATCCCCTGCTCGACGGCCGCATCCGCTCGGCATTCGCCATGAGCGAGCCGGACGTGGCGTCCGCGGACGCCAGCAATATCCAGACCCTGATCCGCCGCGAGGGCGAGCACTACGTGCTCAACGGGCGCAAGTGGTTCATCACCAACGCGACGCACCCCGCTTGCAAGCTGCTGATCGTGATGGGCAAGACCGACCCGGATGGCCCTGCCCATCGCCAGCAGAGCATGCTCCTGGTGCCGTTCGACACGCCCGGCGTGCAGGTGCTGCGCAATATCCCGGTGCTCAACCACGTCTCGCCGGAAGGTCATGCGGAAATCCTCCTGCGCGATGTGCGGGTGCCGCTCGATCATCTGCTCGGCGCCGAAGGCGACGGTTTCATGATGGCCCAGGCGCGCCTGGGGCCGGGGCGCGTGCACCACTGCATGCGCGCCATCGGCATGGCCGAGCTGGCCTTGCAGCTGCTGCTGGAGCGCTGCCAGGAGCGCAAGCTGTTCGGTCGTCACCTGGCGCAGTACGCCAATATCGGCGACTGGATCGGCGAGTCGCGCCTGGACATCGAACAGGCGCGCCTGCTGGTGCTGAAGACCGCCTGGATGCTCGATGCGGTGGGGGCCAGGGCGGCGCGCAGGGAGATCGCCATGATCAAGGCGGCGGTGCCGCGCATGCTCTGCCGGGTGGTCGACCGCGCCATGCAGGTGTTCGGCGCCATGGGCCTGAGCCCGGACACGCCGCTGGCGGATTTCTACACCCTGGGCCGGGCGCTGCGCTTCGCCGACGGGCCGGATGAAGTGCACCTGCGCAGCCTGGCGCACTGGGAGCTGAGCGAAAGCGCCGAACGGCGCGGCCATACGGCGGCCTATCTGATGCCTTTCCTTGGTTGAAAGTGAAAGCACAAGGCCCGCATTAGCGGGCCTTGTGGCTTGAGGGGGGAGGGCGCTGCGCGGGCTAGAAAACCGACGGCAGCGGCGTAACCACGGCATTCAGGTGGCTGAGGAACAGGAAGCCGGACACCAGCACCGCATTGATCGACCAGGCCACCGTGAGGTAGCGGGCGATCTGCCCGTACATCGGCTCGCCGACATTCTGCGCATTGCGCCACACGGCGTTGAGCACGAAGGCGGTGTAGGCGACGAAACTCAGCAACATCAGGCCGAACAGCGCGGTATCGACCGTGTTGAAGGCGACCATGATCAGGCCGAACAGCACATGGCTGAGCGCCACGCCGTAGAGCCAGAACACCACCCACAGCGGCGTGCTGCCCGGTTCATTCAAGATCTGCTGGAGCTTGCTCATATCACCTCCCGGGGCTGCTGGCGGCCCGTTTATCCTTGGGGTCGCTGCCGCAGGCGGCAGCGGGTCGTGGTTCATGCACGCACGCCGGGGAGCGTGGTGCATGGATAGTGGCCTGTGTGGCTAGGCATGAATTAACCGTACAGACCACTAGAGCGTAGCGCGCTTTGCCGATTCGCTCCTGCGCCTCCTCAGCGGCTGCGTTGCGCCTGCACCTCGGCCAGTGGTTCCGGCTCGCGGGCGCCGAACAGCACGCCGTAGATCACCTGCCAGGCCATGGCCAGGGCGCCGATGATGAACACCACGTCGCCGAAGGTGCGCACCCAGCGCAGCGTCTGCAGCAGGTCCTGCTGCATGAAAGCCTCGCTGCGGGCGTACCACAGGCCCTGGCTGGCGCTGGCGTGGAACTGCAGGATGGCGATCGGCAGCAGGCTGGTGGCGATCATCAGCACCAGGCCGCCGTTGAGCCACCAGAAGGCGGTCTTCATCAGGCTCTCGTTGAACTGCAGGTGCGGGCGGATGTAGCGCAGCACCAGCAGGGTGAAGCCCAGGGCGAGGAAGCCGTAGACCCCGAACAGCGCGGCATGCGCATGCACCGGCGTGGTGTTGAGGCCCTGCACGTAGTACAGCGAGATCGGCGGGTTGATCATGAAGCCGAACACCCCGGCGCCGAGCATGTTCCAGAAGGCCACGGCAACGAAGCACATCAGCGGCCACTTGACCCGTTCCATCCACGGCGCGCGGCTCTTCAGCCGCCAGTTCTCCCAGGCCTCGTAGCCGAGCACGATCAGCGGCACCACTTCCAGGGCGCTGAAGGTGGCGCCGACCGCCATCACCGGGGTGGTGGTACCGGCGAAGTACAGGTGGTGGAAGGTGCCGGGCACGCCGCCGAGCATGAACAGCGAGGCCGACGCCAGGCTGGCGGTGGTGGCCATGCGCCTGGACACCAGGCCCATGCTGGAGAAGATGAAGGCCAGCGCGGTGGTGGCGAAGACCTCGAAGAAGCCTTCCACCCACAGGTGCACCACCCACCAGCGCCAGTACTCCATCACCGACAGGTGGGTGCGCTCGCCGTAGGCGAAGCCGGCACCGTAGAACAGGCCGATGGCGATCACCGAGGCCGACAGCAGGGCCAGCAGGTTCTTGTCGCCGGGCTGGCGGAAGGCCGGCAGGATGCCGCGCAGCATCAGCAGCAGCCAGAAGGCCACGCCGGCGAACTTGCCGATCTGCCACAGGCGGCCGAGGTCGACGTATTCATAGCCCTGGTGACCGAGCCAGAAGTTCCACTCGGCCGGCATGATCTGGGCGATGGCCAGGTAGTTGCCGACGAAGGAGCCGACCACCACCGCGACCAGGGCCCAGAACAGCACATCGACGCCGAGTTTCTGGAATTTCGGGTCCTTGCCGCCGTTGATGATCGGCGCCAGGAACAGCCCGGCGGCGAGGAAGCCGGTGGCGATCCAGAACAGCGCGCTCTGGATATGCCAGGTGCGCATCAGCGTGTAGGGGAACCACTGCGACAGCGGGATGCCGTAGAAATCCTGGCCCTCCACCGTGTAGTGCGCGGTGACGCCACCGACCATGACCTGGAAGCCGAACAGCGCGACCACCAGGAACAGGTACTTGCCCAGCGCCTTCTGCGACGGGGTCAGCGCCACCAGGCTCAGCGGATCGTGCAGCGGCGCGGCGGGTTCGTCCTCCTCGTGGTCGCGCAGGAAGGCCCAGGCCCAGACCAGGAAGCCGATCCCGGCGATCAGCAGGATCACGCTGAGGATCGACCACATCAGGTTTTCCGCGGTCGGCTGGTTGCCGATCAGCGGCTCGTGCGGCCAGTTGTTGGTGTAGGTGGCTTGCTGCCCCGGCCGCTCGGTGGCGGCCACCCAGGCGGTCCAGAAGAAGAAGCGGGTCAGCTGCTCGCGCCGCGCCGCGTCGGGCAGGGTGCCTTCCTTCATGGCGAAGCTCTTGCGGCTGCCCTGCAGGGCCGGGTCGCTGCCGAACAGTGCGTCGTAATAGGCGGCGGTCTGCTGCATGGCGGCCAGGCGGCGTTCGCTCAGCACCAGCACGCCGTCGGCCACCTGGTTGCCGCGGTACTCGCGCTTGAGCTGCTGGCGCAGCAGGGCCTGGTGATCCTCGTCGACCTCGGCGTAGGGCCGCTGGAAGCCGTCCTGGGCGGCCAGGTCGAGCCAGGCCGTCAGTTCGCGGTGCAGCCAGTCGGCGGTCCAGTCCGGCGCCTGGTAGGCGCCATGGCCCCAGATCGAACCGAGCTGCATGCCGCCGACGCTCTGCCAGGCGGTCTGCCCGTCGAGGGTGTCTTCGTCGCCGAACAGCCGGGTGCCATCGGCACTCTGCACCTGGCTGGGGATCGGCGGAGCCTGGCGGTAGACCTCGCGGCCGAACCAGCCGAGCAGGCAGAAGGTGACCCCGAGGACGCCGATCAGCAGCTACCAGAGTTTGCGGTACTCACCCATTTTGGGCCTCCTCGCCGAGGGCGCGGGGGAACAGCAGGTTGTTTTCCAGGTGGATGTGCTGCATCAGGTCGATGCGCAGCTCGTCCAGCCCGCGGTACAGGGCGCGCCAGGTGTTGCAGGCATTGGCTGGCGGCTGCATGTCGTCGGTCAGTTCGATCAGCTGCTCCAGCGCGTCGCCGTGCTGCTCATGCTCGTAGCGCATCACCGAGATCGGCCCGCCGGCCATCAGGCCGCCGCCGCGCTGGATCATCGGGAAGAGGATCTGCTCCTCCTTCTGCATGTGGCTTTCCAGCTCCTGCTGCATGGCGATCAGCAGGTCGGTGAGGCCGCGCGGGCATTCCGCGCGGCTGCCGTGGACCTGCTCGACCCGTGCCGCCAGGCGGATCAGCTCCGGCAGTTGCTGGCGATGGACCTCGTGGTAGCGCTGCAGCAGGTGTTCGATCAGGCGCTCGTTGGAGGCCTTGCGCCAGTCCGCTTCCAGCGCGTCGTCCGGGTTGAGGGCGAGCAGGCGCTCCTGCACCGCCAGGGCGTCGATGCCGCGCTCCAGCGCCGCCTGACGCAGGGACTTCTGCCCGCCGCAGCAGAAGTCCAGATGGAAGGCGTGGAATACCCGGGTGGCGCCGGGGATGTTGCATGCCAGGTTGCCGAGGGTGTGATCGAGCAGTTGAGTGGCCATTGGGGGGGCTCCGTATCGGGCTAAGTCTCGAATGCTCTATCGCAAGCAGCGTGCCGGGTCTGGACTTGACGAAAATCAAGGGCTTGCGTCCTTTTGAGGTCTAATCTACCCGGGAATTTCAAGGTGCCAGGTACCCGAAATGGTAGATTTGACCCCGTTGCAGAACGTGCTGCTGGCCGACCTGGCCGGCGAGTTGCCGACCGCCGTGCGCCTGCAGCGCCTGGTGGTCAGCCTGCGTGAGGCCTTCGCCTGCAGCGCCGTGGTGCTGCTGCGCCTGGATGGCGAGAGCCTGCGCCCGCAGGCCGCCGTCGGCCTGGCCCACGATGTGCTCGGCCGCAGCTTCGCCTTGGCCCGCCACCCGCGCCTGGCGCAGATCCTGGCGCAGCGCGAGCCGCTGCAGTTCGCCGCCGACAGCGAGCTGCCCGACCCCTACGACGGCCTGCTCGAAGACAGCCCCGACGAGCCGCTGCCGGTGCACGACTGCATGGGCATGAGCCTGTACCTGGACGGCGCCCTGTGGGGCGCGGTGACCTTCGACGCGCTCAGCCCCGGCAGCTTCGACCGCCACGCCCGCGAGCGCCTGCAGCGCTACGCCCTGCTGATCGAGGCGGGGCTGCGGGTCAGCCGCCTGGAAGGCGAGGTGCGCAGCCTGCGCCTGGCGCGGCGCGAGTCGGTCGAGGACGGCGATCAGCGCGAGTCGATGATCCTCGGCGGCAGCCCGGTGCTGCGCGAGCTGCTCGACGAGCTCGGTGTGGTCGCCGACTCCGACCTGCCGGTGCTGCTGCAGGGCGAAACCGGGGTGGGCAAGGAGCTGTTCGCCCGCTGGCTGCACGCCCACTCGCCGCGGGCGCGCAAGCCGCTGGTCTACGTCAACTGTGCGGCGCTGCCCGAGACCCTGGCCGAGAGCGAGCTGTTCGGCCACACCAAGGGCGCCTTCTCCGGCGCCGGCCAGGACCGCCCCGGGCGCTTCGAGGCGGCCAATGGCGGCACCCTGTTTCTCGACGAGATCGGCGAGCTGCCGCTGTCGATCCAGGCCAAGCTGCTGCGCGCCCTGCAGAACGGCGAGATCCAGCGCCTGGGCGCCGACCAGCCGCGGCACGTCGATGTGCGGGTGATCGCGGCGACCAACCGGCGCCTGTGGGAGGAGGTGCGCGAGGGGCGTTTCCGCGCCGACCTGTATCACCGCCTGTCGGTCTACCCGGTGCATATCCCGCCGCTGCGCGAGCGCGGCCGCGATGTGCTGGTGCTGGCCGGGCACTTCCTCGAACTCAACCGCGCGCGCCTCGGCCTGCGCTGCCTGCGCCTGTCCAGCGATGCCGAGCGGGCGCTGCTGGCCTATACCTGGCCGGGCAATGTGCGCGAACTGGAACACGTCATCAGCCGGGCGGCGCTCAAGGTGCTCAGCCAGGCGGAATCACGCACCGCGCTGCTCAGCATCGAGGCGCCCTGGCTGGGCCTGGACGCCACCCCGGCGGCGCAGCACAAGGCCACCCCCGCCCTGGCACCGCCGGCGGTCGAGGCGATGCAGGCGGCGGTGGAGCGCTGCCAGCGCGAACTGATCGAAGCCGCCCTGGCCCGCCGCCAGGGCAAGTGGGCGGCCACCGCCCGCGACCTGCAGATGGATCCGAGCAACCTGCGCAAGCTGGCGCGCCGACTGAACCTGATCTGAACCATGAGGAAACCGCAATGCTGACCCATCTCGATGCCCAGGGGCGCGCCACTATGGTCGACGTCACCGACAAGCCGCCGACCACCCGCGAGGCCGTGGCCGAAGCCCGGGTGCGCATGCTGCCCGCCACCCTGCAGATGATCGTGGCCGGCGGCCACCCCAAGGGCGACGTGTTCGCCGTGGCGCGCATCGCCGGCATCCAGGCGGCGAAGAAAACCTCGGAGCTGATTCCACTGTGCCATCCGTTAATGCTCACCAGCGTCAAGGTCGAGCTGCAGGCTTGCGGCGAGGACGGCGTGCGCATCCAGGCGCGCTGCAAGCTGGCCGGGCAGACCGGGGTGGAGATGGAGGCGCTGACGGCCGCCAGCGTCGCCGCGCTGACCATCTACGACATGTGCAAGGCGGTGGACCGCGGCATGCTCATCGAATCGGTACGCCTGCTGCAGAAGAGCGGCGGGGCGTCCGGAGATTTCCGCGCCCCTTGAGTCTGGTCAAGGCGGCGCGTGTGCAAGCTGCTGGGATAGCCCGGTCGGCGCAACGCGGCCGCGCCCAGGCGCACCGAGCGCATCCATTAGCAGGCTGTTGAAAAACGTCGGCGAGGCAGGCTGGACTAGGCAAAAACAGCCGAAAAAGCGCAGTTTACGAGCTGTAAATGAGCATTTTGAGGCTGTTTTTAACAACGGCCAGACAACGCAGGTAGTTTTTCAACAGCCTGTTAGCTGAAACAGGCCTCGGGCCGGTGCCGTATGCGCCTGGCCCCGAGTGCAAGGAGAGAGTCCCATGCTGACCATTCATTACTTCGCCGGCTACCGCGAGCAGCTCGGCCTGGACCGCGAGCAGCTGGCCTGGCAGCCCGCGCTGGCGACCGTCGGTGCACTGCGCCAGCTGCTGGTGGAACGCGGCGGCAACTGGACCGAGCTGGCCGCGCGCAACCTGATGTGCGCACGCAACCAGGAGCTGTGCAGCCCTGCCGAAGCGCTGGTCGACGGCGACGAAGTGGCGTTCTTCCCGCCCGTGACCGGAGGTTGAGATGAGCGTCAGTGTGCAGAGCGCACCCTTCGACAGCGGCGCCTTGCTCGATGCCCTGCACGGGCAGAACCCGGGCGTCGGCGCGCTGGTCAGCTTCGTCGGCTATGTGCGCGACTTCAATGTCGGCCAGGACGTGCACGGCCTGTTTCTCGAACACTACCCGGGCATGACCGAGAAGGCCCTGGCCGCCATCGAGGCCGAGGCCCGTCAGCGCTGGCCACTGCTGGCGGTGAGCATCGTGCACCGGGTCGGAGAGCTGGCGCCGGGTGCGCCGATCGTCTTCGTCGGCGTGGCCAGCGCCCATCGCCAGGCGGCCTTCGACGCCTGCGCCTTCATCATGGATTACCTGAAGACCCGCGCGCCGTTCTGGAAGAAGGAACTCGGCGACCAGGGCAGCCAGTGGGTGGCCGCCCGTGACAGCGACCAGCAGGCCGCGCAGCGCTGGGCCTTTTGATCCGGCCCGAATAAAGTGTGAAGGCCGGGTTAAACGGCGTAGCTATTGATTGTAGGAGCCAGCTTGCTGGCGATTCGGGGCGTGAAGAGCATCGCCAGCAAGCTGACTCCTACACCAATCAATCTATTTGCGGGCCGAATCTATAGCGAGCGGCTCAGGCCGCCTCGTCGCTGGGGCCGGAGTCGGCCTGCTCGGCCGGCGGATCGATGCCCCAGTCGCCGAACAGGTACCAGTCCTCGCCGAGCATCTCCATCGGGTGCATGGTGCGGTCGGCGCCATTGCCGCAGGCCAGCGAGCCGCTCGGGCAGTAGCGGTCGCAGCCCCAGCAGATGCGTTCGGGGTGCTTGGGCTGCAGGGGGAATTTCTTGCTCATGGCGCCACCTTGGTCGGGTTCCAGGCCGTTGTCGTCAGGCTAGTCGCGCCGGATCGCGGCGGCCTTGATCGGGATCAAGGGCCGCGCCGGGCATTGATCCCGGTCAAGGCTGCGGCGAGCTACCCCGGGTGATACCTCCAACGGGGAATGGGCGCCGGCCAGGTGGGGGCGCAGGCTGCGCGCAGATATCTTGCGGAGATTTGCAGCATGGCCCACTTGTCCAGCGTCGAATTCCAGTCACTGCGCATCGCAGTGCTCACCGTCAGCGACACGCGCACCGTGCTCACCGACAGCTCCGGACAGACCCTGATCGATGGCCTGGAGGCGGCCGGGCATGCGCTGTACGAGCGCGCCATCGTCCCCGACGACATCTGGCAGATCCGCGCACGCCTGTGCGCCTGGATCGCCGACCCGCTGGTGCAGGCGGTGCTGATCACCGGCGGCACCGGCTTCACCGCGCGGGACAACACGCCGCAGGCGGTGGCGCCGCTGCTGGACAAGCAGGTCGACGGCTTCGGCGAGCTGTTCCGCCAGGTGTCCCTGGCGGAGATCGGCACCTCCACCGTGCAGTCGCGCGCCCTGGCCGGCATCAGCAACGGCACCCTGGTGTGCTGCATGCCCGGCTCGCCGGGCGCCTGCCGCACCGCCTGGAGCAAGATCCTGGTCGAGCAGCTGGATAGCCGCACCCGCCCGTGCAACTTCGTGCCGCACCTCAAGCAGCTGCCGGAGCAACCGGTGGCGGCGTGCGGAGCCCGCTCGTGAGCGCCTGTGGCTGCGATGGCCACGGCCATGAGCTGCGCCCGGTCGACCAGGCGATTGCCGAACTGCTGCAGCGCGTACCGCCGGCCCCGCTGGCCGAGTGGGTGCCGCTGAGCGAGGCCGGCGGCCGCGTGCTGGCCGAGCCGGTGCACGCGCTGTGGCCGATGCCGGCCTGGGACAACAGCGCCATGGACGGCTACGCCCTGTGCGCCGCCGACCTGCCGGCCGAGGGCGGCAAGCTGCCGCTGGCCGGGCGCATCGCCGCCGGCGACTCGGCCCTGGAACCGCTGCCGGCTGGGCATGCGGTGCGCATCTTCACCGGCGCGCCGCTGCCGCCGGGGGCCGACAGCGTGGTGGCGCAGGAGCAGGCGCGCGAGGAGGGCGCCGCGGTGCACCTGCCGCCGGTGGTGGCCGGCGCCCATGTGCGCCGGCGCGGCGAGGAGTTCGACGCCGGCAGCTGCGTGCTCGATTCCGGCGTGCGCCTGCGTCCGCAGGAACTGGGCCTGCTGGCCAGCCTGGGCATCGCCGAGGTGGCCGTGCACCGGCGCCTGCGCGTCGGCCTGCTGAGCAGCGGCAACGAGTTGCGCGAACCGGGCGAGCCGCTGCTGCCCGGGCAGATCTACAACGCCAACCGCTACAGCATCGGCGGCGTGCTGCGCAGCCTGGGCTGCGAGGTGGACGACTGCGCCATCCTGGTCGACGAGCTGGCCGCCAGCCGCGACGCCCTGAGCCTGGCCGCCTCGGAATGGGATGTGCTGATCACCTCCGGCGGCGTCTCGGTCGGCGAGGAAGACCACCTCAAGCAGGCCGTGCGCGAACTGGGCGAGCTGCACCTGTGGCGCCTGGCGATCCAGCCGGGCAAGCCGCTGGCCTTCGGCCACGTCTGCGGCACGCCGTGGATCGGCTTGCCGGGCAACCCGGCGGCGGCGCTGATCACCGCCCTGGTGGTGGCGCGGCCGTTCCTCCTGCGTGCCCAGGGCTGCCGCGAGGTCATGCCGCAGCCGCTGCAGGTCCCCGCCGGCTTCGCCTGGAGCAAGCGCAACGCGCGCCGCCAGTACCTGCGCGCGCGCCTGCAGATGGTCGACGGCCAGTTGCGCGCGGTGGCGCATCCCAAGCAGGGCTCGGCCATGCTCACCGCCGCCTGCTGGGCCGACGGCCTGGCCATCGTCGACTGCGAGCGGACCCTGGTGGCCGGCGAACCGATCGACTTCCTGCCGTTCAGCGCGCTGCTCGACTGACACGGCTTGACCATGGTCAAGGCGTGCACCGGGCAGCGCCCTAGAGTGGCGCCACGCATTCCGAGCAAGGGGTTTTCGCATGCATCTGGTGTGTCCGGCGGGCAGTCTGCCCGCCCTCAAGGCTGCGCTGCAGCAAGGCGCGGACGCCATCTACGTGGGCTTTCGCGATGACACCAACGCCCGTCACTTCGCCGGCCTCAACCTCGACGAGAAGCAGCTGGACTGCGGCCTGCAGCTGATCCGCCAGCGCGGCAAGCAGCTCTATGTGGCGGTCAACACCTACGCCCAGCCGCAGGGCTGGGCGCGCTGGCAGCGCGCGGTCGACCAGGCCGCCGATCTCGGCGTGGATGCGCTGATCGCCGCCGATCCCGGCGTGCTGGCCTACGCCAGCCGGCGCTACCCCGACCTCAACCTGCACCTGTCGGTGCAGGGCTCGGCGACCAACGCGGCGGCGCTGGCCTTCTACCAGCAGCGCTACAACATCCGCCGCGCGGTGTTGCCGCGGGTGCTGTCGCTGGCCCAGGTGCGCCAGGTGGCGGAGCGCAGCACGGTGCCGCTGGAGGTGTTCGCCTTCGGCAGCCTGTGCATCATGGCCGAGGGCCGCTGCCACCTGTCGTCCTACGTCACCGGCGAGTCGCCGAACCTGTGCGGGGTCTGCTCGCCGGCCAAGGCGGTGCGCTGGCAGGAGGAGGCCGAGGGCCTCAGCTCGCGCCTGGGCGGGGTGCTGATCGACCGCTACGGGCCCGAGGAGTCGGCCGGCTACCCGACCCTGTGCAAGGGTCGCTTCCTGGTCAATGGCCAGCGCTTCCATGCCCTGGAGGAGCCGACCAGCCTGAACACCCTGGACCTGATCCCGCAGCTGGCCGAGATCGGCATCGCCGCGGTGAAGATCGAGGGCCGCCAGCGCAGCCCTGCCTATGTCGAGCAGGTCACCCGCGTGTGGCGCGCCGCGCTGGATGCGCATGCCCGCGCGCCGGCCCAGTTCAGCGTGCTGCCGCAATGGCGCAGCGCCCTGGACGGGCTCTCCGAAGGCAGCCAGAGCACCCTCGGCGCCTACCATAGATCCTGGCAGTGAGGCCGTTATGAAACTGAGTCTGGGGCCGGTCCTGTTCTACTGGCAGCGCGACAAACTGCTGGATTTCTATGCCGAGATGGCCAACCAGCCGCTCGACATCATCTACCTGGGCGAGACCGTCTGTTCCAAGCGCCGCGCCCTGTCGCTCGACGACTGGCTGGGGCTGGCCCGCGAGCTGCGCGAATGCACGCGCGCCGAGCTGGTGCTGTCCGGCCTGGCGCTGATCGAGGCGGCTTCCGAGCTGTCCAGCCTCAAACGCCTGTGCGGCAATGGCGAGCTGCTGGTCGAGGCCAACGACATGGGCGCCGTGCAGCTGCTGCGCGAGCAGGGCCTGGACTTCGTCGCCGGCCCCGCGCTCAACCTGTACAACGCCCAGGCCCTGGCCGAGCTGCAGGACTGCGGGCTGCGCCGCTGGGTGCCGCCGGTGGAGTGCTCGGCCGCGCTGCTGCGCGATTGCCTGGGCCAGCTCGATGCCCTCGGCCGGCCGCGGCCGGAGGTCGAGCTGTTCGCCTACGGCCACCTGCCGCTGGCCTATTCGGCGCGCTGCTTCACCGCCCGCGCGGAAAACCGGCCCAAGGACGACTGCCAGTTCTGCTGCATCAACTACCCCGAAGGCATTCCCCTGCTCAGCCAGGAGGGCGAGGCGCTGTTCACCCTCAACGGCATCCAGACCCTCTCGGCGCGGGTCAACAACCTGCTCGCCGACTACCGCGAGGTGCAGCACAGCGGCGTCGACTGCCTGCGCCTGAGCCCGCGGGCCGAAGGCATGCCGGCGGTGATCGGCGACTACCACGCGGTGCGCCAGGGCGCCTTGCCGCCGCTGTTGGCCCAGGGCTGCAACGGCTACTGGCATGGCCGTCCGGGCATGCTCAGCGCAGAGGAGGTCGGCCTGTGCTGAACCTGACCCAGTTGGCGTTGCGCAGTGCCGACCCGCTGCTCGGGCTGGCCCGTCATGTGCCGTTCACCCTGCAGCGCTGGGTGCTCGAAGCCGTGGTGGCGCGGCTGTTTGCCGAGCCGGTGGAGGAGGGCGCCTTCGATCTGCTGCAAGGGCGCTGGCTGCGCCTGGAGGTCAGCGACCTGCAGCTGGCCTGGTGCCTGACCCGCGAGCGGCGCGGCCTGCGCATGGCGGCGCGGGCGCCGGTGGACGTGTGCATCCGCGGCAACTGGCGTGAGTTCGTGCTGCTGGCCAGCCGCCAGGAAGACCCGGACACCCTGTTCTTCCGCCGGCGCCTGGTCATCGAAGGCGATACCGAACTGGGCCTGGCGATGAAGAACCTGATCGACAGCCTCGACCCCGAGCAGTTGCCGCCGCGCCTGTGGCGCTCGCTGTGCCGGGTCGGCGAAGTGCTGCGCGAGGACCTGGCGCAACGCCGATCGACAGCGGCCGGCAGCGCCGGCTGAACATCTGTCTGCGATCCCGCGAGCTAGAGCCGGTTCTAACCCGGCATGGCTGCCGCGCAGCGGATCGTAGACAGGTTCCGAGAGCAGCGCAGACGGCAGCCGGCCTGGTGTTTGGCCGGTTTTTTGCTGTACTGCAATTCGTTGGTGCCGCCGGCTATACGGCGGCGCCAGGGGAGCTGCAATGTCTGCATCCGGCATGGGGCCGGTGCGACAGGGATTCATCCGTCACCGCGTGGTCCGTGGGCTCGTCACAAGCGGCCCGCACGGCACGCGGGGCGGCTTCAAGGAGAACCTCATGTTCGACTGGATCACCGATAGCATCCAGGCCGCCCTGCGCGCCCTGGGCCTGCGCACCATCAATGCGCAGTTCTTCTTCTCCTACAGCCTGATCTTCCTCTGCGCCGCGCTGACGGCCGCCGTGCTGTTCCTTTCGGTGCGCGACGCCAGCCAGCTGGACATGGCCGGGGCGCAGCGCATGCTGAGCCAGAAAATGGCCAAGGAAAGCCTGCTGGTGGCCCAGGACCTGCTGCCGGCCAGCAGCCTGGAGCAGACCATCCAGCGCTTCGAGCAGAGCCACCGGAGCCTGCGCGATGGCGCCCCGGCCGGCCTGCCGGCGGTGCAGCTGCCCGCGGCGCGGGCGCAGCTGGAGCTGGTCGACCAGCGCTGGCAGGGCTACCGCGAGCTGGTGCGTCGGGTCGCCGGCGGCCAGGCCAGCGCGGCGCAGCAGCTGGCCGGCGAATCGGAGGCCCTGCTCAAGGACATGCACCAGGTGGTGACGCTGCTGTCGGCCGACAGCAACCACACGGCGGCGCTGCAGCGTTGGCTGTCGATGGGCGCGACCCTGGCCATCCTGCTGCTGGTGGTGCTCGGCCGCCTGGCCGGGATGAACTGGCTGATGGCGCGGGTCGACGAGCTGCGCGGGCGCCTGGAGCTGGTCGCCGGCGGCGATTTCTCCCGGCCGCTGGCGGTGCGCCACGGCGATGACGAGATCGGCCGCATCACCACGGCCTACAACCGCCTGCTGGAGCAGGTCGGCGAGATGATTCGGGCGGTGCGTCAGGCCGCCGAAGGGGGCGCCGGCCAGTGCGTGCAGATGTCGGCGATGGCGGCGGACAATGCCGAGCATGTGCAGGCCCAGCGCAGCGAGATCGAGCAGGTGGCCACGGCAATGAACGAGATGCTGGCGACTTCCCACGAGGTGGCCCGCAGCACCGTGGATGCGGCGGGTGCCGCCGACACCGCCGAGCAGGAAACCAGCCGCGGCGACGCGCTGATGCAGGACTCGGTGGCGGCCATCCGCCAGTTGTCGCAACAGGTCGAAGGCCTGTCCGAGGTGCTGCAGCAGCTGCTGGCCGACAGCGACCAGATCGCCCGGGTGCTGGAGGTGATCAGCGCGATCGCCGCGCAGACCAACCTGCTGGCCCTCAACGCGGCCATCGAGGCGGCCCGCGCCGGCGAGCAGGGCCGCGGCTTCGCCGTGGTGGCCGACGAGGTGCGCAGCCTGGCGGGGCGGACCCAGGCCTCGGCCGGGGAAATCAGCGGCCTGATCGAGCGCCTGCAGGCCCAGGCCGGGCGTGCCGGCACGGCCATGGAGGAGTCGCGCCAGGGCAGCGAGCAGACCCTGCAGCAGGTCGAGGCGGTGCAGCGGGTGTTCGTGCAGATCGTCAACGCGGTGCAGACCATCCGCGGCATGACCGGGCAGATCGCCACGGCCGCCGAGGAGCAGTCGCAGGTGGCCGAGGAAATGAACCAGTCGCTCACGCGCATCGCCGGCATCGCCGAATCCACGGCCAGCTCGGCGCAGGCCACCGAGCAGGGCAGTCAGCGGATCAACCAGGACATGGGCAGTCTGCAGGCGCAGATGGCGCGCTTTCGCCTGTAAGAACCTTCGGATCTCTTTATCGTCGGCCATGCTGCGTTGAGGTTGGCGATGTCCCAATAGCGTGTTGTGTGCAGCTCCATGGCTTGCAGGGTGGAAAGCAAATCCGCGTAGCGGCAGGAAAGAGCGGTCAGGCAGCTCGGAGCCCGAGTCCCCGTCAGGAGGCCGAAACGTAGCGAAGCGGAGTAACAGCCGTAGGCTGGCCCGCAGGGCGAGCGCAGCGAGTAGTGGAGGTGTTGCGCAGGGGGACGAGCCGCAGGGATGCGGCGAGAGGCTTAAAGGGCCAGGGATGGCCCTTGTAAGCCGGCCCCCGGAGCGGCACCGGAGGGAGGGCACCCGGAGCGAAGCGCAGGGCCGGATGCCGGGGTGCGCTTTCTTTTGCTTACTTTTCTTTGCGCAAACAAAGCTACGTAGCGAAGCGGAGTAACAGCCGCAGGCTGGCCCGCAGGGCGAGCACAGCGAGTCAAAGTGAGTCGCCCGGGTGGGCGAAATCCAAACCATCAGCCCGCTCGGTAATCAGCTCAGCAGGCTGCCCTAGGGGCCACTAGGTGCGTACGGCGCACCCTACAGGGTCAGTGGCCGCCGCTCTGCAGTGCCACCGTGCGCGCCGGCAGGCGGTCGCTGGCGATCAGCCCGGCCACCTCGGCATAGACCTGCTCGACCGTGTCACCGCTGAAGTCCTCGCCGTAGCGTTTCTTCAGGCCCAGGTCGCTGAGGATCAGGTGCACGTCGGCGCGTACCCCGTGCTGGTCCAGGCAGCCGCGCACGCACTGCAGCTGGCAGCCGTCCAGGGCCAGGATCGGCCGGCCGCTGCTGGCCTTGTTGACCAGCGAGGCGACGCGCCCGCCGACCCCGGCGATGCACGACATTTCCGCCAGGCCGGCACGATCCAGGCGCACGGCCAGGGTGTTGGCCAGCTGTGCCACGTTCGAGCAGCCGGAGCAGGAGTACACCAGGGGAAGGTTGGGATCGGACATCGGGGTTCTCCTCGGGCGGCCGGGCGCTCGCGGGCGCCGGCTCACTCGTAGTAGTTGGCCAGGCTGGGGCGGTCCAGCACGCGGATGCTGCGGCGCTCCATGGCGATCAGGCCGGCATCGATCAGGCGATGCAGGATGCGCGAAAAGGTTTCCGGCTGGATGCCCAGCTGCGAGGCGATCAGGCGCTTGGGCACGCTGAGCTGGATCTGGCCGTTGCCGGCCTCGCGCTGCTCCTGGCAGAGGAAGCGCACC
The DNA here is from genome assembly GCF_009799935.1 of Pseudomonas sp. L-22-4S-12. Taxonomy (NCBI): domain Bacteria; kingdom Pseudomonadati; phylum Pseudomonadota; class Gammaproteobacteria; order Pseudomonadales; family Pseudomonadaceae; genus Pseudomonas; species Pseudomonas sp. L-22-4S-12. The sequence continues at coordinate 993 of NZ_WELL01000005.1, read as the reverse complement.
ACGCGGCGGCTGGCATTGCCGACGGTGAGGGTGTCGATCTCGTCCAGGCGCTGGTGCAGGCGCATGCTGAAGCTGGCCAGCAGGTCGAGGCAGATCTTCGGCTGTTCTTCCAGCAGGCGCCGGTAGTGGGTGCCGTCGATGCTGATCAGGTTGCTGGCTTTCAGCGCGCTGCAGGTCACGGGGTAGTGGCTGGCGCCGGTGAACAGCAGGGCCTCGGCGAAGCTCTGCCCGGGCTGGATGACTTCCACCAGCTTTTCCTGGCCCTCGAACAGTACGCGGGTCAGTTTCATCTGGCCGTTGAGCAGCAGATAGAAGCGGTCGGCGGCATCGCCCTGGTGGAACAGTGCATCGCCGCTGTCCAGCTTGCGCTGGATGGCCAGGCAACTGACTTCCGTGAACAGGGCCTCGGGCAGCCGGTTGAACAAGTGGTGCTGGCGCAAGGCCTTGAGGTTTTCTGAGTCGGTCAGCATGGGTCACCTCCTAGGCTGTCATCCTAGGCGGCGCGGGACGGCTCTCCCATTCCCCCATGGCACTACCTCCAAAGAGGCAGTGCCGGGTGCGCGTCTCAGCTGCCCTGCTGCAGCGCCTGTTCATAGGCGCTGGTCAGGTCGTTCATTTGCCAGAGCAGGGTCTCGGTGGTGGTGGTGATCACCGTCGGCACGTACTGCGAGTCGGCCGACAGGCGAAAGCCGGCGCGGGCGAAGCGCCACTGGGCATCGACCTTCTGCAGCGCCTGGCTGATCTGCGGGGTGTTCTGCCTTGCGGCGAGCAGTTCCTGCTGGGCGGTTTCGAATTCCTCGGTGGCTTTTTGCAGCTGCGCCTCCAGGCCCTCGACCGGCAGACGCCAGCTGACGGCCAGGTAGAGCTTGGCGATGCGCTGGCTGAGCATGCGCTGGCGGCCGCTGCGGTTGACCAGGCGGGCGCTCTGGCTGCCGGTGTGGCGTTCGATCAGCAGCACCACCTGCTCGCTCTGCGCCAGCAGCTGGTCGCTGA
>NZ_WELL01000004.1:0-398858 GCF_009799935.1 Pseudomonas sp. L-22-4S-12 | reverse complement strand
CATGGCCTCATCTTCTCAAGAGTTGAGGCCTCCACGAAACCCGGAGCGATTCATTCATCGACTTTGCTCGCGAAGCTCGCTAATCATGCAGACCGTGAATAAACCCTGGAGCGGATGTACCTCGGCGACCTACTGAGCTGTACGAATAGGTTATGGTGATACCTCATTAGCCTGTGGCATGCAGAGGTGCCCGATGATCATCCCAAGCACAGCCATCCTGTTCGCCCAGTAAAAACGCTGGGCAGATCAAGTGTTGTTCACAAGCCTATCAGAGCTCCCTCCGGAAGAGCTCACCAAGGAGCGCCCAGGCCCGCTCAAGAATTTCATCTGCCCATACTCCAACGCCATCCGCGGCAATATTGACGTCACGCTGACACGGGTCGACTGACTCATAGTCACTTCGTCATATCAGATGAACCGGAATGCCAAGCTTCTCGGGCAAACACCGAGAAAGTTTGGCTGACCGCTTTTGGCCGCTAGCTGCCCTCAACATCTAGCCACGATTCCTCCTTGTGCTCAGTACAGGTCGTTGCGTTTGGCTGGCTTGATCACCTGGAAGAAGCTGTAGCCCAGGCCGATATCGGTAACCACGCGGGTGCAGACGGCGGGGATGGCGATCAGTGCATGGATGAGCATGGCTGTGGCCGCGTAGGCGGCGAATTCGATGCTGCGCAGGGCTGACGGCAGGGGATCGCGGCGGCTCTCCAGCAATTCCTGGCGCAGGCAGGGCAGGTCGGGCCAGTGCTCCTCTTCCACTCGCTGGCGCATGGTCTGCGGATACAGGTTGCGGCTGCGGCAGCCACGGCGGAAGGCGCGCCACATGCGCCGGGGCTGCAGCACCAGGCCGGTGGAGAGGGCGATTAGGTTCATGGTGCCGAGCAGCGGCGAATTGAGCATCGAACCGGTGCCCAGTTCCCAGGCACTGACTTCGCCCTCGCCGATGCGCCCGGTGCTGTAGCCGGTCACGATATGGTGCAGGTCATGGTACTTGAGGTAGCGGTGACGGGTTTCGATATTCGGCAGCGGCACCAGCAGGCAGCCGGTATAGACCGGCACGGTGCAGGCCTGGCGGTCGGCGGTGTCGGCAAAGCCGCAGCGGCGGTAGAAGGCCGCCAGCTCGTCCTTGAGCGTCATCTTCGTTTCCTTCGGTCAGTCAGCGTGGGTACAGCGGCGGCAGCGGGCTCGGTTCCTGCTGGCCGCTCGGCGTTTCCGGGGCCGGCAGGCTGCGGATCGCCTTCCACAGGCCTTCGCCCTGCCAGTACTGGCCGCTCTCGCTGTACAGTGCCCCATTCAGTTCATCCAGTGCCTCGGACAGCGGCACGAAGCGGGCGGCCATGTCGGCCAGGGTTTCCGGTTGCTGGCGGGCCCAGGCATCCAGGGCCTGGCGGGTGGCCTGGCTGTCGTTGGCCAGGCAGGCGCGCTTGAGGTCGTCGAGCAGGGTGCGCGGGCTGGGGCCGGTCTGCGCCGTGGGCAGGATCGCCGGCTGGCGGCGCGCCCGCCACCACAGGCCGAAGCCGAGCAGGGTGGTGCCGGCCAGCAGGGCGCAGGCCAGCTGCCAGGGCCACAGCGGCGGTGCATCGGCGCTCGGCAGCGGCGCCGGGCTGTCGACCGGGGCCTCGGCCTCCAGGGCCGGGTTGCTGGCCACTTCCAGGGTCCGCGCCGGCAGGCTGGTGCGCTCCAGGCGGTCTTCAGCGGTGTTCCACCAGACCAGCTCGACGGCGGGCAGGCTGATCCGGCCGCTGCGGTTGGCCACCAGTGCTTCGCGCTCTTCGCGGCTGCCGAGCAGGCCGCGTTCGCTGTTCTCGTTGTTCAGCAGCGGCTGGTCCGGATAGCGGCGCAGGCCTTCGCTCTGGCTCTGCGGCAGCGGCGGCAGTTGGGCGCTGGACAGGCCTTCGGCGCGCAACAGGATGCTGCGGGTCAGGGAATCGCCGACCCGCAGCTTGTCCGGCTCCGGATTCCAGGCCTCGCTCAGGCTGATGGCGCGGGCCGGCAGCCAGGGCGCATCGCTCGGGTAGCTGGCCGGCTTGGCCTTCACCGTCAGTGGAATCACCGGCGACTTGACCCGGGTCAGGCGCCCGGGGCGCGGGCCGAACGGGTTGTAGTCGTCGGCGCTGGAGCGCTCCACCGGGGTGGCGCTGAACAGCTGCGAGGGAATGCTCAGCTCACCGCTCTTCTGCGGGAAGATCGCGTAGCGCACCTCGATCACGCCGTGGCGCACGCCGTTGAGCGCCTTCTCGTAGGTGCGCGGTTCGCCGAGTTGCTCGACCCGGGCGTCGGCGATGCTCAGCTGGGTCAGGCTGATGCTGTCGGGGTACAGCGACACCGAGTGGTAGATGCGCAGGGTCAGCACCGCCTGGGCCTGCACGTAGACGCTTTCCTGGTCGAGGCTAGCGTCGATGAAGATCGGCGCCAGCTTGCCGTTGGCGTCGCCGCCGTTGCCCTTGAGGATCTGCAGGGTGATGGCCTGGCTGCTGGCGTCACCCAGCTTCAGCGGCGGGATCACCACGTAGCCGCTCTGCCGCGGCAGCAGGGTGACGATCCAGCGGGTGGTGGCCTGGGTCTTGCCGTTGAAGGTGGCCAGGCGGTTTTCCTGGCGCGTGCTGACCACTTCGAACAGCGGTTCCAGGGGCGCCAGGTCGGGCTTGCCGAACACCGTGACATCATCCGATTCGAGGATCAGGTCGAGGCTTTCGCCTTCGCTCAGGCGGGCGCGGTCGACCGTGGCGGTGAGGCTGGCGGCGCCGGCCTGCAGGGCGAAGAGGCTGAGAAGGAGGGCGCAAAGCAGGCGGCTCATCGAGACTGTTCCTGACGCTGTTGCTGTTCATAGAGGAATTTGCGCCGCAGCAGTTCGCCCGGCTCGTCCGGGATCTGCCGCAGCCACTGTTCCAGGGCATCGCGCTGTTCGCCGCCGAGGGCCTGCTCGGCAGCGGCCTGGGTGCCGTCGTGCGGGGCGTTGGCCGGTGCCGGTTTCTGGCCTTCGGCGGGCCCCGGTTGCGCCGGCTGTTCGGCGGGCTGCGGCTCGCCGGCTGGGTTCGGCTCGGCGGCCTTGGCCTGGCTGGATTCGCTGCCGTCGTCCTGCTCCTGCTGGCCGCCGGGTTCGGCCTGCGGCTGGCCGGCAGCGCTGGATGGCGTCGACTCGCCGCCCTGATCCTGCGCCTGGTGGTTCTGCTGGTTCTGCTGGTTCTGCTGGTCGGCTTGCTGCTGTTGTTGCTGCTTCTGCTGTTGCAGCAGTTGCTCGATCAGCGCCTTGTTCTGCTGCGCCACCTGCAGGTCGGGTTGCTGCTCCAGGGCCTGGTCATAGGCATCCAGCGCGGCCTCCAGCTCGTTGCTCTTGGCCAGGGCGTTGCCGCGGTTGTAGTGGGCGCTGGCGCTGTCGCTCAGGGCGAAGCGTTCGGCGGCAGCGGGGTAGTCGCCGGCGCGATAGAGGGCTTCGCCCTGCCACTGCGGGTCGGCGAAGCGCTCGGCGGCTTCCCTGGGCTTGTCTGCTTGCAGCAGGCGCTGGCCTTGCTGGTCCGGGCGCAGCCACAGGTCGCGGAACTCGAAGGCGTAGCTGGGTTGCGGCAGGGCCAGCAGCAGGAACGGCAGGCCGAACAGCCAGCCGCGGCGTCCGGCGCAGGCGGCCAGCAGCAACAGCGGCAGCAGCAGCCAGTGGCCCTGGTCGGCCCAGGCCGTGAGCAGGGTCGGCTCGCCATCCTCGCGCAGGGCCTGCGGACCGTCGAGCAGGCCGAGGCCGCGCAGGTCGCGGTCGTCCAGGCTGGCCTGGCGGTACTGGCCGCCCAGTTCGCTGGCAAAACGCCGGAGTCCGGCGCCGTCCAGGCGCGGCAGGAGGATGGCGCCCTGGGCATCCTTGAGGAAGCTGCCGTTCTCGCCGAGGATCGGCGCGCCCTGGGCCGTGCCGATGCCGAGGATGCGCAGCTGTTCGCTGCGCTGGCCCAGGACCTGGCGGATGCCCTGGCGTTCCTCCTCGCTCAGGGCGCTGGTGATCAGCAGCAGGCGGCCGCGGCCCTGGGCGCCCTGTTCGAGCAAGGCGACGGCCTTGGCCATGGCCAGGTCGGCGCGCCGCCCGGGCTGCGGCATGATCGAGGGTTTGAGCGCATCCAGCAGGTTGCTGGCGGTGGCCAGGTCGTCGGACAGCGGCACCAGGGTATGCGCGCTGCCGGCATACACCAGGATGGCGGTCTGCGCATCCTGGCGCGCGCGCAGCAGGTCGAGCAGCTTGCGCCTGGCCTGGCTCAGGCGATCCGGCGCGGCATCCCCGGCGAGCATCGCCGGGGTCAGTTCGAGCACCACCACCAGCGGGTCGGCACGCTTCTGGCTGGCCTGTTCGACGCGCTGCCAGCTGGGGCCGAGCAGGGCCAGCACGGCCAGCAGCCAGGCGAGGCCGAGGGCGATCCACGGCAGGCGGTTCTGCCGGGTGCGGCCGCCGGTGAGCAGCGCGGCCTGGAACAGCGTGGGCAGCAGCAGCTGCCAGCGCCCGCTGCGCCGTTCGCGGTGCCACAGTTGCCACAGCAGCCAGGCGCACGGCGGCACCAGCAGCAGGCTCCAGGGGCGCAGCCAGTGTGGCCAGAGGGCGGCGAGTTCCATCAGGCGGTCCTCCGCAGGCGCTGGCGCAGCTGTTGCAGGCTGTGCGGCCACAGTTCATGGGCCACCAGCAGCAGGCTGAGCAGCAGCGCCGCGCCGAGCGGCCAGCCGTACAGGGCCAGTGCCGGGCGGGCGCGGGTGGGCTGCTGGGCGGCCGGTTCGAGGCGGTCGAGGGCCGCCTGGATGTCCTGCAGTTCCTCGCTGCTGCGCGCGCGGAAGTAGCTGCCGCCGGTCTGTTCGGCGATGTCGATCAGGGTGGCCTCGTCCAGCTCGATGCCCGGGCTGATGCCGAGCATGCCCATCAGCCCGCCCGGCTGCGGATCGGCGCCGATGCCGATGGTGTAGATCTTCACCTGCTCCTCGGCGGCCAGGCGTGCCGCGGTGCGCGGTTCGATCTCGCCGCCGTTGTTGGCGCCATCGGTGATCAGCACCAGCACCCGGCTGTCGGCCGGACGCTGGCGCAGGCGCTTGACCGCCAGGCCGATGGCATCGCCGATGGCGGTCTGCGGCCCGGCGATATTGATCAGCGCCTCGTCCAGCCAGACCCGCACGGTGTGGCGGTCGAAGGTCAGCGGCGACTGCAGGTAGGCCTGGCTGCCGAACAGGATCAGGCCGACGCGGTCGCCCTGGCGCTGCTCGATGAAGTCGCTGAACAGCAGTTTGACCAGCTCCAGGCGCGACACGTCTTCGCCGTCCCACTGCATGTCGCTCTGCTCCATGGAGCCGGAAACGTCCACCGCCAGCAGCAGATCGCGGCCGCTGGCCGGCAGCGGCAGCGGTTCGCCGACCCATTCCGGGCGCGCCGTGGCCACCAGCAGCAACAGCCAGAGCAGGGCGAACGGGGCCTGCTGGCGCCAGGCCGGCAGGCTGGCGCGGGCGCGGCGGCCGCTGAGGCCTTCCAGCTCGGCGAGGAAGCTGACCTTGAGCGCCGCCTCGCCGCTGTCGGCCGCCGGCAGCAGCCGGCGCAGCAGCCAGGGCAGCGGGGCGAGGAGGAAGGCCCAGGGCCAGGCGAACTCAAACATGCTTGCGAATCCAGGTGTCGACGGCCTGGTTGAGGCCGGCGATGGCCTTGTCGTCCAGGGTGCAGCCGGCGCGGTAGCTGCCTTCCACCAGCACCATGTAGCGGGTCAGGCCGGCGGCCGGGCAGCGGTTGTCGAGGAAGGCCAGCCAGGCGCGCCCGCTCAGGGTATGGCTGTGGTCCTGCGGGTAGTGGGCGCGGCACAGGCGCTTGAGCAGGGCGTTCAGCTGCTGCAGCCAGGGCCCGGCAGGGGCGCCGTCGTAGGGCTTGCGCAGGCTGGCCAGCTCGCTCAGGGCGGCCAGGCGCAGCGGGTCGAGCGGCTGTTCGGCCTGTTGCCGGCGCTTGAGCTTCGGCAGGTAGCGGCGCAGGTACCACAGGCCCCAGAGCAGCAGCGGCAGCAGCACGGCCAGCAGCCACCAGCCGGGCGCCGGCGGCCACCAGGCAACGGGCGGCGGGGCGATGGTCGGTTGCAGCTGGTCGAGCGGGTTCACGGGCGTTTCCCCGGGCGTTGCAGGCCGTTCAGCTGTTCGCGCAGCTGCTCGATCAGTTCGCTGGCGGTGGACAGCGGCAGCAATGGCACGCCGAGTTTCTGCGCCAGGCGCTGCCAGCGCGCGCGGCGCTGTTCGCCGAGGGCGTGGTAGGCGCTGCGCAGCTCGGGGTTGTGGGTGTCCAGTTCGAGCTGCGCGCCGTGCTCGAAGAAACGCAGCAGGCCGGCGGCAGGCAGGGCATGGTCGAGCGGGTCGGACACCGGCAGCAGGAGCAGGTCGGTGTGCCGAGCGAGCAGGGTCAGCTGCTGCTCGGCGGCGTCGCTGAGGGCGCGCTCGTCGCACAGGATGATCGCCAGGCTGCCCGGGCGCAGCACCTCGCGGGCGCGGCGCAGGGCCAGGCCGAAGCCGTCGCGGCCGTTCTGCATTTCGCTGTGCAGGGCCTGGTTGGCCCGGGCCAGGCGGTTGAGCAGTTGCAGCAGGCTGTGCTTGCTGCGCCGCGGCTTGATCTCGTGGTGTTCGTGGTCGCCGAACACCAGGCCGCCGATGCGGTCGTTGTGGGTCAGCGCGGCCCAGCCGAACAGGCTGGCGGCCTGGGCGGCCAGCACCGACTTGAACTGCAGGGCGGAGCCGAAGAACAGCCGCCGGCTCTGCTCGACCATGATGAAGATCGGCCGCTCGCGCTCCTCGTGGAACAGCTTGGTGTGCGGCTCCTGGGTGCGCGCGGTGACGCGCCAGTCGATGGTGCGCACGTCGTCGCCGGGCTGGTAGACGCGCACCTGGTCGAAGTCGACGCCGCGCCCGCGCAGCTTGGAGTGGTGCAGGCCGATCAGCGGGCTGCGCCGCGCCGGGGTGGAAAACAGCTGCACCTCGCGCACGCGGTGACGCATCTCGATCAGCTCGGCGAGGCTGACGCGGATTCCGGGTTGCGCGGGCAGGGCGTGCATGGCTTAGCGGGCCTGGCCGTGGCGAATGCGGGTCGGCATCAGGCCACCGCCACCACGTCGAGGATGCGCTGGATCACCCGGTCCTGGTCGATGCCGGCGGCTTCCGCCTCGAACGACAGGATGATGCGGTGGCGCAGCACGTCGAACAGCACCGCCTGGATGTCTTCCGGGCTGACGAAGTCGCGCCCGGCCAGCCAGGCATGGGCGCGCGCGCAGCGGTCGAGGGCGATCGAGCCGCGCGGGCTGGCGCCGTAGGCGATCCACTCGGCCATCTCGGGGTCGAATTTGGCCGGGGTGCGGGTGGCCATCACCAGCTGCACCAGGTATTCCTCCACCGCATCGGCCATGTACAGACCGAGGATTTCCTCGCGCGCGGCGAAGATCGCCTGCTGGGTGACCCGGTGTTCCGGCTTGGCTTCGCCGTTGAGCGCATCGCCGCGGGCCTGGGCGAGGATCTTGCGTTCCACGCTGGCGTCCGGGAAACCGATCTTCACGTGCATGAGGAAGCGGTCGAGCTGGGCTTCGGGCAGCGGGTAGGTGCCTTCCTGCTCGATCGGGTTCTGCGTGGCCATCACCAGGAACAGCGGCGACAGGTCGTAGGTGCTGCGCCCGACGCTGACCTGGCGCTCGGCCATGGCCTCGAGCAGGGCCGATTGCACCTTGGCCGGGGCGCGGTTGATCTCGTCGGCCAGCACCAGGTTGTGGAAGATCGGCCCCTGCTGGAATTCGAAACTGCCGTTTTCCGGGCGATAGATCTCGGTGCCGGTGATGTCGGCGGGGAGCAGGTCGGGGGTGAACTGGATGCGGTGGAATTCGGCCTCGATGCCTTCGGCCAGTTCCTTGATCGCCTTGGTCTTGGCCAGGCCGGGAGCGCCTTCGACCAGCAGGTGGCCGTCGGCCAGCAGGGCGATCAGCAGGCGTTCGATGAGTTTTTCCTGGCCGAGAATCTGGGTTGCAAGAAAGTGTCGCAGCGCAACGAGCGCCTCACGATGTTCCATCGAGGTTCTTCCTGAAAAGGGACTGACGGGTAGCCGAAAACACCCGATCGGGGTGCCAACTCTACTGCATTGTGTGGCGAGCTGGCAGGCCTGGGCGCGCGCAGTGCCGGCCAGTTCCCCTTTTGCGCCGCGAGGTCGCGGCTCAAGCAGACCGTGTCGGCGCGTCGAAGTTCAGCGCCGGCGCCTGCGCGCTGGCCGGCAGCGGGGTGGCGCAGCGCAGCGCGCTGTTGGCCGGGGCGGGGCCGCGTACCTCCAGCGCGCCGAACAGGCGCACGGCCAGGTAGTAGGCGAACGCCAGCGGCCAGACCATGCCGGCCTGGCGCAGCATCTGGAAGAACAGCCGGTCGGCCTCGTGCTTGGCCAGCGGGGCGACGTTGAGGTACTGGTACAGCGCGTCGTGCACCAGGCTGGCCGGGTGGGCCAGGGGCCAGAACACCTGGCTTTCCTGCACCTGGCCCTGCTGCAGGCGCAGGATGGGGTGGCGCTTCTCCCACCAGTCGGGAATGCCGAGGATGGCCAGCCAGTAGAACGGCACCTTGGGCGTGCAGCCGTCCCAGGCGTAGGTGCGCGGACGGGCGAAGTCGTAGCGCACTTCGCCCTGCTGCAGGTCGACGCTGGAGTGCCCCGGATTAATGATCAGCAGGCCGTCGTGGATGATCAGCCATTCACCATAGAAGTAGCGCCCGGCGAACTGCTCGCAGCGCTGCAGCAGGGGATAGTCGATGTAGTTGAGCCAGGGCCCGGCATGGTCGCGGCAGGCAAAGCCCCATTTGCCCAGGTCGGCCTGGCGCGCCGCCTCGGCCCGGCGCAGGCGCTCGCCACGGCCGATCCAGCGCGGCAGCAGCACGCCGAGGTAGACCGGCACGCCGGCCCACAGCAGCGGGACGAGCAGTGGCGGCGCAAGCCAGGCGGCCAGACCCAGCAGCAGGGCGCCGATGGCACTGACCAGCAGGTTGCCGAAGTGGCGCAGCAGCGAGCGCGTGAGAGGACGGTTGGCCATGGTTTCCCTACCAGGCTGCGAGGAAGCCGGCACCTTAGCAGCTCATCGGCGCATCTGTGTAGGCGCGCGCATGGCCGCGGCGCAGCATGGCGATGAACGAATATGTCGCAGGGCTGCAAGCGTGGTTTCACGCGCACTGGCTAAGCTTGGCGTGACCTAGCGGTCGTCGTGTGTACTGCCCGGTTTCCTGCATGGCCTAGACTGCCTGGAACCGGCGCTGCAGCCTTCTGTCTGCAAGCACGCGCGGCGCCTCCACGAATAACAAGTCCAGCGGAGCATCACCATGGCGTTTTTCACTGCGGCCAGCAAAGCCGACTTCCAGCATCAACTGCAAGCGGCCCTGGCTCAGCACGTCAGCGAGCAGGCGTTGCCACAAGTGGCGCTGTTCGCCGAGCAGTTTTTCGGCATCGTCGCCCTCGACGAACTGACCCAACGCCGCCTCGGCGATCTGGCCGGCTGCACCCTGTCTTCCTGGCGCCTGCTCGAGCACTTCGACCCGGCCAAGCCGCTGGTGCGGGTATACAACCCGGATTACGAGAAGCATGGCTGGCAGTCCACCCATACCGCGGTGGAAGTGCTGCACGTCGACCTGCCGTTCCTGGTCGATTCGGTACGCATGGAGCTGAATCGCCGCGGCTACAGCATCCATACCCTGCAGAACAGTGTGTTCAGCGTACGCCGTGAGAAGAACGGCGAGCTGCAGGAGATCCTGGCCAAGGGCAGCCACGGCAAGGGCGTGCAGCAGGAAGCGCTGATGTACCTGGAGATCGACCGCTGCGCCAATGTCGGCGAGCTGCGCACCCTGGAAAAGGCCCTGCAGGAAGTGCTGGAGGAAGTGCGCCTGGCGGTGGCCGATTTTGCGCCGATGAAGGCCCGCGCCGAGCAGCTGCTGGCCTGGCTGGACAAGGCCAAGCTCAAGGTCGACGGCGCCGAGCTGGCGGAAGTGAAAGCCTTTCTTACCTGGCTGCTGGACAATCACTTCACTTTCCTCGGCTACGAGGAATTCACCGTGGCCGAGGAGAAGGACGGCGGCCATCTGGTGTATGACGAGCAGTCCCTGCTCGGCCTGTCGCGCCACCTGCGCAAGGGCCTCAAGCAGGAAGAGCTGCATATCGAGAAGGAGGCCGTGAATTTCCTCCGCGAACCCTGCCTGCTGTCCTTCGCCAAGGCCGCCACGCCGAGCCGCGTGCATCGCCCGGCCTACCCGGACTTCGTCTCCATCCGCGAGCTGGATGCCAAGGGCAAGGTGGTCAAGGAATGCCGCTTCATGGGCCTGTACACCTCCTCGGTGTATGCCCAGAGCGTCGGCCGCATCCCCTATATCCGCCGCAAGGTCGACGAGATCGCCGAACGCTCGGGCTTCGATCGCCAGGCCCATCTGGGCAAGGAGCTGGAGCAGGTGCTGGAAGTGTTGCCGCGCGACGACCTGTTCCAGACCCCGGTCGATGAGCTGTTCAACACCGCCATCGCCATCGTGCAGATCCAGGAACGCAACAAGCTGCGCCTGTTCATCCGCCGCGACCCCTACGGTCGTTTCGCCTACTGCCTGGCCTATGTGCCGCGCGATGTGTACTCCACCGAGACACGGGTGAAGATCCAGCAGATCCTCATGGAGCGCCTGGGCGCCAGTGATTGCGAGTTCTGGACCTACTTCTCCGAGTCGGTGCTGGCGCGGGTGCAGTTCATCCTCAAGGTCGACCCGAAGAACCGCGTGCAGATCGACCCGGTACGCCTGGAGAAGGAAGTCATCCAGGCCTGCCGTTCGTGGAAGGACGACTACGCCAGCCTGGTCGTGGAAAGCTTCGGCGAGGCCCAGGGCACCCAGGTGCTGGCCGATTTCCCGAAAGGCTTCCCGGCCGGCTACTGCGAGCGCTTCGCCCCGCATTCGGCGGTGGTTGACATGCAGCACCTGCTCAGCCTGTCGACCGAGCGTCCGCTGGTGATGAGCTTCTACCAGCCGCTGGCCCAGGGCGAGCAGGAGCTGCACTGCAAGCTGTACCACGCCGACACGCCGCTGCCGCTGTCGGACGTGCTGCCGATCCTGGAAAACCTCGGCCTGCGCGTACTCGGCGAGTTCCCCTACAAGCTGCGTCGCGTCGATGGCCGCGAGTTCTGGATTCATGACTTCGCCTTCACCAGCGCCGAAGGCGTCGATGTCGACATCCAGCAGCTCAACGACACCCTGCAGGACGCCTTCGTGCAGATCGTCGGCGGCGCGGCGGAGAACGACGGCTTCAACCGCCTGGTGCTGACCGCCTCCATGCCCTGGCGCGACGTGGCGCTGCTGCGCGCCTATGCCCGCTACCTCAAGCAGATCCGCCTGGGCTTCGACTTGAGCTACATCGCCGCCACCCTGGTCAACCACGCCGATATCGCCAAGGAGCTGGTGCGTCTGTTCCGCACCCGCTTCTACCTGGCGCGCAAGCTCACCGACGAGGACCTGGAGGACAAGCAGCAGAAGCTCGAACAGGCGATTCTCGCCGCCCTGGACAATGTCGCGGTGCTCAACGAGGACCGTATCCTGCGGCGCTACCTGGACCTGATCAAGGCCACCCTGCGCACCAACTTCTACCAGCCGGACGCCGATGGTCAGGCCAAGCATTACTTCAGCTTCAAGCTCAGCCCGCGGCTGATCCCGGACATCCCGCGGCCGGTGCCGAAGTTCGAGATCTTCGTCTACTGCCCGCGCGTCGAGGGCGTGCACCTGCGCTTCGGCGACGTGGCCCGCGGCGGCCTGCGCTGGTCCGATCGCGAGGAAGACTTCCGCACCGAAGTGCTCGGCCTGGTCAAGGCGCAGCAGGTGAAGAACGCGGTGATCGTGCCGATGGGCGCCAAGGGCGGTTTCATCCCGCGCAAGATGCCGGTGGGCGCCAACCGCGACGAGGTACTGGCCGAGGGCATCGCCTGCTACCGCATCTTCATCAGCGGCCTGCTCGACATCACCGACAACCTCAAGGACGGCGCCGTGGTGCCGCCGCAGAACGTGGTGCGCCACGATAACGACGACCCTTACCTGGTGGTGGCGGCGGACAAGGGTACTGCGACCTTCTCCGACATCGCCAACGGCATCGCCCAGGACTACGGCTTCTGGCTGGGCGACGCCTTCGCCTCCGGCGGCTCGGCCGGCTACGACCACAAGGGCATGGGCATCACCGCCAAGGGCGGCTGGGTCTCGGTGCAGCGCCACTTCCGCGAGCGCGGCATCGACGTGCAGAAGGACAACGTCACCGTCATCGGCATCGGCGACATGGCCGGCGACGTGTTCGGCAACGGCCTGCTGCTGTCGGACAAGCTGCAGCTGGTGGCGGCCTTCAACCACATGCACATCTTCATCGACCCCAACCCGGATGCGGCTTCGAGCTTCGTCGAGCGCCAGCGCCTGTTCGACCTGCCGCGCTCCAGCTGGGCCGACTACGACGCCTCGCTGATCTCCGAAGGCGGCGGGATCTTCCTGCGCAGCGCCAAGAGCATCGCCATCAGCCCGCAGATGCAGGCGCGCTTCGACATCAGTGCCGACAAGCTGGCGCCGACCGAACTGCTCAATGCCCTGCTCAAGGCGCCGGTCGACCTGCTGTGGAACGGCGGCATCGGCACCTACGTCAAGTCGAGCAAGGAGAGCCACGCCGACGTCGGCGACAAGGCCAACGACGGCCTGCGGGTCAACGGCTGCGAGCTGCGCGCCAAGGTGGTGGGCGAGGGCGGCAACCTCGGCATGACCCAGCTCGGCCGCGTCGAGTACGGCCTGAGCGGCGGGGCGAGCAACACCGATTTCATCGACAACGCCGGCGGCGTGGACTGCTCCGACCACGAGGTCAACATCAAGATCCTGCTCAACGAGATCGTTGGTGCCGGCGACATGACCGGCAAGCAGCGCAACAAGCTGCTGGCCGAGATGACCGATGCGGTGGGCAGCCTGGTGCTGGGCAACAACTACAAGCAGACCCAGGCCCTGTCCCTGGCCGAGCGCCGCGCCCGCGAACGCCTGCCCGAGTACAAGCGGCTGATGGCGGCGCTGGAAGCGGCCGGCAAGCTGGATCGTGCCCTGGAGTTCCTGCCCAGCGACGACGAGCTCAACGAGCGCGCCGCCAATGGCCAGGGCCTGACCCGGCCGGAGCTGTCGGTGCTGATCTCCTACAGCAAGATCGACCTCAAGGAAGCGCTGCTGAAATCCCTGGTGCCGGACGACGACTACCTGGCCCGCGAGATGGAGACCGCCTTCCCGGCGCAGCTGAGCAAGAAGTTCGCCGAGCCGATGCGCCGCCACCGCCTGAAGCGCGAGATCGTCAGCACGCAGATCGCCAACGATCTGGTCAACCACATGGGCATCACCTTCGTGCAGCGCCTGAAGGAGTCCACCGGCATGAGCGCGGCCAACGTCGCCGGCGCCTATGTCATCGTCCGCGACGTGTTCCGCCTGCCGCACTGGTGGCAGCAGATCGAGGCGCTGGACTACCAGGTGCCGGCCGAGCTGCAGCTGCAGCTGATGGACGAGCTGATGCGCCTGGGCCGCCGCGCTACCCGCTGGTTCCTGCGCAGCCGCCGCAACGAGCTGGACGCCGCGCGCGATGTCGGTCACTTCGCCCCGCGCGTGGCCGAGCTGGCCGGGCGTCTGGACGAACTGCTGGAAGGCCCGGCCCGCGAGCAGTGGCTGGCGCGCTACCAGGGCTTCGTCGAAGCCGGTACGCCGGAGGAACTGGCCCGCGTGGTGGCTGGCACCAGCCACCTGTACACCCTGCTGCCGATCATCGAAGCGGCGGATGTCACCGGCAAGCCGGCCGCGGAAGTGGCTACCGCCTACTTCGCCGTGGGCGGGGCGCTGGAGCTGTCCTGGTACTTGCAGCAGATCACCAGCCTGCCGGTGGACAACAACTGGCAGGCCCTGGCCCGCGAGGCGTTCCGCGACGACCTGGACTGGCAGCAGCGCGCCATCACCGTGTCGGTGCTGCAGATGGCCGAAGGTCCGGCGGATGTGGAGGCGCGCGTAGGATTCTGGCTGGAACAGCACAAGGCGCTGGTGCAGCGCTGGCTGGTCATGCTCGGCGAGCTGCGTGCGGCCACCGGCATCGACTACGCCATGTATGCAGTGGCCAACCGCGAGCTGATGGATCTGGCGCGTAGCGATCAGCAGGCGGTCAGCATTGCCTGATGGCGCAGGTTTGTCCGTGCCGGCACTGGCCGGTCACGGGCGACTCGGTTAGCCTCCGTAAAAAAGTTCGCAGAATCGCCGCAGAGTCGCTGTAAAGTCCCGTGTTTCGGCACGGGCTTTGCCTTTTTCTAGCGGATAACGGGCAGCGGACACCGGAGAGTAGTCATGACCGACATTCTAATTCTAACGCACGTCGATTATTGTCCTCCGGGCCACCTGGCAGCAGTGCTGGAGGCCCATCAACTGGATTTCACCGTGTTGCGTTGCGACCGCGGTGAACTCGCAGGCTACGACCTGGATCGCCCGCGTGCCGTGGCGGTGATGGGCGGGCCGATGAGCGTCAACGACGATCTGCCCTGGATCGGGGCAGAGGTTGCCGCTTTGCAGCACATCATCCAACGCGATATTCCCCTGATCGGCCACTGCCTGGGCGGGCAGATGATTGCCCGCGCCCTCGGCGCGCCGGTGCATCGCATGCCCTACACCGAAGTCGGCTGGCAGCCGCTGGTGCGCCGCGACCAGGCCAAGCCCAGCCCCTGGCTGGCCCACCTGCCGGCCGAGTTCCCGGTCTATCAGTGGCACAGCGACACCTTCGAACTGCCGGCGGGTGCCGAATGGCTGCTGTCCAGCCCCTGGTGCCCGAACCAGGGCTTTGCCTGGGGCGACAAGGTGCTGGCCCTGCAGGGCCACCCGGAGGTGACCGAGACGCTGCTCGGCGACTGGTTGCAGGACTGGTCGCACCTGCTCGACGAGACCCAGGCCAGTCAGCAGGGCCTGCGCCAGATGCTGGCCGATCTGCCGACACGGGTGGCGGCGCTCAACCGGGTGGCGGAGGGCTTCTATCGCCACTGGCTGCAACTGGCGTTCGGCGACTTGCGCCAACCGGCGTGCCCGGCGGCCTGAACAAGCGCGTGGTGGCTTTGTGGGAGCGGCTTTAGCCGCGATGGTTTTCCGGTTTCGCGGCTTTTTAGCGGCTGAAGCCGCTCCTACAAAAGCTTTCGTGCACACCAACAAAAACGCCCCGCTGTGCGGGGCGTTTTCATTGCTGCCTGAGCTTATTCCTTGACCTTCATGTCCAGCGACAGGTCGCGGGCGGCCTTGGTGGCGAGGATGCCCATCAGCTGGCCGATCTCGTCCTGGCGGCTGGCGCCGGCGCCAGTGCCCGAACCGCCCATCATCACGCCGGGTACCGGCGCCTGGGCGGCCGCTTCGGCCCAGACCTTGTTGATCGAGATCAGCGCATCCAGCTTCGGCTGCAGGGCGCCGTCCGCCTCGATCACCGCCTTGCGTGCATAGGCTTCGGCGTCGGCGGTGATCTTGGTGGCGTCGGCGGTGATCGCCGCCTTGTCGCGCAGCAGCTCGGCGGTCTGCTTCTCGATCTCGGCACGGCCTTTCTCGCGCTCGGCGTTGATCCGTGCCAGCTGCTTCTCGGTTTCGGCCTGGGTGGTGCGCTCGATCTGGTCGCGCAGGGTTTCCTGGCGGCGGGCTTCCACTTCCTTCTCGCCGCGGGCGGTGACCAGCAGCTTCTCTTCCTCTTCCTTCAGGCGGTTCTGCCGGGCCACGGCCAGCTCGGCCAGGGCCTGCTGGACCTTGACCATGCGCTGCTTGTACTGCGGGTTGGGGTCGACGTTGGTGATGCGCGCCTCGACCACTTCCACCCCGTACTTGCGGAACTGCTGCTGCTTGCGTACCGGGATGCCCTTGTTGTCCATGACCTTCTCGGTGACGAACTGGCTGGCGTTGTTGTCGCCGAAGCTGCCCTGCTCGGTGCCGGCCTGGAGGATGGCGGTCTGGCTCGGCTGGTGGCCGCGCGGGCCGCGTACTTCCTTGCGCTTGATCAGGTACAGGCCGTCGTTGAGCTGGTTCTCGAACTCGGCGGCGAACTCGCTGCGCGCGCCGGCGTAGAAGTCGTCGGCACTCATCAGCGAGGCGGTGGCCTGCAGGGTTTCCTTGATGGCCGGTACCAGGGCGGTCTTGATGAAGTTTTCCGGGTTGCGGTATTCCTGGGCGATCTTCAGGAACTGCTCGCCGGCCGGCAGGCGAAAGCGCGCCGAGGACTCGACCTTGGCGTCGACGTTGCCGAGGAACACGATGGGGAAGGCTTCGATGGTGGCGCCTAGCGAGTCGTTGTCGCTGTTGTCGTTGATCTCCAGCGCTTCGGTGAGCACCGACTGCACGCTGAGGGCCTTCTTCCACGGGGTGGCGCGGCCGAACCACTTGGTCGCGTAGCCGACGTCGTCGACCACTTTCTCCTCGCCGAAGATAGTCCGCACATGGGTGGCGAAACCGGCCTCGTTGTAGAAGAACACCCCGTTGAAGGTGACGAAGCCGATGGCTGCGACCAGTACGGGCATGCCGACATACTTGATGAGGGAGAGTTTCGAGGGGGCTCCGTTGGAGATTTCCATGATCTGTCCTTGACTGCGGGAAAAGAGCGCGAATGCTGCTGAGCCGGCGCGGGGCCGTCAAGGGGCGACTGGCCGGTATGTGCCGCGTCTCGCGCAGATTGCTCAGCTGAGGGCGAAGGGGGCCTGCCGGTAGCCGCTGGCGTCGATCTGCAGGGCCCAGCCCTGCTTGTCCCAGTCGCCGAGGACGATACGCCGGGCGGCCTGGCCGGCGACCTGCAGTTCATGCACCGCTGGGCGATGGGTGTGGCCGTGGATCAGAGTGCGCACGCCGTACTCGGCCATGATCCGCGGCACTTCGTCCGGGGTCACGTCGACGATTTCGCTGGCCTTCATGCTGGTCTGCGCGCGGCTTTCGCTGCGCAGCTTGCGCGCCAGCTTGTGGCGGGTGGCGAGCGGCAGGTGGCGCAGGATGAACAGCGTCAGCGGGTGGCGCAGCCAACGGCGCAGCTTCATGTAGGCCAGGTCCTGGGTGCACAGGCTGTCGCCGTGCATCAGCAGCACCGGCTCGCCGTTGAAACGCACCAGGCTCGGATCTTGCAGCAGGGTACAGCCGGCTTCGCGGCAGAAGGTCTTGCCGATCAGGAAGTCGCGGTTGCCATGCATGAGGAAAATTGGCGTGCCGCTGTCGCTCAACTGGCGCAGGGCACGGGCGATCTCGTGCTGGAAGGGGGTCATGCCATCGTCGCCGATCCACACCTCGAAGAAGTCGCCGAGGATGTACAGGGCTTCGGCCGCACGGGCACGGGTCTGCAAGAAATGCACAAACGCCCGGGTCAGGTCCGGGCGTTGTTCTTCCAGGTGCAGATCGGAGATCAGCAGGATCATCGACTTACTCGACGATTTCGGCCTTCTCGATGATCACGTCGTCCACCGGCACGTCCTGGTGGCCGGACTTCATGGTGGTGGCCACGGCCTTGATCTTGTTGACCACGTCCATGCCTTCGACCACTTCGCCGAACACGGCGTAGCCCCAGCCCTGGACGGTCGGCGCGCTGTGGTTGAGGAAGCTGTTGTCGGCGACGTTGATGAAGAACTGCGCGGAGGCCGAGTGCGGCTCCATGGTGCGGGCCATTGCCACGGTGCCGACCTTGTTGGCCACACCGTTGTTGGCTTCGTTCTTGATCGGTGCGCGGGTCGGCTTCTGCTTCATGCCCGGCTCGAAACCGCCGCCCTGGATCATGAAGTTGCTGATCACGCGGTGGAAAACGGTGCCGTCGTAATGACCGCTCTTCACATATTCCTTGAAGTTGGCCACGGTTTCCGGGGCCTTGTCTTCGAAGAGTTCCAGGGTGATGACGCCGTGGTTGGTGTGCAGCTTGATCATGGGATTCACTCTTGAGTTACGGGCAAGGCGGCTGATGTGGTGCGGCAGCGGGGCAGGCGGGGCCTGTTTTCGCGCCATATGCTCACGCCCGGTCGCTTTGCGGCTGTCAGGGGGTTGACGGGTTGGGTATCATACGGGCTTTGTTTTGACCGGCCTACCCTGAGAACCTGTTCAGAGTCTGCTGCGCGTCGGCCATGCTGCGTTGAAATCGGGCTCAGAATGCTCATTTACAACTTGTAAACTGCGCTTCTTCGCCCGATTTCGCCTTGCCTGGCTCTAGCTCGCGAGACTCAAAACAGGTTCTGGCCCCTGAGCCGCGCATTCGCACCTAAGGACATCATGAGCAAGCCCACCGTCGAAAAAGCCGCCAACTTCCTGCTGCCCATCGTCCAGGCCGACCTGGACAGCGGCAAGCACGCCAAGATCATCACCCGCTTCCCGCCGGAGCCCAACGGCTACCTGCACATCGGCCATGCCAAGTCGATCTGCCTGAACTTCGGCCTGGCCCAGGAATTCGGTGGCGAGTGCAACCTGCGCTTCGACGACACCAACCCGGCCAAGGAAGACCAGGAATACATCGACGCGATCAAGAGCGACGTCGAGTGGCTGGGCTTCAAATGGGCCGGTGAAGAGCGCTATGCCTCCAACTATTTCGATCAGCTGCATGCCTGGGCCATCGAGTTGATCAAGGCCGGCAAGGCTTTCGTCTGCGACCTGAATGCCGAGGAAATGCGCGCCTACCGTGGCAGCCTGACCGAACCGGGCAAGAACAGCCCGTTCCGCGAGCGCTCGGTGGAAGAGAACCTCGACCTGTTCGCCCGCATGAAGGCCGGCGAGTTTGCCGATGGCGCCCGTTCGCTGCGCGCCAAGATCGACATGACCTCGCCGAACATCAACCTGCGCGACCCGATCCTCTACCGCATCCGCCACGCCCATCACCACCAGACCGGCGACAAGTGGTGCATCTACCCGAGCTACGACTTCACCCACGGCCAGTCGGACGCCATCGAGGGCATCACCCACTCCATCTGCACCCTGGAGTTCGAGGATCACCGCCCGCTCTACGAGTGGTTCCTGGAAAATCTGCCGGTGCCGGCGCAGCCGCGTCAGTACGAATTCGCCCGCCTCAACCTGAACTACACCATCACCAGCAAGCGCAAGCTCAAGCAGCTGGTCGACGAGAACCACGTCAATGGTTGGGACGACCCGCGCATGTCGACCCTGTCTGGCTTCCGTCGCCGTGGCTACACGCCGGCGTCGATCCGCAACTTCTGCGACATGATCGGCGTCAACCGCGCCGGCGGCGTGGTCGATGTCGGCATGCTGGAATTCGCCATCCGTGACGACCTGGATGCCAACGCCGCGCGCGCCATGTGTGTGCTCAAGCCGCTCAAGGTGGTGATCACCAACTACCCGGAAGGCCAGGTCGAGAACCTCGAACTTCCGCGCCATCCCAAGCAGGACATGGGCGTGCGCGTGCTGCCGTTCAGCCGCGAGATCTACATCGACGCCAGCGACTTCGAGGAAACCCCGCCGGACGGCTTCAAGCGCCTGATCCCCGGTGGTGAAGTGCGCCTGCGCGGCAGCTACGTGATCCGCGCCGACGAAGCGGTCAAGGACGCCGCCGGCAATATCATCGAGCTGCGCTGCAGCTACGATGAGAACACCCTGGGCAAGAACCCGGAAGGGCGCAAGGTCAAGGGCGTGATCCACTGGGTGCCGGCCGCCGAAAGCGTGGAGTGTGAAGTGCGCCTGTACGACCGCCTGTTCCGCTCCGCCAACCCGGAGAAGGACGAGGAGGGCGGCAGCTTCCTCGATAACATCAACCCGGATTCGCTGGTGGTGCTCACCGGCTGCCGCGCCGAGCCGTCGCTGGCCAACGCCGCACCGGAAGATCGTTTCCAGTTCGAGCGCGAAGGCTACTTCGTCGCCGACCTGAAGGATTCCAAGCCTGGCGCTCCGGTGTTCAACCGTACCGTTACCCTGCGCGATTCCTGGGGAGCCTGATCCATGGCGTTGTCCATCTACAACACCCTGAGCAAGGTCAAAGAGCCATTCAAGCCCCTGGTCGACAATCAGGTGCGCATGTACGTGTGCGGCATGACCGTGTACGACTTCTGCCATATCGGCCATGCCCGCGTGATGGTCGCCTTCGACGTGGTCACCCGCTGGCTGCGTGCGCGCGGTTATTACGTGACCTACGTGCGCAACATTACTGACATCGACGACAAGATCATCAAGCGCGCCCAGGAGAACGGCGAGCCGTTCGAAGCCCTGGTCGAGCGCATGATCGCCGCCATGCACGAGGACGAAGGTCGTCTCAACGTGCTGCGCCCTGATATCGAGCCGCGTGCCACCGGGCATATCGCCGGCATGCACCAGATGATCCAGACCCTGATCGACAAGGGCTACGCCTACGCGCCGGGCAATGGCGACGTGTACTACCGCGTCACCAAGTTCGAGGGTTACGGCAAGCTGTCGCGGCGCAAGATCGACGAGCTGAAGATTGGCGCGCGCATCGAGGTCGACGAGATCAAGGAGGACCCGCTGGACTTCGTGCTGTGGAAAGGCGCCAAGCCGGGCGAGCCGAGCTGGCAGTCGCCCTGGGGTGCGGGCCGTCCGGGCTGGCACATCGAGTGCTCGGTGATGTCCACCTGCTGCCTGGGCGAGACCTTCGACATCCACGGCGGCGGCCCGGACCTGGTGTTCCCGCACCACGAGAACGAGATCGCGCAGAGCGAGGCGGCCACCGGCAAGCTCTACGCCAACGCCTGGATGCACGCCGGCGCGGTGCGCGTGGACGGCGAGAAGATGTCCAAGAGCCTGGGCAACTTCTTCACCATCCGCGAGGTGCTGGAGAAGTACCACCCGGAAGTGGTGCGCTACCTGCTGGTGTCCAGCCACTACCGCAGCCCGATCAATTACTCCGAAGACAGCCTCAAGGAAGCCAAGGGCGCCCTGGAGCGCTTCTACAACGGCCTTAAAGGCTTGCCGCAGGCTCAGCCTGCCGGTGGTGAGGAATTCGTCGAGCGCTTCGGCGCGGCCATGGACGACGACTTCAACTCGCCGGAAGCCTGCGCGGTGCTGTTCGAGATGATCCGCGAGGTTAACCGCCTGCGTGAGTCGGACGAACAGGCCGCCGCCGGCCTGGCCGCCCAGCTCAAGGCTTTGGCCTCCGTGCTCGGTGTGCTGCAGCTGGAGCCGGATGCCTTCCTCCAGGCCGGCGCCGCCGGCAAGGTCGACGCCGCTGCGGTGGACGCGCTGATCGCCGCGCGCCTGCAGGCCCGCGCCGAGAAGAACTGGGCCGAGTCCGACCGCATCCGCGACCAGCTCACCGCCATGGGCGTGGTGCTGGAAGACGGCAAGGGCGGCACCACCTGGCGTTTGGCCGAGTAAGCTGCTCCGCTCCATGAAAAAGGCCGCCCTCGGGCGGCCTTTTTCATGCCTGCAGGTTCAGCGTTTGCCGCTGTACCAGATCACCCGGCTGACGCCGCGGGTGACGGCCACATAGGCCAGGCGCAGGCTCTCGTCGCGCATGGCCTGGTCGTAGCTGTTGCGGAACAGGCCGCAGTGGGCATACAGCGCGTTGCGCAGCGGATGCGACTCTGGACTGCCGCCATCATCGAGGATGATCGCCACCTCGCCCTGCAGGCCCTTGGCGCGGTGGATGCTGTAGGCGCGTACCGGCAGGCTCGGGTTCAGCTGGGCCTGCACCTGCTTCAGCGCGTCGTTGCGCCGGCCCAGCAGCAGCACCGGGTTGCGCTCGTGGCTGCCGCGCTGGGCGACATGGGCGCACTGCGCGGCGATTTCCTGCAGCAGCTCGGGCAGCTGGCGCTTGAGGTCGAAGCCCTCGATGCGGCGCACGCCGTGGTCGCCCGGCTGCGCGGCTTTGACCGCCTGCCTGCGCTTGGCCTGCTTGCAGGCGACGCCCTGCAGCAGCGCCTCGGCATCGCGCAGGATCGGCTCGATGCTGCGGAAGTTGCGGGTCAGCATCAGCACCTGGCTCTTGGCCCTGCCGCGGCTGGGGAAGTGGCGGTCGAAGTCGAGGAACAGCTCCGGCGAGCTGCCGCGCCAGCCGTAGATCGACTGCCAGTCGTCGCCGATGGCCATCAGGCTGACCGCCTTGCCGCGGCCGGCCAGCGCGCGGTGTACGGCCTGCAGCCAGTGGACGATCTGCGGCGAGATGTCCTGGAACTCGTCGATCAGCAGATGGCGCAGGGGCTCGATGGCTTCCGTCGGCAGCTCCTGGGCGCTGGCCAGGCGCTCGCCGAGCTGGCGGAAGGCGGCGTCGAAGGTGGTGACGCCTTGCTCCTGCAGCAGTGCCTGGAAGCGCGTCCAGAAGCTGGCGAGTGCCTGCAGGAACAGGCGCTCGCGCGGCGCGCAGACCAGTGTGGTGGCATCCAGCCGATCCGGGCGCAGGCCGAGGCTCTCGGCGAAACAGGCCTGCTGGTAGAACACTTCGAACAACGGCGCGGCGCGCAGCTCGCCGGCCAGGCGCAAACCCTCCTGCGGCGCCTTGCCGACACTATCGGGCGTGGCCACACCGAGCAGCTCATGCACCTGCTGGCGAAAGCCCGGGTCGCTGGCATATAGGCCGTCATAGGCCTGACGCAGCAGGCGTTGCTGTGCGGCAGGCAGGCGGCCACCGGCAGGTGCGTCCGGCTCCTCGCTGGGGCCGCCGAGCTGCTCGAACCAGCTCGGCGCGCCCAGCAGCGCCTTGGCCTGCTGCGCCATGGCCGAATGGAAGGTGCGCACGCACTGGCGCGCCTGCGCCTCGTCGAACGGCAACTGCCAGAAGGCCAGCAGGCGCAGCAGCTGGCTGCGCAGCTCGGCGCAGGAAGCGTTGGTGAAGGAGATCACCGTGAGGCTGGCGGCGGGAATCTGCAGGTGGCAGAGCATGAACACCACGCGCAGCAGCAGGGTGGTGGACTTGCCCGAGCCTGCCCCGGCGAAGATGCGCGCCAGCGGGGCGCGGCAGAGGATCATCGCCCACTGCTCGTCGGAGGGTGCACCAATCAGGCCGGCAGTCACGGCCTCGGCAACACGGGCGCGCATGGCGGCGGTCTGGGTTTCGCTGATCTTCAGGCGGGCGCTGGAGTAGAGGCCGGTTTGAGTGGGGGCAGGGCCATCGCTGGCCTTTTTCTTGCGCCCGCCGGCCTTGGCCTTGCCGGTGCTGGCGGGGCGTTTGGCGCGGGGCTGCGGCTGGCGCAGCCGGGCGGCGGCCTCGCGTTCGGCGCGCAGGTATTCGGTGGTGCGGGGGAAGTAGCGCGCCAGGGCGCTGGAGAGCAGCGCCTGGTAGCGTTTGACGGCGGACAGCATGGCAACTCGGAAAGCAGATGCGGCCGGCCATCATACGGATTTTGCTCTGGCAATGGGCCAGGGTGGGATGGATCAGGATCTGTTCACGATCTTCTGAATTAGAGCCAGACAAGGCAAAAGCGGCCGAGGAAGCGGAGTTTACGAGCTGTAAATGAGCACTCCGAGGCCGCTTTTAACGCGGTATGGCCGCGAGTCAGGAGATCGTGAGCAGATTCTCAGGGCTCCAGCGTGGTGAGGATCTGCAGGGCGATGCGCACCCGCTCGGCGTTCGGGTAGTTGCGGTTGGCCAGGATCACCAGGCCGGTGTCGCGGGCCGGCAGCAGCACCACGTAGGCACCGAAGCCGTTGGTCGAACCGGTCTTGTTCAGCAACAGGTCGCCCTCGGCCGCTTGCGGTTTGGCCAAGCGTTCGACGGCATGCGGTTCCAGGGCCATCGGCGTGGAGTTGCCGGCCTGCAGGCGCTGCAGGGTGATGGGGTAGGCGTAGCGCTCCCAGCCAAGGCCCTGAACCAAATCACCGACCCGGTAGTAGCCCTGGTGAGTGGTGGCGATGGCCTGGTGCAGCGGTGCAGGCAAGTGCGATGGATCGAGGTTGGCCTCGACGAAACGCAGCATGTCGGCGGCTGTGGACTTCACCCCATAGGCCTCGGCATCCAGCGGGCCCGGCTGCACGCGGATCGGCTTCTCCTCACGGTAGCCCCAGGCGTAGCGCGCCATCTGCGCCTGCGGCACCCGCACATGGCTCTCGCGCATGCCCAGCTGCGGGAACAGCCGGCGCTCCAGCAACTGGTCGAACGGCTCGCCCAGGCTGGCGGCGACCAGATGGCCGAACAGGCCGATGCTGGGGTTGGAATACAGGCGCTGGCTGCCGGCGGGGTAGGCGGGTTGCCAGGCGCGGTAGTAGTCGAGCATCTGCCGCTCGTTGTGCACGGTATCCGGCAACTGCAGCGGCAGGCCGCCGGGCGTGTAGGTGGCCAGGTCGAGCAGGCTGATGTGGTCGAAGGCGCTGCCGCGCAGCGCCGGCAGATGCTGGCTGGCCGGGTCGTCCAGGCTCAGCTTGCCTTCGGCCTGGGCGTAGGCGCCGAGGGTGGCGGTGAACAGCTTGCTGACCGAACCGAGCTCGAACAGGGTGTGTTCGTTCACCGCCAGGCCGCTCTCGCGGGAGGCGACGCCATAGTTGAAGAAGTGGCGCTCGCCCTTGTGCACGATGGCCACGGCCAGGCCGGGAATCTGGTACTGCTCGATGGCCGGCTGCACGGCGGCATCGACGGCGGCGCGCAGCTCATCCGGCTGTGCCAGGGCGCTCTGGCCGACCAGTAGCAGGGCCAGCGCGGTGGTTTTGAATCGCATGGGGGAATCCTTCAGTTCATCGGCGGCAGCCGGCGCGCCACCGAGGTCTTCTTGACGATGGCGGTGTTGGTCTCGGCGTAGGCGTTGATGCGGTCCAGCAGCTCGTCGAGCTGCTCCATCGAGCGCACCTGCAGGCGGGCGACGAAGCAGTCCTCGCCGGTGATCTTGTCGCACTCGGTGAATTCGGGGATCGACTGGATCTGCCGTTCCACCTCGTGCAGCTTGCCGGGTAGCGGGCGCACCCGGACGATGGCCTGCAGCTGGTAGCCGAAGTGGCGCGGGTCCACTTCCACCCGGTAGCCCTTGATCACCCCGCGTTCCTCCAGGCGGCGCAGGCGCTCGGCCACGCTGGGCGAGGACAGGCCGCTGATCTGCGCCAGGGCCTTGAGCGAGCGGCGCGAGTCTTCCATCAGGGCGTTGAGCAGAAGCTGGTCGATCTCGTCGGTCATGGCGTGCCCGTTAGGTGATTTCGTGGATTCGCCTTCGCAATAAAGGCGGTATTTCGATTTCTCCTTAGATTAGCCCTGGAGGCGCGGGTGCGGCTAGCCGAATAATGAGCGCCCCCCACCCGGAGACTCCGACCATGGACAAGACCCTCAAGCGCGGCTCGCTGGAAATGATCGCGGCGATGCTGATTTCCGGCACCATCGGCTGGTTCGTCCTGGTCTCCGGCCAGTCCGTGGTCGACGTGGTGTTCTGGCGCTGCGTGATCGGCGGCGCGATGTTGCTGCTGGTCTGCGCCGCGCTCGGCCTGCTGCGGGCCGAGCTGCTCGGTCGCCGCGTGCTGGTCCTGGCGCTGGTCAGCGGGGTGGCCATCGTCGGCAACTGGCTGCTGCTGTTCGCCTCCTATTCCAAGGCCTCGATCGCCATCAGCACGGCGGTCTATAACGTGCAGCCGTTCATGCTGGTGGGGCTGGCGGCGCTGCTGCTCGGCGAGCGCATCACCCTGGTCAAGCTGGCCTGGCTGGGTGTGGCCTTCCTCGGCATGCTGGCCATTGTCAGCGCCCATGGCGACACTGGCACCTCGGGCGAGAACTACCTGCTGGGCATCGCCCTGGCCCTGGGCGCCGCGCTGCTCTATGCGCTGGCGGCGCTGATCGTCAAACGCCTGAGCGGCACGCCGCCGCACCTGATCGCGCTGATCCAGCTGCTCACCGGCATTCTCCTGCTGGCGCCGCTGGCCAGCAACCAGCTGCCCGAGCAGCCGCAGGCCTGGGCCAGCCTGGCGGCCCTGGGCATCGTCCATACCGGAGTGATGTACATGCTGCTGTATAGCGCCATCCAGAAGCTGCCGACGGCGCTGACCGGGGCGTTGTCGTTCATCTATCCGATCGCGGCGATCTTCGTCGACTGGCTGGCCTTCGGACATCGCCTCAGCCCGCTGCAGTGGCTGGGCGTGGCGGCCATCCTGCTGGCGGCAGCCGGCATGCAGCAGGGCTGGAGCCTGCGGCGGCGCCTGCAGGTCGCCGAGGCAAAGTAGGGCGGCTGGCTAGGCGCGCCGGCGGGCGTCGAAACGCTCCGCCCACTGGTGTTCGCGGAAGCGCTCGACGATGAAGTCGATGAACACCCGCGTCTTGGCCGGCAGCAGCTTCTGCGCGCTGAAGTAGAGGCTCAGGCTGCCGGTGTCCACATACCAGTCCGGCAGCACGCGCTGCAGGCTGCCGTTCTGTAGATAGGGCAATGCATGCACGGTGCTGACCAGGGTTACGCCCAGGCCCTGCAAGGCTGCATGGCAGGCCGCCTCGGGGTCGTTCATGGTCATGCGCCGCGTCAGCTCGAAGCTGGCCTGGCGGTCGTCGCGGGTGCGTAGCGGCCAGCTGCGTACGCGCCCGGTCTGCGGCGAACGCAGGAGGATGCCGGCGTGCGGAGCCAGGTCTTCCGGCTGCTCGATGGGCGCATGGCGGGCGAGGTACTCCGGCGAGGCCAGCAGCACCCGGTGGGCCGGCGCCAGTTGCCGGGCAATGGCCCCAGGTGGCAGCTCGAAGCCACCGCCGAGGGCGGCGTCGAAGCCTTCGCCGATCAGGTCCACCGCGCGGTTGTCGAAGTGCCAGTCGGGCACTATTGCCGGGTAGCGGGCCAGGAAGTCGGACAGGTGCGGCATGATGTAGTCGCGGCCGAAGGCCACGCCCATGCTCACCTTGAGGGTGCCCGCCGGCTGGCCCTGGCTGCTGGCCAGATTGGCCACCGCGCCCTGGATGCTGGCCAGCCCGCCACTCACCTGCGCCAGGAAGCGCTCGCCGGCCTCGGTCAGGGTCAGACGCCGGGTGCTGCGCAGGAACAGGCGCACACCGAGGTTGGACTCCAGGCGAGCCACATTCTTGCCCACCGCCGCCGGCGTCAGGCCCAGGCGCCGCGCGGCCTCGGCGAAGCTGCCGGCCTCTGCGGCGCGGACGAAGCACTCGATGCTGCTGAGGGTTTCCATGGGCTCTCCATAAACCATTGGTATCGACTGAATATAGCGATTGCCAGCTTATCGGTTGTGAGTGGTGGGTGAATACTGAGGCCGTCTTGCACACCAACCCCCAGATTCAGGAGATTCAAAATGAGCACCAACCAAACCCTCGAAGGCAAAGTCGCATTCATCCAAGGTGGTTCCCGTGGCATCGGCGCCGCCATTGCCCAGCGCCTGGCGAAGGAGGGTGCGGCCGTCGCCCTGACCTATGTGTCCTCCGCCGCCGCAGCCCTCGACGTGGTGCAGGCCATCGAAGCCGCCGGTGGCCGCGCCATCGCCATCCAGGCCGACAGCCGTGACGAGCAGGCCATCCGCGCCGCCATCCGCCACACCGTGGAGAGCTTCGGTCGTCTCGACATTCTGGTGAACAACGCGGGCGTGCTGGCCGTGGCGCCCATCGAGGAGTTCAGCATCGACGACCTGGACCGCACCCTGGACGTGAACGTACGCAGCGTGGTGATCGCCAGCCAGGAAGCCGCCCGCGTGATGGGCGAAGGCGGGCGCATCATCACCATCGGCAGCACCAACGCCGAGCGCATGCCCTTCGCCGGTGGTTCGGTGTATGCGCTGAGCAAGGCCGCGGTGGCCGGTTTCACCAAGGGCCTGGCCCGTGACCTGGGGCCGCGCGGCATCACCGTCAACAACGTGCAGCCCGGCCCGGTGGATACCGACATGAACCCCGATCAGGGCGACTTCGCCGAAGCGCTGAAGCAGACCATGGCGCTGCCGCGCTACGGCAAGGCGGAGGAGATCGCCAGCTTCGTGGCCTACCTGGCCGGCCCTGAGGCGGCTTACATCACCGGTGCCAACCTGACCATCGATGGCGGCTTCTCGGCCTGAGAGGCCAGAAACGACAACGCCCGTCGCCTGAGCGATGGGCGTTGTCGTTTCCGCGCAGGTGGATCAGTCGTCGCGGGTCAGCACTTCCAGCAGCTCGATCTCGAACACCAGGTTGGAATTCGGCGGGATAGAGCCGACCTGGCGCTCGCCATAGCCCAGGTGCGCGGGCACCCACAGTTTGCGCTTGCCGCCGACCTGCATGCCCATCAGACCCTGATCCCAGCCCTGGATCACCCGGCGCGTGCCGATCACGCACTGGAACGGTTTGCCGCGCGAGTAGGAGGAGTCGAACTCGCTGCCGTCCTCCAGCCAGCCGCGGTACTGGGTGGTGATCAGCGCACCCTTGACGGCGGCCTTGCCGCTGCCGAGTTGCAGGTCTTCGATTTTCAGTTGGTCACTCATGGCGTTGCTCGCAGTGGTTGGGCTGGCGGCGTTTTGTCAGGGATTGGCGCCGTTGGCAAGTGCGGCGCGGGCGAAGTCGATGAAGGCGCGCAGCGCGGCCGGCATGTGGCGGCTCGGGTAGTAGCGGTGCAGGCCGGCGCAGCTTGTCGCTGTTTACCGACTTCCCGGCCTGAGTCGCCCGGAGCAGAGCAGCCGCGCCCTTGCGCGGCTGTTTCGTTTCGACGGTCTGCGCCCATTGGTAAACTTGTACGATCACCTGGTTATTGGCTAGGGTGCAGGCAGGCCCTACCGCAGCAGTCGCTCATGGATGGCAGTTCGTTATGAAGCATGCGCAGAACTCACAAACCCAGGATGAACCGGGCGATCCGCTGGAGCGCAGCCTGCAGGCGCGCCGTTTGACGCAGATCGCCAATGTGCTGTGCATCGTGCTGCTGCTTATCGGCCTGCAGACCATCTTTGCGCAGAGCTGGCTGAATGCCGGACTGGTGCTTTCGGCACTGGTGCTGGTGCTGCTTGGGCGTCACTTGAACCAGCGCGGCCAAGTCGATGCCTCAATCATATTGGTGCTCAGCTCGCTGACGGCACTGGTCACGGTTTCCCTGTGGTTCAGCCAGGGCCTGTACAGCGGGGCCGTGCTGGCTTACCCGGCGATCCTCATCGTGGCCGGCATGGTGGCGCAGGTGCGGCTGTTCGTCGGCCTGCTGCTGAGCATGCTGGCGGTGGTGGCGTTTCTCACCTGCGCGGCGCTCAGTGGGTTGCAGAGCTTCGAGCCGCTGCCGCTGGGGCTGGGGCGCATGATCAACGTCAGCAGCATCCTGCTGATGTGCGCGGCGGCGGTCTGGCTGCTGGCCGACGACCTGCGCCGCACCCTGCTGCGTCTGCAGCAGGAAATCCTGCGGGTCAAGGACTCCGAAGCCAACGCCATGCACCTGGCCCAGCATGATGCGCTGACCAACCTGCCCAACCGGGTGTTGATCCGTGACCGCATGGAGCAGGCCATCGGTCAGGCGCGGCGCTACAAGAAACGCGTGGCCCTGCTGTTTCTCGACCTGGACAATTTCAAGATCATCAACGATTCCCTGGGCCATGCCGCCGGTGACGAGCTGCTCAAGGAAGTGGCACCGCGACTGCAGGGGATCGTCGGCGAGATGGATACGGTCAGCCGCCTGGGGGGCGATGAGTTCCTCATGGCCCTGGCCGATGTGGACGACCTGGCGGAGGTGGCGGCGGTGGCCACGCGAGTACAGGAGATGCTGGCCCAGCCCTTCGCCTTGAACGGCATGCAGATCGTCACCTCGATATCGGTCGGCATCGCCCTGTTTCCCGAGGACGGCGACGACTTCGATACCCTGCTCAAGCATGCGGACATGGCCATGTACCAGGCCAAGTCGCTGGGGCGTAACGCCTTCTGTTTTTTCGATGCGCAGTTGAATGCCGATGCCCGCGAGCGCCTGAACCTGGAGCTGGACTTGCGCAAGGCGCTGAGCCGCGGCGAATTCGTCCTGCATTACCAGCCGATCGTCGATATCCACACGGGGCGCCTGCTGGCTGCCGAGGCCTTGATCCGCTGGCAGCATCCGCAGCGGGGCATGATCACTCCGGACACCTTCATCGGCGTGGCGGAGCAATCGGGCCTGATCGTCGAGATCGGCGAGTGGGTCGTACACGAAGCCTGTCGGCAGATGATGCTATGGCAGGCGGCCGGTCTGCCGCGCTTCGTGGTCTCGGTCAACCTGTCCTCGGTACAGTTTCGTCGCGGCAACCTGGAGTCGCTGATCCGCTCGGCCCTGGAGCGCTGCGGCCTGCATCCGGGCTGCCTGGAACTGGAGCTGACCGAATCGATCCTGCTGCAGGATTCGCAGGACTTCATCGACCTGCTGCATCGCCTCAAGGCGCTGGGCGTGAGGCTGTCGATCGACGACTTCGGCACCGGCTATTCCAACCTGTCCTACCTGCAGCGCTTTCGCGTGGACAAGCTGAAGATCGATCAGTCGTTCGTGCGCAGGCTGCAGGACAGTCCGCAGGAGCAGGCCATCGTCACGGCAATTATCCAGATGGCCAAGAGCCTGAACCTGCTCACCACCGCCGAAGGCATCGAGGATGAGGCGACCCGTCAGCTGCTGGCCGCGCTCGGCTGCGACCAGGGCCAGGGCTACCTGTTCGCCCGGCCGCTGGCGGCCGATGACTTTCGCGCCTTTGTCGCCAGTACGCGGGTGCCGGCCTAGCGTCGTTGAGGCGGCGCACCTGCGCGCGCGTTGGTCTCAATCCAGCTGCTGCAATTGTCCGTCGATCAGCCAGCGCTGCTCCAGACCCTGCGCCGTGCGCAGGACGAAGAGGGCATCCATGCCGCGCTCGGCCGCCATCTTCATCCCGGCCTCTTCGCCCAGCACCAACAATGCTGTGGCCCAGGCGTCGGCCAGCATGCAGGTGGCGGCCACTACCGTCACGGCCGCCAGGCGGTTGCGCAGGGGCGCCCCCAGGCCCGGGTGCATGGTGTGGGCGACGCGCTGGTCGGCCATCTCGACCCAGTGCCGATAGTCGCCCGAGGTGGCGATGGCGGCATCGCTGAGTTCCATCACGCCCATGACTTCGCGCAGGCCGTAGGTGGGGTTCTCGATGGCGATGACCCAGGGCTGGCCATCGGCCTTGTGGCCGCGGGCGCGCATTTCCCCGTCGATGCCGACCAGGTAGTGGCCGATCCCCCAGCCATCCAGGCAGCGCGCCAGTTCGTCGACGCCGAAGCCTTTGGCGATGCCGGCCAGGTCGAGGGTGATCGCGCTGCGCTTGCGTATGCGCCCGTGCACCGGGTCCAGTTCCAGGGCTGCGCCGGCCGCTCGGCGCGGCTGGCGGCGCAGGGCATCGATCTGCGCGCTGTCCGGCTGGGCTCGGTCGGGACCGAAGCCCCAGGCATTGACCAGGTCGCCGACGCCGATATCGAAGGCTCCGGCGGACTGCCGGCCGACCCGCAGGGCCGTCGCCAGCACCGTGTACAGTTCGGCCGGCAGATCCAGCCATTGCTCGGTGGCAAGGGCATTGAGCCGGTTCAGCTGCGAGTCGGCCTGCCAGCTGGACATCTGCCGGTCCACCCGGTCGACCGCGGCGAACAGACTGGCACCGATGGCCGACTCATCCAGCCCGGGCGCGGCATAGAACAGCGCGCTGTAGCGCGTGCCCATGGTGGCGCCGTTGAGGCTGTAGCGCTGCACGGCGGGTGTTTCAGTAGACATCTTCACGGTAGCGCCCCTGGGTTTTGAGGGTCAGTACGTCGAGGTCGAGCGGTGCCAGCACCTGATCCAGGGCCTGCATCACCCCCTTGGCCATCTCGCGGCTGCCGCAGACCAGGACCTGCGCGCCCTTGTCGATCAGCCGGCGCAGCTGCGTGGCGTCCTCGATGATGCGCTGCTGCACATGGCTGCAGTCGGCGGCCCGCGAGAAGGCGGTGTGCAGGCGGGTCAGGCGCCGGTCGGCCAGGTAGTCGTTCAGTTCGGGCTCGTAGAGAAAATCGGAGTCTGGATTGCGCCCGCCCCAGTACAGATGCATCGGGTGCCTGGCCTTGTTGTGGCGGATGAAACCGGTCAGCGGGCCGATGCCGGTACCGGCGCCGATCAGCACCACCGGGTGTTTGCCGGATGCCGGGCGAAAGTCCGGATTGGCCTGGATGAAGGCCTCGATCTGCCCACCCAGCGGCAGGTCATGCAGGAAGCTCGAACAGAGCCCGTTGGCATGTTTGCGCACGCAAATCTCCAGCACGCCATCGGTGGAGGCGCTGGCCAGGGAGTAGAAGCGCGGCAGCGGGCTGCCCGGCGGCACGATACCGACCAGGTCGCCGGCTTCGAAGTGGGGCTGGCGATTGCCGCCAAGCCAGCGCTGCAGCCGGTTGCCAGCGGGCGCCGGGGCGGCTGCGGTGAAGCGCAGCACGCTGGTCGGGGCCTGCACCTGCTCGCCGTACTGCACCCGCTCGACCAGCTGCCAGGTGCGGGTCGGCGGCTGTGGCGGTCTGTGTTGCAGGTTCAGCTCGCGGCCAAGCAGGCCGCCAACGGCGTTGCCCCAGCGGGCGAACGCCTGGGCGGACTGCCGGTCGATGGTCTCGAGGGCCAGCAGTCGCGGCCAGCCGCGCTTGGCCAGGGCAGCGTCGCAGTCCTTGGCAAACTGGCAGAACCGCGGGAACTGCCGGTCGCCAAAGC
This sequence comes from Pseudomonas sp. L-22-4S-12, assembly GCF_009799935.1. NCBI lineage: Bacteria > Pseudomonadati > Pseudomonadota > Gammaproteobacteria > Pseudomonadales > Pseudomonadaceae > Pseudomonas > Pseudomonas sp. L-22-4S-12. Next base: position 366,405 of record NZ_WELL01000004.1, on the reverse strand, counting down.
CGAGCACGGCAAAGCCCAGCCGCGGATTGGCCTCGATGCGGTCCAGGTGTTCGAGGAACTGGCTGGCGCTGGCCGGTGCGCCACCATCGCCATAGGTGGCGGTGAGGATGAACAGGCGCTCGGCGCGCGGGTAGTCGGCACGCAACTGGTTCATCGGCGCCGTGTGCACGCGCAGTCCGGCCTGGTTCAGGGCGGCATGCAGGGCCTTGGCGAAGCCCCAGGTGCCGTGGTTCTCGCTGCCGACCAGGATCACCGTGTCGGCGCTCTGTACCGCGGCATTGTTCGCCAGGCGCGGCATGGCCTGGCGCCGACGCCACCACAGGCGGACCCCGGTGAGGCTCATCAAGGGGACGCTGAGGGCGCCGAGGCCCAGCAGCAGGCCGAGCCACCAGAGGCCTTCGCCGGTGTGCAGCCGATAGACCAGCTCATACAGGCGGCGGGCGCTGTTGTGCGGGGTGAAGGACAGGAGCGTGCCGCTGACCTGATCGACATAGCCATCACCTTGGGCGGTGCTGAGTCGGTAGGCGTCGCTCGGATCGCCGGGGGCGGGGAAGGCCAGCTCGCGCAGGTCATTAAGGTCGGTGGCGCGCAGGGCTAGCAGGCTGTGCAGCGGCGCGGCCTGGCCGGCGCCGAGGGTTTGCGGGAATTCGGCTTCGACCTCCGAGCCATCGCTCAGCAGCTCGAAGCTCACCGCCGACAGGTACAGCCCGGTCAGCGCCGACAGCAGCAGGCCGACAATGGCCAGGCGGCCGACTTCGGCATGCCAGCGCTGGCTCAGGTTGCCTTGCAGCGGCCGTAGCAGCTTGTCCCAGCCACCCTGGCGCCTGGCAAGCAGGGCCGCCCCGGACAGGCTCAGCAGCAGCATGCACAGGGCGGCCATGGCGGCCAAGGCGCGGCCAGGCGTGCCGAGCAGCAGCGAGCGATGCAGGTCCTTGCTCCAGCTCGACCAGTCGCTCGGCTCATGGGCGGCAATGCCCTGGCCGCTGAACGGGTCGACCAGCACGGAGCCGGGCTCGCCCTCCTGCTCGAAGTCAACGATGACCGCGCCGTTCGGCGTCCGTTCTATCCGTTCGACGCCCGGATAGTGCCGGGCAACCCGCTCGGCCAGGTCGGCCAGGTTGACTTGGTCGGCGGCGGGAAGCGTCGCGTCGAGCCTTTCCAGGGTCGGCTGGAGCGACAGCAACAGCGCGCTGACGGCCAGCAGCATGACCAGCACGGCGGCGAGCAGACCCGGTAGTGAATGAAGCTGGCGCAGCATGGTGTGCCTCCGCGGGCGATTGCGATCACAGGTCGTAGCTGAATGACTCGACGTAACCATTGCCACCGACCGGCTGACCGGCGCCGGCGCGGGTCAGCGGCACGCTGACCTCGGCACGGTTGTCGCGCTTGTCCTCCACGGCGCTGTCGATGCGGATCTGGTAGCCGGCATCGATCAGGCTGTCGGCCAGCTCGATTGCGACGCTGAGGTTGTCGCCGCTGCCGACGCTGGCGCCGCTGATGCCGTCAAACGCGCTGCGCTGCAGGCCGCTGCCGCGTGCCCAGTCGCGCAGGTGCTTGTAGTACTTGGGCTTCTTGCCGGCGATCCAGAGTGTCTGCTGGTATTGGCCCTGGGCGTCGGTCAGATAGATCGCCAGGTAGGCGTCATTGCCGCGGTAGTCTTTTAACTGGGTGTTCAGGGTTATTGCCTGGGCCTGCGCCAGACCGGGCGCTGCCATGGCGCCGGCCAGGCACAGTGAGGTGGTAATGGTTTTCATCGGCCTAATGTCCAGTGAGTGGGGATGGCTTGAGGCTACTCACTGAAACTGAATGCAAGCTGAATGCACTTTTGCCGGGGCTTAACGGTTCATTAAGGCGAGTCTGCTAGGACCGCTTGGTTGCAGGGGCGGTGGCTAGCGCGGCTGAGTCGGCCAATGGCTTTGCCGGGCCGGGGCGCATGAGGCGTGGCCGCGAGGCTTCCCGCCAGCCGCGGGTCAGCGGTCATCCAGGTTGTGGTAAAGCTCGTTTTCTTGCTCGAAGTGCAGGCTCAGCACGGTGTCCAGGCGAACCAGCAGCAGCTGGATTTCCTCCAGTGATACCGTGCCGTGGGCGGCGCAAAGATCGCTGCTCATGCGGTCCAGCAGCTTGGCCAGGCGGAATATCTCGCGATGGGTGTGGCTCATGGCGGCCAGCGGGTCTTCGCCTTGCAGGTGTTTGACCAGCAATGGGTAAAGTGCGGTTTCGTCGTTCTCCTCATGCGGGATCAGGCGCTGCTGGAGCAGGACCACCAGCTGTTCGAGTCGGCTGCGCGCCTGCTCGGGCGCCAGGCTGGCGACGTTCCTGGCCAGGGCGCCAACTTCCTCGAGGACTTGCGCCAGGTCTGCATGCTCGCGGTGCAGCTCGTCGACGCTGGCGGCGCTGAGCTTGCTCGCGGCCCTGTGTCCCAGCCCGCCGCCGAGTGCGCGCAGGGCGTTGCCGATCACGGCGACGTCGATCACTTCCTGCAAGATGGCCCCGGCAAGCGCCGGCAGGTAGCCGAAGGCGGCGACCAGCATGGCCAGCGCCGAGAGCCCCATGCCGGCCAGCACCCCTTGGAGGGCGATCCGCTGTGAGCGCCGGGCGATTCGCAGGGCCTCGGCGACCCGATCCAGGCGGTCGACCAGCAGCACGACTCCTGCCGCCTCGGACGAGGCGGTGGCGCCATTGGCGCCCAGCGCGATGCCCACGTCGGCCGCGGCCAGGGCCGGTGCATCATTGATGCCGTCGCCGACCATCAGGGTTTTGCCGAGCTGGCGGCCCTGGGTCACGGCTGTCACTTTCTGGGCGGGGTCCAGCCCGGCCTGCACTTCATCGACGCCGGCGGCCAGGCCGATCATCTGCGCGGCCTCCAGGCGGTCGCCGGTGAGCATGATGATCCGCTGGATGCCGGCCTGGCGCAGCTGGCGCAGGGCGTGCGGCGACTCGAGGCGCAGGCGGTCGGCAAACAGGGCGGCCCCGGCCACGGCGCCGTCGATGGCGATGAAGCTGCCGCCGGACACCTGGTAGTCCATGCGCCGCAGCAAGGCGTCGCTCCAGGTCCGGTCGCAGTCTGGCGCGGCCACGTAGGCATGCGCGCCGAGCCTGATCCGGTGCCCGTCGACCATCCCCGACAGGCCGGCGCCGGGCTGCTCCTGCACGTCCTGCGGGGTGGTTAGGGACAGTCCGGCGTTGTTCGCGGCCTGGACGATGGCCGTGGAGATCGGGTGCGGCGAGGCCTGGGCCAGGGAGCCGGCAAAGAACAGCAGCTGGTGCTTGCTGTAGTCCCCGGCGCTTTCCACGGTATGCACGCTGGCATGGCCGGCGGTCAGGGTGCCGGTCTTGTCGAGGAACAGTATCTGCGCCGCGGCCAGCGCCTCGAGGGTGGCGCCGTCCTTGACCAGGATGCCGCGGTGGGCGCAACGCGAGACCCCGGCAATGATCGCCACCGGCACGGCAAGGATCAGCGGGCAGGGCGTGGCGACCACCAGTACCGCCAGGGCGCGCAGCGGATCGCCGCTGAACAGCCAGGCACCACCGGCGAGCAGCAGGGTGACGGGCACAAGTGCCAGGGCGTAGCGGTCGGCCAGGCGCACAAAGGGCGCGCGCGAATGGCGCGCGGATTCGACCAGGCGCACGATGCCGGCATAGGTGCTCTGGGCGGCCGAGCGGGAAGCCTGCAGGGTGAAGGGCGCGCCGGCATTCACTCCGCCGCTGCGGACCGTCGCGCCGGGCAGGTAGCGCACCGGAAGCGGCTCGCCGGTGAGGGCCGATTCGTCGAGGAACGCCGGTACCTCCAGCAGCATCCCGTCGACCGGTATCACTTCGCCCATGCGCAGCAGCAGGCGATCACCGGGGGCGATGGCGGCGGCGGGGATCTGCTCCAGGGAGCCGTCGGCGCTGTAGCGCCAGGCAAAGCGTGGCGCGCGGTCGATCAGGCGGCGCAGTTCGCGTTCGGCGCGCTGCGAGGTGTAGTACTCCAGGGTGCGGCCGCCGGCCAGCATCAGGGCGATCACTGCGGCCACCAGGTCCTGATCCAGGAGGATGGCGCCGGCGACCGAGAGCAGGGCGATGAGGTCGACACCCAGTTCGCGGTGGTAGAGGCGCACGATGATTTCAATCGCGAGCAGGCCGGCGACCACCAGTGCGCTGGCGCTCCACAGGAGTGCGGCGAAATCGCCATGGCCCAGGCCGCGCGCGACAAATCCGCTCAGCAGAGCCAGCAGTGTCAATCCCAGGAACAGCGGATTGATCCAGCCTTTGGCCATCGTCGGGCGCTCCTGTTTGCCGGTACCCGTGGAATTGTGCTCCAACCGCTATCAGCGTAGTTGGGTTCAATGACAGGGATTCATGTCGCTGGAGCGCGTGCGTGTCGTGTTTTTGCCGAGCAAAAACGCAAACGGCACCCGCAGGTGCCGTTTTGCCGGATTACCCCGCACTCAGGCGTGCAGGTGCTCGGCCGCGTACAGGGTGTTTTCCAGCAGGCAGGCGCGCGTCATCGGGCCCACGCCGCCGGGAACCGGGGTGATCCAGCCGGCGCGCTCGGCGGCGGCGTCGAACTCGACATCGCCGACCAGCTTGCCGTCGGCCTGGCGATTGATGCCCACGTCGATGACGATGGCGCCCGGCTTGATCCATTCGCCCTTGACCAGGCCTGGTTTGCCGGCCGCGACCACCACCAGGTCGGCATTGGCCAGGTGGCCGGGCAGATCCTTGGTGAAACGGTGGGTAACGGTCACGGTGCAGCCGGCCAGCAGCAGTTCCAGGGCCATCGGCCGGCCGACGATGTTCGATGCGCCGACGATCACGGCATTCAGGCCGTGCGGGTCGACCCCGGTGCTTTCCAGCAGGGTCATGATGCCTTTCGGCGTGCACGGACGCAGCAGCGGGATGCGCTGGGCCAGGCGGCCGACGTTGAACGGATGGAAACCGTCGACGTCCTTGTCCGGATGGATGCGTTCGAGCAGTTGCGAGGCATCCAGATGCGCCGGCAGCGGCAGCTGGACCAGGATGCCGTCGATGGCGTTGTCGCCATTGAGCTGGTCGATCAGCGCCAGCAGTTCGCCCTGACTGGTGCTGGCCGGCAGGTCATGGGCCACGGAGACGAAACCGACTTCTTCGCAATCCTTGCGCTTGTGCGAGACATATACCTGGGAGGCGGGGTCGCTGCCGACCAGGATCACCGCCAGGCCGGGGGCGCGCAGGCCTTGCTGGCGGCGTTCGACAACGCGTTGGGCAATCTGCTGGCGCAGGCTGGCGGCTATGGCTTTGCCATCGATCAGTTGTGCGGTCATGGCGCGTGGTTAACCATCGAAAAGGATTGAAAAAGGGCGTGCATTCTCGCACGGCGAGGCGGTCGGGCAAAGGCGCAGCCCGGCGAATTTCCTGTAACTCCTTTATCTCGCTGAATTTTTTTAACTTTTAGGGTTGACGGGGTGAGGGCGCCTATATAAGATTCGCCCCGCTTGTCGAGCACAGCCAGTCGCTGGGTAAGACGGCAAAAGCGAGATCTTCGGGTCTTGCCGAAGCCGAAGCTTCAAGTCTGCGCTAGCAGATGAACAAGCGCCCGTAGCTCAGCTGGATAGAGCATCCGCCTTCTAAGCGGATGGTCGCAGGTTCGAGTCCTGCCGGGCGTGCCATCTGGCATCCAGGCACAAGCATCGCAATATGGTGGGCGTAGCTCAGTTGGTAGAGCACAGGATTGTGGCTCCTGGTGTCGAGGGTTCGATTCCCTTCGTCCACCCCATATTCGAGAAAACGCCAGGCCCTGGGCCTGGCGTTTTTGTTTCAGCGCTTGACCACGCGGACGTGGTGAAATTGGTAGACACACCAGATTTAGGTTCTGGCGCCGCAAGGTGTGAGAGTTCGAGTCTCTCCGTCCGCACCATCTTTTCTCTTCCTTTATATGTCCTGCCGTTCCTGCGCCTTCTCCGCAGGTGACTTCTGCTATTCGACCCACTAGAATGCATGCCCTTGATTCTGGGCCGGAACGGCCGGCTTACGTCTGTGCAACGAGGAATATCCATGCAAGTTTCTGTTGAAAGCACCTCCGCTCTTGAGCGCCGCATGACCATCGGTGTCCCGGCCGAGCGCGTCGAGACCGAAGTGACCAAGCGTCTGCAACAGACTGCCCGTCGTGCCAAGGTCGCTGGTTTCCGTCCTGGCAAGGTGCCGATGAGCGTTATTCGTCAGCGCTACGAGGACTCCGCTCGTCAGGAAGCCCTAGGTGATCTGATCCAGGCGACCTTCTACGAAGCCATCGTCGAGCAGAAGCTGAACCCGGCTGGCGCCCCGGCTGTAGAGCCGAAGTCCTTCGAGAAGGGCAAGGATCTGGAATACGTTGCCATCTTCGAAGTCATCCCGGAAATCCAGGTGGCCGGCCTCGAAGGCATTGCCATCGAGCGCCTGCAGGCCGAAGTCGGTGATGCCGACGTCGACAACATGCTGGAAATCCTGCGCAAGCAGAACACCCGCTTCGAGGCCGCCGAGCGTGCCGCCGAAAACGGCGACCAGCTGAACATCGATTTCGTCGGCAAGGTTGACGGCGAAGTCTTCGCTGGCGGTTCCGCCAAGGGTACCCAGCTGGTACTCGGCTCCGGCCGCATGATCCCGGGCTTCGAAGAAGCGCTGGTCGGCGTCAAGGCCGGCGAAGAGCGTGTGATCACCCCGACTTTCCCGGCTGATTACCAGAACCTCGAGCTGGCCGGCAAAACTGCCGAGTTCAGCGTGACCGTCAACAGCGTTTCCGCCCCGCAACTGCCGGAGCTGAACGACGAGTTCTTCGCCCAGTTCGGCGTCAAGGAAGGCGGTATCGACGGTTTCCGTGCCGAAGTGCGCAAGAACATGGAGCGCGAGCTGCGCCAGGCCATCAAGTCCAAGGTGAAGAGCCAGGTGATGGAAGGTCTGCTGGCCGCCAACCCGGTTGAAGTGCCGAAGGCGCTGATCGGCAACGAAGTGAATCGTCTGCGCGTGCAGGCCGTGCAGCAGTTCGGCGGCAACATCAAGCCGGACCAACTGCCGGCCGAGCTGTTCGAGGAGCAGGCCAAGCGCCGTGTTTCTCTCGGTCTGCTGGTCGCCGAAGTGGTCAAGCAGTTCGAGCTGAAGCCGGACGATGCCCGCGTACGCGAAGTGATCGAAGAGATGGCGTCGGCCTACCAGGAGCCTGAGCAGGTTCTGGCCTGGTACTACAAGAACGACCAGCAGCTGAACGAGGTGCGTTCGGTTGTACTGGAAGAACAAGTTGTAGATACTGTTCTGCAGAAGGCCAAAGTGACCGATAAAGCGGTCTCCTACGAAGAAGCGGTCAAGCCGGCGGAAGCTCCGCAAGCTGCCTGATCCCTCGCCTCGTTAGAGCACACCATAAGCCAGCCTTCGAGCTGGCTTATGCGTCTTTGGGATATGAACATTTATGGAGAGATCGCTGGACATGTCGCGTAATCAATTTATGCAGCAAATGCCTGATATCCAAGCTGCCGGCGGCCTGGTGCCGATGGTGGTCGAGCAATCCGCCCGCGGTGAGCGTGCCTACGATATCTACTCGCGCCTGTTGAAGGAGCGGGTGATCTTCCTGGTCGGCCCGGTCGAGGACTACATGGCCAACCTGGTGGTTGCCCAGCTGCTGTTCCTCGAGGCGGAAAACCCGGACAAGGACATCCATCTCTACATCAACTCCCCGGGTGGTTCGGTGACCGCTGGCATGTCGATCTACGACACCATGCAGTTCATCAAGCCCGACGTGTCCACCATCTGCATCGGCCAGGCCTGCAGCATGGGCGCGCTGCTGCTGGCCGGCGGCGCTGCCAACAAGCGTTACTGCCTGCCGCACTCGCGGATGATGATTCACCAGCCGCTGGGCGGCTTCCAGGGCCAGGCCTCGGATATCGAGATCCATGCCCGGGAAATCCTCACCATTCGTGAGCGCCTGAACAAGATCCTGGCCGACCATTGCGGTCAGCCGATCGACGTGATCGCCAAGGATACCGATCGCGACAATTTTATGAGTGGCGAAGAAGCGGTCAAGTACGGCCTCATCGACCAGGTGCTGAACAAGCGCCAGCTGGCCAGCTAACCCGCCTTTCTCCGGGGCGGTCGCACATCCGGCCGTCCTGCAGGGTTGAAAATGCCAGCAATTGCCTCCATCTTGTGTTCCATGCCTACCGGATTTGGATTGATCGAATGACTGACACCCGCAATGGCGAGGACAACGGCAAACTGCTTTATTGCTCCTTCTGCGGCAAAAGCCAGCATGAAGTGCGCAAATTGATTGCCGGCCCCTCGGTCTTTATCTGCGACGAGTGCGTCGACCTGTGCAACGACATCATCCGCGAGGAGGTGCAGGAAGCCCAGGCCGAGAACAGTGCGCACAAGTTGCCCGCGCCGAAAGAAATCAGCGGCATCCTGGATCAGTACGTCATCGGTCAGGAGCGCGCCAAGAAGGTGCTCTCCGTCGCGGTGTACAACCACTACAAGCGTTTGAATCAGCGCGACAAGAAAGACGATGTCGAGCTGGGCAAGAGCAACATCCTGCTGATCGGTCCGACCGGTTCGGGCAAGACCCTGCTGGCGGAAACCCTGGCGCGTCTGCTCAATGTGCCGTTCACCATCGCCGATGCCACCACCCTGACCGAAGCCGGTTATGTCGGTGAGGATGTCGAGAACATCATTCAGAAACTGCTGCAGAAGTGCGATTACGATGTCGAGAAGGCCCAGATGGGCATCGTCTACATCGACGAAATCGACAAGATCTCGCGCAAGTCGGACAACCCGTCGATCACCCGTGACGTTTCGGGTGAGGGCGTGCAGCAGGCGCTGCTGAAACTGATCGAAGGCACCGTGGCCTCGGTTCCGCCGCAGGGCGGGCGCAAGCATCCGCAGCAGGAGTTCCTGCAGGTGGACACGCGCAACATCCTGTTCATCTGTGGCGGTGCGTTCTCCGGCCTGGAGAAGGTCATCCATGGTCGCTCGACCAAGGGTGGCATCGGCTTCAATGCCGAAGTGCGCAGCCAGGAGCTGGGCAAGAAGGTCGGCGAGGCGCTGCGTGAGGTCGAGCCTGACGATCTGGTCAAGTTCGGCCTGATCCCGGAGTTCGTCGGTCGTCTGCCGGTCATCGCCACCCTCGACGAGCTCGACGAGGCGGCGCTGATGCAGATCCTCACCGAGCCGAAGAATGCGCTGACCAAGCAGTACGGCAAGCTGTTCGAAATGGAAGGGGTGGATCTGGAGTTCCGTCCGGATGCACTCAAGGCCGTGGCCCGTCGTGCGCTGGAGCGCAAGACCGGTGCCCGTGGCCTGCGTTCCATCCTCGAAGGCGTGCTGCTCGACACCATGTACGAGATCCCCTCGCAGAGTGAAGTCAGCAAGGTGGTGATCGACGAAAGCGTGATCGAAGGCAGCTCCAAGCCGCTGCTGATCTACGAAAACAGCGAGCCGCCGGCCAAGGCTGCGCCTGACGCATGATGTCTGATACCTGACGAAACCAAGGGCCCTGCGGGGCCCTTTGTTTTTCCGGTGTCCTTGCTTGTTTTTTCCCGGAGCTGGCCCCATCTTAGGTCCAAGGGTCTCCCGTCCGTTTACGGCCAAATGGCCGCCGTAGAGCTGAAATCATGAAGACAACCATCGAATTGCCTCTCCTACCCCTGCGCGATGTTGTGGTCTATCCACACATGGTCATCCCGCTGTTCGTGGGGCGCGAGAAGTCCATTGAAGCCCTCGAGGCGGCAATGACCGGCGACAAGCAGATCCTGCTGCTGGCGCAACGTAATCCGGCCGACGACGATCCGGGTGAAGAGGCTCTGTATCGCGTGGGTACCGTGGCGACCGTGCTGCAGTTGCTGAAACTGCCGGATGGTACGGTCAAGGTGCTGGTCGAGGGTGAGCAGCGTGGTCGCATCGAGCGCTTCATCGAGGTGGACGGCCATTGCCGCGCCGATGTGCAGCTGATCGACGAGACGGAAGTTGCCGAGCGCGAGGCGGAAGTCTTTGCCCGCAGCCTGCTCAGCCAGTTCGAGCAGTACGTGCAGCTGGGCAAGAAGGTCCCGGCCGAAGTGCTGTCCTCGCTGAACAGCATCGACGAGCCCGCTCGCCTGGTCGACACCATGGCCGCGCACATGGTGCTGAAGATCGAGCAGAAGCAGGAAATCCTCGAAATCACCGAGCTGCCGGCCCGTGTCGAACACGTGATGGCTCTGCTGGATGCGGAAATCGACCTGCTGCAGGTCGAGAAGCGCATCCGCGGTCGGGTCAAGAAGCAGATGGAGCGCAGCCAGCGCGAGTACTACCTGAATGAGCAGATGAAGGCCATTCAGAAGGAGCTGGGCGACATCGATGAAGGTCACAACGAGATCGATGAGCTGAAAAAGCGCATCGACAATGCCGGCCTGACCAAGGAAGCGTTGACCAAGGCCAATGCCGAGCTGAACAAGCTCAAGCAGATGTCGCCGATGTCGGCCGAAGCCACCGTGGTGCGCTCCTATATCGACTGGCTGGTAAACGTGCCGTGGAAGGCCGAGAGCAAGGTGCGTCTGGACCTGGCCAAGGCCGAAGACATCCTCGACGCCGATCACTATGGGCTGGACGAGGTCAAGGAACGCATCCTCGAGTATCTCGCCGTGCAGAAGCGGGTGAAGAAGCTCAAGGGGCCGGTGCTGTGCCTGGTCGGCCCGCCTGGGGTGGGCAAGACCTCCCTGGCCGAATCCATCGCCCGCGCGACCAACCGCAAGTTCGTGCGCATGGCTCTCGGTGGCGTGCGTGATGAGGCCGAGATCCGCGGGCATCGGCGGACCTATATCGGTTCCATGCCGGGTCGACTGATCCAGAAGATGACCAAGGTTGCCGTGCGCAACCCGCTGTTCCTGCTCGACGAAATCGACAAGATGGGCCAGGACATGCGCGGCGACCCGGCCTCGGCGCTGCTGGAAGTGCTCGATCCGGAGCAGAACCACAACTTCAACGACCATTACCTGGAGGTCGACTACGACCTGTCGGATGTGATGTTCATCTGCACCGCCAACTCCATGAATATTCCCGGCCCGCTGCTGGACCGCATGGAGGTGATTCGTCTGCCCGGTTACACCGAGGACGAGAAGATCAATATCGCGGTCAAGTACCTGGCGCCCAAGCAGATCGAGGCCAATGGCCTGAAAAAGGGCGAGGTCGAGTTCGAAGCCGAGGCGATCCGCGACATCATCCGCTACTACACTCGCGAAGCCGGGGTGCGCAGCCTGGAGCGGCAGATCGCCAAGGTGTGCCGCAAGGCGGTGAAGGAGCATGCCAAGGAAAAGCGTTTCAGCGTGTTGGTGACCGCCGATCTGCTGGAGCACTTCCTCGGCGTGCGGCGTTACCGCTACGGCCTGGCCGAGCAGCAGGATCAGATCGGCCAGGTGACCGGCCTGGCCTGGACCCAGGTCGGTGGCGAGCTGCTGACCATCGAGACCGCCGTGGTGCCGGGCAAGGGTCAGCTGATCAAGACCGGTTCGCTCGGCGACGTGATGGCCGAGTCGATGACGGCGGCGCTCACCGTGGTGCGCAGCCGGGCCAAGAGCCTGGGCATTGCGCCGGATTTCCACGAGAAGCGCGACGTGCACATCCACATGCCGGAAGGCGCCACGCCCAAGGATGGTCCGAGTGCTGGTATCGGCCTGTGCACGGCGCTGGTTTCGGCCCTGACGCAGATTCCGGTGCGTGCCGATGTGGCCATGACCGGCGAGATCACTTTGCGTGGTCAGGTACTGGCAATTGGCGGCTTGAAGGAAAAACTTCTGGCCGCGCACCGCGGTGGAATCAAGACCGTTATCATCCCGGAAGAAAATGTGCGTGATCTGAAGGAAATTCCGGAGAATATTAAGCAAGACCTGACCATTAAGCCGGTTAAATGGATTGACGAGGTCCTGCAAATTGCGCTGCAATACGCCCCGGAGCCCTTGCCCGATGCGGCTCCCGAGATGGTTGCAAAGGATGACAAGCGCGAGTCTGATTCCAAGGAGCGAATCAGCACGCATTAGCCGCAGGGCTTCCTTGACACATTTTTCGAGCCCTTGTTATAAAGCGGCTCTCATGTGTCAGCCAGGCCCTTCAGCACCCGCTTTGCTTACACCAAACAATTAAGAAACAACTCAACAGAAATAAGGGGACTTAGATTGAACAAGTCGGAACTGATCGATGCCATCGCCGCATCTGCTGATATCCCGAAAGCTGTTGCTGGCCGCGCGCTGGACGCAGTGATCGAATCCGTCACTGGCGCCCTGAAGGCTGGTGATTCCGTGGTGCTGGTTGGCTTCGGTACTTTCGCTGTTAAAGAGCGTGCTGCCCGCACTGGCCGCAACCCGCAGACCGGCAAGCCGATCAGCATCGCCGCTGCCAAGATCCCAGGTTTCAAAGCTGGTAAAGCCCTGAAAGACGCCGTCAACTAAGCGTCTCTCTGGCCTTGCCCTTCCAGGTCGGGCTGGCCCCGACCTGGTCGGAGCGGCGGTTCAGACGAGCCAAAGCCGCTCCATCAGTTACCGAGAAGGCGCATCCTAGGATGCGCCTTTCTTTTATCCGGATTTCACCCACGCTGCATGGCTGCTTGTTCAGCGCAGCCGTTTCGGGGGATGCATGCTGCAGAATATCAGGGACAATTCACAGGGGTGGATTGCCAAGACCATCGTCGGCGTCATCGTCGCGCTGATGGCTCTCACCGGATTCGACGCCATCGTCAACTCCGCGAGTAACAGTAAGAATGCTGCCGACGTCAACGGCGAGAAGATCAGCCAGGACGCCCTCAGCAGTGCCGTCGACATGCAACGCCGCCAGTACATCCAGCAGTTCGGCAAGGACTTCGATGTGTCCATGCTGGACGACAAGATGCTGCGCGAGTCGGCGCTCAACGGTCTGATCGACCGCAACCTGTTGCTGCAAGGCAGCAAGGATGCCGGCCTGGCCTTCTCCCAGGCGGCGCTCGATCAGCTGATTCTGAGCATGCCGCTGTTCCAGGTGGACGGTAAGTACAACAAGGACCGCTTCCTGCAGATCATCCAGCAGGAGGGGTACACCCCGATGCAGTTCCGCCAGCGTCTGGAGCAGGATGTGCTGATCAGCCAGCTGCAGGCCGGCCTGGTCGGTAGCAGCTTCCTCACCGATGCCGAGCTGGATGCCTTCGTCCGCCTGGACAAGCAGACCCGTGACTTCGCCACCCTGACCCTGCAAGCCGACGCCAAGGCGGTACAGCTCAAGGACGAGGAGCTGAAGGCCTACTACGACGGCCATGCCGACCAGTTCATGAGCCCCGAGCAGGTGGTGCTGGACTATGTCGAGCTGAAGAAGAGCGCCTTCTTCGATCGCGTAGAGGTCAAGGATGATGAGCTGCAGGAGCAGTACCAGAAGGAAATCGCCGGGCTGGCCGAGCAGCGTCAGGCCGCGCATATCCTGCTCGAGGTCAACGACAAGCTGAGCGACGAGCAGGCCAAGGCCAAGCTCGAAGACGTGCACAAGCGCCTGCAGCAGGGTGAGGATTTCGCCGCGCTGGCCAAGGAGCTGTCCCAGGATCCGGGTTCGGCAGCCAATGGCGGCGACCTCGGCTATGCCGGCCCGGGCGTCTACGACCCGGCCTTCGAAGAGGCGCTGTATGCGCTCAAGCAAGGCGAAGTCTCCGCGCCGGTGCGTAGCGAGTTCGGCTGGCACCTGATCAAGCTGCTGGGCGTGCAGGCGGCCGATGTGCCGAGCTTCGACAGCCTGAAAGACAAACTGGTCGCCGATCTCAAGGCGCCGCGTGTTGAGCAGCTGTTCGTCGAGGCCTCCAAGGCCCTCGAAGACGCCGCCTACGAGGCTGCCGATCTGGCCCAACCGGCCCAGGAGCAGGGGCTCGAGGTGAAAACCACCGCCGCCTTCGGGCGCGAGGGGGGCAGCGAAGGCGTGGCCGCCAACCGTCAGGTGATTCAGGCGGCATTCAGCGAGGATCTGCTGGAGGCTTCGACCAACAGCGGGGCCATCGAGCTGGATCCGGATACCGTGGTGGTGGTGCGGGTCAAGGAGCACAAGAAGTCGCAACTGCTGCCGTTCGAGCAGGTCGCTGCCAGCATCCGCGAAAGCCTGACCCTGCAGCGTGCCAACGAAGCGGTCAAGGCCAAGGGCGAGGCACTGCTGGCCAGCCTGCGCGAAGGCAAAACCCCGGTCGAGCAGGCCGAGCAGGGCCAGGTCTGGAAGGTCGTCGAGGCGGCGACGCGCAACCAGGAAGGCGTCGATCCGGTTCTGCTGCAGGCGCTGTTCCGCATGCCCAAGCCGGCCGACAGCGGTGCACCGACCTTCACCGGTGTCAGCCTGAGCAACGGCGACTATGTGCTGCTGCGCCTGAATGGCGTCGGCCAGCCGCAGGCCGAGCTGAGCGCGGAAGAGAAGACCATGTACCGCCGCGCCCTGGCTTCGCGCCAGGGTCAGCAGGACTTCAATGCCTACCGTGCCGAGCTGAAGGAACAGGCTGACATCGAGCGTTACTGATCGATCGGGTCCGCCCCGCGGGGCGGATCGCCAGCCACAAAAAAGGCCGCATGATGCGGCCTTTTTTGTGGGCGAAGATTGAGTCGGGCTCAGTCTTCGATGTTGCCCATGGCGGTGGTGTTGAAGCCGCCGTCGACATACATGATCTCGCCGCTGATGCCCGAGGCCAGGTCGGAGCAGAGGAAGGCGCCGGCGTTGCCGACTTCCTCGATGGTCACGTTGCGACGCAGCGGGGTCTGCTTCTCGTTGGCGGCGAGCATCTTGCGGAAGCTCTTGATACCGCTTGCCGCCAGGGTGCGGATCGGGCCGGCGGAGATGCAGTTGACGCGGGTGCCTTCCGGGCCGAGGCTGCCGGCCAGGTAGCGCACGCCGGCTTCCAGGCTGGCCTTGGCCATGCCCATTACGTTGTAGTTGGGCATGGTGCGTTCGGCGCCCAGGTAGGACAGGGTCAGCAGGCTGCCGTTGCGGCCCTTCATCAGCTCGCGGCCGGCCTTGGCCAGGGCGACGAAGCTGTAGGCGCTGATGTCGTGGGCGATCTTGAAGCCTTCGCGGGTGGTGACTGCGGTGAAGTCGCCGTCCAGCTGGTCGCCCGGGGCGAAGCCCACCGAGTGGACGATGCAGTCCAGGCCGTCCCATTTCTTGGCCAGTTCCGCGAAGACCGTGGCGATTTCCTCGTCATTGGCCACGTCGCAGGGGAAGCACAGTTCGGGGCCCGAGCCCCAGCCGGCGGCGAATTCCTCGACGCGGCCTTTCAGCTTTTCGTTCTGGTAGGTGAAGGCGAGCTCGGCGCCCTCGCGATGCATGGCGGCGGCGATGCCCGAGGCAATCGACAGTTTGCTGGCCACGCCAACGATCAGTACGCGCTTACCGGCGAGAAAACCCATGTGCTTTGTTCCTCTTCTGATTAATCGGCCTTGCCGGGAGCCATGAAGGCGGCTTCCAGCAACTGCCGGGTATAGGTGTGCTGCGGGGCGGCGAAGATCGTGTCGGCCAGGCCCTGTTCCACCACCTTGCCCTGTTTGACCACCATCAGCTGGTGGCTCAGGGCCCTGACCACCGCCAGGTCGTGGCTGATGAACAGGTAGGTTAGGTTGTACTTGGCCTGCAACGAGCGCAACAACTCCACCACTTGGCGCTGCACCGTACGGTCGAGCGCCGAAGTGGGCTCGTCCAACAGAATCAGCGCCGGTTTCAGCACCAGTGCCCGGGCAATGGCAATCCGCTGCCGTTGCCCGCCGGAAAACTCGTGGGGGTAGCGGTGCCGGGTTTCCGGATCCAGACCTACTTCCACAAGCGCGTCGATGACCGCCTGTTCCTGCTCCGCCGGCGTCCCCATGCGGTGGATATCCAGGCCTTCGCCAACGATCTGCCCAACCGACATGCGTGGGCTGAGGCTGCCGAAGGGATCCTGGAACACCACCTGCATCTGCCGCCGCAACGGCCTCACGGCCTGTTGCGACAACCCGTCCAGCGCCTGGCCCTGGAAGCGGATGGCGCCCTGGCTGCCAAGCAGCCGCAGGATCGCCAGGCCGAGGGTGGACTTGCCGGAACCGCTTTCACCGACTATGCCCAGGGTCTGACCCTGGGGCAGGCTGAAATTGATGCCGTCCACCGCCTTCACATGGTCGACCGTACGGCGCAGCAGCCCTTTCTTGATCGGGAACCACACGCGCAGGTCGTCCACTTCCAACAGTGGCGGGCCGGCAGGGTTGGCCGCCGGGCCGCCGCTGGGCTCGGCGCCGAGCAATTCCTGAGTATAGGGATGCTGCGGCGCATGGAACAATTCGTCACACGACGCCTGTTCGACGATGCGACCGCGCTGCATGACACATACGCGGTGAGCGATTCGTCGCACCAGGTTGAGATCGTGGCTGATCAGCAGCAGCGACATGCCCAGGCGCGCCTGCAGATCCTTGAGCAGTTCGAGGATCTTCAGCTGCACGGTGACGTCCAGCGCGGTGGTCGGTTCGTCGGCGATCAGCAGCTCCGGCTCGTTGGCCAGGGCCATGGCGATCACCACGCGCTGGCGCTGGCCGCCGGACAGCTCGTGGGGGTAGGCGCGCAGGCGCTTGTGCGGTTCGGGGATGCCCACCAGTTCGAGCAGTTCCAGGGTGCGCGCGGTGGCGGCCTTGCCGGACAGGCCCTTGTGCAGGGCGAGGACTTCGTTGATCTGCTTGCCGATGGTGTGCAGCGGGTTGAGCGAGGTCATCGGCTCCTGGAACACCATGGCGATGCGGTTGCCGCGGATGCCGCGCAGCTTAGCTTCACCGAGGCGGAGCAGGTCTTGTTCACCATAGTGGATGCTGCCGCTCGGGTGGCGGGCGAGCGGGTAGGGCAGCAGGCGCAGGATCGAGTGGGCGGTGACCGACTTGCCCGAGCCGCTTTCGCCGACCAGGGCCAGGGTCTCGCCGCGCTTGATGTCGAAGCTGACGCCTTCGACCACGCGCTGGACGAGGCTGCCGGTGACGAATTCGACGGCCAGGTCGCGGACTTCGATGAGGTTGTTGGCGTCGGTCATCTCATTTCCTCGGGTCGAAGGCATCGCGCGCGGCTTCGCCGATGAATACCAGCAGGCTGAGCATCAGCGCCAGCACGGCGAAGGCGCTGATGCCCAGCCAGGGCGCCTGCAGGTTGGACTTGCCCTGGGCCACCAGCTCGCCCAGCGACGGTGCGCCGGGCGGCAGGCCGAAACCGAGGAAGTCCAGGGCGGTCAGGGTGCCGATCGCGCCGGTGAGGATGAACGGCATGAAGGTCATGGTCGAGACCATGGCGTTGGGCAGGATATGGCGGAACATGATGGCGCCGTTCTGCATGCCCAGGGCGCGCGCCGCGCGCACGTACTCCAGGTTGCGCCCGCGGAGGAACTCGGCGCGCACCACGTCGACCAGGCTCATCCAGGAAAACAGCAGCATGATGCCCAGCAGCCACCAGAAGTTCGGCTGCACGAAACTGGCCAGGATGATCAGCAGGTAGAGCACCGGCAGGCCCGACCAGATTTCCAGGAAGCGCTGGCCGACCAGGTCGACCCAGCCGCCATAGAAACCCTGCAGGGCGCCGGCGAACACGCCGATCAGCGAGCTGAGCAGGGTCAGCACCAGGGCGAACAGCACCGACACGCGGAAGCCGTAGATCACCCGTGCCAGCACGTCGCGGCCCTGGTCGTCGGTGCCCAGCCAGTTCTGCGCCGAGGGTGGCGCGGGCGCCGGCACTTGCAGTTCATAGTTGATGCTGGAGTAGTCGAAGGGGATCGGCGGCCAGAGCATCCAGCCGTCCTTCTCGGCGATCAGCTCGCGGATGTAGGGGCTCTTGTAGTTGGCCTGCAGGGGAAACTCGCCGCCGAAGGTGGTTTCCGGGTAGCGCTTGAGCACCGGGAAGAACCATTCGCCGTCATAGCGCACGGCCAGCGGCTTGTCGTTGGCGATCAGCTCGGCGCCCAAGCTGAGGATGAACAGGCCGAGGAACAGCCACAGCGACCACCAGCCGCGCTTGTTGCTTTTGAACCGGGCGAAGCGCCGTTGGTTGAGCGGGGAGAGCTTCATCTCAATTCTCCCGGCTTTCGAAGTCGATGCGCGGATCGACCAGGGTGTAGGTGATGTCGCCGATGAGTTTCACGACCAGTCCCAGCAAGGTGAAGATGAACAGGGTGCCGAACACCACCGGATAGTCGCGGTT
This sequence comes from Pseudomonas sp. L-22-4S-12, assembly GCF_009799935.1. Classification (NCBI taxonomy): domain Bacteria; kingdom Pseudomonadati; phylum Pseudomonadota; class Gammaproteobacteria; order Pseudomonadales; family Pseudomonadaceae; genus Pseudomonas; species Pseudomonas sp. L-22-4S-12. Next base: position 348,273 of record NZ_WELL01000004.1, on the reverse strand, counting down.
GATCGCCGCCTCGAAGCTCATCAGGCCCAGGCCGTCGAGGGAGAAGATCACCTCGATCAGCAGGGAGCCGGTGAAGAAGATGCCGATGAAGGCCGAGGGGAAGCCGGCGATGATGATCAGCATGGCGTTACGGAACACATGGCCATAGAGCACGCTGGTGTTGCTCAGGCCCTTGGCGCGGGCGGTGACCACGTACTGCTTGCCGATCTCGTCGAGGAAGCTGTTCTTGGTCAGCAGGGTCAGGGTGGCGAAGTTGCCGATCACCAGGGCCGTCACCGGCAGCGCCAGGTGCCAGAAGTAGTCGAGCAGCTTGCCGCCCAGGCTCAGCTCGTCGAAGTTGCCCGAGGTCAGCCCGCGCAGGGGGAACCAGTCCCAGTAGCTGCCGCCGGCGAACAGCACGATCAGCAGGATGGCGAAGAGGAATGCCGGGATGGCGTAGCCGATGATGATCGCGGTGCTGGTCCAGACGTCGAAGGCGCTGCCGTGGCGGGTGGCCTTGGCGATGCCTAAGGGGATCGACACCAGGTACATGATCAGGGTGCTCCACAGCCCCAGGGAGATCGACACCGGCATCTTCTCCAGCACCAGGTCGATCACGCTGGCGTCGCGGAAGAAGCTCTCGCCGAAGTCCAGCTGGGCGTAGTTCTTCAGCATCAGCCAGAAGCGCTCGGGGGCCGACTTGTCGAAGCCGTACATCTTCTCGATTTCTTCGATCAGCTTGGGGTCCAGGCCCTGGGCGCCGCGGTAGGTGGAACCGGCCACGGAAACCTCGCCGCCACCGCCGGAGATGCGCCCGGTAGCGCCGCCGGCGGCGGCATCGAAGCCCTCCAGCTTGGCGATCATCTGTTCCACCGGCCCGCCGGGGGCGGCCTGGACGATGAGGAAGTTGATCAGCAGGATGCCGAACAGGGTCGGGATGATCAGCAGCAGGCGGCGCAGGATGTAGGCGAGCATTCAGCGAACTTCCTCGGCCGGCGCAGTGGCGCTGGGTTCCGCGGCGCCGACCGGGCGCTCTTCCCACCAGGTCATCAGGCCGTAGTCGTACAGCGGGGTCACCGCCGGGCGGCCGAAGCGCTTCCAGTAGGCCACGCGCCAGGTGTCGACGTAGTAGTTGGGCACCACGTAGTGGCCCCACAGCAGCACGCGGTCGAGGGCGCGCGCATGGTTGATCAGCGCCTGGCGCGAGTCGGCGCGGATCAGGCCTTCCACCAGCTGGTCGATGGCCGGGTCGCGCAGGCCGATCAGGTTGCTGCTGCCGGGGTTGTCGGCGCTGCTGGAGTGCCAGAAGTCCAGCTGCTCGTTACCGGGCGAGCTGGATTGCGGCCAGATCGCCGAGGTCATGTCGAAGTCGCGCGAGCGCAGGCGGTTGATGAACTGCGAGGTGTCGACCCGGCGGATCTGCAGGTCGATGCCCAGTTCGGCCAGGTTGCGCTTGAACGGCAGGATCACCCGCTCCAGGTTGGCCTGGTAGTTGAGGAACTCGAAGGCCAGCTGCTTGCCCTGGGCATCGATCATCTTGTCGTCTTCGATGCGGTAGCCGGCCTCGGTGAGCAGCTGGTAGGCGCGCCGGCTCTGTTCGCGGATGATGCCGCTGGCGTCGCTGACCGGCGGCTTGAACTCGCTGGTGAAGACCTCCGGCGGCACTTTCCCGCGCAGCGGTTCGAGCAGCTTCAGCTCCTCGCTGTCGGGCAGGCCGCGGGCGGCCATTTCCGAGTTCTCGAAGTAGCTGTGGGTGCGCTTGTAGGCGTTGTGGAACAGCTGCTTGCTGGCCCACTCGAAGTCGAACAGCAGGGCGATCGCCTCGCGCACCCGGCGATCCTGGAAGATCGGCCGGCGGGTGTTGAACACATAGCCCTGCATGCCCACCGGGTTGTGGTTGGGAATCGCCTGCTGGACGAACTTGCCGGCGCGCAGAGCCGGGGAGTCGTAACCGGTGGTCCAGTCCTTGGCCGAGTACTCGAGGTTGACGTCGAACTGCCCGGCCTTGAAGGCCTCCAGGGCCACCGAGGTGTCGCGGTAGTAGTCCATGTCTATGCGCGCGAAATTGTACAGGCCGCGCGCCACCGGCAGGTCTTTGGCCCACCAGTCCGGGTTGCGTTCGAAGCGGATCGAACTGCCCGGGGCGATCTTGCTGATGTGGTAGGGGCCGCTGCCCAGCGGCGCCTCCAGGCTGGTTTCGGCGAAGTCGCGCTTGGCCGGCAGCAGCTTGAGCTGGGCCAGGCTGTCGAGCACGGCCTGGGCGGGCTGGCGTGGGAAGCTCAGCTGCAGGCTGGAGTCGTCGAGGGTCTTAAGCTGTTCGGCCGGCGGCAGCTCGGGATTGCCGGCGGCCAGTTGCTCATAGTTGCGGCGGATGCTGTCGAGCGGTAGGGCCTGGGTGGCGTCCAGCGCCTTGATCAGCAGCTTGCCGTCCACCTGCGCGCTGAGGCTGGCCAGCTGGTCGAGCCGCTGGGCGCTGTCGGCCTGGCTGGCGTCCAGTTCGTTCCACCAGTGCCTGGGCAGAATCTCCAGCTGGCCGAGGATCAGCGGCAGTTCGCGGTTGCCGCTGTGCTTGAAGTCGAAGCGCACGCGGCGCGGGTCTTCGGCCACCACCTGGGCCACGTCGGCGTAATAGTGGCGGTACTGCGGGTGGCCGTGCTTGACCAGGGCGTTGAAGGTGAACACCACGTCCGCGGCGGTGACCGGCACGCCGTCGCGGAAACGCGCCTTGGGGTTCAGGTAGAAGCGCACGAAGCTGTTGTCCGGCGCCTTCTCGATCTTCTCGGCGAGCAGGCCGTACTCGGTGAAGGGTTCGTCCAGCGAGCGGTAGGTCAGGCTGTCGTAGAGCAGGCCGATGCGGTCGGCGACGTTGCCCTTGGGGATGAACGGGTTGAGGCTGTCGAAGCCGCCCAGGCCGGGCAGGCGCAGGGTGCCGCCCTTGGGTGCGTCCGGGTTGACGTAGGCGAAGTGCTGGAAGTCGGCCGGGTACTTGGCCGGCTCGCCATACAGGGTCAGCGCGTGCTGCGGGGCAGCCTGGGCCAGGCCGGCAAACAGCAGCAGGCCGGCAGCTAGGGTGCGCAGGGGATTCGTCATCGAGCAGTCTCCGTGGGCTTCAGCCACCAGGCCCGCAGCCCGAGGGTATAGGGTGGGGTGGTGACGAAGGCGAACCGGTTGCGGTAGGCCAAGCGGTGATGATTGATGTACCAGTTGGGAATGCTGTAGTGCTGCCAGAGCAGGATGCGGTCGATGGCGCGGCTGGCGGCGACCTGCTCGTCGCGGCTCTGCGCGGCCAGCAGCTTTTCCAGCAGGTGGTCGATCACCGGGTGGGCGACGCCGGCGTAGTTCTTGCCGCCCTTGACGTCGACCTGGCTGGAGTGGAAGTACTGCCATTGTTCCAGGCCGGGGCTGAGGCTCTGCGGCAGGGTCATCAGGATCATGTCGTAGTCGAAGTGGTCGAGGCGCTGCTTGTACTGGGCGCGGTCGACGGTGCGCAGGCTGGCCTGGATGCCGATGCTGGCGAGGTTCTCGGTGTAGGGCTGGAGAATGCGTTCCAGGTTCGGGTTGACCAACAGGATCTCGAAGCGCAGCGGCTGGCCCTTGGCGTTGACCAGGGTTTGCCCGGAAGGTTTCCAGCCGGCCTCGGCGAGCAGGCCGAGCGCCTTGCGCAGGGTTTCCCGCGGCACGCCGGCGCCATCGGTGTGGGGCAGGGCGAAGGCTTCGCCGAACAGGCGCGCCGGCAGCTGCTTGCGGTAGGGCGAGAGCAGCAGCCACTCGGCGCCTTCCGGCTTGCCACTGGCGGCGAACTCGCTGTTCGGGTAGTAGCTGCTGGTGCGCTGGTAGGCGCTGTTGAACAGGGCGCGGTTGGTCCATTCGAAGTCGAACATCAGGCCCAGGGCCTCGCGCACCTTGCTGTCGGCGAAGGTGGCGCGGCGGCTGTTCATGAACAGCGCCTGGGTCTGGGTGGGAATCTGGTGCGGGATCTCTGCGCGGATCACCTCGCCGCGGGCGATGGCGGGGAAGCGGTAGCCGTTGGCCCAGTTCTTCGCCTGGTGCTCGATGTAGAAGTCGAATTCGTCGGCCTTGAAGGCCTCGAAGGCGACGTTGCTGTCGCGGTAGAACTCCACCTCGACGCGGTCGAAGTTGTACTTGCCGCGGTTGACCAGCAGCTTCTCGCCCCACCAGTCCTTGACCCGTTCGAATACCAGGCCGCGGCCCGGATTGATCCGGCTGATGCGGTAGGGGCCGCTGCCCAGTGGCGCCTCGAAGCTGGTGGCCTTGAAGTCGCGGCCCTTCCAGTAGTGCTGGGCCAGCACCGGCAGTTCGCCCAGGCGCAGGATCAGCAGCGGGTTACCGGCACGCTTGAAGACGAAGCGGATGCGATGGCGGTTGAGGATGTCGACGCGCTTCACTTCCTGCAGGTTGGTGCGGTACTGCGGGTGGCCGTCCTTGATCAGCAGGCGGTAGGAGTAGGCCACGTCGTAGGCGGTGATCGGCTGGCCGTCGTGGAAGCGGGCTTCCTCGCGCAGGTTGAACACCACCCAGCTGCGGTCCTCGCTGTATTCCACGCTCTTGGCGATCAGGCCGTAGCTGGAGGCCGGTTCGTCGCCCGAGGGGTCGTATTGCCCGGTGCCGGCCATCAGGGTCTCGTTCAGCTCGCTGACCCCGTACTGCAGGAAGTTGGGCGCGGCGGAGGGGCTGCTGCCCTTGAAGCTGTAGGCGTTCAGCGTGTCGAACGTGCCGTAGGCCATCACCCGCAGGGTGCCGCCCTTGGGCGCGTCGGGGTTCACCCAGTCGAAGTGAGTGAAGCTGGCGGGGTATTTGAGGGTGCCGAATTGGGCGTAGCCATGGCTTTCGCTGATGCTTGCGAAGGCGGGAAAGCTCATGGCCAGGCCAAGTATCAGCAGGAACAGGGAACGCATCGGGCGCAAGATCCAGTCCATGGCGGCTTTTGGGCTTCTGGTTCGGTACAGTAACAGCTTGTATCCGCAGGAAAAAGAGTGCCTTTTGCGCTACGGATGCGGTCAATTTGATTACACTGAAACAAATTGAAATGGGGACGGCATCTTGGCGGAACGCAGTGTGGGTTTGCAGGCATGGATAGACCGTTTGAATCAGGCCGAATTACCCGCTTTAGCCGCGGTCGTGCAGGACTTGCACCGACTTTCCCAGGCCGACAGGGCCTCGGTGCAGCAACTGGCCGACGTGCTGCTGCGCGACGCCTCGCTCACCGCCAAGGTGCTGCGGGTCGGTAACAGCGTCTATTACAACCCGTCCCAGGAAACCATCCGCACCATTTCGCGGGCCATCGTGCTGATCGGCTTCGACAATGTGCGGCTGATCGGCATGTCGGTCAGCCTGATCGACAGCCTACTCACCAAGGTGCCGCGCGAGCAGTTGCAGATGCTCCTGGCGCGCTCGTTCCATGCCGCCGTGCAGGCGCGCAACATCGCCGGCTATGTGCTGACCAGGCATCAGGAGGAGGTGTTCATCGCCGCCCTGTTGAACCAGGTCGGCGAACTGGCGTTCTGGGGCTGCGGCGGGGAGCAGGCCGATGAGCTGGCCGACGCCCTGGAGCAGCCTGGGGTGGTCGAGGAGGAGGCGGTGCGCCAGGTGCTCGGCACCAGCTTCCGCCAGCTGACCATGGGCCTGGTGAAGAGCTGGAACCTCGGCGAGATCGCCAGCCTGGCGCATGGCAGCAACCCGGCCGATCCGGCGGCGCGCGCGGTCAGCCTCGGCGTGCGCATCAGCGAGGCGGCGCTGGAGGGCTGGGATTCGCCGGCGATGGAGGTGCTGGTCAAGCAGCTCGCCGAATTCACCGGGATCAGCAGCGAGGATGCGCTGAAACAGATCCTGGAAAGCGCCGAGGAAACGGTCAAGGTGGCCGCCACCTTCGGCGCCAGCAAGTTGTGCAGCCTGATCCCCAATACCGACCCCGAGCAGATCAAGCTGCAGCAGCAGGAGCGCAAGGCGCGCCTGTTGCAGCCCGACCTGCTGGTGCTGCAGCAGGCCCTGCAGGACCTGGGCATGCTGGCCAGCCAGAAGGGCGATGTCGGTCTGATTCTCGATACCCTGCTCAAGGGCCTGCACGATGGTGCCGGGCTGGAGCGGGTGATGCTGGCGGTGCTGGCCGATGGGCAGACGCGCTTCCGTGCCAAACGGGTGGTGGGGGACGGCACGCAGAGCTGGCTGAACGATTTCCAGCTGCCGGCCAGCCAGGCGGAGCAGCCGCACCTGTTCAGCTACGTCCTGCGCAATCGCGAGGCGCTGTGGATGGGCGTGCCGGCCAGCTACAACCTGAACGAACTGGTGACCCTGCCGATGCGCCAGCTGCTGGGTCAGGGGATGTTCTTCATCGCCCCGGTGCTGGCCGGTACCCGCGAGATCGGTGTGCTCTACGCCGACTGCCGCTTATCCGGGCGGGCGCTCAAGCACGAGCAGTTCGTCGCCTTCCAGCGCTTCACCCAGCTGACCGGGCGCTGCCTGGATGCCCTGAGCAAGCGCTGAGGTTCTGAGGGGGCGCCTCAGTTGAGGTAGAGGGTCAGGGTCTGTCCGGGCTTCAGCGACTGGCTGCTGCGCGGGTTCCAGCGCTGCAGGCTTTGCATGTCGACCTTGAAGCGCTGGGCGATCAGGTACAGCGAGTCGCCACTCTTGACCCGGTAGTAGGTGACCGCCGAGCGCTCGCCGGCCGCCTTGCTGGCCGCCGGCTTGGCCGCAGCCACCGAGTTGCCGGTGCCGCCGCTGGCGCCGCCATGGATCAGCAGCTGCTGGCCGAGGCTGAGCTTGCTGCGGCTGTTGAGCTTGTTCCAGCGCTGCAGGTCCTGCAGCGAAACCTGATGGGCATTGGCGATCTGCCACAGGGTGTCGCCGCTCTTCACCTTGTAGCGTTTGGGCCCGGCGGCAGGGGCGGCCTTGGCGGTCTGCTGGTGCAGCGGCTGGCTCGGCTCGCGCTCGCCGGCGGCAGGAATGCTGAGCACCTGGCCGACCCGCAGGTTGTTGCTGGTCAGGTTGTTGACCTCCTTCAGGGTGTTGACCGTCAGGTGGTAGCGGTTGGCGATGCTGTGCAGGTTGTCGCTCGGGCGCACCCGGTATTCCTGCCAGTTCACCAGTTGCTGGGGCTTCATCAGGGCCAGGTTGGCGCTGAGCATCTCGGCCTTTTCGGTCGGCACCAGCAGGTGCTGCGGGCCGTCCATGGTGATGCGTTTCTTGAAGGCCGGGTTGAGGTTGTACAGCTCGTCCTCGTCGATCTCGGCCATCTGCGCCACCCGCGACAGGTCGAGGCGCTGGCGGATCGCCACTTGCTCGAAGTAGGGCTCGTTGGCGATCGGGCTGAGGCGGATGCCGTAGGCCTCCGGCGACATGACGATCTGCGACAGGGCCAGCAGCTTGGGCACGTAGTCCTGGGTTTCCTTGGGCAGCGGCAGGTTCCAGTAGTCGGTCGGCAGGCCGAGCTTCTGGTTGCGCTCGATGGCTCGGCTGACCGTGCCTTCGCCGGCGTTGTAGGCGGCCAGGGCCAGCAGCCAGTCGCCGTTGAACATGTCGTGCAGGCGGCTCAGGTAGTTCAGCGCCGCATCCGTGGAGGCGGTGATGTCGCGGCGGCCGTCGTACCAGCTGGTCTGGCGCAGGTTGAAGTGGCGGCCGGTGGAGGGGATGAACTGCCAGAGGCCGACCGCGTGGCTGCGCGAATAGGCGAAGGGGTTGTACGAGCTTTCGATGGCCGGCAGCAGGGCCAGCTCCATCGGCATCTTGCGCTCTTCCAGGCGTTCGACCACGTAGTGGATATAGAGGCTGCCGCGCTCGCTGGCGTTTTCCAGGAAGGACGGGTTGCTGACGAACCACAGGCGCTTGTTCTCGATGCGCGGGTTGACGCCGATATCGCCCTGCAGCTCGAAACCGTCGCGCATGCGTTCCCAGATATCGCGCGGCGGCTGCTCTTCCTCGACCTCGCTGAGCCACTCCGGTTCCCGTTGCAGGCCGACCGCGCGATTGGTGTCGCGGTCGTCTTCGTCCGGGCTGTTGCCGATGCTTTGGCAACCGCTCAGGACCACGCACAGCATCACCGCCAGAGCCCTTGCGCGTCGTGCCAATGCAGCTGATTCAAGGGATCTGGAGAGTAATGGAGGCATTGGTCGCTAGGGTCGTCCGGCGCAAAAGTTCGGGCGATTCTAGGAACGCCTCAGGGGGTGGTCAAGTTTTCACCAGTCCGTTGATCGTTTTTTAACCAATCCGGAAGCCGTCCTTCCAGGCGCGCAGGCAGGCAAACAGCTCGTCCGGCGAGCGCTGGCGGGTGCCGTCCCGCTCGTCGATTTTTTCTTTAACGGATGTTTCCCCGCAGCGCAGGAAGGGGTTGGTGGCCTTCTCCAGCGCCAGGTTGGAGGGCAGGCTGCAGTGCCCCTGGGCGCGCCAGGCGCTGACTTGCGCGAAGCGTGCGGCGATGGCCGGGTTTTCCGGTTCGACGGCGCGGGCAAAATGCAGGTTGCTCAGGGTGTATTCGTGGGTGCAGTAGACCAGGGTCGCGTCCGGCAGGCTGGCCAGCTTGTTCAGCGAGGCGTGCATCTGCGCCGGGCTGCCTTCGAACAGGCGCCCGCAGCCGGCGGCGAACAGGGTGTCGCCGCAGAACAGCCAGGGTTGCCCGGTATCGGCGTGGTAATAGGCGATATGGCCGAGGGTGTGGCCGGGTACTTCGTAGACGACGAACTCGCGGCCAAGCACGCGGAGACGATCGCCTTCGGCCAGGGCCACGTCGCGCTCCGGGATGCGCTCCTGCGCCGGGCCGTACACGCGGGCGCCGGTGGCGGCCTTGAGCTGGGCGATGCCGCCGACGTGATCGGCGTGGTGGTGGGTGACCAGGATGTCGCTGAGCTGCCAGCCCGGGTGGGCGGCGAGCCAGGCCAGCACCGGCGCGGCGTCGCCCGGGTCGACCACGGCGCAGCGTTGCTGGGCGTGGTCCTGCAGGAGCCACAGATAGTTGTCGCTGAAGGCGGGCAGGGCGTCGATCTGAAACATTTTTCGGGGTCGCCAATCGGGGAGCAATGGCGCATCTTAAGCGGCAAAGCCCTGCTTGTGTCACTGGAGGTGCCCGATGCGCGAGCAACCCTTTGCCCAGGCCGATACGGACTGGCTGAACCTCACCCAGGCCGCCCGCGAGTGGCTGGCCTCGCCCCTCGGCGAGCTGCTGCTGGAAGAGGAGCGCCGCGCCTTGGATGAAGAGCTGACGCGCTATTTCGGCGGCTACCTGGTGCATTACGGCCCGGCGGCGGCGCAGCCGGCCAAGGCGCCGCAGATCCGCTGCAACGTACGCCTGGGGGCGCCGCTGCCTGGCGTCGACATCGCCTGCGAGGAGCAGGCCTGGCCGCTCGGTGAACACGCCGCCGATGTGGTGGTGCTGCAGCACGGCCTAGACTTCTGCCTGTCGCCCCACGGCCTGCTGCGCGAGGCGGCGCACAGCGTGCGCCCGGGCGGCCACCTGCTGGTGGTCGGGATCAACCCCTGGAGCGCCTGGGGCCTGCGCCATTACTTCGCCCGCGACGGTTTCCGCCAGGCCCGCTGCATCTCGCCGGCGCGCATGAGCGACTGGCTCAGCCTGCTCGGCTTCGCGCTGGAGAAACGCCGCTTCGGGTGCTATCGTCCGCCGCTTGCTTCGCCGGCCTGGCAATCGCGCCTGGCCCGGCTGGAGACTTGGGGTGGCGCCTGGCAGATTCCGGGTGCGGGCTTCTATCTGTTGGTAGCGCGCAAGCTGGTGGTCGGCTTGCGGCCGCTGCGACCTGTGCAACGGGCCACCATGGGCAAGTTGCTGCCAATGCCGGTGGCCAAAGTCAGCCGCCGCGATTCCGAGCAATAGATTAATAAGTAGTCAATGAGCGAAGACATAGTCGAGATCTACACCGATGGCGCCTGCAAGGGCAATCCCGGCCCGGGCGGCTGGGGCGCGCTGTTGGTCTTCAAGGGTGCCGAAAAGGAACTCTGGGGCGGCGAGCCCAACACCACCAACAACCGCATGGAGCTGATGGCGGCGATCTGTGCGCTGATCGCCCTGACCCGGCCCTGTTCGGTGCGCCTGGTCACCGACTCGCAGTACGTGATGAAGGGCATCCAGGAATGGATGCCGAACTGGAAGAAGCGTGGCTGGAAGACCGCCAGCAAGGAGCCGGTGAAGAATGCCGACCTGTGGCAGGCGCTGGACGAGCAGGTCAACCGCCACCGGGTCGAGTGGCGCTGGGTGCGCGGGCATACCGGCCATCCGGGCAACGAGAAGGCCGACCAGTTGGCCAACCGCGGCGTCGACGAAGTGAGGGCAATGAAACATGCGTAGCGTAGTGCTGGATACCGAAACCACCGGCATGCCGGTGACCGATGGCCACCGCATCATCGAGATCGGTTGCGTCGAGCTGTTGGGCCGGCGTCTGACCGGGCGCCACTACCACGTCTATCTCAACCCGGATCGCGAGATCGACGAAGGCGCCATCGCGGTGCACGGCATCACCAATGAGTTCGTCGCCGACAAGCCGCGCTTCAGGGAAATCGCCGACGAGTTCTACGAGTTCATCCACGGCGCCCAGCTGATCATCCACAACGCGGCGTTCGACGTCGGCTTCATCAACAACGAGTTCGCCCTGCTCGGGCAGAGCGAGCGCGCCGAAGTCAGCGACTACTGCGGCATCCTCGACACCCTGCTGATGGCCCGCGAGCGCCATCCGGGCCAGCGCAACAACCTCGATGCCCTGTGCAAGCGCTATGGCGTCGACAACTCCGGCCGCGACCTGCACGGTGCACTGCTCGACGCCGAGATCCTGGCCGACGTCTACCTGACCATGACCGGTGGCCAGACCCACCTGTCGCTGGCCGGCGAGGGGGGCGACGGCAGCGGCCGGCAGATGCCCAGCCCGATCATCCGTCTGGATGCCAACCGGGCGCCAACTTGCATCATCCGCGCCAGCGAGGCCGAGCTGGCCGCCCATGCCGCGCGCCTGGCGGTGATCGAGAAGTCCGCCGGCGGCCCGTCGCTGTGGGCGCAGCTGGAGGCGGCGAAAGAAAGCTAAAGGTTGTCCAGGCGACCTTTTCTTACAGCTTGCCGCACAGGGGGTTCCGCCCGTCCGGGCGAACTTCTAACCTGAAGGGATAGGCCGCTGCCGGCCCCTCAGGAACTCATAATGTACAAAGACCTGAAATTCCCCGTCCTCATCGTTCACCGCGACATCAAGGCCGACACCGTAGCCGGCGAACGCGTCCGGGCAATTGCCCAGGAACTCAGCCAGGATGGCTTCACCATCCTCTCTACCGCCAGCTCCGCCGAGGGGCGCATCGTCGCCTCGACCCACCACGGCCTGGCCTGCATCCTGGTCGCCGCCGAAGGCGCGGGGGAGAACCGGCACCTGCTGCAGGACATGGTCGAGCTGATCCGCATTGCCCGGGTGCGCGCGCCGCAGCTGCCGATCTTCGCCCTGGGCGAGCAGGTGACCATCGAGAACGCGCCGGCCGAGGCCATGGCCGACCTCAATCACCTGCGCGGCATCCTCTACCTGTACGAAGACACTGTGTCCTTCCTTGCCCGCCAGGTGGCGCGCGCCGCGCACAACTACCTCGACGGCCTGCTGCCGCCGTTCTTCAAGGCGCTGGTGCAGCACACCGAGCAGTCCAACTATTCCTGGCACACGCCCGGCCACGGTGGCGGCGTGGCCTACCGCAAGAGCCCGGTGGGGCAGGCCTTCCACCAGTTCTTCGGCGAGAACACCCTGCGTTCCGACCTGTCGGTGTCGGTGCCGGAGCTGGGTTCGCTGCTCGACCATACCGGCCCGCTGGCCGAGGCCGAGGCCCGCGCGGCGCGCAACTTTGGCGCCGACCACACCTTCTTCGTGATCAACGGCACCTCGACGGCGAACAAGATCGTCTGGCACTCCATGGTCGGTCGCGACGACCTGGTGCTGGTCGACCGCAACTGCCACAAGTCGATCCTGCATTCGATCATCATGACCGGCGCCATCCCGCTGTACCTGTGCCCGGAGCGCAACGAACTGGGCATCATCGGGCCGATCCCGCTGAGTGAGTTCAGCAAGGAATCGATCCAGGCCAAGATCGACGCCAGTCCGCTGGCCAAGGGCCGCGCGCCCAAGGTCAAGCTGGCGGTGGTGACCAACTCCACCTACGACGGCCTCTGTTACAACGCCGAGCTGATCAAGCGCACTTTGGCCGACAGCGTCGAGGTGCTGCATTTCGACGAGGCCTGGTATGCCTACGCGGCGTTCCACGAGTTCTATGCCGGGCGCTACGGCATGGGCACCGAGTGTGGCGAGAAGACTCCGCTGGTGTTCACCACCCACTCCACCCACAAGCTGCTGGCGGCCTTCAGCCAGGCCTCGATGATCCACGTGCAGGACGGCGGCGCACGCCAGCTGGACCGCGAACGCTTCAACGAAGCCTTCATGATGCACATCTCCACCTCGCCGCAGTACGGCATCATCGCCTCGCTGGACGTGGCCTCGGCGATGATGGAAGGCCCGGCCGGGCGCTCGCTGATCCAGGAAACCTTCGACGAGGCGCTGAGCTTCCGTCGCGCCCTGGCCAACCTACGGCAGAACCTCAAGGCCGAGGACTGGTGGTTCAGCATCTGGCAACCGCCGCAGGCCGAGGGCGCGCAGACCGGCGACTGGCTGCTGCAGCCGAACGCGGCCTGGCATGGCTTCGGCGAGATCGCCGAGGACTACGTGCTGCTCGATCCGATCAAGGTCACCCTGGTGATGCCGGGGCTGTCCGCCGAGGGTGTGCTGGCCGAGTCGGGGATTCCCGCCGCCGTAGTCAGCAAGTTCCTCTGGGAACGCGGCCTGGTGGTGGAAAAGACCGGCCTGTATTCCTTCCTGGTGCTGTTCTCCATGGGCATCACCAAGGGCAAGTGGAGTACCCTGCTCACCGAGCTGCTGGAGTTCAAGCGCCTGTACGACGCCAACGTGGCGCTGGTCGATGCGCTGCCCTCGCTCGCCCGCGAGCAGGCGGCACGCTACGCCGGCATGGGCCTGCGCGACCTGTGCGAGCAGCTGCATGCCTGCTACCGCGAAAACGCCACGGCCAAGGCGCTCAAGCGCATGTACACGGTGCTGCCGCAGGTGGCGATCAAGCCGGCCGATGCCTACAACCAGCTGGTGCGCGGCGAGGTCGAGGCGGTGCCGATCGAGCAGCTGGAAGGGCGCATCGCCGCGGTGATGCTGGTGCCGTATCCGCCGGGCATCCCGCTGATCATGCCGGGCGAGCGCTTCACCTCTGAAACCCGCTCGATCATCGACTACCTGCAGTTCGCCCGCACCTTCGACCAGCAGTTCCCCGGCTTCGATGCCGATGTGCACGGCCTGCAGAAGCAGGAAGACGGGCAATATGCGGTGGATTGCCTGAAGCTCTGAGCACTCAGCCGCGCAGCGGCTGCCCGCCTTCCCCATAAGCGCCCCGGTCCGGGGCGCTTTGCCTTGCGCGCGCCGGGGCCGCTCCGCGCCAGCGCCTGAAAAGCTTGCTTGGCACGTCTGGCTTTGCTGCCAAGCTCCAGCCAGATCAAATGCTTAACGAGAACAGGCAGAAATCCCTTGAGCTTTGGGAGCGTGGCCTCCATCACAGTGGCCAGCATCGACATTTATGGCACGCTTGTTATAGTTGGGCGGTTCGATCCATAACAATATTTTCTATGCGTGCCTCTGTGCGCCATGCTTCCGAGGATGTCTGGGTGTCCGACTACAAAGCCTTTCGTGTCGAATTGAGCGACAAGATCGCCCACGTACAGATCAATCGCCCGGAGAAGGTCAACGCGATGAACGCGGACTTCTGGAGCGAGATCGTCGAAATCTTCCAGTGGGTCGACGACACCGACGAGGCCCGCGTGGTGGTGCTGTCCGGTGCCGGCAAGCACTTCTCCTCGGGCATCGACCTGATGCTGCTGGCCCAGGCCGGCAGCCAGATGGGCAAGGACATCGGGCGTAACGCCGAAGCCCTGCGCCGCACCATCCTGCGCCTGCAAGCCTCCTTCAATGCCGTCGACCATTGCCGCAAGCCGGTGCTGGCGGCGATCCAGGGTTACTGCCTGGGCGGCGCCATCGACCTAGTCAGCGCCTGCGACATGCGCTACTCCACGCTTGATGCGCAGTTCTCGATCAAGGAAGTGGACATGGGCATGGCCGCCGACGTCGGCACCCTGCAGCGCCTGCCGCGCATCATCGGCGACGGCATGATGCGCGAACTGGCCTACACCGGGCGCACCATCGACGGCGCCGAGGCGCTGCGCATCGGCCTAGTCAACCGCACCTACGCGACCCAGGAAGAGCTGCTCGCCGGGGTGTTCGGCATTGCCCGCGAGATCGCCGAGAAATCGCCGATCGCCATCCGCGGCAGCAAACACATGATTCGCTACATGCGCGATCACCGCGTCGACGACGGCCTGGAGTTCGTGGCCAACTGGAATGCCGCGATGCTGCAATCTGCTGACCTGCGCGTGGCCATGGCCGCGCACATGAGCAAGCAGAAAGCGGAATTTGCCGACTGATGCAGTACCAGCCTAGCGAGGTGCAGTAGACCTATGGTCACTGGAGCAACGTCCCTCAGCCTGGTGCGTGACGAACTGTTCACCACCATGGAAGAGACCGAACAGAATCTCGAGCATTTCATTGCCGAGCGGCACAACGGCAGCCTGCTGCAGCAAGCGGTGGAGAACCTGCAGCAGGTGCGCGGCACGCTCAATCTGATCGAGCTGACCGGGGCCGAGCTGCTGGCCCAGGAAGTGCTGCAACAGGCCACCGACATTCCCGCCGGCGCCGGCGAGGAGCGTGACGCCCAGCTGACCGCCCTGAGCAATGCGCTCTATGTGCTGCGCCGCTACCTGGAAAACGTCGACGCCCATCGCCAGGAAATGCCCGAGCTGCTGCTGCCGGCGATCAACGAATTGCGCCAGGCCGGTGCCCAGCCGCCGTTGCCGGAAAGTTTCTTCTTCAGTGTGCGCCTCGACCAGCCGCGCCCGCCGCGGGCGGCGCCGGGTGAGGTGGCGGCGGCCGACGCCCGTCGCCTGCGCCAGATGTACCAAGTCGGCCTGCTCGGCTTCATTCGCGAGGACAATCCGCACGCCGGGCTCAAGCTGATGCAGCGCGCCCTGGCTCGACTCGACGGCCTGTTCGCCGACGAGGCGCGGGCGCGCCTGTGCTGGATCGGCGCCGCGGCCGTCGAGGCGCAGCTGGATGGCCAGCTGCTGCCGCGCAAGTCGCGCAAGCAGCTGTTCTCCCGCCTGGATCGCGAGCTCAAACTGATTCTCGCTGGCGCCGCCTACGAGGCGCCGCGCAGCCTGCTCAAGGAATTGCTGTATCTGGTGGCCCTGGCCGACAGCCAGGGCGAACAGGCCCGCGCGGTGCGCGAGGTGTTCGGCCTCAATGCGCTGCCGTTCACCGACCATCTGCTCGACGAGGAATACCAGCGCCTGTCCGGGCCGGGGCAGGGCGTGATGCGCTCGTTGTCCTCGGCGATCCGCGAGGAGCTGGCCAGCGTCAAGGACCTGCTCGATCTGATCGAGCGTGGCACCGCCCAGCCGGACAGCTTCGGCAACCTGCATGTGCTGCTCGGCAAGCTGGCCAAGACCCTCGGCATGGTCGGCTTGAGTTCGGCGGCCAATGCCCTGCAGCTGCAGCTAGCGACCGTAGCGAGCTGGGCCGAAGACAGCCCGGCCGCCATGCACGACCTGCACAAGCTGGCCGAGGCCGTGCTCTATGTGGAAAGCATGGTGGCCAGCCTGGAGCGTGGTGAGCGCCACCAGCGTCCGGCGCCGAGCCAGCCGGGCGACGAGGGCGAGGCGTTTGCCGCGCACCAACTGATCGAGGCGCGCATCGTGGTGGTCGACGAGGCCCAGGCCGGCCTGGCCCTGGCCAAGCGGGCGATCACCGCCTATCTGGAATCCAACGGCGAGAAACTGCACCTGGCCAATGTGCCCTTCAGCCTGCAGGCGGTGCGCGGCGGCCTGTGGTTCCTCGGCCAGGAACGTGCCGCCCGGTTGATCGGCGCCTGCGCCGACTATATCCAGGCGCGCATGATCGAAACCCAGCAGATGCCCTCCGAGCAGATGCTGGAGACCCTGGCCGATGCCCTCAGCAGCCTGGAGTACTACCTCGAGGGTGGTGGCGTGCTGCGCGCGGAAACCAGCCCGAGCGTGCTCGACCTCGCCGAGGAAAGCGTGCGCGCCCTGGGGCTGCCGGTGGCGGCCTGATGCCTGCGGGCTGGCAGACCACGCCGCCGCTGGATAATGCCCAGGCCGGTGGCTGGGCCCTGCTGCACGGCGCCCAGGGCTTCCTGGCCGATGGCAACGGCGTGCTGTTTCCCCGTGAATGGCTCAAGCGCCAGGACCTGCCGCTGCAGGGCGAGCAGGGCCTGGGCTACTTCAATGACGAGCCGGTCTGGCTGCTGCAACTGCAGCAGCCGGTCGAGCTGCCGGGTTGCCACTGGCAGGGGCTGCGCCAGTTCATGCTGCAGGCCGACCAGGCGACGTTCCGCATGCTGGCGTTCGCCGAGCAGGTGGCGACCTGGGCCGTCCAACACCGCTTCTGCGGGCGTTGCGGCGCGCCGACCCGCCAGGTGCCCGGCGAGCGCTGCATGCGCTGCCCGGATTGCGGCCTGGACAGCTACGCGCGCATTTCGCCGAGCATGATCGTGCTGGTCAGCCGTGGTGACGAAATCCTCCTGGCCCGCTCGCCGCGCTTCGTGCCCGGGGTCTACAGCACCCTGGCCGGTTTCGTCGAGCCGGGCGAGTCGGCGGAGGAGTGCGTGGCCCGCGAAGTGCGCGAGGAAGTCGGCATCGAGGTACGCAACCTGCAGTATCTCGGCAGCCAGGGCTGGCCCTTCCCGCACTCGCTGATGCTCGGTTTCCACGCCGAATACGCCGCTGGCGAGATAGTCCCGCAGGCCGACGAGATCGAGGATGCGCGCTGGTTCCCTATCGAGCAGCTGCCGCCGCTGCCGATGCCGCGCTCGATCGCCCGCTACTTGATCGATCTCTACGTGGCCCGCCGGCTGGGTTTGCCCGAGCCGCAGTTGTTGCGTTAGCCGGCTGACTCGTTGGGCTTCGCTGTGCTCAACCCAACCTAGGGTAAACGACCTTTCTCACTCGTGCAGGCTCTAGGCCTGGCCGAACCAGTGCTGCCAGGCCAGGCGTGCGGTCAGCGCCAACACCACCAGAATGAATACCGGGCGGATGAACCTGGAGCCGCCGCGAATCGCCGTGCGCGCGCCGAGGAAGGCGCCGGCCATCAGCGCCAATCCCATGCAGATCCCCAGCAGCCAGGCCACCTGGCCGGTGATGATGAACACCGTCAGGGCCATGGCGTTGCTGACGAAGTTCATGCTGCGTGCCACGCCGCTGGCGCGCACCAGGTCCAGCGGGTACAGCAGCAGGGTGCTGACCGTCCAGAAGGCGCCGGTGCCGGGGCCGGCGACGCCGTCGTAGAAGCCCAGGCCGAGCCCCTGCGGCCACTGGCGGCCCTTGGCGATGGGCGCGTCCTGCCGGTCGTGGGTGGCCGGGGTCTTGCCCAGCAGCAGGTACAGGCCGCAGCCGAACACCACCGCCGGCAGCATCTGGTTGAGCCAGGCGGCAGGCAGCCAGTGGGCCAGGGTTGCACCGAGGGCGGCGCCGATGGCCGTGGCCAGCAGGGCGTTGCGCCACTGGCCGGGGAAGAACAGCTTGCGCCGGTAGAAGGTGTAGCTGGCGGTGGCCGAGCCGAAGGTGGCGCACAGCTTGTTGGTGCCCAGCACCAGGTGTGGCGGCAGGCCGGCGGTGAGCAGGGCGGGGATGGTCAGCAGGCCGCCGCCGCCGGCGATGGCGTCGATGAAACCGGCGGTGAAGGCGACCAGGGCGAGAATGGCCAAGGTGAGCGGGTCGACCCCCAACTCAAAGACAAAAGGCATAAAAAACTCGACGTGGATTCAATTGTGCGGGGCTGCGGCTGGCCGGTTGCCTGGCTGCTGCGCATAATGCCGGCAATTTCACGGATAAGGAATTGCACACATGCAGTATGACGGCCTGGCCTGGTTCATCGGCCTGCTGGCGGTGCTGGCGCTGTTCATCGCCGCACGCATCCTGCTGACGCGCAGCTGGTTCCTCGGCTGGTTGCGCGGCACCCTGGGCCTGGCCTTCCTCGGCCTGGCCGCCCTGGTCGGCGTGGTTGCCTATGACCTGCTCAGCTACGACGCCCTGCCGGAAGGCAAGCCGCTGCTGACCCTGAGTTTCACCGCCGATGGCCCGCAACGCTATCGGGTCAGCCTGCTGGAAGGCGGCGAGGAGCGCGCGGTCACCCTGGAAGGCGACCTGTGGCAGCTCGATGCCCGTCTGCTGCGCTGGAAGGGCCTGGCCGCGCTGATCGGCCTGCAGCCCGGCTATCGCCTGGAAAAACTCTCCGGACGCTTCCTCGCCATCGAGCAGCAGGAAAGCGCGCGCTATGCCCAGGTCGGCCTGGCGCAGAGTCCCTACGGCATCGACCTGTGGCGCTGGCTGCGGCTGGGCCAGCACGACCTGTTCCTGTTCGATCCGCAGGCGGCGCGGGTCAC
This sequence comes from Pseudomonas sp. L-22-4S-12, assembly GCF_009799935.1. Classification (NCBI taxonomy): domain Bacteria; kingdom Pseudomonadati; phylum Pseudomonadota; class Gammaproteobacteria; order Pseudomonadales; family Pseudomonadaceae; genus Pseudomonas; species Pseudomonas sp. L-22-4S-12. Next base: position 329,754 of record NZ_WELL01000004.1, on the reverse strand, counting down.
CTACCTGCCGATCGCCGATGGCGCGATGTTCAGCGTCAGCCTGAGCCCGACCGGCTTGCTCGCCCAGCCGATGAACCAGGCCGCCAACCAGGCCTTGAAGGATTGGCAATAAGCGTCTGCCGCAGCTGACTCTGCGAATTCCCGGCTAAGGTTAGGATGGGCAATCGGAGCGGGGGTGTCATGACGCAGCAGGTCGTTGGTGGAGGCTGGAAGACACGGCTGGCGCGCATTGTCCCGGGGCTGGTGAGTCTGCTGGGCTACCGGGCGGCCTGGTTCACGGATGACCTGCGCGCCGGTGTCTCCGTGGCGGCCGTGGCCCTGCCGGTGGCGGTGGCGTATGCCGAGTTGGCCGGCTTCCATCCGGTCACCGGCTTGTATGCCTGCATCCTGCCGATGCTGGTGTATGCCCTGTTCGGCACTTCGCGCCAGCTGATCGTCGGCCCCGATGCCGCCACCTGCGCCTTGCTGGCGGCGGCCGTCATGCCGCTGGCGGGCGGTGATGCCGGGCTCTACCTGTCGCTGGCGCTGACCCTGACCTTTCTCACCGGGCTGTTCTGCATGGCCGCCAGCTTCCTGCGCCTGGGTGCACTGGCCGAGTTCCTCTCGCGACCGATCCTGGTGGGCTTCCTCAATGGCGTGGCGCTGAGCATCCTGCTCGGCCAGCTGGGCAAGATATTCGGCTTCAGCATGGAGGCGGGCGGCATCCTGCCGCGCAGCGTCGAGCTGTTTGCCAAGTTCGAACTCTGGCATTGGCCGACCATCGCCGTGAGTGCTCTGACGCTGCTGGTCATGCTGTTGGCCCAGCGCCTTGTGCCCAAGCTGCCGGCGGCCCTGCTGGCCATGCTGGCGGCTGGGCTGGCCGTCGCCGGGCTGGGGCTGGAAGCGCAGGGGGTGGCCAGTATCGGGGCGGTTCCCGCCGGTCTGCCCGAGCTGCATGTGCCGAGCTTCCCGCTGGAACTGTTGCCGACCCTACTGGCCGATGCCGCCGGCCTGGCCCTGGTGAGTTTCTCCAGCATGATGCTGACGGCGCAGAGTTTTGCCGAGAAGAACGGCTACAGCGTGGATGCCGACCGCGAATTCATGGCCCTGGGCCTGGCCAATATCGCCTCGTCGGCCTCCCAGGGCTTCGCCATCAGTGGCGCGGATTCGCGCACCGCGGTGGCCGACAGCAGTGGCGGGCGCAGCCAGCTGTGCGGCGTCATCGCGGCGCTGGCCATTGCCCTGGTGCTGCTGTTCTTCACTGCGCCGCTGGCCTACGTGCCGCTGGCGGCCCTGGGCGTGGTGCTGGTGTTCGGCGCCATGAGCCTGGTCAACCTGAGCTTCCTCGGCGAGCTCTACCGGATTTCCAAGAGTGAGTTCGCCCTGTCGATCCTGGCCACCTTGGGGGTGGTTGCGGTCGGGGCTGTCCAGGCGATCCTGCTGGTGGTGATTCTCGCGCTGCTGCGCTTCGTGCGCGCCATGTCGCGCCCGCAGGTGGAGGAACTGGGCAAGGTCGAGGGCATGCGCGGAGTCCACTCGCTGGGCCGGCATGCCGATGCCCGGCGCTACCCGGGCTTGTACCTGTTCCGTTTCAACGCGCCGATCGTGTTCTTCAATGCCCAGTATTTTCGCCGCGAGGTGCGGGCGGCCATGGAGCGGGGCGGCCCGCAGTTGCGCTGGTTCGTCATCGACATGCTGCCGGTGACCATGGTCGACGCCTCGGGCTTCTATGTGCTGCGCGAGCTGGTGGCGGAGATGGTCGAGCGCGGCATCACGCCGGTGATGGCCGGGCGGCTGACCGAATGGGAGCGCTGGCATGAGCGTTCGGGCGTACGGGCCGCGGCGGAGGTCAGGCGTTTCCCGACCCTGCGCCAGGTGCTGCGTGCCTACCAGGCCGAGCAGGAGGTCGTGGTGCAGTAAAGGCGTAGCTGGGGCTTGCCAACGAAAAAGGGCCGCTCACCGAGCGGCCCTTGCGTTTACGCCATGGATCAGGAGAGGAAGCCGCCGTCCACGTTCAGCGCCACGCCGGTGGTGTAGCTGGAGGCCTCGCTGGCCAGGTACAGCACGGCGCCGGCCATTTCGCTGGGGGCGGCCACGCGCTTGAGCGGGATGCGCTGCAGGGCCAGGTTGAGGATGGCGTCGTTCTTGGTCAGCGCGGAGGCGAACTTGGTGTCGGTCAGGCCCGGCAGCAGGGCGTTGCAGCGGATGCCGAACTGCGCGCATTCCTTGGCGAAGACCTTGGTCATGCTGATCACGGCGGCCTTGGTCACCGAGTAGATGCCCTGGAACTCGCCCGGCGAGACGCCGTTGATCGAGGCGACGTTGATGATGCTGCCGCCGCCACCGGCCTTCATCAGCTTGCTGCCTTCGATGGACATGAAGTAGTAACCGCGGATGTTGACGTCGACGGTCTTCTGGAAGGCCGACAGGTCGGTGTCCAGCACGTTGCAGAACTGCGGGTTGGTGGCGGCGTTGTTGACCAGGATGTCGAGGCGGCCGAACTGCTCGCGGATCATGGCGAAGACGTTGCTGATCTGCTCCATCTCGCCGATGTGGCAGGCGATGGCGGTGGCCTTGCCGCCGTCGGCGATGATGGCGTCGGCGACTTTCTGGCAGTCGTCGATCTTGCGGCTCGAGACGATCACGTGGGCGCCTTGCTGGGCCAGCAGCTTGGCGATGGCTTCACCGATGCCGCGGCTGGCGCCGGAAACGAAAGCGATCTTGCCGTCGAGGTCGAACAGGTGAGTTTTGGACATTCTGGTTACCTTGTCTGAGCCGGTTTAGAGGGGGGATTTGCCGATGACCTGCAGGGCCATCTGTTCCAGCAGCTTGTTCATGTGGACGAACTGGGCGAAGCGCTTGTCCTTGGTCTGGCCGTGGAAGAAGCGGTAGTAGATCTGCTGGACGATGCCGGCCAGGCGGAACAGGCCGTACACGTAGTAGAAATCGAAGTTGTCGATCTGGATGCCGGCGCGCTCGGCGTAGTAGTCGACGAACTCGCGGCGGGTCAGCATGCCGGGGGCGTTGCTCGGCTGGCGGCGCATCAGTTGCACCGGCGCCGGGTCGGCCGCCTCGATCCAGTAGGCGAGGGTGTTACCCAGGTCCATCAGCGGGTCGCCGATGGTGGTCAGCTCCCAGTCCAGCACGCCGATGATCTGCATCGGGTTGCTCGGGTCGAGGATAACGTTGTCGAAGCGGTAGTCGTTATGCACGATGCCCGGCTTGGCGTGGTCGGCCGGCATCTTCTCGCGCAGCCAGGCCTTGACCGGCTCCCAGGTCGGCGCGTCGGGCGTCAGGGCCTTCTCGTAGCGATCGCTCCAGCCTTCGATCTGGCGCTTGACGTAGCCTTCCGGCTTGCCCAGGTCGGCCAGCCCGCAGGCCTGGTAGTCGACGTTGTGCAGCTCGACCAGCTTGTCGATGAAGCTCTTGCACAGCGCGTGGGTCTGCTCGGCGCTGAAGTTCAGCTCGGCCGGCATGTCGGAACGCAGGATGATGCCCTTGACCCGCTGCATCACGTAGAACTCGGCGCCGATCACCGACTCGTCGGTGCAGTGCGCATAAGCCTTGGGGCAGTAGGGGAAGCCGGCGTTGAGCTGGTTGAGAATGCGGTATTCGCGGCCCATGTCGTGGGCCGACTTGGCCTTGTGGCCGAAGGGCGGACGACGCAGGACGAATTCCTGATCGGGGTATTCCAGCAGATAGGTCAGGTTCGAGGCACCGCCCGGGAACTGGCTGATGCGCGGCTCACCGGTCAGGCCCGGGATGTGTGCCTTGAGGTAAGGGTCGATGGTGGCGGCGTCGAGCTCTTCGCCATCGCGAATACCGGTGGACTGGTCAGTAAGCGTCATGCTTATCCCTTCTGCTTATGATGGGTGGCACTAATCATTGGCTAATCTAATGTTGCCGCCTGGCTCCTACAAGCACGACGCAGCGTTATAGATGTGGGTGTTGCCCTGCAATCAAGGGCTCTGATTGCCGGCGCCAGGCGAAAAAAAACCGGAGTCAGACGACTCCGGTTTTCCTGTTGCTGCAACAGTCTAGACGCTTAGACCGGGAACAGCTCGGCCAGCTTCATGGCCAGCATCATGTCGCCTTCGGCGCGCAGCTTGCCGCCCATGAAGGCCTGCATGCCGTCGGTTTCGCCGCTGGCGATGCCGGCCAGGGTGGCGCTGTCCATGATCAGGGTGACGTTGGCGTTGGCGTTGTCGCCTTGCTGCACGTCGCAGGTGCCGTCTTTGACGATCAGCGCGTAGTTCTCACCGTCTTCGATGTTGAACTGGAATACCAGGTCCAGGCCGGCGGCAGCGCTGGCGTTGAACTTGGACTTCATGGTGTTGATGGTGTCGGCAACGGAGCTCATGGTTTCTATCCTTTGTTATCGAGGGTTTCTGGCGGCCTTGCGGGCCGCAGTGGGCTGGAACTCAGCGATAGGTGATGAGTTCCGGCGCCTTCAACAGCTCCAAATGCACACGGCTGTTGAAGGAAGCCAGGGTCACCTCGTTGCCGCGGAACTGCAGGCGTGACAGCGAGGTGTTGACGATTTGCCAGTTGAGGTCGAATGCCTTGTGCGCGGGTACGCCGGTCAGCAGGTGGAGCAATGCGGTGATGGTGCCGCCGGAGGTGAACACGGCGATGTTCTGTTTATTGTCGGCCTGGGCGAGCAGGCGCTCGAGCCCTGACTGTACCGAGCCGACGAAACCCTGCCAGGTTTCATGGCCGGGCTGGTCGTGCTCGCCGCTGACCCAGCGCTGGATGATGCGGGCGAACAGGTGCTGGAAGGCGGTACGGTTGTCTTTCGGGTTGCGCAGGATGGCGAGGGCGTCCGGCTCGTCCGGCAGCATGGCCGGCAGCAGGCCGCGGATCACCGCCTCGGCATCGAATTCGTTGAAGCCGGCATCGACTTCCAGCTCCGGCGCCGGCAGGCCGGCGGCGACGCAGCGCTGCAGGGCGGCGCTGGCGGTGTGTTGCTGGCGGCGCAGGGTGCCGCTCAGGCAGCGGTCGAAACTCAGGCCGAGGTGCGCCAGATGGTCGCCGAGGACTTCCGCCTGGCGCACGCCGGTAGGCGACAGCACGTCGTAGTCGTCGGCGCCGAAGGAGGCTTGGCCATGTCGAATCAGGTAGATGCTGCCCACTGCTGCAGTCGATCCCGGCGGGTTGAAGTTTCGCGAGGTTATGGGTAGAGCCGGGCCGCTGTCAACGAAAAAACATACGCTTGTTTGAATTCGTGTGAGGCCGGCGACGCACGGCCTGGCGGCAGGGTAGCGCGGTTGTGCAGGCGGCGGGCAGGAATCTCCGGTCGTGGTCCGACTGGTGGGACGCGGGCGAGTGCGCGGCGGGTTCCGGCGCCTGCCGGCCGGCAAACTCAAATAGGTATTTGCGCCACAGGACACTGCCGGCCGGCGTCGGTATGCTTGGGGCCGACAGGCGCCGTTGACGGCCGCCCTGCATGGGACGAACGAGGGGGAGTTGTGGAGTTTCTGATGGATTATGCGGAGTTCCTGCTCCGCACCGTGACCCTGGTGGTCGCCGTGATCGTGGTGCTGACGGCTGTCGCGGCACTGCGCAGCAAGGGTCGCAGCAAGGGCAGCGGCCATCTCGACGTGCACAAGCTGAACGATTTCTACAAGGCCCTGCGCGAGCGGCTCGAGCATGCGCTGCTGGACAAGGCCGAGCTCAAGGCCCGGCACAAGGCCGAAGCCAAGCAGGCCAAGGCCGAGAAGAAGGCCGGCAAGCACAAGCCGCGGGTATTCGTGCTCGACTTCGATGGCGACATCAAGGCCTCGGCTACCGAACACCTGCGCCATGAAGTCACTGCGCTGCTGAGCATGGCCACTGCCCAGGATGAAGTGGTGCTGCGCCTGGAAAGCGGTGGCGGCATGGTCCACGGCTACGGCCTGGCCGCCTCGCAGCTGGCGCGCATCCGCCAGGCCGGCGTGCCGCTGACCGTGTGCGTGGACAAGGTGGCCGCCAGCGGCGGCTACATGATGGCCTGCATCGGCGACAAGGTGCTCTCGGCACCCTTCGCCATCCTCGGTTCCATCGGCGTGGTCGCGCAGCTGCCCAACGTGCATCGCCTGCTGAAGAAGCACGACATCGATTTCGAAGTGCTGACTGCCGGCGAATACAAGCGCACCCTGACCGTGTTCGGCGAGAACACCGACAAGGGCCGGGAGAAGTTCCAGGAAGACCTGGAAACCACCCATGTGCTGTTCAAGAACTTCGTCGCCCGCTACCGCCCGCAGCTGGTGATCGACGAGATCGCCACCGGCGAGGTCTGGCTGGGGCTTTCCGCGCTGGACAAGCAACTGGTCGACGAGCTCAAGACCAGCGACGAGTACCTGGCCGAGCGGGCCCGCGAGGCCGATCTGTTCCAGCTGCATTACGCCGAGAAGAAGAGCCTGCCGGAGCGTTTCGGCCTGGCGACCAGCGTGGCGCTCGACCGGGTGCTGCTGAACTGGTGGAACCGGCTCCATCAACAACGTTTCTGGTAAGGGAGGCTGCATGACTCAGTTCAAGGCGCTGCTGGTCAGCGAAGAGGAAGGGGCGTTCCATGCCCGGGTGGTCGATCGCGACAGCGCCGAGCTGCCGGCCGGCGACGTGCTGATCCGCGTGCAGTATTCCTCGCTCAACTACAAGGATGCGCTGTCGGCCAGCGGCAACCGCGGGGTGACCCGCAATTACCCGCATACGCCGGGCATCGATGCCGCCGGGGTGGTGGTCGAGTCGCGGGTGGCCGAGTTCGCCGCCGGCGACGAGGTCATCGTCACCGGCTACGACCTGGGGATGAACACCGCCGGCGGTTTTGGCCAGTGCATCCGCGTGCCGGCGGCCTGGGTGATCAAGCGCCCGGCCGGGCTCAGCCTGCGCGAAGCCATGCTGCTGGGTACCGCCGGCCTGACCGCCGCGCTGTGCGTGGACAAGCTGGAGCAGGCCGGGCTGACGCCCGAGGCCGGCCCGGTGCTGGTGACCGGCGCCACCGGCGGGGTCGGCAGCATCGCCGTGGCCTTGCTGGCGCGCCTGGGCTACAGCGTGGCGGCCGCCACCGGCAAGGCCGAGCAGGGCGAGTTCCTGCGCCAGCTCGGCGCGCAGCAGATCGTGCCGCGCAGCGAGCTGCAGGAAGGCGTCGAGCGGCCGATGCTCAAGGAGCGCTGGGCCGGCGCCGTGGACACGGTGGGCGGCGAGATCCTGTTCAACGTGGTCAAGTCGCTGCGCTATGGCGGTAGCGTGGCCTGCTGCGGGCTGACCGCCGGGGTCGGCTTCAAGGCCAATGTCATGCCCTTCATCCTGCGTGGGGTCAACCTGCTCGGGGTGGATTCGGTCGAGCTGCCGCTGGTGGTCAAGGCCTCCATGTGGGACAAGCTGTCCGTGCAGTGGAAGCTTGGCAATCTCGAGGGGTTGGCGCGGGAAGTGGGGCTGGAGGCATTGCCGCAGGAGATCGAGCAGATCCTGGCCGGCAAGCAGGTCGGCCGGGTGCTGGTCAATCTCGCCTGAGCCACTGGCCAGACCCGGTGCATGCCGGGCCGGAAACGAAAAAGCCCCGCAGTGCGGGGCTTTTTCGTCTGGCGGGGCCGTCAGGCGCGGCGGCGGAACAGCGGCTGCGGCTGGTCGGCGGACGCCTGGTAGACCTCGGCGAAGTCCTCGAAGGCCTTCAGGGCGTCGAGCGGGTCCTTGTCGGCGCGCAGGGCGAAGGCATCGAAGCCCACGCGCAGGTAGGAAAACAGCTGGTCGCGCAGCACATCGCCGATGGCGCGCACTTCGCCCTGGTAGCCGTAGCGGGTGCGCAGCAGGTAGGCGCTGGAGCAGTGGCGGCCGTCGGTGAAGGCCGGGAAGTTGAGGGCGATCACCTGGAAGTTGTCCAGCTGGTCGGCGATTTCCTCGATTTCCTCGCCGGCATCCAGCCACACGCCGAGCCCGCCATCGCGGGCCTTGAGCGCATGGGCATGCTCGCGCCACAGGGCCAGCGGCACGATCAGGTCGTCGCAGTTGGAGATGCCGTCGAGCGTGGCGTCCTTGGGCAGCAGGTGCCAGGTCTCGTCGAGGACCTGGCCGTTCTTAATGATTCGCTGCATATACGCGCTCCTTGAACGGGTCGACGCCGACGCGGCGGAAGGTGTCGAGGAAACTTTCTTCAGCGGTACGCTGTTCGACATAGACCTTGATGATCTTGTCGATCACGTCGGCCATGTCCGCTTCGGCGAAGGACGGGCCGAGGATCTGCGCCAGGCTGGCGTCACGCCCGGCACTGCCGCCGAGGGATACCTGGTAGAACTCCTGGCCTTTCTTGTCCACGCCGAGGATGCCGATGTGGCCGACGTGGTGGTGGCCGCAGGCGTTCATGCAGCCGGAGATGTTCAGGTCGATGTCGCCGATGTCGAACAGGTAGTCGAGGTCGTCGAAACGGCGCTGGATGGCTTCGGCGATCGGGATCGACTTGGCGTTGGCCAGCGAGCAGAAGTCGCCGCCCGGGCAGCAGATGATGTCGGTCAGCAGGCCCACGTTCGGCGTGGCGAAGCCCAGCTCGCGCAGCTCGCCCCACAGGGTGAACAGCTGCTGCTGCTCGACGTCGGCGAGGATGATGTTCTGGTTATGGCTGTTGCGCACTTCGCCGAAGCTGTAGCGCTCGGCCAGTTCGGCGATGGCGTCCAGCTGCTTGTCGGTGACGTCGCCCGGCGCGGTGCCGGTGGGCTTCAGCGACAGGGTCACCGCGACGTAGCCGGGGCGCTTGTGGGCGAAGGTGTTGCGCTGGCGCCAGCGGGCAAAGCCCGGGTGCTCGGCATCGAGCTGGGCGAGGGCGGCGTCCTGGTCGGCCAGGGCCTGGTAGGCCGGATCGACGAAGTGCGCGGCGACGCGGGCCACTTCGGCTTCGGTCAGGGTGGTCGGGCCATCCTTGAGGTGGGCCCACTCGGCATTCACCCGTTCGGCGAACACCTCAGGCGTCAGCGCCTTGACCAGGATCTTGATGCGCGCCTTGTACTTGTTGTCGCGACGGCCATAGCGGTTGTACACGCGCAGGATGGCGTCGAGGTAGGACAGCAGGTGCTGCCACGGCAGGAATTCGTTGATAAAGCTGCCTACGACGGGCGTTCTGCCCAGGCCACCGCCGACGGAAACGCGGAAGCCCAGCTCGCCGGCGGCGTTGCGCACCGCTTCCAGGCCGATGTCATGCACTTCGATGGCGGCGCGGTCGCTGACGGCGCCGTTGACGGCGATCTTGAACTTGCGCGGCAGGTGGGTGAATTCCGGGTGGAAGGTCGACCACTGACGGATGATCTCGCACCAGGGGCGCGGGTCGACGATCTCGTCCCGGGCCACGCCGGCGAACTGGTCGGTGGTGGTGTTGCGGATGCAGTTGCCGCTGGTCTGGATCGCGTGCATCTGCACGGTGGCCAGTTCGGCGAGGATGTCCGGCACGTCTTCCAGTTCCGGCCAGTTGAACTGTACGTTCTGCCGGGTACTGATGTGGGCGTAGCCCTTGTCGTAGTCGCGAGCGATCTTGGCCATCATGCGCACCTGGGCCGAAGACATCAGGCCGTAGGGCACGGCGACGCGCAGCATCGGCGCGTAGCGCTGGATATACAGGCCATTCTGCAGGCGCAGGGGGCGGAACTCCTCACCGGAGAGTTCGCCAGCCAGATAGCGGCGGGTCTGGTCGCGGAACTGCTTGACGCGGTCCTCGACGATCCGTTGATCGTACTCGTCGTATACGTACATATATATCCTGTGATTCAGGCTACTGCTTCATCAGACAGCAAGGCTTTTGCGCGCACGGCTGCGCACTCCACGCAGAGCCGGGGGAAGATACCAGCTAAGGTTTATGCGCAAAAGTGATGTTTTTGTATAAGGCCTGAACTAAAAGTACTAAGAAGAAGGGCGAATAGGGCCTTTCACCTTGAGGCTGTCGGGGGCCTGGTCTTAACTCTCAGGGCGAACCACTCATAACCACAATAAAGGGGTAAGCCATGACCGATCATTCCGACATGCAAGAGCAGGACAGCCGGGTCGATGCCCGGGCGATTTTCGTACTGATAGCCTTGGTTGTGACGACTGCAGTGTTCTGGGTCAGTCAGCAGTAGGCGGATGGACCAGCGAAGGCCGGTAGCGGGGAGCCGCTACTGGCCTTTTTCATGGGCGCTGCCTCGCTCCAGGCCGAGGTGTTCTCGCAGGTGCGGCTTCAACCGCGAATCACTCCGCGCTGATGTTCGCCAGCCGTCCATGCGGGCGGGGACTGTTCATCGGCCGCCGCGGCGATAATGGCCAAGTGCCGGCCATGGCTCTGTATAATGCGCCGCACATTTTTATGACCCCGGATTGATGAAACAGCTGTCGCGTCTTTGCCTTGCCCTGTCCTGCCTGCTCGGGTGCCTGGCGGCCCATGCCACCTCCGTGGTGTTCCTCAATCCGGGGCATGCCGACGAGCGCTTCTGGATCGATTACTCCCTCTTCATGCAGGATGCGGCCGACGATCTGGGCATGCAGTTGCGCGTGCTGTACGGCGAACGGGATAACCAGACCATCCTGGCCAATGCCCACCAGGTGCTGCAGGGGGGCGAGCGTCCCGATTACCTGGTGTTCACCAACGAGCAATACCTGGGGCCGGAAATCCTCCGCCTGTTCGCCGCCAGCGGGATCAAGCTGTTTGCCCTGCACAACACCCTGACTCCGGAACAGCAGCAACTGGTGGGCGGCAGCCGCGAGCAGTACGCGAACTGGATCGGCAGCCTGGTACCCAACGACGAAGAGGCCGGCTACCTGATGGCCAAGGCCCTGATCCGGCAGGCGCCGCAGGGCGAAATGGTGGCGTTTTCCGGGATCAAGCAGACGCCGTCGGCGACCCTGCGCGAGGCCGGCCTGCGTCGGGCCCTGGCCGAGCATCCGCAGGTGCGCTTGCGCCAGCTGGTGTTTGGCGAGTGGCGGGAAGCGCGTGCCTACGAGCAGGCCACGACCTTGCTGCCGCGCTATCCAGAGGTTCGCCTGGCCTGGGCGGCGAATGACGAGATGGCTTTCGGCGTCATGCGCGCGGCGCACGAAGCGGGGCGCCAGCTGCATTACTCGGCCTTGAACACCTCGCAGCGGGCGCTGACGGCGCGCCTCGAAGACCGGATCAGTGCCCTGGTCGGCGGCCACTTCATCCTCGGCGGTTGTGCCATGGCGATGCTATATGACCACGCGGCGGGGCTGGATTTCGCCGAGCATGGCGGCAAGGATCAGCAGGCGCGCCCGTTGCGCCTGCTCGACAAGCGCGACGCCAGGCGCCTGTTGCAGCGTCAGGAACAGCCCGGCAAGGGCCTGGATTTTCGCCGCTTCAGCCTGCAACGCAACCTGCGGCTGCAGGCCTACAGCTGCTCGATCGACGCCTTGCTGCGCTGAGAGGCTGTGAAAAATTCGCTTGCCTACTGCGGCCGCCTCCGGACGGCTGCAACTGTGTTGCGCAACGCCAAAACGTCGGTCATTTGGCTCGCCAAACTCCCTCGTTTTCACGTGGCGCGCCTTGTTTCGCTCGCCCGGAGACGCCCTCGTGACGGCCTTCGATTTTTTCACAGCCTCTGAACTCAGACGCCGGCGAAGTGCAGCACCAGCTTGACCACGGCAAAGATCACCAGCACGAACAGCGCGGTGAACAGCACGCCGAGGATCACGAAGTGGCTGGGCTTGCCGCGGCTGAAATCGCGGGCGCGGTGTTTGCCGCTCTGCACGCCGAACGCCGCGGCCAGGATGCTCTGCAGCATCTGGCCGAAGCTGAGGGGTTTCTTGTCGTCTTCGTCGCTCATGGCCACCTCCTTTTCCCCCAGCGTAGCCGCAAAGCGCCGCACGGGGTTCAGAGATCCGCGTCGAGAGCGTTGACCCGCATGCGCTCGCGTTCGTCGAAGCGGCTGTTCTGCAGTTCTGCGATGGCGTTGTCCAGGTCGTCCTGGCTCAGCCCGGCGCTGCGCAGGCGGTCGCGCTCGGTGGCGTAGTCGCTCAGGCGCTGGCGCCATTCGGCCTGCTGCTGGTCCAGTTGGGCCAGACTGTCGGCGGCTGCGCTGCCCAGGCTCTGCTCGCGCAGCAGGCGGATCTCCTCGGCGCTGGCGCCTTCGGCCTGCATGGCCTGGGTGGCGGCGTAGAGCTCGCCATGGCGGGTGCTGGCGCTGCGTGCCTGGCGCACCTCGTCCGGCAGCTGCGCTTCCAGTTCGGCCAGCGCCTGTTGCTGCTGGCTGGCGTCGAGAGCGCCGTGCTGGCTGAGGGCCAGGCGCTGCAGCATGTACTCGTCCTCGGCATTCTCACGGGCGAAGAAGGCCTGGTATTCCTCGCTCGAAAAGAACTGCTGGCGCAGCGCGTTGAGCGCCTCCAGGCGCTGGCGCAGGGCCCCGGCGTCCAGGTTGCCGTCACCTGCGGGCAGGTCCTGCAGGGCGATCCGGTAGTCCACATAGCGGCGCAGCAGGTCGCGGGCCTGTTCCAGCGCCGGGCCCTGCAGCTGGGCGGCGAGGTCGCGGTGGATGCGCGTCAGGACCTTGTCGATGCCTTCCTCTTCCAGGCCGGCTAGGTAGAAGTCGAACAGGCGCAGCAGGCTTTCCTCGACGCGCAGCGCGCCCTGTTCATCCAGCTGCAAGCGCACATCGTGGCGCGTGCCCTGGAGGGAGGCGGGCAGCGGGCCGGGGTCGCCCAGCTGGGTCGGTGCGGCCTGACGCAATTGCTGGTTGAGGCTGCTGGCCTGCTGGCTGCGCGGGTCGGCAGGTGCCGCGGCAATGACGGCGGTGGCGGAAGGCGGGGCGAGTACGGGTGGTGCCTCGTGGTTGAGCAGCAGGGTGCTGGCGACGCTCAGTACCGTCAGGCTGGCGAGGCCCAAGGCGCCGAGGAGGAATTTGCCGGACATCGAAAACTCCTGTTGGCGGGCCGCACGGCCCGCCGACTGCGTGGCAGCGCCTGCCCCACGCCCGGGGGCGCGCCGGACGTGGGGCGCTGGCGCAGGTTACAGGCCGAGGTTCTTCAGGCGGTTGGCCTGGTTCTGGTAGAGGGTCTTCGGATTGGTCTCGAACAGCGAGACCAGGCCCAGGACCTGGTTGGTCGGGTCCAGGTGGTTCATCGTGTAGTTGTCCTTGAGCACCTTGCCGAAGTGGCTGGAGCAGCGCCCGGTGACGCCATCGTTGGACTCGCTGAAGGCCAGCGAGGTGATGGCGAACAGCGGATCGGAGATGTCCAGCACGTTGGTCAGCGGCGCGGTGCCACTCCAGGAGTACATGCGCACGCTGTTGCCGCCGAGGCTGGCGGTTTCCGGGCCCTCACCGCAGGAGGTGGTGGGGATGCCGGTCGGGAAACTGGCGTTGTTGGCCGCCGCCCCGGTCTTGTTGAACTCGGCGAGCATGGCGCGGATGTCCGACTGACTCTTGCGGTTGTTCGACAGCAGGTTGACCAGGTCGCCCACGGCATTGGCGAACACGTCGAAGGCCACCCCCTGCAGGGTGCCGGACGGCGCGATGCCGGTGACCACGTCTGCCAGCGGCGAGCCCTTGTGCGGGGTGTGCAGGGTGGTGACCGAGGCGACCAGATCCGGGCGCACGTTCATCACGTAGCGCGAGGTGATGCCGCCCTGGCTGTGACCGATCAGGTTGAACTTCTTCACGCTGCCGCCGGAGGCCGCGCGGATCTGTTCGAGCTGGGCGATCAGCGCCTCGCCGCGTTTGGCCGAGCTGTCGAAGGCATTGATCTTCGGCACATGCACGGTCGCGCCTTCGCTCTGCAGGGCGCTGGGGATCTTGTACCAGTAGTCGATGCCGGCGATGGTGTCGAAGGCGAAGATGCCGGGCACCAGGACGATGGGGTTCTTGGTTTGCGCCTGGGTGCCGGCGCTGGCGGATACGGCGGTGCAAAGGCTGGCGGCAGCCAATGCCGAGACGAGCAGCTTTTTCATGGGGGTTGTACCTGTGTGTTCATTGTTGTTTTTGTAGCCCCGCACACAGCAGCGAGGTGGCGGCCATGAAAACACTCGTACAGCGAGAATGATTGTAAGAACTGATGATCGTTGCTGAGCGAGAGTGGCAACTCTCGCAGTATTACGGCCTGCCTTGTGGCAGGCGTCTGCCCTGGCGAAGGCGCACTCAGTAGCTGGGTGTTTTCTGGCGCAGCAGTTCCTGCCAGATCATCGCGTGCATTCGCTGAGCAAAGCTGGCGGGCAGGTCGTAGCCACTGCCCAGTTCGGTCTCGGTCTCGGGCTCGGGCTCTATGCCGAGGAAGCGCGCAGCGGTCAGTTCGGCACTGGCATCCTCGACCAACAGGAAGAGGTTGTGGTAGTCGGCGGCGCCGACTTCGCTGCGTTGCAGGACGGCCTGGAACACCTGGGCCAACAGATACCAGTTGTCGACTTCTCCCTGTGGCGAAGGCATCAGCAGGGCGGTTTCCAGCAGAGGGGATTCGAGGTAGAAGCCCAATACCTGGTCGACGAAGGCCGCCTTGGCTTCGATGGAGCCTCGCTCATGGGGTGCCTCTCAAACGCTGGCTTGGGCGCGGCAGGTCTGGAAGGCGCGGATGTGCTTCTCGATCCGCGCCGCATCGCAGTCCAGGCACAGCCAGGGTTTGCGCTTGCCGGTCAGCGGCACCACGCGCGCCTGCTGGCATTTCTTGCAGTGGGTCCAGTTGACCGACTCGCCGATGGGCAAGAAGCGGTCACAGGCCACTTCGGGCAGTTTGGCCGAGAGTCTGGCCAGTTCTTCCATCTCGAACTGATTGGACAACAGCAGGTGCTGGAGTCTGGGTAACTCGCCGATAGGTGCCAGGGACTCGTCCAGTAGCGCCACACAGCTCAGCTCCAGGCGCCGCAGTTCGCGCAGGCTGGCGAGCGGGGCGAGGGATTCGATCTTGAGTCGCTTGATGCTGTTGTGATCGCCGGAGACGGCCAGCGACTGGAGTTGCGGCAGGCCGCAGAGGAAATCCAGATTGCCTGCCGCGTTCACGTTGCTCAGTTCGAGGTCGATCAGTTTCGGCAGGGCGTGCAACGCCTCCAGTGGCTGGGCCGAGGGCGCTCCACCTATATGCAGGTGGGTTAGTTGCTGCAGCTTGGCGATGGGCGTGAGCGAGCGGATATCGCTCCACTTGATGTACAGCCCCTGCAGGTGTGGGTTGCTGCAGGCAGCCTCGAACATGTCTTGGTTGACCTTGGAGTTGAACCAGAGGACGCGCAGGTTATCCAGCGTCGGCAGCAATTCGCACCAGCTCTGCACCAACTGGCGTTGTTCCTTGGCCGGCAGATCGGTCTGGGTGCAGACCAGGTTCAGGCGTGCGCCGCCGTCGTACTGCTGTGGCTGGCGCACGGATGGTGGGGGAAAGGCCTCGTTCGGGCGATGGTACCAATAGCTGTGCCAGGCCTGCGGCGCAGGGTTGAGCATGGCCGCGTCGGTACGGATCTGTTCGAGCAACTCTGCGAGGGTGGTGGACATGGCGGTTCCCTATGCATGGATTGCGGCCAGGATAATCGCAGTGACGTGCTGGGTATGCGATTGCTTGGGACGAGCGCACAAATATTGCGACTCCGTTCGCTTATGGGCTTTCGTGCCTGGTTCGGCTGTGGTAACCATCGCCCGACAAAAACAACAAGGGCGAGATACGTCCATGCTGCCGATCGACGCGCCGGTCCTGCTCTATCTGTGGGACAAACGCACCTTTCACCTCAGCCAGTTCCACCAGCCGCTGCAGCTTTCACAGGCTGCGGCGATGCTGTTGGTCGGCCTGGATGGCCCGCTGCACATAACCAGCCATGGCGACGCCCTGGCCTGTCGCAGTGCGCTGTTGCCGGCGGGTTTGGATTTGAGCGTGGATGGCTGCGGCTCGCGGGTGGCGATCTGTTATCTCGACGTGTTCGGCGAAGATTTCGCCCTGCTGGCACCGCGCATGGCCGCCAGCCAGGCCGGCGTGCTGCATGGCCTGGACAACGAAGCGGCCTGCATTCGGCGCTTCGACGAGCTGCATCGCAGCAGCGCCGCGCCCGAGCAGGTGTATGCCTGGATGGACGAGTTGATCGATGCGCAACAGCGCGTGCCCGGCGGCTTTGTCCTTGACCCGCGCATCGTGCGTACCATCGAGCTGATCAAGGCGGACGTGTCGTGCAACCAGTCCATCGCCTACCTGGCCGGGCAGGTGGGGCTGTCGGTGCCGCGCCTGACCCAGCTGTTCCGCCAGAAGATCGGCATCCCGATCCGCCGCTACCGCCAGTGGCACCGCCTGTTCGTCACCTCGGTCGGCGTGGCGCGGGGCATGAGCCTGACCGAGGCGGCGGTGGCGGCCGGCTTCACCGATTCGGCGCATTTCAGCCATACCTTTCGCAGCATCATCGGCATGACGCCGTCCGCCGTGCTGGCCCACCCGCAGGGCGTGCGCCTGTTCGCGGGCTAGCTGTGTAAACCCAGTACGTTGTTCAGTGGAAGTGGCGCTCGGCTGATTGGCGGGTTGTAACCAAGACTGGCGTGCACTCTGTGCCAGTTGTAGTGATGCAGCCAGGGCAGGAGGTGGGCTGCACGCTGCTCGGAGCTATCGTAGCTGCGCGCATAAGCCCACTCACGCAGACTGGTCTGGATAAAGCGTTCGGCTTTGCCGTTGGTGCGTGGTGTGTAGGGCTTGGTGTACAGGTGGCGCAAGCCAAGACGTCGCAGCAAGTGGCGAAAACGGCGCGACCGATAGCAGCTGCCGTTGTCGGTCATGACGCGCGCGAAGTGGATGCCCAGCCCACGGTAGTAGCGCAGCGCTTGGAGCAGCGCCTGGCAAGCACTGGCTGCACGCTCATCTGGGTGCACTGAGCTGAACGCTATCCGGCAGGCATCGTCGATGGCCACATGGACGAACTCCCAGCCGGCACCCTCCGAGTTCTGTTTGCGGTCTCCCGTGACGCGATGGCCGGGCTTGCGAAATCGTCCCAGCTTCTTGATATCCAGATGCAACAGATCACCTGGGGCTGGATACTCGTAGCGGATCACCGGGCGTGCTGGCTCCAGCTCGGCCAGGCGATGCAAGCCCATCTTCTTGAGTCGACGTGCCACTGTGCTGACAGCCAGACCCAGCTCGCTTGCAATCTGTCGATAGGACTTGCGTGCGCGGCGCTGTTCAATGAGGCGGGCCATCAAGTCTTCTAAGGTGGCATGGGGGCAATGCTTGGGCCGTGATGAGCGATCCAGCAGGCCAGTCTCGCCTTCTTCACGAAAGCGCCGGAGCCATTTGAAAGCAGTGCGCACGCTGACACCGGCGGCCTGAGCGGCCTCATCGGCACGCAAGCCCTGCTGGACACGTTGAACCAAAAGGGCTCGACCGTGGGGTGTAAGACGGGCATGTTTATGCAGGTTCATCCGGGGCTCCTGGAAGGTTGTGTTGGTCGCACTTCCAGAATTCCGGGAATGCCCCGGATGAACAACCTACTGAGAGATCACAGCTAGCTGGCAGGCCGTCAATTGCCTCGTTGAGAGTAGCGTCGGCTGGTTAAACCGGCAGCGGATTGCTCAGCTCCAGCAGGTTGCCATCCGGGTCGCGCAGGTACAGCGAGAGGATCGGCCCGGTGGCGCCGGTGCGCTGTAGCGGACCTTCCTCGATGTCCACCCCGCAGGCCTGCAGGTGCTCGGCGACCTGCGCCAGCGGCGTGGCGACGAGCAAGCACAGGTCCGCCGAACCCGGCAACGGGCGCCTGGCCTTGGGCTCGAACTCGGCGCCGTGCTGGTGCAGGTTGATCTTCTGCTGGCCGAAGCCGAGGGCCTTGCGCCCGGCGCCGAAGGTCAGCACCTGCATGCCCAGTACCCGGCTGTAGAACCGGCAGCTGGCCTCGATATCGGCGACGGTCAGTACCAGGTGGTCGAGGCGTTCGATGCGCATGGGCGGTGCTCCTGCGGTGGCTGTGCTGTTCTCGGGCGTCGGGCACGCTGCACCCTAGCAACTTTGTCGATGATGCGCAGCAGAGCGAACACCGCCGCGAGATCAGCCTGCGCTACCACCTGAGCGCGGAGCATCGCCAGCGCGAGGCGCTGCTGGCGCTGTAGCAACCGGGCATCGAGCACCGCGATTTCTTCCGGCAGCGCTGGAGCACAGCGGCCGCATTCACCTCGACGGCCAGACCATGTTCATCCTGCGCTGCCTGTGCCCGCAGGGCAGCCGCGGGCCTGCAGCCTGAGGCGCACCAGCACCGGGCGGTGGTCCGAACCCAGGTCGGGGCCGCGCGTCTGGCTGTCCAGGCGCCACTGCGGCGAGGCCAGCACCTGGTCGATGGGGATGCCCAGCGGGCCGCCCCAGGTCGGCTGCAGGCCACTGGCGCGACGCCAGCCGAGCGTCGCGAAGCCGGCAAAGGCGGCGGACCAGGGGCTGCTGTTGAGGTCGCCGGCCAGCAGTGCCGGGAGATTGCGCGCCTGGCCGCGGCGCAGCAGGGCGTGCAGCTGACTGTCGCGCTGCAGCCGGTACCGCGGCGTCAGTGGCAGCATGGGGTGGACGGCGGTTACGCCGATGGCGCAACCGGCAAGATCCAGTTCGGCTTCGATGCGGGCAACGCCCTGGTCGTCGACCAGCACCGCCGACTGCCTGATCGGCAGGCGCGAGAGCAGGGCGATGCCGAACGGCGAATGCTGCGGGCTGACTACCTGGTGGGGGTAGTCGGCCAGCCCCAGCAGCGCCTGGGCATACTCGGGCGAGACTTCCTGCAGCACCACCAGCTCCGGTCGTTCCCGGGCCAGCCAGGCGCGCAGGGCACTGACGTCGTGGTTGTCCAGGTGCACGTTGGCGCTGGCGATGGCCAGCGGCGCACCCTCCTTGCCGCTCGGCAGCCCTGGCGCGGCGCTCAGCCAGGGCAGCGGCGCCGCCAGCAGGGCCAGCAGCCAGCGTCGATCCAGCCAGCTGGCGCCGGAGACTGCCAGCAGCAGGCCGGCGAGGAACAGCCATTGCCAGTGGCTGGCCAGGTCGAGCAGCCAGCTCAGCGGGCCGGGGGTGAAGGCCAGCGGCCGCTGCAGCCAGGGCAGCAGCAGGCCGAACAGGCTGCCGCCGAGCAACAGCCGGAGGTAGAGGAGAAGGCGCGTGCGCAGCATGGTCGGGGCAGGGGTTGCCAGTGGTGATGCAGGATGAGCGCCGCTCGGCAGGCGTGCAAGCCCGGCTTGGCCAGGCCAGGCCGTCGGCTTCAGCCGCGTAGCAGCGGGCTGTCGAGCTGCGCCACGATCTCGGCGAAGTCCGGGCGCTGTTCATTCCAGGGCGCCATGCACTGGCCGTGCAGCTGCCACAGGGCGGCCTGCTGCGCGGCGCCGTCGGCGGGCGCGCAACGTTGCAGCAGCTCTTCCAGCAGGCAGCCGAAGGCGCGTGCATCCAGCTGGCGCAGGGCGCGGCCCTGCTGGCCGTCCGCGGCGAAGAAGGAGGCGGCGCCGAAGTCGCCGAGCAGGCAGTCGCCCTGGGGATTGACCAGCAGGTTATGCGCATACAGGTCGCCATGCAGGATGCCCCGGGCATGCAGGTGGGCCACGGCTGCGGCGGCGCCGCGGGCGATACGCAGGGTTTCGGCGAGGCTAAAGCGGCGCTCGGCCGGGTACTGGTCGCGGGTGCAGCTGGCCAGCGAGGGTGGACCGGCCAGCACCTGGTAGCTCGGCTCGATCAGCTCCAGCAGCAGGCCCGCTGGTGCGCCGGCCTGCTCGGCCAGCGGGCCGGCCACGCGAATCAGGTTGGGGTGGGCGCCGGCGGCCAGGCAGGCGGCCATTTCGCTGCGGGGCAGGCCGTCACTGGTCAGCGCGCCCTTGAACAGCTTGGCCGCCATCGCCTGGGGTGGTTGGCCGGGGCGCGCCCACTGGGCGCGGTGGATCATGCCGCTGGCGCCCTGGCCGAGCAGCTCGCCGAGATCCAGCTGCGTGCGCGCTATCGGCGGGTGCGGATGGCGGGCCAGGGCCAGCGTTTCCTCGCGGTCGCTGAAGGGGTTGCCGGCAAAGGCCAGCCAGCTCAGGCGTGGTAGCTGCAGCAGCCAGTCGGGCAGGGCGTCGAGGCGGTTGGCGGCGATGCGCAGCAGTTCCAGGTTGCTGCAGGCGGCCAGGCTGTCCGGCAGGCCGGTGAGCTGGTTGCCGGCCAGCATCAGCTTCTGCAGGCGCGGGCAGTCGCCCAGCTCCTGCGGCAGCCGGTCGAGCTGGTTGTCACTGAGGATCAGCCAGCGCAGGGCCTTGGGCAGCGCGGCGGCGGGCAGGTGGCGCAGGCGGTTGGCCTTGAAGCCGACCATCTCCAGCTGCGGGCAGTCGCCGAGGACTTCCGGCAGCTCGGTGAAGGGGTTATCCGAGCAGAACAGCACCTTGAGCCTGTGCAGCCGTGGCAAGTCGTCTGGCAGGCGGGTGAGCTGGTTGGCGGAGAGATTGAGCACTTCCAGGCTGTCGGCCAGGTCGAAGATTTCCCGGGGGAATTCGCGCAGCTCGGCGGACAGGTCCAGGCGGGTGATGCCGGCCAGTTCGCCGCGGCGGAGTTGTTCGAGGGTGTGCATGCGAGTCGGCAGGGGCGGCTGGAAAGGGGCGCAGAGGGTAGCATTTTGCCGCAAGCCCGGCAGTTGCGGAGCAGGGCTGTGCCGAGTAGGAGCAGCTTTAGCCGCGAACACCCTCAGGCGCCGGCAACAGCTTCGCGGCTAAAGCCGCTCCTACGGGGGCAGGTGCCCCTCAGATCCAGCGGCGCACGCGGCTGCGGTACTGCGCGTAGGGCTCGCCGAACTTGGCGCCGAGGGCGCGCTCTTCCGGGCCGATCTGCATGCGGTTGAGGTAGGCGACGAACAGGGGCAGGCCGAGCAGGCTGAGCGGGTTGCCGAGGAACAGCGCCCAGCCGCCCAGGCACAGGAGCATGCCCAGGTACATGGGGTTGCGGGTGAAGCGGTACACGCCGCTGCTGACGATGCTGCTGGTGGCGCTCGGCCGGGTCGGGTTGATGGTGGTGCTGGCCTGGCGAAAGGCCAGGACTCCGGCACCGGCCACGCCCAGGCCGCAGATCACCAGCAGCACGGCCAGCGCCAGCCGCCCCGGCAGCTCGAGGTTCAGGCCCGGCAGCAGATAGGCCGGCAGCCACATGAGCAGGCCGCAGACAAACAGCACCAGCGGCGGCGGGATCTTCAGTTCGAGGGCGGACATGGGCGCGGCTCCTGACGGGGGATGTGCGCCGATTGGTGCACGGCGCTAGCGCCGCTGGCAAGTCCGGGAACCGTTTCAGTCCGTAGAATGGCGCTGTTGGCGTTTGCGCTCGACCAGTTCGGCAGCCCGTGCACGCAGCTGGCCGCAGCCGCCGTCGATGTCCTGGCCGGCGCTGTTGCGCACCTTGGTCAGCACGCCGCGGCTGTGCAGGTAGCGCACGATCTGCACGATGCGGTCGCCGTCGGGGCGCTGGAATTGGTCGGCTTCCAGGCTGTTGTAGGGGATCAGGTTGAGCACCGCGTACTTGCCCTTGAACAGGCGCAGGATCTCGTCCATCTCCTCCTGGCTGTCGTTGATGCCCTTGAGCAGCGTCCACTGGTACTGGATCGGGTAGTCGACGGCGCGGGCGTAGGCCTCGCCCAGCTCCATCAGCTCCTCGGGGTCGATGCGCGGCGCACGTGGCAGCAATTGCTGGCGCAGCTCGGCATCGGTGGTGTGCAGCGACAGGGCCAGGGCCGGCTTGATCCGCTGCTGCGGCAGGCGCTCGAACACCCGTGGGTCGCCAACGGTGGAAAACACCAGGTTCTTGTGGCCGATGCCGCCTTCGGTGCCGAGCAGGTCGATGGCTTCCAGTACGTTGTCGAGGTTGTGTGCCGGCTCGCCCATGCCCATGAACACCACCTTCTTTACCGGGCGGAAGCGCCGCGCCAGGGCCACCTGGGCGACGATCTCGGCGCTGCCGACCTGGCGCAGCAGGCCGCTCTTGCCGGTCTGGCAGAACACGCAGCCGACCGCGCAACCGACCTGGCTCGACACGCACAGGCCGCCACGCGGCAGCAGCACGCTCTCGATCATCTGGCCGTCATTCAGCTCCACCAGCAGGCGCGCCGAACCGTCGGCGCCGGGGTGTTCGGAGCGCAGGCGCACCAGCTTGTCGAGGTCATCGCTGAGTTGTGGCAGGCCGGCGCGCACGGAAAGCGGCAGGAAGTTGTCGCTGTGCTGGCGGCGGGTGCCAGTGTTCAGCGGCTTGCCCTGCAGCCAGGCACGCACCACCCGGCCGCTGTGGGCAGGCAGGGCGCCGAGGTCGGCGAGACGTTGCTGGATGTCGGGGATGCGCATGGGGCGCGCATGCTACCACTGTGCGTGGTAGCGGCGAAGCGTGGCCGGCTCGGCGGGCGGGGCCCACCGAGCGCAGTCGGTTACTGGGGTTCCACGCGGATGGCCAGCGCCGAACTCAGGCGAATCACCACCTGGCTGTTGAGGTACTCGTCCTTGAGCTGCACGTCCGGGCGCACCTGCACGGTCTTGCGGGTGCCGTCGGCGAACTCCAGGGTGGCGGTGTGGCGCTTGCTGTCGATGGCCTTGACCAGGGCGGTGACCTCGACGGTATCGGCCACCAGCAGGCCCGGCTTGGAACCGGCCGGCGGCGCGGCGACCAGCCCGGCGGCGCCATCTTCGCTGGCGGCGCCCGGTTCACGCAGGTACACCACCTGTTCCACGGCGACGGTGGCGTTGACCTTGTCGCCGACCTTCAGCTGCGGGAAGTTGATCATTTCCGGACCGGCGGTGAAGCTGCGTCGATGGCCCTGGGCATCCTCCAGGGTGAAGCTGCGCTTGGCCGGGTCGATGGCGCTGACCACGGCGCTGACCTGCTCGACCTGGGTGGTCACTCCGCCGGGTACGCCTTCGATGGTGACCTGGGTGGCGCTGGCGCTACCGGTCAGCGGTTCGTTCTGCGCCTGGGTGTTGCAGGCGGTGAGCAGCGCGGCGCTGAGCAGGGCAAAGCCCAGATGATTGAGGGTGGACATGCACGTTCTCCTGCAGGTTATTGGGGCTTGGTATGGCGGATTTCGTAGACGGCATCTTCGCTGCGCATCGGCGTCAGGTAGATGGTGTAGCTCGGCTTGGGTTGGCCGAGCATCATTTCATCCAGGTTGTACTGCACATCCAGTTTCAGATACTTGATCTGTGCCGGTGCGAGGGTCAGCTTCTGCTGGATATCGCGCGGCTCCCACCTGGCCGCCTGGCTCAGGCCGGTGATGCGAATGCTGTGTTGGCCCGGCGTCAGTTCGACATGCCGATGGCTGTTGAACTTCAGCGTGCCGATGCTCTGTTCGTCGATGAATACTTCCGGGTAGTCGTAGCGCAGCGGCTGCATCAGCCCGGGGTTGCTTGCTTCGGGGCGATACAGGTAGAGCATGGCGTGTTGCGGGTTGGAGGGTGGCACGGCCTGGAAGTAGGCGGGGCTGCTGCAACCGGCGAGCAGCAGGGGCAGGAGCAGTAATAGCCGATGGGGCATGCAGGGCATCCTTGTCCGGTGGCAGAGGGCGATGGCCGGCCGGCAGACGGCAAGCCTTCTAAGGTTAGCTGGCGATTCATCCTGTGCTATGGTCGCGCCCGGAAAAAATACTGTGGGAACAGGCCATGAAATTCATTCACCAGCGCGAACACCTGAACGAGGACGATATCGTCGTCATCGAGTGTTCGCAGCCCTGCAATATACGCCTGATGAGCGATGCGAACTTCCGCAGCTTCAAGAATGGCGGCCGCCATGCCTACCACGGCGGCGCGTTCGACAAGTTCCCGGCGAAGATCACCGTGCCCAACAGCGGCTTCTGGAACATCACCATCGATACGGTGACCCGCCGCGCCATCAGCGTGACGCGCAAGCCGGCGCTGAAGCATTCAATCAAGATCGTCCGCCGCTCCAGCTCTAACCTGAGCTGAAGCCCCGCGCTCAGAACCTGTTCAAAGTCTGCTGCCGGCGCGCTGCGGCGTAGCGCCGGCCAGGCGGTACTGGTTCTCGCCGCTGCGCTTGGCCGCGTACATGGCCAGGTCGGCGTGATGGATCAGCCGGTCCATGCTCGGTGCGTGATCCGGGAACACGGCGATGCCCAGGCTGGCGCCGATGCGCTGCGGGCCATGCTCCAGGCTGAGTGGGGTTGCCAGGGCGGCGATGATCTTCTCGCCGATGCTCCGCGCTTCTTCGTCGAGGTCGCGATTCAGGGCCAGGCCTTCAAGAATCACCACGAACTCGTCGCCGCCTAGCCGCGCCACGCTGTCCGACCCGCGCAGGGCGCCTTGCAGGCGCTGCGCGGTGGCGACCAGTACCTGGTCGCCGGCGGCATGGCCGAGGGCATCGTTGATCGCCTTGAAGCCGTTGAGGTCGATGAACACCAGCGCCACCCGCGTATCGCTGCGCCTGGCGCGCTCCAGGGCGCTGCGCAGGCGGTCCTCGAACAGCAGGCGGTTGGGCAGGCCGGTCAGCGGATCGTGATGGGCCAGCTGGTGCATCTGGCTGGCCCAGGCCTTTTCCTCGGTGATATCGCGCACCACGCCCATCATCTTCACGGCGACGCCGCGCTCGTCTTTGACCACGTTGCCGGTCTCGCGCAGCCAGTGCACGCTGCCGTCCGGCCAGGTCACCCGGTATTCCTCGTCGTGGTTCTCGCCGGTCTCGATGCAGCGCAGCTCGCCGGCGCGCACCCGGGCGCGGTCGTCCGGATGCACGCTCTGGCAGAACAGCTCGTAGCTGGGCGTTACCTCGCCAACCCGGTAGCCGAACATGGCGTAGATGGCGTCGGACCAGTACAGGCGGTTGGTGTCGATGTCCCAGTCCCAGGTGCCGATGCGGGCAAAGTACTGGCTGCGCTTGAAGCGCTCGGCGTCCTCCTGCGAACGCACGGCTTCGACCTGCGGCCGCAGCAGGACGATGGTTATGGCGGTGCCGGGCTGCTGGTGCGTCTCCAGGGTGAGCATGCGCCCCTCGGCACTGACGACCTGGTGCGGCTGCCGGCCGCAGAGCGGTTGCGCTTGCAGCTGCGGCAGGCAGGTGGCCAGGGGCGTGCCGGGCAGTTCGTCGGCGGGCCGGCCGAGCAACTGCGCGGCGGCCGGGTTGAGCCGGCGAATCCGCCCGCGGGCATCGAGCAGCACCACGCCGTCGCCCAGCCTGTCGAGCAGGCCTCGGTACAGGGCGGTTTCCCGCCGGGCCTGGCGGGCTGTCAGGCCGGCAAGGGTCAGCAGGGCCAGGGCGGCAGCGAGGGCGAGAGCAAGCAAGGGCATCGAATTCGGGCTGGGCATGAAGCATCAGGGTAGAAGGTGCCCGGCATTATGCACCGCCAAGCGCTGCGGTTGCCTGCTTGCCGGCTGGCCGCACCGGCGCCGAAGGGGGCAGGTTGCATGG
Source organism: Pseudomonas sp. L-22-4S-12 (assembly GCF_009799935.1). Lineage (NCBI taxonomy): Bacteria > Pseudomonadati > Pseudomonadota > Gammaproteobacteria > Pseudomonadales > Pseudomonadaceae > Pseudomonas > Pseudomonas sp. L-22-4S-12. The sequence goes on along the minus strand of NZ_WELL01000004.1, from coordinate 304,527 downwards.
CCGTCGGCGGCGGATGCCCGCGATGCGTTGTGATGGGTTGTGCAGTGCGTCGCCTTGGGGCTTGTGGCAGGCGGCGCTGGCGGAGGATCATTCGGCCCTTAACCCGGTTTTCAAGGAGTGGAAATGAATCATCGAGCAGGGATGTTTGCCGTACTGGCCTCCATCATCAGCATCGCGCCGGCCTTCGCCGACGAAGCCGCCAGCGAGTCGAGCACGCTGCGCGACTCGGCCAAGTCCACCATGTCGACGGCGATCACGGCCGGCAAGAACCTCATGGGCGGCCTGACCGAAGGCGTCACCGAAGGGCGCGAGGGGGCCGAGGGCATCGATGGCGCGCAGAGCATTTCCGCTCTGGAGCAGCTGCAAGGCAAGGTCGAGATCGAGTTGCTGCGCACCGCTCCCGATGGCGACAACCTGGTTGCCACCCTCGGTTTCAAGAACGAGTCGGACCAGCAACTGCGCCTGATCAACCTGACCCAGACCGGTGCGTTGATCGTCATCGACAAGGACGGCTACTCCAGCCCCCTGCTGGCCGGCCTGGACAACCCGGACCAGGTGACCATTCCGGCGAAGGTCGGGGTGCGGCAGAAGTTCGTCTTCGAGGGGCCGGTAGAAGGGATCACCGCGATCCGCCTGTGGGGCAAGGACTTCAGCGTCCGCCAGTAAGGCTGTCGCCCGCCGGCCAAGTGCCGGTGCCCATGGACAAGGCCCGCCATCCGGCGGGCCTTTTACTTGGATCGTTGCCTGGGAGCGGCTTCAGCTGCGCGCCCTGGTCACCGACAGGGCGATCAGGCGCGACACCACCAGCGCCAGGTACATGACCCCGACGAATTCCTCGATCATCACCAGCGAACGGGCCATGGGCGTCAGCGGCACGATATCGCCCAGGCCGACCCCGGAGAGGGTGGTGAAGCTGAGGAACAGCAGCTCCATCCAGGTCCGCGCCGCCTGCGGCTCGACCATCGCGGCGAAGCTGCCGGGCAGCAGCAGCTGGCAGAAGGTGAAGAGGTGGGCGAAGGCCCAGGCCAGCAGGGTGAAGGTCGCGCCGACCGCGTACAGCTCGTCGGTGGTGGCGTGCTGGTCCGCATTCATATAGGCGATCAGGCTGGCTGCCGCATAGAAGTAGAACGCGGCCTCCAGGATGGCGATCAGCCATTCCAGCTGCGGGCTGGGCATCAGCCTGTCGAGTGACGACAGCCCCAGCACCAGCACGGCCAGCAACACGGCGACCCAGGTCTGGGTTGGGCTGCGCTTGACCACATGCAGGGCCAGGCCCAGCACCACCAGGCCGAAGGCGCCGAACAGCGCGCGGCCGATCTGGGTGCCTTCCATCCAGGGGTAGAGCAGTACGCCGAGCAGCTGGACGAACAGCAGGCCGGCGGATGGGTGGCGGATGATGTAGGTGATGGGGGACATGGGTTTCCTTGACGAAGGTTTACAAGAACCAAGCAGTGCCGTGTGCGGAGGCGACCAGCGGAAAAATAGTGGCGAAATGACTAACTAAGCTTCAATTGCTGGCGAATTGATCGCACAGCGCTGATTTGTGGTCCATGCAGCAGTATTTCTCGAACAGCATCGCATTTATGCGGGTGGTCTTCAGGTACGGCGGTGGCTCAAGGGAGACAAGGAACGTTGTGCGGCAGCGTGTCGTGTGCAACCTGAAAGTGGATGCCTTCGACGAATTGATGGACGGTCCAAGTGGCAGTTCAGGCAATTTGACGCATAGAGGTTCGCATCATGTTCACACGGCGTACATTCCTGAAATATACCGGCGGCACGGTCCTTACGCTGTTCGCGGTCAACCGCTTCGGCGTGCCGGTGGCGATCGCCCAGATCCCCGGCGGCTCCCTCGATCCCGACGTGGTGCCCAAGTTCCAGACGCCTTTGCTGATTCCGCCGGTGATGCCCAAGGCGGCGCTGTTCACCCAGTTGGGCGGCAAGCGGGTCGATTATTACGAGATTGCGCTCAGGCAGCTCAGCCAGCAGATACTCCCCGCCGGCCTGCCCGCCACTACGGTCTGGGGTTATGGCGCCGTGGCGGCCGGCAGTAAGAGAGGCTTGCTGCTGCACAATGCACCCTCGTTGACCATCGAGGCCACCTGGAACACCCCGGTGCGGGTGAAGTGGGTCAATGAGCTCAAGGACGCCGCCGGTAACTTCCTGCCCCACCTGTTGCCCGTCGACCCGACCCTGCACTGGGCCAACCCGCCCGGCAGCAGCGCCGGCCGCGACACACGCCCGACCTTCAGTAGCACGCCCGCGCCCTACACCGGGCCGGTGCCGATGATCACCCATGTGCACGGCGCAGTCGGCGTCGGCGACGAGAGCGACGGCTACGCCGAGGCCTGGTATCTGCCCGATGCCAGCAACATCCCGGCGGACTTCGCTCGTGAAGGCGGCTGGTACGAATTCTTCGCCGGCAAGGCGCTGGCCAAGTTCGGCGAGACCTGGGGGCCGGGCTTCGCTACCTTCCAGTACCCGAACAGCAACCGCGCCTCGACCCTCTGGTATCACGACCACACCCTGGGCATGACCCGTCTGAACGTCTACGCCGGGCCGGCCGGTTTCTACCTGGTCCGTGGTGGCCCGGCCGGCGACGCTGCGGTACTCGACACGCGTTCCGGCACCTCGGCGCTGCTGCCGGGGCCGGCGCCCAAGGCGAACGACAAGTTCCCACCGAACAAGAGCTATTACGAGATCCCCGTGGCGATCCAGGATCGCTCCTTCAACGCCGACGGCTCGCTGTTCTACCCGGATTCCCGCGCGTTTTTCGACGACATCGCCGGCCCCTTCATTCCGGATAGCGACATCTCGCCGCTGTGGAATCCCGAGCTCTTCGGCAACATGCTGATGGTCAACGGCACTACCTGGCCCTTCCACACCGTCGAGCAGGTGCGCTACCGCCTGCGCGTGCTGAACGGCTGCCAGTCGCGCTTCCTGATCCTCGACTTCAATGCCATCCCCGGGGTGGAGGTCTGGCAGATCGGCAACGAGGGCGGCTTCCTCGCCGCGCCGGTGAACCTCAGCGCCGACCACGGCAACCGCCTGCTGATGGGCCTGGCGGAGCGGGCCGACCTGATCGTCGACTTCAGCCAGGTGCCGCCGGGCAACTACGTGCTGGCCAATGTCGGGCCGGACGAGCCGTTTAGCGGCGGTGAACCGGATGACGACTTCGATATGGCCGACCCGGACACCACCGGCCAGGTCATGCAGTTGCGTGTGGTGCCGGCGCTGGCGGCCGATCCGAGCACGCCGCCGCAGTTCCTGCAGTTGCCGGCGATCACGCCGCTGCCGGCGGAAACCTTTACCCGCCGACTGGTACTGCTCGAGGAAATGTCGGCCTTCTTCGCCGACGCGCCGGCCGAAGCGTTGCTCGGCACCCTGGCGGGCGATCCGGCCGAGGCCCCGGCCGCCTGGAACAAGCGCCTGTGGATGGAGCCGGTCAGCGAGAACCCGGCCCTCGGCGCGACCGAGGTCTGGGAGCTGTACAACGCCACCGGTGATGCCCACCCGATGCACATTCATGAGGTCGTGTTCGAAGTCATCGATCGGCAGGACATCGTGGTCGACGAGCAGGCCGAGACGGTCCAACTCGCCCCCGGCTCGGTGCCGACCCCGGCCGAGCCCTGGGAGACTGGCTTCAAGGATACCGTCATCGCCTATCCCGGCCAGGTCACGCGCCTGCGCGCGCAGTTCAACACGCCCGGCCAGTTCGTCTGGCACTGCCATATTGTCGAGCACGAAGACAACGAGATGATGCGCCCGTACCGCATCGGACCGCATCAGCCGGGGCAGCCGGGTTAGGGCGGGTAATCCTGGGAGTGGGGGCGATCGGCTGCAGTTCTGCCGATCACCCGCCTTCCCGGCGCTTCGCACGCACGTCGACCCATTACCCGGCAAAGGCTGGGCAGTAGCGGCTCCAGCGGGTAGCCGAGCAGGCCGCGAATATCGTGTTGGCCAGGCTGCTCGGCACTGGCCGCTACGCCCAGCACAACAGGTTCGCCGCCGCGCCAGCGGTAGGTGCCGAACAGCTGGTCCCACAGGGGCAGGGCGGTGCCGAAGTTGAGCGCCTCGTCCACGTTGACGCTGTGATGCCAGCGGTGCAGCTCGGCGCTGCCGATCAGGTAGTTCAACCAGCCCAGGGTGCCGCGGCTGTTGGCGTGGGTGGCGAGCGACTGGGTCTGGCTGAACAGCCCGGCCAGGGCTATGGCCAGCGGATCGAAGCCCAGCAGCCAGAGCGGCAGCACATGCACGGTCTTGCGCAACAGCAGGTCCAGCGGGTGGGTGGTGAAGTTGTTGGTCACATTCAGCGCGCCGGGCCGGTGATGGACGAAATGCACGCGCCACAACCAGCCGCCACGGTGCTTGAGGCGGTGCAGCCAGTAGTCGCCGAACTCGCCGAGCAGGGCCGCGGCCGGTACCGCCAGCCACAGTGCTAGCCCCGTGGCGGGGCCCTGTGCATCGGCGTTAAACAGCATTACCAGGCCACGGATCAGCAGATCGGCCAGCGCGTCGGCGCCCAGCAGGGCGATGGCGAACAGGGCGTCGCGGCGGCGATCCGCGGGTTGCGCGCGCCAGTCTTCGCGGTAGGGCCAGCGCCATTCCCAGAAGGCGAACCAGGCCAGCACCAGCAGCAGGCCACCGAGCAGCAGCGGCATGCTGCCCCAGTTCAGTTGCAGCGCCAGCGCGGCCCAGCCGGCCGCCAGCAGCAGGGCGCCAAGGTGGGCCCAGTTGAGCGGAGGGCGAGTGTTCATAGAGGCTGTCTTCCATTGTGTGGTGGTGTTAGTGGCCTGTTTGGCTAATTCAAATATTCAGTTTCGGCGCCAGACTTCGCCATACTGCGTTGCCGCTCCTCACCGTAGCCCTGCTACGACTCGTCGCGGCGCCTTGTCTGGCAAACCCTGGCACTCGAACTTGAATGCACGGATTAGCCGCACAGGCCACTAGTTTTCGCCTCCCGTCCTGCGGCTGCATTAACCTGGGTTTATGACCGACACCTCTCTGTACGATTGCCTGGCCTGCGCGCCGCACCTGCTGGGTCAACTGGACCGTCATCCGCAGCTGACCGCGCGCTGGCAGACCCTGCCACGCCGCGAGTACGCGGCCGGCCAGCCCTTGCTCATGGCCGGCCAGGCGGTCGAGCGGGTCTGGTTCGTCGCCAGCGGCCTGGTGCGGGTGGCGCACCTGTCGGCGCAGGGCGTCGAGCGCAATGCCGCCTTCCATGCCGAAGGCAGCTGGGTCGGCTGGGGCACGCCGCCCTTCGCCACGACCAGCCCGGTGGATATCCTCGCCCTGGAGCCGACCCAGGTGCTGGAGCTGGGCTATGCCGAGCTGCGCCTGTGGCAGGCCGAACTGCCGTTGGTGCAGGAGCTGCTCAGCGATGCCATTCGCGCCGTGCTGGCGCGGAGCGCCCAGCGTGAGGCCGAGCTCCTGCTGCTGGACGCGGAGGCCCGCTACCGGGCCTTCCTCGACCAGCGCGGCGAGCTGGCCGAGCGCATTCCGCTGCATCATGTGGCGAGCTATCTGGGCATCACCAATGTGGCGTTGTCGCGCATTCGCGCGCGGATGGGACTGGTGCGGGGGCGCCGCTGACAGCTCGTGATGCAGCGAACGGGATGGCTGCCAGGGGGCGTGTGTGGCTAATGCCGATCAGTAAAGCGTTTGACTCCAGGACTTCGAGCCTCTGTAGGAGCCAGCTTGCTGGCGATCAGCGAAGCCAAAACATCGCCAGCAAGCTGGCTCCTACAAAAAGCGCTCTATGCCTGATACAGGAAAGGGACTGATCGGCATTAGGCGCGTGTAGCCGTTGTTAGCGCGGTATCAGCAGCGCAGGTCGTTATTCAACAGCCGGTTAGCCGAGCAGTCGGCGTACCTGTTCGACGGCCTGAGCCTCGCGCTGCAGCCAGTCGCCGCCGACCTCGGTCCAGGGGCGTGCATGCCGCTGCAGCCAGTCGCGGCACTCCTGGTGAAAGCGCTGACGCTCGGTCAGCTGCGGCTGGCAGCGCTGGCCGTCGTCGTGCCAGTCCACGCCCTGCGGCGAGAGCAGCAGGTGCAGGTCGTAATGTCGCTGCAGCAGCTCTGCTTCGAGCCAGTCCGGGCAGGCGCCGAACAGGGTGCGGCTCCAGAGCATATTGCTCAGCAGGTGAGTGTCGAGGATCAGCAGCTCGGGCGCTCGGGTACGGGCGGCATCCTCCCAGGCCAGCTGGCCGCGGGCGATGGCCGGAATGTCGGCGAGGCAGGTGTCGCGGCGCTCCTGCTCGATGAAGTGGCGCACATATTCGCCGACCAGCAGACCGCCGAAGTGCCGCTGCAGACGCGCGGCGAGAAAGGTCTTGCCGCTCGACTCGGGGCCGGTGAGCACCACGACTTTCATGCGGTCTGCAGCCGCGTGGCGCGCCATTCGCGCAGGCCGAGCAGCGCCAGTGCGGTGAAGGCGGCATACAGTCCGGCCGTCAACCAGTAACCCTGGAAGCCGAAGAAGCCGACATAGAGCACATCGACCAGAATCCACAGGATCCAGCACTGCCAGCGCTTGAGCGCCATCCACAGCTGGGCGAGCAGGCTGAAGGCGGTGAGCAGGGCGTCCGGCCAGGGATAGATGGCTTCGGTGAAGCTCTGCATGGCCAGCCCCAATGCCAGTCCGATAAACAGGGCCGCTGCCAGACCCAGGCTGACCTCCTGGCCGCCGGCCTGGCTGACCGGGCGCCGCCCGCTGTCGTCCACGCCCTGGCTCCATTGCCACCAGCCGTACAGCTGCATGGCGGCGAACACGCCGTGCAGCAGCACCAGCGAATACAGGCGGGCGTCGAGGAAGAACCAGGCGTAGAGCAGCACCATCACCAGGCCGATGGGCCAGCACAGCGGGTTCTGCCGCACGGTCAGCCAGACGGAGGTGATGCCCAGGGCGGAGGCGATGAGTTCGAGTGGGGTCATGATGAGAAGGGGCGCATGGCGCCCCTGTGCAGTCAGTCGTCGTAACCCAGGTTCGGCGCCAGCCAACGCTCGCTGACCGCCAGCTCCTGGCCCTTGCGCGCCGTGTAGCTCTCCACCTGATCCTTGTCCACCTTGCCCACGGCGAAGTACTGTGCCTCGGGGTGGGCGAAGTACCAGCCGCTGACGGCGGCGGCGGGGAACATGGCGTAGTGTTCGGTGAGGAACACGCCACTGTGGCCGGCCTTGTTGAACTCGGCCGCGGGGTCGAGCAGGGTGAACAGGGTCTTCTTCTCGGTGTGATCCGGGCAGGCCGGGTAGCCGGGGGCCGGGCGGATGCCCTTGTAGGCTTCCTTGATCAGCTCCTCGTTGCTCAGTTGTTCGTCCTGGGCGTAGCCCCAGTAATTCTTGCGCACCTGTTCGTGCAGCCACTCGGCGCAGGCTTCGGCGAGGCGGTCGGCCAGGGCCTTGACCATGATCGAGTTGTAGTCGTCGCCGGCGTCCTGGTAGGCCTTGGCCACTTCCTCGGCGCCAATGCCGGCGGTGGTGATGAAACCGCCAACATAGTCAGTCACGCCGCTGTCCTTCGGCGCGACGAAGTCGGCGAGGGACAGGTTGGGCTTGCCGTCCGGCTTGATGGTCTGCTGGCGCAGGTGGTGCAGCTTGGCCAGCGGCTGGCCGTCGTCGCCGTAGACTTCGATGTCGTCGTGGTCGACCTGGTTAGCCGGCCAGAAGCCGAATACTGCGCGGGCGCTGATCAGCTTCTCGTCGATCAGCTTCTTCAGCATCGCCAGGGCATCGGCATACAGCGCGGTGGCGGCTTCACCGACCACTTCATCGGTGAGGATGCGCGGGAACTTGCCGGCCAGGTCCCAGGAGATGAAGAACGGCGTCCAGTCGATGTATTCGGCCAGGGTCGCCAGGTCGATGTCGTCCAGCACCTTCACGCCGGTGAAGCTCGGCTTGCTGGCCTGGTAGCTGCTCCAGTCGAACTTCGGCTTGTTGGCCACGGCGGCGGCGTAGGGCAGGCGCTCGGTGCGCGAGCTGCGCGCGGCGGTGCGTTCGCGTACTTCCACATATTCGGCACGGGTACGTTCGACGAAGCCGGCCTTGAGCTCCTTGGACAGCAGCTGGGTGGCCACGCCGACCGCGCGCGAGGCGTCGGTGACATAGACCACCGCATCGTTCTGGTACTTGGGCTCGATCTTCACCGCGGTGTGGGCTTTGGAGGTGGTGGCGCCGCCGATCATCAGCGGCAAGCTGAAGCCCTGGCGCTGCATCTCGCGGGCGACATGCACCATCTCGTCCAGCGAGGGAGTGATCAGGCCGGACAGGCCGATGATGTCGCACTTCTCGGCGATCGCCGTCTGCAGGATCTTCTCCGCTGGGACCATCACGCCCAGGTCGACGATGTCGTAGCCGTTACAGCCGAGCACCACGCCGACGATGTTCTTGCCGATGTCGTGCACGTCGCCTTTCACCGTGGCCATGAGGATCTTGCCCTTGGCCTCCGGCTTGTCGCCTTTCTCGGCTTCGATAAAGGGGATCAGGTGGGCCACTGCCTGCTTCATCACCCGGGCGGACTTGACCACCTGGGGCAGGAACATCTTGCCGGCGCCGAACAGGTCGCCGACCACGTTCATCCCGCTCATCAGCGGGCCTTCGATCACTTCGATCGGGCGCGCGCACTGCTGGCGGCATTCCTCGGTGTCTTCGACGATAAAGGCGGTGATGCCTTTGACCAGCGCGTGCTCCAGACGCTTGCCGACCGGCAGGGCGCGCCAGGCTTCGTCCTCGACTTCCTTGACGCTGCCGTCGCCGCGGTAGTTGTCGGCGATAGCCAGCAGAGCCTCGGTACCGTTCGGTGTACGGTTAAGGACGACGTCCTCGACCTTCTCACGCAGCTCGGCCGGGATCTCGTCGTAGATCTCCAACTGGCCGGCGTTGACGATGCCCATGGTCAGGCCGTTCTGGATCGCGTGGTAGAGGAACACCGAGTGGATGGCCTCGCGCACCGGGTTGTTGCCGCGGAAGGAGAACGACACGTTGGACACCCCGCCCGAGCTCAGGGCATAGGGCAGGTGGTCGCGGATATAGGCGCAGGCTTCGATGAAGTCCACGGCGTAGTTGTTGTGTTCCTCGATGCCGGTGGCGACGGCGAAGATGTTCGGGTCGAAGATGATGTCTTCCGGCGGGAAGCCCACTTCGTTGACCAGGATGTCGTAGCTGCGCTGGCAGATCTCGCGCTTGCGCGCGGCGGTGTCGGCCTGGCCGACTTCGTCGAAGGCCATCACCACCACGGCGGCGCCGTAGCGCTTGCATAGCTTGGCATGGTGCTTGAACTGCTCGACACCTTCCTTCATCGAAATCGAGTTGACGATGCCCTTGCCCTGGATGCACTTGAGGCCGGCTTCGATCACTTCCCACTTGGAGGAGTCGATCATGATCGGCACGCGCGAGATGTCCGGCTCACCGGCGATCAGGTTGAGGAACTTGACCATGGCCGCCTGGGAATCGAGCATCCCTTCGTCCATGTTGATGTCGATCACCTGGGCGCCGGCCTCGACCTGCTGCAGGGCGACTTCCAGGGCTTCGGTGTAGTTCTCTTCGCGGATCAGCCGGGCGAACTTGGCCGAACCGGTGATGTTGGTGCGCTCGCCGACGTTCACAAACAGCGAGCTGCGATCGATGGTGAAGGGTTCCAGGCCCGACAGGCGGCAGGCCTTGGGAATTTCCGGAATCGCGCGCGGCTTGTACTTGCTGACCGCCTCGGCAATTGCCTGGATGTGCGGCGGGGTGGTGCCGCAGCAGCCGCCGATGATGTTGAGGAAGCCCGAAGCGGCGAATTCCTCGACTACGGCGGCCATCTCGGCCGGGGTCTCGTCGTATTCGCCGAAGGCGTTGGGCAGGCCGGCATTGGGGTGTGCCGACACATGGGTGCCTGCCTTGGTCGACAGCTCTTCCAGGTACGGGCGCAGGTCCTTGGCGCCGAGGGCGCAGTTCAGGCCCACGGAGATCGGCTTGGCGTGCGCTACCGAGTTCCAGAAGGCTTCGGTGGTCTGCCCGGACAGGGTGCGGCCGGAGGCGTCGGTGATGGTGCCGGAGATCATGATCGGCAGTTCGACGTTATCGTCCTCGAACACCTGCTGCACGGCGAAGATCGCCGCTTTGGCGTTGAGGGTGTCGAAGATGGTTTCGATCAGGATCAGGTCGGCGCCGCCCTCGATCAGGCCGCGGGTGGCCTCGACGTAGTTTTCCACCAGCTCGTCGAAGGTGACGTTGCGGTAGCCGGGGTCGTTGACGTCCGGGGAAATCGAGCAGGTACGGCTGGTTGGGCCGAGCACGCCGGCAACGAAGCGCGGCTTGTCCGGGGTTTCCAGTGTCTTGGCGTCGGCCACTTCACGGGCCAGGCGCGCGCCTTCGACGTTCAGCTCGTACACCAGCGACTCCATGCCGTAGTCGGCCTGGGACACCTGGGTGGCGTTGAAGGTGTTGGTTTCCAGGATGTCGGCGCCGGCATCCAGGTAGGCCTTCTCGATGGCCTGGATCACGTCCGGGCGGCTGAGCAGCAGCAGGTCGTTGTTGCCCTTGACGTCGCTCGGCCAGTCGGCGAAGCGCGCGCCACGGTAGTCTTCTTCCTCCAGCTTGTAGCTCTGGATCATGGTACCCATGCCGCCATCGAGGATCAGGATGCGTTCTTTCAGAGCTTGCTGAAGGGCCTGGAGGCGGGCGCTGCGATCGGACATGGGGAACTACCTGGAGAGAGCGGAAACAGAGGCGGCGATGATAGCAAAGCTGCATGCTTTTGCCGCAGCTCGGGTTTTTCCATGAATTTTGCTCATGTTTAGGGCGCCTGCCGATTGGCCAGTGCGTTAGAATCGCCATTCGCACACACAGGACAGGCTTATGTTGCGCCAGGGACTTGCTGCATTTTTCTTCGCATTCATCCTGATCGGCCCTGTCGGCGCCAGCCCGGCGGTGTCCTACAGCCGCGATATCCAGCCGATCCTCACGCAGAAGTGCGTGGCCTGCCACGCCTGCTACGACGCGCCGTGCCAGCTCAACCTGGGCAGCGGCGAGGGTGTGCTGCGTGGTGCCAGCAAGCTGCCGGTGTATGACGGCGGGCGGACCAAGGCCCAAGCCACCACCCGGCTGTACTTCGATGCCCAGGGCGAGGCGGCCTGGCGCAGCAAGGGCTTCGAGTCGGTGCTGAACCCCCAGAACGGCCAGGCCGCACTGATGGCGCGCATGCTGGAACTTGGGCGCAACAACCCACCGACGCCGAATGCCAAGCTGCCGGCCGAGCTGGATATCTCCATCGCCCGCGACAACCAGTGCCCGCTGCCGGGCGAGTTCGATGCCTACCAGAGGCAGTTCGCCCACGCCGGCATGCCGTTCGCCGTGGCCGGCCTCAGCGACGGCGAATACGCAACGCTGCAGCAGTGGCTGAAACAGGGCGCGCCGGTGGATGAACAGGCGCTGCAGCCTTCTGCCGCCGAGCAGCAGCAGATCGCCGCGTGGGAGAACCTGCTCAACGCGGCGGGGGCCCGCGAGGCGCTGGTCGGCCGCTGGCTGTTCGAGCACCTGTTCCTCGCCCACCTGTACTTCGAGGGCGGCGAGGCGGGGCATTTCTTCCAGCTGGTGCGCTCGCGCACGCCCAGCGACCAGCCGATCGATGCGATCGCCACGCGGCGGCCCAACGAAGACCCGGGCACTCAGGTGTACTACCGCCTGTGGCCGATCCAGGGCGTAATCGTGCACAAGACCCACATCACCTATCCGCTCAGCGCGAAGAAGCTGGCGCGGGTGCAGGAACTGTTCTTCAGCGGCGACTGGAAGGCCGATGCGGTGCCGGGCTACGGCGCCCAGCGGCGGGAAAACCCCTTCGAGACCTTCGCCGCCATCCCGCCGCAGGCGCGCTACCAGTTCATGCTGGATAACGCCGAGTACTTCGTGCGCACCTTTATCCGTGGCCCGGTATGCCGCGGGCAGATCGCCACCGACGTGATCCGCGACAACTTCTGGGCGCTGTTCCAGGCCCCCGAGCGCGACCTCTACCTCACCGATGCCGAGTACCGCGCGCAAGCCACGCCGCTGCTGGCCATGCCCGGGCAGTTCGACGAGATCGGCGACCTGCTGGGGGTCTGGCGCAGCTATCGCAACAAGCGCAACCAGTACGAGGACCTGCGCCAGCAGGCCTATGCCGATGCACCGGCGCCCAGTTGGTCGAGCATCTGGGCCGGCAACGACAACGCGCTGCTGTCGATCTTCCGCCAGCGCGACAGCGCCTCGGTGCGCAAGGGCCTGATCGGCGAGATCCCGCAGACCCTGTGGCTGCTGGATTTCCCGCTGTTCGAGCGCACCTACTACCAGCTGGTGGTCAACTTCGACGTGTTCGGTAATGTCTCGCACCAGGCGCAGACCCGCCTGTACTTCGACCTGATCCGCAACGGCGCCGAGCTGAACTTCCTCCGCCTGTTGCCGGCCGAGTCGCGCCAGGCTTATCTGGACGACTGGTACCAGAGCAGCGCCAAGCTGAAGATGTGGCTGACCTATGTGGATGCCGACCTGCACACGCCGACGGCCCTCAAGCTCGAGGGCCGCGACCCCAAACGTGTGTTTGCCGAAGCCTTGCTGCAGCGCTACGCGGATATCAATGCGCGGCCCGATCCGATCAATCGCTGCGCCACGGGCGACTGCTACCGGCGGCACTTGCCGGCAGGGCTACAGGATGCCGAGCAGGCGCTCAGCCGCCTGACCGGCAAGCCGGCGGCGGGGCTCAAGGTGATCGATCAGTTGCCGGAAGCCAGCCTGCTGCGCGTCGAGCTGGCCGGTGGCCAGCGCGAGATCTACAGCCTGCTGCGCAACCGCGCGCACAGCAGCGTGGCGTTCATCGCCGGCGAGTCGCTGCGCTACCAGCCGGGGCTGGATACCCTGACCGTTTACCCCGGCGTGCTGACCAGCTACCCGAACTTCCTGTTCAATGTGCCGGTGGCCGAGGTGCCGACCTTCGTCGCCGAGCTGGAGCAGGTCCGCGATCAGCTGGCGTTCGACAGGCTGGTCGAGCGCTGGGGCATTCGCCGCAGCCACCCCGAGTTCTGGCGCTACTTCCACGACCTGTCGGCCTATATCCGCGAGACCGAGCCGGTGGAGGCGGGCGTGCTGGACATGAACCGCTACCAGAACCTGTGACGGCCACGGGCCGTGGCTGCCCGCAGCGGCTGCTGGCCAAGAATTATTCCTACTAATTTGGTAGGACTTTATCCGCCGGGGCGAGTGGCGTACACTGCCTCCATGTTTGCGAGGAGTTGCCATGAGCGCCATTACCATTACCGATGCGGCCCACGATTACCTGGCTGATCTGCTGAGCAAGCAGAGCACGCCGGGCATCGGCATCCGCGTGTTCATCACCCAGCCGGGCACCCAGTATGCGGAAACCTGCATCGCCTACTGCAAGCCGGGCGAGCAGAAGCCGGAAGACACCGCCGTCGGTCTGGCCAGCTTTACCGCCTGGATCGACGCGCTCAGCGAGCCGTTCCTGGAAGACGCCGTGGTCGACTACGCCACCGACCGCATGGGCGGCCAGCTGACCATCAAGGCGCCGAACGCCAAGGTGCCGATGGTCAACGAAGACAGCCCGATCACCGAGCGCATCAACTACTACCTGCAGACCGAGATCAATCCGGGGCTGGCCAGCCACGGTGGTCAGGTCAGCCTGGTCGACGTGGTCGAGGAGGGCATCGCCGTGCTCAAGTTCGGCGGTGGTTGCCAGGGCTGCGGCCAGGCCGACTACACCCTCAAGGAAGGCATCGAGAAGACCCTGCTCGAGCGCATTCCCGAGCTCAAGGGTGTGCGCGACGTGACCGACCACAGCAACCGCGAGAACGCCTACTACTGATCGGGGCGCCTCGGCGCCAGGCCAGTGCAGGGCAAGACAAGGCGACTTCGGTCGCCTTGTTGGTTTGTGGCCCTGGCGTGTGGACACACCTCAAGCGTCACGCATTCAGGCCGGCGCGGCCGCCTTGCCGGCGGCGCCGCGCAGGGCCAGCAGGGCCAGCGCCAGCAACGGCAGCATGGCCAGGTTCACCGGATTCCAGCCGATGCTGCTGAGCAGCGCGCCGGAGGCGAACGAGGCGCCGGCCGCCACCGTGCCGTTGCCCAGCTCCATCAGCCCCTGGGCCTGGCCGCGTTCGCCTGGTGCGTGGGCGCTGCCGAGCAGGGTCGTGCCGGCCACCAGCATCAGGTTCCAGCCCATGCCGAGCAGGCAGGAGGCGATGAGGAAATGCCCCAGGGTCTGGCCGGCCAGGGCGATGCCGGCGCTGAGGGTGAGCAGGGCGATGCCGAGCAGGGCCACAAGCTGGCTGCCGAGGCGGTCGACCAGCGGCCCGGCGATGAAGGCCGGGAGAAACATGCCGAGCATGTGCCACTGGATCACCCGCGCCCCGTCTGCCAGCGCCAGGCCGCAGAAGCTCATGGCCAGGGGCGTGGCGTTCATCACCATGATCATCAGGCCGTGGCCGATGGCGGTGGTGGCCATGGCCGCGCGGATCCGTGGGCGCCCGAGCAGCTCGCCCAATCCGTGCAGGCCGCCGCTGGCCGGGGCCGGCACGCCGCCCTCGCGCAGGCCGGCGAGCGGCAGCAGGGCCAGCAGGGCGAGGGTGGCCAGCAGCAGGTAGGCGCCGGCATAGGGGGTGGCCAGGGCGTTGCGCGACCACAGGGTGAGGGTCGGCGCGAGCAGCGCGGCGCACACCCCGCCGCCGATCACCCAGGCACTGGCGCGGCCCTTGTGCGCCTCGTCCACCGCCTCCAGTGCGGCGAAGCGGTAGTACATCGCCGAGGCCTGGTATACGCCGATCGGCAGGGCGCCCAGGCAGAACAGCAGGAAGCTCGCCTGCCATACGCCCAAGGCGCTGAGCAGGCCGCCGCCGATACCGGCCAGCGCACCGAGCAGCAACCCCGGCCGGCGCCCGTGGCGCTGCATGAACAGCGACAGCGGCTGGGTACTCAGCAGGTTGCCGAGCACCAGCAGGGCCAGCGGCAGGGTGGCCAGGCTGTTCAGGGGCGCCAGTTGCAGGCCGACCAGGGCGGTCAGGGTGATGCCGATCAGCGAGCAACTCCAGTACAGCGCCTGGGCGATAAACAGGCGCAGCAGGGTCGGATTGCGCAGCAGCATGCTCGGCCTCACCAGTATTTCGGGTAACGCCCGCTGCGCGTGGCGTTGTTGAAGAACAGCGCCACCAATACCAGCAGCAGGGCACCGACCAGGGTGGGGAAGAGCAGGAAGCCCCAGCCCGGCTGGGCCAGGAAGATGATCACCGGGTTGGAGCCGGCCGGCGGGTGCACGGTGCGGGTCAGCATCATCAGGGCGATGGCGCTGCCGACCGCCAGGGCCAGCACCCACCACTGCGGGCCGAAGGCGTGCAGGAAGGCCAGGCCCACCAGGGAGCTGAGCAGGTGCCCGCCGATCACGTTGCGCGGCTGCGAGAAGGGCAGGTCGGCAAAGCCGAACACCAGCACGCAGGAGGCGCCGAAGGAGCCGAGCAGCAGGCTCAGCGACAGCAGGTCGGCGGCGCTGGCGACGCAGGCAATGGCCAGCACGCCGCCCAGCCAGGCCAGGGCGACCTGCTGCAGGCTGGCGCGAGGCGGCAGGGCAAGGGCGTCGCCGCGGAATTTGCGCAAGAGTACGAGCATGGTGGGGTTCCTCAATAATTGGCCTGGCAGCCGCCAGGCTTGTGGATGCGCACGGCGGAGGGCGGGTTGGCAGCCTGCGTGGCGGCGGGGCGAATCGGTCGGCGTAGCAGCTCGCCGCCGCAGTTGGGGCAGTGGCCGTGCAGGCGCTGCTCGGCACAGTCGCGGCAGAAGGTGCACTCGAACGAGCAGATCATCGCGTCCGCCGAGTCGGGCGGCAGGTCGCGGTCGCAGCATTCGCAGCCGGGGCGTAGTTGCAGCATGGTCATCTCTCCTGATCAGGCGAAGCGTTCGGCGTAGTCCTGGGGGCTGACCGCCAGGTGCTTGTGAAAGGTGCGGCGCAGGTTTTCCGGGTGGTTGAAGCCGGTCAGCCGCGCCACCGTGGCGATCGATGCACCGCTGTCCTGCAGCAGCGCGCGCGCCGCCTCCAGACGCAGGCGCTCGACGTAGCGCCCGGGGCCCATGCCCAGTTCCTGGACGAACAGGCGCGACAGGCTGCGGCTGGACAGGCTGGCCTGGCTCGCCAGGGCCTCCAGCGACAGGTCCGCCGCGAGGTTCTGCGCCATCCATTCGAGCAGGCCGAGCAGGCGTGGCGTGCGGCTGGCCTGCGCGGTGAGCAGGGCGCTGAACTGCGCCTGGCCGCCGGGACGCCGCAGGAACATCACCAGGCGCCGGGCCACGGCCAGGGCCAGCGGGCGGCCGAGATCGGCCTCGACCAGGGCCAGGGCCAGGTCGATGCCGGCGGTGACTCCGGCCGAGGTGAACACATGGGCTTCGCCGTCCTGGCCGCTGGGGTCATAGGTGTGCAGGCGATTGCCGTCCACCTCGACCCGCGGGTAAGCACGCAGCGCCTCGACATCCGCCCAGTGGGTGGTGGCCCGGCGGCCGTCGAGCAGGCCGGCGGCGGCCAGGATCAGCGCCCCGGAACACACCGAGCCGAGGCGGCGCAGCTGGGGTTCGGCTGCTCTTAGCCAGTCAAGCAGCGGTTGGTTCTCGCACTGTGCGGCCTCGCCGAGGCCGCCGGGAATCAGCAGGGTGTCCAGGCTGGCCGGCGCGGTATCGCGCCAGGCCTGCTCGGCCACCAGCTGGAAGCCCGCCGAGGTGGCGACCGGGCCGGCCTGCTCGCCCAGTACCCGCAAGCGGTAGGGCGGTGGCAGGCCCAGGCGCTGGCACTCGACATTGGCCGAGGCGAACACCTGCAGCGGGCCGCTGACATCCAGGCTCATCACGTCGGGGTAGATCAGGCAGGCAATGGTCCGGGGGGCGTCCATGGGGCGGCTCTCGCAGAAGGATGGAAGCAGTCTGCGCTCGGCTCGTCATGGCGACAATGACAATAAGCCCACAGATATGGACAGATCCGTGTCGTGCGAATCCCGTTTCGCCCGCAATAAAAACCCCCTCGCCCAGAGGGCAGAGGGGGTTGGGGTGGCGGCAGGCCGGGGAGGGCGAAGTCTTACTCCGGCATGCTCCACGGCTCGAGGTCGTAGCCCTGACGGCTCAGTTGCTCGCGCGACTGGGTCAGGACATCGGCCAGTTGCGCCGGGTCGCGGTAGGTGCTGCTGGTCAGGCGGGTCTGGCCGACGCGGGTGTTGGTCCGGTCGATCACGGTCAGGCTGAGTTCGCCGCTACCGTCCTGCTGGGTCCAGGCTACACACTGGAACGGCTGGAAGGCGCGACCGGCAATCAAGAGTGCTTCGTTGACGCGGAGCAGAGTGTTCATGGGTCTGTATCTCCAATGGATGCCCAATATGCGATCTGGCCGACGAAAGCGTGCAATACCGTGGCCTGTATTGTGTTGATGACGAAACCTGACCCTGAAGTCACAAGCTGTCGTAAAAACACAGCAATATGTCGCATGTGTCCGATTTACGGAGTTTTCCCGCGCACCAGGCAGAAAAATGGAACCACCGCGGATTGCGCTTATCCTAAACAGGTAACCCCATCCCACAGGAGTGTTGCCATGGGCTCGTTCTTGAGCGGTCTTCTCAGTCTGGCGATTCTGGTTCTGGATATCTGGGCGATCATCAACGTGGTGAAAAGCCATGCGCAGACCCCGATGAAAGTCGTCTGGGTTCTGCTGATCGTCTTCCTTCCGGTGCTTGGCCTGATCATCTGGGCCCTGGCCGGTCCGCGCGGTAACGTTCGTCTGTAAATTGCCGCGGCGCCTGAACATCGTCCTGCCCAGCGGATCTACCGCAGGAAGGCGCTCCGATATGGCTCCAGCGGTGGAGCCACCTCGCTTATGCCCTTACAATGCGCGCCTTTTCATGGGCGGGTGTCAGTCCGTCCGCATCCACCACCTCGACGGGGGACTACCCATGAGCGACTACCTGGAAACTCTCTACGACGGCTATGGCCAGCGCTTTCGCATGGACAAGCTGTTGCACGAAGTACGCACCGAACACCAGCACCTGGTGATCTTCGAGAACGCCCGCATGGGCCGGGTGATGGCCCTGGACGGGGTGATCCAGACCACCGAGGCCGACGAGTTCATCTACCACGAGATGCTCACCCACGTGCCGATCCTCGCCCACGGCAACGCCAAGCGCGTGCTGATCATCGGCGGCGGCGACGGTGGCATGCTGCGCGAGGTGCGCAAGCACCGCGGCGTGGAGAGCATCACCATGGTCGAGATCGACGGTACCGTGGTCGAGATGTGCCAGGAGTTCCTGCCCAACCACTCCTGCGGCGCCTATGAAGACCCGCGGCTGAACCTGGTGATCGACGACGGCATGAACTTCGTCGCCACCACCACCGAGAAGTTCGACGTGATCATCTCCGACTCCACCGACCCGATCGGTCCGGGCGAGGTGCTGTTCTCCGAGAACTTCTACCAGGCTTGCCGCCGCTGCCTGAACGATGGCGGAATCCTGGTCACGCAGAACGGCACGCCGTTCATGCAGCTGTCCGAAGTACAGAACACCGCCAGCCGCATGGACGGGCTGTTCGCCGACTGGCACTTCTACATGGCCGCGGTGCCGACCTATATCGGCGGCAGCATGACCTTCGCCTGGGGCGCCACCGATGCCGAGTACCGCAAGCTGCCGCTGGAAACCCTGCGCCAGCGCTTTGCCGGCAGTAGCATCGTGACCCGCTACTACAACCCGGAAATCCACCAGGGGGCCTTCGCCCTGCCGCAGTACGTGCTGCAGGCGGTGAACAAACCGAGCAACGACTGAGGTTGCAGCGGAACATGAAAAAGCCGGCGCAAGTCGGCTTTTTCATGTCTGTACCCGTGGCTGGCGTCAGCGCTGTTCGGCGACCCGCTGGTGCAGTTGCTGCGACAGCTGGTCGAGGCGCTCGCCCAGCTCGACCAGGGATTCCTGGGCGTGCAGCAGTTCGGCGCTGGCGGCGCGCTGGCGCAGGCTGGCTTCGCGTTGGGCGGCGCTGTTGTCGCGCACCTGCACCAGCTGGCGGTGGGCCTGGTCGAGCGCCTGGCTGTGCTGGAGGATGGCGCCGGAGAGGTTTTCCGTCAGGGCGGCATTCTCGCTGAGGGCCTCGCCGACATCGCTGACCTGCTCGGCGCCGGTGTTGACGATCTGCTCGGACTGGCCGAGCACGCTCTGCACCGTGTCGGCGGTCTGGTTGCTGCGCTGCGACAGGCTGCGCACCTCGTCGGCGACCACCGCGAAACCGCGGCCGTGCTCGCCGGCGCGGGCCGCCTCGATGGCCGCGTTGAGCGCCAGCAGGTTGGTCTGCTGGGCGATGGCGCTGATCATCTGCATGGATTCGGCGATGCGCTGGTTGCTCTGCTGGATGGCCTGCATGCTCTGCCGGGCGTCCTGCATGCGCTGGGCGCAGGTGATGACCTGGCTGCTGCTGTGCTGGGTGTCCTGGCTCAGCTGCTGCATCTGCGCGGTGCTGGCGGCCAGTTCGTCGAGCACCTGGTGCACGGCCTGATCGAGCTGCTGCATGGCGGCGGCCTGCTGCTGCACGTCGCCATCGATGCTCTGGCAGCGCTGGCGCATGCTGTCGAGGGTCTGGTAGAGCTGTTGCGACAGCTGGCGCAGGTCGCCGGCGCTGTGCCGCACCTCGTCCAGCAGCGCCGCCAGCTGCTGGCTGCCGGCGGTGGCGGCCTTGCCCACCCGCTCGGCCTCGTCGAGGTGCTGCTGGGCGTCGTCCAGCGCCTGCTGGCGAACCTTGGAGCTGTACCACTGGGCCAGCCACATGGTGATCACCGGCAGCATGTAGCCGGAGTATTCGTTGAGCATGGCATCGCGCGGGCTCAGCTCGAACACGGGCAGGGCGGCGCCGCTGCGCTGCAGGCGGATCAGCCAGAACACGAAGAGCAGTTGCAGCAGGGCCCAGAAGGCCGCGCTGCGCCCGCCCAGCAGCAGGTAGGCGAAGCCGATCACCACCAGAGGCCAGAAGATGTGCGCCGAATGCAGGCCGCCCAGGTGGTAGATGAGGATCATCGCGTAGCTGCTGATCAGCGCCATGGCGAAGTTGGCCACGCCGCGTGCCGGCAGCCAGGCGTTGCGCAGCACCAGCAGGGCCAGCGGCATGCCGATGATCAGCAGGAAGGAGCCGTGCAGCAGCGCGTCGTTGCCCAGGCGGCCCCATTTGATGCCGCTGTACAGGCCGATGGCCAGGCCGCAGAAGGCGAAGAAGGCGAGCATGCGGCTGAGCAGCTGGGTGCTGTGGTCCTGCTCGGTCGGCGGCATGAAGGTGGCTAAAAGGCCCTGTTGCATGAGGGGGCTCCGTTCTTGTTCGTTGCCGAGGCTATCGGCCGCGCGGTGGGCGGCTTGAGCGCGGTCTGGGGGATGGGTGGCGCCGCACCCGGCGGGCGGATGCTGGCAGAATGCCGGTAGCCAGAGTACCGTGCCAAGGTGCTGGCGGCGACCGCTTGACGACGAGCCCGTGACCTCTGGACGGGCCCCGGCGCGGGTGGCGACGGCGTCATGCGGGTTTGCGCCCAGGGGGTGGCCGAAGCGGCCGCAGGAAAGGCGCAATCGCCTTGTGCGGCGGCGGGAGCCCGGCGAGCGGGCCGGCACTGAACCCGAGGGCCTGGGGGCGGGTCTACCCAATCCGCTTCGACAAAAATTTCACGGCGGCCGGCGCAGCATAGGAAAGCTTCTGTGCCGTGCCTTGCCGGTTCCCTCGTCGCTCTTTGCCTGGAATGCCCATGCCCGTCGCCGCTACCCCGAATCAGCCGGCCTTGCCCGTTCGACCCCTGCCGCCCACGCTCGCCAGCCACCTGGCGTTCGCCCTGGCCAGCGCCGTGCTGCTGATGCTGATGTACTCCCTGCTCCGCGGCGCGCTGCTGCTCTACAACTTCGAGCAGGTCGGCGCCACGCCGTGGCTGCAGATCGCCGAGGCCTTCTTCAACGGCCTGCGCTTCGACCTGCGCCTGGTGGTGTATGCCTGCGCTCCGCTGCTGCTGTCGCTGCTCAGCGCGCGCGCCATGGCTGCCCGGCGCCTGCACGTGGCCTGGCTGACCCTGTTCGCCAGCCTGACCCTGTTCATCGGTGTCACCGAGCTGGATTTCTACCGCGAGTTTCACCAGCGCCTGAACAGCCTGGTCTTCCAGTACATGCAGGAAGACCTGGGCACCGTGCTGAGCATGCTCTGGAACGGTTTCCCGGTGCTGCGCTACCTGCTGGCCTGGGCCCTGGCCACGCTGGCGCTGGCCTGGCTGTTCCTGCTGATCGAGCAGGGTACCCGGCCGCGTGCGCACCAGCCGGGCCTGGCCTGGTACTGGCGGGGGCTGGTGTTCATCCTCTGCCTGCTGCTGGCGGTGCTCGCCGCCCGTGGCACGCTGAAGCAGGGCCCGCCGCTGCGCTGGGGCGACGCCTTCACCACCGACTCGATGTTCGCCAACCACCTGGGCCTGAACGGCACGCTGACCCTGATCGATGCGGCGAAGAACAGCTTTTCCAGCCATCGCGACAACGCCTGGAAAGCCAGCCTGCCGCCCGCCGAGGCGCTGCAGACGGTGCGCGAGATGCTGCTCGGCCCGCACGATGCACTGGTCGATGGCGACCTTGCCGCCGTGCGCCGCGACTTCCAGCCGCCGCAGGCCGGCACGCTGCCGATCCGCCATGTGGTGGTGATCCTCATGGAGAGCTTTGCCGGGCGCTGGGTCGGCGCGCTGGGCAGCGATGCCAACATCACGCCCAACTTCGACCGCCTGAGCCAGGAGGGGCTGCTGTTCACCCGCCTGTTCTCCAACGGCACCCATACCCACCAGGGCATGTTCGCCACCATGGCCTGCTTCCCCAACCTGCCGGGCTTCGAGTACCTGATGCGCACGCCGGAGGGCGGCCACCAGTTCTCCGGCCTGCCGCAGCTGCTCAGCGCCCGCGGCTACGACGACGTCTACGTCTACAACGGCAATTTCCAGTGGGACAACCAGTCCGGCTTCTTCAGCAACCAGGGCATGCGCAACTTCGTCGGTCGCGAGGACTTCGTCGACCCGGTGTTCATGGACCCGACCTGGGGCGTGTCCGACCAGGACATGTTCGACCGCGGCGCCGAGGAGCTGGCCAAGCTGGACCCGGCCAAGCCCTTCTATGCCTTGCTGCAGACCCTGTCCAACCACACCCCCTATGCCTTGCCGGCGCAGCTGCCGGTGCCGCCGGTCACCGACCGTGGCGGGGCCAACCAGCACCTGACCGCCATGCGCTACTCGGACTGGGCCCTGGGCCAGTTCTTCGAGAAGGCCAAGCAGGCGCCGTACTACAAGGACACCCTGTTCGTCATAGTCGGCGACCACGGCTTTGCCAGTGGCGAGCAACTGACCGAACTGGACCTGTTCCGCTTCAACGTGCCGCTGCTGCTGATCGCCCCGGGCATCCAGCAGCAGTTCGGCGCGCAGCGCGACACCGTGGGCACCCAGCTTGATGTGGTGCCGACCATCATGGGTCGCCTGGGCGGCGACGTGCGCCACCAGTGCTGGGGGCGCGACCTGCTCAACCTGCCGGCGGGCGACCAGGGCATCGGCGTGATCAAGCCGTCCGGCAGCGACCAGACCGTGGCTTTGGTCAGCGGCAGCAAGATCCTCGTGCAGCCCAAGGGCTTGGCGGCGCGCCTGTACGACTACCAGCTCGGCGCCCAGGCGCGGGTCAGCCTGCTGCACGACGACCCGGCCCAGGCGCCGATGCTCAAGCGCCTGCAGTCCTTCCTGCAGGTGGCGACCGGGAGCCTGCTGGACAACACCAGTGGCGCCATCGGTGGCCGGGGGCAGCAGGTCGCCCGCTGAGCACTGCGCTCAGAACCTGCCTACGATCTGCTACGTGTCGGTTAACCGGTGGCGAGATCGTAATCGGCCTTTCAGGCCGGCTCGCCGAGCCGGTACTGTCGCGGCGGCACGCCTTTCCAGCGCTTGAAGGCATGGATGAAGTTGGACACTTCGCCATAGCCCAGGCGCTCGGCGATTTCCTCCAGGCTCAGGCCGCCGGTGGCCAGCAGCTCCTCGGCCAGGGCCTGGCGCACTTCCTCCAGCAGGCTGCGAAAGCTGGTGCCTTCCTCGTCCAGGCGCCGGCGCAGGGTGCGCGAGCTCATGTGCAGGCTGCTCGCCACCTGCTCCATGTCCGGCAGGTGGCCGGGGCGGCTCAGCAGCAGGCCGCGGATCTGCCCGGCCAGGCCGCTGCGCTGGCGGCGCTTGTCCAGCAGCAGCTGGCACTGCTGCTCGCACAGCTCCACCGTGCGCGGGTTGGCGCCGGGCAGGGGGTGGTCGAGCAGGCGGCGGTCGACCACGAAGCGGTTGCAGGGCTGGGCGAAGTGGGGCAACACGCCGATTTCACTGAGGTACAGGCTGGGGTCGGCCGGTTCGGCGCTGCGCAGGTCGACGCGCAGCAGCGGCACCTCGCGGCTGTTCAGTTCGCGTAGCACCTGGAGCATGCCGGCCAGGTCGCGTTCGAGGATGAAGCGGCGCAGTTCCGGGGCGATGGCGCGGTCGTCGAGCAGCAGGTGCGCCTCGTCGCCGTGTTCCTCCAGCTGCATGCCGTGGAAGGCGTAGGTCAGGTCCAGGTAGCGCAGGCCGAGGCGGGCGGCGTCGCGGTAGGTCGGGCTGCTGAGCAGGGCGAAGCCCCAGATGCCGTAAGTGTTCAGCTGGTAGCGCTTGCCGGCCAGCAGGCCGATGCCCGGGCGCTCGCCGAGGGCGCGCACCAGGTTGCCGATCAGCAGCAGCTCCTGGCCGGCCTCCACCTCGCAACCGGGGTCGGCCAGCTGTTGCCAGCTCAGCCCCGTGCCGGCCAGGCAGGCGTCGATCGACAGGCCCTGGTCGAGGCCGAACTGGGTCAGCAGCTGGACGCTGATGGCACTGCGGCGCTGCGGCCAGGGGGTGGCGATGGGCATGGCGAGCTTGTCCGAAAGTCACAATTTTCTGGCCGACTATGCCATAACTCGGGGACGCCGCTGCACTTAGGATTCGTTCATCGCCTGCACGGCGATTCACGGAGAACACAATGTCTAACAATACTCCCGAGCATGCACCCCTGGGCGTGCTGATCATCGGTGCCGGGTTTGCCGGCCTGGGCCTGGCCATGCGCCTGCGCCAGCAGGGCTGCGACGATTTCCTGATTCTGGAAAAGGCCGCCGAGGCCGGCGGCACCTGGCGCGACAACCATTACCCCGGAGCGGCCTGCGATGTGCCGTCGCACCTGTATTCCTTTTCCTTCGAACCGAAGACCGACTGGAGTCGGCGCTTCGCCCCGCAGGCGGAGATCTTCGCCTACGTGCAGCAGTGCGTGGCCAAGTACGACCTGCAGCCGCGCATCCGCTGCAACAGCGAAGTGGCCGAGGCCTGGTTCGACGAGCCGGCCGCGCTGTGGCGCGTGCAGACCCGCGATGGCGCCCGCTTCAGCGCCCGTGCCCTGGTCAGCGCCTGTGGCCAGCTCAACCGGCCGGCGTACCCGGCGCTGCCGGGCATCGAGGGCTTCGCCGGCGAGGCGTTTCACTCGGCGCGCTGGCGCCATGATGTGGACCTCACCGGCAAGCGGGTGGCGGTGATAGGCACCGGCGCCAGCGCCATCCAGTTCGTCCCGCAGATCGTGCCCCAGGTGGCGCAACTGACCCTGTTCCAGCGCTCGGCGGCCTACGTGCTGCCCAAGCCGGACCGCGCCTACAGCCGCTTCGAGCTGGCGCTGATGCAGCGTTGGCCGTGGACGCAGAAACTCGACCGGGCCCTGCAGTACCTCTACCACGAGGCCCGCGGTGTGGCCTTCTTCATCCTGCCGGGGCTGATGAAACTGTACCGCGGCACCTTTCTGCGCCACCTGCGCCGGCAGATCGCCGACCCGGCCCTGCGCGAGCGCCTGACCCCGGACTACCCGCTGGGCTGCAAGCGCATCCTGATCAGCAACGACTACTACCCGGCGCTGGCGCAGCCCCAGGTAGCGGTGGTCGACACGGCGATTCGTGCGGTCGGTGCCCACGGGGTGATCACCGCCGACGGCCGCGAACACCCGGCGGACGTGCTGATCTTCGGCACCGGCTTCGCCGCCAGCGATTTTCTCGCGCCCATGCACATCCGCGGCCTCGGCGGCGTCGAGCTGAACCAGGCCTGGCAGGAGGGCGCCGAGGCCTACAAGGGCATCAGCGTCAACGGCTTCCCCAACCTGTTCCTGCTCTACGGGCCGAACACCAACCTGGGCCACAACTCGATCATCTACATGCTGGAGAGCCAGTACCCCTATGTGCTGGCCGGCCTGCAGCAGCTGCAGCAGGGGGTGCGCTACCTCGACGTGCGCGCGCCGGTGCAGCAGGCCTGGAACCGCCAGGTGCAGCACGACATCCGGCGTTCGGTGTGGGAGCAGGGCTGCAGCAGCTGGTACAAGAATGCCGCCGGCAAGCACACCAACAATTGGTCCGGCTTCACCTTCAGCTACCGTCAGCACACCCGCCAGCCGGACTGGAGCGACTATGACCTGGTCCGTTGAGCTGGCGGCCCCCTCGGGCGCGGGGCAGCGCCTGCTGACGGCGCTGCTGCGCGGGCTGACCTGGCTGCTGTTCCGCGGCGGCTTCCACCCCGGCGTCGGTGTGCCGACCCAGCGCCGCCTGCTGCGCTGGGGCACGCGCCTGGCACCGGTGGCGCGCGGGGTGCGGGTGGCGGCGGGCGAGTTGGGCGGGGTGCCCTGCGAATGGCTGCTGCCGGCGCGGGACAACGGCTGGGTGCTGCTCTACCTGCATGGCGGGGCTTTTATCGTCGGCGCGCCGCAGACCCATCGCAACCTGACCAGCTACCTGGCGCGGCACGGCCAGCTGCGCGTCTGCGCCCTGGATTACCGCCTGGCGCCGGAGCATCCGTTCCCGGCGGCCCGCGACGATGCGCTGGCGGCCTATCGCGCCTTGCTGGCCCAGGGCCAGCCGGCCGAACGGATCGTCATCGCCGGCGATTCGGCCGGCGGCAACCTGGCCCTGGTCAGTGTGCTGCGGCTGCGCGAACTGGGCCTGCCGCTGCCGGCGGCGCTGGTCTGCCTGTCGCCGTTCAGCGATGTCAGCGGCGCCCACCTGCATGCACCGGCGGCTGGCGACCCGCTGCTGCAGGTGGCCTGGCTGGAGCAGGGCGCGGCGGCTTACTGCCCGGCGGGCATGGATCGCCGCGATCCGCAGCTGTCGCCGCTGTATGCCGAGCTGCACGGCCTGCCACCGCTGCTGGTGCAGGTCGGCGAGGACGAGATCCTGCTCCAGCACAGCCGTCTGCTGGCCCAGCGCGCGGTGGCGGCGGGGGTGGCTTGCCGGCTGGAGCTGTACCGCCGCCAGTGGCATGTGTTCCAGATCAACTGCGGCCTGCTGGCCGGCGCCGACCAGGCGCTGCAGCGGCTGCTCGACTTTCTCCGCCAGCGAGGTTGCCCATGCCCACTATCCTGATCAGCGGCGCCGCCTCTGGCATTGGCGCGGCCACCGCCCGGCTGTTCCATGCGCGCGGCTGGCAGGTCGGCCTGCTGGATATCAACCACAGTGCCCTGGCCGAGCTGGCCGCCGAACTGGGTGGGGTCTGGCACGCCGAGCTGGATGTCGGCGATGCCGCGGCGGTGGGCGCGGCGCTGGCCGACTTCGCCGCGCAGCACGGCGGCCGCCTGCGCCTGCTGTTCAACTGCGCGGGCGTGTTGCGCTTCGGCCACTTCGAGGAAATCGCTCTGGCGGAGCACGCGCGGATCCTGCAGATCAACGTGCTGGGCCTGCTGCACATGACCCATGCCGCCTTTCCCTACCTGAAGGCGACTCCCGACGCCCAGGTGATCAACATGGGTTCGGCCTCGGGCCTGTACGGCACGCCGCACATGGTCAGCTATTCGGCGTCGAAGTTCGCCGTGCGCGGCCTCACCGAGGCGCTGGAGCTGGAATGGCGGCGCCACGGCATTCGCGTGGGCGACCTGATGCCGCCCTTCGTGCGCACGCCGATGGTCGACAGCCAGACCTTCGAGCCGCCGGCGCTGCGTCGCCTGGGCGTCAGGCTGCGCGCCGAGGACATCGCCGCGGCGGTCTGGCGGCAGGCCGAGCAGCCTCTGGTGCACCGGCCGGTGCACTGGCTGTTCAAGCTGATGTACTGGAGCGGGCAGGTGTCGCCGCCCTGGGTGAGCCGCGCGATCATGGGCTGGCTCAGCCGCAGCTGAGCGCCTGGCCGGCCGCCCGCGGCAGCGGGAGTGCGCGCCAGGCCGCCGGCGCGCAGCGTCCCGTCTGTCGCCGCGGCAACATTTTGATCATCTCTGCGGGCGACAGCCGCCTGCGCCAGGGACTACTCTGCAACGGAGGGTTCCGGCTGGCGTTCTGCCCAGCCATCCCTGGTCTGCAACATGCTTCTGTCCCTGTGTGTCACGGGCCGGCTTCATTCCCGGCCCGGGTCTCGTGCGGCACCGTGCGGTGTTGCCAAGCCGCTGAGTCTTGGCGGCTGCGGTCTATCAATCGCCTGAGAGGAGGTCGTTAGATGAGCACAGCCATTCATGAAGATGTCAGCAACACGGTTTTGCGGCGCATGAAAGAGGGCGGTTTCGACTTCGCCCGCGTCCATCCCATCGAGTTCTACGCCATCTTTCCCGACGAGGAGCGGGCTCGGCAGGTCGCAGGACAGTTTCGCGGTGAGTCATTGAATGCCCAGGTCAGCGTGCGTGACGACGGGGCCTGGCACCTGCAGGTGAGCAAGGTGATGTACGCCACCCATGCCGGTATTGGTGATTTTGAGCAGGACCTGGAGTCGCTGGTGGTACCGCTCGGCGGTGTGCTGGACGGCTGGGGCGTGACCCAGGAAGTCGCGCTGGCGCCCTCGCGCTAAGCGCTGTTGGCCGCATGCCGGCTGCCCGGGCGGGTAGCCGGCGCACTCTTTCCCTCTTGCCGTTTCTTGCCGGCAGGCGCGCGCCGTGCCTCAGTCGCCGCTGCGCTTGTGCAGCTGTTCCAGGTAGGCCACCACGTCCGGGGCGCCGGCCAGGCGCAGGCCTTCGCCCAGGGCATTGGCTTCGGCGGAGGCCTTGGGCAGCAGGAGAAACTCCGGCGCGCCGGGATTGCGCAGCAGCGACAGGCGCGCGTAGGGCAGGCGGTTGTCCAGCAGCACGCCCATGAAGGCCGGGTCGCTCCAGGCCTGCACCGGCATGGCCAGCACGTGGTAGTGCTGCTTCAGCTCGGCCAGGCCGCTCGGGTTGATGCGATAGCGGGTCAGCTGGGCCGGCAGGTTGACCTCCAGGCCGCGCAGGCGGGCGTAGGCAATGGCGCAGGCGAAGGCCTCGCCATGCTGTTCGCTGGCCCAGAACAGGCGCTCGCCATACCAGCTGGCCTGGCGCAGCTCGATCGGCTCGCCGGCGAGGAAGCGCGGCAGCGCCTGGCTGATGGTCTTGAGGAAATCCTTGTAGCTGATGATGCGCACGCTGCGGCAGGTTTGCGTGGCGGCGAACTCTTCGAAGTGGCCGAACATGCCGCCGATCTCCGGTGGCGTGCCGCACAGGCCGTCGATGCGGCGCAGGTCGAAGTCGGCCAGGGCGTGCTGTTCCTGCTCGACCACCCGCATCAGCACGGCGCGGGCTTCGGCCTTGTCTTCCTGCACCGGGCCGGAGAGGGCGTCGCGCGGCAGGTCGACCAGGCGCTGCAGGGGCGGCCCGGCCAACCACCAGATGCTTTCCGGCGGTACCGGCAGGGGCTGGAAGGGCAGCTGCAGGGCGCGGGCCCGTTCGAATACCAGGCGTGGCACACGGCCGCTCAAACCCAGGCGCTGGGCCAGGGCGGAAAGCCGTGATGCCAGATTGTTAGTGGATTCGGACAGACTCATGACCCGCAGGGCGCTCCTGGAACTGTCGTGCCAGTGTGGCAGAGCGGCGGCCGCTGCGCACTAGCGAACGGCCCGGGATTGCGCCTGGCGGGCTCTGCAAGCCGCGGTGCCTGTGGCAAAATTGTGCAAATCACGATGAGGTAGCCTCCATGCCCAGCCTCGTGCTGGATATCGCTCTGCCGGCAGAGCGTTTTCGCGCCGTATACCAGGGGCGCGCCAATCGGGTGTTGCTGTTCAGTCGCGACGGCCGCAAGGTCAGCCTGCCTGCCCACCATCTGCGCCCGTTTCTGCGCGAGGCCGGCATCTATGGCGCATTCGCGCTGGAATTCAGTGACGCCGGCGAACTGCTGAGCCTGCGCCCGTTGCAATAACCGGCTAATCATTACCCTCTTGCCTCGCCTGAGGCTAGTGGGCGCGGCTATAATCGCGGCCTGCTTCCCACTGCCACCCTATCCGAGCCGACTCGCCCATGTATGACCTGGCCCGCGCGCTGCTGTTCCAACTGTCCCCGGAAACTTCTCACGAACTGTCCATCGACCTGATCGGTGCCGGCGGTCGTCTCGGCCTCAATGGCCTGCTGTGCAAGGCTCCGGTCAGCTTGCCGGTGCGCGTGATGGGCCTGGAGTTCGCCAACCCGGTGGGCCTGGCCGCCGGCCTGGACAAGAACGGCGATGCCATCGACGGCTTCGCCCAGCTGGGCTTCGGCTTCGTCGAGATCGGCACCGTGACCCCGCGCCCGCAGCCGGGCAACCCCAAGCCGCGGCTGTTCCGCCTGCCGCAGGCGAACGCGATCATCAACCGCATGGGCTTCAACAACCTGGGCGTCGATCATCTGCTGGCGCGGGTGCAGGCGGCCAAATACCAGGGCGTGCTGGGCATCAATATCGGCAAGAACTTCGATACCCCGGTCGAGCGCGCGGTGGACGACTACCTGATCTGCCTGGACAAGGTCTATGGCCACGCCAGCTACGTCACGGTCAACGTCAGCTCGCCGAACACCCCGGGGCTGCGCAGCCTGCAGTTCGGCGATTCGCTCAAGCAACTGCTCGAAGCCCTGCGCCAGCGCCAGGAAGACCTGGCCGTGCAGCACGGCAAGCGGGTGCCGCTGGCGATCAAGATCGCCCCGGACATGAGCGACGAGGAAACCGTGCAGGTGGCCCAGGCCCTGGTGGAAACCGGCATGGATGCGGTGATCGCCACCAACACCACGCTCAGCCGCGAAGGCGTCGAAGGCCTGCCGTTCGCCGACGAGGCCGGTGGCCTGTCCGGTGCGCCGGTGCTCGACAAGAGCACGCACACGGTCAAGGTGCTGGCCGGCGAGCTCAAGGGCCGTCTGCCGATCATCGCCGTGGGCGGCATCACCGAAGGCGCGCACGCGGCGCAGAAGATCGCCGCCGGGGCCAGCCTGGTGCAGATCTATTCCGGTTTCATCTACAGGGGCCCGGCGCTGATCCGCGAGGCGGTGGATGCCATCGCGGCCTTGCCGAAGAACTGAAGGCAATAAAAAAGGGCCCCTGAGGGGCCCTCGGGCTTGCGCCCACCGCCCGGATGGGACGGCCTGGTGAAGTCGGGGTGATCCTATTCAGCCGACGGCGTGGAGTTCATTGAGTCGGTGGATGCCGGCGGTGCCGGTCAATCCGTCCCAGTTGTCGCCGCGACCTTCGCGCCAGCCGTTGATCCAGGCTTGGCGTGTGGTGGGATGAGTGAAAGGACACATGTCGCGGGATTTACCATGAATGCCGTGTTGATAGCCGCGCAGGAAAGCTCGTTCCATCGGATCACGCTTAAGTCTTCTCATAGGGTGTTGCCCTCACTTGTTGACTGTTATGTCCTTGCGGCCCCAGGTTGGGACCAGGCAGAAATGCTCTGCCGCGCAGTCCGCTGCCGGCGTGGCGGACTACCTGTCGACACCGTTGCGGTGCCAACCTGAGTTGATTTCTAACGAATGCGTTGGGGCCTGTGAATGATCGTTTTGTCATAAGGACGTAACGTATTTAGGAGTGGGGCCATAAGAAGGGTGCCGGATTTTTCCGGTTTTTCGCCCAGGCCCCCGTGTTGTGGGAGCCCCGAGTCGTCGCGCAGGCGTTTTGCCATTGCGAACGCCTCGCGTCTGCGAGGTGTGCTTATTCCGACGAAGGGTCGCAACGCGACGTTCTGTCACATATTTTTGGCTAGCCAGCCGCCACTTTTACGAGAAAGCCCATGTCGGACCGTTACGAACTGATCCTTACCTGCCCGAAAAGCCTCGAAGGCCTGCTGGTCGAAGAGGCCGGCAGCCTGGGCCTGGAGGAGGTGCGCGAGCAGACCGCCGCGGTGCGCGGCTTCGCCGGGCTGGAAACGGCCTACCGCCTGTGCCTCTGGTCGCGCCTGGCCAACCGCGTGCTGCTGGTGCTGCGGCGCTTCCCGGTGCAGGACGCCGAGTCGCTCTACCAGGGCGTGCTGGAGGTCGACTGGGCCGAGCACATGGAGCCCTCGGGCACCCTGGCGGTGGAGTTCAGCGGCCACGGTTCCGGCATCGACAACACCCACTTCGGCGCGTTGAAGGTCAAGGACGCCATCGTCGACAAGCTGCGCACCGCCGACGGCACGCGCCCCTCGATCGACAAGATCGACCCGCACCTGCGTATCCACCTGCGCCTGGATCGTGGCGAGGCGGTGCTGTCCCTGGACCTCTCCGGGCACAGCCTGCACCAGCGCGGCTACCGCCTGCAGCAGGGCGCCGCGCCGCTCAAGGAAAACCTCGCCGCGGCGGTGCTGATCCGCGCCGGCTGGCCGCGCATCGCCGCCGCCGGTGGCGCCCTGGCCGACCCGATGTGCGGGGTGGGGACCTTCCTGGTCGAGGCGGCGATGATGGCCGCCGACCTGGCGCCCAACCTGCGCCGCGAGCAGTGGGGCTTCAGCCATTGGCTGGGGCATGTGCCGGCGCTGTGGCACAAGCTGCACGCCGAAGCCGAGGCCCGCGCGGCCGCCGGGCTGGCCAGGCCGCCGCTGTGGATTCGCGGCTACGAGGCCGACCCGCGGCTAATCCAACCGGCGCGCAACAACATCGAGCGGGCCGGCCTGAGCGACTGGGTCAAGGTCTACCAGGGCGAGCTGGCGACCTTCGAGCCGCGCCCGGACCAGAACCAGACCGGCCTGGTGGTCAGCAACCCGCCCTACGGCGAGCGCCTGGGCGATGAGGCGAGCCTGCTGTACCTCTACCAGAACCTCGGCGAGCGCCTGCGCCAGAGCTGCATGAACTGGGAGGCCGCGGTGTTCACCGGGGCGCCCGAACTGGGCAAGCGCATGGGCCTGCGCAGCCACAAGCAGTACGCCTTCTGGAACGGCGCGCTGCCGTGCAAGCTGCTGCTGTTCAAGCTGCTGCCCGAGCAGTTCGTCACCGGCGAGCGGCGCGGCGCGCGGGCCGGCCAGGAGGAGGCGCCGGCCGCGGTCAACGAGCCGGCGCGGCTGTCCGAGGGCGGGCAGATGTTCGCCAACCGCCTGCAGAAGAACCTCAAGACCCTGGGCAAGTGGGCGAAGAAGGCGGATATCCAGTGCTACCGCCTGTATGACGCCGACATGCCGGAATACGCCCTGGCCATCGACCTGTACCAGGACTGGGTGCACGTGCAGGAGTACGCGCCGCCGCGCTCGATCGACCCGGAGAAGGCGCAGACCCGCCTGCTCGACGCCCTGGCGGCGATTCCCGTGGCCCTCGGCGTGCCGCAGGAAAAGGTGGTGATCAAGCGCCGCGAGCGGCAGAGCGGCACCAAGCAGTACGAGCGCCAGGCCACCCAGGGCCAGTTCCTGGAAGTGGCCGAGGGCGGCGTCAAGCTGCTGGTCAACCTCACCGACTACCTGGACACCGGCCTGTTCCTCGACCACCGTCCGCTGCGCCTGCGCATCCAGCAGGAGGCGGCCGGCAAGCGTTTCCTCAACCTGTTCTGCTACACCGCCACGGCCAGCGTGCACGCGGCCAAGGGCGGGGCGCGCAGCACCACCAGTGTCGACCTGTCGAAAACCTACCTAGACTGGGCGCGGCGCAACCTCAGCCTGAACGGCTTCTCCGACAAGCAGAAACTGGAGCAGGGCGATGTGATGGCCTGGCTGGCGGCTGATCGCGGCGAATATGAGCTGATCTTCATCGATCCGCCGACCTTCTCCAACTCCAAGCGCATGGAAGGAGTGTTCGACGTGCAGCGCGACCACGTGCAGCTGCTCGACCTGGCGATGAACCGCCTGGCCAAGGGGGGCGTGCTGTACTTCTCCAACAACTTCCGCAAGTTCCAGCTCGATGAAGGCCTGGCTGCGCGTTATGCGGTGGAGGAGATCAGTGCCAGCACGATCGACCCGGATTTTGCGCGCAACCCGAAGATTCACCGTGCCTGGAAGCTGATGTTTCGTTAAACTGCTGGCTTATTGACACTATTCAGCTGCCGGTGCAGCGTTCGACAGGGATCGTCGTTCTTTTGACGAGCGAGCAGGCATGTCGTTGCGCAGTAACCCGCCCGGCGGAAGTATCTTCCAGCGAGAGCGCTCACTGGCCTGGGGGCTGGCCGGGCTCATCTTCTTCGGTGGCCTGCTGCTGACCCTGGGCGTGGCCAAGGTGATCAGCGGTTTCTACCAGCACCAGCTGGAACAGCGCTTCGCCGCGGTGGCCGGCGAGCGGGCCAGCACCATGCAGGCCCGCTTCGACGCCCACGTGGCCGACCTGGACGGGGTCCGGCGCTTCTTCATGAATGCCGACCAGGTGACCCGTGGCGAGTTCGCCGGCTATGTCGACGGCTTGCCGCAGCGGGCGTTTTCCTATACCTGGCTGCCGCGGGTCACGGCCGCCCAGCGCGGCCCATTCGAGCGCCAGGTGCGCGCCAGCGGCATCGCCGATTTCCAGCTGCGCGAGCTGGCGGCCGGCAACGCCTTGCAGACTGCCGGCGCGCGCGCCGAGTATTTTCCGGTGCTGTTCATCGAGTCGGCGCAGATCCGTGGTGATGACGTCCTCGGCCTGGACGTGGCGAGCATCCCGCAGCGCGGGGAAACCCTGCAGCGGGCCGCGAGCCGCAAGGCCATGGCGGTTTCCGGCGAGTTGCGCTTCGTCGCCGCCTCGGCCCGGCAGACCCACGGCCTGATGCTGGCCGCGCCGGTGTTCAGCAAGGCCGGCCCGGCCGCCGGCGAGTCGCTGCGTGGCTTCCTGGTGGCCGCCTTCAGCCTCGAACAGTTGCTGCACGAGCAGGCGCGCGCCGAGGCGCCCCGCCATCTGAGCCTGGAACTGCGCGACAGCAGCGGCTTGCCGGGGCAGGTCTTGCACTACCGCTCGGCCGCACCGGTGCAGGGCTCGCTGCAGCTGAACCGCGAATTGCGCCTGGCCGATCGCCGCTATGCGCTGAGCATCCGCCCGACCGAGGCGTTCATGCGCGCCAACAGCGCACCGGTACCGGCGCTCCTGCTGGCGGCGGGGATGCTGCTCAGCCTGCTGCTCGCGCTGCTCACCTACAACCTGGCCAGCCAGCGCCAGCGCGCCCAGCAGCTGGTGCGCGAGCAGACGGCGGTACTGCGCCAGCGCGAAACCGAGCTGGCCCGGGTCAATGGCCAGTTGCGCGGCCTGCTCGATGCGGTGACCCAGGTGGCGATCATCGCCACCGACTGCGAGGGGTTGATCCGCACCTTCAATGTCGGTGCCGAGCGCATGCTCGGCTACCGTGCCGAAGAGCTGATTGGCCTGCACACCCCGACCCTGATCCATGTGCCGGAGGAGGTGCAGGCGCATGCGCGCCTGCTCAGCGAGCGCCTGGGCCGGCCCGTCAGTGGCTTCGAGGTGTTTGTCGCGCAAACCCAGGACGGCGGTTACGTCGAGCAGGAATGGACCTATGTGCGGCGTGACGGCAGCCGCTTGCCGGTCAACCTGATCGTCACCA
This sequence comes from Pseudomonas sp. L-22-4S-12, assembly GCF_009799935.1. Taxonomy (NCBI): domain Bacteria; kingdom Pseudomonadati; phylum Pseudomonadota; class Gammaproteobacteria; order Pseudomonadales; family Pseudomonadaceae; genus Pseudomonas; species Pseudomonas sp. L-22-4S-12. The sequence continues at coordinate 269,820 of NZ_WELL01000004.1, read as the reverse complement.
GAGTGAGCGACGAGCATGGGCAGCACGTCGGCTACCTGGGCATCGCCATCGACATCACCGAGGCCCGCCTCAGCCGCCAGGCCCTCGAGGCGCGCGACCGGCTGCTGGAGAAGCTCACCGCCAACGTGCCGGGGGCCATCTACCAGTACCAGCTGCGGGCCGATGGCAGCTCGCTGTTCCCCTATGCCAGCGCCGGCTTGCGCAATGTCTACGAGGTCGAGCCGGAGGCGGTGCGCCTGGATGGCGGGCCGGTATTCGAGCGAATCCACCCGGAGGATCAGGAGGCGGTCAGGCGCAGCATCCTGCAGTCCGCCGAACGGCTGCAGCCGTGGCGCGAGGACTACCGGGTGCTGCTGCCCCGCCAGGGCCTGCGCTGGTTGCGCGGCGAGGCTTCGCCGGAGCGCCTGGAGGATGGCGGCACCCTCTGGCATGGCTACCTGAGTGACATCACCGGGCCGAAACTGGTGGAGCAGGAGCTGCGCGCCCTGTCGATCACCGATTCGCTGACCGGCATCTACAACCGCCGCTATTTCCAGGAGCGGCTGGAGGCGGAGATCGCCCGGGCCCGGCGCAATCCGCACAGCGGCCTGGCAGTGGTGATGCTGGATATCGACCACTTCAAGCAGGTCAACGATCGCTTCGGCCACGATGCCGGCGACCAGGTGCTGAAAAGCGTGTGCCGGCGCATCCACCAGCGCCTGCGCACCATCGATGTGTTCTGTCGCCTGGGCGGCGAGGAATTCATCGTGCTGGCTCCGACCAGCAGCGAGGAGCAGGCGGCCAGCCTGGCCCGGGCGCTGTGGGAGATCCTGCGCAACGAGCCGATGGAAGGGGTGGGCCTGGTGACGGCCAGCTTCGGCGTGACCGCCTGGCGCACCGGCGAAAGTGCCGCGACTATGCTCAGCCGGGTCGATGCGGCCGTCTATCAGGCCAAGCAGGCCGGCCGCGACCGCATCCAGATCGCCGCCTGAGCCCCGCGGCGATCAGCGGGCCGGCTGTCGCAGAATCTCAGCGCCGGTACAGATCCAGCAACACCTGATCGAGCACGGCCGAGGCGCCCCAGGGACGTGGGTCGTTGAGGATCGCCACCACCGCCCAGGTGGTGCCCTTGGCGTCGCGGCTGAAGCCGGCGATGGCGCGCACGTTGTTCAGGGTGCCGGTCTTGATGTGCGCCAGGCCTTCCATGCCGGTGCGTTTGAGGCGCTTGCGCATGGTGCCGTCGATACCCGCGAGCGGCATCGAGGCGATGAACTCGGCGGCATAGGGGCTGTTCCACGCGGCCTGCAGCATGGCCGCCATCTCGCGGGCGCTGACCCGCTCGGCGCGCGACAGGCCGGAGCCGTTCTCGATCACCAGGTGCGGGGCGGTGATGCCCTTGCGCGCCAGCCAGTTGCGGATCGCCCGCTGCGCGGCCTTGGCGTCGTCGCTGTCGGCGCGGTCGCGGAACTTGGCACCGAGGCTGAGGAACAGCTGCTGGGCCATGGTGTTGTTACTGTACTTGTTGATGTCGCGGATGATCTCCACCAGGTCCGGGGAATAGGCGCGCGCCAGCAGGCGGGCGTTCTTCGGCACCGGCGCGACCTGGTCCTTGCCCAGGATGCTGCCGCCCAGCTCGTTCCAGATGGCCCGCACGGCCCCGGCGGCGTAGCTGGGATGGTCGAGCAGCGACAGGTAGCTCTGCGCGCTGCAGCCTTCGGCCAGTTTGCCGCTGACGATCAGCGTGGTGCCGTCGTACTGGGTCACCGGGTTGAAGCGCACGTCCGGCCAGCCGGGGCACTTGGCCGCGGGCAGGGCCTTGACCCGGTTGTCGATGTGCACGTTGGTCAGCGGCGGCTCCATCATCACGCTGACCTTGCCGCCTTCGGTGCGGGTGATCATGCGCACGGCCTTGAGGTTGACCAGCAGCGAGTCGGGGCCGACCAGGAACGGCTTGTTCTTGTCGCCGCCGTCGTCGTTGAAGCTGGGCAGCTGCGGGTGGATGAAGTGGCTGCGGTCGAGGATCAGGTCGCCGCTGATCTGCTGCACGCCGTTGGCGCGCAGGTCGCGCATCAGCAGCCAGAGCTTCTCCATGTTCAGCTTGGGGTCGCCGCCGCCCTTGAGGTAGAGGTTGCCGTGCAGCACGCCGTTCTTCAGCGGGCCGTCGCTGTAGAACTCGGTGCGCCACTGGTGGTTCGGGCCGAGCAGTTCGAGGGCGGCGTAGGTGGTGACCAGCTTCATGGTCGAGGCCGGGTTCACCGAGACATCGGCGTTATGCACCAGGCTGGTGCCGGGGCCGTTGAGCGGGATGGCCACCAGCGACAGGCTGTTGCTGCCGAGCTTGTTGGCCTTGAGCGCCTGCTGGACCTTGGCCGGCAGGGTATTGCTGGTGGCCGCCACGGCGGGCAGGGCGAGTGGCAGCAGGGCGGTGGCGAGAACGAAACAACGCAGGGATTTGATCATTTGGCAGGGCCCGGGAAGACGAGGGCGGAACAATGGGCAGGGCTCCGGGGCAGAGCGCTGCATGGAATCTGGAGAATGCCGCGCATTATGCCCGATGCCAGGACGGCTGGGCGCCCTGGCATCGGGCAAAGGGGCATGTGGGGCGGTTTTTTGTGCCATTACCGCGGTTTGGCGGGCGGTTGCGCCGGCACTCTGCTAGAGTGCGTCGGTTATTTCTATCGAGTGTTGAGGAGTTTTACATGGCCACTAACCGTTCCCGCCGTCTGCGCAAGAAACTCTGCGTCGACGAATTCCAGGAGCTGGGCTGCGAGCTGACCCTGAACTTCCGCGAGGGCCTGGCCGACGCGGAAATGGACAGCTTCGTCGAAGCCTTCCTGCGCGATGCCGTCGAAGGCAACGGCCTGGGCTATGTCGGTGGCGATGACTACGGCTTCGTCTGCCTGGCCAAGCGCGGCTCGATGAGCGCCGCCCAGCGCGAGCAGCTGGATGCCTGGCTGAAGGGCCGCACCGAGCTGACCGGCTACAACCTGAGCCCGCTGATGGACGTCTGGTACCCGGAAAACGCCGTCAACCCGGCCTGATCGAGGCGGCTGACGCCGCTTGCGATCGATAAGAAACCCGGCATCTGCCGGGTTTTTTATTGTCTTCACGCCAGCCCGGCCTTGGCCAGGATGGCGTCGACATCCACCGCATCGATCTGTTCCGGGCGGAGAAAGCGCTCGGCGTAGTTCTGGTGGATGCCGGCCCGCAGGAACAGGCCGAACAGCTGCGGGTCGATGTGCCCGCCCCGGCACATGCCGGCCATGATCTGCAGCGACTCGGTCAGCGTCTTGCCCTTCTTGTAGGGGCGATCTACCGCGGTCAGCGCCTCGAAGATATCGGCGATGGCCATCATCCGCGCCGGCAGGCTCATGTCTTCGCGCTTCAGGCGTTTCGGGTAGCCGCTGCCATCCATCTTCTCGTGGTGGCCGCCGGCGATCTCGGCGACGTTGGCCAGGTGTGGCGGGAAGGGCAGGTGGCTGAGCATGCGGATGGTCTGCACCATGTGCCCGTTGATGATGAAGCGTTCCTCGTCGGTCAGGGTGCCGCGGCCGATGCCGAGGTTGTACAGCTCGCCGCGGTTGTGTTTGTACTGCGGCACTTCGAGCTTGAACCCCCAGGGGTTGTCGGCCGGGATCAGCTCGCTGGCCGGGCGTTCCAGCAGGTGCTCGGGCTTGTCGCTGAGCAGCGGCTCCTGCACCGGCAGGCTCGGCGCCGGGGTGCGGGCCTGGCGCTGGCGTTCTTCCCAGGACACGCCGAGGCGGTCGTCCAGGGTGCGCGTCCAGGTGCGCGCGCCGATGCGGCGCAGGCGTTCCAGGTCGGCATCGGCCATGGCTTCGCCGCCCAGGTTGCAGCGGGCGATGAAGGCGAACTCGTCGTCCAGGGCGGCCAGGGTCGCGTCGCGCAGCTCGCCCAGGCTGGGCTCGTCGCCGCCCTGGGCCAGGCCCTGCCAGTAGGCGACCCAGGCGTCGCGCTTGAGCACCTCGAAGCGCATGCGGATCTCGTGGATGCGATCGTACAGGGTCTCCAGCTTGGTGGCCTTATCCACCACGTATTCCGGCGTGGTGACCTTGCCGCAGTCATGCAGCCAAGCGGCGATGTGCAGGGCTTCCCAGTCCTCGTCGCTGGGTCGGTAGTCGCGAAACGGCTGCTCGTCGCTCTCGGCGGCGGCGTGGGCGAGCATCAGGGTCAGTTCGGGGACGCGCTGGCAGTGCCCGCCGGTGTAGGGGCTCTTGGCGTCGATGGCGCCGGCGATCAGCTGGATGAAGGCGTCGAGCAGCTTCTTCTGCTGCTCCAGCAGGCGCTGGCTCTCGATGCACAGCGCGGCGACGCCGGAGACCGCCTCGACGAAGGCGATGCGTTCGGGGCGCAGCATGGCCAGGTCGTCCTCGGCGCCGGTGTCGCGGTGCAGCAGCAGGAGCACGCCGACGGTCTCGCCCTGGCGGTTGTGCAGGCCGCTGCAGACCAGGTGCACCCGCGGGCTGTCCAGGGTATGCAGCAGGCTCTGGAAGCCGTTGGCCTGGTCGAAGCCGATCGCTACCACGGCGGTCTCGCCGCCCTGGGCCGGCTGCTGCAGCCAGAGGGGCAGGTCGTGGCGCGCCGGGTCGAAGCTGGGGATGCGGTGTTCTTCTAGGCTGTGCTGCTCGCCGTTGAGAAACAGGCCGTGGGGTTCCAGGCGCCCGCTGCCACCGTCGCGCAAGTAGATCAGCCCGCCGCTGGCGCCGCTGAGGCCGACGGTTTCGCGCAGCACCCGGCGCAGCAGGGCATCGAAGCGGGTCTCGGCGGACAGGCTGGCGGTGATGTCGAGGAAGCTGGCAATGGTGTCCTTCATCTTGCTCATGGCCACGGCCAGCTGGTCGACTTCCAGTACCGGCGAACGGCCGCTGGCCGGGTAGTCGAAATTGAAGCTGCGGATCGCCTCCGCCTCGCTGACCAGGGCGCGCAACGGGCGCACCAGCACGCGCGACATCATCCAGCCCAGCGGGATGCACAGCAGGAGGATGGCGAGGGTGATCATGCCGCCCTGCCAGCGCAGGCGGTAGGCATCGGCCAGCAGCTCATCCTCCGGTGCCAGCAGAGCCAGGCGCAGGCCATTGGGGCCGCCCTCGGCAAACTGGGTGTAGGACATCTGCCAGCGCCGATCGGCCAGCGTGGTGCTGGTGTGCAGGTCGTCCTTGAGGTCGCGGGCGAACAGTTCGGCCAGCGCCGGGCTCAGTCGCTCGATCTGCGCCAGATGCACGCTGCCATTGCGGACCGTCACCTGGTCGGGGTCGGGATAGGCGACCACGGCACCGTCCGGGCGATAGAGAACGACCTCGGTGGAGGGGGTGACCTTGTGCCTGGCCAGGGTGGCGGAAAGGTCGGCCAGGGTCAGGTCGGCGGCGATCACCGTCTTGCCCTGGCTGATGCGCGCCAGGGTGGTGCCGACCTCGCCGCTGGAGAAGAATACGTAAGGGTCGGTGCCGATCAGTTTGCCCTTGTCCAGGGCGTTGCGGTACCAGAGGCGGGTGCGCGGGTCGAAGACTTCCTTGAGGTTCTGCCGGCGGCTGAGCAGGCGCAGGTCGGCATCGAAGTACTGGGATTCGGAGATCGGCCGGGCCTCGCCGCTGCGCTCGATGCTCCAGACCTGGTAGATCGCATTGGCCGGCGCGTCGAAGGTTGCCTTCAGCTTGTCGCTGCGCAGTGGGCGGACCATGAAGAAATCGCCGTCCTCGTAACCGAGGTAGAGCGAGGCCAGCTTGGGGTTGTCCTGCAGGGCCTGGGCGAACAGCGGCAGCAGCTGCATGCGCCGGGCGGTATCGCTGGCCTGGGTGTGCTCATTGAGCACCAGCAGGCTGAGCAGGCGGCGAATCGGCTGGTAGGTGTGCAGCAGGTCGGACTTGACGTCCTCGCGGATCTTTTCGAACAGCTCGTCGCTGCTGCTGAGGATGATCGCGCTGGTCTGTCGGTAGTTGAAGATCCCCAGCACCACGCCGGTGCCGAGCAGCAGCAGGGTGAACAGCACGCCGATGTGCACGTGCAGCGGAAAACGATGTTGTTTGCCCCGAGCCTTTCCCTGCATGGTGCCTCACTCCGTTGCTGCGTGGTTGAACAAGAACATGCTGAAGCGTCTCGCACAAGCCCGCCTGGCCAGGCGGCGGCAGGCTGGGCTCAGGTGTGCACGGCCGCCTGGCGGCGCAGCAGGTGCTGTTCCAGGCCGTAGATCAGCAGGGCGACCAGCAGGGCCAGGGTCACGCCGATCAGGCTGTTGAACAGGCGCATCTGCGCCAGCTGCCAGTCCAGTGCCAGGCTTTCCGCGAGCAGCACGAAGCTCAGGCTCACCTGCAGCACGAACAGACTGTAGCTGTGGGCCTGGAAGGCCCGGCTGAGCACGATCAGCGGCAGGATGGTGGCCACCATCAGCGGCGGGCTCTGCAGGCTGTAGCCGAGGTAGATCAGCAGCGCCGCCACGCACAGGCTGGCCAGGCTCGATTGCAGGGCACGCACCAGGCTGCCCTTGAACTCCAGCTGCAGGGTGGCGAACAGCGCCAGGGTCAGCCAGTAGCCGCGCGGCAGGTCGGCCAGGTTGACGATCAGCCCGGCGCCGCCGCAGGCCAGGGTGCAGCGCAGCGCATGCAGGCGCCAGCGCTGTTCCGGCAGGCGCTTGGCATAGCGCCTGAGCACCTTGAAGATGCCCAGGAAGCGCGGCATGTACGGCCACATGCGCAGGCCGTGCAGGCCGCGCATGCCGAAGGCGAGCAGGGCCACCCAGAGGCCGCCGAGGATGAACAGGGCGGCCACCGCGTCGGCATTCTTCAGGTTGACCATGCCGAACTGGCCCTGGCCCAGGCACAGGCACACGGCCAGGGAGATGCCCAGTTTGCCGGCTTCGCTGCCGAAGCGTTGCAGCCAGGCGAGGAGGAAGCCGTAGATGGCGAACAGGGCGAAGCTCAGCACGGGCTCGGTGGCCGACCAGAAGCCCAGGCCGGCGCTGAGGGCGCCGAGCAGGGTCAGCAGGAGCAGGCGGAACATGCCGAAGCGGTGCAGCGGGTTGGCCTGGGCGGCCAGGAAGGCGCCGACCGAGGCCCAGAGGAAGCCCGGATGGCCGCTGAGCAGGCCGAGCAGCAACGGCAGCGCGCAGCCCAGCCCGGCAATGATGCCCGGCCCCCATTCGGCTGGCCCGGAGTGCCAGCCCAGTTTGTGCCGTTGCGCTTTGTTCATGCTGTCATACCGGGCTGGAGCGCCCGGTCATCTCCCGGGCCATTTCGGTAGCGTAGCTGTCGGTCATGCCGGCGATGAAATCGATCATGCGCAGGAAGGCCCGGTGCAGCGGCCAATCCGCATCGGGGGCGTTATGCCCGAGCAGGTCGAGGATGCGCTGGTTCTTGAACGACAGGCTGCCGCCGCGGTGCTGCTCCAGGGCCGCGCCGCAGAAGGCGTTGAGAAGGATTTCCAGGGTGGTGTAGGCGCCGATCTCGTGCAGGGTCTTGCGCTTGTCCTGGAAGATCTTCTCGCGGGCCAGGGCCTTGGCCTGCTGCACGCAGCGCTTGGCCGGGCCGTGCATGTGTTCGACCAGGTCGCCGGGCAACTCGCCGCGCAGCAGCGCCGCTTGCTGGGCGACGAAGGCGTGGGCGGCGGCATTGGTCAGGTGTTCGATGGCCTTGCCGCGCAGGATCGCCAGCTTGCGCCGGCGCGAGTCGCGCGGGCCGAGCAGTCGGTAGGTTTCCGGCAGGTCGTCGCCGACCAGGTCGAGCAGCAGGGCCTCGACCTCCGGGTAGTCGAGCAGCTCCATTTCCAGGCCGTCTTCCAGGTCGATCAGGCCGTAGCAGATGTCGTCCGCCGCCTCCATCAGGTACACCAGCGGGTGGCGCGCCCAGCGCTGCTCTTCGAGCTGCGGCAGGCCGAGCTTGGCGGCGATCTGTTCGAGCAGCGGCAGCTCGCTCTGGTAGCAGCCGAACTTGTGCTTCTTGTAGCCCAGGGCCTCGGCGTGGCGGGCGGTCCAGGGGTATTTCAGGTAGGTGCCGAGGGTCGCATAGGTCAGCCGGGTGCCACCGTCGAACTGGTGGTATTCGAGCTGGGTGAGCACGCGAAAGCCCTGGGCATTGCCCTCGAAATTGAGGAAGTCGCCGCGCTCGGCCTCGCTCATGGCATCCAGCCAGCCGCGTCCGGCGGCCTGCTGGAACCAGTGGCGGATGGCGTCTTCGCCGGAGTGGCCGAAGGGCGGGTTGCCGATGTCGTGGGCCAGGCAGGCGGACTGCACGACCACGCCGAGATCGACCGGGTCGCACCAGTCCGGCAGCTCGTCGCGGATCATCTCGCCGACGCGCATGCCCAGCGAGCGGCCGACGCAGCTGACTTCCAGGGAGTGGGTCAGGCGGGTGTGGATGTGATCGTTGCTGGAGACCGGGTGCACCTGGGTCTTGCGCCCCAGGCGGCGGAAGGCGCCGGAGAAGATGATGCGGTCGTGGTCTTTGTGAAACGGGCTGCGGCCCAGCTCGTCCGGGCTGTGTACCGGTTTGCCGAGCCGTTCGCGGGTGAGCAGTGTTTGCCAGTCCAAGGGCTGTCCTCGCCGGTGGGAGGCTTCTAGCTTCGGGCTTCGTGACGGGCGCCGCAAGAGGGATTGAACCTTCGTATGAGCTTTGCTGGCAGAGTGCTATTGTCAGAGGGCTACCGATAAAAACAATAACAAGAGAAACCCGCTGTGATTTCAGGCGCCGCCTTGCCCGATGTTTCACACCAACAGCTGCGTATCCAGCGCTTTTTCATGAGCCTGGTGATGTACGTGCTCAGTGCCGTTCCCCAGGCCCTCTCGCTGTACAACGGCATTTCCCCGGCCTGGGTCATGCTCGTCTGGGCGATCTATGCGGTGCTGGGCAATCTCGCCTTCTACCTGGCCTTTCGCAGCCGTTTCAACCTGCGCTTTCGCGACCCCAGCCTGACCCTGGCGCAGATGCTGATGGCCATTGCCCTGGTGCTGTTCACCCAGGTCTATGCCGGCCAGGCCCGCGGCGCCTACCTGGTGGTGCTGCTGATCATCATGGTGTTCGGCTGCTTCAAGCTGCACACCCGCCAGCTGCTGGCCCTCAGCCTGCTGACCATCCTCGCCTACGGCCTGACCCTGCCGCTGATCCGCGCCATCGAAGGTGCGCGTTTCAACCTGGCGGTGGAGATCATCCTGTGGTGCAGCTTCTCCACCTTCCTGCCGTTCATCTCGATCCTCGGCGGCAGCATCAGCGACCTGCGCAAGCAGCTCATGGCCAGCAATGCCCAGTTGCAGACGGTGTTGCAGCAGGTGACCGAACTGGCCACCCACGACGAGCTGACCGGCGCGTACAACCGCCGCTATCTGCTGGAGATGCTGGGCCACGAGAAGAACCGCACCGATCGCGGTGGTGGCGGCTTCTGCGTGTGCCTGTTCGACCTCGACCACTTCAAACAGGTCAACGACCGCCACGGCCACCCGGCCGGCGATACGGTGCTGAAGACCTTCGCCGGCACGGTGCAGCCGCTGCTGCGCAGCACCGATTTCTTCGCCCGCTATGGCGGTGAGGAGTTCCTCCTGTTCCTGCCGCAGACCTCGCTGGACATGGCCCAGCACTGCATCAAGCGCATCCAGGCGGCGCTGGGCTCGGTCGACTATGCCGGCTTGCCCGCGGGCTTTCGCATCACCGCCTCGATCGGCGTGGCGCAGTACTACCTGCAGGAAGACATTGCCGGCCTGATCGCGCGGGCGGACAAGGCGCTGTACCGGGCCAAGCAGAATGGCCGCGATCGCCTGGAGCTGGCGCCGCTTGCCCGGCCGGTGCCGATCTAGGCGGGTACCGGCTGGCCGCATTCGCGGCTGAAGCCGCGCCTACGCACGGCGCACTGCGCTGGGCTGGTGTTCACAGGCCGGCGGCATCGATGTCCAGCAGCAGCAGGCGCCGGCCGTTGTCGATGAACTGTCCGGCGGTCAGGCAGTACTGGTTGGTGGTGGCATCGCGGTAGGTGCTGGACAGCGTCAGGCGCCGCTCCTCCCAGCCTTCGGCCAGCACCTGGTAGAAGTAGGGGCGCCAGGACCAGTTGTGCCGCAGGTAGCGGGCATCCTCCACCCAGGCCCGGCCGTTCCACTCCAGGTTGGGGGTAATCTGCGTGCCGTGCCGGTCGCACTGGTACAGGCGCAGCAGCCAGGGGTAACTGGCCGGGTCGGGCAGGGCCGTGGCCGGTGCGTGGCCTTCGGCCCAGCCCTTGAGCAGGTTCATCAGCTCGGCCAGCTGCTGGCGCAGGGTCATCAGGCGCGCGCGTTCGGCCAGCTTGCGCTGTACATACTGCTCGCGCAGACGGGCGAAATGGGCGACGAAGGCATCGCTGGGATAGAACTCCAGTTCCGGCCTGGCGAACAGGTAGCCCTGCACGTAGCGCGCACCGCACTCCAGGGCGAAATGCAGCTCGGCTTCGGTTTCCACGCCCTCGGCGATGATCCAGCAGCCGGTCTTCTCGGCCATCTGCGCCAGCGCCTTGACCACTTCGCCGCTGGGGCCGCCGCGGGCGGCTTCCTGGAACAGGCGCATGTCCAGCTTGAGGATGTCCGGCTGCAGGGCCAGCACGCGGTCGAGCTGCGAGTAGCCGGCGCCGAAGTCGTCGATGGCGATGCGCGCGCCGGCGGCGCGGTAGCGCGCCACCACTTCCGCCAGCTTCTGGCTGGCCCCGCCCAGCTCGGTGATTTCGAAGACCACGCGCTGGGCGGCGATTCCGCGCTTGGCCAGTTGCTTGAGGCTGGGCAAGGGCTGGTTGGGGCGCAGGCGACTGATCCAGCGCGGCGAGATGTTCAGGCTGACGAACCAGTCGTCCGGGGCCTGGTGCAGGCGGGCCAGGGCGTCGTCGCGGATCTGCCGGTCCAGGCGCCGGAGCAGGGCCGGGGAGATCTTCGGGTCGGTGAACAGCGGGCCGACCGAGAGCAGGCGGCCGTCGGCCTGGCGCAGGCGACCCAGGGCCTCGACGCCGGCTATGCGGCCGGTGGCGGTATCGATGAAAGGCTGGAAGCTGGCGAGCGGTTGCCCGTCGATCACGGTGTATTCCTTGCGGGGTGGCGGAGGGCTGATGGCGAAGTGCGGCTACCACCCGGGCCGATATAGCAAGAATGTGGCCAGTTGTTCAGGAATGGGGCGCAGGGCGCTGACTGTCCGGTCGGCGCATGGCTGGTCCTGGGGTTGCCGGTCTTGTGTCTAGGGTTTTGCGCACTGTCTTGGTGCTTCTGCGCGGCGGGTGGCGCGCCTGGTGGCCGGCTTGGTGCGCAGCGGTGCGGGGCTGGCCGGTGGCTGGTATAGCAATTGCATTTAGCTGGTGCGTCAGGTGCATTTCACGCCCTGTAATCGGGCGTCGCGAGAACCCGGCAAGGGTTCAGCGAAATTCATCAACCCTATGTTTAATAAAGAAAAACACCGAAAAAACGCTTTTTCTTCCAGCACGCCGTGCGCCACTCGAGGTCTGTTTACGGGCCTTGTTGGGCGGTAGCGAGCATCAGGATGGTGCGATTGCTTGAGTGGATGAACCGCTTTGGTGCTTTTCCCGAACGCCGGAGTTTTCGTGCCGATGGAAAACCTCAACAGCACCGTGGAAACCCTGATCCACGGCTCTAATACCCTGTTCATTCTGCTGGGCGCGATCATGGTGCTGGCCATGCATGCCGGCTTCGCCTTCCTCGAAGTCGGCACGGTGCGCCACAAGAACCAGGTCAACGCCCTGTCGAAGATCATCTCCGACTTCGCCGTGTCGGCCCTGGCCTATTTCTTCGTCGGCTATTGGGTGGCCTACGGCATCACCTTCCTCGAACCGGCCGCGGTGCTCACTGCCGGCAGCGGCTACGGGCTGGTCAAGTTCTTCTTCCTGCTGACCTTCGCCGCGGCGATTCCGGCGATCATCTCCGGTGGTATCGCCGAACGGGCCAAGTTCGCCCCGCAGCTGTGCGCCACGGTGCTGATCGTGGCCTTCGTCTACCCGTTCTTCGAAGGCCTGGTGTGGAATGGCAACTTCGGCCTGCAGGCCTGGCTGACCGCGCGCTTTGGCGCCGCCTTCCATGACTTCGCCGGTTCGGTGGTGGTGCATGCGGTCGGCGGCTGGATCGCCTTCGGCGCGGTGATCCTGCTGGGGCGGCGCGACGGCCGCTACCGCGAGGGCCGCCTGGTGGCTTTCGCCCCGTCGAATATCCCGTTTCTCGCCCTCGGTTCGTGGATCCTGATCATCGGCTGGTTCGGCTTCAACGTGATGAGCGCGCAGACCCTGGGCAGCATCAGCGGCCTGGTGGCGGTCAACTCGCTGATGGCGATGGTCGGTGGCACCGTGGCCGCCTTGCTGATCGGGCGCAACGACCCGGGCTTCCTGCACAACGGCCCGCTGGCCGGGCTGGTGGCGGTGTGCGCCGGCTCCGACCTGATGCACCCGATCGGCGCGCTGGTCACCGGCGCCCTGGCCGGCGCCCTGTTCGTCTGGGCGTTCACCGCGACTCAGGTGAAGTGGAAGGTCGACGATGTGCTCGGCGTCTGGCCGCTGCACGGCCTGTGCGGCGTGTGGGGCGGCATCGCCTGCGGCATCTTCGGCCAGCAGGCGCTGGGCGGCCTGGGTGGCGTCAGCCTGGTCAGCCAGCTGCTGGGTACCGCACTCGGCGTGCTGGTGGCGCTGGCCGGCGGCCTGCTGGTGTACGGCCTGCTCAAGCGCCTGGTCGGCATTCGCCTGAGCCAGGAGGAGGAGTACTACGGCGCGGACCTGTCGATCCACAAGATCGGTTCGACGGCTCAGGACTGAGGTTGTAGGCGCGAAAAAACTATGTACCTGTTATGCGTTGCTGTTGTTTGGCTCAAGCGCTCGCGGTGGCTGCTCTGGCTGTTCGTGGGAGCGAATTCATTCGCGATCAGGGCCTACGCCGAGCTGCCTGTTTATCGCGGATAAATCCGCTCCCACTAAAGCTCGATGGCCTGTGCAACACGCTATTGGGACATAGCCACGAAAAAGCCCGCCATTTTGGCGGGCTTTTTGTTGCGCTCGTTTTCGCGGCCGAAGCCGCAGCTACGGGAGGGCGCGGCGGCTTACCAGATCGGCAGGGTGTAGCTGACGATCAGACGGTTCTCGTCCAGGTCGTTGCCGAAGTTGGAGCGCACGGTGGCGTTGCGCAGCTTCACGCCGAGGTTCTTCAGCGGGCCGTCCTGGAACACGTAGGCGATGTCGGTGTTGCGTTCCCATTCCTCGCCTTCGGACTTGTTCGCGCCACGGTCGACGTTGTCGCCAGTGATGTAGCGGGTCATGAAGGTCAGGCCGGGAATCCCTAGACCGGCAAAGTTGTAGTCGTAGCGCGCTTGCAGGGACTGCTCGTCCTTGAAGGCGAAGTCGCCGATCTGCACGAAGTTGACCAGGAACGCATCGGTGCCGTTGATGTAGGCGAAACCGGTGTCGCCGCTCATCTTCTGGTAACCGAGGCCGAAGCTGTGGAAACCCAGGCCGTAGGTGAACATGGCGCCGAAGGCATTGTTGTCGACGTTGGTCTGGCCATCGTCGGTGGAGCGGGCGTAGCGGATGTCGCTCTTCAGGCTCTGCTTGTCGCCCAGCGGCAGCAGGTGCACGGCATTGAGATAGTGCTGGTTGTAGTACTGGTCGAGGTTGCCGTAGTGGTAGCTGGTGGTCAGCTGGTCGTTCCACTTGTAGCTGGCGCCGGCGAAGTTGAATTCATCGCTGCCCTGGACGGTGGCGGGCAGCCCTGTGAACCCGCGAGCTGCAGGACTGAAGTTGGTCAGGGTCATGACTTCATGGTCGGAGGAGTCGCGCTGGTTGACCCGGCTCAGCTGGCCGCCGTCGAAGGTCAGGCCGTCGATCTCCATGGAGTTCAGCCAGCCGCCCTGAAAGCTCTGCGGCAGCAGGCGCGAGTCGTTGGACATGACCACCGGCAGCTTGGGCATCAGGGTGCCGGCCTTGAGCACGCTCTTGGACACGCGGAATTTCGCGGTCACGCCAAGGTCGCCGTAGTTGTCCTGGGCTTCGCCGGTATCGCGATCGAGCTGCAGCAGGCCGGTGCCGCTGGTGCCGCGGCCGGAGTCCAGCTGCAGGCCGAGGGTGCCGATGGCGTCGACGCCGACGCCGACAGTGCCTTCGGTAAAGCCCGACTCGTAGCGCAGCAGGAAGCCCTGGGCCCACTCTTCGGCCTTGGAGTGGCCGTTGCTCGGGTTGCCGCCTTCCTGGCGGAAGTCGCGGTTCATATAGAAGTTGCGCATTTCCAGGCTGGCTTTGCTGTCTTCGAGAAAGGCAGCGTGGGCCAGGCCGGGCAGAGTGAGGCTGGTGCCCAGGGTGGCGAGGGCCACGGCGCGGGCGAGAAGGGTCTTGCTCATTGTTGTTGTTTCCTCGGCTGGTGGTGGCAGGGCGGATGACCACCCTGTTGCAGCGAGGCGACTAAAACATTTCGTAACGGCTACGACCTTTAGACCTTGGTCGGATTACTCGACCCAGTGCGGGTAGTAGCCGAGCTGGCGCTGCACCGCCTCGTCATGGGCCGGTACCACGATCAAGCCGGGTTCGCGCTGCAGCAACTGATGGACCTTGTCCAGTTGCGCGCGGGTCGCTTCGCGGTCGTTGTCGACCATGCGCCGGCTGATCCAGAATTTTTCCCGGGGCCCGGTGAAGCCCTCCAGGCGCCAGCTGGCGTCGCCGGTGAAGAAGAAGCGCCGGCCGTCGTCCAGGGTGAGGAACAGGCCGACCGAACCCGGGGTGTGGCCGAACAGCGGCACCAGCACCAGGCTGCCGTCGCCGAACAGGTCGTGGCTCTGCTCGAAGCCCAGGAACGGCTGGTTGGCGAAGGTGAAGGGCACCCACTTGATCGGGTGCTTGAACTGGCTGGGCAGCAGCGCCGGTGGGGTGGCGATGCGGCTGAACTCGATTTCCTCGTAGGGCGCCCATACCGGCACCTCGGGGAAGTCGGCCAGCCCCGAGGCGTGGTCCCAGTGCACGTGGCTGAGGAGGATGCGGTCGATGCGGATGCCGTCGCCCTCGAGCTGGTCGCGCACCGGCGTGACCGGGCCGTAGCGCAGCAGCGGCTTGTCGTACCAGGGCATTTCCGCCTCGAACTGCTGATCCACCTGGCGGCCCAGGGAGGTGTCGAGCAGCAGGGTGGCGGCGTGGTGTTCGATCAGCACGGCGACGTGGTTGGCGATGACCTTCTCGCTCCAGGCGCCGTCCTCGATGGTGAAGGCGTCGCGGGTTTCGGTCTCGGCGGTCTTGACCAGGGCGAAGCGCACGCCGGCGGCCTGGCCTGGCAGGCTCAGCAGGGGCAGAAGAACACTGAGTAGAATGGCGGCTGCGCTGCGCATGACGGGCTCCTGGCGGGATGAATGGGGCGCTGCGTTGTCTGCAGCCTGGCCTGGATAATAGGCAGACAGGTCTGTATATTTCCAGCATTATCTTTTCACGCCGGAGGAAGCACCCCGTGGCTTCGAGTAAACGCGAGCAACTGATCCAGACCGCGCAGGAGCTGTTCTACCGCGTCGGCTATCACGCCACCGGCATCGACCGCATCCTGGCCGAGTCCGGGGTGGCGAAGATGACCCTGTACAAGCATTTCCGCTCGAAGGACGAGCTGATCCTGGCGGTACTGGCGGCGCGTCAGCAGGAACTGCTCGACCAGTTGCAGGCCCTGCGCCAGGCACTGCCCCCGCGCCAGGCGTTGCTAGCCACCTTCGATGGTCTGCATGGCTTGATCCACCAGGCCGACTTCTGTGGCTGCAGCTTCATCAATGCGGCCGCCGAGTTTCAGGATCGCGAGCACCCGATCCACCGCCAGGCCGCGGCGCTGAAGGCGGCCTTTGCGGCGCATTTCTTCGAGCTGCTGCAGGGCCTGGGCCTGACGCAGCCGCAGTTGCTGGCCAACCAACTGCAGTTTCTCCTCGAGGGCGCGCTGAGCATGGCGCACCTGCAGGGCCCGGCGAACCAGGCGCTGGAAGCCAAGGCGGCCGCCGAGCTGCTGCTGAACGGCGCGACTGGCTCCGCACCGGCGGCCGCCGGGCTCAGTCCAGGCCGCTGAGCAGCTTGGCCTCGCCGGCCTCGACCGCCTGCAGTTGGCCGGAGAGCAGTACGGCATCGCCTTCCTGCAGTTGCGGATTGCTCTCCAGCGGCAGGCTGTTGCCGTCGCGGCGCACCGCCTGCACTTCCAGGCTGAGGTCTTCCAGCATCAGGCTGTTCAGGCGCTGGCCGCAGGCATAGGCCTCGGGTGGCAGGTTCACCGCATGCAGGAGCACGCGCGGCTGGCCTTGGGCATCCAGCAGATTGCTCTGGGCGCCATGGTAGAAGCCATGCAGCAGGCGGTAGCGGCTGCGGCGCACCTCGTCCATGTGCATATGCACCCGGCGCTCGCTCACGCCCAGCAGGATCAGGGCGTGGGAGGCCAGCATCAGGCTCGACTCCAGCACTTCCGGCACCACCTCGGTGGCGCCCGCGGCCTGCAGCGCGGCCAGGCGGCTGTCGTCGCGGGTGCGTACCAGAATCGGCAGATCGGCGCATTGCAGGCGTACCTGCTCGACAATCGCCAGGGCCGCATCGGCCTTGTCCACCGCCACCACCAGCAGGCGGGCGCGGGCGACGCCGACGGCTTCCAGCAGGTCGCGCCGCCGCGAGTCGCCGTAGTGCACGTTTTCCTCGCCGGCATTGGCTTCCTCGACCCGCACCGGGTCGTCGTCCAGGGCGATGAAGGGCAGCTGCTCGCGTTGCAGCAGGCGCGCGATCGACTGGCCGACCCGGCCGTAGCCGCAGATCACCACATGGTCGCTGAGTTGCGCACTGCTGTTGGCAACCTCGTCCAGGCGGCTCTGCTGGCCCGGCCCGCGGCGCAGACGCTGGGCCAGCCAGGGCGCGCCGCGCATCAGGGGCGGGGTCAGGGCCATGGAACAGAACGCCGCGGTCAGCAGCAGGCTGCCCAGTTCGCCGTCGAGCAGCTTGACCTGGCTCATCAGGGTGACCAGGGCGAAGAAGAACTCGCCGGCCTGGGCCAGCGCCAGGCCGCTGCGCCAGGCCGTTTCGCCACTGTCGCCGCGCAGCTTCACCAGGATGGCCACCGACAGCCCCTTGAGGCCCAGCAGCAGGACGGTGGCAGCGAGAATGGTCCAGCCGTGGTCGTTGAACAGGCGCAGGTCGATCAGCATGCCGACGCTGACGAAGAACAGGCCGAGGAGAATGTCGCGAAACGGGCGGATATCGGCTTCGATCTGGTGGCGGTAGTGGCTCTCGCCCAGGAGCATGCCGGCGAGGAACGCGCCCAGGGCCATGGACAGGCCGAGCAGGTGGGTCAGCCAGGCCGTCAGCAGGACGATGACCAGCGCCAGCATGACGAACAGTTCCGGCGAATGCGACTCGGCCACTTCGCGGAACAGGCGCGGCAGCAACCAGCGGCTGGCCAGCAGCAGGCCGACGAAGAGCACGAGGGTCTTGCCCAGGGTCTGCGGCAGGGCCCAGTACCAGGGCTCGTCGCCACCGCCGGCGATGGTCGGGATCAGGGTCAGCAGGAGCACGGCAACCAGATCCTGGAAGATCAGCACGCCAATGGCGTTCTGCCCGTGGGGGCTGAACACCTCGCCGAGGCTGCTCAGCTCCTTGCCGACGATCGCCGTGGACGACAATGCCAGGCCGATGCCCAGCAGGATGGCGCTGGCGGGCGGCAGGCCGAACAGGTACAGGGCGCCGCCCAGCAGGCTACCGCACAGCGCCACCTGGGCACTGCCGAGGCCGAACACGGTACGGCGCAGGGCGAGCATGCGCGGCAGGGAGAATTCCAGGCCGAGGGTGAACAGCAGAAACACCACGCCGAGTTCGGCCAGGTGCGGCAGGGCCTCGGACGAACCGATCCAGTTCAGGGCGCTGGGGCCCACCATCAGGCCGACGCACAGGTAGCCCAGTACCGGCGGCAGGCGCAGGCGCCGGAACAGGGCGATGACCACGAGCGAGCTGGCGAGAATGATCAGCAGGTCGGTGAACAAGACATTTCTCCTTATGACTGCGCGCGAGCATGCCCAAGCCGTCGGCCGGCGTCCATGCGCAATGCGTGCCGGCTTGATCCAGGGCAACGGCTTGGCCGTTGGTCGCGCGGGTTTCAAGTTTTTTCCGGGGCGGCCGCCAACCCGATGGATATCCTGCCCTGGTATGCCGCCATGAACCCTCTGGCTTCCCTGTCGCCCTCGCTTTCCCGCACTGCGCCGCTGCACAACCTGGCCGCCCCGCGCGCCGCTGCCGATGCCCAGCAGGCCCTGGCCAATCGCCTGGCCGAACGCCTGGGGCTGGAGCCCGGGGCGCTGCAGGCGACGCGCGAAGCCTTCAGCCCGGACAAGGTCGCCGAGCGCGTTCTCGGTTTCATCGAGCGGCGCCTGCAGGGCGAGGCCGCCACCGGGGCGGCTCCGGAAAAACTGCAGGGCCTGCTCGACCAGGCCCGCGAGGGCGTGGAGAAGGGCTTCGCCGAGGCGCGCCAGATCCTCGATGGCCTGGGCCTGCTGCAAGGCAAGGTGGCCGAGGATATCGACAGCACCTACGACAAGATCCAGAGCGGCCTGAACGGCTTGCAGGGTGGCCTGGCGCCCAAGGCTTCGGCCACCGGCTCGGCTGCCGTGGCCGCCTACAGCGAGCGGTTTGCCGCCCAGGCGGAAACCTTCGAGATGCAGGTCACGACCCGCGACGGCGACCGCCTGCGCATCTCCATCGCCCAGGCCTCGGCCAACTGGTCGCAGAGCGGCGTGGCGGCAGCCAGCAACGGCAGCGGCTCGGCGCTGGTCGCCAGCAGCCAGTCCGGCAGCCTGCAGATCGGCGCCTGGCAGGTGTCGGTGGCAGGCGAGCTGGACGAGGAGGAGCGGGCGGCGCTGGAGGATCTGTTCGGCCAGGTGCAGGAACTGTCCAGCGCCTTCTATGCCGGCGACCTGGGGGGCGCCTTCGAGCGCGCCATGCAGTTGGACATGGACGGCTCGCAGCTGGCCTCGATGTCCCTGCGCCTGACCCAGACCAGCGTGCGCCAGGCCACCGATGCCTACGGTGCGGTGGCGGAGCAGGGTGGCCAGGCCGCTAGCGCGGTCAACCCGGCGCTGGCCGACTATGCCCAGGGGCTGCTCGGGGCGCTGCGCAGCGCCGATCAGTTGGCGGACGACGCCAGGGGCACCCTCGAGCAGCTGCTACAGGGCGGCTTCAGCCTCGACGAGCGGTTCGGCGAAGCCCTGCTGGACAAGGCGCAGGCACTCAACGCTCGCCTGCTCGACGGCCTGCAAGGCCTGCTGGCACCGGCTGCGGGTCCGCAAACCAGCTGAAAGGCGGTGTAAACTGCCTCTCTGAATCCAGCCAGAGGTGCCCGCCATGCTTCCCGAATGCCAACTTCTCGGCACCCTCGGCTGCCACCTCTGCGAGGTGGCAGAGGGGTTGCTGATGCCCTTTGTCGAACACGGCCTGCTGGTCGAACTGGTCGATATCGCCGAGCGCGAGGAGTGGGTGGAGGCCTATGGCCTGCGCATCCCGGTGTTGCGCCGTTGCGACAATGGCGCCGAGCTGGACTGGCCGTTCGAGCCCGAGCAGGTAGCGCACTTTCTGCGCTAGGCCTGGGGGGCGCGGCGTGCTTGATATTTCAAGCGGCCGGCTCGTTACCTGGCCACCTAGGCGGGCGGCGCTAGTCGTCGCTGCGTCGGGCTTCGCGTTGCAGCTGGTAGACGAAACGCTCTACCTGGCGTTGTTCCAGGCCGCTCATGCGGTAGAAGCGCATGCCGAGGAAGCTCGCCGCGGTCTTTTCCTCGTAATAGAGGTGGCGCAGCTCGGCCGATACGGTCATTGCGCCGAACGGCAGCTGCAGGCGCAGGCCTTCGTAGACCTGGCCGGGCTGCAGGCGGGCGGTGACGTCGCCCGGGAGGCGCAGTTTGCAGCCGGTTGCCGAGATATCCAGCATCTGGCCTTTCAGTGCGGGGCTCAGCTTGCTGCCGGACAGTTCGACACCGATCAGCTGGGTCAGCTGTAGCTGGGCGCGAAAGGCATTGCGCCGCTGGTGGTAGAGGACCTGCTCCGGCAGGTGGCTCCAGTAGCAGCGCGCGCCTTGCAGTTCGCCGATCTGGATCGGGTCCTCGCACTCCCAGGCAATGCGCACCCCTTCATGGAAGGCCTCGACCCGGAAGGGTTCGCCGGCCTTGAGGAAGCGCTCGCCATCGTTGGGGATCAATTCGTCGAAAGCCAGCACGCTGCGCTCGCGATTGACCTCGACCAGGTAGCTCTGAAAGCGCTGGCTGCGCTCCTTGAACGTGATGACCAGCGGGTCGTGGTTTTGCTGCAGTTGGCGCAGGTTGGCGAACACTTCCAGCGGTGCGCTGAGCACCTTGGGCGGTTGCGGGCCACCTTCGTCGACGAATGGGTTGGACACGGTCCAAGAATCTCCAGGCACAAGGTCTTGCGGCATTAGGATACTGGCATATGGCCTGTATGTCCTGCCGTGCTAAATCGTTGCTTCAGGCTTGGCTGAGCGGGCGCTGCTGGGCGATTCTAGCGGCCCCACCACGGCTGTCATAGAGCCCCGGGGTTTCGCCGCCACGCAGAATGCCCAGCACGCTGGTCAGGGAGGCCTGGTTGGCGCGGATCACCCGGCCATTGCGCAGGTTGGCGGTGCGGCAACTGGCGAGCAGTTCGCTCAGTTCGTCGCTGCGCGCCAGCAGGGTTTCGCCGTCGGCCAGGCGTGCGGCCAGGGCCTGCAGGCCGGCGCGGTCGTTGCTCAGTTGCTGTTCGGCGAGCAGGCGGCTGCGTGCATTGCCGTGCTGGTCGAGCAGGCTGAGCAGGGGCAGTTTCTGCGCCAGGATCTCTTGCAGGCGCGGCAGGTCGCGTTGGCCCAGGGCCTGGTATTCGGCGTCGATCAGCTCAAGCAACTGCTGGGCGGTGCCGATATCTTCACTGACGAGTTGAAGCAGATTGGTGTCGTGCATCGCTGGCTCTGGGGATTGGGCGTCCAGTCTCCCCAGCGCAGCCCTGAGACTAGCGCTGGGATTCGAAGTCGAGCAGTTTGCCGGCAACGCGCTGGCTGTCGACCTGGTAGCTGCCGTCGGCGATCGCCTGCTTGAGCTTGGCTACCCGTTCTTTGTCCACGGTGGGCAGATCGCGCAGTTTGTCGGCGGTTTTCTGCAGTTGCTGCGCCTCACGGCTCAGCTGCACGGATTCGCCGCTCTTGGCGGCGCCGGCTTGTTGCTCGGCACTCGGCTGAGCCGCAGGCGGGTTGCTGCTGACGGCTTCGTTGCGGCCGCTGGACTGGGTGCTGCCGGCTCGCCCCGAATTGGCAGGGTTGGCGGCGCTGTTCAGCCGGTTGAAGTCGATGACCATGGTTCTAACCTCGGACGGTATCTGGACGCTTACAAAGCTTTTCGGCCGGATTCGTCAAAACTTTAGGGCGCATAAGTGTGCGTTGTTTAACAGTGTAGGAAATCGTCAGCTCATTGCGCTACAAGATTCATGCCTACATCTCCACCTCAACCTGCCCCGGGCCAACCACCCGGGCGCGGATCACGCGCTGCGAGCGCTGGTTGCGTACGCTGATCTGTTGCCCGAGAACCCCGTCGGACAAGGCCTCGCCGGGCATTCGCACGTTGATGGCGCCGCTGCGCGCGCTGATCACCACCTGGTCGCCGCGGCGGATCGATTCGGCCAGCTGCAGGCTGGACGGAGTCAGGACCTGGTCGGTTTGCAGGGGGCGCGTCAGTTTTTTGCCGATGGCCTGCTCGGCGCTGGTCAGGTAGCCGCGGCTCAGCGGGCCGACATCCTGCTCGATCAGCGCGACGTCGGCCGGCCCCAGTACGGCCTCGCGCTTGAGCGGGCGGGTGGCCACGACGACTTCGCGAAACAGGCGGACCTGGGCCGGCACGAATACCGTCCAGGGCGTGCTGCCTTCGCAGCTGACTCGCACGGTTACCCGGCCGACCGGCTGGGCGGGGCTTTCCAGCGCCTGGTTCAGGTCGCTGTCGCAGGCGGCCAGGCGCAGGCGCGGGTCGAGCGGGTTCACGCGGATCTCGTAGCGCGCCTGGATCTCGCTGCGCTGCAAATAGTCTTCCACGGTGAACTCAAGAAAGCCTTCGGTGGCGCCGATAAGTTCTTCGGGCAAGGTTGTCGCTGCGCCATGCAGCGAGCTGTAGCCGGCTAGGCATAAAGCAGGTAAAACACCAGCCAGTTTGCGGCGTTTTGCCATCCGGTGTCGGAAAAGCGTCGTTATTGCGTTCATGCTCTGTGCAAAGCAAGGCCCGTGCCGCCTGCTACGCTAGAGCGGAACGCCAGGTAACACACAATAAAAGGAGTCTGGGCATGGCCGGAGTATTGGACTCGGTTAACCAGCGTACCCAGTTAGTCGGGCAGAACCGCCTGGAGTTGCTGCTGTTCCGTCTCGACGGGCCGCAGCTATACGGCATCAACGTGTTCAAGGTGAAGGAGGTGCTGCAGTGCCCCAAGCTCACCATCATGCCCAAGTCGAGTCCGGTGGTGCGTGGGGTGGCCAACATCCGTGGCGGCACCATTCCGATTCTCGATCTGTCCCTGGCCACCGGCCGCAGAGGGCTGGATGACCTGAAGAACAGCTTCGTCATCATTACCGAATACAACACCAAGGTTCAGGGCTTTCTGGTGCGCTCGGTCGAGCGCATCGTCAACATGAACTGGGAGGAGATCCATCCGCCACCCAAGGGCACCGGGCGCGATCACTACCTGACCGCGGTGACCCGGCTGGACCAGCAATTGGTGGAAATCATCGACGTGGAGAAGATCCTCGCCGAGGTGGCGCCCATGTCGGAGGCGATTTCCGAGGGAGTGGTGGATGTCGAGACCCAGGCCAAGGCGGTGTCCAAGCGGGTGCTGATCTGCGACGACTCCTCGGTTGCGCGCAAGCAGGTCACCCGCTGCCTGGAGAGCGTCGGCGTCGAGGTGGTGGCGCTGAACGATGGCCGCCAGGCCTACGACTACCTGCACAAAATGGTGGAGGAGGGCAGGCAGCCGGCTGAGGAATTCCTCATGCTGATTTCCGATATCGAGATGCCGGAGATGGACGGCTATACGCTCACCGCGGAAATTCGTTCGGATCCGCGGATGCAGAAGCTGCATGTGATTCTGCATACTTCGCTGTCCGGGGTGTTCAACCAGGCGATGGTGAAGAAGGTCGGTGCGGACGATTTCCTGGCGAAGTTCCGTCCGGATGACCTGGCTTCCCGCGTGGTGGAGCGAATCCGCAGTGCGGACGGCAACTGAGGCGCTGGCCTTCAGGGATTTTTATGTATGGTGAGGCGGCATTAGTGTCTTCAGGAAATTTGGATTTCGAGCAGTTCCGGACCTTTCTGGAAAAGGCCTGCGGCATTTTATTGGGCAGCAACAAGCAGTATCTGGTTTCCAGCCGCCTCAACAAGTTGATGGAACAACAAGGCATCAAGTCCCTCGGCGAGCTCGTGCAGAAAATGCAGGCGCAGCCGCGCGGCGGCCTGCGCGAGCAGGTGGTCGATGCGATGACCACCAACGAAACCCTGTGGTTTCGCGACACCTATCCCTTCGAGGTGCTGAAGAACAAGGTGCTGCCCGAGATGATCAAGGCGGCGCCGAACCAGCGCCTGCGCATCTGGTCGGCGGCCTGTTCTTCGGGGCAGGAACCTTACTCGCTGTCGATGGCCATCGATGAGTTCGAAAAGACCAACCTGGGGCAGTTGAAGGCGGGGGTGCAGATCGTTGCCACCGACCTTTCCCCGTCGATGCTGGCCAACTGCAAGTCCGGCGAGTACGACAGCCTGGCGATGGGCCGCGGGCTGTCGCAGGAGCGCTTGCAGCGCTATTTCGACCCCAAGGGCCCGGGACGCTGGGCGATCAAGGCGCCGATCAAGAGCCGCGTCGAGTTTCGCGCCCTCAACCTGCTCGACAGCTATGCCAGCCTGGGCAAGTTCGACATCGTGTTCTGCCGCAACGTGCTGATCTATTTCTCCGCCGAGGTGAAGAAGGACATCCTCACGCGCATCCATGCCACGCTGAAGCCGGGGGGCTACCTGTTCCTCGGTGCGTCCGAAGCGCTCAACGCGCTGCCGGATCTGTATCAGATGGTGCAGTGCAGCCCGGGGATCATCTACAAGGTGAAATAAGGCGCGTGCAACGCTCCAGCAAACGGGAGGCCAATGGCCTCCCGTTTTCGTTTGTGGCGGCAAGCGGCCTTGCCGGGCTTTGCCGCTTGCCCTGTCGGGAGCGGAAAAGCTTTGCCGCTTGCCGCTTTGTTTGCCGGCAAAATGTTAATAAGCCATTGAAAAATAACGATAAATAAAGTTGGCATAGCCTTTGCTGTATATCTGGCACGGCACCACCAGATCGCCCAACGGCAAAGGTTCAAGGTCATGAGCATCAGCTTCGATAACGCACTCGGCATCCACGAAAAGGCCCTCGGCTTTCGCGCTCAGCGTGCCGAAGTGCTGGCCAGCAATATCGCCAACGCCGATACGCCGAACTACCAGGCGCGCGATCTGGATTTCGCCGCGGTGCTGGCCGAGCAGAGCGCCAAGGGCGCGCGCCAGTCGGTCGGCCTGCAGCGCACCGATAGCCAGCACATCGCCGGCGAAGGCATCCAGTTGGCCGATCCGGCGCTGCGCTTCCGCACCCCGTTCCACCCGTCCATCGACCAGAACACCGTCGACATCCAGCAGGAGCAGTCCAACTACGCCGAGAACGCGGTGCAGTTCCAGGCCAGCTTCACCCTGCTCAACAGCAAATTCAAAGGGCTGGTCAGCGCCCTGCGCGGCGAATAAGGGAGATACCTAGCATGTCACTCGCCAGTGTTTTCAATATCGCCGGAACCGGCATGAGCGCCCAGAGCACTCGCCTGAACACCATCTCCAGCAACATCGCCAACGCCGAGACGGTGTCTTCCAGCATCAACCAGACCTACCGCGCGCGCCACCCGGTGTTCGCCACCATGTTCGAGTCGAGCATGCAGGGTGATCGCGGTTCGCTGTTCGTCGACCAGGATGAGGCCGGGCGCGGGGTGCAGGTGCTGGGCATCGTCGAGGACCAGAGCAGCCTGATGCCGCGCTACGAGCCGAACCATCCGGCAGCCGACGAGAAGGGCTACGTGTACTACCCGAACGTCAACGTGGTCGAGGAAATGGCCGACATGATTTCTGCCAGTCGCGCCTTCCAGACCAACGTGGAAATGATGAACACCGCCAAGCAGATGATGCAGCGCGTACTGACCCTGGGCCAGTAAGCCGCGAACGAGGAGCGAGAAAATGAGCGTTAGTGGCGTCAGTTCGGCCCTGGACCAGTACCAGATCAAGCAGGACACCACGCAGAACAAGGAACTGGGCAAGAACGAGTTCCTCAACCTGCTGGTGGCCCAGTTGAACAACCAGAACCCGCTGGAGCCCCAGGGCAACGGCGAGTTCATTGCCCAGCTGGCGCAGTTCAGCCAGGTCGAGGGCATCGAGAAGCTCAATACCAGCATGGGCTCGCTGCTGTCCGGCTACCAGTCGTCGCAGGCGCTGCAGGCCTCCTCCTTGGTCGGGCGCAAGGTCATAGTGCCGACCGACAAGGCCGTGGTGGATACCGCGGAAACCTTCAAGGCCAGCCTGGTTCTGCCGGTCACCAGCAGCAACGTCTACGTCAACGTCTACGACAGCACGGGCGCCACGGTGAACCGGGTCAACCTGGGGCAGCAGTCGGCCGGCAATGTCAGCTTCATGTGGGACGGCAAGGATGCCAGCGGCAAAGTCATGCCGCCCGGCACCTACAAGTTCGAGGCGCAGGCCAGCTATGCCGACGGCCCCAAGGCGCTGTACACCATGCTGCCCGCCAACGTCGACAGCGTCACCCTGGGCCAGAACGGCGGTGAGCTGACACTCAATCTTGCCGGCCTGGGCAGCGTGCCGCTGTCGCAGGTTCAGGTCATCGGTCAATAACGCACAGATCGTAAGCGCCGGCAGTAACGGCAAAGGAGTATTCCATGGCTTTCAATATCGGGCTCAGCGGTCTGCGCGCAGCCACCAGTGATCTCAACGTCACCGGCAACAACATCGCCAACGCCGGCACCGCCGGCTTCAAGCAGTCGCGCGCCGAGTTTGCCGACGTGTATGCCGCCTCGGTGCTGGGCACCGGCTCCAACCCCCAGGGCAGCGGCGTGCTGCTGGGCGATGTGTCGCAACTGTTCAACCAGGGCAACATCAACTACACGCAGAACGCCCTGGACCTGGCCATCAACGGCAACGGCTTCTTCCAGGTTAGTAACAACGGTGCGTTGAGCTATACCCGTGCGGGCTACTTCGGCACCGATAGGGACGGTTATATCGTCGATAACTTTGGTTACAACCTGCAGGGCTATACCGTGGATGCCAACGGCGTCCTGCAGCCTGGCGTGGTTGGCGACTTGCAGGTGCAGACTGAGAGTCAGGAACCCAAGGCCACGACAAAGATCGATCAGATATTCAACCTCAACTCGACCAACAGCGTGCCGGCCAACACGCCGTTCGATCCGACCGATCCGACCACCTACAACTCGTCCACTTCGACCAACATCTATGACTCCCAGGGCAACGCACACGTCCTCACGCAGTACTTCGTCAAAAGTGATGCGAACGAGTGGCAGATGAATATCCTGATCGATGGTCGCAGCCCTTCCGTCCCGACCGCCGCCGCACCGGCCGGAACCGAGCCGGACCGCTACCAGCTGAGCTTCGATGCGGCCGGGCAGATCAGCTCGCTGGCACCCATTACCGACATCACCACCACCCCGCCCACCGTCGGAGCCCCGATTACACCGGCTGGGCAGTTCACCATCGCGACCTGGAACCCGGCAGCGCCTGACACCAGTTCGCCCACCGGCTGGTCGCTCAATGGGGCGAATAGCAACCCGGGTGGTTTCACTTTCGACATGCGCGGTTCCACGCAGTTTTCCAGCTCCTTTGCGGTCAATAGCGTGAGTCAGGATGGCTATACCACGGGTGAGTTGTCCGGCCTGGAAATCAGCGAGACGGGTGAGATCTTCGCCCGTTACACCAATGGTCAATCCAAGGTTCAGGGGCAGCTGGTGCTGGCCAACTTCGCCAACGTGCAGGGCCTGACGCCGGTGGGCAAGACGCAGTGGGTGCAATCCTTCGCTTCCGGCGAGCCGGTACGCAACCCACCGGGCAGCGGTACCCTGGGGGTGGTTCAGGCCGGCGCCCTGGAAGACTCCAACGTCGAGCTGTCGGACCAGCTGGTGAACCTGATCGTGGCCCAGCGCAACTACCAGGCCAACGCCAAGACCATCGAGACCGAGAGCGCGATCACCCAGACCATCATCAACCTGCGTTGATTCGCCGCCCTCTGGCGATGGCTTGCCGCCGCCGGCAAGCCATCGCCGCTGCGACCCTGCAAAGGCTCCTTCGGGAGCCTTTGCTTTTATTTAAAGTTAATAAAATCAATGGCTTGCTTTGTTTTTTGAAGAGTGGCACGGCGTTTGCTGAATAGCTTGCATTGAAGTTGCGAGCGGCAATCGCCGACCCTCGGAGAAGAACATGGACAAGATGCTCTACGTTGCCATGACGGGCGCCAGCCAGAACACCATGGCCCAGCGTGCCCATGCCAACAATCTGGCCAATATTTCCACCACCGGCTTTCATCGCGACTTCGAGCAGGCGCGCTCGATGCCGGTGTTCGGCGACACCTTTGCGGCGCGCGTGTATGCGATGACCGAGCGCCCGGGCACCGACTTCACGCCGGGCACCCTGCAGGAAACCGGACGCGATCTGGACGTGGCGGTCGATGGCCAGGGCTGGATTGCCGTGCAAGCCGCCGATGGCAGCGAAGCCTATGTGCGCACCGGCAGCCTGCAGATCGATGCCCTCGGCCAGTTGCGCACCGGCAACGGTTTGCCGGTACTGGGCAACGGCGGGCCGATTGCCGTGCCGCCGGAGCAGAAGGTGGAGATCGCCCAGGACGGCACCATCAGCATTCGCGCCCTCGGCGAGGCGCCGAACGTGATGGCCGAAGTCGACCGCATCAAGCTGGTCAACCCGGACCCGAAAACCCTGGAGAAGGGCGCCGATGGCCTGATCCGGGTCAAGGACGCGACCCAGCCGCAGCTGGCCGATGCCAATGTGCGCCTGACTTCCGGCTTCCTCGAGGCGAGCAACGTCAACGCCGTCGAAGAAATGACCGCCATGCTCTCGCTGTCCCGCCAGTTCGAACTGCACGTGAAGATGATGCGTACCGCCGAAGAAGGCGCTACGGCCATGGCACGGGTCATGCAACTCAGCTAATTACCAACGCGAAGCGCCATGAAACCGGCGCTCGAGGAGAAAGAACATGCTTCCTGCTCTCTGGGTTGCCAAAACCGGTCTGTCCGCCCAGGACATGAACCTGACCACGATTTCCAACAACCTGGCGAACGTCTCGACCACCGGGTTCAAGCGCGATCGCGCCGAGTTCGAGGACCTGCTGTACCAGATCCGCCGTCAGCCCGGCGGCCAGTCCAGCCAGGACAGCGAACTGCCCACCGGCCTGCAGCTGGGTACCGGGGTGCGCATTGCCGGCACGCAGAAGATCCACACCCAGGGCAGCCTGCAGACCACCGAGCAGCCGCTCGACCTGGCCATCAACGGCCGCGGCTTCTTCCAGGTCCTGCTGCCGGACGGCACCGTTTCCTACACCCGTGACGGCAGCTTCCACCTGGACGCCGACGGCCAGGTCGTCACCAGCCAGGGCTTTGCCCTGGAGCCGGCCATCGTCCTGCCGGCCGAAGTGCAGACCTTCACCGTCGGCGAGGACGGCACCGCTTCGGTGACCACCCTCGGCAACCCGACGCCGCAAGTGGTCGGCAACATCCAGACCGCCGACTTCGTCAACCCGGCGGGCCTGCAGGCCATCGGCAACAACCTGTTCCTGGAAACCGCGGCCAGCGGTGCCCCGCAGGTCGGCACCCCGGGCCTGACCGGTCTCGGCGTGACGCTGCAGAACACCCTGGAAAACTCCAACGTCAGCGTGGTCGAGGAACTGGTGAACATGATCACCACCCAGCGCGCCTACGAGATGAACTCCAAGGTTGTCTCCACCGCCGACCAGATGCTGTCCTTTATTACCCAGAATCTTTAACGCGCGTGCCGGGCCTGACCCGGCAAGCGCCTGAAGCAACAAGAACGCCGTGAGGTAGTGGTTATGAACCGGCTGATGATTCTTCTTACCGTGCTGAGCGCCACCGTCCTGGGCGGCTGCGTGTCGCCACCGCCGAAGCCGGACGATCCCTACTACGCCCCGGTGCTGCCGCGTACCCCGCTGCCGGCTGCGCAGACCAACGGCGCCATCTACCAGGCCGGTTTCGAAACCAACCTGTACGACGACCGCAAGGCCTATCGGGTGGGCGACATCATCACCATCACCCTCAGCGAGAAGACCCAGGCGAGCAAGTCGGCCGGCTCGAAGATGGCCAAGGACAGCAGCGCCAATATCGGCCTGACCTCGCTGTTTGGCGGTGGCGTGTCGATGGATAACCCTGACAGCGACCTCAATCCTCTCGATGCGGCCAAGCTGAGCCTGGATGCCAGCTACAGCGGCAGCCGTGAAACCGAAGGCGACAGTGCCGCCGATCAGAGCAACAGCCTGTCCGGCTCGATCACCGTGACCGTCGCCGAAGTGCTGCCCAACGGCATCCTCTCCGTGCGCGGCGAGAAGTGGCTGACCCTGAACACCGGCGACGAGCTGGTGCGCATCGCCGGCATGATCCGTTCCGACGATATCGCCACCGACAACACCGTGTCCTCGACCCGGGTGGCCAATGCCCGCATCACCTACTCGGGCACCGGCGCCTTCGCCGATGCCAGCCAGCCTGGGTGGTTCGACCGTTTCTTCATGAGCCCGCTGTTCCCGTTCTGACCAGGTATCGATCATGAAGCGACTGATTTCCGTCATCTGCCTGCTGCTCGCCGCCGGCACCGTGCAGGCCGAACGCCTGAAGGATCTGGCCAGCATCCAGGGCGTGCGCAGCAACCAGCTGATCGGCTACGGCCTGGTGGTCGGCCTCAACGGCACCGGCGACCAGACCACGCAGACCCCGTTCACCCTGCAGACCTTCAACAACATGCTGGCGCAGTTCGGCATCAAGGTGCCGCCCGGTGGCGGCAACGTGCAGCTGAAGAACGTCGCGGCAGTGTCCATCCACGCCGAGCTGCCGCCGTTCGCCAAGCCGGGGCAGACCATCGACGTGACCATTTCCTCGATCGGCAACGCCAAGAGCCTGCGCGGCGGCAGCCTGCTGCTGGCGCCGCTGAAGGGCATCGACGGCAACGTCTATGCCGTGGCCCAGGGCAACCTGGTGGTCGGCGGCTTCGATGCCGGCGGCGCCGATGGTTCGCGGATCACCGTCAACGTTCCGTCGGCCGGGCGCATTCCGGCCGGGGCCACGGTGGAGCGGCCGGTGCCGAGCGGCTTCGAGCAGGGCAACAGCCTGACCCTCAACCTCAACCGCCCGGACTTCACCACGGCGAAGAACATCGTCGACCAGCTCAACGGCCTGCTCGGCCCGGGCGTGGCCCAGGCCATCGATGGCGGCTCGATCCGCGTCAGCGCGCCGCTGGACCCGAACCAGCGCGTCGATTACCTGTCGGTGCTGGAAAACATCGAGGTCGAGGCGGGGCAGGCGGTGGCCAAGGTCATCATCAACTCGCGCACCGGCACCATCGTCATCGGCCAGAACGTACGCGTGCAGCCGGCCGCGGTGACCCACGGCAGCCTGACCGTGACCATCACCGAAGACCCGATCGTCAGCCAGCCCGAGGCGTTCTCCGGCGGGCAGACCGCCGTGGTGCCGAACTCCAAGATCGATGCGGTGCAGGAGGCCAAGCCGATGTTCAAGTTCGGCCCCGGTACCACCCTGGATGAAATCGTCCGCGCGGTGAACCAGGTCGGCGCCGCCCCTTCCGACCTGATGGCCATCCTGGAGGCGCTCAAGCAAGCCGGCGCCCTGCAGGCTGACCTGATCGTGATCTGACGGAGGCGGCCATGGATTCCCGACTTTCAGCCGGCCTCACCGGCGGCAAGCCATTCGACAGCGGTGCCTACACCGACCTGAACCGGCTCAACCAGTTCAAGGTCAACGGCGACAGCGACGGCAACATCAAGAAGGTGGCGCAGGAGTTCGAGTCGCTGTTCCTCAACGAGATGATGAAGGCCATGCGCTCGGCGAACGCGGTATTCGCCGAAGGCAACTTCATGAACAGCAACGAGAGCAAGACCTATCAGGACATGCACGACCAGCAGCTGGCCGTGACCCTGTCCAAGAGCGGCGGCGGCATCGGCCTGGCCGATGTGCTGGAGCGCCAGCTGTCGAAGATGAAGGGGCCCAGCGAGCGGCCCAACCCGTTTGCCAAGGTGGTCGAACAGGCCGCCGTCGCGGCCGTCCCGCAAGGCTTCAAGGACGAGGCGGGGGGCGTGCGCGACGACTCCGAGCTGCTCAACCAGCGCCGCCTGAGCCTGCCGGGCAAGCTCACCGATCGCCTGCTGGCGGGCATCGTGCCGGCCGGCAGCGAGGCCGACACGCAGCCGCTGGCGGCTGCCGACTGGTTGCCGAACAAGGCCGCCAAGAGCGACGAACGCCAAACGCTGAACCTGCAAGACAGCGACGCCCTCAGCGGTCGGCGCCTGGCCCAGCCGCCGCTGGCGCCGGGCAAGTCGGCGTTCCAGTCGGCCGAGGAATTCATCGCCACCATGCTGCCGATGGCCGAACAGGCGGCGCAGAAGATCGGCGTCGATGCCCGTTACCTGGTGGCCCAGGCCGCCCTGGAAACCGGCTGGGGCAAGTCGATCATTCGCCAGCAGGATGGCTCCAGCAGCCACAACCTGTTCGGCATCAAGAGCCATGGCTCCTGGCAGGGCGAGTCGGCGCGGATGCTGACCACCGAGTACAAGGGCGGCGAGGCGGTCAAGGAGGCGGCGTCGTTCCGTGCCTACGACTCCTACCAGCAGAGCTTCAACGACTATGTGAGCTTCCTGCAGGGCAACGGCCGCTATCAGGATGCGCTGGCCGCAACCGACAACCCGGAGCGCTTCGTGCGCGAACTGCAGGAGGCCGGTTATGCCACCGACCCGCAGTACGCCCGCAAGATTGCCCAGATTGCCCGCAAGATGCAGACCTACCAGGCGGTAGCGTCCGTCGACGTCGCGACCACTAGGACCTGAGACTGAGATATGGCTGACCTACTGAATATTGGCCTGTCCGGGCTGGCGGCGAACAAGACCTCGCTGGCGGTCACCGGCCACAACATCAGCAACGTCAACACCCCCGGCTTTTCCCGCCAGGACACGGTGCAGGCCACGCGCATCCCGCAATTCAGCGGCGCTGGCTACATAGGTTCGGGCACCACGCTGACCGACGTTCGCCGCAGCTACAGTGAGTTTCTGACTACCCAGGTGCGCACCAGTACGGCGCTGAGCAGTGACGTGGAGGCTTACAGGAGTCAGATCGAGCAGCTCGACTCGTTGTTGGCCGGCACTACCACCGGCATCACGCCCTCGTTGCAGAAGTTCTTCTCCTCGTTGCAGACCGCCGCCGAAGACCCGGCCAACATTCCGGCGCGGCAGCTGGTGCTGTCCGAGGCGGAAGGCCTGGCCCGGCGCTTCAATACCGTCTACGACCGCATCAACGAGCAGAACGAGTTCATCAACAAGCAGATGGTGGCGGTCAGCGACCAGGTCAATCGCCTGGCGACCTCGGTCGCCAGCTATAACGAAGCCATTGCCGTGGCCGCGGCCAACGGCCAGCAGCCCAACGACCTGCTGGACGCCCGCGAAGAGGCGATCCGCCAACTGTCCACCTACGTCGGCGTGACGGTGGTGGCGCAGGATGACAGTTCGGTCAACCTGTTCGTCGGCTCCGGCCAGCCGCTGGTGGTGGGTAGCACCACCAGTCGCCTGGAAGTGGTGCCGGGGCAGGGCGACCCGACCCGCTTCGAGGTGAATTTTGTCAGTGGCGGTTCCAGCCAGGGCATCACCTCCCTGTTGACCGGCGGCGAGCTGGGCGGCTTGATCCGCTACCGCGCCGAGACCCTGGACCCGACCCTCAACTCGCTCGGCCGGCTGGCGCTGGCGGTCAGCGACCAGGTCAATACCCAGCTCGGCCAGGGCCTGGACTTGAAGGGGCAGGTGGGTACCGCACTGTTCGGCGACTTCAACGATGCGGCGCTGGCGGCGCTGCGGGTGCGGGCGTTCTCGACCAATACCGGCAACGTCCAGCCGGCGCTGAACATCACCGACAGCAGCGTACTGACCACCAGCGACTATCGCCTGGAATATGACGGCACCAACTACACGGCACGGAGGTTAAGCGATGGCGAGGCCATGACGCTGACTCCTGCGGGCCCCTACACCTATCCGCAAACCCTGACCTTCACCGATGCGGCCGGTCGCGACCAGGGCTTCGAACTGGTCATCGATAGCGCGCCGGCGGCTGGCGACAAGTTCCTGCTGCAGCCCACCCGGCGTGGTGCTACCAGCATCTCGACGGTGCTGGATCAGCCCGATCAGCTGGCCTTTGCCGCGCCCCTGCGCTCCGAGGCCAACCTGCAGAACCGCGGCAATGCAGTGATCGGTCAGCCCTCCATCGACAACGTCCAGGATCCGCTGGTTCCGGCGGATCTGCAGGCGCTATCGCCGCTGACCATGACCTATGCCGGGCCGGTTGCGCCGGCCACCACGGGGACGCTGACCCTGAGCGCGCCAGCAGGCGTCACCGTTTCGCCGGCTACCCTGAGCATCACTCCGGGGCAGAGCAACACCCTGAGCTACACGATCACTTCTGCTGGCAGCACGCTGGAGGTCTCGCAGGCTTTCAGCGGTCGCCCGGAAACTGGTGACACCTTCAACCTCGGTTTCAACCAGAACGGCGTCTCCGACAACCGCAACGCCCTGAAACTGGTGGACCTGCAGAGCAAGCAGACCGTTGGCGTGGACAAGACGGTGGGCATCGCCACCGGTGTCAGCTTCACCGATGGCTATGGCGACCTGGTCGAGCGGGTCGGCACCCTGACCGCCCAGGCCCGCCAGGACAGCGAGGCCACCGGTGCCATCCTCAAACAGGCCACCGACAACCGCGACTCGCTGTCGGCGGTCAACCTCGACGAGGAAGCCGCCAACCTGATCAAGTTCGAGCAGTACTACAACGCGTCGGCGCAGATCATTCAAGTTGCCCGCTCTTTGTTCGATACCCTGATCAACACCTTCAGGTAAGCCGTAGGGTGTGCGGGGCCGCCTAGGCCGTGCGCACCAATGAACCGCCCGGTGCGCACGGCGCACCCTACAGAATCCACCGGGGCCCGCCGGTTGCAGCAAGAGGCTCAAGCATGCGCATCTCCACCATCCAGGCGTTCAACAACGGCGTGCAGGGCCTGCAGCGCAACTATGCCAGCGTTACCCGCACCCAGGAGCAGATCAGCACCGGCAATCGCATCCTTACCCCAGCCGATGATCCGGTAGCCTCGGTACGCCTGCTGCAGCTGGAACAGCAGCAGAACGTGCTGACTCAGTACAAGGACAACCTCACGGCGGCGGACAACAGCCTGACCCAGGAGGAAGCCACCCTCAACTCGGTCAATACCATCCTCCAGCGTGTACGCGAGCTGGCGGTGCAGGCTGGCAATGGCGGGCTCAGCCAGGCGGACCGGCAGTCCATCGCCGCGGAACTGGGCGAGCGCGAGGGCGAGCTGCTCGGCCTGATGAACACGCGTAACGCCCGCGGCGAGTACCTGTTCGCCGGGTTCCAGGGCAAGACCCAGCCTTTTGTGCGCCAGGCCGATGGCTCCTACAGCTATGAGGGCGACGAGGGGCAGCGCAAACTGCAGGTGGCCAGTTCGCTGGATCTGGCGATCAGCGACAGCGGCAAGAAGATTTTTGAGAACGTCACCAATGCCGGGCGCGTGGACAGCGCGCTTACCGTGAGTCCTGCCGGTTCTACCCTGAGCGTTTCTGCGCCCCTGGTGCAGGATGAAGTGGCGTTCGCTGCAGCCCCGCCGAACAACTTCCCGGCGGCAGGCATCCAGATCGTCTTCGGCAATCCTGATGCCAGCAGTTACGAGGTGTTCGAGATCGGCGTTCCGGCCCCGGTGCTGGCCAATGGCAAGCTGGATGATGACCCGGGCAACAGCGATCAGCTGGTGTTTCGTGGTGTGACCCTGCAGTTCGACGGGGTTCCGGTCGGCGGCGAGACCATTCAGGTCACGGCCGACCCGAGTCAGGAAAAACAGGGCATTCTGACGACCATCGCCAATCTGCGCACGGCCCTGGAAGACGGTGTGGATACGCCCGCCGGAAGCCTGCAGATTCGCGACGCGGTGGCCGAGGCACTAACCAACCTAGATCACGGCATGAGCACGGTGGACGGAGTGCGTGGCGAAATCGGCGCGCGCCTGAATATCATCGACTCCACCCGAACTGACAATGAAGACGTCAGCCTGGTGAATAAGGGAGTGCAGGCTGATCTGCGCGAGCTGGATTATGCTGAGGCTCTGTCGCGCCTGTCTTTCCAGTCGGTAATTCTGGAAGCCGCACAGCAAAGCTATGTGAAGATCAGCAGTCTTAGCCTGTTCAATCAGCTGCGCTGACACATTGCGGACTGGGCTTGCACCCCTGAAAAATGGCAGGAAGCGGGTCGAAACCCGCCCCCAGAGAAAAAGCCTCCCGGGAAGTCGTGGAGGCTTTTGTTTTTGCCGCAGTCATTTCAATGCGGTGCCTTAGCGCAGCGACCGATCTTCGTGATCAGCGGTTAGACATGTCATTTTTCGCTCGTGGGGCTTTTCTGCTGGGGCTGGCGCGTTTCCAGTCCTGCTCTGACGCCGCGTGTTCACGCGTGCCAGGGCTAGGTGGTGGTGTGAGATGTCTGTGCAATGCCGATATGCCGACGAAAAGCCGCCAGCGTTGCGTTTTTCTTCTCGATGCCGGTTTAACCGATTGTTCTTGTTAGGGAAAAAAAATTCGCCAAAACGTGGAAAAAGCCCCTAAAGCATCCTTGGGTAGCGCCGATAAAGATTACGAATGCGAAGTTTATGGGCGCCTGAGCAAATTGCAGGCTCACAGCTCGCAAACTCAGGCAAACCTAAGTACCAGCGCCCTCGGAGGCAAATACCATGGCTCTTACTGTCAATACTAACGTCGCGTCCCTCAACACTCAGCGCAACCTGAACTCCTCGTCCAACGCCCTGGCGACTTCGATGCAGCGTCTGTCCACCGGTTCGCGCATCAACTCCGCCAAGGACGATGCCGCCGGCCTGCAGATCGCCAACCGCCTGACCAGCCAGATCAACGGCCTGGGTGTTGCGGTAAAGAACGCCAACGACGGTATCTCCCTGGCGCAGACCGCCGAAGGCGCCCTGCAGCAGTCGACCAACATCCTGCAGCGTATGCGTGACCTTTCCCTGCAGTCGGCCAACGGCTCCAACAGCGACTCCGAGCGCGAGGCGCTGAACTCAGAAGTGGGTCAGCTGAAGAAAGAACTCGACCGTATCAGCAACACCACCACCTTCGGTGGTCGCAAGCTGCTGGACGGCAACTTCGGCACCACCAGCTTCCAGGTCGGTTCCGCGGCCAACGAAAGCATCAGCGTCAGCATTGCCGAGATGAGCACAGATTCGCTCGAAGGCAACTTCTTCAAAGGTGCATTTGGCAATGCCACCGCTGCGGCTACCGCAGACGGTACCGCAACCCTGGCTCTCGTTTTCTCGGATACCACGAAGAACGTGACTCTGGATGTCGAGCTGAAGACTACCGATACAACTGCCCAGATCACCGACAAGCTGGCGGCCGCCATCAACGATGCAAACCTGGAAGTGGGTGTGCATAAGGATTCCGCCGGCGCCTATCAGGTGATCAACAAGGGCGATGCCGACACGCCAACTACCAGCGCCCTGACCAGCATCACCTTTGGTGCCGGCACCGCTACTGGTGCTGCGTTTGCTGCCGTTGCTACGCCTACTGTGGTAGCTACCAACACTGTCGACGATATTGATATCACCGATGTCGCTGGTGCGCAGTCCGCGGTGCTGGTCATCGACGATGCGATCAAGCAAATTGACGCCCAGCGCGCCGACCTCGGTGCGGTGCAGAACCGCTTCGACAACACCATCGCCAACCTGCAGAACATTGGCGAAAACGTCACGGCCGCCCGCGGTCGTATCCAGGACACCGACTTCGCTGCGGAAACCGCCAACCTGAGCAAGAACCAGATTCTGCAACAGGCCGGCACCGCGATCCTGGCCCAGGCCAACCAGCTGCCGCAGGCGGTGCTCAGCCTCCTGCAGTAAGCTGAAACAGCCAGTCAGCGTTAGACTACGGGGGGAAGTGCTTGGCGCTTCCCCCCGTCTTGCCATTGAGAGGGTGTGACGATGGACGTAGGTATCAGCAATCCGTTGTCGTTGGTAACAACTGGATCAAGGTCGCCAGCCGGGACGGCTGGAGGTTCTGCTTTGCGCGCTGAAGCGCTGCCCGCGACCGACACGGCAACCCAGCAGCCCGAGCAGTCTGCGGAGTCGGTCAGGGAATCCGTTGAAAAGGCCGTGTCCTCGATTCAGGGCTTCGTGCAATCGATCCGGCGCGATCTGAACTTCGATTTCGATGACTCCTCCGGGCGCGTGGTGGTCAGGGTCACGGATTCGGCCTCGGGAGATGTCGTTCGTCAGATCCCCACTGAAGATGCGTTGCGTTTGGCCGAAAACCTGGAAGAGGTCCGTAGCCTGCTGTTCAAGGCCGAAGCCTGAGTGGCATGAATTTTGGTTGTGTTTGGTTTTCAGCGTAAAAGCGTCAACCCCATGACGAGGTGGTCAGCATGGTCGGTATAACCGGTATTGGTTCTGGCATCGATATCGACAGCATCGTCGGTTCGTTGGTCAATGCGGAAAAGGCTCCGAAGGAAGCGCAGCTGGCGCGTCTTGAAAAGGCCACGACGACCAAGTTCTCCGCATTGGGCCAGCTCAAGAGCTCCCT
Organism: Pseudomonas sp. L-22-4S-12; assembly: GCF_009799935.1. NCBI lineage: Bacteria > Pseudomonadati > Pseudomonadota > Gammaproteobacteria > Pseudomonadales > Pseudomonadaceae > Pseudomonas > Pseudomonas sp. L-22-4S-12. The sequence continues at coordinate 231,921 of NZ_WELL01000004.1, read as the reverse complement.
GAGCGCCTTTCAGACAGCACTGAAGGAATTGAACGATACTTCGCTGTTTGAAAAGCGTACGGCCAGCTCATCCAATACCGCTTCGCTAACCGCTTCTGCCAGCAAGAGTGCCCTGGCTGGCATCTACCAGGTGGCGGTGAATCGCCTGGCGGCCTCCAGCAAGGTGGCTTCTGCTGCGGTGGACAACACCTTCGGCAGTGGTGCGGCGGAGGAAACCTTCACCGTCAAGCTGGGTGTTGCTGATACCGGAACGCAAGTCAAGATCGCCGCGGGTTCCGATTTGTCGAGTACCCGTGACCAGCTCAATGCGGCGCTCAAGGACAAGGGTATCAGCGTCAATATCGTCAGCAATCCGGGCTCGACCACCGGCGAGTCGCGCCTGGTATTCAGCTCCAGCAAGACCGGGGCCGGCCAGGATGTGATCGTGACGGGCACGGGTAATCTGGCTGCGCTGGATGCCAACGGGACCGTTGCCTTGAATGCGGCGGATACTGCCAGCGCGGGTTACATCACCCAGGCGGCCGATGCCGAGTTCAGCATCGACGGGCTGACGCTGACTAGCCCGACCAATAGTGTGACCGGCGCCATTCCGGAAGTGACCCTTGAACTGGTTGCCAAGACCGAGGTGGACAAGCCGCTGACGGTGACGGTGGGTCAGGATACCGGCGGCGTTACGGACAGTATCAAGAAGTTTGTCGACGCCTATAACAAGCTGATCAAGACCAGCAATGAACTGACCAGCGTTGTGTCGGTGGGCGAAGGCAAGGAGCCGGTGGTCGGCGGCCTGGTTGGCGATACCACGGTGCGCAACCTACTCAGTGCCGTACGTAACGAGTTGGTCAACCCGGCGAGTCAGGATGGGGTTCGCGTATTGTCAGATCTGGGTATCACCACTCAGAAAGATGGCACCCTGAAAATCGACGATGCCAAGCTCAAGACTGCGCTCGATAATAACTTCGATGCGGTGGGCACCTTCTTTACCGGCGAAAGTGGCCTGATGAGCCGAATCGACAAACGCATCGACGGCTTCGTCAAGACCGGTGGCGTGCTCGAACAGCGGATCAGCGGTCTGCAGTCCACCATCGATGACATCGACAAGCAGAAAGAAAACCTCGCCCTGCGAATCGAGAAGGTGCAGGCCCGCCTGTATGCCCAATTCAATGCCATGGATGCCCTGGTCGGACAGCTGAACCAGACCAGTGATCGGCTGACCCAGTCCCTTGGCAGCCTGCCGGGCTTCGTGAAAAAGGATAGTTAAGCGATGAGCAAGAAATCCATCGACACCTACAAGCAAGTTCGGATCAGCCAGGATGTCAGCAATTACCGAGTGGTACAGATGCTGCTCGATGGGGCTATCGAGCGCGTGCTCTTGGCGAAGCAGGCTCAGGCAGAGGGCAAACCCAACCTGCGTGGCGAGGCGGTGGGCTCGACACTGAGCATCATTGGCGTGCTGCAGGCCAGTCTGGATAAGGAACTGGGCGGTGAGATTGCCGAGAACCTTGATGCGCTGTACGACTACATGACCCGCCGTCTGGCTGGCGTCGCCCTGGATGGCACGCCGCGTTCCCTGGACGAAGTCCAGGCGCTGCTGGGGCAGATCAAGACTGCCTGGGATGCCATCGGCCCTGAGGTCGAAACGTCCCCGATCGCCTGACTTCATCGCTAAAGCTTTGCGCTGTGTTGCCGATATCTTGGGTATCCAGCAAGCAGAATGGCGAGAGCGACAATGAATGCGATGGCGGCCCTCCGGCAGTATCAAACCGTCAACACTCAGACTCAATTGACCGATGCAGATCCGCACCGCCTGATTCAGATGTTGATGGATGGCGGCCTGTCCCGTCTGGCTCAGGCCAAGGGCGCGATGCAGTACGGGCAATTGGCGGCCAAGGGTGAGCTTATTGGCAAGGCCATCGGTATCATTGGCGGCCTGCGCGATGGGCTGAACTTTGCGCAGGGCGGCGAAATCGCGGTCAACCTGGACCGGCTCTATGAATACATGGTGTCTCGCCTGGTCAAGGCCAATCGGGACAACGATGTGGCGCTGATCGACGAAGTGGCCGGTCTGCTGCGTAATGTGAAATCCGGTTGGGATGCCATCAGCCACTGATGCGTGCCGCAAGCCGAGAGGGGAATCTCATGAGTTCATCCGTGCAACGTCTGGAAGCCACCGGCAGCGCCCTGCGCGATGCCCTGGCCCGGCAGGACTGGGCGGCCATCGGCGAACTGGATGCGCAGTGCCGGCAGGCCGTCGACGAAGCCATGGTCGAGGCCGTGCGCGATGAGGGCGTGTTGCGTGAACGCATGCAGGAATTGCTCGACCTCTATCGCGAGCTGGTGACCATGTGCCAGACCGAGCAACGCCGCCTGGCCGGCGAGCTGGTGCAGCTGAACCAGTCGCAGCAGGGCGCGAAGGTCTACCAACTGTTCACCTGAGTTCGGCTTCGGCGACCCGAGTCGAACGCGTTTTTGCCCTTCATTCTGATTTTCCTCGCGAATACGCAAGAAAAATCACGTCATTAAATTGACTCGTGCCTTGTTTTTGACTTTACTAGTGGCCAATTGCCGGTGTTGCCTGCTGTAGTGGCAGGCAATTTCATTTCCAGCTCGCGAGTCAGAACCTAACAAGATGTGGCGTGAAACCAAGATTCTGCTGATTGACGACAACAGCGAGCGCCGCCGCGATTTGGCGGTCATCCTCAATTTCCTCGGCGAAGAACACTTCTCCTGCGACAGTTCCGGCTGGCGGGAAACCGTGGCGCCGCTGGACTCCAGTCGCACCGTGCTGTGCGTACTGCTCGGCGATGTTGCGGCCAAGGGCGGGGCGCTGGAGCTGCTCAAGCAGCTGACGGCCTGGGATGAAAACCTGCCGTTGCTGCTGATCGGCGAGGCGGCGCCGGCGGACTGGCCGGAGGACCTGCGCCGTCGCGTGCTGGCCAGCCTGGAAATGCCGGCCAGCTACAACAAGCTGCTCGATTCCCTGCACCGTGCCCAGGTCTACCGCGAGATGTACGACCAGGCCCGCGAGCGCGGTCGCCAGCGCGAACCCAACCTGTTCCGTAGCTTGGTCGGCACCAGCCGCGCCATCCATCACGTGCGGCAGATGATGCAGCAGGTCGCCGATACCGAGGCCAGCGTACTGATCCTCGGCGAGTCCGGCACCGGCAAGGAAGTGGTCGCGCGCAACCTGCATTACCACTCTCGGCGTCGCGAGGCGCCGTTCGTGCCGGTCAACTGCGGCGCGATTCCGGCCGAGCTGCTGGAAAGCGAGCTGTTCGGCCACGAGAAGGGCGCGTTCACCGGCGCCATCACCAGCCGGGCCGGGCGTTTCGAGCTGGCCAATGGCGGCACCCTGTTCCTCGACGAGATCGGCGACATGCCGTTGCCGATGCAGGTCAAGCTGCTGCGCGTGCTGCAGGAGCGCACCTTCGAGCGGGTCGGCAGCAACAAGACGCAGAGCGCCGACGTGCGCATCATCGCCGCCACCCACAAGGACCTGGAGAAGATGATCGAGGAGGGGACTTTCCGTGAAGACCTCTACTACCGCCTCAACGTCTTCCCCATCGAGATGGCGCCGCTGCGCGAGCGGGTGGAAGACATCCCGCTGCTGATGAACGAGCTGATTTCGCGCATGGAGTTCGAGAAGCGCGGTTCCATCCGCTTCAACTCGGCCTCGATCATGTCGCTGTGCCGGCATGACTGGCCGGGCAACGTGCGCGAGCTGGCCAACCTGGTCGAGCGCATGGCGATCATGCATCCCTATGGGGTGATCGGCGTGGGTGAGCTGCCGAAGAAGTTCCGTCATGTCGATGACGAGGACGAGCAGCTGGCGACCAGCCTGCGCGAGGAGTTCGAGGAGCGCGCCGCCATCGGCGCCGGGCTGCCCGGGGTATCCACCGCCGCCATGCTGCCGCCGGAAGGCCTGGACCTCAAGGACTACCTGGGCAACCTCGAGCAGGGCCTGATCCAGCAGGCGCTGGATGATGCCGGCGGGGTGGTGGCGCGAGCCGCCGAACGCCTGCGCATTCGCCGCACCACGCTGGTCGAGAAAATGCGCAAGTACGGCATGAGCCGCCGCGAGGATGAGGGCCAGGAAGACTGAGGGGAAACCCTTTCGCCAGCAAGCTGGCTCCTACCAAGGCAATGCTCACTTGTAGGAGCCAGCTTGCTGGCGATTGTTGGCCAAGGAGAGCTTGGAATGGAGTCCATGCATCAACCTCCCGGCAGCCACGCGCTACGCAAGGGACGGTATTCCGAAGCCGGTCGAATTTATCTCCTGACCAGTGTCACGCAAAACCGAGTTCCGGTATTTGCAGACTGGCGCCTGGGACGCCTGCTGGTCCGCGAAATGCGTTTGTTGCATGACGATGAAAGAGTGAATTCTTTGGCCTGGGTGATCATGCCCGATCATTTGCACTGGCTGATCGAACTTCAGCAGTTGCCCCTCGATAAGCTCATGCGGCAGCTCAATTCGCGCAGCGCGATTGCGATCAATAGAGCCTGTGGCGGGCAGGGCAGGTTATGGCAGAAAGGTTTCCACGATCATGCATTGCGCCGCGATGAAGATATTCAGGCGGTGGCTCGGTATGTGATAGCCAACCCGTTGCGTGCCGGGCTGGTGAGGCGGGTTGGGGACTATCCGTTGTGGGATGCCGTTTGGTTGTAGGCCCCTTTCGCCAGCAAGCTGGCTCCTACAGACGCAATGCTTTCCTGTAGGAGCCAGCTTGCTGGCGAAATAGAGCCGGAGCTTTGACACAGCCTCCGGCTTTATTTTTTAACTAATTGATTAATAACGATATTTTTTTAGGCACGGGTATTGCTAAGACTCTTCTGACTGACCATCTGCTGACGGTCTGCCCAGTGAGAGAAGAGCATGAGCCAGGCCGCCCAACAGCCGCAAATCCCGCAATCCGTGGCCCCCGCGCCCGTCGAGCAAGCCAGCCGCGCGAGCCTGGAGCAGGCGTTCGAGCTGTTCAACCAGATGTCGACCCAGCTCACGGCCTCCTACAGCATGCTCGAAGCCCGGGTCACCGAGCTCAAGGGCCAGCTGGCGCTGGTCAGTGCCCAGCGCATGCAGGAGCTGGCGGAGAAGGAGCGCCTGGCCCATCGCCTGCAGAGCCTGCTCGATCTGCTGCCGGGCGGCGTCATCGTCATCGACGGCCAGGGTGTGGTGCGCGAAGCCAATCCGGTGGCGCGCAATCTACTGGTCAAGCCGCTGGTCGGCATGCTCTGGCGTGAAGTCATCCAGCGCAGTTTTGCCCCGCGAGAGGATGACGGCCATGAAATTTCCCTCAAGGATGGCCGCCGGCTGTCCATCGCCACCCGTTCGTTGCATGGCGAGCCGGGGCAGCTGGTATTGCTCACCGACCTGACGGAAACCCGTCGCCTGCAGGATCAGCTGTCGCGCCACGAGCGCCTGTCGGCCCTGGGGCGCATGGTCGCCTCGCTGGCCCACCAGATTCGCACGCCGCTGTCCGCGGCCCTGCTGTATGCCAGCCACCTGGCCGAACAGGCGTTGCCGCTGGAACAGCAGCAGCGCTTCGCCGGGCGCCTGAAGGAGCGCCTGCACGAGCTGGAGCACCAGGTGCGCGACATGCTGGTGTTTGCCCGCGGCGAGCTGCCCCTGCCGGATCGCCTCGCCCCGGCGGCGCTGTTCGCTGCCCTGCGCAGCGCGGCCGAGTCGCATGTGCAGGGCCTGAACGTGCGCTGGCAGTGCGATGCCCGCGGCGGCGAGCTGCTGTGCAACCGCGACACCCTGGTCGGCACCGTGCTCAACCTGATCGAGAACTCGATCCAGGCCGCCGGCCGCGAGGCGCGCCTGAAGATTCATCTGTATGCACGCGGCAACAGCCTGCGCCTGTGCGTCAGCGACAACGGCCAGGGCATCGCCCCGGACACCCTGGCGCGCCTCGGCGAGCCTTTCTTCACCACCAAGACCACCGGAACCGGCCTCGGCCTCGCCGTGGTCCAGGCGGTGGCGCGCGCCCACCAGGGCGAACTGCAGCTGCGCTCGCGCGTCGGCCGCGGCACCTGCGCCACCCTCGTTCTGCCGCTGCTTCCCGCGGTGCAATCGGTTAACCAGGAGTAACGCCATGACTGCCAAGATTCTGCTGGTCGAAGACGACCGCGCGCTGCGCGAGGCACTGGCCGACACCCTGCTGCTCGGCGGGCACGAGTTGCGTGCGGTGGAGTGTGCCGAGGACGCGCTGCTGGCGCTGACCGAGGAGGCCTTCAGCCTGGTGGTCAGCGACGTCAACATGCCGGGCATGGATGGCCATCAGCTGCTCGGGCTGATCCGTTCGCGCTACCCGCAGCTGCCGGTGCTGCTGATGACCGCCTACGGCGCGGTGGAGCGGGCCGTGGATGCGATCCGCCAGGGCGCCGCCGATTATCTGGTCAAGCCGTTCGAGCCCAGGGCTCTGCTCGATCTGGTGGCCCGCCACGCCCTCGGCCGCCTCGGTGCGGCCGAGCAGGACGGCCCGGTGGCCTTCGAGCCGGCCAGCCTGCAGTTGCTGGAGCTGGCCGCGCGGGTGGCGCGCAGCGATTCCACCGTGCTGATTTCCGGCGAATCGGGTACCGGCAAAGAGGTGCTGGCGCGCTACATCCACCAGCAGTCGCCGCGGGCCGGCAAGCCGTTCATCGCGATCAACTGCGCGGCGATTCCGGACAACATGCTCGAGGCCACCCTGTTCGGCCACGAGAAGGGCGCGTTCACCGGGGCGATTGCCGCCCAGCCGGGCAAGTTCGAACTGGCCGAGGGTGGCACCATCCTCCTCGACGAAATTTCCGAGATGCCCATGGCACTGCAGGCCAAGCTCCTGCGTGTGCTGCAGGAGCGCGAGGTGGAGCGGGTCGGCGCGCGCAAGCCGATCAACCTGGATATCCGCGTGCTGGCCACCACCAACCGCGACCTGGCCGGCGAAGTGGCGGCCGGGCGTTTCCGCGAGGACCTCTACTATCGCCTGTCGGTGTTCCCGCTGGCCTGGCGGGCGCTGCGCGAACGTCCCGCCGATATTCTGCCGCTGGCCGAGCGCCTGCTGGCCAAGCACGTCAAAAAAATGAATCACGCCGCCGTGCAGCTCTCGCCCCAGGCTCGCGCCGCACTGCTGGGCCACGGCTGGCCGGGCAATGTGCGCGAGCTGGACAATGCCATCCAGCGTGCGCTGATCCTGCAGCAGGGCGGACTGATCCAGCCCCAGGACCTGTGCCTGACCGCACCGATCGGCATGGCCGTGGCGCCGGCTGCGGCCCAGCCCTTGAGCCTGGTGCCGCCGGTAGCGGCCGTCGACACGCCGGCCGCGCCGGTGGAGGCGGGAGGCGCCTTGGGCGAGGACCTGCGCCGCCGCGAGTTCCAGGTGATCATCGACACCCTGCGTTCCGAGCGTGGCCGCCGCAAGGAAGCCGCCGAGCGTCTGGGCATCAGTCCGCGCACCCTGCGCTACAAGCTCGCACAGATGCGCGATGCCGGCATGGATGTCGAGGCGTATCTGTTCGCCAGTTGATGCGTAGGATGGCGATGCCTAGCGGGCAGACTGCTGGGTTACGCCTGCGGCTAAGCCATCCTTCGTCGCCCCTCTTTGGCCCGCCCTGTGCGGGCCTGCGTTCTTTGGCACCCTTGTTGCTAATACCTCTGTACAGAGCCGCGTAGCGTCAAAAAACCGCGGCCGTCGGAGAACGATCATGAGTCAAGGTGTCGAGTTCAATCGCCTGATGTTGGAAATGCGCTCCATGCAGATGGAGGCCATGGCCAAGCAGAAGCCGCCTGTCGCCAGCGTGGCGGAGCCGGGAGCGCCGAGCTTCGCCGACATGCTCGGCCAGGCCGTGGGCAAGGTGAACGAGACCCAGCAGGCCTCGACGCAGCTGGCCAACGCCTTCGAGATGGGCCAGGGCGGCGTCGACATCACCGATGTGATGATCGCCTCGCAGAAGGCCAGCGTCTCCTTTCAGGCCATGACCCAGGTGCGCAACAAGCTGGTTCAGGCCTACCAAGACATCATGCAGATGCCGGTCTAACGGGGCGGAGTTGAGTCATGGCTGAAGCAGTCGCTGCAAACGTACCCGCCACCACCTCGGCGGCCGAAACGAAGAAACCGCTGTTCGGCTTGTCGTTTCTGGAAAACCTCTCCGACATGTCCATGCTGCGGCAGATCGGCCTGCTGGTCGGCCTGGCCGCCAGCGTGGCGATCGGCTTCGCCGTGGTGCTCTGGTCGCAGCAGCCGGACTACCGGCCGCTGTACGGCAGCCTGGCCGGCATGGACACCAACCAGGTGGTCGAGGCCCTGGCCGCCGCCGATATCGCCTACACCATCGAGCCGAATTCCGGCGCCCTGCTGGTCAAGTCGGAAGACTACGGCCGCGCGCAGATGAAACTGGCCAGCGCCGGCGTGACGCCGCGCGACGGCAACGTCGGCTTCGAGATCCTCGACCAGGAGCAGGGCCTGGGCACCAGCCAGTTCATGGAAGCCACCCGCTACCGTCGCGGCCTGGAAGGCGAGCTGGCACGCACCATCTCCAGCCTGAACAACGTCAAGGCGGCCCGCGTGCACCTGGCCATCCCGAAGAGCTCGGTGTTCGTGCGCGACGAGCGCAAGCCCAGCGCCTCGGTGCTGGTCGAGCTGTATCCGGGCCGTGCCCTGGAACCGAGCCAGGTGATGGCCATCGTCAACCTGGTCGCCACCAGCGTGCCGGAACTGACCAAGTCGCAGATCACCGTGGTCGACCAGAAGGGCAACCTGCTCTCCGACCAGGAGGAAATGTCCGAGCTGAGCATGGCCGGCAAGCAGTTCGACTACAGCCGGCGCATGGAGAGCCTGTTCACCCAGCGCGTGCACAACATCCTGCAGCCGGTGCTGGGCAACGGCCGCTACAAGGCGGAAGTCTCCGCCGATGTCGACTTCAGCGCCGTCGAATCGACCTCGGAAATGTTCAACCCGGACCAGCCGGCGTTGCGCAGCGAGCAGCAGGTCAACGAACAGCGTTCCAGCAGCCTGCCGTCGCAAGGCGTGCCGGGTGCCCTGAGCAACCAGCCGCCGGGCGCGGCTGCCGCTCCGCAGCAGGCGGGCGCAGCCCAGGCCGGCCCGGCCGGGCCGATCGCCGCCGGGCAACCGTTGCTGGATGCCAATGGCCAGCAGGTCATGGATCCGGCCACCGGCCTGCCGATGCTGGCGCCGTATCCGGCCGACAAGCGCGAGCAGTCCACCCGCAACTTCGAGCTGGATCGTTCGATCAGCTACACCAAGCAGCAGCAGGGCCGCCTCAAGCGCCTGTCGGTGGCGGTGGTGCTGGATGACAAGGTCAGCACCAACGCCGAGACCGGCGAGGTCACCCGCACGCCCTGGGGGGCCGAGGAACTGGCGCGCTTCACCCGTCTGGTGCAGGACGCCGTGGGCTTCGACGCCAGCCGCGGCGACAGCGTCAGCGTGATCAACGCGCCGTTCTCCGCCGATATCGGCGAGGAGGTCATAGAGATTCCGTTCTACTCGCAACCCTGGTTCTGGGATGTGGTCAAGCAGGTGCTCGGCGTACTGTTCATCCTGGTGCTGGTGTTCGGTGTGCTGCGTCCGGTACTCAACAACATCACCACCGCCGGCAAGGGCGGCTCCGCTGGCGGTCGTGCCGGCGACGTCGACCTCGGCGACATGGGCGGCCTGGACGGCGAGCTGTCGGCCGACCGGGTGAGCCTCGGCGGCCCGCAAAGCATCCTGCTGCCCAGCCCGTCCGAGGGGTATGATGCGCAACTGAACGCCATCAAGAGCCTGGTGGCAGAAGATCCGGGCCGCGTGGCCCAGGTGGTGAAAGAGTGGATCAACGCCGATGAGTGACAATCGCACTTCAGCCAAGCTGAACAAGGTCGACAAGGCCGCCATCCTCCTGCTGTCCCTCGGCGAGACCGATGCCGCGCAGGTGCTGCGCCATCTCGGGCCCAAGGAAGTGCAGCGGGTCGGCGTGGCCATGGCCGGCATGCGCAATATCCAGCGCGAGCAGGTCGAGGGCGTGATGAGCGAGTTCGTCGACATAGTCGGCGACCAGACCAGCCTGGGCGTCGGCGCCGACGGCTACATCCGCAAGATGCTCACCCAGGCTCTGGGCGAGGACAAGGCCGGCAACCTGATCGACCGCATCCTCCTCGGCGGCAGCACCAGCGGCCTGGACAGCCTGAAGTGGATGGAGCCGCGCGCCGTGGCCGACGTGATCCGCTACGAGCACCCGCAGATCCAGGCCATCGTGGTCGCCTACCTCGACCCCGACCAGGCCGGCGAAGTGCTCGGCCACTTCGACCACAAGGTGCGCCTGGACATCGTCCTGCGCGTGTCTTCGCTCAATACCGTGCAGCCGGCGGCGCTCAAGGAACTCAACCAGATCCTCGAGAAGCAGTTCTCCGGCAGCGCCAGTACCACCCGCGCCAACCTCGGCGGGGTCAAGCGCGCTGCCGATATCATGAACTTCCTCGACAGCTCGATCGAAGGCCAGCTGATGGACTCGATCCGCGAGGTGGACGAGGACCTGTCGAGCCAGATCGAAGACCTGATGTTCGTCTTCGACAACCTCGCCGACGTCGACGACAAGGGCATCCAGGCGCTGATGCGCGAGGTGTCCTCCGACGTGCTGGTGCTGGCGCTCAAGGGCGCCGACGAGGCGATCAAGGAAAAGGTCTTCAAGAACATGTCCAAGCGCGCCGCCGAACTGCTGCGCGACGACCTGGACGCCAAGGGGCCGGTTCGCGTCAGCGACGTCGAGACCGCGCAGAAGGAAATTCTCACCATCGCTCGTCGCATGGCCGAATCCGGCGAGATCGTTCTCGGCGGCGCGGGCGGCGAGGCGATGATCTAAGGCGGATAGCAGCATGGTCCCCAAGGATGCGCCCAGCGAGCTGATTCGCGCCAAGGATGTCGCCGGCTTCGACCGCTGGGCCTTGCCCAGCTTCGATCCCGAGGTGGCGGTGCCGGCCGAGCCTGAACCGATGCAGGTTGCCGAACCCGAGCCACAGCCGCAGATGGAAGAAGTTGCCATCGAGGAGGTCAAACCGCTGACCCTCGATGAACTCGAGGCGATCCGCCAGGACGCCTACAACGAGGGGTTTTCCGCCGGCGAGAAGGATGGCTTCCATGCCGGCCAGCTCAGGGCCAAGCAGGAGGCCGATGCGGCCCTGGCGCTCAAGGTGCAGAGCCTGGAGCAGCTGATGGGCCAGTTGCTGGAGCCGATCGCCAACCAGGATCGGGAGCTGGAGCTGGCCCTGGTCAACCTGGTCGGCCAGATGACCCGCCAGGTGATCCAGCGCGAGCTGAGCAGCGATTCCAGCCAGATCCGCAGCGTGCTGCGAGAAGCCCTCAAGCTGTTGCCGATGGGCGCCAGCAATATCCGCATCCACATCAACCCGCAGGATTTCGAGCTGGTCAAAGCCCTGCGCGAACGCCACGAGGAAAGCTGGCGGATTCTCGAAGACGAATCGCTGCAGCCCGGCGGTTGCCGGGTCGAGAGCGAGCACAGCCGCATCGACGCGAGCATCGAGACGCGCCTGGCGCTGGCCCTCAAGCAGATGTTCGAGCAGCAGCGCGCGCAGATGACCAGCCCGCCCGAGGCGGACATCCACCTCGATCTGGAGGCGCCCGATGCGCCTTGAGCGCACCAGCTTCGCCAAGCGCCTGGCCGGTTACACCGAGGCCGTCGAGCTGCCCAGCCAGCCGGTGGTCGAGGGCCGCCTGCTGCGCATGGTCGGCCTCACCCTGGAGGCCGAAGGCCTGCGCGCCGCGCTGGGCAGCCGCTGCCTGGTGATCAACGACGACAGTTACCACCCGGTGCAGGTCGAGGCCGAGGTCATGGGTTTTTCCGCCGGCAAGGTGTACCTGATGCCGGTCGGCAGCCTCACCGGCATCGCCCCCGGCGCCCGCGTGGTGCCGCTGCCGGATACCGGGCGCCTGCCAATGGGCATGTCGATGCTCGGCCGGGTGCTGGACGGCGCCGGCCGCGCCCTGGACGGCAAGGGCGGGATGAAGGCCGAGGACTGGGTGCCGATGGACGGGCCGACCATCAACCCGCTCAAGCGCCACCCGATCAGCGTGCCGCTGGATGTCGGCATCCGCTCGATCAACGGCCTGCTCACCGTCGGCCGCGGCCAGCGCCTGGGCTTGTTCGCCGGCACCGGGGTGGGCAAGTCGGTGCTGCTGGGCATGATGACCCGCTTCACCGAGGCCGAGATCATCGTGGTCGGGCTGATCGGCGAACGCGGTCGCGAGGTCAAGGAGTTCATCGACGAGATCCTCGGCGAGGAGGGCATCAAGCGCTCGGTGGTGGTCGCCTCGCCGGCCGACGACGCGCCGCTGATGCGCCTGCGCGCGGCCATGTATTGCACGCGCATCGCCGAGTACTTCCGCGACAAGGGCAAGAACGTCCTGCTGCTGATGGACTCGCTGACCCGCTTCGCCCAGGCCCAGCGCGAGATCGCCCTGGCCATCGGCGAGCCGCCGGCGACCAAGGGCTACCCGCCCTCGGTGTTCGCCCGCCTGCCGCGGCTGGTGGAACGTGCCGGCAATGCCGAGGCCGGCGGCGGTTCGATCACCGCCTTCTACACCGTACTGAGCGAGGGCGACGACCAGCAGGACCCGATCGCCGACGCCGCGCGCGGGGTGCTCGACGGTCACTTCGTGCTGTCGCGCCGGCTGGCCGAGGAGGGACACTACCCGGCCATCGACATCGAGGCCTCGATCAGCCGGGTCATGCCGCAGGTGGTCAGCCCCGAGCACCTCAAGCAGGCGCAGCGTTTCAAGCAGCTGTGGTCGCGCTACCAGCAGAGTCGCGACCTGATCAGCGTCGGCGCCTATGTGCCGGGCGGCGATGCCGACACCGACCTGGCCATCGCCCGTCAGCCGGTCATGGCCCGCTACCTGCGCCAGGGCCTGCGGGAAAGTGAAGGCCTGGCGGCCAGTGCCGCGCAACTGGCCCAGGTGTTCAACCCCTCGGCACCCGGCGCCTAAGCCATGGCCAATAGTCGTGCCGCGCGCCTGGCGCCGGTGATCGAGATGGCCGAGCGCGCCGAACGCGAGGCGGCGCGCCAGCTCGGCCACTGCCAGGGCCTGCTGGGCAAGGCCGAGGCGCAGCTTGGCGAACTCGAACGCTACCGTGGTGATTACCAGCAGCAGTGGCTCACCGAGGGCCGTCAGGGCGTGTCCGGGCAGTGGCTGATGAACTACCAGCGGTTTCTCTCGCAGCTGGAAACCGCCATCGGTCAGCAGCAGCAGAGCGTCAACTGGCACCGCGACAACCTGGGCAAGGCGCGCAGTCTCTGGCAACAGCGCTATGCTCGTCTGGAAGGCCTGCGCAAGCTGGTGCAGCGTTACCTCGACGAGGCGCGCCTGGCTGAAGACAAGCGCGAGCAGAAATTGCTCGACGAGCTGGCCCAGCGCCTGCCCGTGCGTGATCAGTCGTGATCGCGGTTGCCGCCTGCGACGCCGAGTGCTAAATCTGTCGCAGCACGGCACGCATAAAAAATAAGGAGTGCTTCATGACCATCAGCGTACTGCCCTCGGATGACGGACAGGAACTGACCATTCAGATTCAGGGGCGCTTCGACTTTTCTGCGCACCAGGAGTTTCGCGACGCCTACGAGCGGGTGAACTTGACGCCCAAGCGCTATGTGGTCGATCTCAAGGGCGCCACCTATCTGGACAGCTCGGCGCTGGGCATGCTCCTGCTGCTGCGCGACCACGCTGGTGGCGACCATGCGCGCATCAACCTGATCAACTGCAACCCGGATGTGCGCAAGATCCTCTCCATTTCCAACTTCGAACAGTTGTTCCAGATCGGCTGAGCCCCCATGCCGACGCGCTTGTCCATCCTGATCGCCGAGGACAACGCCGCGGACCGCATGCTGCTGTCCACCATCGTCAACCGTCAGGGCCACCGTGTGCTGACCGCCAGCAACGGCCTGGAGGCGGTCATGCTGTTCGAGCAGGAGCGCCCGCAGCTGGTGCTGATGGATGCGCTGATGCCGGTGATGGACGGCTTCGAGGCGGCGCGGCGGATCAAGGCCTGCGCCGGCGAGGCGCTGGTGCCGATCATCTTCCTCACCTCGCTGACCGAGAGCGATGCGCTGGTGCGCTGCCTGGAGGCGGGCGACGACTTTCTCGCCAAGCCCTACAACCGGACCATTCTCGAAGCCAAGATCCGCGCCATGGACCGCCTGCGCCGCCTGCAGGACACTGTCATGCAGCAGCGCGACCTGATCGCCAAGCACAATGAGCACCTGCTCACCGAACAGCGGGTGGCCAAGGCGGTGTTCGACAAGGTGGCGCACTCCGGCTGCCTCAACGCGCCGAATATCCGCTACCTGCAATCGCCCTTCGCCCTGTTCAACGGCGACCTGCTGCTGGCCGCGTTCAAGCCCTCGGGCGGCATGCATATCCTGCTCGGCGACTTCACCGGCCACGGCCTGCCGGCGGCCATCGGTGCCATGCCGCTGGCCGAGGTGTTCTACGGCATGACGGCCAAGGGCTTTTCCCTGGCGGAAATCCTCCGCGAGATGAACGCCAAGCTCAAACGCATCCTGCCGGTGGGAGTGTTCTGCTGCGCCACGGTGCTCAACCTCAGCTTCCAGCGGCGGGTGGTGGAGGTGTGGACCGGCGGCTTGCCCGATGGCTACCTGCTGGATGCCACTACCGGCACGCGCACCGCCCTGGTTTCCCGGCACTTGCCGCTCGGCGTGCTGGAGCCGGCCAGCTTCGACGACCGCTATGAAGTGCACCCGCTGGGCCTCGGCGACCGGCTGTTCCTGTTCTCCGACGGGGTGCTGGAAACCTGCGACAGCGCCGGGCAGATGTTCGGCGAGCAGCGCCTGCAGGCGATCTTCGACGGCCATTGCCCGCCGGCGCAGCTGTTCGACGAGATCCAGCAGGCGCTGGCGGCGTTCCGCGGGGCGGCGCAGGACGACGTCAGCATGATCGAGGTCGGCCTGGTCGAGGAGGGGCTGCTCAGCCGTCCGCCGCTGGCCTTCTCCGACAGCGGCCTGAACAGCCCGCTGGACTGGTCGGCCAGCTTCGAATTCCGCGCGCCAACCCTCAAGCGCTTCAATCCGCTGCCCTTCCTGCTGCAGCTGCTGCTCGAGGTGCAGGGCCTGCGGGCCCAGGGCGGGGCCTTGTATACGGTGCTCGCCGAGCTCTACTCCAATGCCCTGGAGCATGGCGTGCTGGGCCTGGATTCGGCGCTCAAGTGCGACGCCGAGGGTTTTGCCCGCTACTACCGGGAGCGCAGCGCGCGCCTGGCCGGGCTTGCCGAGGGCTATGTGCGCTTTCACCTGGAGTTGCAGCCATTGGCCGAGGGCGGGGTGCTGCGGGTGCGCATCGAGGACAGTGGCAGTGGCTTCGATGTCAGCGGCGCCCTGGGTTCGCCGCAGCGGCTCGACCGCCTCAGCGGGCGCGGCCTCAGCCTGGTCCGCCAGCTGGCCCGGGATTGCCAGTGGTCGGCGGACGGGCGCAGCGTAAGCGTGGAGTTCTGCTGGCCCGCTCAGGCATAATCGGGACTCTTGATCAAGGAGTGAACAGGTGTCTGATCTCCACCTCGATAGCAATGTGCTGCTAACGCTACAGGACGTCATGGAGGACGAATACCCGGTGCTGCTGGATACCTTCCTGGCCGACTCGACCGAGCGTCTGCGCGGTTTGCAGCAGGCCCAGCAGGCCGCCGATGCCCAGGCGCTGCGCCTGGCCGCGCACAGCTTCAAGGGCAGTTGCAGCAACATGGGCGCGGCCCAGCTGGCCGGCCTGTGCAAGCTGCTCGAGGAAGCGGCGCGGCGCGAGCAGCTGGACGAAGCTCCGGCCCTGATCGAGCAGATCGAGCGCGAGTTCGCCATCGTGCGCATCCTGTTTCGCGCCGAGCGCCAGCGCTACCGCTAGCAGGCTGTCCCGTCGCCTCATACACCTTCTCGTGAACCTGGCCCGGTGCTTGCTATGTCTCCGTACGACCCAACCAGAACGGAGAGTACCCATGTCCGTTGCACCGGATTTCCTGCTGCAGAGCGCCCCCGAAGTCAGGCCCAAGGCGGCCGTGGCCAAAACCCCGAATGCTGCGCCGGAGCCCGCCAAGAACGAGGCTTCCAGCTTTGCCGAGGTGTACGCCAAGGAGCGCCAGAGCAAGACCGCGGAGCGCAAGGAGGCCGCTGCCAAGGCCGGCCAGGAACGCAGCGACAGCGGCAAGCCGGAGGAACCGGTGGTTGCCGAGGCGGCAGGCGAAGCGTCGGCGGTTGCCGATAGCGGCAAGGCCTTGCCGGACGACGAGCTGGCCGAGGGCGAGGAGGGCGCCGTCGATCCCCTGCTGCTGATGGCCCTGAGTGGCCAGCTGCCGGTCGAGGAGGCGAGCGAGACGACGCTGGCGACCGGCACCGGCGCCGAGACGGCGGACGAAGCGCTGCCGGCGCCCCCGCTGCCGACGACACTGGTCGGCAGTGCCGCCCCGGCGCAGCTGAGCGAGGCCAGCCATGATCCGGAGCTGGACATGCTCAACAGCCTGCCCGGTGTGCGCCTGGCCCTGGAGATCGGCGCGCAGAACCAGGCCGCCGCCCAGCAGCCACTGAGCCCGGGGGCGCTGGCGGCGCAGCAGGCGGCCAAGCCCGAGGAAGGCTTCGCCAATGCCCTGGCCGCCCTGGCCGGAGATGCCGTGCCCGCCGAGGAGGGCGGCGACGAGGCCTTCGACAACGCCGAGCTGCTGGCCGAAGGGCTGGAGAACAGCCTGCCCGGCGTCCGCGAAGGCCAGGTCGATGCCCGCGCCGATGCAGTTGCCAGCAAGCTCAGCGCCCTGAGCCAGGCCATCGCCCAGCAGACCAGCGTGGCCCAGCGCCTGCCGCTGGTGCCCGGGCAGCCGGTGCCGATGCAGCAGGGCGCCTGGAGCGAGGCGGTGGTCGACCGGGTCATGTGGCTGTCCAGCCAGAACCTCAAGTCGGCCGAGATCCAGCTCGACCCGGCGGAGCTGGGGCGCCTCGAGGTGCGCATCGAGCTGAACAAGGACCAGGCCGCCCAGGTCACCTTCGTCAGTGCCAACGCCAACGTGCGTGATCAGCTGGAAGGCCAGCTGCAGCGCCTGCGCGACATGTTCAGCCAGCAGGGCATGGGCCAGCTGGATGTCAACGTGTCCGACCAGTCGCTGGCCCGCGGCTGGCAGGGTGGTGGCGATGACGGGCGGCGCCAGGCCGGCTCGGGTGGCGGGCGCGGCCAGGACGGCGAGGGCGAGTCGCTCGCCGGCGTCAGCGAGCTGCGCGGGGCGGCCGGTGCTGCGCCGCGTGGCCTGGTGGACTACTACGCCTGAGCCGTGGCGGCTTGATTCACGCCAATCAACTGCGCCCGGTGCCAAGAAAAGCACCGGGCGCAGTCGTTTTCGGGTGACAGCGGGTCTGCGCCTTGGTATATCGGCACGCTGCGTCGCGGGTGCCTGAGCCGCCACTTTGTTTGCAAGGTGGCATAACACTTGCTCTAAGCCTTGGACCGCAGACAAAACCCAGATCAGCGACGGATTTTTGGCATGGCAAAGAAACAAGCGCCGCAACCTCCAACCGATGGCGACAAGCCCGCCGGCAAGAGCAAGCTCAAGCTCATCATCCTGATCGTGGTGGCGCTGCTGCTGGCCGTCAGCCTGTCCGTCGGCGCCACGCTGTTCTTCCTCGGCAAGCAGGATGACGGCAAGCCTGAGGCCGATGCGGAACAGGCGGCCGAGACCACGCCCGTCAAGAAGTCGGCCATCTACGAACAGATTGCCCCGGCCTTCATCGTCAATTTCAACTACCAGGGCCGCCAGCGCTACATGCAGGTCAGTGTGGCCCTGATGGCCCGCGACCAGGCCGAGCTGGACGCCCTGAAAGTGCATATGCCGGTGCTGCGCAACCGCCTGGTGATGCTGTTTTCCGGCCAGGACTACGCCGCGCTGATCACCCCGGTGGGCAAGGAAATGCTGCGCCAGCAGGCGACCACCACGGTGCAGGAGCTGGCGCAGAAGGAGACCGGCAAGATGGTGGTCGAACAGGTGCTGTTCACCAATCTCGTGTTGCAGTAGGCAGGAGTCAGCCATGGCCGTACAAGACCTGCTGTCACAGGACGAAATCGACGCGCTGTTGCACGGCGTCGACGATGGTCTGGTCGACACCGAGGACGACGCCGAACCCGGCAGCGTCAAGAGCTACGACCTGACCAGCCAGGATCGCATCGTCCGCGGACGCATGCCGACCCTGGAGATGATCAACGAACGTTTCGCCCGCTACACCCGCATCAGCATGTTCAACCTGCTGCGGCGCTCGGCCGATGTGGCGGTGGGCGGGGTGCAGGTGATGAAGTTCGGCGAGTACGTGCATTCGCTGTACGTGCCGACCAGCCTCAACCTGGTGAAGATGAAGCCGCTGCGTGGCACCGGCCTGTTCATCCTGGACGCCAAGCTGGTGTTCAAGCTGGTCGACAACTTCTTCGGCGGCGACGGCCGCCACGCCAAGATCGAAGGGCGCGAGTTCACCCCGACCGAGCTGCGCGTGGTGCGCATGGTGCTGGACCAAGCCTTCGTCGACCTCAAGGAAGCCTGGCACGCGGTGCTGGACGTCAACTTCGAGTACATCAACTCGGAAGTGAACCCGGCGCTGGCCAATATCGTCAGCCCCAGCGAAGTCATCGTCGTGTCGACTTTCCATATCGAGCTGGATGGCGGTGGCGGCGACCTGCACATCACCATGCCCTACTCGATGATCGAGCCGATCCGGGAAATGCTCGATGCCGGCTTCCAGTCCGATGTCGACGACCAGGACGAGCGCTGGATCAAGGCCCTGCGCGAGGACATCCTCGACGTCAACGTGCCCCTGGGCGCCACCGTGGCCCACCGCCAGCTCAAGCTGCGCGACATCCTGCACATGCAGCCGGGCGACGTGATCCCGGTGGAGCTGCCGGAAAACATCATCATGCGCGCCAATGGCGTGCCGGCCTTCAAGGTCAAGCTGGGCGCGCACAAGGGCAACCTGGCCATGCAGGTCATCGAACCGATCGAGCGCTTGCGTTAAGCGAGTGCCAGGGCCCGCCACGCGCGGGCTCATCCACACAACAGCCCGCCGAGGAATAGCGATGGCAGACGAACAAGGTACCTCCCCCGAGGAGCAGGCACTGGCCGATGAGTGGGCCGCGGCGCTCGCCGAGGCCGGCGATGACACCAACCAGGACGATATCGATGCGCTGATGGCGCAGGGTGGCGGCATGGCGCAACCGGCGGCACCGCGGGTGGCGATGGAAGAGTTCGGCAGCGGGCCCAAGCTCAGCAACGGCCCGGTCAGCCTGGACGGGCCGAACCTGGACGTGATCCTGGATATCCCGGTGTCGATTTCCATGGAGGTCGGCAGCACCGATATCTCCATCCGCAACCTGCTGCAGCTCAACCAGGGCTCGGTGGTCGAGCTCGACCGCCTGGCCGGCGAGCCGCTCGACGTGCTGGTCAACGGCACGCTGATCGCCCATGGCGAGGTGGTGGTGGTCAACGAGAAGTTCGGCATCCGCCTGACCGACGTGATCAGCCCCAGCGAACGCATCAAGAAGCTGCGCTGAGACGACCATGCGCAGATTCTTCAGCCTCTTGCTGGCCCTGCCGCTGAGCGCGCAGGCCGACACCGCCGCGGCGCCCGCGGCGACTCCGCTGGCCGGTTCCGGCATCGGCGGCCAGCTGGTGCAACTGCTGCTCGGCCTGCTGCTGGTGGTCGGCCTGATCTTCGCCCTGGCCTGGGTCATGCGTCGGGTGCAGCAGTTCGGCCCGCGCGGCGGCCAGGTGATCAAGCTGGTGGCCAGCCAGGCGCTGGGCCCGCGCGACCGGCTGCTGCTGGTGCAGGTGGGCGGCGAGCAGATCCTCCTGGGCATCAGCGCCGGGCGCATCAGCCCGCTGCATGTGCTCAAGGAACCGGTCGCCCTGGGCGAGGCCGAGCCGGCCACCCCGGAGTTCGCCCAGCGCCTGATGGAACTGCTCGGCAAGGACAATAAGGACAAGACATGAGCGCCTGGCGCATTCTGCTGACCCTGCTGCTGGCGCTGGCCGCGCCGCTGGCGTTCGGCGCCGATGACCCCTTGTCGCTCAAGGCGATCACCCTGAGCACCAACGCCGAAGGGCAGCAGGAGTATTCGGTCAGCCTGCAGATCCTGCTGATCATGACGGCGCTGAGCTTCATCCCGGCGTTCGTCATGTTGATGACCAGCTTCACCCGGATCATCATCGTGTTCTCCATCCTGCGTCAGGCCCTGGGCCTGCAGCAGACGCCGTCGAACCAGATCCTCGTCGGCCTGGCGCTGTTCCTGACCCTGTTCATCATGGCGCCGGTGTTCGAGCAGATTAATCGCGAGGCCCTGCAGCCCTACCTCAACGAGCAGCTGCCGGCCCAGGAGGCGATTACCAAGGCCGAGGTGCCGATCAAGGCCTTCATGCTGGCGCAGACTCGCGCCTCCGACCTGGAGCTGTTCGTGCGCCTGTCCAAGCGCACCGACATCGCCAGCCCGGAGCAGGCGCCGCTGACCATCCTGATCCCGGCGTTCGTCACCTCCGAGCTGAAGACCGCGTTCCAGATCGGTTTCATGATCTTCATCCCGTTCCTGATCATCGACATGGTGGTGGCCAGCATCCTCATGGCCATGGGCATGATGATGCTCTCGCCGCTGATCATTTCCCTGCCGTTCAAGATCATGCTGTTCGTCCTGATCGACGGCTGGGCGTTGATCATGGGCACCCTGGCCGGCAGCTTCGGCACCATATAGAGGGCGCGCAGATGACTCCGGAAATAGCCGTCGACCTGTTCCGCGAAGCGCTCTGGCTGACCGCCATGATCGTTGGCCTGATGGTCCTGCCCAGCCTGCTGGTGGGCCTGCTGGTGGCCATGTTCCAGGCCGCCACGCAGATCAACGAACAGACCCTGAGCTTCGTCCCGCGCCTGCTGGTGATGCTGCTCACCCTGATCTGGGCCGGTCCCTGGCTGGTGCGCCAGCTGATGGAGTACACCCAGAACCTGATCCAGAACATCCCGTTGTTGATCGGCTGATGCTCGAACTGACCAATGCGCAGATCGGCGGCTGGGTCGGCCAGTTCCTGCTGCCGTTGTTTCGCATCGCCTCGCTGCTGATGGTCATGCCGGTGATCGGTACCCAGCTGGTGCCGACCCGGGTGCGCCTGTACCTGGCGCTGGCGATCTGCCTGGTGCTGGCGCCGAACCTGCCGCCGATGCCGCAGGTCGATTCGGTCAGCCTGCAGTCCATGCTGCTGATCGGCGAGCAGGTGCTGATCGGGGTGATGTTCGGCTTCGTCCTGCAGCTGTATTTCCAGCTGTTCTCGGTCGCCGGGCAGATCATCGCGATCCAGATGGGCCTGGGCTTCGCCTCCATGGTCGACCCCGCCAACGGCGTGTCGGTGCCGGTGCTCGGCCAGTTCCTGCTGATGCTGGTGACCTTGCTGTTCCTGGCGATGAACGGCCACCTGGTGGTGTTCGAGGTGCTGGCCGAGAGTTTCGTGACCCTGCCGGTGGGGCAGGGCCTGCTGGTCGATTACTACTGGGAGCTGGCCGGCAAACTCGGCTGGGTGCTGGCCGCCGGCCTGCTGCTGGCGCTGCCGGTGGTGATCGCCCTGCTGGTGGTCAACCTGGCCTTCGGCGTGATGACCCGCGCGGCGCCGCAGCTGAACATCTTCTCCATCGGCTTCCCGCTGACCCTGGTGCTGGGCCTGTTCATCTTCTGGCTGGGCATCGCCGATTTCCTCGCCCATTTCCAGGCGCTGACCAGCGACGCCCTGCAACTGCTGCGCGAACTGGCGCAGGCGCGCTAAGGAGGTACCGTGGCGGAAAGTGAAAGCGGTGCCGACAAGAGCGAGGAACCCACCAGCAAGCGCCTGGAAGAGGCGCGCAAGAAAGGCCAGATCGCCCGCTCGCGCGAGCTCAATACCCTCGCGGTGACCCTCGCCGGCGCCATTGCCCTGCTGATGTATGGCGCGCAGATGGGCGATGGCCTGCTGCGCATCATGCGCAACAACTTCGCCTTGCCGCGCGAGGTGCTGCTGGACGACGGCTCGATGGCCCTGTACCTGCTGGCGGCCGGCAAGGATGCGCTGGTGCTGATCCAGCCGTTTCTCATCGTGCTGTTGATCGCCTCCATCGTCGGTCCGATCGCCCTGGGCGGCTGGCTGTTTTCCGCCGAGGCGCTGCAACCCAAGGCCAGCCGGATGAACCCCTGGGAAGGGCTCAAGCGCATGTTCTCGACCAAGGCCCTGATCGAGCTGCTCAAGGCCCTGGCCAAGTTCATCGTCATCCTGCTGGTCGGCCTCGCCGTGCTCTCGGCCGATCAGAACGACCTGCTGGCCCTGGCCTACGAGCCGATCGATTCGGCCATCCTGCACGGCGCCCAGATCGTCGGCTGGAGCGCTCTGTGGCTGGCCAGCGGGCTGATCCTGATTGCCGCGGTGGACGTGCCGTTCCAGCTGTGGGACGCCAAGCAGAAGCTGATGATGACCAAGCAGGAAGTGCGCGACGAGTACAAGGACAGCGAGGGCAAGCCCGAGGTCAAGTCGAAGATCCGCCAGTTGCAGCGCGAGATGGCCGAGCGGCGCATGATGCAGGCGGTGCCGGAGGCCGACGTGGTGATCACCAACCCGACCCACTTCGCCGTGGCCCTCAAGTACGACCCGGCCAAGGGCAATGCGCCGGTGCTGCTGGCCAAGGGCGGCGACTTCCTGGCGCTGAAGATTCGCGAGATCGCCCAGGAGCACAAGGTCACCCTGCTGGAGTCGCCGGCCCTGGCGCGGGCGGTGTACTTCTCCACCGAAATCGACCACGAGATCCCCGCCGGCCTGTACCTGGCTGTGGCCCAGGTGCTGGCCTACGTCTACCAGCTCAAGCAGTTCCGCGCCGGCAAGGGCAAGCGCCCCGGGCCGCTGCCGGACCTGCCGATCCCGCCGGACCTGCGTCGCGACGAATAGCGGCAGCGGCAAGCCGCAGGCGAAAAACCGAGCGCGAAGCACGTGTCGCGGCCGTTCTGGAACGCTTCTTGCGATACCCCGGCCAGGACGCGCTTTGCGTCAAAAGATTGAATGGGTGGGGAACACACGTGGCACTGGATCGCGCAC
Organism: Pseudomonas sp. L-22-4S-12; assembly: GCF_009799935.1. NCBI lineage: Bacteria > Pseudomonadati > Pseudomonadota > Gammaproteobacteria > Pseudomonadales > Pseudomonadaceae > Pseudomonas > Pseudomonas sp. L-22-4S-12. The sequence continues at coordinate 208,833 of NZ_WELL01000004.1, read as the reverse complement.
AAATCATCGGTGACGTACGCACTAATCTCTCGGGATTGCGCCATGGCAGCCTGGGCATCCCGTTGCTGCTGCTGGTCATGCTCGCCATGGTCATGCTGCCGATTCCGGCGTTCCTGCTCGACGTGCTGTTCACCTTCAGCATCGCCCTGTCCATCGTGGTTCTGCTGGTGGCGATCTACGCCTTGCGCCCGCTGGATTTCGCCGTGTTCCCGACCATCCTGCTGGCGGCGACGCTGCTGCGCCTGGCGCTGAACGTGGCGTCCACCCGCGTGGTGCTGCTGCATGGCCAGGACGGCCACGACGCCGCCGGTAAGGTGATCCAGGCCTTCGGCGAGGTGGTGATCGGCGGCAACTACGTGGTCGGTATCGTGGTGTTCGCCATCCTCATGATCATCAACTTCGTGGTGGTCACCAAGGGTGCCGGGCGGATTTCCGAAGTCAGCGCGCGCTTCACCCTGGACGCCATGCCCGGCAAGCAGATGGCCATCGACGCCGACCTCAACTCCGGCCTGATCGACCAGCCGGAAGCCAAGCGGCGGCGGGTCGAAGTGGCCCAGGAAGCCGACTTCTACGGCTCGATGGACGGTGCCAGCAAGTTCGTCCGTGGCGACGCGGTGGCCGGCCTGCTGATTCTGTTCATCAACCTGATCGGCGGCATCGCCATCGGCATGCTGCAGCACGACCTGCCCTTCGCCGAGGCCGGGCGCATCTACACCCTGCTGACCATCGGTGACGGCCTGGTGGCGCAGATTCCGTCGCTGCTGCTGTCCACTGCCGCGGCGATCATGGTGACCCGGGTGTCGACTTCGGAAGACATGGGCGCCCAGGTCACCCGGCAGATGTTCGCCTCGCCACGCGCGCTGGCCGTGGCCGCGGCGATCATGATCGCCATGGGCCTGGTGCCGGGCATGCCGCATTTCTCCTTCATCAGCCTGGGCCTGGTGGCTGCCGGCGCGGCGTACTGGATCGCCAACAAGCAGCGCAAGGTCAAGGACGAGGAGGTCAAGGAAGTCCAGCGCCAGCAGGAGCTGCTGCCGGCGCAGAGGGCCCAGGAGGTCAAGGAACTGGGCTGGGACGACGTGACCCCGGTGGACATGGTCGGCCTGGAGGTCGGCTACCGCCTGATTCCGCTGGTCGACCGGGCCCAGGGCGGGCAGTTGCTGGCGCGGATCAAGGGGGTGCGCAAGAAGCTCTCTCAGGAAATGGGCTTCCTCATGCCCTCGGTGCATATCCGCGACAACCTCGATCTGCTGCCCAACGCCTACCGCCTGACCCTGATGGGCGTCAGCGTGGCCGAGGCCGAGGTCTATCCCGAGCGCGAGCTGGCGATCAACCCGGGGCAGGTGTTCGGCCCGCTCAACGGCATCGCCGCCAAGGATCCGGCGTTCGGCCTGGAGGCGGTGTGGATCGATCCGACCCAGCGTGACCAGGCACAGTCGCTCGGCTACACGGTGGTCGACGCCAGCACCGTGGTTGCCACCCACCTCAACCAGGTGCTGCACAAGCACGCCCACGAGCTGCTCGGCCACGAGGAAGTGCAACAGCTCATGCAGCTGCTGGCCAAGAGCTCGCCGAAGCTGGCCGAGGAGCTGGTGCCGGGGCTGGTGTCGCTGTCGACCCTGCTCAAGGTGCTGCAGTCGCTGCTGCAGGAACAGGTGCCGGTACGCGACATCCGCACCATCGCCGAAGCCATCGCCAACGTGGCGCCAAAGAGTCAAGATCCCGCCGCGATGGTCGCCGCAGTTCGCGTCGCGCTGGCCCGTGCAATCGTGCAAAGCGTTGTGGGACTAGAGCCGGAGCTGCCTGTGATCACTCTGGAGCCCAGGTTGGAACAGATTTTGCTGAATAGCCTGCAGAAGGCCGGTCAGGGCTCCGAGGACGGCATCCTCCTCGAACCCGGAATGGCTGAAAAGCTGCAACGCTCCCTGGTGGATGCGGCGCAGCGCCAGGAAATGCTCGGCAAACCGGTGATCCTGCTGGTGGCCGGCCCGGTTCGGGCGATGCTCTCGCGCTTTGCGCGACTCGCCGTACCGAGCATGCATGTACTGGCCTACCAGGAAATACCGGATAACAAGCAGGTCACCATCGTTGCGACGGTGGGCCAGAACTGAGGGTTCTAAGCCATGCAAGTCAAACGCTTCTTCGCCGCCGATATGCGTACCGCCATGAAACTGGTGCGTGACGAACTGGGCGCCGACGCCGCCATCATCGGCAATCGCCGGGTGGCCGGCGGGGTCGAGCTGACTGCCGCGCTGGACTATCAGCTGCCCGCCGAGCCGGCGCGCCAGCCCAACCCGGCGCTGGAAGCCGAACTGCGCAAGACCCAGGCGAAGATCGCCAATGCCCAGGCCGACCTGGCCAGCCGCGCCGTGGCCGACGAGCGCAAGGACCGCCAGCTGTTCGCCAACGAGTCGCTGATCGCCCCCGAGCTGCCGGCCACTGCCGTCAAGGCTCAGCGCCCGGCACCGGCGCCAGTGGCGGCGGCTCCGCAGCGGACCGGCGCCGACCAGGGTGCCATCGATGCCATGCGCTTCGAACTCAATGGCCTGCGCGAGCTGATCGAAGTGCAGCTGGGCTCGATTGCCTGGGGCCAGATGCAGACCCGCAAGCCGGAACAGGCCAACCTGTGGCGCCGCCTGCAGCGCATGGGCCTGTCCGCCGAGATTTCCAAGGCGCTGCTGGAGCGCGTCGGCAAGGTCGCCGAGCCGCGCCAAGCCTGGCGCATGCTGCTGGCGCACCTGGCCCACGCGATTCGCACGCCGAAGGTCGAGCCGCTGGAGGAGGGCGGGGTGATCGCTCTGGTCGGCCCGGCCGGCATGGGCAAGACCACCACCCTGGCCAAGCTGGCCGCGCGCTACGTGCTCAAGTACGGCCCGCAGAGCATCGCCCTGGTGAGCATGGACAGCTTCCGCATCGGTGCCCAGGAGCAGCTGAAGACCCTCGGGCGCATCCTCGATGTGTCGGTGACCCAGGTCGACCCCGGCCAGTCGCTGGTCCAGGCCCTGGCGCCGCTGGCGCGCAAGCGCGTGGTGCTGATCGACACCGCCGGCCTGCCGGGCAACGACCCGGCCCTGCGCATGCAGCTGGAAAGTCTCGCCGGGCGCGGCGTGAATGCCAAGAATTACCTGGTGCTGGCCGCCACCAGCCAGAGCCAGGTGCTCAAGGCGGCGTACCACAGCTACAAGCGCTGCGGTCTGGCGGGTTGCATCCTGAGCAAGCTGGATGAAGCCACCAGCCTCGGCGAGGTTTTAGGGCTGGCTATCAGCCAGCATCTACCGGTAGCCTATCTGACTGATGGGCCTAAGATTCCGGACGATCTGCAACTGCCGCGCAGCCACCAACTGGTGAGCCGGGCGGTCAGCCTGCAAAGCGCGGAAGATCCGAGCGAGGAAGCCATGGCGGACGTATTCGCCGGCCTGTACCAGAATCCGGCGCGCCGGGCGGGTTAGGGCGAGCGGTGCTGAGCAAGGCGTTCTAGTGTTGAGGAGCGGTCGGTGGAGTTGCCCGACCGGCCCAGTCCAGGCAAGACAAGGTGTGTAGAGAACATGGGTAGTATGCATCCCGTACAGGTGATCGCCGTAACCGGCGGCAAGGGTGGCGTCGGCAAGACCAACGTGTCGGTGAATCTGTCGCTGGCCCTGGCCGACCTCGGCCGTCGGGTCATGCTGATGGACGCCGACCTGGGCCTGGCCAATGTCGACGTGCTGCTCGGCCTGACCGCCAAACGCACCCTGGCCGATGTGATATCCGGCGAGTGTGACCTCAAGGACGTGCTGATCCAGGGGCCGGGCGGCATCCGCATCGTGCCGGCCGCCTCCGGCACGCAGAGCATGGTGCAGCTGACCCCCATGCAGCACGCCGGGCTGATCCAGGCGTTCAGCGATATCAGCGAGAACCTCGATGTGCTGGTGATCGACACCGCCGCGGGGATCGGCGATGGCGTGGTCAGCTTCGTCCGCGCCGCCCAGGAAGTCATCGTGGTGGTCTGCGACGAGCCGACCTCGATCACCGACGCCTACGCCCTGATCAAGCTGCTCAATCGCGACTACGGCATGAGCCGTTTCCGCGTGCTGGCCAACATGGCCCACAGCCCCCAGGAAGGCCGCAACCTGTTTGCTAAGCTGACCAAGGTCACCGACCGCTTCCTCGATGTGGCCCTGCAGTATGTGGGCGCCGTACCGTACGACGAGTCGGTGCGCAAAGCCGTGCAGAAGCAGCGCGCGGTCTATGAAGCTTTCCCGCGCTCGAAGTGCGCACTGGCGTTCAAGGCGATCGCCCAGAAAGTCGACACCTGGCCGTTGCCGGCCAACCCGCGCGGCCATCTGGAGTTTTTCGTCGAGCGTCTGGTGCAGCAGCCGGTCGCGGGTTCCGCGGTATGACAGCAGCCAGTGGACTCCGTATGTACAGCAAGGCCCAGGCGCAGGATTCCCAGCACCAATTGATCGAACGCTATGCGCCTCTGGTCAAGCGCATTGCCTACCACCTGCTGGCGCGTCTGCCGGCCAGCGTGCAGGTGGATGACCTGATCCAGGCCGGCATGATCGGCCTGCTCGAAGCCTCGAAGAAATATGACGGCGGCAAGGGCGCCAGTTTCGAAACCTATGCCGGCATTCGCATCCGTGGCGCCATGCTCGACGAGGTGCGCAAGGGCGATTGGGCGCCGCGTTCGGTGCACCGCAATACCCGCATGGTCAGCGACGCGATCCGAAAGATTGAGGCGAGAACCGGCAGAGACGCTAAAGATCAAGAGGTTGCGGCCGAACTCCAATTGAGTCTCGAGGATTACTACGGCATCCTTGGCGACACTTTGGGCAGCCGTCTGTTCAGTTTCGACGACCTGGTGCAGGACGGCGAACATGGCGGCATGCAGGAAGACACCGGGAGCACCCAGACCGAACCCTTGCATGAGCTGGAAGATGAACGCTTCCAGGCGGCGCTGGCCGATGCCATCGCCAACCTGCCGGAGCGCGAGCGTCTGGTTATAGCGCTGTATTACGACGAAGAACTGAATCTCAAGGAAATCGGTGAGGTCCTGGGAGTCAGCGAGTCCCGTGTCAGCCAGCTGCACAGCCAGTGCGCCGCGCGTTTGCGCGCACGTCTGGGCGAGTGGCGGGCGAGCTGAAGGGCAACCGGTTTCACGATTGCGACGTCCCCGGGGGCCGAGGGCGTTTAGGACTGTACGGAGGTCGACTTGGACAAGAACATGAAAATCCTCATCGTTGACGACTTTTCGACGATGCGACGGATCATCAAGAACCTCTTGCGTGATTTGGGTTTCACCAATACCGCCGAAGCGGATGACGGGGTCACCGCGCTGCCGATGCTGCAGAGCGGCAGCTTCGACTTCCTGGTGACCGACTGGAACATGCCGGGCATGACCGGCATCGACCTGCTGCGCGCAGTACGCGCCGACGAACGCCTGAAAACCCTGCCGGTGCTGATGGTGACCGCCGAGGCCAAGCGTGACCAGATCATCGAGGCCGCACAGGCCGGGGTGAATGGCTACGTGGTCAAGCCGTTCACGGCCCAGGTGCTCAAGGAGAAGATCGAGAAGATCTTCGAACGGGTTAACGGCTGATGTTCGCCACGAGGGCGCTATGGCACACGATGACTCCTCTCTGGGCGAGCTTGAATCGACCCTGAAGCTGCATGCAACGCAACTCGTCGACAGCCTGGAAAAAGGTCGTTTTGGCGAAGCGGTGCAACTGATCCACGAACTCAACCAGACCCGCGACCGGGGGCTGTACCAGGAAGTCGGCCGGCTGACGCGCGAACTGCACAACGCCATCGTCAACTTCCAGATCGATCCGCGCAATCCGCACGCCCAGGAGGTCTCGCAGATCAGCGACGCCACCGAGCGGCTGTCCTACGTGGTGCAGATGACCGAGAAAGCGGCCAATCGCACCATGGATCTGGTCGAGCAGAGCGCACCGCTGGTCAACGACCTGGGTGACGAGGCGCAGAGCCTGAATGCCGACTGGGGGCGCTTCATGCGCCGCGAGCTGGGGGCCGACGCCTTCCGCGAGTTGGCCAAGCGTATCGAGTTGTTCCTCGCCCGTAGCGAGCGCGACAGCCAGAAACTCTCCGGCCACCTGAACGACATCATGCTGGCCCAGGATTACCAGGACCTGACCGGCCAGGTGATCAAGCGCGTGACCCAGTTGGTCACCGAGGTGGAGAGCAATCTGCTCAAGCTGGTGCTGATGGCCAGTCATGTCGATCGTTTTGCGGGCATCCAGCATGACCATGACGTGCTGCGCGCCGAGCAAGAACAACAAAAAGAGCCTTCCCGGGGTGAAGGTCCGCAGATTCATGCCGATAAGCGTGAAGACGTCGCGTCCAGTCAGGACGATGTCGACGATCTGCTGTCCAGCCTGGGATTTTAAGGCTCTAACAGAGCCTTTGGAGCGCACCGATGAGCTTCGACGCCGATGAAGAAATCCTCCAGGACTTCCTGGTAGAGGCCGGCGAAATTCTTGAACTGCTGTCCGAACAACTGGTCGAGCTGGAAAGCCGACCGGATGACACGGACCTGCTCAATGCGATTTTCCGTGGGTTTCACACCGTCAAGGGGGGCGCCGGGTTCCTCCAGCTGAACGAGCTGGTGGAATGCTGCCACATTGCGGAAAACGTCTTCGACATCCTGCGCAAGGGTGAGCGGCGGGTGACCGCCGAGCTGATGGACGTTGTGCTGCAGGCCCTCGACGCCGTCAACGAAATGTTCAGCCAGGTGCGCGAGCGCGCCGAGGTCACCCCGGCTACTCCCGAATTGCTGGCGGCGCTGGCCCGCCTGGCCGAGCCGGAGAGTGCGGACGAGCAGGTCGAGGTCGCCGTCGTCGAGGCGGCGCCCGAGCCGGCGCCGGTGGCGGGCGGCGACATCACCGACAGCGAGTTCGAACAGCTGCTGCAAGCCATTGGCGAGCCGGCGGGCGAGAGCCCGGCGCCTGCCGCGGTGGGCTCGGATGAAATCACCGATGACGAGTTCGAGTCGCTGCTCGACCAGTTGCACGGCAAGGGCAAGTTCAGCGAAACGGCCGTTGTGGCTCCCGCACCGGTCGCGGCGGTTGGCAAAACCGGCGGCAATGACGAAATCACCGACGACGAGTTCGAGGCCCTGCTCGACCAGCTGCACGGCAAGGGCAAGTTCGTCGCGGCCGAGGAAGCGCCTGCAGCAACCGCAGCCGTGGCGGCGCCTGCTGCGGCAGGCGACAACATCACCGATGACGAGTTCGAAGCGCTGCTGGACCAGTTGCACGGCAAAGGCAAGTTCGACGAGAACGCCGTACAGCCGGCCGTAGCGGCCGTTGCCGCGGCACCGGCTGCTGCCGTGGCGGCCAAGCCGGCTGCCGCCAAGCCGGCGCTCAAGCCGGTTGCCAAGCCCGCGCCGGTCAAGGCCGCCACGCCTGCGCCGGCCGCCGCGGTCGCGGACAAGGCCGCCCCGGTGGCCAGCGAGGCGGAGACCACGGTGCGGGTGGATACCGCGCGCCTGGACGAGATCATGAACATGGTCGGCGAACTGGTGCTGGTGCGTAACCGCCTGGTGCGCCTGGGCCTGAACAGCGGCGACGAGGCCATGGCCAAGGCCGTGTCCAACCTCGACGTGGTCACCGCCGATCTGCAGACCTCGGTGATGAAGACCCGCATGCAGCCTATCAAGAAGGTCTTCGGGCGCTTCCCGCGCCTGGTCCGCGATCTGGCCCGGCAGCTGAAGAAAGAGATCAACCTGGAACTGGTCGGCGAAGAAACCGACCTCGACAAGAACCTGGTCGAGGCCCTGGCCGATCCGCTGGTGCACCTGGTGCGCAACGCGGTCGACCACGGCATCGAGATGCCGGAGGAGCGCGAGGCCGCGGGCAAGGCGCGCGGTGGTCGGGTGGTGCTGTCGGCCGAGCAGGAAGGCGACCACATCCTGCTGTCGATCTCCGACGACGGCAAAGGCATGGACCCGGAAATCCTGCGCGCCAAGGCCGTGGAAAAGGGCCTGATGGACAAGGATGCGGCCGATCGCCTGAGCGAGACCGAGTGCTTCAACCTGATCTTCGCCCCGGGCTTCTCGACCAAGACCGAGATTTCCGACGTGTCCGGCCGCGGTGTCGGCATGGACGTGGTGAAGACCAAGATTTCCCAGCTCAACGGCATCATCAACGTGCACTCGGCCAAGGGCCAGGGCTCGAAGATCGTCATCAAGGTGCCGCTGACCCTGGCGATCATGCCGACCCTGATGGTCATGCTGGGCAACCAGGCATTCGCCTTCCCGCTGGTCAACGTCAACGAGATCTTCCACCTCGACCTGTCGCGCACCAATGTGGTCGATGGTCAGGAAGTGGTGATAGTGCGCGACAAGGCGCTGCCGCTGTTCTACCTCAAGCGCTGGCTGGTGCGCGGGGCGAGCTGTGAAGAGCAGCGCGAAGGCCATGTGGTGATCCTCACGGTCGGCAGCCAGCGCATCGGCTTCGTGGTCGACCAGCTGGTGGGCCAGGAGGAAGTCGTGATCAAGCCGCTGGGCAAGATGCTGCAAGGCACTCCGGGCATGTCCGGCGCAACCATTACCGGTGACGGGCGCATCGCCCTGATCCTCGATGTGCCGAGCATGCTCAAGCGCTACGCACGTCGCATTTGATTGACTGCGGTCTGGCATGGCCAGCCGCTCAGGAGTGTTTATGGCTGTCAAGGTCCTGGTGGTGGACGATTCCGGCTTCTTTCGCCGCCGGGTATCGGAAATTCTCTCCGCCGACCCGAATATCCAGGTAGTTGGCACCGCGACCAATGGTCGCGAGGCCATCGATCAGGCGCTGGCACTGAAGCCGGACGTGATCACCATGGATTACGAAATGCCGATGATGGACGGCATCACCGCGGTACGGAACATCATGCAGCGCTGTCCGACGCCGGTGCTGATGTTCTCCTCGCTGACCCACGAAGGCGCCCGGGTGACCCTGGATGCGCTGGATGCCGGGGCGGTGGATTTTCTGCCGAAAAACTTCGAAGACATCTCGCGCAATCCGGAGAAGGTCAAGGCGCTGCTGTGCGAGAAGGTCCACAGCATCGCCCGCAGCAACCGCCGCTACAGTGGCTACAGCCCGACGCCGAGCCCGGTGGCTGTGCCCAGCAGCACGCCGGCACCCAGGGTCAGCGCCCCGGCAGCGGCGCTGCGCAGCCCCGGCGCCGCGCCGGCACCTGCCGCGGGGAACTCCCCCGCCCCAAAGCGTAAGGCGTACAAGCTGGTGGCCATCGGCACATCCACCGGTGGTCCGGTGGCCCTGCAGCGGGTACTGACCCAGCTGCCGGCCAGCTTCGCAACGCCGATCGTGCTGATCCAGCACATGCCGGCGGCCTTCACCAAGGCCTTTGCCGAGCGCCTGGACAAGCTGTGCCGGATTTCCGTCAAGGAAGCCGAGGATGGCGACGTCCTGCGCCCCGGCCTGGCCCTGCTGGCGCCGGGCGGCAAGCAGATGATGATCGACCCGCGCGGCGCGGTGCGCATCCTGCCGGGCGACGAGCGCCTCAACTACAAGCCCTGCGTCGACATCACCTTCGGTTCGGCGGCCAAGTCGTTCAACGACAAGGTGCTGGCGGTGGTGCTCACCGGCATGGGCGCCGACGGCCGCGAAGGCGCGCGCCTGCTCAAGCAGGGCGGCAGCCAGGTGTGGGCCCAGGACGAGGCCAGCTGCGTGATCTATGGCATGCCCATGGCCATCGTCAAGGCCAACCTGGCCGATGCGGTGTACGGCCTCGACGACATTGGCCGGCACCTGGCCGAGGCCTGCGTCTGATGGATGTATTGAGCCTGGTCGGGGTCATCCTGGCGTTTGTCGCGATCATCGGCGGCAATTACCTCGAGGGTGGCCATGTCGGGGCTCTGCTCAATGGTCCGGCGGCGCTGATCGTGATCGGCGGCACGCTGGGGGCGGCGTTCCTGCAGGCGCCGATCAATGTGTTCAAGCGCGCCCTGACCATCCTGCGCTGGATCCTCTTCCCGCCGCACATCGATCTGGCCGGCGGCATCACCAAGGTGGTGGGCTGGAGCATGACCGCGCGCAAGGAGGGCCTGCTGGGCCTGGAGCCGGTTGCCGACAGCGAGCTGGATCCCTATGCGCGCAAGGGCCTGCAGCTGCTGGTCGACGGCGCCGAGCCGGAGGCGATCCGCAGCATCCTCGAAGTCGACCTGTACACCCAGGAGGGCCGCGATATCCAGGCCGCCAAGGTGTTCGAGAGCATGGGCGGCTACGCGCCGACCATCGGTATCATCGGTGCGGTGATGGGCCTGATCCACGTGATGGGCAACCTGGCCGACCCGAGCAAGCTGGGCAGCGGGATTGCCGTGGCGTTCGTCGCCACCATCTATGGCGTGGCCTTCGCCAACCTGCTGCTGTTGCCGGTGGGCAACAAGCTCAAGGCCATCGCCGTACGTCAGTCGCGTTATCGCGAAATGCTGCTGGAAGGCATCCTGTCCATCGCCGAGGGTGAAAACCCGCGCTCCATCGAGTTGAAGCTGCAAGGCTTCATGGACTGAGGGGCAGGGGACCGACATGGCCCGGCGACGCAACCACGAAGAACATGAGAATCACGAACGCTGGCTGGTGTCCTACGCGGACTTCATCACCCTGCTGTTCGCCTTTTTCGTGGTGATGTACTCGATCTCGTCGATCAACGAAGGCAAGTACAAGGTCCTCTCCGACAGCCTGGTGGGCGTGTTCAGCGAGCCGGAGCGGGCGATCAAGCCGATCCCGATCGGCGATGAGCGCCCGCGCACCACCGAGCCGGATCGCTCGATGAACGAAGACAACCCGAACGGCGCTTCCGCCACGGCCACCGACCCGTTGCAGGAGATCGCCGAGAGCGTGCGCGGCGCCTTCGGCGACCTGATCAACAGCGAACAGCTGACTGTGCGCGGCAATGAGTTGTGGATTGAGATCGAGCTGAATTCCAGTCTGCTGTTTCCCAGCGGCGATGCGGTGCCCAACGAGCTGGCCTTCACCCTGATCGACAAGGTGGCGAAGATCCTCGCGCCCTATGAGAACCCGGTGCATGTCGAGGGCTTCACCGACAACCTGCCGATCAGCACCGCCCAGTTTCCCAGCAACTGGGAGCTGTCCACGGCGCGCGCGGCGAGCATCGTGCGCATGCTGGCGATGGACGGGGTCAACCCGGGGCGGCTGGCCGCGGTGGGCTATGGCGAGTTCCAGCCGGTGGCGGACAACGCCACCGCCGAAGGGCGCGCGCGCAATCGGCGGGTGGTGCTGGTGATCTCGCGTAATCTGGAGGTCAGGCGCAGTCTCAGTGGTGTCGGCAGTGGCAATGCCCAGCCGGATGCGGCCCTGCAGCGGGCTGGCACGCAACCTGCAGCGGCGACCCCGGACACGGCGCCCGCAGCGGGCTCCGCCAATATTCCGCCGCCTGCGCCATGAGGCGGCAATCAGTTCTCGGTAAGGTCGCAGACATGCCGGGAGGACGATGAAGATGAAAGTCTGGGCAGTAGCCAATCAGAAAGGTGGGGTCGGCAAGACCACCACATCCATTGCCCTGGCCGGGTTGCTGGCGGAGGCGGGCAAGCGCGTGGTGATCGTCGACCTCGACCCGCACGGATCGATGACCAGCTACTTCGGGCACGATCCGGACAGCCTCGAACACAGCTGTTTCGACCTGTTCCTGCACCAGGGCACGGTGCCCGACGGCTTGCCGGCGCGCCTGCTGCTGCCCACCAGCAATGAACAGATCGCCCTGCTGCCCTCCAGCACCGCGCTGGCCACCCTCGAACGCCAGTCGCCGGGGCAGAGCGGTCTGGGCCTGGTGATCGCCAAGAGCCTGGCGCAGCTGTGGGGGCGCTTCGACCACGCGATCATCGACAGCCCGCCCTTGCTCGGCGTGCTGATGGTCAACGCGCTGGCGGCCAGCCAGCAGCTGGTGATCCCGGTGCAGACCGAGTTCCTCGCGGTGAAAGGCCTGGAACGCATGGTCAGCACCCTGGCCATGATCAACCGCTCGCGCAAGCAGGCCTTGCCCTACACCATAGTGCCGACGCTGTTCGACCGGCGCACCCAGGCCTCGCTGAATACCCTGCGGGTGCTGCGCAACACCTACCCCGAACATCTGTGGCAGGCCTATGTGCCGGTGGACACGCGCCTGCGCGATGCCAGCCGGGCCGGCCTGACGCCTTCGCAGTTCGACGGCAAGAGCCGCGGGGTGATCGCCTACCGGGCCCTGCTCAAGCATCTGCTGGCGGCATCGCCCGCCGCCCAGGTCGCCTGACATGCTGGCCTATGCTGAAAATGCCGGTTCAAGTCCGGCGAGCAGTTGGCCGATAGGCTGTAGAACCCTTTTCTGCGGAAATCCGTCATGAGCCGTACTGTCGCCACCGCCACTCGTCCCCAGCAGGCACTGCAGTCCTACCTGGACGCCCTGCTGCAGGAGGCGGCTGTCGAGCTGGAACAGAGCGTCAATCTCGACGAATTCGAGGCTGCCGTGCTCGAAGAGCAGGTTCGCGATGCGCGTCAGGCGCCGCAGCCGGTGCTGGCGCCCGTGCTCGAGCGGCCGCCGGCGCTGGCCGAGGCGCGCCCGCTGGTGTTGCCGACGGTCGAGCTGCCACCGCCCGTGGTGGTGGCCGAGGCGCCGGTTGCCCCGCCCGTGGTGGTGGAGGCGATTGCCGAGCTGCAGGTGCCGGGCAAGGCTGTCGAACCGCCGAAGCTTGGCTACGACGGCCGGCCGAGCTGGGCCGCAGAGCCTTTCGAGTGCCTGTTGTTCGACGTGGCCGGGCTGACCCTGGCGGTGCCGCTGGTCTGCCTGGGTTCGATCTACCCGCTGGCCAATGCCGAGCTGACGCCGTTATTCGGCCAGCCGGACTGGTTCCTTGGCATACTGCCGAGCCAGGCCGGCAACCTGAAGGTACTGGATACGGCACGCTGGGTGATGCCCGAGCGCTACCGTGACGATTTCCGCGAAGGCCTGCAGTATGTGATCTCGGTCGAAGGCTACGAGTGGGGCCTGGCGGTGCATCAGGTCAGCCGTTCGATTCGCCTGCTGCCCGACGAGATCAAGTGGCGCAGCCAGCGTAGCCAGCGGCCCTGGCTGGCGGGGACGGTGATCGAGCACATGTGTGCCCTGCTCGATGTCTCGGCCCTGGCCGAGCTGATCGCCAGCGGCGCCACACGGCATGCGGCGAAAGGCAAGATCCATTAATTTGCTCGGTTCCGCCCGGTGCGGGACTCTATAGTGATGACAGCGGGGTGCACCCGCGTATGCCGCCCAGAGCGGTTCTAGACGAGGCTAGGGAAATGAAGAAAACGTCTGCGCAAGGTTCCGAAGATCCCATTCTGCAGTGGGTGACCTTCCGCCTGGATAACGAGACTTACGGCATCAACGTGATGCAGGTCCAGGAAGTGTTGCGCTACACCGAGATCGCTCCGGTTCCGGGGGCGCCTGCCTATGTGCTGGGCATCATCAACCTGCGCGGCAATGTGGTGACGGTGATCGACACCCGCCAGCGCTTCGGCCTGGACTCGGCTCCGGTGACCGACAACACCCGCATCGTGATCATCGAGGCGGACAAGCAGGTGATCGGCATCCTCGTCGACAGCGTGGCGGAAGTGGTCTATCTGCGCCAATCCGAAGTGGAAACCGCGCCGAACGTGGGCAACGACGAGTCCGCCAAGTTCATCCAGGGCGTGTGCAACAAGAACGGCGAGCTGCTGATCCTGGTCGAACTGGACAAGATGATGTCCGAAGAAGAGTGGTCCGAGCTGGAGAGTATCTGATCCATGCTGGTCATCGCGGTGGCCGTACTCGGCCTGTTCTGTGTGCTGCTTGCGGGAACCTGCCTCTGGCTGGTGAAGAACCTGCGCCAGCAGGCACAGCTGCAGGCCGAGCGTGACGCCGCGCGTGACCTGCGCCTGCGCGAGTTGAGCCGGCGCCTGGACACCTACCTGGCCGGCAGCGTGCGCATGGGCGAAGAGCTGCATGAGCTGCGCCGGGTGGTGGCGCCGCTGCCGGACAAGCTCAACCAGATGGAGCAGCGCGATCCGTCCAGCCTGTCCTTCACCCAGGCCGCCCGCCTGGCGGGGATGGGCGCCAGCGTCGATGACCTGACCCATTCCTGCGGCCTGACCCAGGCCGAGGCCGAGCTGGTCAGCAAGCTGCAACTGGCCCAGAAGCAGCGTTCCTAAGGGGCCGTTCGGCCTTTTACTCCCTCCCGATCTTAGTGAGCCGCGCGCTCGCACCAATGGTTCCAAAGCCTGCCTGCTCGCCTGCCTAAGCTCAATCTTGGGGTGTTGCCTTGCCGTGGAGGTCTGCCATGCGATGCCGTTTGCTCTTGGTGTGTCTGCTGCTGGCAGGCACGGTGCAGGCTGCCGAGGCGCCGTTCGAAGTGGCGGGGGCGACCACGGTCAATGCCTTGCAGGCGCGGCAACTCTATGAATTCGGCGTGCTGTTCATCGACGTGCGTCCGGTGCGGGAATGGAGCTGGGGCCATGTGCATGGTGCCCTGCACCTGGAGCTGGACGGGCGCTTCATCGAACTGGCCGAGACCGACTGGCCGCGCGGCATGCCCATCGTCCTGTATTGCGACAGCGAGGTGTGCCCGCAGAGCGCCGAGGCGGCGCGGCGCGCGGTGCGCTGGGGCTTCCAGCACGTGTACTACTTCCGCAGCGGCTATTTCGCCTGGCAGCTACTGGACTTCCCGCTGGGCAAGGGGCGTGAGGGCGAGCTGTTCGCCTTCACTCTGGGGGAGCATTGAGCATTGAGCAGTGCGCGGGGCGGGGTGATGTCGCGGTCCTGGTCAAAGCCGGGCGGGCACTTGCCCTTGAGGTACCAGGCAAAGGCAATGATCTCGGCGATGCTGCGGTACAGCGGCTCGGGGATCGCATCGCCCAGCTCCATGCGTGCCAGCAGGCGCACCAGTTCGGCATTCTCGTAGATCGGCACTTCGTATTCGCGGGCGAGTGCGAGGATGGCCTCGGCCAGTTCGTCGTCGCCCTTGGCGGTCAGGCTGGGGGCGTGGCTGCCGTCGTAGGAAAGGGCAATGGCCTGGCGGGGAGGTTGCTTCTTCATGCGGTTTCATCCACCCAGCGTTGTTCCAGCTGGGTTTTCGGACCCTGGACCGGCATGCCCTGGCGGCAGGCCAGCTCGCCGACGTCCAGCCCGGCGGCGAGCAGGCGCTCGCGCAGGTGGCCCAGTTCGTGATCGATCAGCTCGGCGGTGTTCGAGCGCTCGGCCCATAGCTGGCTGGACAGGCTGCCGCGAATCAGCTGCGCCTGCACCTGCAGCGGCCCCAGGGGTTCCAGGTCGAAGGCCAGCTCGACGCGCCAGAGCAGTTCCTTCTGCTCCTGCTTGCCGGCGTTGTTGGGCTCCTCGCGCTGCAGCTTGATCTGCAGCGGCACGATGTCCTGCTGGTTGCGCATCGGCAGCTCCAGCTGCCAGGTGGTCTGCAGGTAGCCTTCGGCCGTGACCTGGGTCTGGGCCAGGCTCGACAGCTGGTGGGTTTGCAGCCGGGATACCGCCGCGGCGGCCAGCTTGAGCAGGGCTTCGAGATCGCCTTCGCCTTCCAGCGACTGCAGCAGGCGCGCGGGCAGGGGGAAGCTCAGGCCCTGCTGGCGCAGGTTGGCCTGGGTCAGGTTGCCCAGGGCATTGCGCACGAAGGCCGGCAGGGCCTGGGCCAGCGCGGTGGCGGCCGCCCCGCCAGGCGGCAGGGCGGCGCCGGGCAGGTTGGGCAGCAGCTGGGCGACCAGGCGCAGCAGGTTGGCCTTGAGGTCCTGGGGCAGGCTGGCGGTCTGGCCGCCGAGCAGCTTGGCTTCGAGGAACAGACCGCTGTTTTCCAGGGCCTGGGCCAGGCCCTTGGCGGTGCCCAGTTGCCCGCCTTCGGGCAGCAGGCCGAGCAGCTTGTCGATGCTGCCGCGCAGCTCGTCCGGCAGGCCGCTCTGCTGGCTCAGGCCCTGCAGGCCTTTGAATAGGCCTTCCAGGGAGCCCTGGCGCCCCTGCTGGGCGGCCAGCTGCTGGCCGAGCACCAGCTGATCGAGGCGCCCGCTGAGCGGCAGGAAGCTGAGCGCCTGGCTGCCCTGCACCTGGGCGCTGAGCAGGCTGCCGATGGGCAGCGGCAGCGGGGTTTCCACGCTGAGCTTGCTGCCGGCCAGCGGGGTGTTGAGCAGGTTGACCAGGACCTTGTAGACCGTCTGTTGTGCCTTGGTCTGCACCAGCTGTTCGCGGGCCTCGACCTTGCCCTGCAGCAGGGTGCCGACCGGCAGCTGCTGCAGGTCGAGGCTGGTCAGCACCTTGCTGTTGCCGGTCTGCAGGGCGAGGGCCAGGCGGGTGTCCGACAGGGCGGTCACGGCCAGAGCGGTGCCCTGGGCCAGGGGCCGTGAGCTGCTGGCCTCCAGGGTGGTCTGCTTGCCGTTGTCCAGGGTCAGCTTGAGCAGCAGGTGAAAGCTCTGCGCCACTTCCTTGAGCGCCAGCACTTCGGCCTTGGCGGTCTGCCCGGTGCCGAGCAGGCCTTCCAGCGGCTGCAGCAGCTTCACCGCGAGGTCGGCGCTGGGCGGCAGCGGGCGGCTGGGCGGCGGCGTTGCCGGAAGCGGGCGAGGGCTGCTGATTTCTGCCATTGCCGGGTTACACCCTGTCGAAAAAGCCGGCTTCGAGGGCGGAGCCCGGCATGTATAATGCCGCCCCGTTCGGGCCGGCTGTGCAGTTTACTTGCGTCAGTATAGCGGCCGGGATATTGCCGACTTGAACCCCCGATGGGTAGCCATGCCGTGACCAGTCTGCTTCTTGAAGCCCGCAACCTCGCCTGTGAGCGGGATTGGCGCCTGCTGTTCGACGGCCTCGATCTGCGCCTGTCGGCCGGCACCCTGCTGCAGGTCAGCGGCCCCAATGGCAGCGGCAAGACCAGCCTGCTGCGCCTGCTGGCCGGGCTGATGCAGCCCACCGCCGGCGAGGTGCTGCTCAATGGCAAGGCGCTGGCCCGCCAGCATGGCGAACTGGGCCGCAGCCTGGTGTGGATCGGTCATGCCGCCGGGATCAAGGGCCTGCTGACTGCCGAGGAAAACCTCGCCTGGCTCTGCGCCCTGCATTGCCCGGCCTCGCGCGAGGCCATCTGGCGGGCGCTGGCGGCGGTCGGCCTGGCCGGCTTCGAGGACGTGCCCTGCCACACCCTGTCCGCCGGCCAGCAGCGCCGCGTGGCGCTGGCCCGCCTGCACCTAGATGCGCCGCCGCTGTGGATTCTCGACGAACCCTTCACTGCCCTCGACAAGCAGGGCGTGGCCCAGCTGGAAAGCCACCTGGCGCGCCATTGCGAGCAGGGCGGGATCATCGTGCTGACCACCCACCACAACCTCGCCGAGAAGCCTTCCGGCTACCGCGAACTCGACCTCGGACGAGCGACGCCATGAGCAGCGTATTCCTGCAACTGGTTGCCCGCGAAGCGCGCCTGCTGTTCCGCCGTCCGGCCGAGCTGGCTAATCCTTTGGTGTTCTTCGCCATCGTCATCGCCCTGTTCCCGCTGGCCGTGGGGCCCGAGTCGAAACTGCTGCAGACCCTGTCGCCGGGGCTGGTCTGGGTCGCGGCGTTGCTGGCGGTGCTGCTCTCGCTGGATGGTCTGTTCCGCAGCGATTTCGAGGATGGTTCTTTGGAACAGTGGGTCCTTTCGTCGCACCCCCTGCCTCTTCTGGTGTTGGCCAAGGTGCTGGCACACTGGACTTTTTCCGGATTGGCGCTGGTCGTCCTGTCGCCGTTGCTGGCGCTGATGCTCGGCTTGCCGTCGCGATGCGTGCCGGTGCTGCTGCTTTCGCTGCTGCTGGGGACGCCGGTGTTGAGCCTGCTCGGCGCGGTGGGGGCGGCGCTGACCGTCGGCCTCAAGCGTGGCGGCCTGCTGCTGGCCCTGTTGATCCTGCCGCTGTATATCCCGGTATTGATCCTCGGCAGCGGGGCACTGCAGGCGACGCTGCAAGGATTGCCGGTGGCCGGCCACCTGTTGTGGCTGGCCAGCCTGACCGCCATGGCGGTCACCCTGACTCCTTTTGCAATTGCCGCTGGCCTGAAGATCAGCGTTGGCGAATAACTACAGAGTTACCGTGAAGATGAACTGGACCTGGTTTCACAAGTGGGGCTCTCCCAAGTGGTTCTACGAGATGAGCGGGCGCTGGCTGCCGTGGCTGGCCGTGGCCGCCGCGCTGCTGCTGGTGGTCGGCCTGGTCTGGGGCCTGGCCTTCGCCCCGCCGGAGAAATACCAGGGCAACAGCTACCGGATCATCTATATCCATGTGCCGGCGGCCTTCCTCGCCCAGTCCTGCTACCTGCTGATGGCGGTGGCCGGTGCCGTGGGCCTGATCTGGAAGATGAAGCTGGCCGACGTGGCCCTGCAGCAGGCCGCGCCGATCGGCGCCTGGCTGTGCTTCATCGCCCTGGTCACCGGCGCCATCTGGGGCAAGCCGACCTGGGGCACCTACTGGATCTGGGACGCGCGGCTGACCTCGATGCTGATCCTGCTGTTCCTCTATTTCGGCGTGATCGCCCTGGGCAGCGCCATCAGCAACCGCGACAGCGCGGCCAAGGCCTGCGCGGTGCTGGCCCTGGTCGGGGCGGTGAACATTCCGATCATCCAGAAGTCAGTGGAATGGTGGAACACCCTGCACCAACCGGCCACGTTCAAGGTCACCGGCAAGGCCAGCATGAGTGCGGAAATGTGGCTGCCGCTGCTGATCTCGGTGCTGGGTTTCTATTGCTTCCTCGGCGCGGTACTGCTGCTGCGCATGCGCCTGGAAGTGCTCAAGCGTGAGTCCCGCAGCAGCTGGGCCAAGGCCGAAGTGACCCGTCTGGCGGAGGGCAGGGCATGAGTTTCGCCTCGTTTGCCGAGTTCCTCGCCATGGGCAGCCATGGCCCCTATGTCTGGTCATCCTATGCCATCGGCATCGCCGTACTGGCCCTCAACGTAGCCTTGCCGATCGTGGCACGGCGGCGTTACCTGCAAGACGAGGCGCGCCGTTTGCGCCGGGAGAGACAACAGTGAACGCGGTCCGCAAGAAACGCCTGTATATCGTCCTCGCCATCCTGGTCGGTGCCGGCATCGCCGTGGGCTTGGCGCTGATGGCGCTGAACCAGAACATCAACCTGTTCTACACGCCGACGCAGATCGCCAATGGCGAGGCGCCGCAGGACGCGCGCATCCGTGCCGGCGGCATGGTCGCCGAGGGCTCGCTCAAGCGCAGCGGCGACTCGCTGGACGTCGAGTTCGTGGTCACCGACTTCGCCAAGAACGTGACCATCCGCTACCGCGGCATCCTCCCGGACCTGTTCCGCGAAGGGCAGGGCATCGTCGCCCTGGGCAAGCTGAATGCCGACGGCGTGCTGATCGCCGACGAAGTGCTGGCCAAGCACGACGAGAACTACATGCCGCCGGAAGTGACCAAGGCGCTGAAGGATAGTGGTCAGCTGCAACCCGGCAAGAGCGAGGGTTGAGCATGAACCTGAATCTGATCGTACCCGAGCTGGGCCACCTGGCGCTGATCCTCGCCCTGTGCCTGGCCCTGGTCCAGGCCAGCCTGCCGCTGGTCGGCGCCTGGCGTGGCGATCGCCAGTGGATGAGCCTGGCGCAGCCTGCCGCCTGGGGTCAGTTCGCCTTCCTGCTGTTCGCCTTCGCCTGCCTGACCTGGTCGTTCATGGTCGACGACTTCTCCGTCGCCTACGTGGCCAGCAACTCCAACAGCGCCTTGCCCTGGTACTACAAGTTCAGCGCCGTGTGGGGCGCCCACGAGGGTTCGCTGCTGCTGTGGGCGCTGATCCTCGGTGGCTGGACCTTCGCCGTGTCGATCTTCTCCCGCCAGTTGCCGGAAGTGATGCTGGCCCGCGTGCTGGCGGTGATGGGCATGATCAGCATCGGCTTCCTGCTGTTTTTGATCGTCACCTCCAACCCCTTCGAGCGCCTGCTGCCGGACATGCCGCAGGACGGCCGCGACCTCAACCCGCTGCTGCAGGACATCGGCCTGATCGTCCATCCGCCGATGCTGTACATGGGCTATGTCGGCTTCTCCGTGGCCTTCGCCTTCGCCATCGCCGCGCTGCTCGGCGGCAAGCTGGATGCGGCCTGGGCGCGCTGGTCGCGGCCGTGGACCATCATCGCCTGGGCCTTCCTCGGCATCGGCATCGCCCTGGGCTCCTGGTGGGCCTACTACGAACTGGGCTGGGGCGGCTGGTGGTTCTGGGACCCGGTGGAGAACGCCTCGTTCATGCCCTGGCTGGTCGGCACCGCGCTGATCCACTCGCTGGCGGTGACCGAGAAACGCGGCGTGTTCAAGAGCTGGACCGTGCTGCTGGCCATCGCCGCGTTTTCCCTGAGCCTGCTCGGCACCTTCCTGGTGCGTTCCGGGGTGCTGACCTCGGTGCACGCCTTCGCCACCGATCCGGAGCGCGGGGTGTTCATCCTGGCCTTCCTGCTGCTGGTGGTTGGCGGTTCGCTGACCCTGTTCGCCGTGCGTGCGCCGGTGGTCAAGAGCCAGGTCGGCTTCGCCCTGTGGTCGCGCGAGACCCTGCTGCTGGCCAATAACCTGGTGCTGGTGGTGGCCGCCTCGATGATCCTGCTGGGCACCCTCTACCCGCTGGTGCTGGATGCCCTCAGCGGCGCCAAGCTGTCGGTCGGCCCGCCGTATTTCAACGCGCTGTTCGTGCCGTTGATGGCCCTGCTGATGCTGGTGATGGCGGTCGGCGTGCTGGTGCGCTGGAAGGACACCCCGCTGCAGTGGCTGCTCGGCATGCTCACCCCGGTACTGCTCGGCAGCGCCGCGCTGGGTGGTCTGGCTACCTGGCTGTTCGGCGACTTCAACTGGGCGGTGCTGGCGGTATTCCTGCTGGCGGCCTGGGTGCTGCTGGCCGGCGTGCGCGACCTGCTCGACAAGACCCGGCACAAGGGCCTGGTCAGGGGCATCCTGGGCCTCAACAGCAGCTACTGGGGCATGCAGCTGGCACACCTGGGTATCGCCGTCTGCGCCATCGGCGTGGTGCTGGTCAGCCAGGGCAGCGCCGAGCGCGACCTGCGCCTGGCCCCCGGCGAATCGCTGGAACTGGGCGGCTACCGCTTCGTCTTCGAGGGCGCCGAGCATTTCGAGGGGCCCAACTTCACCTCGGACAAGGGCAGCATCCGCGTGCTGGAAGACGGCGAGGAAGTGGCCCTGCTGCATCCGGAGAAGCGCCTGTACAGCGTGCAGAACATGCCGATGACCGAGGCCGGCATCGACGCCGGCCTCACCCGCGACCTCTACGTGGCCCTCGGCGAGCCGCTGGAAGACGGCGCCTGGGCCGTGCGCGTGCACATCAAGCCCTACGTGCGCTGGATCTGGTTTGGCGGCCTGATGATGGGCTTCGGCGGCCTGCTGGCGGCCTTCGATCCGCGCTACCGGGTCAAGGTCAAGACCCGCGTGCGTGAGGCGCTGGGCCTCAATGGGGTGGCGGCATGAAGCGTCTGATCCTGGTGTTGCCGCTGCTGCTGTTCCTCGGCATTGCGCTGTTTCTCTACCGCGGCCTGTACCTCAATCCGCAGGAGCTGCCCTCGGCGCTGATCGACAAGCCGCTGCCGGCCTTCAGCCTGCCGGACCTGAAGAACGAGCAGCGCCTGATCACCGAGAAGGACCTCAAGGGCCCGGCACTGGTCAACGTCTGGGCCACCTGGTGCCCGACCTGCAAGGCCGAGCACCAGATGCTCAATCGCCTGGCCAAGGCCGGTGTGGTGATCCACGGGGTCAACTACAAGGATGACGGCGCGGCCGCGCGCCAGTGGCTGCAGGACTACCTCGACCCCTATCAGGTCAACGTGGCCGACCCGCAGGGCTCGCTGGGCATCAACCTGGGCGTCTACGGCGCTCCGGAAACCTTCCTGATCGACGCCCAGGGCATCATCCGTCACAAGTACGTCGGTGCCATCGACGAGGGTGTCTGGCGCAAGGAGCTGGCGCCGCGCTACCAGGCCCTGCTGGAGGAGAAGCCGTGAAGCGTCTGCTGATCGCCTGTCTGCTCGGCCTGAGCCTGGTCGGCATGACCCGGGCCGCCATCGACACCTACCAGTTCAAGGACGAGGCCGAGCGCGAGCGTTTCCGCAGCCTCACCGCGGAGCTGCGCTGCCCCAAGTGCCAGAACCAGAACATCGCCGACTCCAACGCGCCGATCGCCACCGACCTGCGCCGGGAAATCTTCCGCATGCTGGAGGAGGGCAAGAGCAACGCCGAGATCGTCGATTTCCTGGTGCTGCGCTATGGCGACTTCGTGCTCTACAAGCCGCCGGTGGATACCCGCACCTACCTGCTCTGGTACGGTCCGTTCGCCTTGCTCGGCCTGGGCGCGCTGGGCCTCGTGGTGCTGGTGCTGCGTCGGCGCAAGGTGGAAAACAATCCCGCGCAGGTCGCCTTGTCGGCCAGTGAAAACCAGCGTCTGCAGACGCTGCTTCAGCAAAATTCCCAGGACCCCAAATGATCGAATTCTGGCTCGCTGCCGGCCTGCTGTTGCTGGTCGCCCTGGCTTTCCTGCTGATCCCGGTATTGCGTGGGCGCAAGGCCCAGGCCGAGGAGGATCGCACCGCTCTCAACGTCGCCCTGTACCAGGAACGCCTGGCCGAACTGCAGGGCCAGCAGGCCGCCGGCGTGCTGACCGCCGAGCAGCTGCAGGCCGGGCAGGCCGAGGCCGCACGCGAACTGCTGGCCGATACCGAAGGCAGCGAGGGTGCTGGCGCGGCGCGCCTGGGCAAGGCGCTGCCGCTGATCGCCGCCCTGCTGGTGCCGTTTGCCGGCCTGGGCCTGTACATGCACTGGGGGGCCAGCCAGCAGCTGGCCGAACTGGGCGACCAGCGCCAGCCGAGCATCGGTGAAATGACCGCGAAGCTGGAGCGTGCCGTCGAGGCCGATCCTAAGTCTGCCGAGTCCTGGTACTTCCTCGGGCGCATCTACATGGCCCAGGAACGCGCCGGCGATGCGGCCAGCGCCTACGAGCGCGCGGCCGTGCTGGCCGGGCGCCCGCCGGAGCTGCTCGGCCAGTGGGCCCAGGCGCTGTACTTCGCCGGCAACAAGCAGTGGTCGGCGCAGTTGCAGGCGCTGACCGACGAGGCGCTCAAGGCCGACCCGCAGGAGGCCACCAGCCTCGGCCTGCTCGGTATCGCCGCCTTCGAAGGCGAGCGTTTCGCCGAGGCGATCACCTATTGGCAGCGCCTGGTCGACCAGATGCCGGCGCAAGACCCGGCGCGCGCCTCGATCCAGGTCGGCATCGAACGGGCCCGCGAGAACCTGCAGGCGGCGGGCCAGCCCGTGCCCGAGGCCGTGACCAAGGCCATGCCGGTGCTCAAGGTGCGCGTCGAACTGGCGCCTGCCCTGCAGGGCAAGGTGCAGCCAGGCGACAGCGTATTCGTCTTCGCCCGCGCGGCCTCGGGCCCGCCGATGCCGCTGGCGGTCAAGCGCATGACCGTGGCCGACCTGCCGGTCGAGGTCGAGCTGAGCGACAGCGACGCGATGATGGCGCAGCTGAAGATCTCCAGCTTCCCCGAGGTGCAACTGGTGGCGCGGGTCTCGCGCGCCGGCAATGCCACGGCCGGGGAATGGATCGGTCGTGGCCAGCCGATCCCCAGCAGCACCCAGGAACGCCAGCAGCTGATCATCGACAGTGCCGATCAGGCCAAATGATGAGCGCTGTTCGCCATGCCTGGCTGGTGCTGTTGTTGCTCGGCGGCTGCAGCCTGAACGCCACGCGTCCGCCGTCGCCGCCCGCCGCGCCGCAGGCGCAGACCCAGACCCATCCGCGCTTCGCCCCGCCACCGGTGGGCAACAGCTACTGGGACGGGCGCCTGGGCGTCTATGTGCTCAAGGGTGGTCGCAACCTGTACTACCGCGACCGCACCTATTACCGCTGGAACGATGGCTGGAGTTGGGCGAGCAACCCGCAAGGGCCCTGGCAGGCGACCGACAGCAGCGGTGTGCCGGCGGGCCTGGGACAGCGCTACGCCCGCCCGTGACGGGGCACCTGCAACCTGGCCGCTGGCGCGCTGTCCAACTTCACGTAGCCTTTCAATCGAGATCGTCATCATGTATCGGCGTGCGTTGCTTGTGTTTGCCCTGCTGTTGCCGGTGTCGGCTTGCACCCTGAGCCTGGGGGACGGCTATGGCTATGGCCACCCCCACCATGTGCCGCCGCCCTATGGCCAGTGGCGCTGGGACGATGACCTCGATGTGTATGTGAGCATCGGCTATCCGCGTCTGTATTTTCGCGATCGGATTTATTACCGCTGGGACGATCATGGCTGGTACTGGGGCGACCATCACGGCGGCCCCTGGCAGCCGCAGGGCCACAGAAGCATGCCGCCGGGTCTGTACCGCGAGCATCCGCATCCCGGCTCCAAGGGTGGGCAGGGCGGCTCGGGTCGCCATGACTCCGGCCCTGGCCAGGAACAGTGGCGCGTTCCGCAGGGCCAGCAAGACCAGCAGAACTACCAGGGTCAGCAACGTCAGCAGAACTACCAAGGCCAGCAACGTCAGCAAGGTCAGTACAAGCAATCGGGTCAGCAAGGTCAGCCGCACTATCAGCCCCAGTCGGGTGGTGGCAAGGGCGGCCCGCCATCCTCCGCCCAGGGTGGTCAGGGCAAACAGGCGCATGGCCAGTCGTCGGGCAAGGACCAAAGCCAGAACCGGCGCGGCCAGTCCCAGGGCTAGCGCCCGGCGCAGCACTGGAAACACCCGGATGAGCCGACGGCGATCCACGGACCTCCGTCGCTGTTTGCCGGTCTACCGCAAAAAAGCCGCTATTTACCGCGTCGGTTAGATCCAGGGCTGCCGTAGCCAGGCGGCTGGCGCGGGTTTGCACCTCGCAGGGGCTGGCGCCACTGGCCGGCAAACGGCAGTCTTGGCCGGCAAATACCCTGTGGTAAACTCCGCCGATCTTGCGTGTCACCCCCGAATTCCAAGGAAAAACATGACCTTCACGGCAGCGGACAGCCGCGCTCTGCAGTCTTCCGGGCTTACCCCGGCAGAGGTCGTGGCATGCGCCTGAAGTGCATCAAGCTGGCCGGCTTCAAGTCCTTCGTCGACCCCACGACCGTCAGTTTTCCGAGCAATATGGCGGCGGTGGTCGGGCCCAACGGCTGCGGCAAATCCAACATCATCGACGCCGTGCGCTGGGTGATGGGCGAGAGTTCGGCGAAGAACCTTCGCGGCGAGTCGATGACCGACGTCATCTTCAACGGCTCCAACACGCGCAAGCCGGTGACCCAGGCCTCCATCGAGCTGATCTTCGACAACTCCGACGGCAGCCTGACGGGCGAATATTCGGCCTTCGCCGAGATATCCATCCGCCGCCGGGTCACCCGCGACAGCCAGAACACCTATTTCCTCAACGGCGTGAAGTGCCGTCGCCGCGATATCACCGACATCTTCCTCGGCACCGGCCTGGGCCCGCGCAGCTACTCGATCATCGAGCAGGGCATGATCAGCAAGCTGATCGAGGCCAAGCCCGAGGACCTGCGCAACTTCATCGAGGAAGCCGCCGGCATCTCCAAGTACAAGGAGCGCCGCCGCGAGACCGAGAGCCGCATCCGCCGCACCCACGAGAACCTGGCGCGCCTGACCGACCTGCGCGAAGAGCTGGAGCGTCAGCTCGAACGCCTGCACCGCCAGGCCCAGTCGGCCGAGAAGTACCAGGAATACAAGGCCGAGGAACGCCAGCTCAAGGCCCAGCTGTCGGCCCTGCGCTGGCAGGCGCTGAACGAGCAGGTCGGCAGCCGCGAGCGGGTGATCGGCGACCAGGAAGTGGCCTTCGAGGCCCTGGTGGCCGAGCAGCGCAATGCCGACGCCAGCATCGAGCGTCTTCGCGACGGCCACCACGAGTTGTCCGAGCGCTTCAACCAGGTGCAGGGGCGCTTCTACTCGGTGGGCGGCGATATCGCCCGGGTCGAGCAGAGCATCCAGCACGGCCAGCAACGCCTGCGCCAGTTGCAGGACGACCTCAACGAGGCCGAGCGCGCGCGCCTGGAGACCGAATCGCACCTGGGCCACGACCGCACCCTGCTGGCCACCCTGGGTGAAGAGCTGGCCATGCTCGAACCCGAGCAGGAACTGACCGCGGCGGCGGCCGAGGAGTCCGCCGCCGGCCTGGAAGAGGCCGAAGGCGCCATGCATGGCTGGCAGGAGCGCTGGGACAGCTTCAACCAGCGCAGCGCCGAGCCGCGCCGCCAGGCCGAAGTGCAGCAGTCGCGCAGCCAGCAGCTGGAACAGAGCCTGGAGCGCCTGGCCGAGCGCCAGCGCCGGCTGGCCGAGGAGCTGGCGCAACTGGCGGCCGATCCGGAAGACGCGGCGATTCTCGAACTGTCCGAGCAGCTGGCCGCCAGCGAGCTGAACCTCGAAGAGCTACAGGCCGCCGAAGAAGGCCTGGTCGAGCGGCTCGAACAGCTGCGTGGCGAACTGCGCCAGGCCACCCAGGCGCAGCAGCAGGCCCAGGGCGAACTGCAGCGCCTGAACGGCCGCATCGTCTCCCTGGAAGCCCTGCAGCAAGCGGCGCTGAACCCGGGCAAGGGCGCCGCCGAATGGCTGCGCGAGCAGCAGCTGAACCATCGTCCGCGCCTGGCCGAGGGCCTGCGCGTGGAGGCCGGCTGGGAGCTGGCGGTGGAAACCGTGCTGGGCGCCGACCTGCAGGCGGTGCTGCTGGATGATTTCAATGGGCTCGACCTGGCAGGCTTCGACCAGGGCGAGCTGCGCCTGGTCAACCCGCAATCCGGCGGTGCGCGAGTGGCCGGTAGCCTGCTGGACAAGGTCGAGGCCGGCTTCGATCTGGCGCCCTGGCTGGCCAAGGTGCGCCCGGTGGAGAGTCTCGGCGAGGCCTTGGCCCAGCGTAGCCAGCTGGCCCAGGACGAAAGCCTGATCAGCCGCGATGGCTACTGGGTCGGCCGGCATTTCCTCCGCGTGCGCCGCGCCAGTGCCGCCGAGAGCGGCGTACTGGCCCGCGGCCAGGAGCTGGAACGCCTGGGCCTGGAGCGCGAAGAACGCGAAGCGGCACTGGCCGACCTGGACGAGCGCCTGCTGCAGCTGCAGGCCGGCCAGCGCCAGCAGGAGGACGCCCGCGAGCAGCAGCGCCGCCTGGTGCAGGAACAGGCCCGCCGCCAGGGCGAGCTGAAGGCGCAACTGTCCGCCGGCCAGGCCAAGGCCGAGCAGCTGACCCTGCGTCGGCGCCGCCTGGACGGCGAGCTGACGGAGCTGGCCGAACAGCGCGAACTGGAGCAGGAGCAGCTGGGCGAGGCCCGCCTGATCCTGCAGGAGGCCCTGGATGCCATGGCCATCGACACCGAACAGCGCGAACAGCTGTTGGTCAGCCGTGACCAGCTGCGTGAACGCCTCGACCGCATGCGCCAGGAGGCCCGGGCGCACAAGGACCATGCCCATCAGCTGGCCGTGCGCCTGGGCAGTATCCGCGCCCAGCACGAATCCACCCGCCAGGCCCTGGAACGCCTGGAGCTGCAGTTCGAGCGCGCCATCGAGCGCCGCGAGCAGCTCAGCCTCAACCTGGAGGAGGGCGAGGCACCGCTGGAAGAGTTGCGCATCAAGCTGGAAGAGCTGCTCGACAAGCGCATGGGCGTCGAGGACGAACTCAAGCTGGCGCGCCTGGCCCTGGAAGACGCCGACCGCGAACTGCGCGACGCCGAGAAGCGCCGCACCCAGGCCGAGCAGCAGTCGCAGTTGCTGCGCAGCCAGCTGGAGCAGCAGCGCATGGGCTGGCAGGAACTCAGCGTACGGCGCAAGGCCCTGCAGGATCAGCTGCTGGAGGACGGCTACGACCTGCACGGCGTGCTCGCCAGCCTGCCGAGCGAGGCCAGCGAGAAGGCCTGGGAAGAGGAGCTGGAGCGCCTGGCCGCACGGATCCAGCGCCTCGGGCCGATCAACCTGGCGGCCATCGACGAGTACCAGCAGCAGTCCGAGCGCAAGCGCTACCTGGATGCGCAGAACGCCGACCTGGTCGAGGCACTGGACACCCTGGAAAACGTCATCCGCAAGATCGACAAGGAAACCCGCAACCGCTTCAAGGACACCTTCGACCAGATCAACGCCGGCCTGCAGGCGCTGTTCCCCAAGGTTTTCGGCGGCGGCCATGCCTACCTGGAGCTGACCGGCGAGGACTTGCTGGATACCGGCGTGGCGATCATGGCGCGGCCGCCGGGCAAGAAGAACAGCACCATCCACCTGCTCTCCGGCGGGGAAAAGGCGCTCACCGCACTGGCCCTGGTGTTCGCCATCTTCAAGCTCAACCCGGCGCCGTTCTGCATGCTCGACGAAGTGGACGCGCCGCTGGACGACGCCAACGTCGGTCGCTATGCGCGGCTGGTCAAGGAGATGTCGGAGACCGTGCAGTTCATCTACATCACCCACAACAAGATCGCCATGGAAATGGCCGATCAGCTGATGGGGGTTACCATGCACGAGCCGGGATGCTCGCGCCTGGTGGCGGTGGACGTGGAGGAGGCGCTGTCGCTGGTCGAGGCCTAGCGGCGAGATAGAGTGATATGGCCGAGATTGCCTGCTAACGGTGCACATTTACCGTTCGTCGTGCTAGCTTAGGCCTCAATTTTGTTATACGCGGAAAATACCTGTAAGAACATACAGCTGTCCGCGTTTTTCAGGGGGCAGGAAGCCCTTTCTTCATCATCATATTTACTGGTTCAGGGGTTCGAGAAATTCATGGAAATCGGTCTGCGCGAATGGCTGATCGTCATCGGCATCATCGTTATCGCCGGCATTCTGTTCGATGGCTGGCGGCGCATGCGGGGCGGCAAGGGCAAACTGAAATTCAAGCTGGACCATAGCTTCAGCAACCTGCCGGACGACGATTCCGACCCGGATCTGCTCAGCCCGCCGCGGGTGCTGGACCGCAAGCGCGAGCCGGGCCTCAGCGAAGAAGACATGCCGTCGATGAGCGCCACCGAGCTCAATCGCCGGCGCAACATCGAGCCGCAGCAGGGTGACCTCAATCTCGACAGCGAAGAACCGGTGCCGACCCTGCTCAACCCGGTCGACGATGGCCCCGAACCTGAGCCGAGCCCGGCCAAGGAAGCCTTGCCGGTCGAGGAAGTGCTGGTGATCAACGTGGTGGCCCGCGAAGGCGAAGTCTTCAATGGCCCGGCGCTGCTGCAGAACATCCTGGAAAGCGGCCTGCGGTTCGGCGAGATGGACATCTTCCACCGTCACGAAAGCATGGCCGGCAACGGCGAAGTGCTGTTCTCCATGGCCAATGCGGTCAAGCCGGGCACCTTCGACCTGGACGACATCGAGCTGTTCAGCACCCGCGGGGTGAGTTTCTTCCTCGGCCTGCCGGGGCCGCGTCATCCGAAGCAGGCCTTCGACGTGATGGTCGCCGCCGCGCGCAAGCTGTCCCATGAACTCAACGGCGAGCTCAAGGACGACCAGCGCAGCGTGATGACCGCGCAGACCATCGAGCATTACCGCCAGCGCATCGCCGAGTTCGAGCGCAAGAAGCTGACCCACAAGCGCTAATCGCCGCCGTTACACAGAAAGAGCAGCCCCGGCTGCTCTTTTCGTTTGAGAGACCGCCCGCCATGACCGACGCCACCCCCGCCGCCCGCATCCTCGCCCTGCGCGCCGAACTGGACCTGCACAGCCACCGTTACTACGTGCTGGATGAGCCGAGCATCCCGGATGCCGAGTACGACCGCCTGTTCAACGAACTCAAGGCCCTGGAAGACCAGCATCCCGAGCTGGTCACCGTCGACTCGCCGACCCAGCGGGTCGGCGGTGCGGCGCTCAGCGCCTTCGGCGAGGTCAAGCATGAAGTGCCGATGCTCAGCCTGGGCAACGCCTTCGAGGAAAGCGATCTGCTCGATTTCGACCGCCGCGTGCGCGAGGGGCTGGACCTACCGACCGGCGACCTGTTCGGTGGTGGCGCGGAGATCGAGTACTGCTGCGAGCCGAAACTGGACGGCCTGGCCGTCAGCCTGCTGTACGAGAACGGCCTGCTGGTACGCGGCGCCACCCGCGGCGATGGCAGCACCGGGGAGGACATCAGCAGCAACGTGCGCACCATCCGCAACCTGCCGCTCAAGCTGCAGGGCGAGGGCTGGCCGAGCGTGCTGGAAGTGCGTGGCGAAGTGTTCATGGCCAAGGCCGGCTTCGATGCACTCAATGCCCGCCAGCTGGAAAGCGGCGGCAAGCCCTTCGCCAACCCGCGCAACGCGGCGGCCGGCAGCCTGCGCCAGCTCGATCCGAAGGTCACCGCCAGTCGCCCGCTGGAGTTCTGCTGCTACGGCATCGGCCGGGTCGAAGGCGAATTGCCAACCACCCAGGTGGGCATCCTGCAGCAGCTGAAAGTCTGGGGCCTGCCGATCAGCCGCGAGCTGAAACTGGTCAGGGGCGCCGACCAGTGCCTGGCCTACTACCGCGATATCGGTGAGCGGCGCGCCAGTCTGGCCTACGAGATCGACGGCGTGGTGTTCAAGGTCAACGACCTGGCCTACCAGCGTGAACTGGGCTTCCGTGCCCGCGAGCCGCGCTGGGCCATCGCCCACAAGTTCCCGGCCAGCGAGGAGCTGACCGAACTGTTGGATGTCGAGTTCCAGGTCGGCCGCACCGGCGCGGTGACTCCGGTGGCGCGTCTGAAACCGGTCAAGGTGGCCGGGGTGATGGTGTCCAACGCGACCCTGCACAACATGGACGAGGTGCAGCGCCTCGGGCTGATGATCGGTGATACGGTGATCATCCGCCGCGCCGGCGACGTGATCCCGCAGGTCATGCAGGTGGTCCTCGAGCGCCGCCCGGCCGATGCGCGGCCGGTGCACATCCCCGAGCAGTGCCCGGTCTGCGGCTCGGCGGTGGAGCGCACCCAGCTGGTCAAGCGCAGCAAGGGCAAGGAGACCTTCAGCGAGGGCTCGGTATACCGCTGCGTCGGCCGCCTGGCCTGCGGCGCCCAGCTTAAGCAGGCGATCATCCACTACGTGTCGCGCCGCGCCCTGGACATCGAAGGCCTGGGCGACAAGATCGTCGAACAGCTGGTGGATAGCGGCCTGGTCGCCTCGCCGGCCGACCTTTACACCCTGACCTACGAGCAGGTGGTGGTGCTGGAGGGTTTTGCCGACCTGTCCACGCGCAACCTGCTGGCGGCGATTGCCGAGAGCAAGCGGCCGACCCTGGCACGCTTCATCTACGCCCTGGGCATTCCCGATGTCGGCGAGGAGACCGCCAAACTATTGGCTCGCGCCCTGGGCTCGCTGGCGCGCATCCAGGTGGCCCTGCCCGAGGTGCTGACCTGGCTGCCGGATGTCGGCGGCGAAGTGGCCCACGAGATTCACAGCTTCTTCGAGGACGCGCACAACCGCAACGTCATCGCCCTGTTGCTGGAGCGCGGCCTGCAGTTGCAGGAGGAGGGCGAGCTGCATGCCGAGTTCGCCGCGTGCGCCACCCTAGGCGAGTTCATCGAGCGCCTGAACATCCCGTTCATTGCCGCCACCGGGGCGCGCAACCTGGCCGACAAGGCCGGCAGCCTGGCCGCGGTCATCGCCCTCAGTCAGGACTGGCTGGAACTGAGCGTGATGAAGGGCCTCAACGAGAAGGCCAAACAGTCGCTGCGCGAGTTCTTCGCGGTGGAAGGCAACGTCGCCAGGGCCGGCGCCATCGAGACGCAGCTGCTGGCGTTCGGCATGCACTGGAGCAGCGAGAAGAAACAGCTCGCCGGCCTGCCACTGGCCGGGCAGACCTGGGTGCTGACCGGCACCCTGGAAGTGATGAGCCGCGATGTCGCCAAGGAAAAGCTGGAGGGGCTCGGAGCCAAGGTGGCCGGTTCGGTCTCGGCCAAGACCACCTGTGTGGTCGCCGGGCCTGGCGCCGGATCCAAGCTGGCCAAGGCCAGCGAGCTGGGCGTCAGGGTGCTGGACGAAAACGGGTTCTTGGCGGCTCTTGCCGCCCTGGAACCCTGATCAGCGATTAGTGAATAAGCCTGCGTAGGGGCCCAAGAGACGCCCGATTACGGCTTAGAAAATGTATGGGAAGAGCCGGTAGCGCACGTCAAGCATGTATTGGCGGTATGATGGATCTAGGGCTAGGTGTTTTTCTTCCTTGAATATTCGGGCGCAAAGAAAGGCCAGCGTCGTTGCATAGATGACCAGGTTCTGGAGTGTGGTGTTGGTCAATACATAGCCGGTTAAGGTCAGGAAATAGCTGGCATAGATGGGGTGCCGCACGATGCGGTACATCCAGGAAGTTTTTATTTCGCGCTTTGCTGCAACTAGTGCGAAGCTGCGATTGAGCGAGAGCAGGGCGAGTATCTGGATACCTACGCCAGCAACCAGAGCAATGCTCGCTGCTGGAACTATTCCCCAGGCGGCAGGGCGCAGCAGTAAGGGGAGAAAGGTGCCGCCGATGGCCAGCAGCCAGTCCTTTGGGTCGGAAGAAATTGTCTGTGGGGTGCTGCGAAAAAGGAAGAATAGGGCGGTCAAGGTTTCGGCCAGAAAAAATAACAGAAGTGGAACTTCTGCTGTTTTCTGGAATTTCAGAATGTGGACGTAGGCAAAGGCTGCCCACAACGCGGCCAATACGAAGCCGCTGAGAAAGTTGACCTGGCGCGATTGCAGTAGTTGTAGTGCCTTGCTCATGGTGCAGTCTCATTGGCAGTACTTGCTCTTGCCCATCGTTCCTTATTTTGGGCGCCGCCTGAGAAACTCTGCAGCTCATGTGCTGCCAGCTTTATTTCGGGTAAGTGGCTGCCCAAGCATTGCATCTGGCGGTAGTCACTCGGAGTGAGGCCGCAGCACTGCTTGAAGGCGCGGGTGAAATAGGACGGATCCTTGAATCCGATTTCGTAGCCGATGCTAGTGATGGGCAGCTGGCTGTTGCGCAGTAGCTCCTGGGCGAAATGCATGCGTTTGCGCAGCAGGTATTCGCTGAAACTCACACCAACTTCTTCCTTGAACAGCCGACACAAGCGGAATGGCGTCAAGCCGCAGTGCTGGGCTAGAACCTTCTGCTCGATGCCCTCGCGAAAGTGCTGTTCTATGTAGCACAGGGCCTTGTGCAAGACTTTCTGCTTCTGGTAGTCGCGCGTCTGGCAGATGCTTTCCGGCAGTCGGATACCGTGCTCTATCTGCGGCTTGCTGGGATGCATGGCTTCCTGCCAGCGCAACTGGCAGAGCTGCTCCACTGCGCTGAGATAGCGCTCCTTCTCGCCACTGTGCAGTGGCAGCACCATGTACTCCCAGACCCGCGAACGCATCGCCCAAACCGCCAGCTCCTCGGAGTGTTGCACGGTGAACATGGTGATCGGCAACGAAGGGGCCGAGCGCTTGAGCTCCAGCAGCAGATTCAGGCCCAGCGCGTCGGGCCGGTCGAAGTGCATGCACAGCATGTCGGGTTGGCGTTCGTTCGGTTGACTTGTTAGCCGTGGCTCTCGTGCCAACCGGCAGTCGCAGCTGTGCACGAACTCAGCGCTGAGTGTTTCGGTTGAGCGGTCGTGTGTAAGGTCCATCCACAGTAACAAGGGCTTCCTGTTCATGCGGGACATCATGGGCTGATCCTGTGATACGACTCTGGATTGTCTCTGCAGTATGACCAAGCTAGGCGTTGGCAAAAGAGTTATTCGGAATAACCGAATTACGTTTTGTACATCTTGGTGTAGGCCTGTTCTTTTTCTTTACAGGGCTGTTGCACTGCTGCAACAGAATCCTAGTGATCGACAAAACACTCCTAACCACAATTTTGTGACAGGGCTAGCGTTGCCTTAGGCGGAGAGGAAAGTGGTACCGCCGAGGTGGTCTTTCCGAAACTGGCAATGTGTGGAAGTGAGGTGAGCGAAATGACTCTGCAAGATATCAAGGCTTCGGTGCTGCAGTTCGTCAGGGATGAGGACGGGCTGACGACAGTCGAGTACGCGGTGGCTGGCAGCCTAGTGGCTGCGGCGGTGGTGCTGGCGTTCACTGAGTTGGGAACTCAGGTGGGCGTGGTTATTGATGGAATTACAACTGATATCGGCGGTACTCCGACTGGTTGAGTGGAGGCGCAATGTCCTGGAGTACAGCAGTTTTGCTGGGCTTGTTGGGAATCGCGGTGGCGAGCGATCTATGGCGCCATCGCATTCCCAACCTTCTGGTCCTTTTGGGGCTGGCCGCAGGACTGATTTTTCAGGCGTATTTGTCTGGGTTGGCTGGGGTTGGTGCAGGAGTGTTGGGTATGTTGATCTGTGCCGTTGTCTTTCTGCCTCTCTATGCCTTCGGTGGCATGGCTGCCGGCGACGTGAAGCTGATGGCCATGGTCGGCAGCTTCATGGCTCCGCACCTGGCCCTCTTCGCCGCACTCCTCAGCCTGCTGGCCGGTGGCCTTCTCGGCTTTGGCCTGATCCTGGCGCGAGGCCAGGCCGGGCAGACCTTGCAACGCTACTGGTTGATGGTGCGCAGTCGCCTCTACGTGGCACCGGCAGCCGATGAGGTGGCCGGCCAACCCTTTCCCTTTGCCGCAGCCATTCTGGCGGGAACGGCTGCCAGTCTGCTTTGGCAACCTTCCGCCCCGTGGTCGTTTCTCGGCTAGCAGAGGACGCGAATAATGTACGTCGTCAGCGACAGCAGTACCCAGCCCTTAGGCAGGGATCCCGTCCAGCATCTGGCTCCCCAGCCGAAGAGCATCGGTGAAACCGGGCTGACGGAAAACTTTCTCAGCGACCTGCTCTGCAAGCATCTGCACGACGCCGGCGTACTCGACATGCCGCGCCTGGTCGAGCGGCTGGCGCTGACCGGTGCCGTGCTGGAGGAGGTGCTGCAGTTCCTGCGCAAGGATGGCCGCGTCGAGATTCTGGGCCAGACCGGTGGCCAGGCGTTGCGCTACGGGCTGACCGAACGTGGGCGGCAGGCGGCACGCGATGCCCTGGCCCGCAGTGGCTACCTGGGGCCCGCCCCCTTTCCCGTCGAGCGCTACCGGGAGCTGCTGAAGCTGCAGACCGTGCACCATGGCCGCATCACTGCCCGCGACATGCGCAAGGCTTACCAGGGCGTGGTTCTGGTTGAGGGTATGCTCGAACAACTGGGCGTGTCGCTCAATTCCGGGCGGGCCATCATGATCTACGGACCGGCTGGCACCGGTAAGACCTATATCAGTAGCCGGCTGATCCGCCTGTTCGGCGATACCATCTGGGTGCCTTGGGCCATCGCCATCAACGAGTCGGTGATCGAGATCTACGACCCGCAAGTCCATCAGTGCGTGGACGAGGAGCGCAAGCCGCGCAGCCTGCTGCTGGATGAGGGCATCGACCGGCGCCTGCTGTGCTGTCGTCGTCCGGTAGTGATCACCGGCGGTGAGCTCAGCATGGATCAGCTGGATGTGCGCTACGACCCCTACGCGCGCCAGTACCAGGCACCGCTGCAGCTCAAGGCGAGCAACGGCATGTTCATCATCGACGACTTGGGGCGCCAGCGTATGGAACCGGCCGAGTTGCTGAACCGCTGGATAGTGCCCATGGAGGAGAAGCGCGACCACCTCAATCTCGGTGGCGGCCGGCATTGCGATCTGCCGTTCGACCTGATCCTGGTGTTTTCCACCAACCTCAATCCGCTGCGTCTGGCCGACGAGGCCTTCCTGCGGCGGATCGGCTACAAGCTGCACTTCGATTACTTGAATCCCACCGATTACGAGCGCATCTGGCAGCAGGAGTGCGAACGCCTCGGCGTTGCCTTCGATCCTCTGCTGCTGCGCTACGTGCTGCAAGGCCTCTACGAGGCCGAGGGCAGGCCTCTGACCGCCTGTCATCCGCGCGACCTGCTGGGTATGGCGCAGGATCGGCAGCGCTATCTGGAAGGTGACGGGCCGCTGGCGCCCGCCGAACTGGAATGGGCCTGGCGAAACTACTTCGTTCAGCTCGAGGCAAACGACTGAGGAGATACGGCTATGGGCGGTCGAACATTCACACTGATCGCGCTCTCTCTGATTCTAGGGTTGGGGGCGGCTTGGATGGCCAACAGTTGGTTGAGCGGACGGCTCAATGCCCAGTCCGATGACGGCATG
Organism: Pseudomonas sp. L-22-4S-12; assembly: GCF_009799935.1. Classification (NCBI taxonomy): domain Bacteria; kingdom Pseudomonadati; phylum Pseudomonadota; class Gammaproteobacteria; order Pseudomonadales; family Pseudomonadaceae; genus Pseudomonas; species Pseudomonas sp. L-22-4S-12. The sequence continues at coordinate 172,861 of NZ_WELL01000004.1, read as the reverse complement.
CAGAGCGTGATGGTGGCGGCGGTGGAAATCCCCTTCGGCACCATGATCGAGCCCCAGCATGTCACCTTGGTGCGCATGACCAAGGGCAGTGCACCCGACGATGCCTTCGATGCACCGGAAAAGGTTCAGGGCAGGATCGCCACTTTTCCCATCCTGCGGGGCGACATCCTGCGTGCGGCTCGCCTGGCCGAGCATCTGGGCGGCAGCACCCTGGCTTCTCTGATCGAAACGGATAAGCGTGCGGTGTCGGTACGGGTTGACGATGTGGTTGGCGTCGCGGGCTTCCTGTTGCCGGGCAACCGGGTCGATGTGCTGGCCACCAAGAAGGTCGGTAACAGCAACAACGCCGAGTCGAAGACCATCATTGAGGATCTGCGCGTGCTGGCGGTGGATCAGACCGCCAGTACCGACAAGACCCAACCTGTGGTGGTACGTGCCGTGACCCTGGAAATGACGCCCAAGGAGGCGGAAACCCTAGTCAAGGCCATGACCGAGGGGCGCCTGCAGCTGGCGCTGCGCAACCCCCTGGATAACCAGAAGAAACCCGAACCGCAACCGGTTGCTGCCCAACCGGCCGCCCCGGCGCCAGCACCGAAACCTGTTGTTCGGCAGGGATCGGCGGGCGCTGGCGTGACCATCATCCGTGGCACCCAGGTGAATGTAGCCAAGGTACAGCTCTAGACGGTTGCTGGGCAAAGCGACGGAGACCGTCGAGCCGCAGGTGGACGACCTTCCAATAAGGAGAGGGACATGCGAAGCATTCGAGTACTTAGTTCGATGTTGGCAATGCTGGGCGCCTGCCTCTGGTGGTCGGCTTTGCCGGCCGCCGAGCTACAGTCGTCGACGGTAAGTGCGCTGCCGGCAGACAGCGTGAGCGAGGTGCAGGTGCCGATTTACAAGTCGCGCATTCTGCGTACCCAGCGGCCGGTCAAGCGGGTGTCGGTAGGCAACCCGGAAATTGCCGACATCCTCATCACCAGTCCGAACCAGCTGTACCTGCTGGGACGTTCTCTGGGCAGTACCAATGTGCTGCTGTGGGATGGCGGCAACAAGCTGATCGACAGCCTCGATCTGGAGGTGGTGCATGACCTCGGCGGGTTGAAGGGCAAACTGCATCAATTGCTGCCCAACGAAACCATCGAGGTATTCAGTGCCCAGGGCGGCCTGGTGCTGCGTGGCCAGGTGAGCAGTGCGGCCGCCATGGACACCGCGGTCAAGGTGGCCAAGACATATGCGGCGCAGACCTCCAGCATCGTCCAGGGCGAAGGTGAGGCGGCCGAAGCCAGGCCGACCGAGTCGCTGGAGGTGATCAACCTGTTGACCGTAGGTGGTAGCCAGCAAGTGATGCTGGAGGTGAAAGTGGCGGAAATGCAGCGCAACCTGGTCAAGCGCCTCGGTGTCCGCTTTCTCGCCATCGGCTCGGCCGGCAACTGGGATATCGGCAGCTTCAATGGTGGCAGCTCGCTGACCGAGGGCCTGTTGTCCAACGGCAAGGGCTTCCTCGCCCAGTTCGCTTCGGGCAGCTTCCTCTTCGATGTGGTGCTGGAGGCGGCCAGGGATGATGGCTCGGCCAAGGTGCTGGCCGAACCGACATTGGTGACCCTGACCGGGCAACAGGCAGAGTTCATTTCCGGCGGCGAGTTTCCGGTGCCGATCACCGAAGACGACGGCATCACCGTCGAATACAAGGAGTTCGGCGTCGGGGTCAAGTTCCTCCCGACTGTGCTGGATTCGCAGCGGATCAACCTCAATCTGAACGTCTCGGTCAGCGAAATCTCCAACGCCAACTCGCTGGTACTCGATACCGGTCTGGATAGCGTGCTGGGCGATGGCGTAGCCCAGGTGATTCCCTCGCTGACCAAACGCAGTGCGCAATCGACAGTGGAGTTGGCCGACGGCCAGACCATCGCCATTGCCGGCCTGATCAACGAGAGCACGCGCGATCTGGTTAGCCGCTTCCCAGGGTTGGGTGACATTGCGGTGATCGGCCATCTGTTTCGCAGTCAGGAGTTCATCAAGGGTGAGACCGAGCTGGTGATCCTGGTGACACCGCATATTGCCAAGCCGGTGGACGCCAAGCTGGTGCGTCTGCCGACGGAAAATTTCGTCGAGCCTGGCGACATGGACTTCTATCTGCTGGGCAAGACCAAGGGCGATGGACCGGGGCGCGTGGTGCCAGTCAGCCTCGGGGTGACCGGCAGCAGCTTCGGTCATGACCTCAAGTGAGGGATAAGACAATGAAAATGCAGATGCTGTCGGTTTTGCTGTGCACCACTCTCGGTGGTTGCATGAGCTACGAGGAAGGGCGTGTGGGTTCGCTGGGGCAGAGCGTATACGCCACCACCTATGAACAGATCGCCGACAAGGAGTTGGCGGCCAACCCGGGCACAGAGGTATCGCCGGTCGGCACCGATGGCCCGTTGACCGAAAAGGTATTGGACGGTTATCGCGGCAAGACCGGCGACGCCCAACAGATCGGTCAGCCCATCCAGATCAACATCGGTCAATAGCGGAGGCCTGGCATGAAACTCCGTAAGTCACGTCGCTCCCGGGTGCTGCCGAAGCACCAGCGGGGAGCGGTCATCGTCCTGGTAGCGGTGGCCTTGGCCTCGATGCTGCTGATGGCAGCCCTGGCCCTGGACGGCAGCCACATGCTGCTCAACAAGTCGCGCCTGCAGAATGCGGTGGATGCTGCGGCTCTGAGCGGGGCGAAAACCTTGCATCAGGTGTTCGGTAGCGGCAATGCATCCAGCGTGGCTCGCGATGCGGCGTGGGACACCTTCGGCCGTAACGCCTCTGCGCCCGGCAATGCCGAGCTTCTGGAGGCCATGGGGCAGGACGGCGTCAGTGCCTTCGCCGTGGTCGAAATGGCCAACAGCGTCTACGGCCCCTTCTCCTTCCCGGGGCCTGCGGATGCCCGCTATGTGCGGGTGTCGGTACCGGATTATCCGCTGACAGGTTTCTTCTGGAGTGTGGCTCAGGCCTTCTCCTCCGATGAGCTGAGCGACAAGTCGGTGGCAGCTATTGCCACAGCGGGGCCGAGCCCGTCCATGAGTCCCTGCAAGATCGAACCGATCATGGTCTGTGGCGACCCCAGCGATGACCCGGCCGACAATGGCGGCACCTCCTACTGGGGCTATGGCTTTGGCGACTTGGAAGTGCTCAAGAGTGCCGCCGGCAATGATCCGGCGATCAGTGAGGGCAATTTCCAGATGCTGCGTCTGGATGGGGCCAACGGCGCCAACGACTTGCGTACCGCCCTGGCGGGAGGCATCGAAAAGTGCAATGTGGTTGGTGAGGTGGTGGAGACCGAGCCGGGCAATTCGGTCGGCCCAGTGTCTCAGGGGCTCAATACCCGCCTCGGGGTGTACAACGGTCCCGGCATGAACGCCACCGACTACCCACCCGACTGGGTCACCGAGGTCAACGAACAGCGGATGACCTACAACGACAGTACCTCGCCGCCGCAGGTCGAGTACCAGGGGCAACCGGTGAGCACCAATGGCGGGGAGCTGTTCGCGGGTGAAACCCCGTTGTACGACGTCAAGGATTGGCTCGCGGACAGCGCGGCCTGTGGGGCCTCGAAGAGCTGCGCGGGGGCTCCCGAGCGGCGCATGCTCAATATCGTCATCGGCGATTGCACCGATGTGCCCGGCGGCCAGGTCGATGTACCGGTACTGGACTTCGGCTGCTTCTTCTTGCTGCAGACCGTTGCCCAACAAGGTGTCGAGGCCCAGGTGTTTGGTCAGTTCGTCAAGGAGTGCGAGGGCGATGGCGTGGCCGGTGCGACGCCTGCCGATGACGTGGGGCCGTTGATCATCCAGCTGTACAAGACCTACGTCGATGACAGTCGCACGCCCAGCAAGGATTCCTAGGAGGCAGCCATGAGCAGCGCGAAGCTAGAGCGGCAGCAGCAGAAGGGGGTGGCCATGGTCGAGTTCGCCATCGCCCTGCCGTTGCTGTTGCTGCTGCTGCTGGGGATAGGCGAGTTCGGCCGCATGCTGTTCCAGTACAACGTCCTGCTGCAGGCCAGCCGGGATGCGGCGCGCTATGCCGCGGGCGAGGCCTGGGACCCGACCCTGGGCCAGGTCGTGATCGACGACGACCTGCGCAGCCGTACCCGTTTGCTCGCCGTCTATGGCGTCCCCGTGGCGGTGACCGGCGGCGAACTGGTGGGTGGGCTGAGCACCGGCAATGTGGCCGTCACCCCGGTGGGGGACGAGCACGTTCAGGTGAGCATCGTCTACGACTTTGTGCCGGTGATCGGCAGCGTGCTGCCGACCTTCTATGGCGCGGACATTCCCCTGGCCGTCACCCTGACGTCCAGCGTTGTGATGAGGGGCTTGTGATGAACAGACGCCAGATGCGAGGGGTCTATGTGGTCGAGTTCGCCATCATCGGCCTGCTGCTGTTCATCGTGCTGGTCGGCGTGCTGGAGCTGGGGCGCCTGTTCTTCACGGTCAATGCGCTCAACGAGAGCGCCCGGCGCGGCGCCCGCCTGGCTTCGGTCTGCGATATCCAGGACGTGCGCATTCTGCGGCGGGCCATCTTCAATGCCGCCGAGGAAGAAGGGGACAGCAGCCTGCTCACCAATCTGCAGACGGCGGATCTCACCCTGACATACCTCAATGCCGATGGAGGCCAAGTACCGGCGCCTACGGATTTCAGCGGGGCGGATGGATTCGGCGCTATCCGCTATGTGCAATTACGCATCGAAAACTTCACCTTCGATCTCCTGATTCCCGTGGTGGGAGGGCCTATCACGCTGCCGGATTTCCGGGCTACGTTGCCACGTGAAAGTCTGGGCCGCCATGCGGAGACGGGGGTTGTTCCGGAGATCACACCATGTTGACGACACGAGAAGGTGGCAGCAGCCTCCGGCCGAAGAAACAGGGGCCGCAGTTACTGATCAGTAGCCGCGATGGGCTGGCTTTGAATCGACTGCAGGGCTACTGCCAGGCGCTGGGTGGTGTGGATGTGGCGACCCGGCTGGTGAGCAATGGACATACCGACCCGTTGTACGGTCTGGAACAACGCCCGGACTTCCTGTTGCTGCGGGTCAGCCACCTGTGGCGCGACGAGCTGGAAGCCTTGCTCGAACGTCCGGCGCAGGAACGGCCACCGCTGGTTGTCTGTGGTCCACTGGATGAGCGCGAAGGTATGCGCTTGGCGATGCGGGCCGGTGCCCGTGACTTCCTGCCCGAGCCGGTGGAGCCGGGAGAACTGCTCGCGGCCCTGCAGCGCATGTTGCAGGAGAGCCACGCGCTACCCACGGGAGGTGGCAAGCTGGTGGCGGTGATGAACGCCAAGGGAGGCTCCGGTGCCTCCATGCTGGCCTGCAATCTGGCCCATCAGTTGAGCTTGAACGGAGCCAGCACGCTGCTGCTCGATTTGGATCTGCAGTTTGGCAGCGCTGCCCACTGTCTGGATATCAGTCCCACACACAGTCATGTCGAAGTGATGCAGCAGGCCGGATCCCTGGATGCGGTGGCCTTGCGCGGATTTTGTGGGCACTTCAGCCCGATGCTGCATGTGCTTGGTGGTCGCCAGGGGGATCTGTGCCTGGCTCAAGACGTCCAGCTGGAACAGTTGGAGGCCCTGTTGCATCTGGCACGCAGCAGTTATGACTGGGTGGTGGTGGACTTGCCGCGGCAAATCGACCACCTCACCGGGATCACCCTGGAACAGGCCGATCACAGTTACATCGTGCTGCAGCAGAGCCTCAGTCATCTCAAGGATGCCAGCCGTCTATTGCATATCTTGCGCAATGATCTGGGCGTGCAGGGCAAGCGCCTGCATCTGGTGGTCAACCGCTTCAACAAGGGCGCGTCGATCAGCTTGCAGGATATTGGCGATGCCTTGCACTGCACGAACCTTCAGTCACTGCCGAATGACTACTCGGTGGTCAGTGAAAGCCAAAACAGCGGCATGCCGCTGGAGATTCATGCACCACGCGCGCCCATCACCTTGGCTCTGCAACAACTGCGCAAGGAGTTGACCGGGGTGGAGCGTGTCGACCAGGGACTGTTCAGGCGAACCTTGGGGCGCCTGTTGCGGGGGTGAAGCATGTTAAGTGGATTCCGCAATCGTTTGCGTCAACAGTCGGCTCATGTAGCCGAGATGGCACAGCAGGCTGGCGATGCGCCGGCAGCAGAGGGGCTCGCCTGGGAAACCTCGGTGCCCTCGGAGCTCTACGAGACACGCACCAACCTCTCCCCGGTGGAGAGTGAGTGGCGCGAGCGGGTTTACCAGCAGTTGCTCAAGGTCATGGACCTGTCACTGCTCGACTCGCTGGAACCGGCCGAGGCGGCACGACAGATCAAGGAGATCTGTCAGCGCCTGCTGGACGAACATTCGGCCCCCGTGTCGGCGCCCGCACGGCAATTGATCATCAAGCAGATCGGTGACGAAGTGCTCGGCCTTGGACCGCTCGAACCGCTGTTGGCGGATCACAGCGTGTCGGACATCCTGATCAATGGCCATGCCTCGGTCTACGTCGAGCGACATGGCAAGCTGCAAAGAACCGATGTGCGCTTTCGCGATGACCAGCACCTGCTGAACATCATCGACCGCATCGTCTCCAATCTGGGGCGTCGTATCGACGAGTCTTCGCCGCTGGTGGACGCACGACTCAAGGATGGCTCGCGGGTCAATGCGATCATTCCGCCACTGGCCATCGATGGTCCCAGTATGTCGATCCGCCGCTTCGCCGTGGATCTGCTGAGCTCCGAGAGCCTGGTGCAGATGGGCACTCTGACCCCGGCCATAGCCCTGGTGCTCAAGGCCATTGTGCGTGGGCGCCTGAATGTACTGGTTTCCGGGGGTACCGGCACCGGCAAGACCACCATGCTGAATGTGTTGTCGAGCTTCATTCCGGACAACGAGCGCATAGTCACCATCGAAGACTCGGCCGAGTTGCAATTGCAGCAGCCGCATGTGGTGCGCTTGGAAACCCGTCCGCCGAACATCGAAGGGCGAGGAGAGGTTAACCAACGTGAACTGGTGCGCAACAGCCTGCGCATGCGCCCGGATCGTATTGTCATCGGCGAGGTCCGGGGTACTGAAGCGCTGGACATGCTCACGGCAATGAACACCGGCCATGATGGTTCGTTGACCACCATCCATGCCAACACCCCGCGCGATGCTTTGGGCCGCGTGGAAAATATGGTTTCCATGACCGGTGCAACCTTCCCGATCAAAGCCCTGAGGCAACAGATCGCTTCGGCCATCGACGTGGTGATCCAGCTTGAGCGTCAGGAGGATGGCAAGCGCCGCCTGGTCAGTGTGCAGGAAATCAACGGCATGGAAGGCGAGATCATCACCATGACCGAGATATTCACCTTCGAGCGGCGGGGCATTGGTGAGCATGGTGAAGTGCTCGGCGAGTATCGTCCGACCGGCATGGTGCCGGCCTTCCGCGACGTGCTGGCCAAGCGCGGCATCGACCTGCCGATCAATTTGTTCCGCCCTGACTGGATGGAGGCCGTGCAGTCATGAGCCAGATTCCCAGTGAGTATATTTTCGCCTTTCTGGGCATGATCTTCACCGCCGTCTTCCTGCTCAGTCAGGGGTTGGTGGTGCCGGTGTTCGGCGAGGCGGGCAAGATGCGCAAACGCATCCGCTCACGCCTTAATCTGCTGGAGAGTGCCAACCAGCTGCCGAACATGCAGATGGTGCTGCGGCAGAAATATCTCAAGCACCTGTCGCCGCTGGAGGCCCGGCTGGAGCAGTTGCCCTTCTGCGAGAGCCTGGCGCCGCTGATCGAGCAAGCCGGGCATGGCTATCGCAGCTATCGCGTGGTGCTGCTGGCGCTGCTGCTGGCGGCCGCTGCTGGGATTGGCTTGTGGCTGCTGCTCAAGCTCTGGTGGGCATCGTTGATCCTGGCTGTGGTGGCTTTCTGTATCCCCTTCGTGAAGATTTCCAGTGATCGTAGCCAGCGCTTCGCTGCCTTCGAAGAAGGCTTGCCGGATGCCCTGGATGCCATCTGCCGGGCACTACGCGCCGGCCATCCGTTCGGTGAAACCCTGCACCTGGTCGCCGAAGAGCATAAGGGCCCGGTGGCTCACGAATTCGGGCTGACGTTCGCCGACATCAACTACGGCAACGATGTGCGTCGAGCCATGCTCGGCCTACTTGAGCGCATGCCGAGCATGACGGTGATGATGCTGGTGACCTCCATCCTCATTCACCGGGAAACCGGCGGCAATCTCACCGAGGTGCTGGGGCGTTTGAGCAGCCTGATTCGTGGGCGTTTCCGCTTCCAGCGCAAGGTCAAGACCTTGTCCGCCGAGGGGCGTATGTCAGCGTGGGTTCTAATGGCGGTGCCTTTCGTGCTGACGGTGGTCATTGCGGTGACGACGCCGAGTTATCTGCCGGTTCTGATCAAGGATCCGTTCGGGCAGAAACTGATCGTGACCTCCTTCGTCGCCATGCTGCTGGGTATTTTCTGGATCCGTAAAATCATTCGGATCGATGTCTAGGAGGTTGTCATGGACTATCTGCTCGGTATGTTCAACAGCCTGGTCGGTAACGAGGGGCTGGCTCGGGTGTTGTTCGTAGGCGCCATAGGACTGAGTGTGCTGTTGCTGACCGCAACCGTGGCCGTACTGGTATGGAGTCTGCAGGATCCGTTGCATCGGCGCTTGGCCGGTCTCAAGCAGGCGCAGGGGGGCGGCGCTCCAGGCCTAACCCCACCGGGTAATCTGCAGTTGCTGCTTTCCCAGGTAGGCCAGCATCTGGTGAGTACTGAGGACGAAAAGCTTTCGGCGACACGCCAACTGCTCATGCATGCCGGTTATCGCTCCAGCTCGGCGTTGCAGGTCTATTGGGCTATCCGCCTGTTGCTGCCGTTGCTCCTGCTGGTGTGCGTGCTTTTCGTGTTGCCTCTGGTGCCGAAGCTCACGTTGAACATCGGCGTCATGGCCGCCGGTGCAGCTCTAGGCCTTGGCTGGCTGGCACCGTCCATCTATGTGGAAAAACGCAAGGAAGGGCGTTTGCGGCGTCTGCGCAGGGGCTTTCCGGACGCACTTGACCTGATGGTGGTGTGCGTGGAATCGGGACTTGCCCTGCCGCAGGCGATGGAGCGAGTGGCCGAGGAGATGCTGGTCAGTCAACCCGAACTGGCCATGGAGTTGGCCTTGGTCAACATGGAGATCCGTGCAGGCATCCCCAGTACGCAGGCACTTAAGAATCTGGCTGAACGTACCGGGCTGGATGATGTGCGAGGGTTGGTGAGTCTATTGGCGCAGAGCATCCGCTTTGGCACCAGCGTGGCCGACACTCTGCGGATCTACGCCGAAGAGTTTAGGGATCGGCGCACTCAGGCTGCAGAAGAATCAGCAGCGAAAATCGGTACCAAACTGATATTTCCTCTAACCTTTTTCATGTGGCCTAGTTTTTTCTTGATTGCCATTGGCCCGGCAATTATCAAGGTACTCAAAGCGACCGGGAAGCTATAACCATGAACAGGAATTTACTGCTGTTAGCCATGCTGGGCGCGCTGGCCGGTTGCCAGACTCAGGGTGTGGGGTCGGGCGATCTCGATCGATCTTCCATGTACGGTGGCAAGAACGCGTTGCTGTACCAGGTACAGGATCAGGCGGAGTCATCCGAGCAAGCCATGGGCATGGCGGATGTGGCCTACCGCGCTGGTGCGCTGGATCAGGCGCTTTACCAGTACCTGCGTGCAGTGGAACTGGATCCTAAGCGCTACGAGGCGTTGGTCTGGGTTGGCCGCATCCACCGCGAACGTGGCAACAACCACCTGGCGGAAATGGCCTTCGCCGATGTTCTGCAAAACGAGGCTGATAACCTCTCGGCGCTTACCGAAATGGGCTTGGTGCAATTGGCCATGCGACGTCCCGATTCAGCTCGCGAGTCGCTGGACAAGGCCGTACTGGTGGATCAGAAACGGTTGGGCGGTGGAAACAGTAGTGCGCCGAACACCCTCAAGGTGGATAGTGCCTCGCCGCTCAAACTGTACAACGGCCTAGGTGTGCTGGCCGATCTGGAGGATGATTTCGACAAGGCGGCGCTCTACTATCGCCTGGCTTCGCAGATCGATCCGCGCTCGGCGCTGGTGGCCAACAGTCAGGCCTATTCGCTGTACCTGGCCGGCAAGTGGCCGGAGGCCGAACAGTCCTACAAGCGGGGCATCAGCTTCGATGCCCGTTATGCGCCACTATGGCGAAACTATGCATTGCTGCTGGCTCGCCAGGGACGGTACGAACAGGCCTTGTCGGCTTTCGAGCAGGTCGAGAGCCGGGCGGAAGCGAGCAACGATGTGGGCTATATCTGCCTGGTCGAAGGCAAGCTGGATGTCGCAGAGCAGTTCTTCCGCAGCGCGATCGAGCAATCGCCCGCGCACTATGAGATGGCTTCGGAGAACCTGCGCCGTGTCGAGCAGATCCGCAGCATTCGCCAACATGGTGTCAACCAGGGCGCCCCGGCAGCCGAGGCGTTCGCGGTAGTGCCCACCGGTGAAGTGATGACGGGACCCTGAGCAACCCCGGAGTACGTGGTGACTCCGGGGCGTGACGCATCAGGCCTGGTTGAGTGCGTCGGTCAGGCCTTTGGCGGGCACCAGTTTGACCACTTTCTTCGCGTCGATCTGAATCGCCTTGCCCGTTTGCGGGTTGCGCCCGGTGCGTGCCGGACGCTCGCTGACTTTCAGCTTGCCGATACCCGGCAGGCTGATTTCTCCGTCGTTCTCCAGGGCATCGGCGACGATTTCGCCGAGCTGCTCGAGCAGGGCGCGCACATCGTTCTTCTGCAGGTCAATGGCTTCGGCAAGATCGCCGATCAGCTGGTCTTTGGTAATGGCCATGGGGCACTCCATGCAAAGGGGGAATGGCCGCCAGCGCAGCTTGGCTGACGGGTGACTCGCCAGGCACGCTACCACAAAGCGTCGTCACGCCGGCATTGGCCGATTGCCGCAGGGGCTGGGTCGGCAGCGTGGCTTCAGTCGATCAAGACGCGCGGTTCATCACCCAGGCAGATGGTCAGCTGCTGGCCGCTGTCGGCATCGAATGCGCAATAGGGCAGGTTGCTCGACTGAATCTGGCCGAGCAACAGCAGCAGGCTGTACAGGCAGCTCAGCGCCAGGCCCGCGCCCAGTACCCAGCGCAGCCGGCCCGGTGTTGCCAGCCGGCGCCTGGGAAGCAGCACGGCGGCGAGCAGGGCGATCGCACAGATCAGCGTATAGCCACTGAGTTCGTCACGGCTCGGCGAGAGTATCAGGTAGCCGTCATGCTCAGCCGGGTAACCCAGCCATTGGTAGAGCGCCAGGCCGCCGAGCAGCAGCAAGGTCAGCCCCCAGGTTCGGCGAGCCCCGCTCATGCCGAGCAGCCAGGCCAGACCGAGGCCGGCCAGAGCCGCGAGCAAGGTCAGCAGCGCCAGGGCACCGCCGATTCCGCCGAGCAGGGTGCCGCCGACATCCTGCACCTGCAGTGCGTAGAAACCACCGACCAGCGCCCAACCGGCACAGCTCAGCAGGCTGAACAGGCTGAGCCCGTGCCAGAGCCAGGTGCGGCTCATCGGGCGTTGATCGCCGCAGGTCTCTGCAACGGTTGATGTAGAGGGCAAGCGGCGCATACGAGTCCTTTCCTGTGCCGGGGCGCGCAGGCTAGCAGAGCCGCTCCGACGCGGCCAGGCGGGGCGCCGGAGCGCTCAAGAAACTGGCTATGCTTACCGACATAACAACAAGTTGCCGTCATGTCTGGAGTTTCCCCATGCTGCGTTTCTTCGCCGATCTTGGCTTCCGCTGGAAGATTGCCCTGCCGATACTCCTGCTGGCGGTGCTGCTGGTACTCATGGGGTTTCTGGGGATGCGTGGCATCAGCCAGGTGGCCGATTCCAGCACGCGCCTGAGCAATCGTTCCCTGCCGGCCATCAGCCTGCTGCTGAATGCCGACCGCGACCTGTACCAGGCCTTCGTCGCCGAACGCAGCCTGCTCGATGAAGGCGCCAGCGAACATGCCTCTGCGCTGCGTGACGCCCTTGCCGAAAATGCCCGGCAGGCCTACGAGCGCGTGCACAAGTACGCCGAAATGCAGCCCAGTGCCGAGGCGCTCAAGCTGGTGGCCGATTTCGACCGCGGCTTTAGCCAGTGGCAGACGACTTCCAGGCGGGTTCTGCAGCTGCTGGCCAGTGATCCGGCTGCGGCCTCGGCGCTCAGCTATGGCGACAGCGAAGCGCAGTTCGAAGCCATGCGCGACTCGATCGACAAGCTGGGCGAACTGGAAGATGGGGCCGCCAATGCCGAAGGCGCCGCGGCGATTGCCCTGGGCGAGGAGCTGCGCTGGCAGCAGGGGCTGACCATCGCCATCGGCCTGGCGGTCTGCGTCGTCCTGGTGCTGGGCTTCCCGGTTCTGGTGACGCGCCCCTTGCACAACCTGTTGCAGCGCATCGAGCAGATCGCCGACGGCGACGGCGACCTGCGGGTGCGCCTGGATGTGCTGTCGCGCGATGAGCTGGGCAAGCTCAGCCATGCCTTCAACCGCTTCCTCGACAAGCTGCAGCCGCTGATCAAGGAGGTCGGCCGGGTCACCGGCGAGGTGGCCGACTCGGCGCAGACCCTGGCCGGCATGGCCGCCGCCAATGACCGCCTGATCAGCAGCGAGCATGCAGCGGTGGATCAGGTCAGCACCGCGGCAACCGAGATGAGCAGCGCCGTGCATGAGGTGGCGCGCAATGCGCAGCATGCCGCGGATGCGGCGCGCTCGGCCGAAACCCAGTCGCGTGAAGGGGCGCAGGTGGTCGGTGCGACCATCCAGGCCATCCGCCAGCTGGCCCATGAGGTGGAAAGCGCCTCCAGTACCATCCAGACCCTGGAGCAGGAAACGGCCAACATCGGTGCGGTTCTCGCGGTGATCAAGGGCATTGCCGAACAGACCAACCTGCTGGCGCTGAATGCGGCGATCGAGGCGGCCCGTGCGGGTGAGCAGGGCCGTGGTTTTGCCGTGGTCGCCGACGAGGTGCGGGCGCTGGCCGCGCGCACCCAGGACTCGACCAAGGATATCCAGCAGATGATCGAGCGCTTGCAGATCGGCGTACAGAATGCGGTCAAGGCCATGCACTCGGGCAGCGAGAAGGCTCGCGACAGCGTCGAGCGTGCCGCCGGTGTCGATGGCGCCTTGTCGGCCACCGGCGACTCGGTGGCGCGGATCAACGACATGGCGGCGCAGATCGCCACCGCCTGCGAGGAGCAGAGCAGCGTGACCGAGGAAATTGCGCGCAACATCAGCGATATTCGCGACCTCTCCAATGAAGCGGCGCTGACCTCGGAGCAGAGCACCCAGGCTAGTGCGCGGCTGTCCGAGTTGTCCAGCGGCCTGGCGCAACTGGTCGGACGTTTCCGGGTTTAGCACTCTAAGTGTTTGAAGCAGTTGTAAGTTTGTTCTTAACCAGTACAATGGCGCGGCCCGTCGCCTGACGGGCTTCGTTATGGTGGTTCCGTCGGTCCCCCCGCAACGATCAGCCGTGAACCCGGTCAGGCCCGGAAGGGAGCAGCCGCAGCGGTGACATCGTGTGCCGGGGTGTGGCTGGCGGGACCGCCTCCATAACCCGCTCCGGGTTGTCTATTTCCCGAAATCTTCCCCTTCGTCTTATCTGCTGCTCATGGCCTGCCAGGGCGAAAGCATGCCTCTTGCACGCTCCTTGCGGCGTCGGCCCTCATCCGTGGCAGTTCCCGACCGGGCATTCCGCCGGCGCGGATGCAATTTACCCGGTGCTCCGCTAGGATTAGCCCCTCTGTTACCCAGACGCGACGGTTTTCGATGAGTTATCAGGTTCTTGCACGTAAATGGCGTCCGCGCTCGTTCCGCGAAATGGTCGGCCAGACCCATGTGCTCAAGGCCCTGATCAATGCCCTGGACAGCCAGCGCCTGCACCACGCGTACCTGTTCACCGGTACCCGCGGGGTGGGCAAGACCACCATCGCGCGGATCATCGCCAAGTGCCTGAACTGCGAAACCGGCATCAGCTCCACGCCGTGCGGTGAGTGTTCGGTATGCCGCGAGATCGACGAGGGGCGTTTCGTCGACCTGATCGAAGTCGACGCCGCCAGCCGCACCAAGGTCGAGGACACCCGCGAACTGCTGGAAAACGTGCAGTACGCACCGAGCCGCGGGCGCTACAAGGTCTACCTGATCGACGAAGTGCACATGCTTTCCACGCACTCGTTCAACGCGCTGCTCAAGACCCTCGAAGAGCCGCCGCCCCACGTCAAGTTTCTGCTGGCCACCACCGACCCGCAGAAACTGCCGGTCACCATCCTCTCCCGTTGCCTGCAGTTCTCCCTGAAGAATATGCCGCCGGAGCGGGTGGTTGAGCACCTGACCCATGTTTTGACTGCCGAGAGCGTGCCGTTCGAGGACGACGCCCTGTGGCTGCTCGGCCGAGCCGCCGATGGTTCGATGCGCGATGCCATGAGCCTGACCGACCAGGCCATTGCCTTCGGCGAGGGTAAGGTGCTGGCCGCCGATGTGCGCGCCATGCTCGGCACCCTCGACCATGGTCAGGTTTACGGCGTGCTGCATGCGCTGCTCGAAGGCGATGCGCGGGCGCTGCTGGAGGCCGTGCGCCATCTGGCCGAGCAAGGCCCGGACTGGAACGGCGTGCTTTCCGAGATGCTCAACGTGCTGCACCGGGTGGCGGTGGCCCAGGCCCTGCCCGAAGCGGTTGACAATGGCCAGGGCGACCGCGACAAGGTCCTGGCGCTGGCCCAGGCCTTGCCCGCCGAGGACGTGCAGTTCTACTACCAGATGGGCCTGATCGGCCGCCGCGACCTGCCGCTGGCGCCGGACCCGCGCAGCGGTTTCGAGATGGTCCTGCTGCGCATGTTGGCGTTCCGCCCGGCGGATGCCGACGTGGCGCCCCGCTCACCTTTAAAGGATCTGGGAATCAGCAAGGCCACAGCTGATTCCACGAACAACCCAGTGGCCGGCGCAGCCATTGCTGCCCAGCCGGCTGCTTTTTCCGCTCCTGTTGCCGCCCAGCCTGTCGCACCGACACCGGCGCCTGTAGTTGTCGCGCCCGCGCCGGCGGCATCGCAGCCTGTTGTTGCGCCGGCGGCCGAGGCAGTCGCCAGTGCTCCGGTCAGCGCGCCCAGCGTTGCGCTCGCCGTGGTCGATCTGCCCTGGGAAGAGGCGGCGTCTGCGCCTGCGTTGCCGGTTGCCGAGCCCGTCGCCGAAGCGCTGGTCGCGCCTGTTGTAGCTGAGCCGGTGGCGGCGATCGAACCTGCCCCTGTGGCGGTCGCGGCCGAGCTGCAGCCTGACGCCGCGGTACCGGCTCCGGCCGTGCCAGCCGTTGCGCAGGCCGAGGAGGGCGATGACGACGAGCCGCCGCCCGGCGACTACGACTATGCCGAAGTGGATGGCGACAGCCTCGACTACGACTTCGACGTGTCGGCCGCCGAGCCGCAGGCCGAACCCGAGCCGCTGCCGGCGGCCAAGCCGGCCACCGGCCTGGCGGCCGAGTGGCTGGACCTGTTCCCGCGCCTGGGGCTGTCCGGCATGACCGGCAGCATCGGCGCCAACTGCACCCTGATCGAAGCCGATGGCGACGCCTGGCTGCTGCACCTGGACCCAGGCCACAGCGCGCTGTTCAATGCCACCCAGCAGCGTCGTCTGAATGATGCGCTGAACCAGCATCTGGGGCGTAACATCGAGCTGCGCATCGAGCTGATCCTGCCCGAGCAGGAAACCCCGGCCCAGGCCGCCGCGCGCAAGCGCGCCGAGCGCCAGCGCCAGGCCGAGCAGTCGATTCACGCCGATCCGCTGATCCAGCAGATGATTCAACAATTCGGTGCGGTGATCCGCGCCGACTCCATCGAACCCCTGAATACCTAATTGGATAGCTGAGGAACCCATCATGATGAAAGGTGGCATGGCAGGCCTGATGAAGCAGGCTCAGCAAATGCAGGAAAAAATGGCCAAGATGCAGGAAGAGCTGGCCAACGCCGAAGTCACCGGCCAGTCCGGCGCCGGCCTGGTCAGCGTGGTGATGACGGGTCGCCACGACGTCAAGCGCATCACCCTCGATGACAGCCTGATGCAGGAAGACAAGGAAGTGCTCGAAGACCTGATCGCCGCAGCGGTCAACGACGCCGTGCGCAAGGTCGAGCAGAACAGCCAGGACAAGATGTCCGGCATGACCGCAGGCATGCAGCTCCCCCCCGGCTTCAAAATGCCCTTCTGAAACGGGGCGTCCAGCCGCAGCACATAGCGGCGTTGCAATCCGCCCCGGGCATGCTCATTTACGGCCAGTAAACTCCGCTGCCCGTGGCGAATCGCGCCTTGCTCTGCACCGCGTCTGATCACCCCTTGCCCCGAGTGGGGCACACAAGCTTTCCTGCTCTTCATTCACGGTACCCTTCCATGAGCTTCAGCCCACTGATCCGCCAACTGGTCGACGCCCTGCGCATCCTGCCTGGAGTCGGGCAG
Organism: Pseudomonas sp. L-22-4S-12; assembly: GCF_009799935.1. Taxonomy (NCBI): domain Bacteria; kingdom Pseudomonadati; phylum Pseudomonadota; class Gammaproteobacteria; order Pseudomonadales; family Pseudomonadaceae; genus Pseudomonas; species Pseudomonas sp. L-22-4S-12. The sequence continues at coordinate 156,419 of NZ_WELL01000004.1, read as the reverse complement.
AAGACTGCCCAGCGCATGGCCCTGCAGATGCTCGAGCGCGATCGCAGTGGCGGGTTGCGCCTGGCCCAGGCGCTGAGCGCGGCGATGGAGGGGGTAGGGCACTGCACGCGCTGCCGGACCCTGAGCGAGGACGACCTGTGCCCGCAGTGCGCCGACCCGCGCCGCGACGATAGCCTGCTGTGCGTGGTCGAGGGGCCGCTGGATGTGTTCGCCGTCGAGCAGACCGGCTACCGCGGGCGCTACTTCGTGCTCAAGGGCCACCTGTCGCCACTCGACGGCCTGGGCCCGGAGGCCATCGGCATCCCCGAGCTGCTGGCGCGGGTCGAGGCGGGCAGCTTCGGCGAAGTGATCCTGGCCACCAACCCGACGGTAGAAGGTGAGGCCACCGCCCACTACATTGCCCAGCTGCTCGACGGCAAGGGCATCATCCTGTCGCGTATCGCCCACGGCGTGCCGCTGGGAGGCGAGCTGGAACTGGTGGACGGCGGCACCCTGGCCCACGCCTTTGCCGGAAGGCGGCCGATCGCCCACTGAGCCTGCGCCGGCCACCTGGGGGCGGCTCAGTCGCGAGTGGCCCAGGGCAATGCGTTGCCGTCAGCGCGGACTCTGCACGGCAGGGATATGACGCTGGCATGTATATATGAGAAGCATTACCATTCGCGTCTATTCGGGGTGAAGAGGTGGATGGTCTTCCATGGCAGTCAGCGCAACGCATCGGCAGCAAGCCGTGCAGCAGCTCTATCTCGAGCACAACGGCTGGTTGCGGGGCTGGCTGTGCCGGCGCCTGGGCTGCACGCAGAGCGCCGCCGACCTGGCCCAGGACACCTTCCTGCGCCTGCTCGGCAAGGAGCGTGAGTTGTCCCCGCTGCGCGACCCGCGCGCCTACCTGTCGACCATCGCCCACTCGCTGCTGGTCAACCACTGGCGGCGCCTGGCCATCGAGCGCGCCTACCTGGAGTCCCTGGCGCAGCAGGCCGAGGGCCATGCGCCGTCGCCGGAAGAGCGCGAGCTGATCATGGCCACCCTGCTGCAGATCGACGCCATGCTGCGTCGCCTGCCGGGCAAGGTGCGCGAGGCCTTTCTCCTGGCCCAGCTCGATGGCCTGACCTATGCGCAGATCGCCAGCCGGCTCGGCGTTTCCGAGCGCATGGTGAAGAAGTACATGGCCCAGGCCATGCTGCACTGCCTGACGCTGGTGCAGGACTGAAATGAACCAGCCAATCGACTTCAGGGTGCTGGAGCAGGCCGCCGAATGGTTCGCCCTGCTGCGCAGCGAAGGTCTGGCCGCCCAGGAGCATGCGCGCTGGCAGGCGTGGCTGGAGGCGCGACCGCAGCATCGCCTGGCCTGGCAGCGGGTCGAGGCGATCAGCCGGCAGTTCGAGGGGCTGGCGCAGCCGCAGGTGGCGCGCCAGGCGTTGCAGGCGCAAGGCTTGCCGCGTCGGCAGGCGCTGAAGCTGCTCTCGCTGCTCGGCGCCAGCAGCGCCTTGCTGCTGGCCGGCCGCGCGCTGCCCTGGCAGCAGTGGCAGGCCAGCCAGCGCACGGCGGTGGGCGAGGTGCGCGAGGCGCGTCTTGCCGATGGCAGCCGTCTGTGGCTGAACACCGACAGTGCCGTGGAGCTGTTCTTCAGTGCCGGCGAGCGGCGCCTGGCGCTGTATCGCGGCGAGCTGCTGATCGAGGCGGTGGCCGATGGCCGGCCGCTGCTGATCGATACCGCCCGTGGGCGGCTGCGCGCGGCGGCCGGACGCTTCGGCGTGCATGAGCGCGAGCACGGCACCCAGGTAGCGGCCTATGCCGGCAGCATCGAGCTGCTGTCGCCGGCGGTGCGGATCGCGGCAGGGCAGCAGCGCCTGCTCGGCAGCCAGGCCGGTGCGCCGCAGCCCCTGGATTCGGCCCGCCAGGCCTGGACTCGCGGCGTGCTGCAGGCCGACGACATGCGCCTGGGCGATTTCATCGCCGAGCTCAGCCGCTACCAGCAGGGTTATCTCGGCTGCGATCCGCGGGTGGCCGAGCTGCGCCTGGTCGGCGCTTTCCCGCTGGCCGAGCGTGAACGCATCTTCGGCGCCCTGGAGGCCAGCCTGCCGGTGCGCGTGGTGCGCCGCCTGCCCTGGTGGATCAGCGTCGAGCCGCGCGAAGCGGCTGCGACTTGAGTGCGCCGGAAAATATTTCCCATCGCGGGTTCCCCTTTTCCGATCTCGCTTGGCTTCAGGGTTAACAGGGCCGATCCGGCCCGTCATTCAACCGAGCTCGCGAGGTCATTCATGCGTACCCCATCCACTCGTCCCGTTCTGCAGCCGCTGCGTCGCGCCGTGCGCGCCGCCCTGCTGGCCATGCCGCTGGCGACCCTGACGCCGGGCCTGGCCGGCCTGGCCCAGGCCGCGGACAGCCAGCAGGCGCTGCGCAGCTATGCGATCCCGGCCGGTGCGCTGTCCACCGCGCTGAGCCGCTTCGCCAGCGAGGCGCAGATTCTCCTGGCGGTCGATGGCCAGCTCACCGCCGGCAAGCAGACCCAGGGCCTGCAGGGCCAGTTCGTGATCGACGAGGGGCTGGCCCGGCTGCTGCAGGGCAGCGGTCTACAGGTGCTGCGCGATGCCCGCGGCGGTTATTCGCTGATCGCCCTGGAGGCGGGCAGCAGCCTGGCCCTGCCGGCCACCACGGTGGAAGGTTTCGCCCTGGGCAACGCGCTGGGCAGCATGGACGGCTACAACGCCACCCACAGCAGCGTGGCGACCAAGACCAGCAAGGAGCTGGTCAAGACCTCCCAGGCGGTGTCCGTGGTCACCCGCGAGCAGATCGAGCAGCAGGGCTCGCGCACCGTCGCCGAGGCCGCCCGCTATACCGCCGGCGTGCTCACCAACCCCTACGGCAACACCCACCGCTACGACTACCTGGCCATGCGCGGGATCAACGACGGCTCGGTGGACAACATCATCATCGACGGCCTGAAGTCCATGGGCGACCCGGGCTCCTTCACCAGCCTGCAGATCGACCCCTACTTCATCGAACGCATCGACCTGCTCAAGGGCCCGTCTTCGGTGCTCTACGGGCGCAGCAACCCGGGCGGCCTGGCCGCGCTGACCACCAAGCGCCCCGAGTTCGAGCAGGCCGGGCGCATCGACCTGTCCTACGGCAGCCACGACTACCAGCAGACTGCCTTCGACGTCACCGGCCCGCTCAGCGACAAGCTCGCCTACCGCCTGGTCGGCCTGGCCAAGGACAGCGACGTGCAGGTCGAGCATGTCGAGGAAACCCGCTACGCGCTGATGCCCAGCCTGGCGCTGAACCTCAGCGACGACACCTACCTGAACCTCTACGCCTACCTGCAGCACGATCCAAACGGCGGCTACCACGGCAGCGCGCCGGCCTCCGGCACCCTGCACAAGCGCAACGGCGAGCGCATCTCCGCCAGCTTCTTCGAGGGCGATCCGAGCATCGAGGAGTTCACCCGTACCCAGCAGATGCTCGGCTACGAACTGGAGCACCGCTTCAATGACACCTGGAGCGCGCGGCAGAACTTCCGCTACCTGGACGCCAGCACCGAGAACAGCCAGGTCTGGGCCAGCGGCTACCTGAGCCCCAGCAGCAACCAGCTGTACCGCGGCTTCAGCGGCGGCGAGGAGAACCTGCACGCCTGGATCGTCGACAACCTGCTGCAGGCCGACTTCGTCACCGGCGCGGCGCAGCACACCGTCGTCACCGGCCTGGACTACCAGTACTCGAAGAACAAGGTGCGCTACGACCGCGACTACAGCTCGGTGACCCCGATCGACGTTTTCGACCCGGTCTACAGCCTGAACGATTTGTCCGCCCTGGCCACCGCCAGCGAGGCGCTGCGCCGCCAGAAGCAGGCCGGCCTGTACCTGCAGGACCTGGTCGAGCTGGGCGGCTGGAACCTCAGCGCCGGCCTGCGCCAGGACTGGTACGACGTGTCCATCGACGACTACCGCCAGGGCAGCAAGGACGCCAACACCGGCGACAAGCTCAGCGGCCACCTCGGCGTGCTGTATGCCTTCGCCAACGGTCTGTCGCCCTATGTCAGCTACTCCACCTCGTTCAACCCGACTTCCAACTACTCCGACGGCGCGCAGATCCTCAAGCCGACCACCGGCGAGCAGTGGGAAGCCGGCCTGAAGTTCCAGCCGCCGGGCAGCGACGACCTGTACACCCTCTCTTTCTTCAGCATCGAGATGGAGAACCTGTTCGCCAAGGAGAACAGCTTCACCGACGACTACGAGTACAAGGGCGTCGGCGGCGTCGACTCCAGGGGCGTGGAGCTGGAGGCGCGGGTGCAGGTCAGCGACAACCTGCAGCTGATGGGCAGCTACACCTACAACGACGTCGAATACAGCAAGTCCTACTTCGTCTTCGACGCCCTCGGCGGCGTGGCCGATGCCAAGGGCAACACGCCGTACCAGACCCCCGAGCAGATGGCCAGCCTGTGGGCCGACTACGCCTTCAAGGACGGCCTGCTGGCCGGCCTGACCCTAGGCGCCGGCGCGCGCTACGTGGGCGAGAGCTACGGCAGCGACCTCAACGACTTCGAGGTGCCGGCCTACACCCTGTTCGATGCGGCGCTCAGCTACGACCTGGCCAACGTCGGCCTCAAGGGCACTTCGCTGCGGGTCAACGCCAACAACCTCACCGACGAGTACTACGTGGCGTCCTGCTACTCGGCCAACGCCTGCTACCTGGGCGAGGAGCGCAGCGTGGTGGCCAGCGTCACCCAGAAGTTCTGAGGCCCCGAACCGGCCGCCGCTTCGCGAGAAGCGGCGGTTTCCTGCTGTCTGCGAGACGGAAAATCATCATGCGCAACCTCCTGGTTCTGCTGCACCGTTACCTGGGCCTGGCCACCGCGATATTCCTCGCCCTGGCCGGCCTCACCGGCAGCGTGCTGGCCTTCCACCACGAGCTGGACGAGTGGCTCAACCCGCAGTTCTACCGGACCGACAGCGCCGCCACGGCGCGGCTGGACGGCCCCAGCCTGATCGAACGCTTCGAGGCCAGCCAGCCGCGGCGCCTGGTCTGGTACCTGGAGCAGCCGGACGAGCCCGGCCATTCGGCACTGCTGGCCACCGTGCCGCGCAACGATCCGGCCAGCGGCCGGCCCTATGCGCTGGCGCCGCGGGTGTTCTACCTCGACCCGGCCGACGGCCGCGTGCTCGGCGAGCGCGAGTGGGGCGCCTGCTGTTTCTCCCGGGAAAACTTCGTCCCCTTTATCCTCGAGTTCCACTACAACCTCAGCCTGCCGGGCAACTGGGGCATCTGGCTGATGGGCATCATCGCCATCCTCTGGACGATCGACTGCCTGGTCTCGCTGTGGCTGACCCTGCCGCGCGGCCGGCCGTTCTGGCGCAGGTGGGGCAAGGCCTGGCAGATCAAGCGCCAGCGCCTCAACCATGACCTGCACCGCGCCGGCGGCCTGTGGCTGTGGCTGCTGCTGACGCCGGTGGCGGTGAGCAGCGTGGCGATGAACCTGCCGGCCGAGGTGTTCAAGCCGCTGGTGTCGCTGTTCTCCGAGGTACCGCTGAGCACCTATGAAGCGCGCGGGCGGCTGCCGAAGGACGAACTGGGCGAACTGCGCCTGGACCATCGCCAGGCCTACCGGCTGGCGCGCGAGGAGGGCGACCGCCTGGGCCTGCACGCGCCGATCACCGAGCTGTACTACAGCTTCGAGTACAACTTCTTCGGCGCCGGCTTCGGCGACCACGCCAGCGACCAGGGCAACGCCTGGCTCTTCGTGGATGGCGAGGACGGCCGCGTGCTCGGTCGCGAACTCCCCGGCGTCGGCACGCTCGGCGAGCGCTTCTACCAGCTGCAGCTGCCGATTCATGGCGGGCGCATCCTCGGCTTCCCCGGGCGGGTGCTGATCGCCGTGCTGGGGGTGGCGATCGCCGTGCTCAGCGTCACTGGTGTGGTGATCTGGTGGCGCAAGCAGCAGGCGCGGCGCTTCGCCATCCGGCGGCGGGCAGCACTATCGGCGCCTGGCTTGGCCGATACGCCTTCTTGAAACCAAGCAAGCGCTCGGTTAAGGTCGTGACAACCTTATCCGGAGCAGCCCCATGACCGCCTTCCAGGACTATTTCGACGACTCCCATCAACTGGTCCGCGATTCGGTGCGCCGTTTCGTCGAGCGCGAAATCCTGCCCCACGTGGCGGACTGGGAGGAGGCCGAGGAGTTTCCCCGCGAGCTGTACCGCAAGGCCGGTGCCGCCGGCATCCTCGGCATCGGCTACCCAGAGCAGTTCGGCGGCAGCCACGAGGGCGACCTGTTCGCCAAGGTGGCGGCCAGCGAGGAACTGATGCGCTGCGGCTCCGGCGGCCTGGTGGCCGGGCTCGGCTCGCTGGATATCGGCCTGCCGCCGGTGCTCAAGTGGGCTCGTCCGGAGGTGCGCGAGCGCGTGGTGCCGCAGGTGCTGGCCGGCGAGAAGATCATGGCCCTGGCGGTGACCGAGCCGTCCGGCGGCTCCGACGTGGCCAGCCTCAAGACCCGTGCCGTGCGCGATGGCGACTGCTACCGGGTGACCGGCAGCAAGACCTTCATCACCAGCGGCGTGCGCGCCGACTACTACACCGTGGCGGTGCGCACCGGCGGCGAGGGATTCGGTGGCGTCAGCCTGCTGCTGATCGAGAAGGGCACGCCGGGCTTCAGCGTCGGCCGCTCGCTGAAGAAGATGGGCTGGTGGGCGTCGGATACCGCCGAGCTGTTCTTCGACGACTGCACGGTGCCGCTGGGCAACCTGATCGGCGCCGAGAACATGGGCTTTGCCGGGATCATGGCCAACTTCCAGAGCGAGCGCCTGTCGCTGGCGATCATGGCCAACATGACCTCGCAGCTGGCCCTGGAGGAGGCGCTGAAATGGGCCGGCGAGCGCCAGGCCTTCGGCAAGCCGATCGGCAAGTTCCAGGTGCTCAAGCACCGCCTGGCCGAGATGGCCACCCAGCTGGAAGTGTCGCGCGAGTTCACCTACCGCCAGGCCGCCAAGATGGCCGCCGGCAAGAGCGTGATCAAGGAGATCTCCATGGCCAAGAACTTCGCCACCGACGTCTCCGACCGCATCACCTACGACGCCACGCAGATCCTCGGCGGCATGGGCTTCATGCGTGAGTCGCTGGTCGAGCGCCTGTACCGCGACAACCGCATTCTCTCCATCGGTGGCGGCACGCGCGAGGTGATGAACGAGATCATCAGCAAGCAGATGGGCCTGTAGGCCGCCAACCCTGTGTGCATGGCGCCTGCGAGCAAACAGGCTGCTCAGCCCGTGAAGAGAGCCCCGCCTGGCGGGGCTTTTTTCTGTCCGGTGTTTACGCCGCACCGTGTTTGTGGCGGCTGGCCTGGACAATGCGCGCTGCCGGTACGTGCAGCTGGGTCAGCAGGTATTCGGCAAAGTCCGGCGCATAGGGCTGGCGGGCGATGGCGCCTGCCATGCAGTCCAGCCAGGCCTGGCTGTGCGCTTGGTCGATCGGCCACTGGGCGTGGAAGGCCGGGATGGCGATCGGGCCGTAGCGCTCGCTGAACAGGCGCGGGCCGCCCAGCCAGCCGCTGAGGAAGCAGGCCAGCTTGTCGCGCGCGAGATCCAGATTGTCCGGGTGCATGGCGCGGATGGCCGCAGCCTCCGGGCGCTGCTCCATCAGGTCATAGAAGTCGTCGACCAGGCGGCGCAGGCCGTCGATGCCGCCAGCGGCCTGGTAGGAGGCGTCACCAACGCCATAGGTCGGGGAATCGGACATGAACGGGGCTCCGGGCAAAAACGCAGTGTAACCGCTGCCGCCCGAGTGTCGGACTGGGGCAGGGCGTCGCAGCCGAATCAGGCAGATGGCCCGCGCCCAGGCTGGCGTTCCCGGCGGGCGAGAAGCTGGCGGGTAGCGCTCAGCCGAGCAGCGCTTGCGCCTTGGCCAGCAGGGCATAGCCCAGCGCCAGCAGCGGCCAGGCGCAGGCCGGGCCTAACAGCAGGCGCCAGAGGCGGTTGAGTGGGTCGAAACCAACGCCATGAACGAAGCCGCCCGCTACACCCACCATCACCAGCATTAGCAGCGAATGGCTGTAGCGGCCCTGCTCATCGAGCATGACCGCCGGGTGGATGAGCAGCAGCAGGGCCATTGGGCTGGCCAGCAGCAGCGACAGCGCCCGGCTCCACGGGCGCTGCAGCAGGGGGCGGGCCTCACTCGTCACCCGCAGGCTCCGTGTCGAGGTCCTGGGTGGTTTCCAGCCACAGGGCGTTGATGATGCCGAAGCTGCAGGCGAGCAATACGCCGAGAATCCAGGTGAAGTACCACATGGTCGATCTCCTCAATAAAGCCCGTGGCCGTTCTGTTCGATCTGCCCGGTGGTGACCTTGCCCCACATCTTCGCGTAGCACCACAGGGTGTAGACGAGGATCAGCGGAACGAAGATGCAGGCCGCGACGAACATGATGCCCAGGGTCTTGTGGCTGGATACCGCATCCCACAGGGTCAGGCTGGAGTTCAGGTCCAGGCTCGACGGCATGATGAAGGGGAACATGGCAAAACCGGCGGTACACAGGGTGCCGCTGATGGCCAGGCTGGAGCCGAGGAAGGCCCAGGCGCCACGCTTGCCACTGGCGGCCGCCAGGGCCAGGACGCCACCGAGAATGCCGGTCAGCGGGGCCAGCTTGGTCAGCGGGTAGCTGGCATAGTTGGCCAGCCAGCCGGCGTTGTCGTGCAGCACGCTCTTGCCCAGCGGGTTGATCGCCGCATTGGTGTCGATGGCCGCGGCCAGGGCGAAGCCCTGGATATTGCCCAGCCACAGCCAGGCGCCGGCGCCGATGAAGGCGGCCAGGTAGACCAGGGCCGTCAGTTGTGCGGCACGCTGGCTGCGCCGGGCGATGTCACCTTCGGTGCGCATCATCAGCCAGGTGGCGCCGTGCAGCATGAGCATGCTCAGGCTGACCACCCCGGCGAGCAGGCCGAAGGGGTTGAGCAGCTGCCAGAAACTGCCGTGGTAGCTGACGCGCAGGGTGTCGTCGAACTGGAAGGGCACGCCCAGCAGCAGGTTGCCGAAGGCCACGCCGAACACCAGCGACGGCACCAGGCCGCCGACGAACAGGCCCCAGTCCCAGCTGCTGCGCCAGCGGGTGTTTTCCAGCTTGCTGCGGTAGTCGAAGCCGACCGGACGCACGAACAGGGCAAACAGCACCAGCAGCATGGCCCAGTAGAAACCGGAGAACGAGGCGGCATAGACCAGTGGCCAGGCGGCGAACAGCGCACCACCGGCGGTGATCAGCCAGACCTGGTTGCCGTCCCAGTGCGGGGCGATGGTGTTGATCACCACCCGGCGCTCTTGGTCGGTGCGGCCGACGAAGGGCAGCAGGGCGGCGGCACCGAGATCGAAACCATCGGTGAGGGCAAAGCCGATCAGCAGGACGCCGACCAGCACCCACCAGATCAGCTTGAGGCTTTCATAGTCGAACATGGCGATCTCCTCAGGCCTGGGCCGGCTGTTGCTGTTCGAAGTGGTAGCGGCCGGTGTGCAGGCTGCTCGGGCCCAGGCGGGCGAACTTGATCATCAGGTACATCTCGACCACCAGCAGCAGGCTGTAGAAGGCGATCAGGGCGATCAGCGAACCCCATACATCGCCGGCGGACACGCTGGAGGTGGAAAGGTGGGTCGGCAGCACCTCGCCGATCGACCAGGGCTGGCGGCCGTGTTCGGCCACGTACCAGCCGGTCTGCGCGGCGATCCAGGGCAGCGGCAGGCTGAGCAGTGCCCATTTGAGCAGCCAGGGTTTGCGCTCCTCGTTCTTGCGCGCCGAGGCCCAGAAGGCGCAGGCGAACAGAGCCAGCATGAGGAAGCCGGAGGCGACCATGATGCGGAAGGTCCAGAACAGGCTGAAGACGTTGGGGATCGTGTCCAGCGCCGCCTGCTTGATCTGCGCGTCCGTGGCGTCGACCACCTGGGTGGTGTATTTCTTCAGCAGCAGGCCGTAGCCGAGGTCCTGCTTGACTGCGTTGAAGGCGGCGATGCTGGCCTCGCTCTTGTCGCCGGCGCGCAGCTGTTCCAGCAGGGCATAGGCCTGCATGCCGCTGCGGATGCGCACTTCGTGCTCGGCAATCAGCTGCTTGATGCCCTTGACCTCGGTATCCAGCGAGCGGGTGGCGATCAGGCCGAGCGCGTAGGGAATCTTCACCGCGTAGTCTGTGCGCATCTCCTCCTGGTTGGGCAGGCCGAACAGGGTGAAGCCGGCCGGGGCGGGGTGGGTCTCCCACTCGGCCTCGATGGCGGCCAGCTTGGTCTTCTGTACGTCGCCGATCTCGTAGCCGGATTCGTCACCCAGCACGATCACCGAGAGGATCGAGGCCAGGCCGAAGGCCGAGGCGATGGCAAAGGAGCGGCGGGCAAAACCCTGGTCGCGCTTCTTCAGCAGGTAGTAGCTGGAGATGGCCAGGACGAAGATCGCCCCGGTGACATAGCCGGCGGCCACGGTGTGGACGAACTTGACCTGGGCCACCGGATTGAACAGCAGGGCGCCGAAGTCGGTCAGCTCCATACGCATGGTCTCGAAGTTGAACTCGGCGCCCACCGGGTTCTGCATCCAGCCGTTGGCAATCAGGATCCACAGCGCCGACATATTCGAGCCGATGGCCACCAGCCAGGTGACGGCCAGGTGTTGGATCTTGGACAGGCGATCCCAGCCGAAGAAGAACAGGCCGATGAAGGTCGACTCAAGGAAGAATGCCATCAGGCCCTCGATGGCCAGCGGCGCACCGAAGATGTCACCGACATAGTGGCTGTAGTAGGCCCAGTTGGTACCGAACTGGAATTCCATGGTCAGCCCGGTGGTGACGCCGAGGGCGAAGTTGATGCCGAACAGCTTGCCCCAGAACTTGACCATGTCCTTGTAGACCTGCTTGCCGGTCATCACGTAGACCGACTCCATGATCGCCAGCAGGAAGGCCAGGCCCAGGGTCAGTGGCACGAACAGGAAGTGGTACATCGCGGTCATGGCGAACTGCAGACGTGACAGGTCGACGACGGTTTCCGAGATCATCTCGGGGTCTCCTCAGTGCTTGGGGATGGGCTGCCGGCGTTACTTAGCAGGTGATGGGCGACACGGTTCAGGCCGTCTTCGGGCACGGTGGGTGCGTCGAACCAGATGGCCTTGATGGCGAACAGCAGGGCCAGCTTGATCAGCAGGATCGCGGCAATTTCGCGGACCAGCGCAATGCGCCAGATGGACGGCTGGATCGTCTTCATGCGGATACCCCATGGAGTATGCTTATAGCCTGAACATAGTAGCTTATTAGCGTTTGATCTTGATCAAACGCTCGCTAGTGTCGGGCGTGGCGCAGTGTCGCAGTATGGGCGGGGGAAGACTTAATGCTCGCCGAGTTCGAAGGCGGTCAGGCAGAACACGGCGATGCCGCTGTCCTGCAGCTTCTGCGAGCCGCCCAGTTCGGGCAGGTCGATGATCGCCGCGGCTTCGTGGACCTTGGCGCCCATGCGCCGGACCAGGCGGGAGGCGGCGAGCAGGGTGCCGCCGGTGGCGATCAGGTCATCGAAAATCAGTACCGAGTCGCCTTCGCACAGGCTGTCGGCCTGCACTTGCAGCAGCGCCTCGCCGTATTCGGTCTGGTAGCTTTCACTCAGCACCTCGGACGGCAGCTTGCCCTGCTTGCGAAACAGGATCAGCGGCTTGTTCAGTTCGTAGGCGATGATCGAGCCGATCAGGAAGCCGCGTGCATCCATGGCCGCGATGTGGCTGAAGTCGTTCTCCACATAGCGCTGGATGAAGCTGTCGGCGACCATGCGCAGGGCGCGCGGCGACTGGAAAATCGGGGTGATGTCGCGAAACACCACGCCCGGCTTGGGGAAGTCCGGCACCGGGCGGATCAGGGATTTGATGCTGAATTCATCGAAGATCATCGTCAGATTCCTGTCGGCCGGTTTTGTGCGGGGTATCAGCTGTCCACGTTGCCGCCTGCCAGGGCGCACAGCTCGATCGGGTCGAGGATGTGCACTTCCTTGCCTTCGGCGGCGAGCAGGCCGTTCTGCTGGAAGCGGGTGAACACCCGCGAGACGGTTTCCACAGCCAGGCCCAGGTAGTTGCCGACCTCGTTGCGCGACATGGCCAGGCGGAACTGGTTGGGCGAGAAGCCGCGGGCACGGAAGCGCGCGGACAGGTTGACCAGGAAGGTGGCGATGCGCTCGTCGGCGGTCTTCTTCGACAGCAGCATCATCATCTGCTGGTCGTCGCGGATTTCCCGGCTCATCACCCGCATCAGCTGGCGGCGCAGCTGCGGCAGCTGCACGGACAGTTCGTCCAGGCGCTCGAAGGGGATTTCACAGACCGAGGTGGTTTCCAGGGCCTGGGCGGAAACCGGGTACAGCTCGGTGTCCATGCCGGACAGGCCGACCAGCTCGCTGGGCAGGTGGAAGCCGGTGATCTGCTCCTCGCCGCCATCGCTCAGGCTGAAGGTCTTCAGCGCGCCGGCGCGCACGGCGAATACCGAGGCGAAGGCATCGCCCTGGCGGAACAGGAACTCGCCCTTCTTCAGCGGGCGGCCGCGTTTGACGATCTCGTCGAGGGCATCCATGTCCTCCAGGTTCAGTGACAGCGGGAGGCACAGCGCCGCCAGACTGCAATCCTTGCAATGGGCCTGGTGCGGGGTATGCACCTTGATGGTCTCGGGCATCACGGGGGGTTCCTGCTGGCTAAACACGCATGAGTGGCAAGGGTAACGCATGCCCGGTTCATCAGCCAGCCTAGAACGGTGACCTGACGGTTCGTTCAGGTTTAGACCGATAAGACCGTCGCGCACGGCCAGAGGAGAGCGGGTTGTTACGGATAGACAGCGCAGCGCCAGGGCTTGGCGTGGGCGCGAAGACACAGGTGCCGGTTGCACCCAGGCCGCGGCGGGGCAAAGATGGGCGCGCCGTTGTGCGCTTTAGCCGCAGCGGCATTTTGCCCACCCCCGCACAGACCAAGGATCGGCATGCCCCTGAAATTATTCGCGCTACTCGGCTGCGCCCTGCTGCTGGCAGGTTGTGAGGTGCTGTTCGTGGCCAACACCCTGGTCGGCTGCGCCATGCGCCCGGAGATGGAGATCCTGCCCCGGGAGCTGCCGGTGGCGCGGGCGGGTGAGCCCTACCGGGTGCGCATCGAGGTGGTGGATACCAGCTCGCCGCTGACCGGCATCCATGTCGATCCCAGGCAACCGCTGCCGGCCGGCCTGGCGCTGGAGCATGCAGAGCGTGCTGCCCATGGCGTCATTGGCGGTACGCCACTGACCCCGGGGGTGTATTCGCTGCGGATCTATGCCGGTAGCTACGGCACCCAGTGCGTGGGCAAGGAAGCCGAGCGCTCGTACCGGCTCGAAGTGCTGGCCGCGGATTGAACCTGCTCGGCGTCTGGCTCGGCGCGCCCCCCGCGCACCGGGCCAGGCGCCGCTCAGATTACCCGGGAGAACCGCTGCTGGTTCTGTTGCTCCAGATAACGGTCGAACAGCATGCACACCGAACGCACCAGCAGGCGGCCGGCCGGGCGCACATCAATGCCCTTGTCGCTCAGCTCGATCAGGCCGTCGCGGGCCAGTTGCTGCAACTGCGGCCAGAGGCTGGAGAAGTAGCCGCGGAAATCGATGTTGAAGCGTTCTTCGATCTGCTGGAAATCCAGCTGGAATTCGCAGATCAACTGCTGGATCACCGCACGGCGGATGCGGTCGTCTTCATTGCACACCAGGCCGCGCAGGGTGGCGAGCTGGCCGTTGTCGATGCTCTGCTGGTAGTTGCCCAGGTCGCTGCTGTTCTGGCAGTAGAGGTCGCCGATCTGGCTGATGGAGGACACGCCGAGGCCGATCAGGTCGCAGTGGCCGTGGGTGGTGTAGCCCTGGAAGTTGCGCTGCAGGGTGCCGTCTTCCTGGGCGGTGGCCAGTTCGTCGTCGGGCAGGGCGAAGTGGTCCATGCCGATGTAGCGGTAGCCGGCGGCGGTCAGCTGCTCGATGCTGCCCTGCAGCATGGCCAGCTTGTCGGCCGGACAGGGCAGCTCTTCGCTGTTGATCCGCCGCTGCGGCAGGAAACGCTCCGGCAGGTGTGCGTAGTTGAACACCGACAGGCGATCCGGTTGCAGGGCGATGACTTCGGCCACGGTGCGGGCGAAGCTTTCCGGGGTCTGCTTGGGCAGGCCGTAGATCAGGTCGATGTTCACCGAGCGGAATTGCAGGGTCCGCGCCGCCTCGACGATGGCGCGGGTCTCTTCCAGGCTCTGCAGGCGGTTGATCGCCCGCTGCACGGCCGGGTCGAGGTCCTGCACACCGAGGCTGACGCGGTTGAAGCCCAGCTCACGGAGCAGGCCCATGGTCGACCAGTCGGCCTCGCGCGGGTCGATCTCGATGCCGTAGTCGCCGGAGTCATCGTCCAGCAGGGTGAAGTGCTCGCGCAGATGGGCCATCAGCCGGCGCAGTTCGTCATGGCTGAGGAAGGTCGGGGTGCCGCCGCCGAAGTGCAGCTGCTCGACCACCTGCTGGCGGTCCAGGTGGCAGGCGATGTTGGCGGCTTCCTTTTCCAGGCGCTCGACATAGGGCAGGGCGCGGCCGCGATCCTTGGTGATCACCTTGTTGCAGGCGCAGTAGTAGCAGATGTTGGCGCAGAACGGCACGTGCACGTACAGGGACAGCGGACGCAGGGCCTTGCGGCTGTCACGCAGGGCATGCAGCAGGTCGAACGAGCCGACATCGCTGTGAAACTGCACGGCGGTCGGGTAGGAGGTGTAGCGCGGGCCCGGCAGATCGTAGCGGCGGATCAGGTCGGTGTCCCAGCGGATGGCGTCGAGCATGCGGTTGTCCCTGCAAAGGCAAGCAATGGTTGCGAGTCTAGGCAGCGCGGGGCAGACGGGTCTTGACCTGGATCAGGGTGGCGGTGGCTGACGGCTGCGGCGGCTCGGCGCGTTGCGCAACTGTGCGCTGTTTAACGCAGGGGCTGTTGTTCAGTGCCCCATCAGCCAGTGCTGGTGGGGGCCGGGCAGGGTCCACAGGCCGAACAGGATGACCAGCAGGCCGCCGGCCATGCGCACGCCGCGCCGGCGCAGCACGGCGGTCAGGCGTTCGGCGGCCATGCCGGTGGCCAGCAGCACCGGCCAGGTGCCGAGGCCGAAGGCCAGCATCAGCAGGCCGCTGTCTAAGGCCGAACCCTGGCTGGCCGCCCACAGCAGGGTGCTGTAGACCAGGCCGCAGGGCAGCCAGCCCCAGATCGCGCCGAGCAGCAGGGCGCGCGGCACGCTGCTGATCGGCATCAGGCGGCTGGCGATCGGCTGCAGGTGGCGCCAGAGATGGCGGCCGAGGCCTTCGATGCGGGTCAGGCCGCTCCACCAGCCGGCCAGGTACAGGCCCATGGTAATCAGCAGCAGGGCGGCGATGACCCGTAGGACCATGGCCGCCGGGCTGCTGGCCACGGCCCAGCCGGCCAGGCCGATCAGCACCCCGGCTGCTGCGTAGCTGAGGATGCGGCCGAGGTTGTAGGCCAGCAGCAGGCGCAGGCGCCGGCCGCGCTGCTCGGCGGGAATGGCCAGGGTCAGGGCGCCCATTAGACCGCCGCACATGCCCAGGCAGTGGCCGCCGCCGAGCAGGCCGAGGATCAGCGCGGAAACCAGCAGCGGCGCCAGTTCAGGCACGGGGTTCGTCCTGCGCCGCCGGCTTGTCGGCCTCGGCGATGCCGGCCTTGTGCTGCGGGTCTTCGTCGTCGAACAGGATGCTGTGCGCCGGGCTGTCGAGGTCGTCGTACTGGCCGTTGTCCACGGCCCAGACGAACAGCCAGATGGCGAAACCGACCAGGGCCACGGCAACCGGAATCAGGATATACAGCGCGGACATGGGGGCTCCGATGGGCTTAGGGGCGAGTCGCCGGGGTACGGGTCAGGCGCAGGGCGTTGAGTACCACCAGCAGCGAGCTGACCGACATGCCGAAGGCGGCCCACAGCGGGGTAACCCAGCCTGCGGCGGCGAACGGCAGTACCAGACCATTGTACAGGCTGGCCCAGGCCAGGTTCTCGACGATGATGCGCCGCGTGCGACGGGCCATGGCGAAGGCCTGCACCAGGCTGCCCAGGCGATTGGACAGCAGCACGGCATCGGCGCTGGTCTTGGCCAGGTCGGTGGCGCTGCCCATGGCCACGCTGATGTCGGCGCCGGCCAGTACCGGCACGTCGTTGACCCCGTCGCCGAGCATCAGCACGCGGTGGCCGTCCTGGTGCAGCTGCTGCAATACGGCCAGCTTGGCATCCGGGGTCAGGCCGCCGCGGGCGTCGTCGATGCCCAGCTGGCGCGCCACTTCGCCGACCATCGGCGAGCTGTCGCCGGACAGCAGGATGATATTCCAGTGCTGGGCGCGGCAGGCGGCGAGCAGCTGCGCGGCATCGGCGCGCAGGCGATCGTCGAGGACGAACCAGGCCAGCGGCCCGCGCTCATCGCCGAGCAGCAGCCACTGGCCATGCTCGCCGGGAATCGGCGGGGCACTGCGCGCCGCCAGCGCGGCCACGTAGGCAGGCTGGCCGATGCGCAGGCGGCGGCCGTCGACCACGCCTTCCAGGCCCTGGCCGGGTTCGCTGCGCAGCTGCTGGGCGCCTTGCTGGCTATGGCCGAAGGCGCGGGCGATGGGGTGTTCGGAGCCGTGTTCGAGGGCGGCGGCTAGCGCCAGGCAGGCGTCGCTGTCGAACTCGCGCAGGGTGAGGATGCGGTCCAGGGTCAGGCGGCCCTCGGTGAGGGTGCCGGTCTTGTCGAAGATCACCGTGTCGATCTGCTTCAGCCCCTCCAGTACGTGGCCGCGGGTGAGCAGCAGGCCGAGCTTGTGCAGGCTGCCGGTGGCGGTGGTCAGCGCGGTCGGGGTGGCCAGGGAGAGGGCGCAGGGGCAGGTGGCGACCAGCAGTGCGAGGACGATCCAGAATGCACGTTCGCTGTCGATCTGCCACCAGACCAGGCCGACCACGGCCGCCACGCCGAGCACGATCAGCAGGAACCACTGCGCCACCCGGTCGGCCAGTTCGGCGATGCGCGGCTTGTCGGCCTGGGCGCGTTCCAGCAGGCGGACGATGGCGGACAGCCGGGTATCGGCGCCGAGGGCCTGGACCTCGACGGTCAGCGGGCTCTCCACGTTGAGGGTGCCGGCGGTCACGGAGTCGCCTTCCGCGCGGGGTAGCGGCAGGTACTCGCCGGTGAGCAGCGACTCGTCGACGCTGGACTGGCCGCTGTGGATGCAGCCGTCCGCCGGCAGCAGGCCGCCGGGCGGCACCAGTACGTGGTCGCCGACGCGCAGCTCGCGCAGCAGGATGCGCTGGCTCTGGCCGGCCTGATCCAGGCGCAGGCAGGAGGCCGGCAGCAGGTTGACCAGCTGTGCGGTGGCCGCCGCCGTGCGCTCGCGGGCGCGCCGTTCCAGGTAGCGGCCGGCCAGCAGGAACAGGGCGAACATGCCGACCGCATCGAAGTACAGCTCGCCGATGCCGGTGACGGTGGACCAGATGCCGGTCAGGTAGGCGCCGCCGATGGCCAGCGACACCGAGACGTCCATGGTCAGGTGGCGGGTGCGCAGGTCGCGCAGGGCGCCGCGGAAGAACTGGCCGCAGCAGTAGAAAACGATGGGCGTGGTGAGGAACAGGCTGGTCCAGCGCAGGATCTTGTCCAGCTCGGGCGACAGGTCGATGTTGAATTCCGGCCAGGTGGCCATCGCCGCCATCATCACCTGCATCCACAGCAGGCCGGCGACGCCGATCTGCCGTAGGGCCTTGCGGTTCTCCTCGGCCAGGCGCGCGCTGGCGGCGTCGGCCTGCCAGGGGTGGCCGGCGTAGCCGATCTTGCGCAGTTCCTTGAGCAGCTGGCTGAGTGGCAGCTGGCTGTCGGCCCAGCGCACCTGCAGGCGCTGATTGGACAGGTTGAGGTTGGCCTCGGCGACGCCGTGCAGGGTGCGCAGGTGTTTCTCGATCAGCCAGCCGCAGGCCGCGCAGCTGATGCCCTCGATCAGTAGCACGGTTTCGCTGAGCTCGCCCTGGTGCTGGACGAAGGGCTGCTGCACTTCGCTGCGGTCGTACAGCTCCAGCTCGTCGCTGAGCGCCTTGGGCAGGGCCTGCGGGTTGATCGCGCTGTCGCTGCGGTGGCGGTAGTAGTTTTCCAGGCCGCCGGCGACGATGGCCTCGGCCACCGCCTGGCAGCCCGGACAGCACAAGGCCCGCGTCTCGCCGAGTACACGGGCCTCGAAGCGGCTGCCGGCGGGAACCGGCAAGCCACAGTGATAACAGGGGAGGGGGCTGCTCATGGGTGCGGATCGGTCACTCGCCGAGCTGGACCGACTGGCCGCTGGCCAATTGCTCTTCCTCGAACAGGCGCCAGTCCTGGCCGCCTTCCTGGCCGATCAGCTCGACGAAGCGGCGGCCTTCGACCAGGTCCGGCATCTGCCCGAAGTAGCTGCCGTCGCCCTGCAGTTGCAGGATCACCCGGCGATCACGCTCGGGCTGGGTCGGCGAGATCAGGTTGAGCACCAGCTGCGGCGGGTTGCTGTAGCCCTGCAGCTGCAGGTTGGCGGTGCCCTTGTCGTTGTCCACTACCAGGCTGGCCTTGAGCTTGAGGCGGTTGGCCAGGTTCTCGCGCTCCAGCGAGGTGTTGATGCCCTTGCCGACGTCGTAATAGTTGTCGGCGATCAGGCCCGGAGGGTTCTTGGTCGCGATCACCAGCATGGTGGTGCCGAGGGTGATGGACATGCCGAGAATGCCGAGGATGAACCAGGGCCAGAACTGCTTGTACCAGACGCTGTGGTAGGGCTGGGTTGGCGGCAGCTCGCTCGGGGCGATGGCAAGCACCGCGTTTTCCGGCGATGCGGCCTGCAGGCGGCGCAGCAGGGCGAAGCCGCGGCGTTGCAGGTTGGCCGCCTGCCACTGGTTGCCCTTGAATCCGATCAGGCAGAACAGCGGCAGCTGCACGGCGGCGATCAGCAGGGGCTTGCTCTGCGCCAGGCCGTCCGGCAGCTGGAGAACCAGCAGCACCAGTAACGGAGTCAGCAGCAACAGCCCCAGCGCCAGCCACCAGAGCTGCTTGTACAGCGCCCAGATCAGGCCAAAGCACAGGCCCGGCCAGGAGAAGCCCGTCTTGACGGCCTCGAGGCCGTGGGCGGGGTGGTGGAAAACGTCAAAGCTCTTCATCGACTGCCTTACTGAGTGGGGATCGCCTGCCGGTCCGCTTGAGCGGGCCGGCAGGGTTCAACGGTTACCTGACGCTGGGGCCGATAAAGCGGCTGACAGAGTCGCTCTGGATGCTCGGGTCTTCGACCGCCTGGATCTTGAAGCGGATCTCGTTGGTGCTCGACGGCAGTTTCTCCGGCGGGATGGACAGCTCCACCGGTACCGAGAGTACCTCGCCTTCGGCGGCCTTGAGTTCGCGCTTGCCTTCGTAGATCAAGCCGTCGAGGCCTTCGGCGCTGACCATGAAGGTCAGGTCGCGCTGGGCCTTGTTCATCAGCTTGAGGGTGTAGACGTTCTCGATGAAGCCCTGTTCGTTCTCGCGGAACAGCACACGGTCCTTGAGCACGTCGAGTTCGACCAGCGAGCGGTGGGCGACGGTCCAGCCGAACAGGCTGATCATCGCGATCAGGGCGATAGCGTAGCCGATCAGGCGCGGGCGCAGCAGGTGGGTCTGCTGGCCGGACAGGTTGTGTTCGGTGGTGTAGCTGATCAGCCCTTTCGGGTAGTTCATCTTCTCCATGATGCTGTCGCAGGCGTCGACGCAGGCGGCGCAACCGATGCACTCGATCTGCAGGCCGTCACGAATGTCGATGCCGGTCGGGCAGACCTGCACGCACAGGGTGCAGTCGATGCAGTCGCCGAGGCCTTCGGCCTTGTAGTCGGCGGTCTTCTTGCGCGGGCCACGGGTTTCGCCACGGCGCGGGTCGTAGGAGACGATCAGGGTGTCCTTGTCGAACATCACGCTCTGGAAGCGCGCATAGGGGCACATGTAGATGCACACCTGCTCGCGCAGCCAGCCGGCGTTGCCGTAGGTGGCCAGGGTGAAGAAACCGACCCAGAAATAGGCCCAGCCGTCGGCGCTGCCGTTGAGCAGGCCCGGCACCAGGTCGCGGATCGGCGAGAAGTAGCCGACGAAGGTCAGGCCGGTGACCAGGCCGATCAGAATCCACAGCGAGTGTTTGGCGGCCTTGCGCAGGAACTTCTGGCCGCTCATGGGCTGCTTGTCCAGCTTCATGCGCTGGTTGCGGTCGCCTTCGGTGACCTTCTCGCACCACATGAAGACCCAGGTCCACACGCTCTGCGGGCAGGTGTAGCCGCACCAGACGCGACCGGCGAACACGGTGATGAAGAACAGGCCGAAGGCGCAGATGATCAGCAGCCAGGACAGCAGGGCGAAGTCCTGTGGCCAGAAGGTGGCGCCGAAGATGTAGAACTTGCGCTCGGGGAGATCCCACCAGACTGCTTGCCGATCATTCCAGCTGAGCCAGGCGGTACCGAAATAGAGGATGAAGAGGAGGGCGCCGCCACCTAAGCGCAGGTTGCGGAACAGGCCGGTAAAGGCGCGGGTGTAGATTTTTTCGCGGCTGGCGTACAGGTCGACGCTGCCTTTGGCATGTTGCGGGGTGACATTCTTGACGGGGATTTGTTCGCTCATCGGCTCGTACCACGGCGGTAGGTGATTGCTCCGGTCAGTACATGCCGACTGGAGTCAGGGCGTCACGCATGCCTATATAGTACGCCGAAACGAGCTTTGTCCGGGTGCGACCTTGGGTCGCGCTCCCGGACAAATGGCGGTTTACTTCTCGACTGTTTCCGGCTTTGCGCCGTGCGACAGGCTGTACACGTAAGCGGTCAGCAGGTGCACCTTGTCTTCACTGCCCACGTACTGCAGCTGCGCCGGCATGTTGCCGTTGCGGCCGTAGCGGATGGTCTGCTGCAGCTGGGCGTAGCTGCTGCCGTAGATGAAGGCGCTCGGCTTGGTCAGGTTGGGTGCGCCCATGCTCGGGGTGCCCTTGCCGTCCGCGCCGTGGCAGGCGAAGCAGGTGCTGGAGAAGACCTTGCGACCGGCTTCGATGTCGGCGTTCACGCCTTCCGGCAGCTTGCGCCCGGCCAGTTCGGTGAGCACGTAGGCAGCAGCGTTGCGCACGCCATCTTCGCCGATCATCGGAGCCTGGGCCGGCATCATGCCGTGACGACCAGCAGTGATGGTCTGCTTGATGTCGGCCGGAGCGCCGCCCCAGCGCCACTCGTTGTCGGTCAGGTTGGGGAAGCCGTAGGCACCCTTGGCGTCGGAACCGTGGCAGACCGAGCAGTTGGAGGCGAACAGGCGGCCACCCATCTTCAGGGCTTTCTCGTCCTTGGCCACTTCCTCGATCGGCATCTTGGCGTACTGGGCGTAGATCGGTGCGTACTGCTTGTCAGCGCGCAGCATCTCCTTTTCCCACTGGTGCGCGCCGGTCCAGCCTGGCTCGCCGTTGGCGAACGGCTTGCCGTCGCCTACTTCGTTGTAGCCCGGCAGCAGGCCTTTCCAGGTACCCAGGCCCGGGTAGAGCACCAGGTAGCCGAGGGCGAAGACGATGGTGCCGATGAACAGCATGAACCACCACTTCGGCAACGGGTTGTCGTATTCGGCGATGCCGTCGAACTCGTGGCCGAGGGTTTCTTCCGTGGCTTCCTGGCGTTGCCCCTTACGCACGCTGAAGATCAGCACGGTAAGGGCGACGATGGTGCCCAGGCTCAGCACGGTGATGTACAGACTCCAGAAGGTAGTCATTCTTTATTGCTCCCAGAAGCTTGTTCGTCACGCTTTTTGGCGGGGGCGTCGTCGGCGAAGGGCAGGTTGGCGGCTTCGTCGAAGCTGTCCTTGCGTCTGCTGCTGTAAGCCCAGAGCACCACGCCAATGAAAGCGATGAAAACCACGGCGGTGCCAATACCGCGAAGCGTCCCGATATCCATCATGCGTTACCGTTTGTTCTTGATTGAGGTGCCCAGACCCTGCAGGTAGGCGACCAGCGCCTCCATCTCGGTCTTGCCTTTGACTGCTTCTGCCGCACCAGCGATGTCGGCGTCGGTGTAGGGCACGCCCATGGAGCGCAGGGCTTCGAGCTTGGTGGCGGTGTCCTTGCCATCCAGCTTGTTCTCGACCAGCCATGGGTAAGCCGGCATCTTCGACTCCGGTACCACGTTGCGCGGGTTGTACAGGTGCGCGCGGTGCCATTCATCGGAGTAGCGGCCGCCGACGCGGGCCAGGTCCGGACCGGTACGCTTGGAGCCCCACAGGAACGGGTGGTCCCAGACGCTTTCGCCGGCGACCGAGTAGTGGCCGTAGCGCTCGGTTTCCGCACGGAACGGACGGATCATCTGCGAGTGGCAGCCGACGCAGCCTTCGCGGATATAGATGTCGCGACCTTCGAGTTCCAGGGCGGTGCGTGGCTTCATGCCCTCAACCGGGGTGTTGGTGACATCCTGGAAGAACAGCGGGACGATCTGGGTCAGGCCGCCGATGCTGACGGCGATGACCATGAACAGAGCCAGCAGGCCGATGTTCTTCTCGACTATTTCGTGGCTTTTCATCAGTGAGCGACCTCGGCAGGGATGCGGGCGGCGGCTTCGTATTCAGCCGGTTTGGCCGCGCGCACGGTGCGGTAGGTGTTGTAGGCCATCAGCAACATGCCGGCGACGAAGAAGGCACCGCCGATAGCGCGGACCAGGAAACCGGGATGGCTGGCTTCGAGGGCTTCAACGAAGGAGTAGGTGAGGGTGCCGTCTTCGTTGACTGCACGCCACATCAGGCCCTGGGTGATGCCGTTGACCCACATGGAGGCGATGTACAGCACGGTACCGATGGTGGCCAGCCAGAAGTGGGCGTTGATCAGGCCGACGCTGTGCATCTGCTCGCGACCGAATACTTTCGGGATCAGGTGGTACAGCGAGCCGATGGAGATCATCGCCACCCAGCCGAGGGCGCCAGCGTGCACGTGGCCGATGGTCCAGTCGGTGTAGTGGGACAGGGCGTTGACGGTCTTGATGGCCATCATCGGGCCTTCGAAGGTGGACATGCCGTAGAAGGCCAGGGACACCACCAGGAAGCGCAAGATGGGGTCGCTGCGCAGCTTATGCCAGGCGCCCGACAGGCTCATCATGCCGTTGATCATGCCGCCCCAGCTCGGAGCCAGCAGAATCAGGGACATGGCCATGCCCAGGGACTGGGCCCAGTCTGGCAGGGCGGTGTAGTGCAGGTGGTGCGGACCGGCCCAGATGTACAGGGTGATCAGCGCCCAGAAGTGTACGATCGACAGGCGATAGGAGTAGATCGGGCGGCCGGCCTGCTTGGGTACGAAGTAGTACATCATGCCCAGGAAGCCGGTGGTCAGGAAGAAGCCCACGGCGTTGTGGCCGTACCACCATTGCACCATGGCATCGGTGGCGCCGGCGTACAGCGAGTACGACTTGAACAGGCTGACCGGCATTTCCATGCTGTTGATGATGTGCAGCATGGCGGTCACCAGGATGAAGGCACCGAAGAACCAGTTGCCCACATAGATGTGCTTGCTCTTGCGCTTCATCACGGTGCCGAAGAACACCACGGCATAGGTGACCCAGACCAGACCCAGCAGGATGTCGATCGGCCATTCCAGCTCGGCGTATTCCTTGGAGCTGGTGTAGCCCAGCGGCAGGGTGATCACGGCCAGCACGATCACGGCTTGCCAACCCCAGAAGGTGAAGGCGGCCAGACCGTCGGAGACCAGGCGGGCCTGGCAGGTACGCTGCACCACGTAGTAGGAGGTGGCGAACAGGGCGCAACCACCGAAGGCGAAGATGACTGCGTTGGTGTGCAGCGGACGCAGGCGTCCGAAGCTGGTCCAGGGGAGGTTCAGGTTGAGTTCTGGCCACACGAGTTGTGCGGCAATGAACACGCCTAGACTCATCCCGATGACGCCCCAGATTACCGTCATGACGGCGAACTGGCGGACCACCTTGTAGTTGTAAGCAGTCTGACTGATTGCTGTGCTCATGCTAGGGGTTCCACGGTTAATGGAGGTTTTTTGGGGGGTAAAAAACGGCGGCAAGTATGGAGAAATGAGGTACCCATTGCAACGCTACATGCCTGTGCGATCAAGGTTTTAGCGGCTTTTGCCGGGCCTTGGCGGGGGGCAAAGAGCGCCGCAATTGCGAAGCTTTCGCACCTTGAGGGGCGCTGCGCGGAAGAGGGAATCGCTTGTAATTGTTACTGCGTGCGACTGTCAGCAGCTTAGTCCATGTCAAACGACAGGGTGTGCTGCTGGTCGGAGGGGTGCGACGCTCGGTCGCACGGGGAAATGCCACCTGCCGCGGGCGCGGCAGGTGGTTTGGGCGGGATGTGTCGTTTGCCTGTGCGGCGGCGTCGGGCGACGCCGCGCGTTGGTGCGGGCTTACTTGGCCGCGGTTTTCTCGGCCTGGGCGGACAGGCTGTACACGTAGGCGGCCAGCAGGTGCACCTTGTCTTCACTGCCCACGTACTGCAGCTGCGCCGGCATGTTGCCGTTGCGGCCGTAGCGGATGGTCTGCTGCAGCTGGGCGTAGCTGCTGCCGTAGATGAAGGCGCTCGGCTTGGTCAGGTTGGGTGCGCCCATGCTCGGGGTGCCCTTGCCGTCCGCGCCGTGGCAGGCGAAGCAGGTGCTGGAGAAGACCTTGCGACCGGCTTCGATGTCGGCGTTCACGCCTTCCGGCAGCTTGCGCCCGGCCAGTTCGGTGAGCACGTAGGCAGCAGCGTTGCGCACGCCATCTTCGCCGATCATCGGAGCCTGGGCCGGCATCATGCCGTGACGGCCGGCGATGATGGTCTGCTTGATGTCGGCCGGAGTGCCGCCCCAGCGCCACTCGTTGTCGGTCAGGTTGGGGAAGCCGTAGGCGCCCTTGGCGTCGGAGCCGTGGCAGACCGAGCAGTTGGAGGCGAACAGGCGGCCCCCCATCTTCACGGCTTGCGGGTCCTTGGCCACCTCTTCGATGGGCATGGCAGCGAACTTGGCGTAGATCGGCCCGTACTGCTGCTCGGCCTTGTCCATTTCGCGCTGCCACTGGCCGACCTGGGTCCAGCCGTTCTCGTAGCCCGGCAGCCAGCCTTTCCAGTTGCCCAGGCCCGGGTAGATGGCCAGGTAGCCGGCGGCGAAGATGATGGTGCCGACGAACAGCATGAACCACCACTTGGGCAGCGGGTTGTCATACTCCTCGATGCCATCGAAGGCATGGCCCATGGTCTGCTCGGTGGTGCCTTTGTTCTCGCCGCTGCGGGTGGCGAATACCAGCCACAGCAGGGCGACCAGGCTGCCGAGGGTGAGCAGGGTGATGTAGCCACTCCAGAAAGAGGTCATGGCTGTGTACTCCGTGACAGAAACAGGAAGGGGTGAATGACCATGACTTACCTCTTGTTCTTCAGGCTGGTGCCGAGGGCCTGCAGATAGGCGACCAGCGCCTCCATCTCGGTCTTGCCGCTGACGGCTTCGGCGGCGCCGGCGATATCCGCGTCGCTGTAAGGCACGCCGAGGGTGCGCATGGCTTCAAGCTTGGCGGCGGTGTCCTTGCCGTCCAGCTTGTTCTCGACCAGCCAGGGGTAGGCCGGCATCTTCGACTCCGGCACCACGTTGCGCGGGTTGTACAGGTGCGCGCGGTGCCAGTCGTCGGAGTAGCGGCCGCCGACGCGGGCCAGGTCCGGGCCGGTACGCTTGGAGCCCCAGAGGAACGGGTGGTCCCAGACGCTTTCACCGGCCACCGAGTAGTGGCCGTAGCGCTCGGTTTCGGCACGGAACGGACGGATCATCTGCGAGTGGCAGCCGACGCAGCCTTCCTTGATATAGATGTCGCGGCCTTCCAGCTGCAGCGCGGTGTAGGGCTTCATGCCCTGTACCGGCTCGTTGACCACGTCCTGGAAGAACAGTGGGACGATCTGGGTCAGGCCGCCGATGCTCACCGCCAGGACCATGCA
The DNA here is from genome assembly GCF_009799935.1 of Pseudomonas sp. L-22-4S-12. NCBI lineage: Bacteria > Pseudomonadati > Pseudomonadota > Gammaproteobacteria > Pseudomonadales > Pseudomonadaceae > Pseudomonas > Pseudomonas sp. L-22-4S-12. Next base: position 130,508 of record NZ_WELL01000004.1, on the reverse strand, counting down.
CAGGGCCAGCAGGCCGACGTTCTTCTCGAGTATTTCGTGTTTGCTGCTCATCAGTGGGCTCCCTCAGTGATCAGCGCGCCAGCGTCGTATTCGGCCGATTGCACGGCGCGTACGGTGCGCCAGGTGTTGTAGGCCATCAGCAGCATGCCGGTGAAGAAGATTGCCCCGCCCAGAACGCGCACCACGAAGCCGGTGTGGCTGGCTTCCAGGGCTTCGACGAAGGAGTAGGTGAGGGTGCCGTCTTCGTTGACCGCACGCCACATCAGGCCCTGGGTGATGCCGTTGACCCACATGGAGGCGATGTACAGCACGGTGCCGATGGTGGCCAGCCAGAAGTGGGCGTTGATCAGGCCGATGCTGTACATCTGCTCGCGGCCGAAGACGCGCGGGATCAGGTGGTACAGCGCGCCGATGGAGATCATCGCCACCCAGCCGAGGGCGCCGGCATGCACGTGGCCGATGGTCCAGTCGGTGTAGTGGGACAGGGCGTTGACGGTCTTGATGGCCATCATCGGGCCTTCGAAGGTGGACATGCCGTAGAAGGCCAGGGACACCACCAGGAAGCGCAAGATGGGGTCGCTGCGCAGCTTATGCCAGGCGCCCGACAGGCTCATCATGCCGTTGATCATGCCGCCCCAGCTCGGAGCCAGCAGAATCAGGGACATGGCCATGCCCAGGGACTGGGCCCAGTCTGGCAGGGCGGTGTAGTGCAGGTGGTGCGGACCGGCCCAGATGTACAGGGTGATCAGCGCCCAGAAGTGCACGATCGACAGGCGATAGGAATACACCGGGCGCCCGGCCTGCTTGGGCACGAAGTAGTACATCATCCCCAGGAAACCGGCGGTGAGGAAGAAGCCCACGGCGTTGTGGCCGTACCACCACTGCACCATGGCGTCGGTGGCGCCGGCATACAGCGAGTAGGACTTGGTCAGGGTGACCGGCAGCTCCATGTTGTTGACCAGGTGCAGGATCGCCACGGTCAGGATGAAACCGCCGAAGAACCAGTTGCCCACATAGATGTGCTTGGTCTTGCGCTTCATCAGGGTGCCGAAGAACACCACGGCATAGGAGACCCAGACGATGGTGATCAGAATGTCGATCGGCCATTCCAGCTCGGCGTATTCCTTGGAGCTGGTCCAGCCCAGGGGCAGGCTGATCGCCGCGAGCACGATGACCAGCTGCCAGCCCCAGAAGGTGAAGGCGGCCAGGCTGTCCGAGATCAGGCGGGTCTGACAGGTACGTTGCAGCGAGTAGTAGCTGGTGGCAAACAGGGCGCAACCACCGAAGGCGAAGATCACCGCGTTGGTATGCAGGGGTCGCAAGCGGCCAAAACTGGTCCAGGGTAGGTTGAAGTTGAGTTCGGGCCAGGCCAGTTGCGCGGCGATGAACACGCCGAGCCCCATCCCGACTATGCCCCAAACCACCGTCATAATGGCGAACTGGCGGACCACCTTGTAGTTGTAGGCGGTTCTGCTGGTTGTGTTCATGTGTTGGGCTTCCATCCACGGTTTATGAAAAGCAGGACAAGCATGGGTAATGGCACGGTGACAGTTATTGACGGAGGTCAATGCACGGTGGGTGAGTGGCTTCTGGACGGGTGTGACAGGCTGTCGCAAGTCGATCTGATCCTGGCGCACGGCGCCGGCGCGCCGATGAACAGCGCGTTCATGGCCGGCATGGCGGGGTTGTTGGCGGCACGCGGCATCGCGGTGCTGCGCTTCGAATTCCCCTATATGGCGCAGAGGCGTCTGGGCGGCGGCAAGCGGCCGCCCAATCCCCAGGCGCAGCTGCTGGAGTGCTGGCGCCAGGTCTATGCCGCCGTGCGCGAGCAGGTGCCGGGGCGGCTGGCGATCGGCGGCAAGTCCATGGGCGGGCGCATGGCCAGCCTGCTGGCCGACGAAGTGGGCGCCGACGCGCTGGTGTGTCTGGGCTATCCCTTCCATGCCGTGGGCAAGCAGGACAAGCCGCGGGTCGCCCATTTGGCCGACTTGCGCACGCCAACCCTGATCGTCCAGGGCGAGCGCGACGCCATGGGTGCGCGGGCCACGGTGGCGGGCTATGCCCTGTCGGCAGCGGTCGAGCTGCACTGGCTCGCTGCCGGGGATCATGACCTGAAGCCGCTCAAGGCGAGCGGCTTCAGCCACGAGCAGCACCTGTGCAGCGCCGCCGATGCGGTGGCCGGGTTTCTGCGGCGCTGAGTCGCCCGGCCGGCGAGGTCGTGCAGCGGCGGCTGATGTGGGCGTGGGGTGATCGGGGCGAGACGCCGCCCGGCGCTGCTTTCGCGGCTAAGCATGCGGCCGGGTGCGGTTGCGCAGCGGCATTGCGCGGTTGCCGCGCCACAAAAAAAGCCGGCATCAGCCGGCTTTCTTGCACGTTACCAGTCTTCAGCGGTTGAAGCGCTCCACCAGGGAGTACTGGTCCTGCGCGGTGCTGGTCAGTGCCTCGCTGAGGTTCGCCGTGTTCTGCGCTTCGCCGGCGGTCTGGTCGGCCAGCTGGGCAATGGTGGTGATGTTCTGGTTGATTTCGTCCGCCACGGCGCTCTGTTCCTCGGCGGCGGCGGCGATCTGGTTGGCCATGTCGGCGATATTCGCCACCGCCTCGCTGATGCCCAGCAGGGCCTGGTCGGCCTGTTGCACGCGCTCGACGCCTTCGTCGGCCTGCTTGCGGCCGATTTCCATGGTCATCACCGCCTCTTCGGCGGTGCGCTGCAGCTTGGCGATCAGGGCGTGGATCTGCCCGGTGGATTCGGCGGTGCGCTGGGCCAGCGAGCGCACCTCGTCGGCCACCACGGCAAAGCCGCGGCCCATCTCGCCGGCGCGGGCCGCTTCGATGGCGGCGTTGAGCGCCAGCAGGTTGGTCTGGTCGGCAATGCCCTTGATCACATCGACCACGCCGCCGATCTCGTTGCTGTCCTGGGCCAGGCGCGACACGGTTTCGCCGGTTTCGCCCACCGACAGCGACAGGCGCTGGATGGCGTCGCGGGTTTCCGCGGTGACATTGCGCCCTTCGCCGGTCAGACGGTTGGCTTCCTGGGTGGCGATGGCGGTGCGGGCCACGTTGCTGGCCACTTCCAGGGTGGTGGCGGCCATCTCGTTGACCGCGGTGGCGACCTGTTCGGTCTCCACGCGCTGGCGCTCCAGGCCGGCGGAGCTGTTGTGGGCCAGTTGGTCGGCCTGGCGGGCCTGGTGGGTCAGGCGCTCGGCGGTGTCCTGCAGGCGGGTCAGGCAGGTCTTCAGGCGGGCCTCCTGGCTGAGCATGGCCATTTCCAGGCGCGCCTCGGCGCCATGGCTGTCGGTGTACATCTGGGCGATCAGCGGGTCCGAGGTGGTCTGCTCGGCCAGGCGCAGCAGGCGTTTGATCCCGCGGTTCTGCCAGGCCAGCCCGGTCAGGCCCAGCGGCACCGAGAGCAGGGCGGCGAGCAGGAAGCCCCAGGTCGAACCCATCCAGTGGCCGATCAGGAAACCGATCTGGCTGATCAGGATGAACGGCAGCCAGGCCTGCAGCAGCGGCAGCCAGCTGTCGCGGCTGGGGATCGCCGATTTGCCGGCATTGATCCGCGCGTACAGGGCCTGGGCGCGGCTCACCTGCTCGGCGGTCGGCTTGATCCGCACCGACTCGTAGCCCACCACCTGGCCGCCTTCGAGCATCGGGGTCACGTAGGCGTTGACCCAGTAATGGTCGCCGTTCTTGCTGCGGTTCTTGACGATGCCCATCCACGGGCGGCCCTTCTTCAGGGTCGTCCACATGTGCTCGAACACCGCCGGCGGCACGTCCGGGTGGCGCACCAGGTTGTGTGGCGCCCGGATCAGTTCGTCGCGCGTGAAGCCGCTGATCTCGATGAAGGCCTGGTTGCAGTAGGTGATCTGACCTTTGGCATCGGTGGTGGAGATCAGGCGCTGCTGGGCCGGGAAGGTGCGCTCGCGCTGGGTGATGGGCTGGTTGTTTCGCATGCGTGTCGATTCTTCGGCGAAGGGCTTGTCAGAGTTGATCGGCCGTGAGCGGTGAAAATTTAGCGGTCGATCCGAACGTTCGTAACCGATTGTAACCTGTCTGGATGGATAAGAATATTTTGGCGCCAACTTTTTATTTGGACTGGCTGTTTATATATGCAGTAAATGGGAAATGGCTGAAGTGTTCGGTGGATATTGATATTCAACTTAGCCGGCTCGGCTAATAGTGTCCTATATAGTGCTGTTTTTGTCTCGATATATGGCGTCAGAAAAATGGCATTCGCGTGTTTTACATATGCTGTTCGGTGCGATTATTACCTCGGGTAATGCCTGTTTTTTGGGTGTTACTTTCTAATCCATCTTCTGTATGATCCATTCCAGAGCGCTTGCATCATCTTGGTGCCAGAAAAATGGCATTTGTGAAGCTGGTCACGCGTTACTCTTGGTAACTAGGTTACTGTTTTAAAAAGGAATAACTTAACAACTGTCACATGAGGAACTTAGTGTCTTCGTGTGGCATTGGTTTTGCTCTGACCAAGTTGAACTTTCTCTGCCTTGGATGAGGCAGAAGTTGACTGGTTGGTGAAGGGGCTCGAGGGTTTTGTCGTACCTGTTTTCGGTCTCGCGAGATAGGCGGGTCAGCCGTGTGGCTGCCGCATCGATCAACGCAAGGAGGAGATCGCCAAATGCGCATCAGCATTTTTGGGCTTGGCTATGTAGGAGCTGTGTGTGCCGGTTGCCTGTCGGCCCGGGGGCATCAGATCATCGGTGTGGATATTTCGGCGCTGAAGATCGACCTGATCAACAGCGGTAAGGCGCCAATCGTCGAGCCGGGGCTCGAGGAGCTGCTGCAGCAGGGCATCAAGAGCGGCAAGCTGCGCGGCACGCTGGACATGCGCGAGGCGGTATTGGAGACGGATATCTCCTTCCTCGCCCCGCCGACGCCGAGCAAGCGCAATGGCGACCTGGATGTGTCCTACATCGAGGAAGTCTGCCAGCAGATCGGCCGGGTTCTCCCGGAAAAGAGCACCCGCCACACCGTGGTGGTACGCAGCACCGTGCTGCCAGGCACGCTGCGCAACGTGGTCATCCCGACCCTGGAGAAGTACTCGGGCCTCAAGGCCGGCGAGGACTTCGGCGTGGCGGTCAACCCGGAGTTCCTGCGCGAGAGTACCGCGATCAAGGACTACGACTTCCCGGCCATGACCGTGATCGGCGAGCTGGACAAGACCTCGGGCGACCTGCTCGAAGCGATCTACAGCGAGTTGGACGCCCCGATCATCCGCAAGACCATCGAGGTCGCGGAGATGATCAAGTACACCTGCAACGTCTGGCACGCGGCCAAGATCACCTTTGCCAACGAGATCGGCAACATCTCCAAGGCGGTCGGCGTCGACGGTCGCGAGGTGATGGATGTGATCTGCCAGGACCACAAACTCAACCTGTCCAAGTACTACATGAAGCCCGGCTTCGCCTTTGGCGGCTCCTGCCTGCCCAAGGACGTGCGCGCCCTCAACTATCGCGCCACCCAGCTCGACGTCGAGTCGCCGCTGATCAATTCGCTGATGCCGAGCAACGAAGCCCAGGTGCGCAACGCCTACAACCTGATCGCCAGCCAGGACAAGCGCAAGATCGCGCTGCTCGGCCTGAGCTTCAAGGCCGGCACCGACGACCTGCGCGAGAGCCCGCTGGTGGAGCTTGCCGAGCAACTGATCGGCAAGGGCTTCGACCTGAAGATCTTCGACCGCAACGTCGAATATGCCCGCGTCCATGGCGCCAACCGCGAATACATCGAAGCCAAGATCCCCCATGTGTCATCGCTGCTGCGCTCCGACCTGCAGCAGGTCGTGGCCGATGCCGACGTGATCGTGCTGGGCAACAGCGACGAGCTGTTCGAGACCGTGGTGCAGAACCTGCCGGCGGGCAAGAAGCTGATCGATCTGGTCGGTTTCATGCGCCACTGCAGTGACGACGTCAAGGAAGGCCTCTGCTGGTAGCGACTGCTGCAGCGTTGAACATGCACAGGGCGTTACAACAAGAATAAGAACGCCCCCGTTGCAGAGTCGAAACTCAAACGGGGTTGGTTACATGGACGATATTCGGGGGCGCCTGCGCACTGCCGCGGGTTGGCTTTTCTATCTCAGCGCGTTGGGGGGCATGGCGTTACTGCTGCCGCACAGCGTGTTCGATCCGCAATCCACCGATTTCCTCCTGCTGCTGGGTGCAGTGGGGATTTGGCGCTATTCGGTGGGCATCACCCACTATGTGCGCGGGATGATCTTTCTCTACCTGGTGTTCCCCTATTACCGGCGCAAGGCGCGCAAGCTGGGGGCGGATGCCGATCCATCGCATGTGTTCCTGATGGTCACCAGTTTCCGCATCGATGCCTTGACCACCGCCGAGGTCTATCGCTCGGTGATCGAGGAGGCGATCAACTGCGACTACCCGTGCACGGTGGTCTGCTCGATCGTCGAGCTGTCCGACGAACTGCTGGTCAAGAACCTGTGGAATCGCCTGAATCCGCCGGAGCGAGTCAAGCTGACCTTCGTGCGGATTCCCGGCACCGGCAAGCGCGACGGCCTGGCCCAGGGCTTCCGCGCCATCTCGCGGGCGCAGCCGGACGACCGGGCCGTGGTGGCCGTGGTCGATGGCGACACCGTGCTGAGTGCCGGCGTGGTGCGCAAGACGGTGCCGTACTTCGGCCTGTTCGAAAACCTGGGTGGCCTGACCACCAACGAGTTCTGCGAAGTGCGCGGCGGCTACATCATGCACGAGTGGCACAAGCTGCGCTTCGCCCAGCGCCACATCAACATGTGCTCGATGGCCCTGTCCAAGCGCGTGCTGACCCTGACCGGGCGCATGTCGGTGTTCCGCGCCGAGGTGGTGACCAACCCCGGCTTCATCGCCGACGTGGAAAACGACCACCTGCAGCACTGGCGCCTCGGCCGCTTCAAGTTCCTCACCGGCGACGACAAGTCCAGTTGGTACAGCCTGATGCGCCTGGGCTACGACACCTTCTACGTGCCGGACGCGACGATCAATACGGTCGAGCACCCGCCGGAGAAGAGTTTCATCAAGGCCAGCCGCAAGCTGATGTTCCGCTGGTACGGCAACAACCTGCGGCAGAACTCGCGCGCCCTCGGCCTGGGTCCGTCGCGCCTGGGCTGGTTCACCAGTCTGGTGCTGCTGGATCAGCGCATCTCGATGTGGACCAGCCTGCTGGGGCCGAGCGTGGCGATCATCGCCAGCATCAAGTACGGCTTCGCCTACCTGCTGATCTACCTGCTGTGGATCGGCCTGACGCGCCTGGTGCTGACCCTGCTGTTGCTGGCCTCCGGGCATGAGATCGGCCCGGCCTACCCGTTGATCCTCTATTACAACCAGATCGTCGGGGCCCTGGTGAAGGTGTACGTGTTCTTCCGCCTCGACCAGCAGTCCTGGACCCGCCAGAAAACCAAGCTCAATCGCGACCTGGCCAGCTTCCAGCGCTGGTTCAACACCTGGTCGTCGCGAGCCATGACCTTTTCGGCGGGCAGTATTTTCGTCGCTGCCTTGATGTGGGTGGTGTAAGCGGCAACGGATGGCCGAAGGCCACTTGATGCCCGAGTTAACTCATTAATTTAAAAGGGAAAAGCCATGAGTGCAGTGATGAGTCCAAGCAGCAACAGCAATGTTGTCCACGAGTCGGAAGCCCAGCGCCAGTACGCGCGCCTGAAGCTGCCGGCGAAGATCGTCTACCGCAGCCCGCAGGGCCAGGATCTGGAAGCACCGCTGCTGGATCTGTCGGCCGGTGGTTTCAGCTTCGAGCCCAATTCCGGACTGATCAGCGAAGGCCAGCACCTGCGCGGCAAGCTGATGTTCGAGATCGAGGGGATAGGTTTCGCCATGGACGTGGAGTTCCAGGTGCGCTCGCTGCAGGGCGGCAAGCGCGTCGGTTGCGAGTTCCACAACCTCAAGCCGCGCGAAGTCTCCGCGCTGCGCTACCTGATCAGCGGCTTCCTCAGCGGCGAGCTGGTCACCGTCGGCGACCTGATCAGCACCCTGCAACGGGAGAACTTCACCAAGGCGCGCAACAACAAGGCCGACGGCCCGGTCAGCCCGCTGGCGCGCCTGCGCGCCCTGGGCCTGAGCCTGGCGATCTTCCTGGTCGGGGTCAGCGCCTGCAGCTACGTGCTTTATCAACTGTATGACATCTACTTTGTCACCCATGCCGACTCGGCCCAGGTCATGGTGCCCGGGCAGCAGGTGGCCATGCCACGCGAAGGATCGGTGCAGAGCCTGGTCAAGGTCGGCGACACGGTGGCCAAGGGGGCGCCGGTGGCCACCTTCTCCGCGACCATGCTGGATGCCCTGAAAGGCGCGTTGCCGGAGGCGGAAATGACCCCGGACAACCTCGAGCGCCTGTTCAGCAAGAGCTTCCAGGGCACCCTGACCAGCCCCTGCGATTGCCGCGTGGTGGCACAGCTGGTGGGCGACGGGCAGATGGCGGTCAAGGGCACTGCCGTGTTCACCCTGGCCCCGGCCGACAGCGTGGCGACCGTCGAGGCGCGCTTCCCTTACCGGGCCTTCGCCGAGCTGCAGCCGGGCACCCAGGTCAGCTTCCTGGTGGGCGGCGAGACCGAGCCGCGCAGCGGCGTGATCAGCAGCATGGCGCTGCAGGACGGCGGCCTGGCCTCGGACATCCGCGTGATGATCGAGCCGGCACTGCCGCTGGCCAGCGAACTGGCCAAGCGCCCGGTGGACGTACGCATCCAGCCGCTGGGCGGGCTGTGGTCGAGCAACAGCCTGGCTGCCGGCAAATGAAACGGCTCAGCCTGGCACTCGGGACTCTGGGCCTCGGCCTGCTGTCGGGCTGCATGAGCCTGCCCGACCTGCAATTGGCCAAGCAGGCGAAAAACGCCGGCGATCTGGCGACCGCCCAGGCCAACTTCCAGGCGCTGGCGGCGCAGGGCTATGTCGACGCCGAAATCGGCCTGGCCGACATCCTCGTGCGCAGCCCCTCGGTGGCGCAGCAGGAGCAGGGCGAGGCGCTCTATCGCGGCGCCCTGGGGCGCTCGCCACTGGCGCCGGTGCGCCTCGGCAAGTGGCTGGCCAGCCAGCCGCAGTTGAGCGTGGAGCAACGCCAGGAGGCCGAGCGCCAGCTGCGCCAGGGCCTGCAGGAGGGCGACCGCAGCGCACTGTTGCCGCTGGTGCAGGTGCAGCTGCTCGACCCGTTGAAGGTCAGCAGCGGCGAGATCGACCGCGAACTGGCGCACTGGCAGGCCCAGGGGCTGGGCGAGGCCCAGCTGGGCATGATCCAGCTGTACCGCGTGCGCGGCGACTACGCCCAGCACCAGGCACAGATCAGGCAGACCTGCGAAGCCTGGCTGGCCCAGGTCAGCGAGTGCTACGCCGAGCTGGCGGCTATCTACCAGCAGCAGGCCGATAGCGCGGCGCTGGAGGCCTTGCTGGTACGCCTGCGCGAGGGCTATCAGGCCGGCGCGGTGCTGCCCGACCGTCTGCAGGCGGTGGCCAAGGTGCTCGCCGACCCGGCCAACGGCGAGCCGGCTGCGCAGACCGCCAAGGAGCTGTTCGAGCTGATCGCTCCCGTCCATGCCGACGCCTGGGTCAGCCTGGCGGAACTGACGCAGAGCTACCCGGAGCTGGGGGGCGTCGCGGAAATCCAGGCCTACCTGGAGCAGGGCGTGGCGGTGGGTTCCTCGCGCGCGGCCATGACCCTGGGCCAGCACTACATGAAAGGCCAGATCCTGCCGGGCGATCCCCAGGCCGCCGAGAAGTACCTGCTGCAGGCCTTGCCGCAGGAGCCCAAGGCGCACTTCTTCCTCGGCAAGATCTACAGCGAAGGGCAGCTGGGCGACATCGATCCGGACAAGGCCCTGGAGCACTTGCTGATCGCCGCCCGCAGCGGCAACCCCAGTGCCGACGTGGCCCTGGCCCAGCTGTTCGGCGCTGGCAAGGGCATCCGCATCAATGCGGTGTACGCCTACACCTTCGCCACCCTGGCCAAGCAGCAGGGCGCGCCCCAGGGCCAGGCGCTGCAGGAGCGCCTGGCGCCGCGCCTGCAAGCGCAGGACTACGCGCAGGTGGAGAGCCTGCTGGCCCGCGAGCTGCGTGCCCGTGGCGGCGAGCAGCTGAGCATCCGTAATTCGACCCATCCAATGCAGGGAATGCTATGACTTCGACCAACCGTTGCGCCGCCGTTTTCGCGTGCACGGCCGGCCTGCTCGGCAGCCCGCTCCTGCTGGCGGCCGAGGCGCAGCCCGGGTTGTCCTACGGGGCCAACCTGAAGATCACCGCGCAGTCGCTCGACGACCGCGACCTGGGCACCCGCGATGGCGGCGACTTCAATGGCGTCGGCCTCAGCGTGCGGCCCTGGGTCTACGGCCTGCGCGGCGACTGGAGCGCCTACCTGATGGCCGAGGCCTTCGTCGCCAGCGATGTGATCGAATCCGATACCAGCGAATCCGACACCATCGACTCCACCGATGCCCGCGAGCGCGACGACAACTTCCTCGCCCTGCACGAGTTCTGGGTCGACTACGGCGGCTTGACCGCCTATCCCGGCGAGTCCCTGCGCCTGGGCCGGCAGAAGATCCGCAGCGTCGACGGCCTGTGGTGGGACAGCAATATCGAGGCGCTGCGCTGGAACTTCGATACCACGCTGCTCAACGCCCATGTCGGCATCGCCGAGCGCTTCAGCGACTACCGCACCGACCTCGACGACCTGGCGCCGCAGGACGAGGATCGCCTGCACCTGCTGGGCGATCTCTCCAGCCAGTGGCGGCCGGGGCACTGGGCCGGGCTCAAGCTCCACCACAGCGACGATAACGGCAGCCTGCCGAATCCGGGCGAAGAGGTGGACCAGCTGAGCAAGACCTACAGCGGCCAGCTGACCTGGTTGGGCATCGAGGCCAATGGCGACTTCTACAACTACCGCAGCAGCCTGCCGCTGAGCTACATGGCCAGCCTGACCTGGCTGACCGGCGATGCCGACGTGCTCAGCACGCGCAGCGTTGACGGTGTGCGCCGGGCCGTCGGCGAGAGCAATCAGGACGTCGATGCCTGGGCCCTGGATCTCGGCCTGCGCTGGAACATCGATGACCACTGGCGGCTCGGCGCCACCTATTCGCGCGCCAGTGGCGGCGGCGATGGCGATGATTCCGAGCAGTTCGTGCAGACCGATCTGCAGAGCAATCGCGCCAACTTCACCGGCACCAACTCCACCGTCAACCGCTTCGGCGAGGCCTATCGCGGCGAGCTGAACAACCTGCAGGCGGCCAGCCTGTTCGGTGCCTGGCAGCTGAACAAGGACTACGACGCTAGCCTGGTCTATCACCGCTTCTGGCGGGTGGATGACCAGGCCGACAGCGCCAGCGGCCTGCAGGCGGCGCTGGAACCGGGGGAGAAGGAGTTGGGGCAGGAAGTCGACCTGGTACTGACCCGCTACTTCAACGAGGGGCAGATGCCCGCCGAACTGGGCTGGCTGGGTGCCAAGTCGGCGCTGGTGCGTTTTCGCGGCGGTCTGTTCCTGCCGGGCGACGCCTTTTCCCGCGACAGCGATTCGAACATGCACCGCGCCGTTGTCGACGTGGTCTGGCGTTACTGAGGCGGCCGGAAGTGAACATGGAGACTGGCAAGATGGATTCACCTAGAGCATTCAGGCAACTGCTGCGCCATGGCCTGCTGCTGGCGGGCGGGCTGGCGTTGGCCGTGGCCGCCGAGGCCGCCGAGGTCAAGCACCAGGCCTATCGGGTGTCGAGCATCCCGGTCGAGTCGCTGCAGCGTGAGGCGCCACAGCTGCCCGACCTGAGCGGCTACACCGCCGAGGCGGTCTACGCCAAGGTCCAGGCCAAGCCGGCCGGGCGCGTGGTGGTGCGCGGCATGATCGAGCAGAACCCGCTGGTGGAGTTCACCGGTGGCGACGAGCGCCTGCGCGAGTGGGTCAAGCGCCAGGGCGAGATGCCCCAGGTGGTGTTCATCGAGGGCGGCTACGTGACCCCGGTGGACCTGGCGCGCAGCCTGCCGCAGAAGTACTTCCGCGAGACCGAGCCGGGCGTGTACCTGGCCCGCCTGCCGATCGTGGTCAGCCAGGGCGCGACCCTGCACATCGGCAAGGAGACCAAGGATTTCCGTCTGTCCAGCGAGCGCGGCGCGTTCCTGATCAACGACGGCAAGCTGTTCATCACCGACAGCCGCCTGACCGCCTGGCGCGAGGCCGAGAACCAGCAGGACTGGTTCCGCAAGAAGGGCAAGTTCCGCCCGTTCCTCAACTCCTGGGGCGGCACCGAGACCTACATCGTCAACAGCGTGGTTTCCAGCCTCGGCTACACCGCGAGCAAGTCCTACGGCGTGTCGATCTCGCAGTACAGCCCGGCGATGCACCCGATCATGCAGCGCGGTCATCCCACCGGCTGGCTGCTCAACTCGATGTTCGACGACATGTGGTACGGCTTCTACTGCTACGAGGCCTTCGACGTGGTGCTGCGCGGCAATACCTACCGCAACAACCTGGTCTACGGCATCGACCCCCACGACCGCTCGCGGCGCCTGATCATTGCCGAGAACACCGCCTACGGCACGGTGCAGAAGCACGGCATCATCATTTCGCGCGAGGTCAACGACAGCTGGATCTTCAACAACCGCTCCTACGAGAACCACCTGTCCGGCATCGTCATCGACCGTACCAGCGTCAACAACGTGATCGCCTACAACGAGATTTACCGCAACAAGTCCGACGGCATCACCATCTACGAGAGCGGCCAGAACCTGCTCTGGGGCAACAAGGCCTTCAACAACGACCGGCACGGCATCCGGGTGCGCAACAGCGCCGAGGTCGGTCTGTACGAGAACCTGGCGGTGGCCAACGGCCTGCTCGGCATCTACGGCCACGTCAAGGACCTCAACGGTACCGACCGCGACCTGGCGCTGGACCCCTTCGACATGAACCTGTCGATGACCGTGGTCGGCGGGCGCCTGGTGGGCAACCAGTCGGGTGCCATCTCGGTGGTGGGGCCGCAGAGCGTGAAACTCTACCAGCTGGACATGCTGATGCCGACCAAACCCACGGGTATCGGCATGTTCGGCGCGCTGGCCGCCGACAAGAACCAGATTCTCGACCTGCTCGTGCGGCAGAAGAAGGCCGTGCTGGTCCTGCCGCTAGACCAGCTGGCGCAATTGCAGAAGTGAGGAACGAGCGATGACACGCAATTCAAGCGCGAAAGCGGCCGGCCTGCTGGCCTCGCTGGGGCTGTTCGGCCTGCTGGCCGGCACCGCCCGTGCCGAAGAGGCGCCGCAGTACAAGATCGAGCGTTGCTGCGAAATCTGCCCGCAGGCCCTGCAAGACAGCACCTATACCGGCGACATGGGCGAGTTCACCAAGCTGGTGCAGGGCCGCGATGACTGGCTGTTCCGCAGCAAGATCGATCTGATGACCGATATCGGCACCACGGCCGAGGGTTACCAGCACCTGCAGCGCCTGCGCGATGCCCTCAAGGAGCGGGGCGTGGAGCTGGTCATGGTCTACCTGCCGCCGCGTGGCCTGGTCAGCCCGGAGATGCTCAGCGCGCAGAGCCGCAGCGGCTACGATGCCGAGCTGTCACGCAAGAACTACCTGGCGACCATCGAGCGCCTGCGCAGTCTGGGCATTCGCGTGCCAGACCTGTCGGCGCTGCTGGAACAGCCGGCGGCGGTACGCGAGACGCTGTTCTTCAAGCGCGACAACCACTGGACGCCCCGTGGCGCCGAACAGACGGCGCAGCTGCTGGCCGCCGAGCTGGGCAAGTCGGAGGTGTTCAAGAGCATTCCACGCAAGGAGTTCGTCACGCGCACGGAGGGCGTACGGCACAAGATCGGCTCGCTCAACCAGGCCTTTGGCAAGATCTGCGGCAACGGTTACGCCAACGAATACTTCACCCGCGTGGCCACCGAGCCCAAGGATGAAAGCTCCGAGCTGTTCGGCGAAACCGCGGCGCCCGATGTGGTGCTGGTGGGCACCAGCTTCAGCTCCGCGCAGTACAACTTCGATGGCTTCCTCAAGCAGTACGCCAGTGTCGATGTGGACAACCGCTCGGTAACCGGCGGTGGCTTCCACAGCGCCATGCTGCAGTACCTGGGCAGCCAGGACTTCCAGAACGACCCGCCGAAGATCCTGGTCTGGGAGATCAACAGCTACTACGACCTGGCCATGTCGATCTTCTACCGGCAGATCATGCCGATGCTCGCCAACGGTTGCCAGGCCTCGCCGGCGGCGCTGAGCCAGAAGGTGGCCCTGCACCCGGGGGTCAACCAGATTCTGGTGAACACCACGGTCAAGCCGATCCGCAGCGAGGACTATGTCGCCGATATCCAGTTCAGCGGCGGCAATGTGCGCGACCTGCGCAGCTCGTTTCTGTACATGAGTGGCTCGCGCGACAACCTGAACATTTCCCGCGCCCCGGAAGTGGAGCCCGACGGCCGCTTCGTCTTCGGCCTGCGCGATGGCCCGGAGTGGTCGGGGCAGACCCTGCTGTCCCTGGAGATCGAGATGCCCGCGGACATCCCCGCCGGCATGCAGGTCGAGGCCAGCATCTGCCCGCGTCGCGACGACGCCGGGGCGGCCCTGCAGGCTCGCGCGGACTAACGAAACCAGGACGCGCCGGTGCCCAGCGGGCACCGGCTTACCCCCGAGGGATCGGGGGGAGGGCGCGGCTTAATCGGAGAGTGAAGGCATGGTTTTTTCATCCAACGTATTTCTGTTTTTGTTCCTGCCGATATTTCTCGGCCTGTACTACCTGAGCGGCAATCGCTACCGCAATCTGCTGCTGCTGGTGGCCAGCTACATCTTCTACGCCTGGTGGCGCATCGACTTCCTCGCGCTGTTCGCCGCGGTCACCCTGCTCAACTACTGGATCGGCCTGCGGGTCGGGGCGGCCGGGGTGCGCACCAGGGCCGCGCAGAAATGGCTGATCCTCGGCGTGGTGGTCGACCTGGGCGTGCTGGGCTACTTCAAGTACGCCAATTTCGGCGTGGACAGCCTCAATGCCATCATCGCCTCGTTCGGCATCGAGCCGTTCGTGCTCACCCACATCCTGCTGCCGATCGGCATCTCGTTCTACGTGTTCGAGTCGATCAGCTACATCATCGACGTCTACCGCGGCGATACCCCGGCCACCCACAACCTGATCGACTTCGCCGCCTTCGTGGCGATCTTCCCGCACCTGATCGCCGGCCCGGTGCTGCGCTTTCGCGACCTGGTGGACCAGTTCAACCACCGCACCCACACGGTGGACAAGTTCGCCGAAGGCTGCACGCGCTTCATGCAGGGCTTCATCATGAAGGTGTTCATCGCCGACAGCATCGCGCCGATCGCCGACCATTGCTTCGCCCTGGCCAACCCCAGTACCGGCGATGCCTGGCTGGGGGCCCTGGCCTATACCGCGCAGCTGTATTTCGACTTCGCCGGTTACAGCAGCATGGCCATCGGCCTGGGCCTGATGATGGGCTTCCGCTTCATGGAGAACTTCAACCAGCCCTATATCAGCCAGTCGATCACCGAGTTCTGGCGGCGCTGGCACATCAGCCTGTCCACCTGGCTGCGCGACTACCTGTACATCAGCCTGGGCGGCAACCGCGGCACCACCTTCGCCACCTACCGCAACCTGTTCCTGACCATGCTGCTGGGCGGCCTGTGGCATGGCGCCAACTTCACCTACGTGATCTGGGGCGCCTGGCATGGCATGTGGCTGGCCATCGAGCGCGCCCTGGGCGTCGACGCCGCGCCGCAGCGCATCCGCCCGCTGAAGTGGGCCTTCACCTTCGCCCTGGTGGTGATCGGCTGGGTGATCTTCCGCGCCGAGAACCTCGACGTGGCCTGGCGCATGTATGCGGCCATGTTCAGCTTCGGCGACTGGCGCCTCTCCGAGCTGACCCGCGCGCAGCTGACCAGCCTGCAGGTCGCCACCCTGCTGCTGTCCTATGCGGTGATGGCCTGGTGCGGCATTCGCCAGTTCTATGCCCAGCCGCTGGCCGGTGCGCCCAAGGCGCGGGCCGCGGACGCCATCCCGGCGGGGGGCGCTGCCGTGGGCGTGGCGCTGAGCTACCGCGCGCTGCTGTTCCATGCTGCCGTCCTGCTGCTGTTCGCCGCCGCGGTGCTGAAGCTGTCGGCACAGAGCTTCTCTCCCTTCCTGTATTTCCAGTTCTGAGGAGGCGCCGTCATGTCGCGTACCGCCAATATCCTGTACAGCCTGCTGTTTCTCGGCTTGCTGCTGGCCCTGTCGCTGGCCTCGCTGCCGGCGTTGCTGAGCTTCTCCGCGGCCAGCGAAACCCCGCTGCTGAACGGCAAGCTGGCGCATGCCATCGAGAAGCACTATGACAAGCAGTTCCCGGTCAAGGAGTTCGGCACCAACGCCTGGGCCGCCCTGGAGTTCACCCTGTTCGGCGAAGGTCGCCCGGGCGTGGTGGTGGGGCGCGAGGACTGGCTGTTCACCGACGAGGAGTTCAAGCCGGCCAGCAACCCGCAGCAGCTGCAGGACAACTGGCGGCTGATCGCGGCCGTGCAGGAGGAGTTCAAGCGCCGCGACATCGAACTGGTGCTGGCCCTGCTGCCGGCCAAGGCGCGCCTGTACCCGGAACAGCTGGCCGCGGCCAAGCCGGTCGCCGCCCAGCAGGCGCTGTATGCCCAGGCCCATGCGCTGATGCAGACGCAGCAGCTGCCGGGCCCGGATCTGCTGCCGGCGCTGCAGCAGGCCAAGAGCGCTGCGGCGGTGTTCCTGCGCACCGACACCCACTGGACGCCCCATGGCGCCGAGGCCACTGCCAAGGCGCTGGCCGAGTACCTGGCCGCACGGGGGGACTGGTCGCGTGGCGAGCAGCGCTTCGTCACCCGTACCACCGATAGCCAGCCGCACAAGGGCGACCTGCTCAGCTTCCTGCCCATGGAACCCTATTTCGCCGCCCTGCAGCCGCAGGCGGAAAGCCTGCAGCCGCGGCATACCGAGGCCGCCGAGGCGGGCGCGGAGACGGCCGCCGAACTGTTCGGCGACGCCCAGCCGCAGGTGGCGCTGGTCGGTACCAGCTACAGCGCAAACCCGAAATGGAACTTCGCCGGCGCGCTCAAGCAGGAGCTGGGCAGCGACCTGCTCAACTACGCCGAGGATGGCCATGGCCCGCTGGTGCCGATGTTGCGCCTGCTGCAGCGCGAGCGGGCGGAAACCGCCGATCTGCGCCTGGTGATCTGGGAGTTCCCGGAGCGCTACCTGATGCTGCCGAGCGACCTGTCCGGTTTCGACAGCGCCTGGCTCGAGCGCCTGCGCGGTAATGAGCAGCTGGCGCTGCGCGATCCCGTTAAACCCGCGACGGCTCGCTGAGTCGTCCTGTCTGCCGAGGAAACACCCATGTCGATGATTCGTACCCTCAACCGCTCCGCTCGTCTGGGCAGCCTGTTGCTCAGCCTGTGCGCGCCGCTGGCCATGGCCGACGAAGCCACCCTGTACGGTCCGGTCGCCCCGGACGGCTCGGCCTTCGTGCGCAGCTACAACGCCGCCAATGAAACCCTGGATGCCAACCTGGGCAACCTGCACTTCAGCGATATCGCGCCGAAGGGCAGCAGTGACTACGAGTTTCTTCCCGCCGGCAGCTACAGCGCCAAGGCGGGCGGCAAGAGCCTGGCCGTCAGCCTGGCCGAAAACACCTACTACACCCTGGTGCGCCTGCCGGGCGGCGAGCTGAGCCTGATCGAGGAGCCGCTGTTCAAGAACCGGCAGAAGTCGCTGCTGCGCCTGCAGAACCTGTCCGACAGCGCGCTGACGCTGAAGACCGCCGACGGCAAGACCGAGGTGATCAAGGCGGTAGCCGGCCAGGCCCGTGGCGAGCGCGAGATCAACCCGGTCAAGGTGCGCCTGGCGCTGTTTGCCGGCGAGCGCAAGGTCAGCGACCTCAGCCCCCTGGTGATCGAGCGTGGCGAGGTGGTCAGCCTGTACGTCACCGGCAGCGCCGACAAGCTGTCGCCGGTGTGGGTTAAGCGTCCGGTCACCACCGACTGAGGAATGGCCATGAAGCTTGCGGATCGGACATTGGCGGTGCTGCTGCGTGGCGGGCTTTGCCTGGCCTTGCTGCTGGCCCAGGGCTGCTCCTGGGAGCGCGCTGGCGCCACGCTGGTGCCGCCCGCCGGTTACCTGCGCAGCGCCGCCACGGCGCAGGGCAAGGTGCCGAGCTGCCCGCCGGTGCCGCCGCCCTATACCGGCGAGCTGTACTTCCCGAGCAAGTACGCCGGGTCCGATGCGGCCCGCGACAAGATCAACGGTGCGGCCGCGGCCCGCTATGCGCAGCTCACCGAGGACGTGCGCCAGCTGGAGAACGGCAGCAACCGCCTGGTCGGCCGCTACCTGGCGACGGGCCAGCCGGCCTATGCCGATTGCGCGCTGAGCTGGCTGGACACCTGGGCCGAGGCCGAGGCGCTGCTCAGCGAGCGTTACAACCACACCGGCAAATCGGTGCGCAAATGGGCCCTGGGCAGCGTCGCGGGCGCCTACCTGCGCTTGAAGTTTTCCCGCTCGCAGCCGCTCGCGGGGCATGCCGAACAGGCCGAACGCATCGAGGCGTGGCTGGGCGAGCTGGCCGATCAGGTGGTGATCGACTGGAACGCCCAGCCGCTGGAGCGGCGCAACAATCACCAGTACTGGGCCGCCTGGTCGGTGATGGCCACGGCCGTGGTGCTCGACCGGCGCGACCTGTTCGACTGGGCCGTCGCGCAGTACCGGCATGGCATGCAGCAGGTCGATGGCGAAGGCTATCTGCCGCTGGAGCTGTCCCGGCAGACCCGCGCGCTGGCGTACCACAACTACAGCATGGGGCCGCTGCTGATGATCGCGGCGTTCGCCGAGGCCAATGGCCTGGACCTGCGTGGCGAGAATGACGGCGCCCTGCAACGCCTGGCGCTACGCATGCAGGCCGGCCTGCGCGAGCCGCAGATATTCCAAGAAAAGACCGGTTACCCGCAGACCCTGGAGGACCTGCAGGACAGCAACCGATTTGCCTGGCTGGAGCCTTACTGCGCGCTGTACCCGTGCTCGGAGAGCACGGACGCGTGGCGGCGCTCGATCGAGCCGCTGAGCACCTACCGGCTCGGCGGTGACATGACCCAGCTGTTTTCCGGGCAACTGCCTTGAAAGTGATTCCTGATGCAGTTCCCGCTGCCCGGTACATCCGTTCCGGCGGCGAGACAGGTCCAAATTTAAACGGATATTAAATTGGAGACAGACCCATGATCCCGGTCATTCTTTCTGGTGGTAGCGGCTCTCGCCTGTGGCCTTTGTCGCGCAAGATGTATCCCAAGCAGTTCCTCGCCCTCACCGGCGAGCTGTCGCTGTTCCAGCAGACCCTGCAACGCCTGGCGTTCGAAGGCATGCAGAAGCCGCTGGTGGTGTGCAACCTGGAGCATCGCTTCATCGTCAACGAGCAGTTGGCCAAGATCGGCATCACTGCCCAGGGCATGCTGCTCGAACCGTTCGGGCGCAATACCGCGCCGGCGGTGGCCATGGCCGCCCTGCAGCTGCTGGCCGAGGAGCGTGACGAGCTGATGCTGATCCTCCCGGCCGACCATGTGATCAGTGACGAGCTGAGCCTGCGCCAGGCCCTGGAACTGGCGCGCATCGCCGCCGAAGAGGGCGAGATGGTGCTGTTCGGGATTCCCGCGGACCGCCCGGAAACCGGCTTCGGCTACATCAAGGCGGCGCGTGGCGAGGAGGGCGAGACCCTGGTCCCCGGCGCTTACCGCGTCAAGCAGTTCGTCGAGAAGCCCGACCCTGTGCGCGCCAGCGAGTTCGTGCGCAGCGGTGGCTACTACTGGAACAGCGGCATGTTCCTGTTCCGCGCCAGCCGTTACCTCGACGAGCTGCGCAGCCATGAGCCGGATATCTACGACACCTGCGTGCTGACGCTCGAACGCAGCAAGAGCAGCGGCGGGGTGCTGAGCATCGACGCCGGCACCTTCGAGTGCTGCCCGGACAACTCCATCGACTACGCGGTGATGGAGAAGACCGCGCGCGCCTGCGTCGTGCCGCTGGCGGCCGGCTGGAACGATGTGGGCTCCTGGTCGTCGCTGTGGGACGTGCAGGAGAAGAACAGCGACGGCAACGTGATCAAGGGCGATGTGGTCACCCACAACAGCCACAACAGCTTCGTCCACGGCACCTCCAAGCTGGTCACCCTGATCGGCATGAACGACGTGGTGGTGGTCGAGACCAAGGATGCGGTGATGGTCGCGCACAAGGATGCCGTGCAGGACGTGAAGAAGATGGTCAACGCCCTGGATGCCCAGGGCCGCCAGGAAACCCAGAACCACTGCGCGGTGTACCGCCCCTGGGGCAACTACGACTCGGTGGACAACGGCACGCGCCACCAGGTCAAGCGCATCACCGTCAAGCCGGGCGCGCAGTTGTCGCTGCAGATGCACCATCACCGCGCCGAGCATTGGATCGTGGTGTCCGGCACGGCGCAGGTGACCTGCGACGACAGGGTGTTCCTGCTCACGGAAAACCAGTCGACCTACATCCCGATCGCCTCGGTGCACCGCCTGAGCAACCCGGGCAAGATCCCCCTGGAGATCATCGAGGTGCAGTCCGGCGGCTATCTGGGCGAGGACGACATCGAGCGCCTGGAAGACGTCTACGGGCGTACGCCCAAGGCCACCGTGCCGAGCTGATCGGCATGCCTGCAGTTGGCGGCGGGCAAGCCGCCGCCACTCTCAGAACCTGTTTACGATCGCTTGATCGTGGACAGGTTCTCAGTGGGCCAGCATCTGCCGCAGCACATGCTGCAGGATGCCGCCGGCCTTGAAGTACTCCACCTCGTTCTGCGTGTCGATGCGGCACAGCACCTCGACTTCCTCGTGGCTGCCGTCGGCGCGGGTGATGTCCAGCGCCAGGCTCATGTGCGGGCGCAGGCTGACGCCATCCAGGCCGCCGATGCCGACTTTCTCCGTGCCATTGAGTTGCAGCGTCTTGCGCGTTTGCCCGGGACGGAACTGCAGCGGCAGCACGCCCATGCCAACCAGGTTGGAGCGGTGGATGCGCTCGAAGCTCTCGGCGATCACCGCCTTGACCCCCAGCAGGTTGGTGCCCTTGGCCGCCCAGTCGCGGGACGAGCCGGTGCCGTATTCCTGTCCGGCGAAGATCACCAGCGGCACGCCTTCGTCCTGGTAGCGCATGGCCGCATCGAAGATCGCCAGCTTGTCGCCGCTGGGGATGTGCAGGGTATTGCCGCCTTCCTCGCCGCCGAGCATCTCGTTGCGGATGCGGATATTGGCGAAGGTGCCGCGCATCATCACCTCGTGGTTGCCACGTCGCGAACCGTAGGAGTTGAAGTCGGCCGGGGCCACGCCGTGCCCGGCCAGGTAGCGCCCGGCCGGGCTATCCTGCTTGATGTTGCCGGCGGGGGAGATGTGGTCGGTGGTTACCGAGTCGCCGAGCAGGGCGAGGATGCGCGCGCCGTGGATGTCGCCGACATGCGGCGGGTCGCCGGCGATGTCGGCGAAAAACGGCGGGTGCTGGATATAGGTGGAGTCGGCCTGCCACTGGTAGGTGGCGGCCTGCGGCACGGCGATTGCCTGCCACTGCGCGTCGCCGGCGAACACCGCGGCGTATTCGCGGCGGAACATGGCGCTGTCGACCTGGGCCACGGCCGCGGCGATTTCCGCCTGGCTCGGCCAGATGTCGCGCAGGTACACCGGCGCGCCGTCCGTGCCGCTGCCCAGCGGCTGGCTGCTGAGATCGATGCGCACCGTGCCGGCCAGGGCGTAGGCCACCACCAGCGGCGGTGAGGCCAGCCAATTGGCCTTGACCAGCGGGTGTACGCGGCCCTCGAAGTTGCGGTTGCCGGAGAGTACCGAGGCCACGGTCAGGTCGGCGCCCTGGATCGCCGCCTCGATCGGTTCGAGTAGCGGCCCTGAGTTGCCGATGCAGGTGGTGCAGCCGTAGCCGACCAGGGCGAAGCCCAGTCGATTCAGGTAGGGCGTCAGCCCGGCGGCGGCGAAGTATTCGCTGACCACCTTGGAGCCGGGGGCCAGCGAACTCTTCACCCAGGGCTTGCGGCTCAGGCCCTTTTCCACCGCCTTCTTGGCCAGCAGGCCGGCGGCCATCATCACGCTGGGGTTGGAGGTGTTGGTGCAGGAGGTGATGGCGGCGATCACCACGGCGCCGTCCTCCAGTTGATAGTGCTGGCCGTCATGGCTGACGCTGGCACTGGCGACCTTGTCCCTACCCTGCAGGGCCAGCAGGTCGGCGAAGGCCTGGCCCACCTGCGGCAGCGGCACCCGGTCCTGGGGGCGCTTGGGCCCGGCCAGGCTGGCCTCGACGCTGGCCAGATCCAGCTCCAGGCTGTCGCTGAACAGCGGCTCAAGGCCCGGCTCGCGCCACAGGCCCTGGGCCTTGCTGTAGGCCTCGACCAGCTTGACGCTGGCTTCCGGGCGGCCGGACAGGCGCAGGTAATCGAGGGTGATCCCGTCCACCGGGAAGAAACCGCAGGTGGCGCCGTATTCCGGGGCCATGTTGGCGATGGTGGCGCGGTCGGCCAGGGGCAGCTCGGCCAGGCCGTCGCCATGGAATTCGACGAACTTGCCGACCACGCCCTGCTTGCGCAGCATCTGCGTCACGGTCAGCACCAGGTCGGTGGCGGTGATGCCTTCGCGCAGCTTGCCGCTGAGCCTGAAGCCGATCACCTCGGGAATCAGCATCGACACCGGCTGGCCGAGCATGGCCGCCTCCGCCTCGATGCCGCCGACGCCCCAGCCGAGCACGCCAAGGCCGTTGATCATGGTGGTGTGCGAGTCGGTGCCGACCAGGGTGTCGGGGAAGGCGAAGGTCTGGCCGTCTTCCTCCTTGGTCCACACGGTGCGCGCCAGGTATTCCAGGTTGACCTGGTGGCAGATGCCGGTGCCCGGCGGCACCACGCGGAAGTTGGCGAAGGCGTTCTGCCCCCAGCGCAGGAAGGCGTAGCGCTCGCCGTTGCGCTGCATCTCGATGGCGACGTTCTGGCCGAAGGCGCTGGGCGAGGCGTACTGGTCGACCATCACCGAGTGGTCGATGACCAGATCCACCGGCGACAGCGGGTTGATCTGCTGCGGGTCGCCGCCGGCGGCGGCCATGGCCGCGCGCATGGCGGCCAGGTCGACCACCGCCGGCACGCCGGTGAAGTCCTGCATCAGCACGCGGGCCGGGCGGAACTGGATCTCGTGGTCACTGCGCCGCTGCTGCTGCCAGTCGACCATGGCCTTGATATCGAAAACGCTGACCGTGGCGTTGTCTTCGTGGCGCAGCAGGTTTTCCAGCAGCACCTTGAGCGACAGCGGCAGGCGGCGGATGTCGCCAAGGCTCTTGGCCGCCGCGTTGAGGTCGTAGTACTGGTAGCGCTGGCCGTCGATCTCCAGGCGGCGCTGGCAATTGAGGCTGTCCAGGGAGGGCATGGCGTTTCTCCTGCGCGGTCGGAACCGGCTGATGGCGAGTTAGTGAAACTAGACCGCCGAGTCAACTCCCGCCACTTTCCCCGGCGCGCCGTGGCGGGCCGACTCGGCTATCATGCGCGGCCTGAGGAGAACCGCGATGAATACCCTGCTACTGCACTGCCGCCCGGGCTTCGAAGCTGAAGTCTGTGCCGAAATCAGCGAACACGCCGCGCGCCTGGAGGTGCCCGGCTATGCCAAGGGCAAGCCGAACAGCGCCCATGCCGAATTCGTCTGCAGCGAGGCCGATGGCGCGCAGCGGCTGATGCAGGGCCTGCGCTTCAACAAACTGATCTTCCCGCGCCAGTGGGCGCGCGGCAGCTACCTGCCGCTGCCGGAAAGCGACCGCATCAGCGTGCTGCTGCAGGCCCTGGCCGATTACCCGGTGTGCGGCAGCCTGTGGCTGGAAGTGTTCGACACCAACGACGGCAAGGAACTGTCGAACTTCTGCAAGAAGTTCGAGGCGCCGCTGCGCAAGGCGCTGACGGCGGCCTGCAGGCTGGTCGATGACCCGAGCAAGCCGCGCCTGCTGCTGACCTTCAAGAGCGGCCGCGAGGTGTTCCTCGGCCTTGCCGAGGCGAACAACCAGGCGCCCTGGCCGATGGGCATCCCGCGTCTGAAGTTCCCGCGCGAGGCGCCGAGTCGCTCGACCCTCAAGCTGGAGGAGGCCTGGCACTATTTCATCCCGCGCGAGCAGTGGGACACGCGCCTGTCGGACGAGATGACCGGCGTCGACCTCGGCGCCGCCCCCGGTGGCTGGACCTACCAGCTGGTCAAGCGCGGCATGCTGGTCACCGCCATCGACAACGGGCCGATGGCGCAAAGCCTGATGGACACCGGCCTGGTCCAGCACCTGATGGTCGACGGCTTTACCTGGAAGCCCAAACAGCCGGTGGACTGGATGGTCTGCGACATAGTCGAGAAGCCGGCGCGCAATGCGGCACTGCTGGAAACCTGGATCGGCGAGGGCCTGTGCCGCGAGGCGGTGGTCAACCTCAAGCTGCCGATGAAGCAGCGCTATGCCGAGGTCTGCCGCCTGCTGCAACGCCTGGAGGACGCCTTCGCCGCGCGCAAGATCAAGGTCTCGATCGCCTGCAAGCAGCTCTACCACGACCGCGAGGAAGTTACCTGCCACCTGCGGCGTCTGTAGCCTGAGGGCAGGCCCAGTAGGTCTGCTTGTGCCCGCGGGCCTGGTAGTCGCGGGCCAGGCGCTCGGCCTCCTCGCGGCTGAGGCCGGTGCGCAGGACGAATTCATTGCCGTTGTCGTCCAGGCGTTTGACGCACCAGTCTGGCGTGCTTGCCATGCTCCGACCTCCTGCGCTGGGCGCGCGGCGCCCTTTGCGCGACAATAGCGGCCTGTTTCCGGAGTAGCCCATGTCCCAACAATCTGCCGACATTCCCGACGCCATCCTCGACGCCAGCGGGCTCAACTGCCCGGAGCCGGTGATGATGCTGCACAACAAGGTGCGCGACCTGCCGGCCGGCGGCCTGCTCAAGGTGATCGCCACCGATCCTTCGACCCGTCGCGACATCCCCAAGTTCTGCCTGTTCCTCGGCCATGAACTGGTCGAGCAGGGCGAGGAAGCCGGCAGCTATCTCTACTGGATTCGCAAGAAGCTCGACTGAGCCCGGCAAGCCGTTGCAAAACTGACTGCTAAGCGCGGATGCGTCGGCGCGCGCTGCGCGCCAGGCGAATGCCGAGCAGCACGGCGGCGCAGGTCAGGCCGACTACCAGGCCCTGCCACAGGCCGC
The DNA here is from genome assembly GCF_009799935.1 of Pseudomonas sp. L-22-4S-12. Lineage (NCBI taxonomy): Bacteria > Pseudomonadati > Pseudomonadota > Gammaproteobacteria > Pseudomonadales > Pseudomonadaceae > Pseudomonas > Pseudomonas sp. L-22-4S-12. Next base: position 105,335 of record NZ_WELL01000004.1, on the reverse strand, counting down.
GCGGCCCCGATGGTTCGCCGAACCAGTCGGCCAGGCCCAGGCCGTAGCCCACCGGCAGGCCGATGCCCCAGTAGGCGAACAGGGTGTAGAGCATGGTCGCGCGGGTGTCCTGGTAGCCGCGCAGGGCACCGGCGGCGGTGACCTGGATGGCATCGGAGAACTGGAACAGCGCCGAGTAGACGATCAGGCTCGACGCCACGGCGATCACTTCCGCCGAGGCGGTATAGATCTGCGCGATCTCGCTGCGCCACAGCAGCATCAGGCTGGCCGACAGGCAGGCATAGGCCAGGGCGGTGGCCATGCCTACGCCCGCGGCGAAGCGCGCCTCGCGCGGCTGGTCGCGGCCGAGTGACTGGCCGACGCGCACGGTGGCGGCCATGCCCAGGGAGTAGGGGATCATGAACACCAGCGAGCTGAAGTTCAGGGCGATCTGGTGGCCGGCCACCACCGTGGCGCCCAGCCCACCGATCAGCAGGGCGATCACCGAGAAGATGCTGGCCTCGGCGAACACCGCCACGCCGATCGGTACGCCGATCGCCAGCAGGCGCCGGAGCACCGGCCACTGCGGCCAGTCGAAGCGGGCGAACAGCTGGCTGGGGCGGTAGTAGGGCGCCCAGTTCACCCACCAGAGCATGCCCAGCAGCATGCTCCACATGACGATGCCGGTGGCCCAGCCACAGCCCACGCCGCCGAGGGCCGGCAGGCCGAGCTTGCCGTAGATCAGCACGTAGTTCAGCGGGATATTCAGCAGCAGGCCGCCGATGCCCAGCATCATGCTCGGCCGGGTATGCCCCAGGCCGTCGCTGTAGCAGCGCAGCACGTGGTACAGCGCCACGGCGGGGAAGCCGCAGGCCACCCCGCGCAGGTAGCCCATGGCCGGCTCGATCAGGCTGGGGTCGACCTGCATCAGGTGCAGCACCGGCTCGGCATTCCACAACAGGACGGCGGCGCCACCGCCCACGGCCAGGGCCAGCCACAGCGCCTGGCGTACCAGCGGGCCGATCTCCTGGTGCTGGCCGCTACCGAAGCGTTGCGCCACTTTCGGCGTGGTCGCCAGCAGGATGCCGGTCATCAGCAGGAACACCGGCACCCACAGCGAGTTGCCCAGGGCCACGGCGGCCAGGTCGCGCGGGCTGACGCGACCGGCCATCACGGTGTCGACGAAGCCCATGGCGGTGTGCGCCAGTTGCGCGATGATGATCGGGGTGGCCAGCGCCAGCAGGGCGCGCAGTTCGGCGCGGATGCGGGCGGGACGGGTGAGGGCAGGCATGGGCAGATCCGACGACAGGGCCGGCGATTCTACTCCGCCGGCGCGCCGGCGGCATCAATCTTGTCTGGGTAGACAGGTGTCGTGGACGGTCTGCACCTAGGCTGCGCGCCCCGGCTCAGGGTACGTCGTTCAGGCGCACGGGAATCCGCCGCTGCCCGAACGAACCAGCGTACTGGCCGAAGCGCCCGGCGATGGCGGTGTGGCAGTGCGGGCAGTGCCCGGACTCGCTCACCTGGTAGTCGAGGATGCGGTACCAGTCGCGCACGATCAGCGGCTTGGCGCAGCCCGGGCAGAAGGTGGTGCCGCCGGCGGTGTCGTGCACGTTGCCGGTGTAGGCGTAGTGCAGGCCCTGGTCGCAGGCGATCTGCCGCGCCCGGCTGAGGGTCGCCGGCGGCGTCGGCGGGATCTCGCGCAGCTTGAAGTCGGGGTGGAAGGCGGTGAAGTGCAGCGGCACGTCCGGCCCCAGTTCGCGGTAGATCCAGCGGCACAGCGCCTCGATCTCGGTGGTCGAGTCATTGTGGCCGGGGATCAGCAGGGTGGTGATTTCGGTCCACACCTCGGTCTCGTGGCGCAGGTAGACCAGGGTGTCCAGCACCGGCTGCAGGTGCGCGCCGGTGAGCTTGAAGTAGAAGTCCTCGGTGAAGGCCTTGAGGTCGACATTGGCGGCATCCATCACCGCATAGAACTCGCGCCGCGCGTCGGCATGGATATAGCCGGCGGTCACCGCCACCGGGTGGACGCCGTGCGCGCGGCAGGCCAGGGCCGTGTCGATGGCGTATTCGGCGAAGATCACCGGGTCGTTGTAGGTGAAGGCCGCGCTGGCGCAGCCCGCGCTCAGTGCGGCCAGGGCGATCTGCTCGGGGCTGGCCTGGTCCATCAGGCGGTCCATGTCGCGGGACTTGCTGATGTCCCAGTTCTGGCAGAACTTGCAGGCCAGGTTGCAGCCGGCCGTGCCGAAGGACAGCACCGAGGTGCCGGGATGGAAGTGGTTGAGCGGCTTCTTCTCGATCGGGTCGATGCAGAAGCCGGAGGAGCGGCCGTAGGTGGTCAGCACCATCTGCTCGCCTTCGCGCATGCGCACGAAGCAGGCGCCGCGCTGGCCGTCGCGCAGCTTGCAGTCGCGCGGGCAGAGGTCGCACTGGATGCGGCCGTCGGCCAGCGGGTGCCACCAGCGCCCGGGGTAGTGCCTGGTCGGCTCACTCATGCTCGGCCTCCCGCCACTTGCTGACGCCGTAGCGCCCCAGGCGGATCTCCGCGTGCCAGAAGTCGGCGGGGAGGCCGGCCTTGCGCTTGAGCTGGGCGAGGAAGTCGGCCGGTTCGGGCAATTGTTCCCAGACCTGCGGCAGGAAGGTGCCACGGGCCTGGCGGAATTCCAGGAGCAGACCGTCCCGTCCCGGACGCAGGCATTCCAGCAGCTGCTGCTCGCTGTCGACGGCCAATTCCTCGATGGCCGAGAGCAGCGACACCTCGATGCGCGTGCTGCCCAGCTCGGCACGTTGCAGCGCGGGGAAACGCCAGTCGCTGCTGGCTGCGGCCACGGCATTGGCGCGCACGTCGTCGATCAGCGGCCGGTGCGCCTCCAGGCTGCCGATGCAGCCACGCAGCTGGCCCTGCTGGGTCAGGGTGACGAAGGTGGCGCCCGGCTGGCGCAGCCAGGCGCGCTCGGCATGGCCATGGCCGGGGCCGCCCAAATGGCGGGAAATCGCATCGCGGGCCACCTTCAGCAGCGTCTCGCCGCGGGCATCTTCGGTCTTGGCCGGCGCCGCGGCGTAGAAGGCGATGGCCGCGTAGCCGACGACCCGCGACTGGTCGCCGGCGGTGTCCCCGGAGTTGCGCAGGTCGAGCAGCTCGGCACGCAGCCCGTGGCGGGCCGCACAGCTGAGCAGGCCGTTGACCGGCGTGGCGCCGCAGGCCTGGGCGTGGTCCAGGCCGGGTTGCTCGGCGAGCATCTGGCGTACCGTGGCCTCGTCGGTCTGCCTGGCCTGGGCATAGGGCAGGTAGTGCGAGAGGTCGGAACTGATCAGGATCAGGGTCTCGTCACCACCCCACAGGCGTTCCAGTACCTCGGCCACCTCGGCGGTGCTGGCATCGCCCACGGCCAGCGGCAGCAGCTGGAAGTCGCCCAGCGTCTCCTGCAGGAAGGGCAGCTGCACCTCCAGGGAATGTTCCAGGGCATGCGCCGCGTCGCTGACGCAGACTTGCGGCAGCCCGGCGATGGCCGCCATGCCCGGAAGATCCAGCGCGACCTGGCCCAGCGGCGTGGCGAAGGCCTGCGTCGCGGGCAGGGCCAGGCCGCGAACCGCCACCCGGTGCGTCGGCCCCAGCAGCACCACCCGGCGGATGCGCCCGGCCAGCGCCGGCAGGCGCGCATAGGCCTGCGCGGCCACCGGGCCGGAATAGGGGTAGCCGGCGTGCGGCACGATCAGCGCCTTGGGCGCTGGCGTGGCGCCGGTCGGCGCGGCGGCGGCCAGCAGGGCCTGGACCTCGCGGCGCAGTTGCTGCGGGGCAGACGGATAGAACAGGCCGGCGACGGCGGCTGGGCGGATACTGGGCATGGCAAAATCCTCTTCCTCAGGGCTTAGATAGGGCCGCGGGGGAGAAGTGCAAGGGCTGCTGGTTAAAATTTAACCAATGGTGCGGGCGGGACAAGCGCGGCGGCGCTTCCGTAGAATGGCGGCCTGACTGCCGGAGTTCCCCATGCGCATCCTTGCCGACGAAAACATTCCCCTGCTCGACGAGTTCTTCGGCGGGTTTGGCCAGATCAGCCGCCACCCCGGCCGCGGCATCGACCGTGGCGTGCTCGGCGATGCCGAGGTGCTCCTGGTGCGCTCGGTGACCCGCGTCGACCGCGCCTTGCTGCAGGGCAGCCGGGTACGTTTCGTCGGCACCTGCACCATCGGCACCGACCACCTCGACCTCGAGTATCTGCGCGAAGCCGGCATCGCCTGGTCCAGCGCCCCCGGCTGCAACGCCCGCGGCGTGGTCGACTATGTGCTGGGCTGCCTGTTGGCGCTGGCCGAGCAGACCGGCAAGCGGCTGGCCGAACGCTGCTATGGCGTGGTCGGCGCCGGCCAGGTCGGTGCGCGCCTGGTCCAGGTGCTGCGTGGCCTGGGCTGGGATGTGCGGGTCTGCGATCCGCCGCGGCAGGCCGCCGAGGGCGGCGATTTCGTCGACCTGGCCGGCATCCTGCGCGACTGCGACGTGATCAGCCTGCACACCCCGCTGGATGCCGGCACCCGCCACCTGTTCGGTGCCGGCGAGCTGCAACGGCTGCGCGCCGGCAGCTGGCTGATCAACGCCAGCCGCGGCGCGGTAGTGGACAACCCGGCGCTGCGCCAGCATCTGCTAGGCGGCGCGGACCTGCAGGTGGCGCTGGATGTGTGGGAGGGCGAGCCGCAGGTCGACCCCGAGCTGGCCGCGCTGTGCCGGATCGCCACGCCGCATATCGCCGGCTACAGCCTGGACGGCAAGCTGCGCGGCACCGCGCAGATCTACCAGGCCTACTGCGCCGCCACCGGCCTGGCCGAGCAGGTGCAACTGGGCGATCTGCTGCCGCCGGCCTGGCTCGGCGCGCTGAGCCTGGATGCCGGCGCCGCGCCCGACTGGGCGCTGGCCACCCTGTGCCGGGCGGTGTACGACCCGCGCCGCGACGATGCGGATTTCCGTCGTTCGCTGGCCGGCGACGCGGCGCGGCGCAAGGCGGCCTTCGATGCCCTGCGCAAGCATTACCCCTATCGCCGCGAGATCGACGGTTTGCGCGTTGCCGTGCAGGGCGAGGCGCCGGCCCTACGGCAACTGGTGGCGGCGCTGGGCGCCCGGACGATTTGACGGGCAAGAAAAACCCGGGCGCATGGCCCGGGTCAGATGGCCCAGAGGGCAAGAGGGGGAAAGCTTCAGGCCTGTTTGCTGGCGGACCAGTTCTTCTCCAGTTCGCGGCAGGCGCGCTGGATCATGCCTTCGGTGATCGGTACTTCGCGACCCTGGGCATCGATGAAGGCGCCGCCCACGGTCTGTTGCGGTTTCAGCGTGGCGACGCGCTGAGGGTTGGAACTGCTGTCTTTCAAGCGCATGGCTGGTCTCCTCTGCAGGTGAATGCGCGCAGTCTAGGGCGACTATGTGAAGGCGCGGTGACAGTCCGCCGCGCCGGGAAAGCGACGGCAGCGCGGGCGTAGCAGGCCCGCAGGACTTGTCGGTCTCGGGGGCGTCGGCGCCGATGCTCCTGGGAGTAGTGTCGAACAAACGCTGCGATCCGCCCATCCGACTTTATAGGTAGTGATAGCAGGAGCCTGCATGAGCAGCACCTTTCATATCGGCTTGATCATCAACCCCCTGGCCGGCCTGGGGGGAACCGCCGCGCTCAAGGGCAGCGACGGGGTGGCCGCCGAGGCCCTGGCCCGCGGCGCCGAGCCGCGCGCCGCCGAGCGTACGCGGATTGCCCTGGAATGCCTGCGGCCGGTGGCCGGGCGCCTGCAGTTCCTCTGCTTTCCCGGCCCGATGGGTGCCGATCTGCTGGCTGAACTGGGCTATGCCCATCGCGTGCTCGGCGCTCTGGATGCCGGCCCGACCAGCGCCGCCGATACCCGGCGTGCCGTGCAGGCCCTGCAGGATGCCGGTTGTGCGCTGATCCTGTTCGCCGGCGGCGACGGCACCGCCCGCGACATCTGCGCCGCGGTGCGCGAGGAACAGCCGGTGCTGGGCATCCCGGCCGGGGTGAAGATCCATTCCGGGGTCTACGCCATCAGCCCGCGCGCCGCCGGCGAGCTGGCCCGGCGCCTGGTCGAGGGCGGCCTGGTGCGCCTGGCCAGCGGCGAGGTGCGCGACCTCGACGAGGCGGCGCTGCGCGACGGCAAGGTCAGTGCGCGCTGGTACGGCGAGCTGAGGGTGCCGGTGGAAGGCAGCTTCATGCAGCACGTCAAGCAGGCCGGCATGGAGTCCGAGGAACTGGTGCTGGTCGACCTGGCCGACTGGCTGCAGGAGAGCTGGGAGCAGGGCGTGCGCTACGTCTTCGGCCCCGGCTCGACCCTGCACGGCCTGGCGCAGAACCTCGGCCTGGAGACCACCCTGCTCGGCGTCGACGTGGTCGAGAACGGCGCGGTGCTGGCCCGCGACGTGACCGAGGCGCAGCTGTACGCGCTGGTCGATGGTCATCCGGCGCGCCTGCTGGTCACCGCCATCGGCGGCCAGGGCCATATCATCGGCCGCGGCAACCAGCAGATCAGCCCGCGGGTGCTGCGCGCCATCGGCCTCGACCACCTGCGGGTGATCGCCACCAAGCGCAAGCTCGGCACCCTGGCAGGCCGCCCGCTGCTGGTGGACAGCGGCGATCCGCAGCTGGACGAGGCCTTCCCCGATGCGTTGCGGGTGTGGGCAGGTTACAAGGAAGAGCTGCTCTACCCCGTGGGCTGGGCGGACCAACGGCTGCAGGAGGATTAAATGCGTCAGGGCTGCCCATGGCTTGAGCAGGCGTTGCGCCGCGCCGTACTGGTCTGTCTGTGCCTGTGCCTGGCGCTACCGGCCTGGGCGCAGCCGATCCAGGCGGAACAGCTGGTCAGCGCGGCGCGCCAGCAGGTCGGCGTGACCCTGGGCTACGACCCGGTCTATCGCCGGCTCGACTATCCCGGCGGCGATGTGCCGCTGGCTACCGGGGTATGCACCGATGTGCTGATCCGCGCCCTGCGCGCCCAGGGCCTGGACCTGCAGCAGGCGGTGCACGAGGACATGCGTGCGCATTTCTCCGCCTACCCGAACAACTGGGGGCTGAAACGCCCGGATCGCAATATCGACCACCGCCGGGTACCCAACCTGATGACCTGGCTGCGCCGCCAGGGCCTGGCCCGGCCGCCCAGCGAGGCGGCGTCGGCCTACCGGGGCGGCGATGTGGTGACCTGGGACCTGGGCAACGGCCTGAGCCATATCGGCATCGTTTCCGACCGCCGCAGCGCCCAGGGCGTACCGCTGATCCTGCACAACATCGGCCGCGGCACCCGGGAAGAAGACATCCTGTTCGCCTTCAAGGTGACCGGGCATTACCGCTTTGCCCGGCCGTAGTCCGCGACCTGCGCCGTTCAGGCGCCTGTCGGCAGCAGCCGCTGGGGGACGCGGGCGTAAGCCCGCGCGCGCTGGTGTGCGTTGAGCAGCGGCAGGTTGAGCAGGGAGGCGGGGGCCAGCAGGATCAGCGCCGGCAGCATCAGGCCGAGGGGCAGCCAGGCCGGGATCTCGCTGTCGGCTTTGCGCAGGCTGAAGTACAGGGCATGCCCGGCCAGCAGCAGGGCATTGCACAGCTCAATGCCGAGCAGCCAGGCGGTTCCCATTTCCAGCAGGCGTGACAGCACCAGCAGCTGAATGAGGGCGTAGAAAATCAGGCAGATAGCGCCCGTCGAGTAGTCCGGCGGCTGGATCAGCCCCTGGGCGGCGAGCGTCTGGAAGATGAATGCCTGCTGCTCCTCGGTGAAGCTCTGCGGGTCGAAGCGGACACGCTTGTCTTCCTGGCAGAAGAACTCTCGGCTGTCGATGAACAGCAGCAGCTTGTTGGCCTGGCCGGGCGCGCAGGGTTGGTTGTTGTCGGCCCAGCGGGCCTCTACTTCGAGGCCGCGGCATTGCAGGTCGGCGATGATGGCGCCGAGTTTGCGGCTGTCGAAGGCGTCCGTTTTGAATCGATACATCCCTGTATTCCCTGTGTGTTGATTGAGTCCATGCGGTGGCGATTGTAGTGACTGGGTACGAACCCGACGCTGAACGGCTTCGCGCTTCACTAGGCAAATCCTTGCGGATGTCAGAGGATGGGCCGGCGCACACTCGTGAAAGGATGCCGCCATTGTCTACCGCGCTGCCACTGCCACCCCATATCCAGCCCGCCGAGCGGGTGGTGCTGTTCGACGGCGTCTGCAAGCTGTGCAACGGCTGGGCGCAGTTCCTCATTCGCCATGACCACGAGCGGCGCTTTCGCCTGTGTTCGGTGCAGTCGGCCGAAGGCCAGGCGATCCTGCGCTGGTTCGGCCTGCCGACCGAACATTTCGACACCATGGCCTACGTCGAGGGCGCCGAGCTGTTCGTCCGCTCCACGGCGCTGCTGCGCATCCTCGCCCAGCTGCCCGCACCCTGGCGCCTGCTGGCCGGGCTGCGCCTGATCCCGCGGCCGTTGCGCGACTGGGCTTACGACCGCATCGCGCTGAACCGCTATCGCCTGTTCGGGCGCTACGACAGCTGCCTGCTGCCGTCGGCCGACCATGCGCGGCGTTTCCTGCATGATTGAGCCGCGCCTGCAGCAGATCGCCCTGCTGGCCCGCGTGGCGCTGGCGCTGATGTTCGTCTGGCACGGCCTGGTGCCGAAGATCCTCTGGCTCAGCCCCGACGAGGTGGCGATGATCCAGGCCCACGGCTTCGGCGCGGTCGAGGCGATCGCGCAGCTGGCCGGGCTGGGCGAGGTCGCCCTGGGCCTGTTGCTGGTGTTGCTGCGCCGGCGGCGCTGGCCGTTGCTGCTGGTGGCCGCGGTATTGCTCGGGCTGCTGCTTGATGTGGCGTGGTTCAGCCCCCATCTGTTGTTGCAGGCCTTCAATCCGCTGTCGACCAATCTGGCGGGGCTGGCGCTGTGCCTGCTGGCCTGGTTGGCGGAGAAGCCGTTGCCCGGTCCGCTTCAACCCCACTGATTGCGGGCCGCTGGCCTGTCTGCGAGAACCGCATGCCGTTCCTGTCCACCCGCCAGCGTACCGCCCTGCGCATGGCCGCCCGCTTCGTCGCGCCGTATCGCTGGCGGGTGATCGGCGCCTTGCTGGCGCTGATGTTCACTGCCGCCATCACCCTGTCCATGGGCCAGGGCATCCGCCTGCTGGTCGACCAGGGACTGGCGACCCAGTCGCAGCACGCGCTGAACCAGTCGATCGGGCTGTTCTTCGCCCTGGTGCTGGCCCTGGCGGTCGGTACCTTCACCCGGTTCTACCTGGTGTCGTGGATCGGCGCGCGCTTCGTCGCCGATATCCGCAAGCGCGTGTTCAACCACCTGATCGGCCTGCATCCGGGCTTCTACGAGAGCAACCGCGCCTCGGAAATCCAGTCGCGGCTGACCGCCGATACCACGCTGCTGCAGACGGTGATCGGCTCGTCGCTGTCGATGGCGCTGCGCAACATCATCATGATGCTCGGCGGCATCGTCCTGCTGTTCGTCACCAACCCCAAGCTCAGCGCCATCGTCATAGTCGCGCTGCCGCTGGTGGTGGCGCCGATCCTGATCTTCGGCCGGCGGGTGCGTGCGCTCTCAAGGCAGACCCAGGATCGGGTGGCCGATGTCGGCAGCTATGTCGGCGAGACCCTTGGCCAGATCAAGACCGTGCAGGCCTACAACCACCAGGCCCAGGACAAGACCCGCTTCGCCCAGACGGTGGAGGCGGCCTTCGACACCGCACGCAAGCGCATCAAGCAGCGCGCCTGGCTGATCACGGTGGTCATCGTCCTGGTGCTCGGTGCGGTCGGGGTGATGCTCTGGGTCGGCGGCATGGACGTGATCGCCGGGAAGATTTCCGGCGGCGACCTGGCCGCCTTCGTGTTCTACAGTCTGATCGTCGGCATGGCCTTCGGTGCGGTCAGCGAGGTGATCGGCGAGCTGCAGAGCGCCGCTGGCGCCGCCGAGCGCATCGCCGAACTGCTGCAGACGGACAACGCCATCACCGCGCCGGTCGAGGGGCTGCAACGCCTGCCGGCACGCATCAGCGGCGCTCTGGAGCTGCAGGCGCTGCGTTTCGCCTACCCGTCGCGGCCGGGGCACTTCGCCGTGGACGGCATCAGCCTGCAGGTGCGTGCCGGCGAGACCCTGGCCCTGGTCGGGCCGTCGGGGGCCGGCAAGTCGACCCTGTTCGACCTGCTGCTGCGTTTCTTCGACCCGCAGGAAGGCCGGATTCTGGTCGAGGGCGTGGCCATCGACCGGCTCGATCCGGCCGACCTGCGCCGTTGCTTCGCCCTGGTCTCGCAGAACCCGGCGCTGTTCTACGGCACGGTGGAAGACAACCTGCGCTACGGCAAGCCCGAGGCCAGCCAGGCCGAGGTCGAGGCGGCGGCGCGCGCGGCGCATGCCCACGAGTTTATCCAGCGTTTGCCGCAGGGCTACCAGACCCACCTGGGCGATGCCGGCCTGGGCCTGTCCGGCGGCCAGCGTCAGCGCCTGGCGATTGCCCGCGCGCTGTTGGTGGATGCGCCGATCCTGCTGCTGGACGAGGCCACCAGCGCCCTGGATGCGGAAAGTGAATACCTGATCCAGCAGGCCCTGCCGACCCTGATGCAGGGCCGCACCACCCTGGTGATCGCCCATCGCCTGGCCACGGTGAAAAGCGCCGACCGCATCGCGGTGATCGAACAAGGCAGGCTGGTGGCCATCGGCAGCCACAACGAACTGGTGGCGAGCAATCCGCTGTACGCGCGGCTGGCCGAGCTGCAATTCAATAGCGACGGCAACCACGCCGAGTGAACAAGGAGTAGGAAGGGTGGCAGAAACGGATTTTCGCGTGGTGGTACTGGGTGGCTACGGCAATTTCGGCACGGTGATCGTCCGGCGCCTGCGCACCATCCCCGGTATCCGCGTGTGGGTGGCCGGGCGCGACCTGGCCAAGGCCGAGGCCCTGGCGGCCGAAACCGGTAGCCAGGCAGTGCGCCTGGACATGAACCAGGCCGATCTGGCCGAGCGCCTGCGCGAGCTGGGGGCGCAGCTGCTGATCTCCACCGCCGGGCCGTTCCAGAACCAGGATTACCGGGTGGCCCGGGCCTGCATTGCTGCGGGCGCGCATTACGTCGACCTGGCCGATGCACGCGAGTTCGTCTGCGGCATCGGCGCGCTGGATCAGGCGGCGCAAGCGGCCGGCGTATTGGTCTGTGGCGGCGCCAGCTCGGTGCCGGCGCTCAGTGCGGCGGTGATCGACCATCTGCTGCCGCGCTTCAGTCGCCTGGACGACATCTGGCACGGCATCAGCTCCTCGGAGAAGACGCCGGGCGTGTCGACCCTGGCGGCGGTGCTCAACTACTGCGGCAAACCCTTCCGCCAGTGGCGCGCCGGAGCCTGGCAGACGGTGTACGGCTGGCAAGACCCGAGTGCCCATGATTTCCCGGCGCCGCTGGGGCGGCGCTGGGTGATCAACTGCGATATTCCCGATCTGCAGCTGTTCCCCGCGCGCTACCCGGGCGTGCAGTCGGTGCGCTTCTCCGCCGGTGTCGGGCTGCGCGTGACCCAGTTCGGCACCTGGCTGCTGTCCTGGCTGGTGCGCGCCGGCCTGTTGCGCAGCGCGGTGCCGCTGGCGGCCTGGCTGCGCCGGGGCGCGGTACTGCTGGAGCCGTTCGGCGACGGCCGCAGCGGCATGTTCGTGCGCCTGCGCGGGCTGGACCCGGGCGGGCGGGCGCAGACCCTGTGCTGGGAAATCCAGGCGCTGCACAACGACGGGCCGCATATCCCGTGCATGGCGGCGGTCGCCCTGGCGCGCAAACTGGCGGCCGGCAGCCTGGCGGCGCGGGGCGCGCAGCCCTGCGTCGGCCTGCTGTCGCTGGACGACTACCTGGCCGAGCTGGACGGGCTGGCGATCAGCAGCGCGGTGCGCGCGCTGCCGGCGAGCTGAGCGGCGTGGGTGCGGGTGAAGCGGGCAGGCCCGAGCGGGCTCAGGGTTCCAGCCGCTGTGACGGCACCTTGGGCTTGATGGTCGCCGCCGCACCAGCCGAGGCGAGGATGATGGCGCCGATGGCCAGCCACTGCTGCGCGGCCAGGCGCTCGCCGAGGAACAGCAGCCCGGAGAGGGCGGCAATCGCCGGCTCCATGCTCATCAGCGTGCTGAAGGTGCGCGCCGGCAGGCGGGTCAGGGCGATCATCTCCAGCGAGTAGGGCAGTGCCGACGACAGCACGGCGACGGTCAGCGCCACCGGCAGCAGGTCGAGGGAGAACAGCGCCCCTCCAGCGCTGTACAGACCGACCGGAATCACCAGCAGCGCCGCGACCAGGGTGCCCAGCGCCACGGTATGCGCGCCGTGTGCGGCGCCGGCCTGCTGCCCGAAGATGATGTACAGCGCCCAGCACAGCCCGGCCGCCAGGGCCAGGGCCATGCCCAGCGGGTCGAGCGGGGCGGCGGACTGCTGGGTCGGCAGCAGCAGCCAGATACCGAATACCGCCAGGGCGATCCACACGAAGTCGAGCAGCCGGCGCGAGGACAGCAGCGCCAGGCCCAGCGGGCCGGTGAACTCCAGGGCCACGGCGATACCCAGCGGAATGGTCTTGATCGACATGTAGAACAGCAGGTTCATGCCGCCCAGGGCCAGGCCGTAGCCCAGCAGCGAGCGGCAGGAGGCCAGGCTCAGGCGCGCCCGCCAGGGACGCATGATCAGGGCCAGGATGATGGCGGCGAAGCACAGCCGCAGCGCGGTGGTGCCTTCGGCGCCGACCAGCGGGAACAGGCTCTTGGCCAGGGAGGCGCCGCCCTGGATGGAGGTCATCGCCACCAGCAGCAGGGCAATGGGCAGGACGATCAGGCTGAACGGGTTGGCGCGAGGCATGGCGGGTTCCGCAGGGTCGGGGTATACAGGCGCTTAAATGAAAAAACCGGCCACCAGGGCCGGTTTCTCTGCCGCCGCGGCGCTTAGCGATATTCGCAGAGGTAGGCGGTGTCGACGGCGACCTTGAGCTGGAACTTGCTGTTGCCCGGCACGGTGAACTGGCTGCCGGCGGCGAAGGTTTCCCAGTTGTCGCTGCCCGGCAGCTTGACGGTCAGGGCGCCGGCGACCACGTGCATGATCTCCAGCTGGCTGGTGCCGAATTCGTATTCGCCGGGAGCCATGACGCCGACAGTGGCCGGGCCTTCGCTCATGGCGAAGCCGATGGATTTGACGGTGCCGTCGAAGTACTCGTTGACCTTGAACATGCGGGGTTCCTCGAAGGGGTGAAAAAAGGCCCGCCAGTATGCCGAAGGCGGGCGAGTGCGTCATCCGCTTTGCGGCCCCTGGCAGTGCTTGGGGCTATTGGCGTCGGGCCGGGGGTGTCCAGACCCTGCGTGTCGAGTGGTCCGCCGCGTGCCGGGTGCGCGCTCTAGCGGGCGAAGATCAGCGGCAGCAGGCGCGCGGTATTGCGCGCGTCTTCCAGGGCGCGGTGCTGCTGGCCCTGGAAGGTCAGGCCGGCCAGCTGCAACGCGGTGTGCAGGCCGACCGCGCGCTTGAGCTGGCGGGCTTCGGCAAAGCGCTGCTTGAGGTTGACGTGGTCGAGCCGCTCCAGGCTGCTCCGCAGGCCGTGGCGCTGCCATTCCAGCACGAACTGACGGCGGTCGTAGTCGCCCCAGCTGCCCCAGCCGGCCAGCTTGTCCCGGTAGGGGGCCAGCCAGCGTTCGAACTGCGGCCAGATCGCCGCGAGCGGCGCGGCGCCGTCGACCTGGGCCTGGCTGATATGCGTCAGTTCGCGGCAGAAGCTGGTCAGGCAGGGGCGGCGCAGCGGGCGCACGAAACGCTGGAAGTGATCCAGCTCGCGGCCGTCGGCGGCGACCAGGGTGGCGCCGATTTCGATGATTTCCATGTCTTCCACTGGCCAGCCACCTTCTTCGGTGGTGGCTTCCAGATCGATTACCAACCAATGCGGCATAGGCCCTCCGTTGCGTCCGGCCAGTATGGGAGTTCCCCGCCGTTTGGGCAAAGCCAAGCGCCTGGGACGGGCATCCGTACAGTTTTTCCGTCTCGCTGTGCTGGCCGAGCCCCCCGGGTGGCAGGCTATGCTTGAGCCCATTCAGTGCGGAGGTGAAGCATGGCAAAGGTGGCGTTTATCGGGCTGGGCGTGATGGGCTTTCCCATGGCCGGGCATCTGGCGCGGGCGGGGCATGAGGTCTGCGTGTACAACCGCTCGCCGGCCAAGGCCGCGCTGTGGCTTGCCGAGTTCGCCGGCCAGTCGGCGCCGACCCCGCGCGAGGCGGCGCAGGGTGCCGAGTTCGTGATGAGCTGCGTGGGCAACGATGATGACCTGCGCAGCGTGCTGCTTGGGCCCGATGGCGCCTTCGCCGGCATGGCGCCGGGCAGCGTGCTGGTCGACCACACCACGGCTTCGGCGGGTGTCGCCCGCGAGCTGGCGGTGCTGGCGGCCGAGCGCGAGCTGGGCTTTCTCGATGCACCGGTCTCCGGTGGCCAGGCCGGCGCGCAGAACGGCACCCTGACGGTGATGGTCGGCGGCGAGGCGGTGTTCTATGAGCGGGCGGCGCCGGTGATCGACAGCTACGCCAGGATGGTCAAGCTGATGGGGCCGATCGGTAGCGGCCAGCTGACCAAGATGGTCAACCAGATCTGCATCGGTGGCCTGGTTCAGGGGCTGGCCGAGGCCCTGCATTTCGCCCAGTGCGCGGGGCTCGACGGGCATGCGGCGATGGAGGTGATCAGCAAGGGCGCGGCGCAGTCCTGGCAGCTGGAAAATCGCCACCAGAGCATGCTGGCCGGCCAGTTCGACTTCGGTTTCGCGGTGGACTGGATGCGCAAGGATCTGTCGATCCTGCTCGACGAGGCGCGGCGCAACGGCGCGCAACTGCCGGTGACCGCCCTGGTCGACCAGTTCTACTCGGACGTGCAGGCCATGGGCGGCGGACGCTGGGATACCTCCAGCCTGCTGGCGCGGCTCAAGCAGGTGCCCAGGGGCTGATCAGGAACGGAAGATGAAGTACACCGCACCCAGCAGGCACAGGCCGGCCCACAGGTAGTCGAGCTTCAGCGGCTGCTGCATGTACAGCACACTGAACGGCACGAACACGGCCAGTGTGATGACTTCCTGCATGATCTTCAGCTGACCGACCGACAGCTCGGTGTAGCCGAGGCGGTTGGCCGGCACCATGATCAGGTACTCGAACAGGGCGATGCCCCAGCAGATCAGGGCGGCGATGTACCAGGGCTTGCTGCCCAGCGATTTCAGGTGGCCATACCAGGCGAAGGTCATGAAGATGTTCGACAGGGTCAGCATCGCGGCGGTCTGCAGCCAGATGGGCATGGATGGGGCTCCGAAAAACGATGGGCCAGCCTAGCCAGCCGCTTGCGCTGTCGCAAGCGGCTGGCGGCCTGCTGTGTTTTTCGAGCGTCGGGGATAAAATCGAGCCTCTGTCGTGTTGATCCGTCCGTTGTGGGTTTATTGCCATGAAATGCCGTGCTGGCTGCGGTGCCTGCTGTATCGCTCCCTCCATCAGTTCGCCGATTCCCGGCATGCCGCAAGGCAAGGCGGCGGGCGAACGTTGTATCCATCTGACGCTCGACCACCTGTGCGCCATCTTCGCCCAGCCGGATCGGCCTGCGGTGTGTGGCGCCTTTGCCGCCGACCCGGCGGTGTGTGGTGCGAGTCGGGAGGAGGCCATTCAGCTGCTCGGCTGGTGGGAGCAGGCCACCGCCTCGTGACTCTTCGCTGGTCGGCGCCTTTGCCGGCCAGCTTGTCTGTATTAAGGAGCAATGATGCTTGGATTGACCCGTGCGGCTGCTGCAGCGTGTGGCCTGGCTGTGCTGGCGCAGGCTGGCGTGGCGCAGGCCGAGGACTGGCAGCTGGCCAAGGAGGCGGACGGTATCCGCATCTACCTGAGCGCGGTCGAGGGCTCCCGGTACAAGGCCTATCGCGGGGTGACCACCATCAAGAGCGATGTCGCCACCTTGCGCGGCCTGCAGGAAGATGTGCAGGGCTCCTGCCCATGGATCCATGCCTGTGCCGAGCAGAGCCTGCTCAAGCACCAGGGGCGGGAGAGCTGGGTCTATACCCGGTTCGACATGCCCTGGCCGGTAACCGCGCGTGACTCGATCCTGCATGTGGTCACGGAAGAGGGCGCCGATGGCAGCCTGACGCGCAAGCTCGAAGGCCTGCCGCAGTATCTGCCGGAGGCCAAGGACCATGTGCGGGTGGACAGCCTGCAGGGCTTCTGGCGTTTCGTGCCGAAGGGTGCCGGCGAGGTCGAGGTGACCTATCAGGTGCATACCGAGCCTGGCGGCAGTGTGCCTTCCTGGCTGGCCAACAGTTTCGTGGTGGATGCGCCGTTCAATACCCTGAGCGGCCTGCGCCGCCTGGCGGAAAAACGCTGAGTCAATCAATCCGGAAATAAAAAAGGCTGCCCGAGGGCAGCCTTTTTCCGAGCGCAACTGTTACTTGCGTTCGTCCAGGGCGACGAAGTCGCGCTGCGGGTAGCCTGTGTACAGCTGGCGCGGACGGCCGATCTTGTACGGGCTGGAGAGCATTTCCTTCCAGTGCGAGATCCAGCCGACGGTACGCGCCAGGGCGAAGATCACGGTGAACATGCTGGTCGGAATGCCGATCGCCTTGAGGATGATCCCCGAGTAGAAGTCGACGTTCGGGTACAGGTTGCGTTCCTTGAAGTACGGATCGGTCAGGGCGATCTCTTCCAGGCGCATGGCCAGTTCCAGTTGCGGGTCGTTCTTGATGCCCAGCTCGGCCAGAACTTCGTCGCAGGTCTTCTTCATCACGGTGGCGCGCGGATCGCGGTTCTTGTACACGCGGTGACCGAAGCCCATCAGCTTGAACGGATCGTTCTTGTCCTTGGCCTTGGCGATGAACTTGTCGATGTTCTCGACGCTGCCGATCTCGTCCAGCATGCTCAGCACGGCTTCGTTGGCGCCGCCGTGGGCCGGGCCCCAGAGTGCGGCGATACCGGCGGCGATACAGGCGAACGGGTTGGCGCCCGAGGAGCCGGCCAGGCGCACGGTGGAGGTGGAGGCGTTCTGCTCATGGTCGGCGTGCAGGACGAAGATGCGGTCCATCGCCTTGGCCAGTACCGGGCTGATCGGTTTGATCTCGCACGGGGTGTTGAACATCATGTGCAGGAAGTTTTCCGCGTAGTTCAGGTCGTTACGCGGGTACATCATCGGCTGGCCCATGGAGTACTTGTAGGCCATGGCGGCGATGGTCGGCATCTTGGCAACCAGACGCATGGCCGAGACTTCCCGGTGATGCTGGTCGTTGATGTCCAGGGAATCGTGGTAGAAGGCGGAGAGGGCGCCGACTACGCCGCACATGATGGCCATCGGGTGGGCATCGCGGCGGAAACCGTTGAGGAAGCTCTTCAGCTGCTCGTGAACCATGGTGTGGTTCTTGATGGTGCTGACGAACTTGGCCTTTTCCTCTGCGGTCGGCAGTTCGCCGTTCAGCAGCAGGTAGCAGGTTTCCAGGTAGTCGGACTTCTCGGCCAGTTGCTCGATGGGGTAGCCGCGGTGCAGCAGAATGCCGGCGTCGCCGTCGATGTAGGTGATCTTCGACTCGCAAGAGGCGGTCGACATAAAGCCAGGATCAAATGTGAAGCGACCCGTGGCGGTTAAGCCCCGTACGTCAACTACATCGGGACCAACGGTGCCGGTCAGAACGGGCAGCTCTACGGGGGCATTGCCCTCGATGATCAACTGCGCTTTTTTGTCAGCCATGTGCGGCCTCCTGTTTATGCTTGAAATCATCAGACAGCCCCCCACGCAGGGCCCGCAACACTATAGAGACATAAATTCGAATGTCAATTTGGCCTAAGCCAGATGGCAGACGGCTTCCAGCCGTGTTTTGAGTGCTTGGAAGTGCTGCTAATACGTCATTTATTAAGGCTGCGCAATCCGCTTTTAGCGAGGGTCTTTGCGTTGTCATTAGTTGCCTAACTGTCTATACTCTGCGACCGGCCGTCAGGGGCTTTAGGGCCTGCGTTTTGGCGGCTGGCACTCCCTTGGTGAGGGGTACCTGACCAGTGCACTTCCCGACAACTTGCCCTGTTTGTTAGGGGCCTCTAGTGTGAAAAAAGCCGTGAATAGCCAACGACCTGTAAACCTAGATCTCAGGACCATCAAACTCCCGATCACCGCTTATACGTCCATTCTGCACCGCGTTTCCGGTGTCATCCTCTTCGTCGGCCTTGCCGTGCTGCTGTATGCGCTCGACAAGTCGCTGGCCTCTGAGGAAGGCTTTGCAGAAGTCAAGGCGTGTCTGACCAGTCCGCTGGCCAAGCTGATCGTCTGGGGCTTGCTCTCCGCTCTGCTGTATCACCTGGTGGCCGGTATACGCCATCTGATCATGGACATGGGTGTCGGTGAGTCGCTGGAAGGCGGCAAGCTGGGCTCCAAAATCGTCATCGTCGTCTCCGTGGTGGTGATCCTGCTGGCAGGGGTGTGGATATGGTAACCAACGTAACGAACTTCTCTCGTTCGGGCCTCTATGACTGGATGGCTCAGCGTGTGTCCGCGGTCGTGCTCGCGGCTTACTTCCTGTTCCTGATCGGCTTCCTCGTGGTGAATCCGGGTCTTGGCTATGCCGAATGGCACGGCCTGTTTTCCCATACTGCGATGCGCATCTTCAGCTTGCTGGCTCTGGTGGCCCTCGGCGCACACGCCTGGGTCGGCATGTGGACCATTTCCACCGACTACCTGACGCCGATGGCGCTGGGGCGGTGGGCGACTGTCGTGCGTTTCCTCTTCCAGGCGTTCTGCGGCATTGCCATGTTCGCGTTCTTCGTCTGGGGCGTGCAGATTCTCTGGGGTGTCTGATCAATGGCTATTCGTACTCTTTCTTATGACGCCATCATCGTTGGTGGTGGCGGCGCCGGCATGCGTGCCGCACTGCAGTTGGCCCAGGGCGGCCACAAGACTGCCGTAGTAACCAAGGTCTTCCCGACCCGTTCGCACACCGTTTCCGCCCAGGGCGGGATCACCTGTGCCATCGCGTCCAACGACCCGAACGACGATTGGCGCTGGCACATGTACGACACCGTCAAGGGCTCCGACTACATCGGTGACCAGGACGCGATCGAATACATGTGCTCCGTCGGTCCGGAGGCCGTGTTCGAACTCGAGCACATGGGCCTGCCGTTCTCCCGTACCGAGCAGGGTCGTATCTATCAGCGCCCGTTCGGTGGTCAGTCCAAGGACTTCGGCAAGGGTGGTCAGGCTGCCCGTACCTGCGCCGCGGCCGACCGTACCGGTCACGCCCTGCTGCACACCCTGTACCAGGCCAACCTGAAAGCCGGCACCTCGTTCCTCAACGAGTGGTATGCGGTCGACCTGGTGAAGAACCAGGACGGCGCCGTGGTCGGTATCATCGCCATCTGCATTGAGACCGGCGAAACCGTCTACATCCGCTCCAAGGCCGTGGTTCTGGCCACCGGCGGTGCCGGTCGCATCTACTCCTCGACCACCAACGCCCTGATCAACACCGGTGACGGCGTGGGCATGGCCCTGCGTGCCGGCGTACCGGTGCAGGACATCGAGATGTGGCAGTTCCACCCGACCGGCATCGCCGGCGCCGGTGTACTGGTCACCGAGGGTTGCCGCGGCGAGGGTGGCTACCTGATCAACAAGCACGGCGAGCGTTTCATGGAGCGCTATGCGCCCAACGCCAAAGACCTGGCCGGCCGCGACGTGGTCGCCCGCTCCATGGTCAAGGAAGTCATCGCCGGCAACGGTTGTGGCCCGGATGGCGACCATGTGCTGCTGAAGCTCGACCACCTCGGTGAAGACGTGCTGCACAGTCGTCTGCCCGGCATCTGCGAACTGTCCAAGACCTTCGCTCATGTCGACCCGGTCGTCGCGCCGGTTCCGGTTATCCCGACCTGCCACTACATGATGGGTGGCGTGGCCACCAACATCCATGGTCAGGCCATGACCCAGGATGCCAGCGGCAACGACGTGATCATCGAAGGCCTGTTCGCCGTGGGCGAAGTGGCCTGTGTATCGGTGCACGGTGCCAACCGTCTGGGCGGCAACTCGCTGCTCGACCTGGTGGTGTTCGGCCGTGCCGCCGGTCTGCACCTGGAAAAAGCCCTGAAAGAAGGCATCGAAGTTCGCGGCGCCAGCGAAACCGACATCGAGCAGTCGCTCAAGCGTCTGTCCGGCGTCAACGAGCGCAGCAGCGGCGAAGACGTGGCTCCGCTGCGTAAGGAGCTGCAGGCCTGCATGCAGAACTACTTCGGTGTATTCCGTACCGGCGAATACATGAAGAAGGGCATTGCCCAACTGGCCGACCTGCGTGAGCGCATCGCGACTGTCAAGATCGCGGACAAGAGCCAGGCATTTAACACTGCGCGTATCGAAGCACTGGAACTGCAAAACCTTCTCGAAGTGGCCGAGGCTACTGCGATTGCTGCGGACACTCGTACCGAGTCCCGTGGTGCGCATGCCCGCGAAGACTTCGAAGATCGCGATGACACCAACTGGCTGTGCCACTCCCTGTACTTCCCAGGCGAGAAGCGTGTGGCCAAGCGGGCTGTCAACTTCGCGCCGAAGACCGTTCCGGCGTTTGAACCCAAGATCCGTACTTACTAAGGGTGGCCGATATGTCGTTAGCCAAAACTTTGCAAGTCAGCGTTTATCGCTACAACCCGGAGAAAGACGCCGCACCGTTCATGCAGGAGTTCACCGTCGAAATCGACGGCAAGGACCTGATGGTGCTGGACGTCCTGGCCCTGATCAAGGAACAGGACGAAGGCTTCTCCTACCGTCGCTCGTGCCGCGAAGGCGTGTGCGGTTCCGACGGCATGAATATCAGCGGTAAGAACGGCCTGGCCTGCATCACCCCGATCTCCACCGTGGTGAAGAACAACAAGCTGGTGATCCGTCCGCTACCGGGTTTGCCGGTCATTCGTGACCTGGTGGTCGATATGAGCATCTTCTACAAGCAATACGAGAAGGTGCAGCCTTTCCTGCAGAACGACACGCCTGCCCCGGCGATCGAGCGTCTGCAGTCGCCGGAAGAGCGCGAGAAGCTGGACGGTCTGTACGAGTGCATCCTGTGCGCGTGCTGCTCCACCAGCTGCCCGTCCTTCTGGTGGAACCCGGACAAGTTCCTCGGTCCCGCTGCGCTGTTGCAGGCCTACCGTTTCCTGGCCGACAGCCGTGACACCAAGACCGCAGAGCGTCTGGCCTCGCTGGACGATCCGTTCAGCGTGTTCCGTTGCCGCGGCATCATGAACTGCGTGAACGTTTGCCCGAAAGGTCTCAACCCGACCAAGGCAATCGGCCACGTACGCAACATGCTGCTGCAAAGCGCTACCTGATTCAGCTTTACCCGTGACACCTGCGGCGCCGGCGTAACTCCGGTGCCGCAGTAAACCAGAACCGCCAGCTCACAAAGCCACGGTTCTTACTTGAAAAGAAATTGACGACCAGCAGGGGCATCCGGGCTGGTGCCCGGACTATCTGCGGGATCCGTAGTGGCTTACCCGTCGCTGCTTCAGGACTTCAAGTCACAATTACGGCCTCCACGCCGGTGGTGTCCCCTTACCGAGGGTGACCAAGCATGCAAGAAAGCGTGATGCAGCGCATGTGGGACAGTGCCCACCTATCCGGTGGTAACGCTGCCTATGTGGAAGAGCTCTACGAGCTCTACCTGCACGATCCCAACGCTGTGCCAGAAGAGTGGCGCACCTATTTCCAGAAATTGCCGACTGACGGCAATGCCGCCACCGACGTTTCGCACTCGACAGTCCGCGATCATTTCGTGCTGCTGGCCAAGAACCAGCGTCGCGCCCAACCAGTGTCCGCCGGTAGCGTGAGCAGTGAGCACGAGAAGAAGCAGGTGGAAGTCCTGCGTCTGATTCAGGCATACCGCATGCGTGGCCATCAGGCTGCGACGCTCGACCCGCTGGGTCTGTGGAAGCGTCCGGCTCCGGCTGACCTGGCAATCAACCACTATGGTCTGACCAACGCCGACCTCGATACCACTTTCCGTACCGGTGAGCTTTACATCGGCAAGGAAGAGGCGACTCTACGGGAAATTCACGAAGCGCTGCAGCAGACATATTGCCGCACCATTGGCGCCGAGTTCACCCATATCGTCGATTCCGAGCAGCGCAAGTGGTTCCAGCAGCGTCTGGAAAGCGTGCGCGGCCGCCCGGCATTCTCCGTGGACGTGCAGGGTCACCTGCTCGAGCGCCTGACCGCCGCCGAAGGCCTGGAAAAATACCTGGGCACCAAGTACCCGGGCACCAAGCGTTTCGGCCTGGAAGGCGGCGAGAGCCTGATTCCGCTGCTGGACGAGATCATCCAGCGCTCCGGCTCCTACGGCACCAAGGAAATCGTCATCGGCATGGCCCACCGCGGCCGTCTCAATGTGCTGGTCAACACCTTCGGCAAGAACCCGCGCGACCTGTTCGACGAGTTTGAAGGTAAGAAGACCGAAGGCCTGTCCTCCGGTGACGTGAAATACCACCAGGGTTTCTCTTCCAACGTCATGACGCCGGGCGGCGAAGTGCACCTGGCACTGGCGTTCAACCCTTCGCACCTGGAGATCGTCTCCCCGGTGGTCGAGGGTTCCGTGCGCGCCCGTCAGGATCGCCGCAGCGACCCGAACGGCGACAGCGTACTGCCGATCTCCATCCACGGTGACGCGGCATTCGCCGGCCAGGGCGTGGTCATGGAAACCTTCCAGATGTCGCAGACCCGCGGCTACAAGACTGGCGGCACCATCCACCTGGTGATCAACAACCAGGTCGGTTTCACCACCAGCCGTCCGGAAGACTCGCGCTCCACCGAGTACTGCACCGACGTGGCGAAGATGATCCAGGCGCCGATCTTCCATGTGAATGGCGATGATCCGGAAGCCGTGCTGTTCGTCACCCAGCTGGCCGTCGACTACCGCATGCAGTTCAAGCGTGACGTGGTCATCGACCTGGTCTGCTACCGCCGTCGCGGTCACAACGAGGCCGACGAGCCGAGTGGTACCCAGCCGCTGATGTATCAGCAGATCGTCAAGCAGCGCACCACCCGTGAGCTGTATGCCGACAGCCTGATCCAGAGCGCACGCCTGGATGCCGAGCGCGTGCAGGCCAAGATCGATGAGTACCGCAACGCACTGGACAACGGCCAGCACGTGGTCAAGAGCCTGGTCAAGGAACCGAACAAGGAACTGTTCGTCGACTGGCGTCCGTACCTGGGCCATGCCTGGACGGCCCGTCACGACACCCGTTGCGAGCTGAAGACCCTGCAGGATCTGGCCGGCAAGCTGCTGCACCTGCCGGAAGGCCTGGTGCTGCAACGCCAGGTGGCCAAGGTGCTGGAAGACCGGGTCAAGATGACCGCCGGCGCCATGCCGATCAACTGGGGCTATGCCGAGAACCTGGCCTACGCCACCCTGCTGCATGAAGGTCACCCGGTGCGCATCACCGGCCAGGACGTCGGCCGCGGCACCTTCTCGCACCGCCATGCGGCGCTGCACAATCAGAAGGACGCGACCACCTACCTGCCGCTGCAGAACCTGTTCGAAGGTCAGCCGCGCTTCCAGCTGTACGACTCCTTCCTCTCGGAAGAGGCCGTACTGGCCTTCGAATACGGCTACTCGACCACCGTGCCCAACGCGCTGGTGATCTGGGAAGCCCAGTTCGGCGACTTTGCCAACGGTGCCCAGGTGGTATTCGACCAGTTCATCTCCAGTGGCGAGCACAAGTGGGGTCGCTTGTGCGGTCTGACCATGCTGCTGCCGCACGGTTATGAAGGGCAGGGCCCGGAGCACAGCTCCGCACGCCTGGAGCGTTACCTGCAACTGTGCGCCGAGCACAACATGCAGGTGGCGGTGCCGACCACTCCGGCGCAGATCTACCATCTGCTGCGTCGCCAGGTGATCCGTCCGCTGCGCAAGCCATTGGTCGTATTGACGCCCAAGTCCCTGCTGCGGCATCCATTGGCTATCTCGACTCTGGAAGAGCTGGCCGACGGTTCGTTCCAGACCGTGATTCCCGAGGTCGACCCGATCGACCCGAAGAAAGTCGAACGCTTGATCCTGTGCAGCGGCAAGGTCTACTACGACCTGCTGGCCAAGCGCCGTGCCGAAGGTCGCGAAGACATCGCCATCGTGCGCATCGAGCAGCTCTATCCGTTCCCGGAAGAAGACCTGACCGAAGCCCTGGCGCCGTACAAGTACCTCAAGCACATCGTCTGGTGCCAGGAAGAGCCGATGAACCAGGGTGCCTGGTATTGCAGCCAGCACCACATGCGTCGCGTCGCATCCGCGCACAAGAAGGCGCTGTTCCTCGAGTACGCCGGTCGCGACGCTTCCGCGGCCCCGGCTTGTGGCTACGCTTCGATGCACGCCGAGCAGCAGGAAAAACTGCTGCAGGACGCTTTTAACGTTTAACGCCGTCGCGTACGAGGGGCTGCACGGGTAGCCCCTCATCGATGAAACCGAATTTAAGGAAACACACAGAATGGCTATCGAGATCAAAGCCCCAACCTTCCCGGAGTCGGTTGCCGACGGCACCGTTGCCACCTGGCACAAGAAGCCGGGCGACGCCGTCAAGCGCGATGAGCTGATCGTCGACATCGAAACCGACAAGGTGGTGATGGAAGTCCTCGCCGAAGCCGACGGCGTGCTCGCCGAAATCGTCAAGAATGAAGGCGACACCGTGCTCTCCGGCGAACTGCTGGGCACGCTGGGTGCCGCTGGCGCCGCCGTAGCCGCCGCTCCGGCCGCTGCTGCCCCGGTTGCCGCCGCTGCCGCCGCTCCGGCCGCAGCCGATGACGACGCCATCCTCTCGCCGGCCGCACGCAAGATCGCCGAAGAGGGCGGTATCGATCCGAACAGCATCACCGGCACCGGCAAAGGCGGTCGCGTGACCAAGGAAGACGCCGTGGCTGCCGTTGCGGCGAAGAAGTCCGCTCCAGCCGCCGCTGCCGCCAAGCCGGCCGCTCCGGCTGGCGATGCGCCGGTGTTCGCCGTTGGCGACCGTGTCGAGAAGCGCGTGCCGATGACCCGCCTGCGCGCCAAGGTCGCCGAGCGTCTGGTCGAGGCGCAGTCCACCATGGCCATGCTGACCACCTTCAACGAAGTCGACATGCATGAAGTCATGGCCCTGCGTTCGAAGTACAAGGACCTGTTCGAGAAGACCCACAACGGCGTGCGCCTGGGCTTCATGTCGTTCTTCGTCAAGGCCGCCGTCGAGGCGCTCAAGCGCTTCCCGGCAGTCAACGCCTCGATCGACGGCAACGACATCGTCTACCACGGCTACCAGGACATCGGCGTGGCCGTGTCCAGCGACCGTGGCCTGGTGGTACCGGTTCTGCGCAACGCCGAGCTGATGAGCCTGGCCGAAGTCGAGAACGGCATCGCCACCTTCGGCAAGAAGGCCCGCGACGGCAAGCTGTCGATCGAAGAGATGACCGGTGGCACCTTCACCATCACCAACGGCGGTACCTTCGGCTCGATGATGTCGACCCCAATCGTCAACCCGCCGCAGGCCGCGATTCTGGGCATGCACAACATCATCCAGCGCCCGGTGGCCATCAATGGTCAGGTCGTCATTCGCCCGATGATGTACCTGGCGCTGTCCTACGATCACCGTCTGATCGACGGCAAGGAGGCGGTCAGCTTCCTGGTGACCATCAAGAACCTGCTGGAAGACCCGGCTCGTCTGCTGCTGGACATCTGATCCCTGTGCACGTGGCGATCCTCACAAGGGACCGCCCGGTTTTATCCGAGAAGGAATGAGTTATGATCCAGAAATTCGACGTGGTAGTGATTGGCGCGGGCCCAGGGGGCTACGTGGCCGCCATCAAGGCCGCGCAACTCGGTCTGAAGACCGCCTGCATCGAGAAGTATCAGGACAAGGACGGCAAGGTCGCCCTGGGCGGCACCTGCCTGAACGTCGGCTGCATTCCGTCCAAGGCGCTGCTGGACAGCTCCTACAAGTACCATGAGGCCCACGAAGGCTTCAAAGTCCACGGCATCGAAGCCAAGGGCGTGACCATCGACGTACCGCAGATGGTCGCGCGCAAGAACAGCATCATCAAGAACCTGACCGGCGGCGTCGCCGGTCTGTTCAAGTCCAACGGTGTGACCCTGCTGGAAGGCCACGGCAAGCTGCTGGCCGGCAAGAAAGTCGAAGTCACCGGCACCGACGGCAAGGTTGAGATCGTCGAAGCCGAGAACGTGATCCTCGCTTCCGGCTCGCGTCCGGTCGACATCCCGCCGGCCCCGGTCGATCAGGATGTGATCGTCGATTCCACCGGCGCCCTGGAATTCCAGGCCGTGCCGAAGAAGCTGGGCGTGATCGGCGCCGGCGTGATCGGTCTGGAGCTGGGTTCGGTCTGGGCCCGCCTGGGCGCCGAAGTCACCGTGCTGGAAGCCATGGACAAGTTCCTCGCCGCCGCCGACGAGCAGATCGCCAAGGAAGCCCTGAAGATCCTCGGCAAGCAGGGCCTGGACATCCGTCTGGGTGCCCGCGTCACCGGCAGCGAAGTGAAGAAGAAGCAGGTCACCGTGACCTTCAGCGACGCCAACGGCGAGCAGAAGCTGACCTTCGACAAGCTGATCGTCGCGGTCGGCCGTCGCCCGGTGACCACCAACCTGCTGGCCGCCGACAGCGGCGTGACCCTGGACGAGCGTGGCTTCATCTTCGTCAACGACCAGTGCGAAACCAGCGTGCCGGGCGTCTACGCCATCGGTGACGTGGTGCGCGGCGCGATGCTGGCGCACAAGGCCTCGGAAGAGGGCGTGATGGTTGCCGAGCGCATCAAGGGCCACAAGGCGCAGATGAACTACGACCTGATCCCATCGGTGATCTACACCCACCCGGAAATCGCCTGGGTCGGCAAGACCGAGCAGCAGCTGAAAGGCGAGGGCGTTGAAATCAACGTCGGTACCTTCCCGTTCGCCGCCAGTGGCCGCGCCATGGCCGCCAACGACACCGCCGGCCTGGTCAAGGTCATCGCCGATGCCAAGACCGACCGCGTGCTGGGCGTCCACGTGATCGGCCCAAGCGCTGCCGAACTGGTGCAGCAGGGTGCGATCGGCATGGAATTCGGCACCAGCGCCGAAGACCTGGGCATGATGGTGTTCTCGCACCCGACCCTGTCCGAAGCCCTGCACGAAGCGGCCCTGGCGGTGAATGGCCATGCCATCCACATCGCCAACCGCAAGAAGCGCTAAGCGACGTTAGTTAATGCAGCGCCTGGCTTCGGTCGGGCGTTCAACCGCAGGAAAACCAAGGCGGGCGGCCCGCGGCAGACCTACACGGCCTGGCGCAGGAATGTCCGCCTGGACTGCTAACCAGAGCAGTCAAAGGTGGCGCGGCGCCTTCGAGCGCAGCGTCGAATGCGCAATACCTAAACGAAGAACGGTAGATAAGCATGAATCTTCACGAGTATCAGGGTAAGCAGCTGTTCGCTGAGTACGGCCTGCCGGTATCCACTGGTTTCGCCGTTGACACCCCGGAAGACGCAGCTGCGGCTTGCGACAAGATCGGTGGCAGCGAGTGGGTTGTCAAAGCCCAGGTGCACGCCGGCGGCCGCGGCAAAGCGGGCGGCGTCAAGCTGGTGCGTAATAAGGAAGACGCCAAGGCGTTCGCCGCCCAGTGGCTGGGCAAGCGTCTGGTGACCTACCAGACTGACGCCAATGGTCAGCCGGTCAGCAAGATCCTGGTCGAGTCGTGCACCGACATCGACAAGGAACTGTACCTCGGCGCCGTCGTCGACCGTTCCAGCCGCCGTATCGTGTTCATGGCTTCCACCGAAGGTGGCGTGGACATCGAGAAAGTCGCCCACGACACTCCCGAGAAGATCCTCAAGGCCACCATCGACCCGCTGGTTGGCGCGCAGCCGTACCAGGGCCGCGAGCTGGCGTTCCAGCTGGGCCTGAAAGGCGACCAGATCAAGCAGTTCACCCACATCTTCGTCGGCCTGGCCAAGCTGTTCCAGGACTACGACCTGGCTCTGCTGGAAGTGAACCCGCTGGTCATCAAGAAAGACGGCAACCTGCACTGCCTGGACGCCAAGATCAACATCGACAGCAACGCCATGTACCGCCAGCCGAAGCTGCGCGCCATGCATGACCCGTCGCAGGACGATCCGCGCGAAGCCCACGCTGCCAAGTTCGAACTGAACTACGTGGCCCTGGAAGGCAACATCGGCTGCATGGTCAACGGTGCCGGCCTGGCCATGGGTACCATGGACATCGTCAACCTGCACGGCGGCAAGCCAGCCAACTTCCTCGACGTAGGTGGCGGCGCGACCAAAGAGCGCGTGACCGAAGCGTTCAAGATCATCCTGTCCGACAGCAATGTTGCGGCCGTACTGGTCAACATCTTCGGCGGCATCGTTCGCTGCGACATGATTGCCGAAGGCATCATCGGCGCCGTGAAAGAAGTCGGCGTGAAGATTCCGGTCGTGGTTCGTCTGGAAGGCAACAACGCTGAACTGGGCGCCAAGGTCCTGGCCGAAAGCGGCCTGAACATCATCGCGGCAACCAGCCTGACCGACGCTGCCGAGCAAGTCGTCAAAGCTGCGGAGGGCAAGTAATGAGCGTCCTGATCAATAAAGACACCAAAGTCATCTGCCAGGGCTTCACCGGCTCGCAGGGCACTTTCCACTCCGAACAAGCCATCGCCTACGGCACCCAGATGGTTGGCGGCGTGACCCCGGGCAAGGGCGGCACCACCCACCTGGGCCTGCCGGTGTTCAACACCGTCAAGGAAGCCGTCGAGCAGACTGGCGCCACCGCTTCGGTGATCTACGTTCCGGCTCCGTTCTGCAAGGACTCGATCCTGGAAGCGGCTTTCGGCGGCATCAAGCTGATCGTCTGCATCACCGAAGGCATCGCGACCATCGACATGCTGGAAGCCAAGGTCAAGTGCGACGAGCTGGGCGTGACCCTGATCGGCCCGAACTGCCCGGGCGTGATCACTCCCGGCGAGTGCAAGATCGGCATCATGCCGGGCCACATCCACCTGCCAGGCAAGGTCGGCATCGTCTCGCGTTCCGGCACCCTGACCTATGAAGCCGTGAAGCAGACCACTGACGCCGGTTTCGGTCAGTCCACCTGCGTCGGCATCGGTGGCGACCCGATCCCGGGCTCCAACTTCATCGACATCCTGAAGCTGTTCCAGGAAGACCCGAAGACCGAGGCGATCGTGATGATCGGCGAGATCGGCGGTTCGGCCGAAGAAGAAGCCGCTGCCTTCATCAAGGCCAACGTGACCAAGCCGGTGGTGTCCTACATCGCTGGCGTCACCGCGCCGCCCGGCAAGCGCATGGGCCACGCCGGCGCCATCATCTCCGGTGGCAAGGGCACTGCGGACGAGAAGTTCGCCGCCCTGCAGGACGCCGGTGTGAAAACCGTGCGTTCCCTGGCCGACATCGGCAAGGCCCTGGCCGAGCTGACCGGTTGGGAAGTCAAGAAGGCCTGAGGCTGACTTGATCGGAAAGAGGCCACCTTCGGGTGGCCTTTTTCTTTTCTGCCGGCTCGGTCAGCAACTTGTGTCGAGGCGACAGTTTTTTGCGTCTGAACGACAGTTCGACCGCTGCCCGCCGCGAGGTCTGGGAAAAATCGTTAGTCTTGCAACTATTTCCTGCCAAGCCCCAAAAGGGCCGGCTGTGAAACCTGAGTGACAGCCCCCGAACCGGGGCGGTGACGTTTCCCAACCCAGCGGAAACCCTGCTGTTTTTCCCTGAAATCCTGCCTGTGGTACTTCCTGCTATGACTCGCCTGAAAAGCCTCGACCTCCTGGCCCTTGGCTTCATGACTTTTGCCCTGTTCCTGGGCGCCGGTAACATCATATTCCCGCCCAGCGCCGGTATGGCGGCGGGCGACAACGTGTGGCTCGCCGCGCTGGGCTTTTTGCTCACTGGCGTCGGCCTGCCGCTGCTCACCGTGGTGGCTCTGGCCCGCGTAGGTGGGGGCATGGACAGCCTGACTGCGCCGCTGGGGCGCAAGGCCGGGACGGTGTTTGCCGTGGCGGTGTACCTGGCCATCGGCCCGCTGTTCGCCACGCCGCGCACCGCCGTGGTGTCCTTCGAGATGGGCGTGGCGCCCTTTGCCGGCAACGAGCCGCTGGCTCTGGCGCTGTATACGCTGGTCTATTTCGCTGCCGTGCTGTTCCTCTCGCTGAATCCGGGGCAACTGGTCGACCGTATCGGCAAGTTCATTACCCCGGTGCTGCTGGCTGCCCTGCTGGTACTCGGCGGTGCAGCCCTGCTGGCGCCGGCCGGCGAGATCGGCCAGAGCAATGCCGACTATCAGGCCATGCCGCTGGTGCAGGGCTTCCTGCAGGGCTACCTGACCATGGACACCCTCGGCGCGCTGGTGTTCGGCATCGTCATCGCCACCGCCATTCGTGGCCATGGGGTGAGCGATGGCCGCCTGGTCACGCGCTATTCGGTGATCGCCGGTCTGATCGCCGCGGCCGGCCTGTCGCTGGTCTACCTGGCGCTGTTCTACCTCGGCGCCACCAGCCAGGGTATTGCCGGCGACGCGCAGAACGGCGTGCAGATTCTCACCGCCTATGTGCAGTACACCTTCGGCACTCCGGGCAGCCTGCTGCTGGCAGTGGTGATCACCCTGGCCTGCCTGACCACTGCGGTGGGCCTGCTGACCGCCTGTGGCGAATACTTCAGCGAGTTGCTGCCGGTTTCCTACCGCAAGGTGGTGCTGGCGTTCGGCCTGTTCAGCCTGCTGGTGGCCAACCAGGGTCTGTCGCAGCTGATCAGTGTGTCGGTGCCGGTGCTGGTTGGCCTCTATCCGCTGGCCATCGTGCTGGTTGGCCTGAGCCTGCTCAGCCGCTTCTGGTGTTCGGCGCCGCGGGTGTTCATTCCGGTGATGCTGGTGACCCTGCTGTTCGGCCTGGCCGATGCCTTTAACGCCGCCGGGTTCCAGGCGCTGGTGCCGCAGTTCCTCAGCCACCTGCCGTTGGCTGCACAGGGGCTGGGCTGGGTGGTGCCGGTGGGTGTCACGTTGCTGCTCGCCGCTGTAGCCGACCGGCTGTGCGGTGCGGCGCAGGCAGAAGCCTGCTAAGCCCTCTGCGGCGCGCCTTGCGGCGCGTCGCTGCTGTTCTTTGGCGGTTGTGCCACCCATCTACGCCTGATCGCCGATTGCCGGCCGCCGTGCTCTGCCGGACAATTCCTGCATGTTTCCTGTGTAGCTTGCCGCCATGTCGCAATCGGTATTCTTCGCCCACGCCAACGGTTTTCCCTCGGCCACCTACGGCAAGCTGTTTGCCGCCCTGGCACCGGACTACCAGGTGCAGCACCTGGAGCAGCACGGCCATGATCCGCGCTTCCCGGTGGACGACAACTGGCAGAACCTGGTCGACGAACTGATCGCCCACCTCGAATCTCAGCACCAGCCGGTCTGGGGTGTCGGCCATTCCCTCGGCGGTGTGCTGCACTACCATGCCGCATTGCGCCGGCCCGATCTGTATCGCGGCGTGGTGATGCTCGACTCACCCTTGCTGACCCGTGTCGACCAACTGGTGATCCGCGCGGCCAAGCGCTTCGGCTTTATCGACCGGATTACCCCGGCGGGTCGCACGGTGGGCCGCCGGGAGGCGTTCGAGGATGTCGCCGAGGCGCGCCGCTACTTCGCCGGCAAGACCCTGTTCAGCCGCTTCGACCCGGAATGCCTGGATGCCTACGTGCAGCACGGCCTGCGCCCCGACGACAACGGCTTGCGCCTGCGCTTCGATCCGGCCACCGAGATCAGCATCTACCGCAGCGTGCCGCACACCAGCCCGGGGCGCCCGCAGCAGTTGCAGGTGCCGCTGGCGCTGGTGCGCGGTCGGCAGAGCAGGGTGGTGCTGGCGCATCATGCGCGCCTGGTCAACCGGGTGCCCAGGGGCGAATACCACAACCTGCCGGGGGGGCACATGTTTCCCCTGGAGCGTCCGCAGGACACCGCGCGCCTGCTGCGCGAACTGTTCAGCCGCTGGCAAGGTCAGAACATGGAGCGCAGCGCATGACCTTCAGCGTCGAGGAAACCCGTTTCAGCCTGCCGCATGTGGAGTTGGCCGCGCACCTGTTCGGCCCCGAGGACGGCATCCCGGTGATCGCCCTGCATGGCTGGCTGGACAACGCCATGACTTACGCGCGCCTGGCCCCCAGGCTACAGGGCCTGCGCATCGTCGCCCTGGATTTCCCCGGTCACGGCCACTCCGGGCACTACGCGGCCAACTCCAGCTACAGCATGTGGGAGTACCTGGAGGATGTGCTGCTGGTGGCCGAACAGCTCGGCTGGCAGCGTTTCAGCCTGATGGGCCATTCCCTCGGCGGCATCATTTCGACCCTGCTGGCCGCCGCCGTGCCGGAGCGTATCGAGCGCATCGCGTTGATTGATGGGCTGATTCCCTACACCGGCGAGGCCGACGGCGCCGCCAAGCGCCTGGGCGATGCGCTGCGCGCGCGGCTGGCCGTGCGCGACAAGCGCAAGCCGGTCTACCCGACTCTGGAGCGTGCGGTGCAGGCGCGCATGCAGGGCGTGGTCGCGGTCAGTCGCGAGGCCGCCGAGCTGCTCGCCCAGCGCGGTCTGGAACCGGTGCAGGGCGGTTACACCTGGCGCACCGATATCCGCCTGACCCTGCCCTCGCTGATGCGCCTGACCTTCGCCCATGTCGAGCAGTTCGTGCGCAGCGTGCAGTGCCCGGTCAGCCTGGTGCTGGCGGAGCAGGGGCATATGGCGGTCGAGCCGCGCATCGCCGGGCTGATCGAGGGTAGCCAGTTCGAGGTGCACAAACTGCCGGGCGGGCATCACCTGCATCTCAATGACGAGGCTTGCGCGCAGCAGGTTGCAGACTGTTTCAATCGTTTCTTCGCTGTCACTTGACTTGCCCCTGACAACTGCCGAGGCTGGCTGGACTGTTACTGGAGCCTCGCATGATCGACCTCTACACCGCTGCGACACCCAATGGTCATAAGGTTTCCATTGCCCTCGAGGAGCTTGGGCTGCCGTACCGGGTGCACGTGCTGTCCTTCGACAAGCAGGAGCAGAAGACTCCCGAGTTCCTGCGCATCAACCCCAACGGCCGCATCCCGGCCATCGTCGACGACGGCTTCGCCGTGTTCGAGTCCGGCGCCATCCTCATCTACCTGGCCGAGAAGGCCGGCCAGCTGCTGCCAGCCGACGCCAAGGGGCGCTCTCGGGCGATCCAGTGGCTGATGTTCCAGATGGGTGGGGTGGGGCCGATGCAGGGCCAGGCCAACGTGTTCTTCCGCTATTTTCCGGAGAAGCTGCAGGGCGCCATCGACCGCTACCAGCATGAGACCCGGCGCCTCTACGAAGTGCTCGATACGCGCCTGGGCGAAGCGCAATACCTGGCCGGCGACTACAGCATCGCCGATATCGCCACCTTTCCCTGGGTAAGGGTGCATGACTGGGCCGGGGTTTCGCTGGATGGCTTGGAGCATCTGCAACGCTGGCTGGCCGCGGTCGAGGCGCGCCCGGCGGTACAGCGCGGCCTGCAGGTGCCGGCACGGCCCACGGACAATGACGCGCTGGTGAAGACCGCGCAGACTATGCTGACACGCTGAGGACCGGATGCTTTCCAGACTGTGTTTTTGCCTGTTGCTCGCCAGCGCCCCGGTGCTGGCCGCAGACCTGCCCGGCAGCCAGGATCTCGAAGTGCTCGCGCGCTTTGCGCGCAGCGAGATCGTCGACTACCGGGATGTCGCCACCCTCGAACGTCGCTATCCGCTTGGTGCGGTGCAGCGCATCAGTAGCCAGTTGCGCCTGGAGGGGGAGGTGCTGGCCGAGGGCCGCCTGCGCGCGCTGACCTACCGCCTGCCAGACGAACATGCGCCGCGCGAGGCGCTGAACGCCGCCCGCCAGGCGCTGCTGGAGCAGGGCGCCCAGCTGTTGTACTGGTGCGAGGGGCGCGAGTGTGGCTCCAGCAGCCTGTGGGCCAACGCCATCTTCGCCAATGCCAAGCTGTACGGCCCGGAGGAGCGGCAGAGCTACATGCTGCTGCACCTGGCGGCGCCACGGCAGGACAGCCTGCTGGCCCTGTATGGCATCACCCGCGGCAACCGCCGGGCCTACCTGCATGTGGAGCAGCTGGATGCCAACACTTCGCTGGCCGCGGTGCTGCCCGGCGCGACCACGCTGCTGCGCCAGCTGCGCGAACAGGGCCAGCTGGCCCTGCCGCACCTGGGCGCGCCGGATGCGGCCTGGAGCGAATTGCTGGCGCGCACCTTGAACCTCGACAGCACCCTGCGGGTCAGTTTGTCCGGTGTCAATGCGCCGGCCTGGCGGGCCGCCCTGCAGGAGCAAGGCGTACGCGCCACTCGCCTGGAACTGGGGGTGCCGAGCGGCAGTGGCCTGCTGCTGCAACCATTACGTTGAATGATAGGGAAACGGGCCACCCGCTGGCCCATCGGGATCTTCTTCCAGGACCTTTGCAATGCTGAACAATGACCGCCTGTTGGTGCAGATCCTCCTGCTGGTGCTGCTGGGCGCCTGTGCCTGGGTGTTGGCGCCGTTCTTCTCGGCGCTGTTCTGGGCCGCCGTGCTGGCGTTTGCCAGCTGGCCGCTGATGCGCCTGCTGACCCGCCTGCTGCATGGCCGCGAAACGACCGCTGCCGCGGTGCTGACCGGCTGCTGGATGATCCTGGTGGCGGTGCCGCTGGTCTGGCTGGGCTTCAACCTGGCCGACCATGTCCGCGATGCCACCGAGCTGTTCAAAGGCTTCCAGGTCGATGGCCTGCCGGACCCACCGGGCTGGCTGGGTCAATTGCCGCTGGTGGGCGAGCGTCTGGTCGGCCTGTGGAATCGCGTTGACGAGGAAGGGGTCGCCCTGTTCGCCGCCATCCGTCCTTATCTGGGCCAGGTTGGCAACTGGTTGCTGGCGCGCAGCGCGCAGATCGGCGGCGGCATGCTCGAACTGGCCCTGAGCCTGGTGCTGGTGTTCTTCTTCTACCGCGACGGCCCGCGCATGGCGGCTTTCGTGAAAAGCATGCTGCAGCGCCTGATCGGCGATCGCGCCGAGCATTATCAGGAGTTGGTCGCCGGCACGGTGCAGCGGGTGGTCAACGGCGTGATCGGCACCGCCGCGGCCCAGGCCCTGCTGGCCCTGATCGGTTTCTATATCGCCGGGGTGCCGGGTGCCCTGGTGCTGGGTATCGTCACCTTCATCCTCAGCCTGATTCCCATGGGCCCGCCACTGGTCTGGATACCGGCCACGGCCTGGCTGGTCAGCCAGGGCGAATACGGCTTCGCGGTGTTCCTCGGCATCTGGGGCATGTTCGTCATCAGCGGTGTGGACAACGTGCTCAAGCCCTACCTGATCAGCCGCGGCGGCAACCTGCCGCTGGTGGTGGTGCTGCTCGGCGTGTTCGGCGGCATCCTGGCCTTCGGCTTCATGGGCCTGTTCCTCGGTCCGACCCTGCTGGCCGTGGCCTTCAGCCTGCTGGGCGACTGGGTCAACAGCGTGCCGAAGGCGTCGGCGCAGGCCAGTGCCATGCCCCGCGAGGACGATCGCGCCTGATCCCGACGCGTGGTCATCCGACCACGCCTGGCAGCCTGCACCTGTTCGATCCGCTTGGCATCCTGCGCAATTTCTTGCCGACCCGCCTTGGTCGCGAGCGTCGGCCAATGGTAGCCTTGCCCGGCTTTTCGGCTGCCCTGGCAGCCCAAGCCGGGCAGCGCAAGCTCGCCCCGCCTCAGGCCGCGGAACGTTCCATCAGAGGCCGACCGCGGACGCAGGGAAGAACCAACACAACACAACGGACAATCTGCGAGTCATCTCATGAAAAAATCTGCAGGCATCGCTGTAGGCGTCATCGTCGCCCTGGGGGCATTGGGCACGGCCGGGGCCTGGTATACCGGCAAGCAACTGCCAGCCACGCTGGAAGCCTCGATCAAGCAAGCCAACGACGAAATGGCCAAGGCCCTGCCGGCCCTGGGCGTCAATGTATCGATCGAACTGCTGTCGCTGGATCGCCAATTCTTCACCAGCAATGCGCGTTACCGCATCAAGTTCTCCGGCCCGCAGGGCGGCGAGCTGCCGAGCAACCTGGAGTGGGTGGTCAACGACCGCATCGAGCATGGTCCGTTCCCGCTGTCGCGCCTGAAGGCCTTCAAGCTGATGCCGGTAATGGCCAGCAGCAGCTATGCCCTGGAGCAGAGCCCGGAACTGGAAAAGTGGTTTGCCGCGACCAAGGGCGTATCGCCGCTCAATGGCCAGGTCAGCCTGGGTTACGACCGCTCCGTCAGCGGCACCCTGGAGCTGGAACCGTTGCAGCTGCCGCTGGATGAAAGCACCCACCTCAGCTTCAGCGGCCTGACCCTCGACATCGACAGCAGCGCCGATGGCCGCGATGTCAGCGGCCGTGGCCAGATGGACAGCCTGAAAGTCACTTCCAGCCTCAGCGACGCGCCGATGAGCATCGAGTTCCAGGACCTCAGCCTGGACAGCGACCTGAGCAAGGGCAGCAGCGAGTTCTATCTGGGCAGCAACGAAGTGCGCCTGAAGGCCATCGCGCTGTCGCTCGGCAGCGACAACAAGCCGCTGCTGCTGAAGGATGTGGTGCAGCGCGACGAGACCTCGGAAAACGGCGACTTCCTCGCCGCCCGTTACAGCTACGACGTCGGCATGATCAGCTATGACGGTCGCGACATCGGCAGCTCGCAGATGGTCTGGAGCCTGAAGAACCTCGACGGCAAGGCCCTGCAATCGATGATCGCGCTGTACGGCGAGCTGATGCAGGCCGACTGGCAGTACCAGAAGACCAGCAGCGCCACCGGCATGCCGGAGCTTTCCGCCGAGCAGGAAGCCAAGCTCAAGGCCGATCTGGAACAACTGCTGGCCGGCAAGCCGGGCCTGGCCCTGGAGAAACTGGCATTCAAGACCGCCAATGGCGAGAGCAGCTTCAAGCTGGCCCTGGATATCGGCAAGCCGACATCCCTCGACCTGCCGGCCCCCGAGCTGGCCAAGCAGCTGATCAGCCAGTTCGATGCCAAGCTGGTGGTCTCCAAACCGATGATCGGTGACGTGGTCAGCGCCCAGGCGGCGATTTCCGGCCAAACCGACCAGGAGGCCATCGCCGGTCAGGCGCAGATGATGACCGAGATGGCCAGCGGCATGCTGCTGGCCACCGAACTGGCGACCCTGCAGGGCAATGACATCGTCTCCAGCCTGCACTACGCCAACGACCAGGTGGACTTCAACGGCAAGAAAATGACCGTCGAGGAGTTCGTCGGCATGGCCCTGGCCATGGGCGGCGGCCTGGGTGGTGGTCTGGGCGCTCCGGCACTGGACGACGAGGCCCCGGCGCTGGACGGTGAGTTGCTGGAAGAAGACGAAGCCTACGATGGCGACGCCGAGCAGCAGTAATAGCTCAGGCGGCTGCGGGGCGACCCGCGGCACCGGTCCCAACGGCCAACCCATCCGCATCAGCGGGTCGGTTGGCCGTTTTGTTTGGCTATGTCCCATTAGCGTGTTGCACAGGCCATCGAGCTTTAGTGGGAGCGGATTTATCCGCGATAAACAGGCAGCTCGGCGTAGGCCCTGATCGCGAATGAATTCGCTCCCACGAACAGCCAGAGCAGCCACCGCGAGCGCTTGAGCCAAACAACAGCGCGGCGTAGCAACGCGTAACAGGTACATAGCCTTTTGTTTGGCGCTGTATTCATTCCATGTTGCCGTGTAGCGCTATGGCGTGGGAGCGGCTTGCTCCTTGCGGAGGGCGCCGCTGGCGCGCTCCGATCGCGGATCAATCCGTCCCCACTGGAGCATGCTCTCGGCAGCGGGAGCTTCTTGCTGATCTTGGCCGCCATTACACACCCTGGCTTGGCTCAGGGTGCGAAACCTAACGATGCAGGCCTCGGCAGTTGGGCTTCTGGCCCGCTTGCCCTGAGTGCCAGAGCACGGAATCAGCCCGCGGCCATCGGTCCAGCCGCTCAGGCGGACGGATCCAGTTGGCTGCCGATATTCGACCGGTAGCCGGCGCGCGGCTCCTCTTTGCGCGGGGGCGCGGTCGTCGCGCCCCCGGCGCTGGATGCTGTGGATGCGCGCCACCAGTTCGCGCGGCTCGAAGGGCTTGGTCATGCAGTCGTCGCCCAGCTCCAGGCCGATGATGCGGTCGCTCGGCTTGCAGCGTGTCGGCACTGTATCCGTATCGATACAACGCGATCTTTACGCATTCTTTATGCCGACCCGCCGGGCCTGCAATCGCGCCTTTACGCGCCCCGGGCGAAGAATGTCGGCAAGGCGGTGCAGACCGCATAACGGAGCAAACACATGAGCATTCTCGACGGGGTGTCCCTGGGCCTAGCCCTGGGGCTTTTCATTTATCTGCTGGTCGCGCTGCTGCGCGCCGGACGGCAGAGTTAGGAGGCCCCATGCAAGTCCAAGACTACTGGCTGATTCTGGCCTTCTTCGTGCTGGTGCTGCTACCGGCACCGTTTCTCGGGCGCTATTTCTTCCGTGCGATGGAAGGGCAGAAAACCCTGCTGAGCCCCGTGCTGCAACCGCTGGAGCGCCTGTGCTACCGGGTGGCCGGGGTCGACCCCGAGCGTGATCAGGACTGGAAAACCTACAGCCTGGCGCTGCTGGCCTTCAGCACCGTCAGCCTGCTGGTGCCGTTCACCATCCTCGTGCTGCAGCACCTGCTGCCGCTCAATCCGCAGCAGCTGCCGGGCCTGGAGTGGAGCCTGGCGTTCAACACCGCGGTGAGCTTCGTCACCAACACCAACTGGCAGGCCTACAGCGGCGAGGCGGCGCTGAGCTACTTCAGCCAGATGGTCGGCCTCGGCGTGCAGAACTTCGTCAGCCCGGCAGTCGGCCTGGCCATCCTGGTGGCCTTCGCCCGTGGCATCGCGCGCAAGTCGAGCAACGGCATCGGCAACTTCTGGGTCGATCTGACCCGCGCGGTGCTCTACGTGCTGCTGCCGCTGTGCGTGCCGCTGGCCATCTTCCTGGTCTGGCAGGGCGTGCCGCAGACCTTCATGGACTATGTGCAGGCCAAGACCCTGCTGGGCGCCGACCAGAGCATCCCGCTGGGCCCGGCCGCCAGCCAGATCGCCATCAAGCAGCTGGGCACCAACGGTGGCGGCTACTTCGGCGTCAACTCGGCACATCCGTTCGAGAACCCGACCGCCTGGAGCAACCTGCTGGAGGTGGCGTCGATCATCCTGATCCCGGCCGCCCTGGTGTTCAGCTTCGGTCACTACGTCAAGGACCTGCGCCAGAGCCGCGCCATCCTGGCCAGCATGCTGATCCTGTTCGTCGCCGGCCTGGGCCTGACCCTGTGGGCCGAGTACCAGCCCAATCCGGCCCTGGCCAGCCTGTCGATCGAGCAGATCGGCTCGCTGGAAGGCAAGGAGGCACGCTTCGGCACCGCCGCCTCGGCGCTCTGGGCGGTGACCACCACAGCCGCCTCCAACGGCTCGGTCAACGCCATGCACGACAGCTTCAGCGCCCTCGGCGGCATGCTGCCGATGTTCAACATGATGCTTGGCGAGGTGATCTTCGGCGGCGTCGGCGCCGGGCTTTACGGCATGTTGCTGTTCGTCCTGATCGCCGTGTTCCTCGCCGGCCTGATGATCGGCCGCACCCCGGAATACCTGGGCAAGAAGCTGGAGGCCCGCGAGGTGCGCCTGCTGGTCGCCACTCTGTTGGTGATGCCGCTCGGCGTGCTGGTGCTGACCGCCCTGGCGGTGAGCCTGGACGGCCCGGCGGCCTCGATCAGCAACCCGGGCGCCCACGGCTTCAGCCAGGCGCTGTACGCCTATACCTCGGGCACCGCCAACAACGGCTCGGCGTTCGCCGGTTTCGGTGCGGGCACCCCGTACCACAATCTGCTGATCGGCCTGGCCATGCTGCTCGGGCGCTTCGGCTACATCCTGCCGATCCTGGCCATCGCCGGCAGCCTGGCGGCGAAGAAGCGCGCGCCGCTGGACGGCAACAGCTTCCCGACCCACGGCCCGCTGTTCGTCACCCTGCTGTGCCTGACCATCCTCCTGGTCGGCGGCCTGACCTTCCTGCCGGCGCTGGCCCTGGGCCCGATCGCCGAGCACCTGACACTGTTCCAGGGCTTCTAAGGGAGAACCATGATGAATGCCCGTACTCAACCCGAGAGCAAGGTGCTGAAAGGCGCCAAGCACAAGCAACAGCCGAAAACCTCCTTCGCCGTGCTGTGGAAACCCGCACTGCGCCAGGCGTTCGTCAAGCTCGACCCGCGCCAGCTGCTGCGCTCGCCGGTGATGCTGGTGGTGGAGATCACCGCCATCCTCACCACGCTGCTGTGCTTCGTTCCGGCGCAAGGGGTCAGCACCGGGCTGGCCGTGCAGATCGCCCTGTGGCTGTGGTTCACCGTGCTGTTCGCCAACTTCGCCGAGGCCCTGGCCGAGGGGCGGGGCAAGGCCCGCGCCGACAGCCTCAAGGCCGGCAGCCAGGGGCTCAATGCGCGCCGGCAGAAGGGCCCGCAGTTCGAAACCGTACTGGCCAGCAGCCTGCGCCGTGGCGACATCGTGCGCGTCGAGGCCGGCGAGCTGATCCCCGGCGACGGTGAAGTCATCGAAGGCATCGCCGCGGTCAACGAAGCGGCCATCACCGGCGAATCCGCGCCGGTGATCCGCGAGTCCGGCGGCGACCGCTCGGCCGTGACCGGCAACACCCGCGTGGTCTCCGACTGGCTGCTGGTGAAGATCACCGCCAACCCGGGCGAGTCGACCCTGGACCGGATGATCGCCCTGGTCGAAGGCGCCAAGCGGCAGAAGACGCCCAACGAGGTGGCGCTGGACATCCTGCTGATCGGCCTCTCCCTGATCTTCCTGCTGGTGGTGGCCACCCTGCAGCCCTTCGCCCGCTATGCCGGCGGCGACCTGCCGCTGGTCTACCTGGCCGCGCTGCTGGTGACCCTGATTCCCACCACCATCGGCGGCCTGCTGTCGGCCATCGGCATCGCCGGCATGGACCGCCTGGTGCGCCTCAACGTGATCGCCAAGTCCGGTCGCGCGGTGGAAGCGGCGGGGGACGTGCACGTGCTGCTGCTGGACAAGACCGGCACCATCACCTTCGGCAACCGCCGCTGCAGCGCGGTGATCAAGGCTCCGGGGGTGAGCGGCAAGGAATTGTCCGATGCGGCGCTGCTGGCCTCGCTGGCCGACGACACGCCGGAAGGCAAGTCGATCGTCGAGTACCTGCGGGCGCTGAGCCCGATGCAGGAACCGTCGCGGGGCGAGGTCAAGGCCATCGCCTTCAGCGCCGAGACCCGCCTGTCCGGTGTCGACTGGAACGGCCACAACTACCGCAAGGGCGCGGTGGACGCCGTGCTGCTGTACCTGGACATGGCGCGCGACGCCGTGCCGGCAACCCTGGCCCGCGAGATCGAGAAGATCGCCCAGAGCGGCGGCACCCCGCTGCTGGTGGCCGGCGATGGCCAGCTGCTCGGCGCCATCCACCTCAAGGACGTGGTCAAGCCGGGCATCCGCGAGCGCTTCGCCGAGCTGCGCAGCCTGGGCATCCGCACCGTGATGGTGACCGGCGACAACCCGCTGACCGCCGCCGCCATTGCCGCCGAGGCCGGGGTCGACGACATCATCGCCGAGGCCACGCCGGAGAAGAAGCTGGCGCGCATCCGCGCCGAGCAGGGCGAAGGCAAGATGGTCGCCATGTGTGGCGACGGCGCCAACGACGCCCCGGCGCTGGCCCAGGCCGACGTCGGCCTGGCGATGAACGACGGCACCCAGGCCGCCCGCGAGGCCGCCAACCTGGTCGACCTGGATTCGGACCCGACCAAGCTGCTGGACGTGGTGCAGGTGGGCAAGGAGCTCTTGGTGACCCGCGGCGCGCTGACCACCTTCTCGGTGGCCAACGACGTGGCCAAGTACTTCGCCATCCTCCCGGCGCTGTTCGCCGGCATCTACCCGCAGCTCGGCGCGCTCAACCTGATGCAGCTGCACAGCCCGCAGAGCGCCATCCTCTCGGCCATCGTGTTCAACGCGCTGATCATCGTCGCGCTGATCCCCCTGGCCCTGCGCGGGGTGCGGGTCAAGGCCCTGGACGCGGCCAGCCTGCTGCGGCGCAACCTGCTGATCTACGGCCTGGGCGGCATCCTCGCGCCTTTCGCCGGGATCAAGGCGATCGACGTGCTGCTGGTGGCCCTGGGGCTGGTGTGAGGCTTGTCCCCCTCTCCCTGCCGGAGAGGGGGCGTCAACGAATCTGGAGAAACATCATGCTCAAACAACTTCGCCCGGCCATCGCCCTGCTGGGCCTGATGACCCTGATCACCGGCGTGGCCTATCCGCTGGCGATCACCGGCATCGCCCAGCTGGCCTTCCCCGAACAAGCCAATGGCAGCCTGGTACGCGACGCCCAGGGCCAGGTGATCGGCAGCACGCTGCTGGCGCAGAGCTTCGAGGGAGCTCAGTGGTTCCAGGCGCGCCCGTCCGCCGCCGGCTTCGCCACCGTGGCCAGCGGCGCCAGCAACCTGGCACCGAGCAACCCGACACTGGCCGCACGCATCGCCACGCAGGCCTCGCGCCTGGCGGGCGAGGGCGCCGCGCCGGTGCCGATGCAACTGGTTACCACCTCCGGCAGCGGCCTCGATCCGCACCTGTCGCCGGCGGCCGCGCGCTGGCAGATCGCCCGCGTGGCCGCAGCCCGCGGCATACCGGAGAACAGCCTGGAACGCCTGGTCGAGCAACACACCGAGCGCCCGTTGGTGGGGCCGGCCGTGGTCAACGTGCTGGCGCTGAACCTGGCGCTAGCCGACAATCGTGCCATTGCTGTCCATGAGACGACTCCATGAGTGACACGTTGCGCGCCGATGCCCTGTTGGCCGAAATGCCTCGCGAAGACCGTGGCCGGCTGAAAGTCTTTCTCGGCGCGGCGCCCGGCGTGGGCAAGACCTTCGCCATGCTGCAGGCGGCGCAGGCGCAGCTGCGCCAGGGCGTCGATCTGCGCGCCGGCGTGGTCGAGACCCACGGCCGCGCGGAGACCGAAGCGATGCTCGCCGGCCTGCCGCAGCAGCCGTTGCAGCGCCTGGACTATCGCGGCATGGCGCTGAGCGAGATGGACCTCGACGGCATCCTGGCCAAGCCGCCCAAGCTGGTGCTGGTCGACGAGCTGGCCCACAGCAATGCGCCGGGCAGCCGCCACGCCAAGCGCTGGCAGGATGTGCAGGAGCTGCTTGCCGCCGGCATCGACGTCTACACCACGGTCAACGTCCAGCATCTGGAGAGCCTCAACGACCAGGTGCGCGACATCACCGGCGTGCAGGTGCGCGAAACCCTGCCGGACTGGGTGCTGCAGGAGGCCGACGAAATCCTGCTGATCGACCTGCCGCCGCGCGAGCTGCTCGAACGCCTGCGCGAGGGCAAGGTGTATGTGCCGGAGCAGGCGCGTGCGGCCATCGATGCCTTCTTCAGCCAGACCAACCTCACCGCGCTGCGCGAGCTGGCCATGCAGACGGCCGCCGCACGGGTCGACGCCGACCTCAACCGGCGCTATCGCCAGCAGGGCCAGGAGGCGCCGACCGTGCGTGGCCGCCTGCTGCTCGGCATCGACGGCGATGCCCAGGCCGAGCGGCAGGTGCGGCATGCCTGCCGGGTCGCCGAGCGCCGCCATTTGCCCTGGTCGGTGGTGCATGTGGACACCGGCGAGGAGCGTAACGAGCAGCGCCTGGGCTATCTGCAGGCCGCGCAGCAACTGGCCGAGCGCCTGGGCGGTGAGGTGGTCAGCCTGCGCGGCACCGAGGTGGCGCGAACCCTGCTCGAACATGCCCGGGAACGCCGCGCCAGCCTGATTCTGGTGGGCCGCAGCCGCCAGCGCCTGCGCCGCCGCTGGTTCGGCCTCGGCCTGGCCGAGCGCCTGCTCAGGCAGGGTCAGGGCCTGGAAATCAGCGTACTGGATACCGAGGCCGATCTGGCACCGCCGCTGCCGCGTACCCGCCAGCCGCTGGCCTGGCGCGATTACCTGCGGGCTGTGCTGGCGACGCTGCTGGCGGCTGCGGTAGCGCTCGGCCTGTCGCGTTTTCTCGAGTTGCCGAATATCTCGCTGATCTTCCTGGCCGCGGTGCTGGTGGTGGCGGTGCGCAGTAGCCTGGCTCCGGCCCTGGCGTGTGCCGGGCTATCGTTCCTGGCCTACAACTTCCTGTTCATCCCGCCGACCCTGACCCTGACCATCGAGCGCCAGGAGGACGTGCTGACCTTGCTGTTCTTCCTGCTGATGGCGGCCCTCACCGGCAACCTGGCGACCCGCCAGCGCCGCCAGCTGCAGGCCCTGCGCGAAACCCAGGCGGAAACCACGGCGCTGCTGGAGCTGTCGCGCAGGCTGACCGCCGCCACCGACCGCCAGGCGGTGCTGGCGGCGGCGATG
This sequence comes from Pseudomonas sp. L-22-4S-12, assembly GCF_009799935.1. Classification (NCBI taxonomy): domain Bacteria; kingdom Pseudomonadati; phylum Pseudomonadota; class Gammaproteobacteria; order Pseudomonadales; family Pseudomonadaceae; genus Pseudomonas; species Pseudomonas sp. L-22-4S-12. Next base: position 61,064 of record NZ_WELL01000004.1, on the reverse strand, counting down.
CAGCAGTTCGCCCTGTGGCCGCAGGTGGATGTCAGCCTGCTGGCGCGCAGCACGGACGGCGTATGGAAGGTCGAGGCCGGCGTGCAGCGCCTGCTGGCCGAGCAGGAGCGCGCCGCCGCCGACTGGTCCTGGCAGCATGGCCAGCCGGCCGGTCTGGGCACCGGTACCTTGCCGGGCGGGCGCTGGTGGTGGTGGCCGCTGTCCGGCGAGGAGGGGCCGCTGGCCCTGCTCGGCGTCAGCCCCAAGGATGGCCGGCCGCTGCCGCCGGAGCAGCGCCGCCTGATTGCCGCCCTCGGCCAGCCGCTGGCCCAGGCCCTGGAGCGCGCGCAACTGGCCGAAGACCTGGAAGCGGCGCGCCTGCACGGGCAGACCGAGGAACTGCGCAGCGCGCTGCTGGCCTCGGTGTCCCATGACCTGCGCACGCCGCTGACCGCCATGCGCGGCTCGATCGACAGCCTGCTGACCCTGGGCGAGCAGATTCCCCAGGCCGATCGGCGCGAACTGCTGGAAGGCACCCGCAACGAGGCCGAGCGCCTCGACCGCTATATCCAGAACCTGCTGGACATGACCCGCCTGGGCCACGGCGGCCTCAAGCTGGCGCGCGACTGGGTGGCGCCGGCGGACATAGTCGCCAGCGCCGTGCAGCGGCTGCGTCCGGTGCTGGACGCCCTGCAGCTCGAAATCCTGATCCCCGGCGAACTGCCGCTGCTCTATGTGCATGCGGCGCTGATCGAGCAGGCCCTGGTCAACGTGCTGGAAAATGCCGCGCGCTTCTCGCCGAGCCAGGGGCGCCTGCGCGTGACGGTGGAGGCCGATCGCGACGAGCTGCGCTTCGCCGTCAGTGATCAGGGGCCGGGGATTCCCGAGCACGAGCGCGAGAGGATCTTCGACATGTTCTACACCGCCGCCAGGGGCGACCGCGGCGGCCAGGGCACCGGCCTGGGCCTGGCGATCTGCCAGGGCATGCTCGGCGCCCACGGCGGCCGGGTCACGGTTGGCGACGGCCTGGAGGGCCGTGGCGCCACCTTGACCCTGCACCTGCCCTTGCACCCGCAGCCGCTGATGGAAGAAGAGCCCGCATGAACGGCCACCCCGCGACCATTCTGGTGATCGACGACGAGGTGCAGATCCGCAAGTTCCTGCGCATCAGCCTCAACGCCCAGGGCTACAAGGTGCTGGAGGCCGGCAATGGCGCCGAGGGCCTGGCCCAGGCCGCGCTGGGCAAGCCGGACCTGGTGGTTCTCGACCTCGGCCTGCCGGACATGGACGGCCAGCAGGTATTGCGCGAGTTGCGCGAGTGGTCGGCGGTGCCGGTGCTGGTGCTCTCGGTGCGCGCCGGCGAAGGCGAGAAGGTGCTGGCCCTGGATGGCGGCGCCAACGACTACGTGAGCAAGCCGTTCGGCATCCAGGAATTCCTCGCCCGGGTGCGCGTGCTGTTGCGCCAGGCCGGCAGTGGAGAACAGCAGGAAGCGGTGGTCAGCAGCGGCCCGTTGAACCTGGACTTCGCCTACCGGCGGGTGACCCTGAATGGGGTGGAGGTTGCGCTGACGCGCAAGGAGTACGCAGTGCTGGCCCTGCTTGCCCGTCACCTGGGCCGGGTGGTGACCCAGCACCAGCTGCTCAAGGACATCTGGGGCCCCACCCATGTCGAGGACAGCCACTACCTGCGTGTGGTGGTCGGCCATCTGCGGCAGAAACTCGGCGACGACCCGGCAGCGCCGCGTTTCATCGTCACCGAGGCCGGGGTCGGCTACCGCCTGCGCGAGCTGTAGTGGTTGGGGTAGTAGGGTGGAGCGCGCCTTATCGATCCACCGAGCCCGGCCAATGGGGGATACAAAGCGACATCCACCCTACGGATGCTCGCGCTCGTACCTGTCCAGGGTGTCGCTGGCGATCTGCCGGCCGAGCATGATCAGCTCCGGCGCCTTGTGGAACTCGAAGAAGCGGCACGCGCGCTTGGGCACATTGATCAGGATATCCGGCGGGTAGCCGGCGATCTTGTACTGGGTCAGTGAGGCCTGCATGACTTCGAAGCTCTGGTTGACCAATTCCAGCAGCGACGCCGGGCCGACATTGCTCAGCACATGGGAGCTGCTGGCCGACTTGGGGGCGGCCTCTGCAACGGCCTTGCGGCGGGGTGTGGGCTGTTCCACCCAGGGGTTGCTCTCCACCAGCAGTTCGCCTTCCTCTTCCTCGTCGACTTCGCGTTTGAGGAAGGGCAGGCGCGAGCTGAGCGAACCCATCAGCTGATCGATGCGGTTCTTGAATACCGCCGGACGCTCGATCACCGGCAGCTGGTACTGATTCTGGTTCTGCGAGTTGAGGTTGACGGCGATGATCAGGTCACAGTGGCTGGCCACCACCGGCACGATCGGCAGCGGGTTGAGCAGGCCGCCGTCGACCAGCATGCGGTTGCCCTGGGTGACCGGAGTGAACAGGCTGGGAATCGCCGCCGAGGCGCGCATGGCCTTGTGCAGGCAGCCTTCCTGGAACCAGATCTCCTGCTGGTTGGTCAGGTCGGTGGCCACCGCCGTGTAGGGGATCGCCAGGTCTTCGATGTCGATCTCGCCGATGAGGTCGTGGATCTTGCCGAAGACCTTTTCGCCGCGGATCGCGCCAAGCCGAAAGCTCACATCGAGCAGGCGCAGCACGTCGAGGTAGTCCAGGCTCTCGGTCCACTCGCGGTATTCGCGCAGCTTGCCGGCGGCGTAGATGCCACCGACCACCGCGCCCATGGAGCAGCCAGCGATGCAGCCGATTTCATAACCACGGGCTTCCAGCTCTTCGATCACGCCGATGTGCGCGTACCCGCGCGCGCCACCGGAGCCCAGTACCAGTGCGACTTTCTTGCTCATTGCCATCCCCCATACACCTATCCTGACCATACCCGCGCCGCAGCGCGGCGCCAAGGCGGCATTTGCTAGACTCTTCCATGGCCACTCGCCAGCCTGGCGCCCGCCGAGGATTTGCGGCACCCTGCGCGCCGGCTTTCGCCTGTACGGGTGTGCCGCCAGCAAACCTGCGGCAGCATACGGATTGTTCAGGCACTTTTTCGCGGTGCAGTACTCCATTAGACACAAGTCGTTCAGGAGCTTTATCCATGAAGAAACTCACGTTGCTGACGCTGCTGGTCGTATTGATCAGCGGCTGCGCCGGTGCAAGCAAGACCGCCTACCGTGACAGCTGCGCCAACCAGCTAGATGCCGCCTGGCGCGAGCTGGATCTGGCCAAGGCCGAAGGCTTCGCCGGCACGGTCAGCTACTCCAAGGCGCTGTCGCTGCTGACCGGGGCCAAGACCCAGCAGCAGTTCGAGGCGTTCGAAGGCTGTGCGGCCAAGGCGCAGAAGGCCCGTTTCTACATCCGCGAGTCGCGTGCCGGCCGTTGAGGCGGGGTATTGAATGCAGCTCGATTTCGGCGATTTAAGCGCACTGGAGGCCTACCGCTGGCTCGCCGCCACGGTCACGCCGCGGCCGATTGCCTGGGTTTCCAGCCTGTCCCGGGACGGTGTCAGCAACCTGGCTCCGTTCAGCTTCTTCCAGGTGATCAGCGACGACCCGCCGAGCCTGATGATCAATGTCGGTTCGCGCGACGACGGCAGCCTCAAGGACACCCTGCGCAATGTGCAGGACACCGGCGAGCTGGTGATCCAGCTGGTGTCCTTCGCCCAGGCCGAGGCGATGAATGCCAGCGCCGCACATCTGCCCCACGGAGTCAGCGAGTTCGAGCGCTGCGCCATCGCCAGCACGCCGTCGCAGCGGGTGCGCCCGCCGCGGGTGGCCGGGGCGCCGGTGGCCTTCGAATGCCGCCTGCTGGAAGTACAGCCGTTCCCGCGGGCCACGCCCAACTGCCACCTGATCTTCGTCGAGGTGCTGCTGGCGCATATCGATGACGCGGTGCTCACCGAACAGGGCCGCATCGATCCGCAGCGCCTGGACCTGGTCGGCCGTCTGGGCGGCAGCCAGTATTGCCGCACCCGCGAGCTGTTCAGCCTGCAGCGGCCGGGCTAGGACGCAATCGTCAACAAAGATTGCCGCCGGCTATGCCTGTGCGAGCCGGCACAGTAGCATCGTGCGCCTGACGAGAAGGAGTGGCGCATGCGCACCAAGCTGGATGACGTACTGCAGGCGGTGAACGAGGTTCTGCTGGGCAAGGAGCCGCAAGTCCGCCTGGCCCTGACCTGCCTGCTGGCCCGCGGGCACCTGCTGATCGAGGACTTGCCGGGGATGGGCAAGACCACCCTGAGCCAGGCTCTGGCGCGCATCCTCGGCCTGAGCTACCAGCGCATCCAGTTCACCTCCGACCTGCTGCCCGGCGACATCCTCGGCACCTCGGTGTTCGACAAGGACAGCGGGCAGTTCACCTTCCACCCGGGGCCGATCTTCGCCGAGCTGGTGCTGGCCGACGAGATCAACCGCGCCACGCCGAAGAGCCAGAGCGCGTTGCTGGAGGCCATGGAGGAGGGCCAGGTGACCATCGAGGGCGCCACCCGGCCGCTGCCGGAGCCCTTTTTCGTCATCGCCACGCAGAACCCGGTGAGTTCCGGCGGCACCTTCGCCTTGCCGGAGTCGCAGCTGGACCGCTTCCTCATGCGCCTGTCCCTCGGCTACCCGGCCAAGGCCGCGGAAAAGGCCCTGCTGCTCGGCGAGACCCGCCGCGAGCTGCTGCCCAGGCTGCAACCCTTGCTCAACCATGCCGAACTGGCGGCGATCCAGGCCCTGATCCCCCAGGTGCGCGCCAGCGATGCGCTGGTCGACTATGTGCTGCGCCTGGTCGAGGCGACCCGCAGCGAGCCGCAGTTCGCCTGGGGCCTGTCGCCACGCGCCAGCCTGGCGCTGCTGGCGGCCGCGCGCGCCTGGGCCTTCCTGGCCAACCGCGACTACGTGATCCCGGAAGACGTGCAGGCGGTGCTGCCCTCGGTGGTCGGCCATCGCCTGCGCGAGCGCGCCGACCCCAGCGGCCACGGCGGTGGCTCGCTGGTGCAGTGGCTGCTGCGCGAGGTGCCGGCGGTTTGACCCTGCGCGAACGGGGCCGGGCCCGCTGGCGGCGCTGGGTGGCCCGGCGCATTCCGCCGGCGGCCCAGGTGCAGCTCAATCAGCGGCGCATCTTCATCATGCCCAGCCGGGTCGGCGGCGCCTTCGGCCTGGTCCTGCTGCTGATGCTGCTGGCGGCGATCAACTACGAGAACAGCCTGGCCTACGGCCTGACCTTCATGCTGGCGGCGCTGTTCATCGTCGCCATCCTGCACACCTACCGCAATTTTTCCGGCTTGCTGCTCAAGGCCGGGGTCAGTGGCGCGGTGTTCGTCGGCGAGCAGGCGCGTTTTCGCGTGCGCCTGGAAAGCGTCGAGCACGCCCATCAGGCGGTGGCCCTGGGCTGGCCGCCGGCCGAGCTGCAGACCCTGGATATCCCGCCACAGGGCCAGCGCGAATGCGAGCTGAGCCAGCCGGCCGACCGCCGGGGCTGGCTGCACCCGCCGCGCATGCGGGTGGAAAGCCGTTTCCCGCTGGGCATCCTGGTGGCCTGGAGCTGGGTCGACCTGGATCAGGCGGTGCTGGTCTATCCGCGGCCGCTGCCGGGGGACCTGCCACTGGCGGCCGGGCGGGGTCGCGATGAGGACGACGAGGGCGTGCGCGCCACCGGGCGCGGCGCCGACGATTACCAGGGCTTGAAAAGCTACCAGCCCGGCGACTCCAGGCGGCGCCTGCACTGGAAGGCCTACTCCCGTGGCCAGGGCCTGCTGGTCAAGGATTTTGCCGCCCTGGCCGGGCGTGATCTGTGGCTGGATTTCCTGGCCATCGGCGGCGACCCCGAGGCGCGCCTGTCGCTGCTGTGCCACTGGGTGCTGCAGCTGGACGGCCGCCAGCAGGCCTATGGCCTGCGCCTGCCCGGCACGGAGCTGGCGCCGAGCCATGGCGATGCGCACCGCGAAGCCTGCCTGCGCGCCCTGGCGCTGTACGGGGTGGCGGCATGAGCGGCGTCCAGGCGATTCCGCGGATCGCCCTGAGCTGGCTGCTGGTGGCCCAGGTGCTGGTGATCCTGCCGCACCTGTTGCACCTGCCGCCGTGGATCATCGGCCTGTGGCTGCTGTGCGCCGGCTGGCGCATCCAGGTGTACCGCATGCGTGCCAATTACCCGGGCAGCCTGGTGCGGGTCGCGCTGCTGATCGGCACCGCCGCCGGCGTGTGGCTCTCGCGCGGCAGCCTGATCGGCCTGGATGCCGGGGTGTTGCTGCTGGTGGCGACCTTCATCCTCAAGCTGCTGGAGATGCGCAGCAAGCGCGATGCCCTGGTGCTGATCTTCCTCGGCTTCTTCGTGGTAGTGACCGCCTACCTGTTCGATGACAGCCTGCTGGCCGCGCTGTACAGCCTGCTGCCGGTCATCGCCTTGCTGGCGGCGCTGATCGGCCTGCAGCACAGCGGCCTGGCCGTGCAGCCGCGGGCGACCCTGAAACTGGCAGTCAGCCTGCAGTTGCAGGCCTTGCCGCTGATGCTGCTGCTGTTCGTGTTCTTCCCGCGGCTGGGCCCGCTGTGGAGCCTGCCCAGCCCGAACAAGGGCTTCACCGGCCTGTCCGACAGCATGGCGCCGGCCGATATCGCCGAGCTCAGCCGTTCCGATGCCCTGGCGTTTCGCGCCAGTTTCAGCGGGGCGGTGCCGCCGCGCGGTGAGCTGTACTGGCGCGCCCTGACCCTGGAAGACTTCGACGGCCGGCGCTGGTCGCAATCGCCCGCGGCGCGCCTGCCGAACCCGGCGCAGTGGCGCCGGCAGGGCACGGCGCTGGACTACAGCATCGTCATGCAGCCCAGCGGCAAGCCCTGGCTGTTTGCCCTGGATGTCGCCCAGAGCGATCTGCCCGGGGTGCGGCAGATGAGCGATTTCCGCCTGGAGAACGGTCAGCCGGTGCGGCAGAACCTGCTCTACCGGGTGCAGTCCTGGCCGCAGGCGGTGCGCCAGCCCGAGCTGCCTGAGGCCGTGGCGCGGCGCACCCTGCAGCTGCCGGCCGGCGGCGACCCGCGCAGCCGGGCCTGGGCCGCGCAACTGCAGCGCCAGCACCGGCAACCGCAGGCCCTGGTCGGAGCACTGCTGCAACACTTCAACCGCGAACCCTACGGCTACACCCTCAAGCCGCCGCCGGTGGGGCAGGACAGCATCGACGAGTTTCTCTTCCGCACGCGCCAGGGCTTCTGCGCCCACTACGCCGGGGCGATGGTCTTCGTCCTGCGGGCGGCGGGGATTCCGGCACGGGTGGTGGCCGGCTACCAGGGCGGCGAGCTGAATCCGGCCGGCAACTACCTGTCGGTGCGCCAGTTCGATGCCCATGCCTGGGTCGAGTACTGGCAGGCCGGCAAGGGCTGGGTCAGCGTCGACCCGACCTTCCAGGTGGCGCCCGAGCGCATCGAGCTGGGCCTGGAACAAGCGGTGGCCGCCGAGCAGAGCTTCCTCGAGGAATCGCCGCTGTCGCTGCTGCGCTACCGGGATGTCGGCTGGCTCAACGAGCTGCGCCTGAGCTGGGACAACCTCAACTATGGCTGGCAGCGCTGGGTGCTCGGCTACCGCGGCGAACAGCAGCTGCGGCTGCTGCAGCGCTGGTTCGGCAGCCTCGACTGGCAGAACCTGGCGCTGGCCCTGGTCGGCGGTGGCGGCGGGGTGCTGGCCCTGGTGGCACTGTGGCTGTTCAAGCCCTGGCGCCGCGAGCGGGATCCGCAGCAGCGTCTGCTGCGGCGCTTCGACCGCCTGCTGGCCCGCCAGGGCCTGCGGCGCGAGCGCGGCGAGGGTGTGCGCGCCTTTGCCGGGCGGGCGGCGCAGGCCCTGCCGGCCCAGGCGCGAGCAATCCAGGATTTCGCCGAGGCCTTCGAGGCGCAACGCTATGCCGGCCGAGAAGGTGCCCCGCAGCAGTTGCGCCAGGCCTTGCAGCGCCTGCGCCGGGCACTGCCCTGGCGCCGCGCACCGGGCGGATGAAGGCGGGCGGAAGCATTCGCCTAGTCGGATGCTTGGGCGCAGGCCACACTGAGTGATGGTCAGCGATAGCGGTAAGCAATTGCAGGGAGACACGCGATGTCGGTAGTGCTGAACGATTTGCAGGCTCAGGTCCTCGCCTTGGAGGTGCGCCTGTACGCCTGCTGCGCCCGGCTGCAGGCGCAGACCGACGGGGAGGCGCTGCACGACCTGCGCATCGCCTTGCGCAAGCTGCGCAGCCTGCTGCGGCCGTTGCGCCGTCAGGCGCCCTGCGCGCAGCTGGAACAGGCCGCGGCGGCGCTGGGCCAGCTCAGTGGGCCGTGGCGCGACCTCGAGGTGCTGGCCGGCGAACTGCGCCAGCAGGGCCATCGGCTGCTGGCCCTGCGCCGCCAGGCGTCGCTGCAGCAGGGCTACCAGGCTTTGCTCGCCAGTGAGGCGCTGCAGCAGTTGTTCGGCGTACTCGACGACTGGCCGGCGAGCTGCCGCGAGATGGCGCAGGCCGGCCAGTGGCGCGGCGGCGGCAAGCGCATTCGCCGGTACCTGCGCGCCCAGGCCCTGCGCCTGGCCGAGGCGCTGCGCGATCCGGCGCATGACCGGCACCGCCTGCGCCTGCTGATCAAGCGCCTGCGCTACGGCGCCGAGGCCTATCCGCAGTATGCCGAGCTGCCGGCCCAGGCCATCGCCGCCCTGCGCGGCGCGCAAAGCGCCCTGGGCGATTGGCATGACCACCTGCAGTGGCTGGCGCGGCTGGCGGCCGAGCCCGACCTGGCGCCCTGTGCCGCCGACTGGCAGCGGCGTCTGGAACAGGCCGAGGTAGAGGCCGACGTGGCGCTGCAGGCCCTGCTCGGCTACTTCCCCGTTGCGCCGGATGAGCGCTGATTTCTGCGCATAATTGTCGCCAGAGCCACTCCCGCAGCGGGGGGCTTTTCTCCTAAGCTGCGGGGCAGACAACTGGAGACCGCTGCATGACCTTTGCCGAACTGATTCAGGCGGTGCACAACCGCCCGCAACACGTCGTAGTTCCGCCGCTCTGGGGCCAGGGCCGGGCCACCTTCGGCGGCCTGGTCGCGGCCATGCTGTTCGAGGCCATGCGGGTCAAGGTGCCGGCCGGGCGCCCGGTGCGTTCGCTGTCGATCACCTTTGTCGGGCCGTTGCAGATGGGCGAGCCGGCGGCCTTCGAGAGCGAAGTGCTGCGCGAAGGCAAGGCGGTCAGCCAGATGCTCGGCCGGGTGGTGCAGGATGGTCAGGTCGTGGCGCTGATGCAGGGCAGCTTCGGCGCCTCGCGCGAGTCGGTGATCGACGTGCCGGCCGTGCCGGCGCCGACGATGAAGCCGCTCGAGAAATGCCACGAGCTGCCCTATGTGGCCGGCGTCACCCCGGAGTTCACCCGCTTCCTGGCCATGCGCTGGGGCCTCGGCGGCATGCCCTTCAGCGGCAATACCTCGCGGGAAATGGGCGGCTGGGTGCGTCTGCGCAGCGATGTGGCCTATGACCAGGTCACTGAAGCGCATCTGCTGGCCCTGGTCGATGCCTGGCCGCCGATCCCGCTGTCCCATCTGAAAGCGCCGGCCCCCGGCAGTTCGCTGACCTGGACCATCGAGTTCGTCCAGCCGGTGGCCAAGCTGACCACCCACGACTGGTGCCTGTACCGCGCCGAGATCGAGCATGCCCGCGACGGCTACGGGCACATTGCCGCCGGCCTGTGGAGCCCCGGCGGCGAGTTGCTGGCGCTGAGCCGGCAGACCGTCACGGTATTTGCCTGATCAGTCGGCCAGGCTCGGCAGGTTGAAGAAGGCCCGGGCGCTGGCGGTGGTGTGTGCCGCCAGCGCCGCCTGGCTTTCGCCGCGGTGCAGGGCCACCTCGCGCAGGACCTCGCCGAGAAAGGCCGGCTCGTTGTGCCCGCTCTTGGGCTTGGGGCGCAGGCTGCGCGGCAGCAGGTAGGGCGCGTCGCTCTCCAGCATCAGCCGGCCGGCCGGGATCTCGCGCACCAGCGCCTGCAGGTGGGTGCCGCGGCGCTCGTCGCAGATCCAGCCGGTGATGCCGATATGCAGGTCGAGGTCCAGATAGCCGTACAGCGTGGCCTTCTCGCCGGTGAAGCAGTGCACCACCGCGGCCGGCAGGCGGTCGCGGAACTCGCGCAGGATGGCGGTCAACCGCTCGCCGGCCTCGCGCTCATGGAGAAATACCGGCCGCTGCAGCTCCACCGCCAGGGCCAGCTGTTCTTCCAGGGCCTTTTCCTGTTGCGGGCGCGGGGAGAAGTCGCGGTTGAAGTCCAGCCCGCATTCGCCCACCGCGCGTACCGGCGCCTGGCTCAGCAGGGCGCGCAACTGGCGGGCGCTGTCGCCATTCCACTGGCTGGCATCGTGGGGGTGCACGCCGGCGGTGCTGAACAGGCGCTGGCCGCTGTCGTCCAGTTCGTTGCAGCAGGCCAGGGCCTGTTCGCTTTCCGCCAGGCTGGTGCCGGTCAGCACCAGTTGGCAGACGCCGGCCTCGCGCGCACGGGCGAGTACCGCGTCACGTTGGCGGGCCAGGCTGGGATGGGTCAGATTGACGCCGATGTCGATGAGTTGCATGGTGCTACCTCCGGGCTGCGCCGGGCAGCATAACAGAGCTGCTTTGCTCGATAATAAAGTCAACAATTACATTGGGTTAGCTATGGTATCTGAAGTCGTTTACCTGATTCGGCTAGCGCCACACGGTTGTCTGTGACAATCTCCGCGCCCCCGTGGCCCGGAACTCGCTGGCTCGCGGGGACTCTCAGTCGGCCCGGCGCCCCTCGCGCCAGGCTCAACCCGGAGGCCGGATGATCCGCGCGCTACTGTGCCTGCTCTGCCTGACTCTGCTGCCCTTGGCGGCCCAGGCGCGCCTGGCCGGGCCGCCGGAAGCCTGGCACAGCGAGCGGGCCGCGCGCGACCTGGCCGAGATCCGCAAGAGCGGCGAGCTGCGGGTGCTGGTCAACCAGAGCCGGCACAGCTCCGGCGAGATCAAGGGGCAGGTGATCGGCGTCGAATATCACCGCCTGCGGGCCTTCGAGCAGTACCTCACGCGCAACGCCCGCGATGGCCGCAGCCTGCGCCTGAAGATCATCCCCAAGAGCAAGGCACAGCTGCTCGCCGCGTTGCACAAAGGCGAGGGCGACCTGGTGGCGCCGGGCGAGCTGCTCGACGTTCATACCGGTTCGAGCATCAGCGCCAGTGCGGCGATCCGCAGCAACGTTCCCCTGGTGATCGTCGGCAACCGCGGCAACCGGCATTACCGCAGGCTCGAGGACATGGCCGGGCGCACCCTGACCCTGCCGGTGGGCAGCGCCGCCGGCGAGGCCCTGAAGGCCGTCAACCAGCGCCTGGCCGAGCGCAGGCAGCCGCCGATCCAGATCGAGTGGGCCGATGCCAGCCTGGCCGTCGAGGACGTGCTGGAGATGGTCCAGGCCGGTATCTATCCCTGGACCGCGGTGGAGCAGCCGATTGCCGAACGCTGGCTCAAGGTCATGCCGCGCCTGCGCATCGAGCGGCATCTGGTGCTCGACCAGGACAGCGATATGAGCTGGTTCGTGCGCCGCGACGCGCCGATGTTGCGCGCCAGCATCGACCGCTTCCTCGCCGCCTACCGCACGCCGGCCGACCAGGATGCGGCGTTTCAGCGGGTCTACCGGCGCCTGTACAAGGTGCGCAACCCCTTGGCCCGCAGCGATCGGCAGCGCCTGGAAAAGGTGCGCCAGGTGCTGCAGAAGCATGCCCGCCAGCAGGACCTGGACTGGCTGCAGCTGGCCGCCGTGGCCTACAAGGAATCCACCCTCAATCCCGCCGCGCGCGGGGCCTCCGGAGCGACCGGGCTGATGCAGGTGACGCCTGCCGCCGCGCGCAGCGTGGGGGTCGGCAATATCCATGCGCTGGACAGCAATGTGCAGGCGGCAACCCGTTACATGGCGCGGATTCGCCGCGAGTTCTTCGCCAGCCGGCAGATCGCCGAGGAGGAGCGCATGGCCTTTATCCTGGCGGCCTACAACATGGGCCCGCAGCGGGTGCAAAGCCTGCGCGCGGAGGCCAGGCGGCGCGGCCTGAACCCCAATCGCTGGTTCTTCCAGGTGGAGCGTATCGCCATGGAGCAGGTGGGCATGGGCGTGGTCACCTATGTCAACAGCGTGAACAAGTACTACCTGGCCTATGACCGGGAGCGTGATCTGCTGGAGCCGCAGGGGAGTGCGGTGAGTGCGCGCGATTGATCGATTAAATCGATATTTAAAAGCGCAAATTTGCACTTTTAAAATCGATAAATTCATCTAATCTATCTCTCAACACGCAAGCATTTCCACTCCCCCCGACAGGATGTACGCCATGAACGCACTGATCAAAACCGCTCTCTCCACCCAGGCCGGCTACGGCATCACCCTGCTGCGGGTCGTCACCGGCCTGACCTTTGCCGCCCATGGCGCGCAGAAACTGTTCGGCTGGTTCGGCGGCTATGGCCTGGCCGGCGTCGCCCAGTGGATGGAAAGCATCGGCATCACCCCCGGCTACCTGATGGCGGCCCTGGCCGGCAGTGCCGAGTTCTTCGGTGGCCTGGCCCTGGTCATCGGCCTGCTGGTGCGTCCGGCGGCGGCGGCCCTGCTGGTCGTGTCGCTGGTGGCGATGTTCAGCGTGCACTGGGTCAATGGCTTCTTCATCACCGCCAACGGCTACGAATATGCCCTGATGCTCGGGGTGATCAGCCTGGCGCTGATCCTCGAAGGCGCCGGCAAGCTGTCCCTGGATCGCCGCATCGCCGGCTGAATGCTCCGGTAATCAATGAACGAGGCCCGCTGATGCGGGCCTCGTGCGTTGTGGCGGTGCGCTTGCTCCATGCTCAAGGCGTCTGCGCGCGGGACGCGGCCAGCTCCTCGGCGGCAGCCAGGCGCAGGCGTTCCTGGGGCGCGAAGCGTTCTTCGGCCAGGCTGGCGATGGCCGCTGCCTTGTCGCTCTGGCTGAGGCCGGTGTTGCTCTCGATGCGGGCCTTCTCCTGGCGATACTGGTCGAGGCGCTGGGCCCACTGCTGGCGGCGCTGATCGAGGGCCTCCAGGCGCGCGGTGGCCTCGGCGCCGACCAGTTGCAGGCGCAGCTGCTGGATCTGCGCCGGGCTGGCGCCCTCGGCCTGCAGGGCGGCGGTCTGGGTGCGCAGTTCGCTCTGCAGCTGCGGCACGATCAGTTCTTGCAGCTGCGGCGGCAGGCTGTTGCGCAACTGGTCGAGGGCCGCGGCCTTCTGCGCGTCGCTCAGGCTCCGGTCGTGGCGGATGCCCAGGCGTTGCAGGGTGAACTGGTTGTAGGCCTCCTCGTTGGCGAAGAACACCTGGTGCACCTCGGCGCTGAAGATCGCGGCGCGCAGCGCTTGCACGGCCTGCTCGCGCTGGCGCATGGCGTCCAGGCTGGCCAGTTGCGGCAGGTTGCGCTCCAGGCTGAGCAGTTGCTCCTTGTACTGCAGGTACTGGGCGAGCAGCGCCAAGGCCTGCCCTTCGGCGGGTTGTGCAAGCTGGTTGCCGATGTAGGCCTGCAGGCGCTGGATGCTCTGGGCCAGCGACTCTTCGCCGAGGGTGCTCAGGAAGTAGTCGAAGATGCGCCGGATGTCTTCGCTGATCAGCAGGTTGCCGGCGCTGTCGAGGCGGAACCGGCCATCCACCTCGGTGCCGACCAGTGAGCCTGGCAGGGCGGCGGGTCGGACGCTGGATGCAGGGCCGGCGGCTGCGCCGAGACTGGCCGGCGGCGACGGCGGCAGGTCGCCGGCGGCTTGGTTGGCCGGCCGCGGTACCAGGGGCGCGGCGCTCGGCTGGGCATCGATGGGGTTGAGCTGGAACGTCAGGGCCACGCTGGCGCCGATCAACAGCGGCAGGGCCAGAAGCAGTTTTCGATTCACGGCGATACTCGTAAGCGGGCAACCGTAGGGGGCCCGCAGGCCCCGGCAGGTGGATTACAGACCGGCGTTTTTCAGGCGGTTGGCGTGCTGGCGGTAGACGGTGACCGGATCGGTCTCGAACAGGCTGGTCAGGCCGAAGGTCTGGTTGACCTCGTCGAGGTGGTTCATCCGGTAGTTGTCGCGGATCACCTTGCCCATGTGCGAGCTGCAGGTGCCGACCAGGCCGTCGTTGGCCTCGTCGAAGGCCAGCGCGGACGCGCCCATCAGTAGGTCGCTGATGTCGAAGATGTTGGTCAGCGGGCTGCTGCCGCTCCAGGAGTAGTAGCTGACGCCGTTGACCTTGTAGGCGCCTTCGCCACAGGCACTGGTCGGGATGGCCTGGGGGTACTTGGCGTTGAAGGCCGCCGCGCCTTCGCTGTTCAGCGATTCGAGGGCGCCCAGGGCGTTCTGCGGGCTGGTGCTGGAGCTGCCGGAGAGGAAGTTGATCAGCGCACCGAGGCCGTTGACGATGCCGGCAACGATGGCCTCGCCGGCCGAGCCGGGCGGGATCTGGCGAATGAAGTCGGCGGTATCGGAGCCCTTGTGCGGCGCGCCGACGCTGGTGGCCGAGGCGATCAGGTCCGGGCGCACGGCGGCGACGTAGCGGATGGTCGGGCCGCCGTGGCTGTGGCCGATCAGGTTGACCTTGCCCTTGCCGCTGATGGCGGCGATTTCCTCGACCTGCTCCAGCAGCTCTTCGCCGCGCAGCTCGGAGGTGTTCAGCTGGCTGACCTCGGTGATGTAGACGCTGGCGCCATCGGAGCGCAGGGCCGAGGGAATGCCGTACCAGTAGTCGATGCCGAGGATGCTGTCGAAGCCCAGCATGCCGTGGGCCAGGACCACCGGGTACTTGGTCTTGGTGTAGCCGGTGGAGCCGAACAGGCCGGCCTCGGCCTGGCCGCTGAGGAGGATTGCGCTGCCGAGGCAGAGGGCGAGCAGAGTCTTCTTATTATTCATTGGATGCTCTCGATGGGTGGAGTGGGCGCTGTCCATGCGATCGGCCAGCACTGCCCATCCCGGGCAGGCGCGGCGGCCTGGGCTGACAGGGCAGGAAATGTGCCAAACAGGTGATTTTTTAGAGCGAAGGCTCTAAACGGCCGTTTACAAATTCAGGCTACTATTTCACGCCTTTTCGGCGACTGGCCGAGGTGTTACCTGGGGAAACGCGCCAGGGCGAATCCAGGCCAGCTGCCTACTGCTCTGGGCCTCTAGCAGGGTGTTGAAAAGCGTTGGCGAGGCAGGCAGCGCGAGGCAAAAACAGGCGAAAAAGCGCAGTTTACGAGCGGTAAATGAGCATTTTGAGCCTGTTTTTAACGCTGCGATGGCAACGCAGGTAGTTTTTCAACAGCCTGCTAGGGCCGCAGCAACCACTCGCCGAGCAGCTGATAGTCATGGCCTGTGGCTTGCTGGCGGGAGACCAGCAGGGCAAAGCGGGTCACCCGCCAGGTGAAGGCGCGGGCTTCGCTCTTTTCCGGCAGCCGGCTATGCCGGGCCAGCGTCAGGTGTGGGTGGTAGGGCCGGGTATCGGCGGCCACGCCGGCTTGGCTCAGGGCCTGCAGCAGGCCTTGCTGCAGCGCCAGCAGTTCATCCGGCACCTGGCGCGGGGTCAGCAGCAACAGGCCGCCGCGGCGGCAGCGCAGCTGGTCGAGGCACAGGCTGAAGGGCCGGCCGCGTAGTTCGGCGGCGATGGCGGTGAGCAGTGCCAGGCTGCTGCCGGGCTGGTTGCCGAGAAAGACCAGGGTCAGGTGCAGGTCGTCGGGGGCAACCGCGCGCCCCGTCAGGGCCAGGCCGCTGCGCCAGCTTGCCAGGCGCTGGCGCAGCGCACCCGGCAGGGGCAGGGCGAAGAACAGGCGCAGGCTCGTCTCGGTTTGCCTCGACACATTCGTCTCCTGGCCTGCAAGCGGCTTGACAGAGCGGTGCCGGCATTTCTAGGATGACCGCCATGGCGCCGATTTAAGAGCAACTTGCGGGGCGCCGCCCGGTTGGGCGAATACCGCTAAAGCGCTGGCCGGTGTCGCCTCCCACCGCAGTCCGGCGGGATTACGAGGCTGAGACTGCATCCATGAATTGCCCGCGCCCCCATCTGTATTTTTCCTCCCTGCCGCGCACTGCGGTCAACCGCCACCCGCATGTGCTGCTGGTCGGTACGCATCAGCCACGCCTGCTCAAGAGCCTCGAAGGCTGGCCCAAGCACTGGCCGGGGGCACGCAACTTCCTGATCCGCTTCGCCGCTCCGCGCGCCGAGGCTCTGGCCCAGTTGCCCAGCAATGGCTTCGATCTGGTGGTGGTCGGCGGCGAAGCGCAGCCGGTCGATGCCGAGCTGATCGAGCAGCTGGTACGGGTCGCCCGCCAGGGCCTGATCAGCCTGCGCTGAGCCGGCTCTAAAAGTAGTCGATGGCGGTGATGTAGAAGGTCTGCTCGCCACCCGGCGCCTGCACCCGCACTTCGGCGTCGAGGGCCTTGCCCACCAGGGCCCGGGCCAGCGGCGAGTCGATGCTGATCAGGCCGAGCCGCAGGTCCAGCTCGTCGGGGCCGACGATGCGATAGCGGGTTTCCCCGCCGTCCTCGTCTTCCAGGGTCACCCAGGCGCCGAAATACACCTTGTGCGGATCGGCCGGGCGGCTGTCGACCACCTTCAGGCTTTCCAGGCGCTTGGTGAGAAAGCGCACGCGGCTGTCGATTTCGCGCAGCATCTTCTTGCCGTAGGTGTACTCGGCATTTTCCGAACGATCGCCCTGGGCGGCGGCCTCGCTGACCGACTGGGTCACCTGCGGGCGGCGTACATGCCAGAGTTCGTGCAGCTCGGCGCGCAGGCGGGCCTCGCCTTCGGGAGTGATCAGCGGGGTGCCGGCGGAGCGGGGCGGACGATAACGGCTCATGGTGCTCGGGTATCGAAAAGAAGGCGCGAGTTTACCAAGCTCAGGCCTCGCGCAGCACGGCCAGCGGGCTGGCATTCAGCGCGCGGCGGGTACCGAGCATGCCGGCGCCCCCCACCAGCAGCGCGCCGATCAGCGGCAACAGCAGGAGCCAGGGATGGGGCTGCCACGGCAGATCGAGGGCGAAGCGGTACAGCAAAAAGCTCACCAGCTCGCAGCCGATGGCCGCCAGCACGCCACTGGCGGCGCCGAGCAGGCCGAACTCGCTGCGGCGCGCGGCCAGCAGCAGGCGCCGCTCGGCGCCGAGGGCGCGCAACAGGGCGCCCTGGCGGATGCGTTCGTCCAGGGTGGCCTGCAGACCGGCGAACAGCACGCTCAGGCCCGCGGCCAGAACGAACAGCAGCACGTATTCCACGGCCAGGGTGACCTGGGCCAGGATGCTGCGCAGCTGGGCCAGCAGGGCTTCGACCTGCAGCAGGGTGACGGCCGGGAAGGCCCGCGCCAGCTCCACCAGCTGGCGCTCGCTGTTGGGTGGCAGGTAGAAGCTGGTCAGGTAGGTCGCCGGCAGATCCTGCAGGGTGCCGGGGGCGAAGATCATGTAGAAGTTCGGCTGGAAACTGTCCCACTGCACCTTGCGCAGGCTGCTGACGCGGGCCTGGCGCTCCGAGCCGCCGACGCTGAAAGTCAGCACGTCGTCCAGCTGCAGGTGCAGGCTTTCGGCCAGCTCGGCCTCCACCGAGACCCCGGGCAGCGCGTCGCGTGGTTGCGCTTGCCACCACTGGCCGGCCTGCAGCTCGTTGCCTGGCGGCAACTCGCTGGACCAGGTCAGGCTGAGGTCGCGGCGCACCGCCCGGTCGCCGGCGCTGTCCTTGCTGACGATCCGCTTCACCGGCTGGCCATTGATCAGGGTCAGGCGCCCGGCGACGATCGGGTAGAGCGGCGCCGGCTGTGGCGACAATGCGGCGAGGCGTGCGGCAAAGGCCTGTTGTTCGGCCGGCAGGATATTCAGGGCGAAGTGGTTGGGAGCCTGTTCCGGCAGCTGGTCCTGCCAGGTGTCGAGCAGTTCTCCCCGCAGCAGGGCGATCAGGGCCATGGCCAGGAGGATCAGGCCGAACGCCAGGGCCTGCCCGGCGGCGGCCAGCGGGTGGCGCAGCAGTTGGCCCAGGCCCAGGCGCCAGGGCAGCGCGGCGCGTGCCAGCAGGTGGCGCAGGCTGCGCAGCCCGAGCAGCAGCAGGCCGCCGAGCAGCAGGGTGGCGAGCAGGCCGCCGCCGAGCAGGGCCAGGGTCAGCGCCAGGTCCAGGCTCAGCCGCCACATGATCAGCCCCAGGGCCAGCAGGGCGGCGCCATAGACCAGCCAGGAGCTGGGCGGCACCGGCAGCAGGTCGCGGCGCAACACCCGCAGCGGCGGTACGCGGCCCAGCGCAGCCAGTGGCGGCAGGGCGAAGCCGGCCAGGGCCACCAGGCCGGTGGCGATCCCGGCCAGCGCCGGCCAGAGGTTGCCGGCAGGCACGCCGGCGGGGAGCAGGCCGTGCAGCAGCTTGAACAGGATCAGCTGGCCGGCCCAGCCGAGCAGGGCGCCAAGTACGCTGGCCAGCAGGCCGAGCATGGCCAGCTGCAGGGCGAACAGGCTCAGCGCCTCGCGGCGCGAGAGACCCAGGCAGCGCAGCAGGGCGCTGTTGTCGAAGCGGCGGGCGGCAAAGCGTGCCGCCGAAAGCGCCACCGCCACCCCGGAGAGCAGCACGGCGGCCAGGCTGGCCAGGTTCAGGTAGCGCTCGGCGCGGCCGAGGGCGCCGCCGATCTGGCGGTTGCCGGAGCGGGCGTCTTCCAGGCGCTGGTGCGCGGCCAGGGTCGGCTTGACGCTGCTGCGGTAGCGGCTCAGGACCTGGCTGTCGCCGCGCCACAGCTCGCGGTAGCGCACCCGGCTGCCGGGCTGGACCACGCCGGTGGCCGCCAGGTCGTCGAGGTGCATGAGCACGCGCGGGGTCAGGCTGTAGAAGTCGCCCGCGCGATCCGGTTCGTAGGTCAGGACCCGGGTCAGGCGCAGCTGCAGGTTGCCGACCTCGATCGGCTGGCCGATGCGCAGATCGAGCGCGGCAAACAGGCGTGCTTCGGCCCAGGCCTCGCCGGGGCCGGGACCGCCGCCGGGTTGCTCGGCCTGGTAGGGCGCGGGTGCGCTCTTCAGCTCGCCGCGCAGGGGGTAGCCGGCGCCGGCCGCCTTGACGCTGGCCAGCTGGATGCCGGTGTCGGTGGCGATCACGCTGCTGAACTCGACCACCTGGACGTGTTCCAGGCCCAGCTGGCGGCCACTGGCGAGCTGCTCGGCGCTGGCCGGTGAGCTGCCGGACAGGACCAGGTCGGCGCCGAGGAACTCGGTGGCGCGCAGCAGCATGGCGGCATTCAGCCGCGCACTGAAATAGCCGATGGCGGTGCTGGCGGCCACGGCCACCAGCAGGGCGAAGAACAGTACGCGCAGTTCGCCGGCGCGGGCGTCCCGGCGCAGCTGGCGGCTTGCCAGGGAGAGGCGGCGGGTTAGCGGCAGGGCGCGCATCAGGGCTCCAGGTTGTCGACCCGCAGGCCGCCTTCCAGGCGAATCAGGCGGCGGCAGCGGTGGGCCAGGCGTTCGTCATGGGTGACCAGGACCAGGGTGGTGCCGCGCTCCTGGTTCAGCTCGAACAGCAGGTCGCTGATCCGTTCGCCGGTATGGCTGTCGAGGTTGCCGGTGGGTTCGTCGGCGAACAGCACCGCCGGCTCGGCGGCGAAGGCACGGGCGATGGCGACGCGCTGCTGCTCGCCACCGGAAAGCTGGCGCGGGGTATGGCTCAGGCGCTGGCCGAGGCCGACCCGCTCGAGCAACCCGCGGGCCCGTTCGCGGGCGTCGCGGCGGCCGTCCAGCTCCAGCGGCAGCATGACGTTTTCCAGGGCATTGAGATTGTCGAGCAGCTGGAAGGACTGGAACACGAAGCCGACATGCTCGGCGCGCACACGGGCGCGCTGGTCCTCGTCGAGGGCGGTGAGGGTATGCCCGGCCAGCTGCACTTCGCCGCTGCTGGGCAGGTCCAGGCCAGCCAGCAGGCCGAGCAGGGTGGATTTGCCCGAGCCGGAGCTGCCGACTATCGCCAGGCTGTCGCCGGCGCCGAGCTCGAAACTGAGGTCGTGGAGGATGCTCAGCGCGCCTTCCGTGCTGGGAACCACTTTGCTAAGGTGCCGCGCAGTGAGAATGCTTGCGCTCATGGAGAGTCCGATGCGTGCGTGGTGGGTAAGCGGTGCCGTGGCACTACTGATGTGGGCTCAGGGCGCGCTGGCCGGCAACGTGCTGGTCGTCGGCGATAGTATCAGCGCCGCTTTTGGCCTGGATACCCGCGCGGGGTGGGTCGCACTGCTGGAAAAGCGCCTGGCCGAGGGTGGTTACAGCCAGCCGGTGATCAATGCCTCGATCAGTGGCGACACCAGTGCCGGCGGCCTGGCGCGGCTGCCCGCGCTGCTTGCGCAGCATCGCCCGGAGCTGGTGATCATCGAGCTGGGCGGCAACGACGGCCTGCGCGGCCAGGCACCGGCGCAATTGCAACAGAATCTTGCGGCGATGATCGATCGCTCCCGCGAGGCCGGCGCCAAGGTGCTGCTGCTCGGCATGCAGTTGCCGCCGAACTATGGCCAGCGCTACACCCGCGCCTTTGCCGAGGTCTATGTCCAACTGGCGGAGCAGAAGCAGGTGCCGCTGGTGCCGTTCTTCCTGCAGGGCGTCGGCGGCGTGGCCGGCATGGTGCAGGATGACGGCATCCACCCGACCCAGGCGGCCCAGCCGCGTTTGCTGGATAACGTCTGGCCAATCCTGCAAGCCATGCTCTGAGCCTTCCCCGCCTGCAGCCTTTCGGCTATCTTGGCGGCCCTCTTTCGGAGCACCCCATGCCGCGCCCCGCCTGGTCCCTGCATGCCTACCAACTGATCGTGCCGGACGAACAGCTCGACCTGTTCGCCTGCCGCGAAGCGCGCGTGCACCTGGTCGCGCGGCAGCTGGAACTGCACGGCTTCGCCGACCGCACGCTGTGCGGCGGCCTGCTCCCGGCCTTGCCGGTGATGCGTGCGGTGGAACAGGCCAGTTTGCGCGACAAACGCCTGTGCCAGGCCTGCAAGGCCGTGCTGCAGGCTCAGCGGCGCGGCGAGCGATCCGTCTGGCCGGACGCCTGAGCCCTCCCTGTGGGCGCGACGCCGGTGTACAATTCCGAGTCTCCCAATCAACCATTCAAGCCAAGGATTTCCGGATGTTGTCGCGCGTTCCAGCCGTCGCCCGCTCCCTGACTCTCGCCAGCCTCTGCGTGGCGGGGCCCGTAGCAGCCCTGGAGCTGCCTCTTCCCGCTCCCGGTGACGACATCGTCGGCCAGGTGCAGGTGATCAAGGCCAAGTACGAAGACACCTTCGCCGATATCGGTGTGGCCAACGACCTGGGCTACCTGGAAATGGTGGTGGCCAACCCGGGCGTCGATCCGTGGCTGCCGGGCGAGGGCGCCGAAATCGTCCTGCCGACCCGCTTCATCCTGCCGCCCGGCCCGCGCGAAGGCATCGTCATCAACCTCGCCGAGTACCGCATGTACTACTTCCCGAAGGGGCAGAATGTGGTGCACACCTTCCCCCTGGGGATCGGTCGTGAGGGTTGGGGCTCGCCCATCGCGCACACCACCATCACCGCCAAGACGCCGAATCCGGGCTGGTCGCCGCCCGCCTCGATCCGCGCCGAGCATGCCGCCGATGGCGATCCGCTGCCGACCTATGTGCCGCCGGGGCCGAACAACCCGCTGGGGCCGTTCAAGTTCACCCTGGGCACCCCGGGCTACCTGATCCACGGTTCGAACAAGAAGTTCGGCATCGGCATGCGGGTCAGCCACGGCTGCTTCCGCATGCTCAACCACAACGTGCTGGAACTGGCCAAGATGGCGCCGGTGGGCACTTCGGTGCGAATCGTCAACGAGCCGTACAAGTTCGGCGTGAGCAACGGCAAGGTCTATCTCGAGGCCCATGCACCGCTGAATGATCAGGGCGAGCCTTCGGTGGTCGACAAGCACACGGCCGTGATCAATGCGCTGCTCAAGCGCGACGACATGGCCGGCCAGATGCATCTGGACTGGGAAGTGGTGCGCGAAGTGGTGGCGGCCGAAGACGGCATGCCCATCGAGATCGCCGAGCCGCAGCAGGACGCCGTGGCCAGCACCGGCGCTGCCCCCGTAGAGCTGTGATGCGCAACTGACCATGTCGCAAGCAACCCGTCCGGTGTGCTGCACCCGACGGGTTTTTTGTTGCCTGTAAAAACTGCAGGCAATAAAAAAGCCGACCTGAAACCAGGTCGGCTTTTAAAGCCTTGGCAAGTATTACTTGCGGCTGGCTTTTTCCAGCATACGCAGAGCGCGCTCGTTGGCTTCGTCAGCGGTCAGCTGAGCCTTCTGAGCAGCGGCCAGAGCGTCGTCGGCCTTGCGGTAAGCTTCGTCAGCACGAGCTTGAGCGCGGGCAGCGGCGTCTTCGGTAGCGGTCAGACGGGCTTCGGTTTCTTTGGACATGCTGCTGCAACCGGTAGCCAGAACTGCTGCCAGAGTCAGAGCAGAGAATTTCAGAACGTTGTTCATCGTGTTCCCCTTAAGGTGGACTTTCCATAAAAGCAATTTCCCAACACTGGGAAATTAGCCGGGCTACATAGTACCCATTACTTGTAGTAAGTAAACTGACCTTGCGCAAGCGTGGCGCTTTTTTTTCACCTGAACCACGCGCGGCTTATTTTTTGTTTAAAAAACATACAGATCTGACGATTAGCGGCGGTTCGCCGGTGCCGCAAAAGTGTGCACGGGCGTGGCTGGCAGGCGGCCGGCCTGATAGCATCCGGGCTGGCTTTCTGGGCGGATGTTGCCCCGCGATACTTCAAGGATGTGGGTATGTCGAAACTTGTTAAATGGGCCGTGTTGGGCATTCTGGCAATTGCGCTACTTATCAAGGCGTCGCTGTGGTTGTCCGTGCGCTCGATCATGAACGATGCCGTCGAGCAACTATCGCCGTTCATGACCGTGAGTTACTCGGGGATTACCTCCTCCTTCGATGGCCGTGTCGGGGTCAGCGGGATCAAGGTGCAGGTGCCGCTGCTGGATGATCAGTTCCGCATCGAACATGCCGAGCTCAAGTTCAAGGGGCTGATGGACTTGCTGCGTTTCAAGGAGCGCCTGGCCGAAGGCAAGTTCCCCGAGCAGATGGCAGTCAACATCAAGGGCTTGCAGCTGGATGTGCACGGGCCGCTCATGGCGCAGCTGAACCAGCAAGCAGACGAGCCGTCCCTATATGACGCCTGGTCGCAAGTGGCCTGCGGCAGTACCCGTGTCATCGGTACCGATGACTTGCTGGAAATGGGCTACCGCACCCTGGAGACGGATGCGCAGTTTACCTATCTGTATCAACCCGGCGCGCAGAGCCTGACATTCAACCTGACCGCCGATACCCGTGACATGGGTGAGTATCGGGTCAGCTTCGCCCTGGCCAACATGTCGGAAAAACCCGGGGATCTGCGGGTCAATCCGCCACGCCTGGCCGGGGTGACGGTGGAACTCAACGACAACCAGTACCTGCGCAAAGTGCAGAGCTACTGTGCCGGCAAGCTCGGACAAGATGCGCAGGCCTACCTGCAGACCTCGCTGGAACAGCTCGACCGTTCGCTGCGGGCGCAGCGCATCGCGCTGGATCCGCAGTTGCTCGACGCGTTGGGGGGCTACTATAAAGATCCCCAGGCACTGCGCCTGGAGTTGGCGCCCAGCGAAGGCATGGCGTGGGATGGCCTGCAGTTCTTCGAGGCCAAGGATGTGGTGGCCATGCTGCGGCCGGTGTTGCTGATCAACCAGCAGGCCGTGCAAAACCTGGCCTTTACCTGGGTGGACCCGGATGCGGCTCCCGTCCCGGAAGTCGATGAGCTGGTGCGGGCGCCTGAAACCGAGCAGGCAATGCGTTCGCCGCAGTATGATTTCGTCACGGTCGCCAGCCTGCCCGAGCACGCCGGCAAGCGACTACAGTTCATTACCTATGATGGAACCTACTATCAGGGCATCCTGCACAAGGTAGCGAACGGCAAGGCTTTCCTGAGTGTCCAGTTTGGCAGTGGTTCGGCAGAGATGTTTCTCAGCCTGGAAAAGATCGATAAGGTAAGGGTTCTGTTCTAGAACCCTAGAGGAGTAGAAATGAGCGAAGGGTTGTCCATCCACCATGATCAGGCTGGCCATCAGTTTGAGGCCGTCATCGATGGCCATCGGGCATATCTGGCCTATATGGATCTGGGCAAGCAGACCCTGGATATCTACCGTACCTTTGTGCCGAACCCCTTGCGTGGCCGCGGTATCGCCGCGGCGCTCACCGAGCAGGCCCTGGAGTATGCACACAGCATGGGCTACACGGTGATTCCGTCCTGCTCGTACGTCGAGCGCTACCTCGAACGCCGCCAGCGCAACCACTAATCGGCCGCACCAATGAAAACGCCGGGCATCTGCCCGGCGTTTTCATTGCGGCTGGGTTCAACCGCGCTGGCGTTTCGGCAGCACATCCTTGAGCTTGGCGTGCATGCTGCGCAGGGTCTTCTCGGTGGTATCCCAGTCGATGCAGGCATCGGTGATGGAAACCCCGTACTTGAGGTCGCAGAGGTTCTTCGGGATCGACTGGCTGCCCCAGCCCAGGTGGCTTTCCACCATCAGGCCGACGATCGAGTGGTTGCCCTCGAGAATCTGGTTGGCCACGTTCTCCATCACCAGCGGCTGCAGGGCCGGGTCCTTGTTGGAGTTGGCATGGCTGCAGTCGACCATGATGTTGGGCTTGATCTTGGCCTTGGTCAGTTCCTGCTCGCAGATGGCGACGCTGACCGAGTCATAGTTCGGCTTGCCGTTGCCGCCGCGCAGCACCACGTGGCCGTAGGCATTGCCCTTGGTGGTGACGATGGACACGCCGCCTTCCTGGTTGATGCCGAGGAAACGGTGCGGACTGGATACCGACTGCAGCGCGTTGATCGCCACGGTCAGGCCGCCGTCGGTGCCGTTCTTGAAGCCGACCGCGGAGGACAGGCCGGAGGCCATCTCGCGGTGGGTCTGCGATTCGGTGGTGCGCGCGCCGATGGCCGACCAGCTGATCAGGTCCTGCAGGTACTGCGGGGAGATCGGGTCGAGTGCTTCGGTGGCGGTCGGCAGGCCCATTTCGGCCAGGTCGCGCAGAAGCTGGCGGCCGATGTGCAGGCCGTCCTGGATCTTGAACGAGTCATCCAGGTAGGGATCGTTGATCAGGCCTTTCCAGCCGACCGTGGTGCGCGGCTTTTCGAAATACACGCGCATGATCAGGAACAGGCTGTCCGAGACTTCCGCGGCCAGCGCCTTGAGGCGCTCGGCGTACTCGTGGGCGGCCTTGATGTCGTGGATGGAGCACGGGCCGACCACCACGAACAGGCGGTGGTCCTTGCCATCGAGAATATTGCGCACCACTTCGCGACCGTGGGCGACGGTGTGCTGGGCGGCGGCGGTCAGTGGGATTTCGCGCTTGAGCTGCGCCGGAGTGATCAGGGTTTCGTTGGAGGCAACGTTAAGATCGTCGATCGGTAAATCAGCCATCGTGCTATTCATCAGTCAGGGTCATCAGGTCACGGGTGCCAGAGGCACGGCGAATCATGGGCGCAGCGGGGAAGCGGAACCTTAGCGCGTAACGGGCGGGCTCGACAATGGGCGCGGCTGCTAAAACCCGCGTGATGCTGCGAAAGCCCTAGGCCAGGCTGGCGCTGGAGAACTCCGCGGCATGCAGGGCGATCCACTCCCGGGCGACCGCCTCGACCGAGACCGCTTCACCCAGCTCCAGTTCACGTTGGTGGCGATAGTGCTCGATCTGGCAGACCTGCTCGACCATGCGGGCGCGAAACAGGGTGTCTTCGTCGATGAAGGCAACGCCGACCAGATAATCATCGGCCTGCTTGCGGCACCAGGCGACAACGCCGGGGTAGCGTGCCTGCTCGCCGAGCAAGGGGATGCGCAATTCGACCGCCGTGCCTCTGCGAAAGCCCTTGCTGGAATTGCATGCCACCCCGCCGAGACTGATATTGTTCAGCCTTTGTCGCGGTAGGAACGCCTGTCTGCGTGGAACCAGCTCGACTGGCATGTCGCTGGGATGACGCAAGAAATGACGCATTTTTACTACTCCGGATGCCACTTATTTGACATCGCACATGAACAGTATAGTGCCCGCTCTGGAGTTGACCGACTTCGATGCGGAGCAGCGCTTGTTGCAGCTGCCTGGCACTTCCCTGCTCGTATTTACCAGCACAGGTTGTGCCAGTTGCCGCTGGGCGCGTCAGACGCTTCCTGGGCTGGTGCTGGACGTGGTGCGGCTGTGCTGGGTGGATGGCGGCAATAATGGCGGCCTGGTGCGGCGCTACGAGGTGTTTCGCCTGCCCAGCCTGTTCCTGGTTCGCGATGGTCAGTTCTTTGGCGAGTTGCACTGCCGCCTGACTGGCCCGGAGATCAACAGGGCTGTACTGCGCGCGCTACAGCTGGAACCCGAGGAGTTACCCTGATGCAAGACTGCAAGCGCCCGCGTATCGGCATCATTGGCACTGGTGCGATTGGCGGTTTCTACGGCCTGATGCTGGCTCGTGCCGGCTTCGAGGTGCATTTTCTGCTGCGCAGCGAGTATGCCGCGGTAGCCGAACACGGCTTGCAGGTTAACAGCGCTGTACACGGCAAGTTACAGCTGCCACGAGTAAACGCCTGGCAAAACGTCGAGCAGATGCCCGCCTGCGACTGGCTGCTGGTCGGCAGCAAGACCACCAGCAATGCCGAGTTGGCGCCCGTGATCGCCCGGGTGGCGGCGCCTGGGGCCAAAGTCGTGCTGTTGCAGAATGGCCTGGCGGTGGAGGAGAGCCTGCGTCCCTTGCTGCCGAACAGTCTGCACCTGCTTGGCGGGCTCTGTTTCATCTGTGCAAATCGAGCGGCCCCTGGGGTGATCGAGCATCAGGCGCTGGGAGCGGTACACCTGGGCTACCACTCGGGGCCGGGCGGCAGCGAGGCGCAGGGCCAGGCGATTGCCGAGGAGGGGGCCGCGCTGTTTCGCGCGGCAGGCCTGGAGTCCACGACGATGGCCAGCTTGCAGCAGGCGCGCTGGCAGAAGCTGGTGTGGAACGTGCCATACAACGGCCTCGCGGTGCTGCTCAATGCCGGCACCCGCCGCCTGATGGGCAATGCCGAGAGTTGTGCGCTGATCCACGCCATCATGCTCGAGGTGGTTGAGGGCGCCGCCGCTTGCGGCCATCCGGTGCCGGTCGGCTATGCCGACAAACTGCTGGCGGTCACCGATGATATGCCCGACTATCTGCCGAGCATGTACCACGACTTCGCGCTGCAGCGCCCGCTGGAGCTCGAGGCCATTTATGCGGCACCGCTGGCAGCCGCGAGTGCAGCAGGGTGCGAGTTGCCGAAGGTGCGCATGCTGCATCAGGCGCTGGGCTTTCTGGAGAGAGGCTGAGGTCGTTATGGGCAAGGGATTGGGTGACAAACTGGTGCTGGCGATTTCCTCGCGGGCCCTGTTCGATCTGCGTGAGAGCCATCGTATCTACGAGAGCGAAGGGGTTGCGGCCTACCGTCAGTATCAGATCGACCACGAAGAAGAGATTCTCGGACCGGGCGACGCCTTTCCCCTGGTGGAGAAACTGCTCGATATCAACTCCCGCCTGGGGCAGGCGCGGGTCGAGGTGATCCTGGTGTCGCGCAACAGTGCCGATACCGGCCTGCGCGTGTTCAACTCGATCCAGCATTATGGCCTGAGCATCTCGCGGGCGGCCTTCGTCGGTGGGCGCAGCCCCTATCCCTACCTGGCCGCCTTCGGCTGTCACCTGTTCCTGTCGACCCATGCCGAGGATGTGCGCAGCGCCCTGGAGGCCGGCTTCGCCGCGGCCACCATCCTCTCCGGTGGCGCCCAGCGAGCGGCCAGCACCGAGTTGCGCATCGCCTTCGACGGCGATGCCGTGCTGTTTTCCGATGAGTCGGAGCGGGTCTATCAGCAAGGTGGCCTGGAGGCCTTCCAGGATCACGAGAAGGCCTCCGCGCGCGAGCCGCTGGGCGGCGGGCCGTTCAAGCACTTCCTGGCGGCCCTCAATCACCTGCAGCGTGAGTTCGGCGAAGATCAGTGCCCGATCCGCACGGCGCTGGTGACCGCGCGTTCGGCGCCGGCCCACGAACGGGTGATCCGCACCCTGCGCGAGTGGGACATCCGCCTGGACGAGTCGCTGTTTCTCGGCGGCCTGGAGAAGGCGGCCTTTCTCGAGGCCTTTGCCGCCGATGTGTTCTTCGATGACCAGAGCGGGCACTGTGAAAAAGCCCGCGACGTGGTCGCCACCGGCCATGTGCCCCATGGCGTGAGCAACGAGCTGCAGCCCTGATCCGCCTGTCCGCCGGCGGCTCGCGGTGCCCGCCCGCGCCGGCACGCTGCTAAGCTTGAAAAAAGGCCGTGAGCGCGAGTGCGGGAGGCCATGTGATCCGATCCATTCTCTATGCCACAGACCTTGGCCTATATGCCCCCTACGTCTTGCAGCATGCCTTGGCTCTGGCGCGCGGGCTGCGGGCCGAGCTCTATGTGGTGCATGCGGTGGAGCCCATGGGCCTGTTCGCCGAGTCGGTACTGCAGACCTACCTGGATGACAGCACGCTGCAGGAATTGCGCAGCAAGGGCCTGGGCAATGTCATGGCGAACATCGAGCAGCGGGTACTGGAGGGCTTTCGTGACGAGCTGGGGGATGCGCAGCGCGACGGCGAGCTGATCCGCAATGTGTGCGTGACCCAGGGCGATCCCTCCCAGGTGATTCTCGATGAGGCGCGCAGACTCGCCGTCGATCTGCTGATCGTTGGCAGTCACAGTCATGGCGCCATCACCGATACGGCCCTGGGCCGCACCGCCGCACGGGTGCTGCAGTTGTCGGAGATCCCGGTGTACCTGGTGCCGATGCTGCAGCACCGCGGATGATTGGCTTCTGAGTGAGCGTTAGACGAACGGCATGCAAAACTAAAAAGATCGTCTAGTTTTAATCCTTAAACCATTAATATGGTTATAAAACGCGGCTGGCACATTCGGGCAGCGTCTATCTGCTTTAGAGGGATATCTATGAAGCTCCAGCAACTGCGCTATATCTGGGAAGTGGCGCACCACGATCTCAACGTTTCCGCGACCGCGCAGAGCCTGTACACCTCGCAGCCCGGCATCAGCAAACAGATTCGCCTGCTGGAGGACGAGCTGGGGGTCGAGGTGTTCGCCCGCAGCGGCAAGCACCTGACCCGGGTGACCCCGGCCGGCGAGCGGATCATCACCACCGCCGGTGAGATTCTGCGCAAGGTGGAGAGCATCAAGCAGATCGCCCAGGAGTTCTCCAACGAGAAGAAGGGCACACTGTCGATCGCCACCACCCACACCCAGGCGCGCTATGCCCTGCCGCCAGTGATCAGCAGCTTCATCAAGCAGTATCCGGACGTCGCCTTGCACATGCATCAGGGCACCCCGATGCAGATCGCCGAAATGGCGGCAGATGGCACCGTCGACTTCGCCATCGCCACCGAAGCGCTGGAGCTGTTCGGCGATCTGGTGATGATGCCGTGCTACCGTTGGAACCGCTGCGTGGTGGTGCCGCAGGGGCATCCACTGACCAAGCTGCCGAAGCTGTCGCTGGAGGCCCTGGCCGAATACCCGATCGTCACCTATGTATTCGGCTTCACCGGCCGCTCCAAGCTCGACGAAGCCTTCAGCCATCGCGGCCTGACGCCCAAGGTGGTGTTCACTGCGGCCGATGCCGACGTGATCAAGACCTATGTCCGCCTGGGCCTGGGGGTCGGCATCGTCGCGCGCATGGCGGTCGACCCCAAGCTCGACAGCGACCTGGTGGTTCTGGACGCCAGTGACCTGTTCGAGTCCAGCGTGACCAAGATCGGTTTCCGTCGCGGCACCTTCCTGCGCGGCTTCATGTGCGACTTCATCGAGAAGTTCGCTCCCCACCTGACCCGCGACATGATGGCAAAGGCCGTGCAGTGCCACACCAAGGCCGAGCTGGAAGAGTTGTTCGACGGCGTCGAGCTGCCGACCTACTGAGTGGCGTCCAGAGCGAAAAAAGCCCGGCACTGGCCGGGCCTTTTCATTGGAGCCTGCGATAACTCTTAGTCGAGCCGGTTAGGCCCTGGCAATCACATTGCCGGCGTGCAGGCCGCATTCCTTCTGGGTTTCCTCTTCCCACCACCAGCGGCCTTCGCGCTCGTGCTGGTTGGGCAGGACCGGGCGGGTGCAGGGCTCGCAACCGATGCTGATATAGCCGCGCTCGTGCAGGCTGTTGTAGGGCAGTTCGAGCATGCGGATATAGGCCCAGACCTCCTCGCTGCTCATCTGCGCCAGCGGGTTGAACTTGTACAGCGGCTTGTCGGGCGTGGAGAAGGCGGCGTCCAGCTCCAGCGCCGCCACCTGGCTGCGGGTCCCCGGGCTCTGGTCACGGCGCTGGCCGGTGGCCCAGGCCTTGACCGTGGCCAGCTTGCGCTTGAGCGGCTCGATCTTGCGGATGCCGCAGCACTCGCCATGGCCGTCCTTGTAGAAGCTGAACAGGCCTTTCTCGCGCACCAGGGCTTCCAGGCGCTGGGGATCCGGGCTGAGCACGTCGATGGCGATGCCGTAGTGTTCGCGCACGTGCTCGATGAAACGGTAGGTTTCCGGGTGCAGGCGGCCGGTATCCAGGCTGAATACCTTGACGTTCTTGTTGAGCTTCCAGGCCATGTCGACCAGCACCACGTCCTCGGCACCACTGAAGGAAATCCACAGCTCGTCACCGAAGTGCTCGAAGGCCAGCTTGAGGATGTCCTGGGGGGATTTGTTGGCATAGGCCGTTGCCAGTTCGGCAACGTTGAAGGCTTGGCTCATCGGGCTGGTTTCCTGGTGGATGGCGCTTAACGCTCTGTGCCGGCGATGGTAGCAAAAAGGACATATGCGTCTAAATAACCATATGCCAGTTGGACTGACCTATATGGATATAAGTGGCGCGTTGCGTCCGCTCAGGTGAATCGCTAGAGTGCCGCCTTCTGTCAAATAGCTAGCTAGGAGTGTCCTGTGGAAATTGCCTGTCTCGACCTCGAAGGTGTTCTGGTTCCGGAAATCTGGATCGCCTTCGCCGAAAAAACCGGCATTGACGCCCTCAAGGCGACCACCCGGGATATTCCCGATTACGACGTGCTGATGAAGCAGCGCCTGCGCATCCTCGACGAACATGGCCTGAAGCTCGCCGATATCCAGGAAGTGATCGCCACCCTCAAGCCGCTGGAAGGCGCCGTGGAGTTCGTCGACTGGCTGCGCGAGCGCTTCCAGGTGGTGATCCTCTCGGACACCTTCTATGAGTTCTCCCAGCCGCTGATGCGCCAGCTGGGCTTCCCGACCCTGCTGTGCCACAAGCTGGTCACCGACGAGACCGATCGCGTGGTCGGCTACCAGCTGCGCCAGAAGGACCCCAAGCGTCAGTCGGTGATTTCCTTCAAGAGCCTGTACTACCGGGTGATCGCCGCCGGCGACTCGTACAACGACACCACCATGCTCAGCGAGGCCCATGCCGGCATCCTGTTCCATGCGCCGGATAACGTGATCCGCGAGTTCCCGCAGTTCCCGGCGGTGCACACCTATGACGACCTCAAGCGCGAGTTCCTCAAGGCGTCCAATCGCGAGCTGAGCCTGTAAGGTTCGCCAGCATGAACAAGGCCCGCAATTGCGGGCCTTGTTCATTGTGGGCTGCGGCGCCTCGATTTCTCAGAGGGCTTCCAGGGTCTGCAGCAGCACCTTCACCTTGGTGATGGATTCCTGGTATTCGGCCTGCCAGTCCGAGTCGGCGACGATGCCGCCGCCGCCCCAGCAGCTGATGTGGCCATCCTTGACCAGCAGGCTGCGAATGGCGATCGAGCTGTCCAGCTCGCCGCGTACATCCAGGTAGAGCAGGGAACCGCAGTACAGCGCGCGGCGGGTCGGCTCCAGCTCATCGATGATCTGCATGGCGCGGATCTTCGGGGCGCCGGTGATCGAGCCGCCGGGAAAGCTGCCGGCGATCAGGTCCAGTGCGTCGCGGCCCTCGGCCAGCTCGCCGGTCACCGCGCTGACCAGGTGATGCACGTTGGGGTAGCTCTCCAGGGCGAACAGCTCGGGCACCCGCACCGAGCCGGTGCGGCAGCTGCGGCCCAGGTCGTTGCGCAGCAGGTCGACGATCATCAGGTTCTCCGCGCGATCCTTGGCGCTGGCCAACAGCTCGGCGGCATTGGCCTGGTCCTCGGCGGGCGTGGCGCCGCGCGGGCGGGTGCCCTTGATCGGGCGGGTTTCCACCCGGCCCTGACTGACCTGCAGGTAGCGCTCGGGCGACAGGCTGAGAATCGCGCCGCCATCGGGCAGGGCCTGGAAGCCGGCAAACGGCGTCGGGCAGGCGGCACGCAAGGCCTGGTAGGCGGCCCAGGGATCGCCCGCGCAAGGCGCCTGGAAACGCTGGGCGAAGTTCACCTGGTAGCAGTCGCCGGCCTGGATATAGGCCTGGATACGCGCGATGGCCTGGCGGTACTGGTCCTGCCGAAGGTCCGCATGGAACGGCTGCAGCAACTTGAAGGCCGGCGCAGCTACCGGCGCCGGGCGACGGAACAGTTCGAGCAGGCGCGCCCGCTCGTCCTCGCCCAGTTGCGGGTGGAACATCAGTTGGCTGGTCTGCTGCTGGTGGTCGCTGATCAGGGCCCAGCCATACAAGCCGAAACGTGCATCCGGCAGGTGCAGGTCATCCTGCGCGTGGCTGGGCAACTGTTCGAAACGGCGACCGAAGTCATAGCTCAGGTAACCGATCAGCCCGCCGGTAAACGGCAGTTCGCAGTCGGCCGGCGCCTCGGCACGCCCGAGCCGGTTCAGGCCCTGGCGCAGGCGCTGGAAGAATGCACCGGCAGGCTCGGCTTGCGCCGGCTCGAAGCTCTGCAATGGCCAGGCGCTGAGCAGATCGAAACGCCCGCGCTCGGCCTGGGGGCGACCGGCATCCAGTAGCAGCGCGCCGGGCGCCTGGCGCACGCGGGCGAAGTAGTGGGCGGGGTCGGCCTGGTAGGGTAGGGGGTGGACGCTACAGATGGACATGCGGATTGGTCAGGCAAGCGCGGAACAGGATTGTAGACCGCGCAGGGTGCGCGGGCCTAGAAGCGCGGGCATGAAAAAGCCCGGCCGGAGCCGGGCTTCGGGTGCCGCGTCGAATCAGATTTCCGCCGGTTTGACGTGGCCGAACAGCTGCTGGGAGAAGCGCACGCGTTCTTCCGCGCTTTCCTTCACGCCTTGCTTCTCCAGCTCGGCGATATGGGCTTCCACCGCGTGGGCGCGATGGGTCAGGCCGCAATCGTTGGCGATCTGGATGTTCAGGCCGGGGCGGGCGTTGAGTTCGAGAATCAACGGGCCCTTGCCCTGGTCCAGCACCATGTCCACGCCGATGTAGCCCAGGCCGCACAGCTCGTAGCAACCGGCGGCCAGCTTCATGAAGCCGTCCCAGTTGGGCAGCTGCACGCCATCCACCGCGTTGGTGGTATCCGGGTGCTTGCTGATCTTGTTGTTCAGCCAGGTGCCGCGCAGGGTCAGGCCGGTGGCCAGGTCGACACCCACGCCGATGGCGCCCTGGTGCAGGTTGGCCTTGCCGTTGGACTGGCGGGTGGGCAGGCGCAGCATGGCCATGACCGGGTAGCCCATCAGTACGATGATGCGGATGTCCGGCACGCCTTCGTAGCTGATGCTCTTGAAGATCGGGTCCGGGGTGACCCGGTACTCGATCAGCGCACGGTCGCGGTGGCCGCCGAGGGAGTACAGGCCGGTCAGGATGCTGGAAATCTGGTGCTCGATTTCCTCGTGACTGATGATCTTGCCGGATACCGTCTTGTAGCGCCCCTCGAAGCGGTCGGCGATCACCAGGATGCCGTCACCGCCGGCGCCCTGCGCCGGCTTGATGACGAAGTCGTTGTGCTCGCCGATGATCTCGTCGAGCTTCTCGATTTCCTTCTCGGTGGAGATGATCCCGTACATCTCCGGCACATGAATGCCGGCCTGGATCGCGCGCTCCTTGGTGATGATCTTGTCGTCGACGATCGGGTACAGGTGCCGTTTGTTGTACTTCAGCACGTAGTCCGCATTGCGTCGGTTGATGCCCATGATGCCGCGGGCGCTCAGGGCTTTCCATGTCTTCCACAGACCGATCATGGCTCAATCCTTCAAGAAGGCTTTGAAACGGAACAGCTCGGTCAGGCGGTAGCCGCGGTAGCGACCCATCGCCAGCATGAAGCCCACCATGATCAACAGCACGGCCGGGAAGGTGAAGATGAAGTAGGTCAGCTGCGGAATGCTCATCAGCAGGTGCGCCAGAGTCGCGGCAAACAGGGTGCCGACCGCCACCTTGAAGGCATGGCCGCCACCGCGTTCCTCCCAGGTGATCGACAGGCGTTCGATGGTCATGGTCAGGATCACCATCGGGAACAGCGCCACCGACAGCCCGCGTTCCAGGCCCAGCTTGTGGCTGAACAGGCTGATCACGGCGATCAGCACCACGACGAAGGTCAGTACCACCGACAGGCGCGGCAGCATCTGCAGCTTGAGGTGCTCCAGATAGGAGCGCAGCGACAGGCCGAGCGCGGTGATGATGGTGAACAGGACGATGCCGAAGCCCAGCTGGGTTTCGCGGAAGGCCAGGGCGATCAGCACCGGGGTGAAGGTACCGAGGGTCTGCAGGCCGCCCAGGTTGCGCAGGATCAGGATCACCAGCACGCCGATCGGGATCATGATCATGATCTGGTAGGTCTGCTGGGTCTGCAGCGGCAGGCCGTACAGCGAGTATTCGAGGAAGTCGACGTCGGTGTTCTCGTCGGTCAGCTTGGCCAGGCGGATGGCGTTCATTTCGCTGTTGTTCAGGGTGAAGCTGACCTGGGCCTTCTTGCCGCCCTCGATGCTCACCAGCTGGTCGTCACCGGTCCACCAGACCAGGCGATCGGCCGGCAGGCCCTGCTCGCCGGTGTCCGGGTTGTAGTACAGCCAGTCTTTGCCGTTGAAGCTGCGCAGCCACAGCTCCGGGTTCTGCTGGATGTCGGCGGCCAGGCGGATGGTGTGTACCCGCTCCATCGGCACATGGGCGATGGACAGCAGCAGCTCGATGATCTTCGCCTTGTTCGGCGTGGAGGCATCGCCGGCCATCAGCAGCTTGACGTTGTCGTCGCCGACATTGTTGACCCGTTTGATGGTCTCGCTGATGAAGGTCTCGACGTCGGCCGAGTGCTGGCGAATCGGGGCCAGCAGGGCTTCGGCGGCAATCTTCTCGGCGCCTTCCACGGCGATGCTGTCGCGGTAGATCGGGCCCTTGGCCTTCGGCTGCTCGCCGCTGTAGCGCTTGGTCAGCACCAGGCGGTAGTACAGGGTCTGGTTGCCGTTGGCGCGGCGCGCCGACCAGGTCACCTTGCGGTTGCCGTCGGTGCGGTTGATGCTCACCCCGTAGTTATTCGAGATGAAGCTCTCGTTCAGGCTGACGTAGTCCTGGTTCAGCGGCGGCACGAACATCTGAACCTTGACCGGCTCGCGGGCGCTGGCCTGGAACTCGACCTTGGCGTCGATGTTCCACAGGTCGTCGGTTTCATCCTCGGTCACCGGGATGCCGAGAATGAAGATCTGGTAGGCCGTAACCAGAATGCCCACCGTCACCAGGAGGGTGATGAGGACTTTCAGATGCAGGGTCAAGGATCGCATGAGCAATTACTCGGCAGCGGTAGTAAGGGAGCAGCCGGGTTTGCCGGCAGCATATTTGAGGCTTGGATCAACCAGGGCATCGAGGCGTTTGAGCGCCTCGGAGCCAATCAACAACGGGTACTGGAAGGCACTGCGGTCGGTCAGGTTCACTTCGATGCTGCGCAGAGTCTTGCCCATGCACACGCTAAGCTCAATGACCGGTCGGGCCGTGTAGGTCTTGCCTTCCTCGGGGTCGTAGTCGCCGGCGCGGCGTTTGATCTTGCTGATGCGTGCCAGCGGGCGCTCGATGGGGTGCTGGTGAGCATCGTCGATGGCTAGGTAGAAGCGCACCCAGGTTTCGCCGTCACGTTTGAAGCGTTTGATATCGCGCGCGCTGAGCGAGGCGGTCTTGGCGCCGGTGTCGAGTTTGGCCGCCACTTCCATATCGAGATCGGAAAGGCTGATGTATTCATTGAGGCCATAAACGGTTTTTTCGGCGGCGAAACTCAGGCCGGGGAGCAGGGCGCAGCAAAAAAGAAGGGCGAAGGGCTCGAGTCTCATAAATCCTGTGATGGTCGCGTCGTCGGATCCGGTGATCGGCGGCATTGGGCGGGCAGTCGGCAAAGCAGTCTAGCAGGCATGGTGAAACGCTCGCACAGCCTATGCCGGCGGCATTCTAGCATGGGGTTTTTCTGTGGCGACAGACGCTTAGCGGCGTTTGTGCAGGTGAAATGAGCAATTCGGCAAATTCCTGTGACGTGCAGATTGTCGACAATCACATGGTTATGTTTGACAGATATCTCTCTGCGGCGTAGTTTTTCCCGCATCGCCACTTGCGGATGTCAACAATCGTGCTTGAGCCTTCAGAAACGACTGCCACTTTTGCGGATGACTCCGAGACACTTTCCGAGCATGTGTTCCGGCGCATCCAGGCCGCCATCGTCCAGGGCGAAATTGCGCCGGGCAGCAAGATTTCCGAGCCCGAACTGGCGCGTACCTACGGCATCAGCCGCGGGCCGCTGCGCGAGGCGATCCATCGCCTGGAAGGTCAGCGCTTGCTGGTGCGGGTGCCGCATGTGGGTGCGCGAGTGGTTTCGCTCAGCCATGCCGAGCTGATCGAGCTGTATGAGATCCGCGAATCGCTGGAAGGCATGGCCTGCCGCCTGGCCGCCGAGCGCATGACCCAGGCCGAGATCGACGAGCTGCGTCGGGTGCTCGACCTGCACGAGCGCGATGCCGCCTTCCAGGCCGGTGTCGGCTACTACCAGCAGGAAGGCGACTTCGACTTCCACTACCGGATCATCCAGGGCAGTGGCAACAAGACCCTCAGTCAGATGCTCTGCGGCGAGCTGTACCAGCTGGTGCGCATGTATCGCCTGCAGTTCTCCGCCACGCCGAAGCGTCCGCGCCAGGCGTTCGCCGAACACCACC
The DNA here is from genome assembly GCF_009799935.1 of Pseudomonas sp. L-22-4S-12. NCBI lineage: Bacteria > Pseudomonadati > Pseudomonadota > Gammaproteobacteria > Pseudomonadales > Pseudomonadaceae > Pseudomonas > Pseudomonas sp. L-22-4S-12. The sequence continues at coordinate 24,129 of NZ_WELL01000004.1, read as the reverse complement.
GCATTCTCGACGCCATCGCCGAGCGCGACGGCGAGCTGGCCGAACTGCTGATGCGCCGGCATATCGCCGCGTCCAAACGCAATATCGAACGCCACTACTCCGCCACCCGGGAGCAGGGCGCCACCACCACCCCATCTACCCCACGAGGTGAGTCATGAGTTCGAACACTCCCGGCCAGCGCTTTCGCGATGCGGTCGCCAGCGAACATCCCCTGCAAGTGATCGGCGCGATCAACGCCAACCACGCCCTGCTGGCCAAGCGCGCCGGCTTCAAGGCCATCTACCTGTCCGGTGGCGGGGTGGCCGCCGGTTCCCTGGGCCTGCCGGACCTGGGCATCACCGGCCTGGATGACGTGCTCACCGACGTGCGCCGCATCACCGATGTCTGCGACCTGCCGCTGCTGGTGGATGTCGACACCGGCTTCGGCGCCTCGGCGTTCAACGTGGCGCGCACCGTCAAGTCGATGATCAAGTTCGGCGCCGCCGCCATCCATATCGAAGACCAGGTCGGCGCCAAGCGCTGCGGCCACCGCCCGAATAAAGAGATCGTCTCCCAGCAGGAGATGGTCGACCGCATCAAGGCCGCGGTGGATGCCCGTACCGACGACAGCTTCGTGATCATGGCGCGTACCGACGCCCTGGCCGTGGAAGGCCTCAACTCGGCGCTGGACCGCGCGGCTGCCTGCATCGAGGCCGGCGCCGACATGATCTTCCCGGAAGCGATCACCGAACTGGCGATGTACAAGACCTTTGCCGACCGGGTGAAGGCGCCGATCCTGGCCAACATCACCGAGTTCGGCGCCACGCCGCTGTACACCACCGAGGAACTGGCCGCAGTCGACGTGTCCCTGGTGCTGTACCCGCTGTCGGCCTTCCGCGCCATGAACAAGGCGGCGGAGAACGTCTACATGGCCGTGCGCCGCGACGGCACCCAGAAGAACGTGATCGACACCATGCAGACCCGCATGGAGCTGTACGAGCGCATCAACTACCACGCCTTCGAGCAGAGCCTCGACGCGCTGTTTGCCGCCAAGAAGTGACCGGCAGCAGGCCTCCGTGCGGGCGGCCTGCGCACAACAAGAATCAACCGGATTAGATGAGGAGAGACCCGCGATGAGTGCGACCCCAGAAACCACCACCGGCTTCAAGCCGAAGAAGTCCGTGGCCCTGAGCGGTACCACCGCCGGCAACACCGCGCTGTGCACTGTCGGCCGTACCGGCAACGACCTGCACTACCGTGGCTATGACGTGCTCGACTTCGCCAACCGCTGCGAATTCGAAGAAATCGCCCACCTGCTGGTGCACGGCAAGCTGCCCAACGTCGCCGAGCTGACCGCCTACAAGGCCAAACTCAAGGCCCTGCGCGGCATTCCGGCGGCGCTCAAGGCGTCCCTGGAGCAACTGCCGCCGTCCGCCCACCCGATGGACGTGATGCGCACTGCGGTGTCCGTGCTCGGCTGCGTGTCGCCGGAGAAAGAAGATCACAATCATCCGGGCGCCCGCGATATCGCCGACAAGCTGATGGCCTCGCTGGGCTCCGCGCTGCTGTACTGGTACCACTTCAGTCACAACGGCAAGCGCATCGACGTGGAGACCGACGACGACTCCATCGGCGGCCACTTCCTCCACCTGCTGCATGGCGAGAAGCCGCGCGAGTCCTGGGTGCGCGCCATGCACACCTCGCTCAACCTGTACGCCGAGCACGAGTTCAACGCCTCCACCTTCACCTCGCGGGTGATCGCCGGCACCGGCTCCGACATGTTCAGCTGCATCGCCGGCGCCATCGGCGCCCTGCGCGGCCCGAAACACGGCGGCGCCAACGAGGTGGCCTTCGAGATCCAGAAGCGCTACGACAACCCGGACGAGGCCGAGGCCGATATCCGTGCCCGCGTCGAGCGCAAGGAAGTGGTGATCGGCTTCGGTCACCCGGTCTACACCGTGGCTGACCCGCGCAACAAGGTGATCAAGGAAGTGGCCCGCCAGCTCTCCGCCGAGCAGTCCAACACCAAGATGTTCGATATCGCCGAGCGCCTGGAAACCATCATGTGGGACATCAAGAAGATGTTCCCCAACCTCGACTGGTTCAGTGCCGTCAGCTACCACATGATGGGCGTGCCCACCGCCATGTTCACTCCGCTGTTCGTCATCGCCCGCACCGCCGGCTGGTCCAGCCACGTCATCGAGCAGCGCATCGACGGCAAGATCATCCGCCCCAGCGCCAACTACGTCGGCCCGGAAGACCTGACCTTCGTGCCGCTCAAGGAGCGCAAATAATCATGAACAGCCAACTGAACACGCAATATCGCAAGCAGCTGCCTGGCACTGCGCTGGACTACTTCGACACCCGCGAGGCGATCGATGCCATCGCTCCGGGCGCCTACGCCAAGCTGCCGTACACGTCTCGTGTATTGGCCGAGCAACTGGTGCGCCGCTGCGAACCGGCCGCGCTGACCGATTCGCTCAAGCAGCTGATCGAGCGCAAGCGCGACCTGGACTTCCCCTGGTACCCGGCCCGCGTGGTCTGCCACGACATCCTCGGCCAGACCGCGCTGGTCGACCTGGCCGGCCTGCGTGATGCCATCGCCGAGAAGGGCGGTGATCCGTCCAAGGTCAACCCGGTCGTGCCGACCCAGCTGATCGTCGATCACTCCCTGGCCGTGGAAGCGCCTGGCTTCGACCCGGATGCCTTTGCGAAGAACCGCGCCATCGAAGACCGTCGCAACGAGGACCGCTTCCACTTCATCGAGTGGACCAAGACCGCGTTCAAGAACGTCGACGTGATCCCGGCCGGCAACGGCATCATGCACCAGATCAACCTGGAGAAGATGAGTCCGGTGATCCAGGCGCGCGGTGGCGTGGCCTTCCCCGACACCTGCGTGGGTACCGACTCGCACACCCCGCACGTCGATGCCCTGGGCGTGATCGCCATCGGCGTCGGCGGCCTGGAAGCCGAGACCGTGATGCTCGGCCTGCCGTCGATGATGCGCCTGCCCGACATCGTCGGTGTCGAGCTAACCGGCAAGCGCCAGCCCGGCATCACCGCCACCGACATCGTCCTGGCCATCACCGAGTTCCTGCGCAAGGAGCGCGTGGTCGGCGCCTATGTCGAGTTCTTCGGCGAGGGGGCGGACAGCCTGTCGATCGGCGACCGCGCCACCATCTCCAACATGTGCCCGGAATACGGCGCCACCGCTTCGATGTTCTACATCGACCAGCAAACCATCGACTACCTCAAGCTGACCGGTCGCGAGCCGGAGCAAGTAGCGCTGGTCGAGAACTATGCCAAGACCACCGGCCTGTGGGCCGATGCGCTGGTCGGTGCCGAGTACGAGCGCGTACTGAGCTTCGACCTGTCCACCGTCGTGCGCAACATGGCTGGCCCGTCCAACCCGCACAAGCGCCTGCCGACTTCGGCTCTGCACGAGCGCGGCATCGCCGACGAAGCCAAGCTGGCGGCCGGCAAGGTGGAAGAGGCTGAAGGTTTGCTGCCGGATGGCGCGGTGATCATCGCCGCCATCACCAGCTGCACCAACACCTCCAACCCGCGCAACGTGGTGGCTGCCGGTCTGCTGGCGAAGAAGGCCAACGAGTTGGGCCTGGTGCGCAAGCCATGGGTCAAGACCTCCTTCGCCCCGGGCTCCAAGGTCGCCAAGCTGTACCTGGAAGAAGCCGGTCTGCTGCCGGAGCTGGAAAAGCTCGGCTTCGGCATCGTCGGCTATGCCTGCACCACCTGCAACGGCATGTCCGGTGCCTTGGATCCGGTGATCCAGCAGGAAATCATCGACCGCGACCTGTACGCCACTGCCGTACTGTCCGGTAACCGCAACTTCGACGGGCGCATCCATCCCTATGCCAAGCAGGCCTTCCTGGCCTCGCCGCCGCTGGTGGTGGCCTACGCCATCGCCGGTACCGTGCGCTTCGACATCGAGCAGGACGTGCTGGGCCTTGATGCGAACGGCAAGCCGATCACCCTGAAGGACCTGTGGCCGAGCGACGAGGAAATCGACGCGATCGTCGCCGCCTCGGTCAAGCCGGAGCAGTTCAAGCAGGTCTACATCCCGATGTTCGATCTGGGCACCATTCAGGAGGCCGAGAGCCCGCTGTACGACTGGCGCCCGATGTCCACCTACATCCGCCGCCCGCCATACTGGGAAGGCGCCCTGGCCGGCGAGCGCACGCTCAAGGGCATGCTGCCGCTGGCGATCCTGCCGGACAACATCACCACCGACCACCTGTCGCCGTCCAACGCCATCCTGCTGGACTCGGCCGCCGGTGAGTACCTGCACAAGATGGGCCTGCCGGAAGAGGACTTCAACTCCTACGCCACCCACCGCGGCGACCACCTGACCGCGCAGCGCGCCACTTTCGCCAACCCGCAGCTGGTCAACGAGATGGCCGTGGTCGACGGTGCGGTGAAGAAGGGTTCGCTGGCGCGCGTCGAGCCGGAAGGCAAGGTGATGCGCATGTGGGAAGCAATCGAAACCTACATGAACCGCAAGCAGAACCTGATCATCGTTGCCGGTGCCGACTACGGCCAGGGCTCGTCCCGCGACTGGGCGGCCAAGGGCGTGCGCCTGGCCGGTGTGGAGGTGATCGTGGCCGAAGGTTTCGAACGCATCCACCGCACCAACCTGGTCGGCATGGGCGTGCTGCCGGTGGAGTTCAAGCCGGGTACCACCCGCCTGACCCTCGGCCTCGACGGCACCGAGACCTACGACATCCAGGGTGACGTGTCGCCGCGCTGCGACCTGACCCTGGTGGTCAATCGCCGCAACGGTGAAGTGCTCGAGGTGCCGGTGACCTGCCGTCTGGATACCGCCGCCGAAGTGGGCGTGTACAAGGCCGGCGGCGTGCTGCAGCGCTTTGCCCAGGACTTCCTCGAGTCGTCCAAGGGCTGATGCATCACCGGGGCGGCAACGCCCCGGTTTTCTTTCAGGAGAGTGCTTTATGGCTCATGCAGCCCAGATCAAGATTCCCGCCACCTACCTGCGTGGCGGTACCAGCAAGGGCGTGTTCTTCCGTCTCGAAGACCTGCCGCAAAGCTGCCAGGTGCCGGGCGAGGCCCGCGACAAGCTGTTCATGCGGGTGATCGGCAGTCCCGATCCGTACAGCGCGCATATCGACGGCATGGGCGGCGCCACCTCGTCGACCTCCAAGTGCGTGATCCTGTCGAAAAGCAGCCAGCCGGGCCACGATGTCGACTACCTCTACGGCCAGGTCTCCATCGACAAGGCCTTCGTCGACTGGAGCGGCAACTGCGGCAATCTGTCCACTGCGGCCGGCGCCTTCGCCATTCATGCCGGGCTGGTCGACCCCGCGCGCATTCCGCAGAACGGTACCTGCGTGGTGCGCATCTGGCAGGCCAATATCCAGAAAACCATCATCGCCCACGTGCCGGTGACGGGTGGCCTGGTGCAGGAAACCGGCGATTTCGAACTGGACGGGGTGACCTTCCCGGCGGCGGAGATCGTGCTGGAGTTCCTCGATCCATCCGATGATGGCGAGGAGGGCGGCTCGATGTTTCCCACCGGCAACCTGGTCGATGACCTGGAAGTGCCGGGTGTCGGCACCTTCAAGGCGACCATGATCAGCGCCGGCATCCCCACCGTGTTCGTCAATGCCGAGGACATCGGTTACCAGGGCACCGAGCTGCGCGAAGCGATCAACGGCGACCCGCAGCAGCTCGCGCGTTTCGAGCAGATCCGCGTGGCCGGAGCCCTGCGCATGGGGCTGATCAAAACGGCCGAAGAGGCGCTGACCCGCCAGCATACGCCGAAGATCGCCTTCGTCTCGCCGGCCAAGTCCTACAAGGCTTCCAGTGGCAAGGTGGTCGAGGCCGGCGAGGTCGACCTGCTGGTCCGCGCGCTGTCCATGGGCAAGCTGCACCACGCCATGATGGGCACCTGCGCGGTGGCCATCGGCACGGCGGCGGCGGTGCCCGGCACGTTGGTCAACCTGGCGGCCGGTGGCGGCGAGCGCGAGGCGGTACGTTTCGGTCATCCGTCCGGCACCCTGCGGGTCGGCGCCGAAGCCAAGCGGGTCGACGGCGAATGGACGGTGACCAAGGCCATCATGAGCCGCAGTGCGCGGATCCTGATGGAAGGCTGGGTGCGGGTGCCGGGGGATGCGTTCTAGTCGGACATGAAAAAGCCCGCCAAGGCGGGCTTCTTCGAGCTGTGATCCGGTTATTTGAGACGCCGCTCGACACCTTTTTCCACCAGGATCTTGGCGGAGATTTCCTCCACCGAGAAATGCGTGGAGTTGATGTAGGGGATGTTCTCGCGGCGGAACAGGTTTTCCACCTCGCGCACCTCGAACTCGCACTGGGCGAAGCTGGCGTAGCGGCTGTTGGGCTTGCGCTCGTGGCGGATGGCGGTGAGCCGGTCCGGGTCGATGGTCAGGCCGAACAGCTTGTGCTTGTAGGGCTTGAGGGCGGCCGGTAGTTGCAGGCGCTCCATGTCTTCTTCGGTCAGCGGGTAGTTGGCCGCGCGGATGCCGAACTGCATGGCCATGTACAGGCAGGTCGGGGTCTTGCCGCAGCGCGAGACGCCGACCAGGATCAGGTCGGCCTTGTCGTAGTAGTGGGTGCGCGCGCCGTCGTCGTTGTCGAGGGCGAAGTTGACCGCCTCGATGCGCTCCATGTAGTTGCTGTTGCTGGCGATGGAGTGCGATTTGCCGACCGAGTAGGAGGAGTGGGAGGTCAGCTCCTGCTCCAGCGGGGCGAGGAAGGTGGAGAAGATGTCGATCATGAAGCCCTGTGACTCGGCCAGGATCTCGCGAATTTCCTGGTTGACCACGGTATCGAAGATGATCGGCCGGGCACCGTCCTTCTCGGCAGCATTATTGATTTGCTGTACCATGGCGCGCGCCTTGTCCACGCTGTCGATATAGGGACGCGTGAGCTTGGTGAAGCTGATGGTTTCGAACTGGGCCAACAAGCTCTGGCCCAGGGTTTCGGCGGTAATGCCGGTGCCATCGGAGATGAAGAAAGCGGTTCGTTTCATTTGCGCCAAAGGCCTTAAGTCAGGAACGATTCTTGGCTATGATAGGCCCCCTCTGTCGGGCCCGTACTGGCCGGCATTGTGACTTATTTCCTTGAGGCAAAGCCAGGATGCAGCGTTGCTGCGCGGCTGGGCCAAGCACAGTGGAGAGTTCACCTTGGTAGAGTACGTAGTTTCCCTCGATAAGCTCGGCGTCCACGATGTGGAGCATGTAGGGGGCAAAAACGCATCCCTGGGCGAAATGATCAGCAACCTGGCCGGTGCTGGTGTCTCGGTGCCGGGCGGCTTTGCCACCACGGCCCAGGCCTACCGTGACTTCCTCGAACAAAGCGGCCTCAACGACCGCATCCATGCCGCCCTCGACGCCCTGGACGTGGACGACGTCAACGCCCTGGCCAAGACTGGTGCGCAGATCCGCCAGTGGGTGATGGACGCCCAGTTCCCCGAGCGCCTCGACAGCGAGATCCGCAGCGCCTTCGCCGCCATGGCCGGCGACAACGCCAACATGGCCGTTGCCGTGCGTTCCTCGGCCACCGCCGAAGACCTGCCGGACGCCTCGTTTGCCGGCCAGCAGGAGACCTTCCTCAACATCCGCGGCGTGGACAACGTGATCCGCGCGGCCAAGGAAGTCTTCGCCTCGCTGTTCAACGACCGCGCCATCGCCTACCGCGTGCACCAGGGCTTCGACCACAAGCTTGTCGCCCTGTCCGCCGGCGTGCAGCGCATGGTTCGTTCGGAAACCGGCACCGCCGGTGTGATGTTCACCCTGGATACCGAATCCGGCTTCCGCGACGTGGTGTTCATCACCGGCGCCTACGGCCTCGGCGAGACCGTGGTGCAGGGCGCGGTGAACCCGGACGAATTCTACGTGCACAAGCCGACCCTGGAAGCCGGCCGCCCGGCGATCCTGCGTCGCAACCTGGGCAGCAAGGCGATCAAGATGATCTACGGCGAGGAAGCCAAGGCCGGCAAGTCGGTGAAAACCGTCGAGGTCGACCGTGCCGAGCGCGCCCGTTTCGCCCTCAGCGATGCCGAAGTCACCGAGCTGGCCAAGCAGGCGCTGATCATCGAGAAACACTACGGCCGGCCGATGGACATCGAGTGGGCCAAAGACGGCGACGACCAGCAGCTGTACATCGTCCAGGCCCGTCCCGAGACCGTGAAGAGCCGCAGCAGCGCCAACGTCATGGAGCGCTACCTGCTGAAAGAGAAGGGCACCGTGCTGGTCGAAGGCCGCGCCATCGGCCAGAAGATCGGCGCCGGCAAGGTCAGGGTGATCCACGACGTGTCCGAGATGGACAAGGTCCAGCCGGGCGACGTGCTGGTTTCCGACATGACCGACCCGGACTGGGAGCCGGTGATGAAACGCGCCAGCGCCATCGTCACCAACCGCGGCGGGCGCACCTGCCACGCGGCGATCATCGCCCGTGAACTGGGCATCCCGGCCGTGGTCGGTTGCGGTAACGCCACCCAGGTGCTGCAGGATGGCATGGGCGTCACCGTGTCCTGTGCCGAAGGCGACACCGGCTTCATCTTCGAAGGCGAACTGGGCTTCGATATCCGCAAGAACTCCGTGGATGCCATGCCCGATCTGCCGTTCAAGATCATGATGAACGTCGGCAACCCGGACCGCGCCTTCGACTTCGCCCAGCTGCCGAACGAAGGCGTAGGCCTGGCCCGCCTGGAATTCATCATCAATCGTATGATCGGCGTGCACCCGAAAGCCCTGCTGAACTTCGCCAGCCTGCCGGCGGAGATCAAGGACAGCGTCGAGAAGCGTATCGCCGGCTACAACGATCCGGTCGGCTTCTACGTCGAGAAGCTGGTCGAAGGTATCAGCACCCTGGCCGCAGCGTTCTGGCCGAAAAAGGTCATCGTGCGTCTGTCGGACTTCAAGTCCAACGAATACGCCAACCTGATCGGCGGCAAGCTCTACGAGCCGGAAGAAGAGAACCCGATGCTCGGCTTCCGTGGCGCCTCGCGCTACATCAGCGAGTCGTTCCGCGACTGCTTCGAGCTGGAGTGCCGCGCGCTGAAGAAAGTGCGCAACGAGATGGGCCTGACCAACGTCGAGATCATGGTGCCATTCGTGCGCACCCTCGGCGAAGCCAGCCAGGTGGTCGACCTGCTGGCCGCCAATGGCCTGGCCCGTGGGCAGAATGGCCTGAAGGTCATCATGATGTGCGAGCTGCCATCCAACGCCATCCTGGCCGAGGAATTCCTCGAGTTCTTCGACGGCTTCTCCATCGGCTCCAACGACCTGACCCAGCTGACCTTGGGCCTGGATCGCGACTCCGGCATCGTTGCCCACCTGTTCGACGAGCGCAATCCGGCGGTGAAGAAGCTGCTGGGCAATGCCATTGCCGCGTGCAACAAGGCCGGCAAGTACATCGGCATTTGCGGCCAGGGCCCCTCGGATCATCCGGATCTGGCGCGCTGGCTGATGGAGCAGGGCATCGAAAGCGTGTCGCTGAACCCGGACTCGGTGCTCGACACCTGGTTCTTCCTCGCCGAAGGCCAGCAAGCTTGATTTGATCAGCCGTTTCAAGGAAGGGCGGGCGCAATCCCGCCCTTTTTTGTGGCCCGTCATCCCTGGCGGCTAGCCTTGGGGCCGTCGCCCAGGGGCGAGGTCAGAAATCGCTCCCGGCAATTTTTTGTACAAGACGCAGAATGCAAAGCAGTAGCGAGTTATTTCCCGTTGCACTGATCAGCGCCGAATTACGCGGCGATCTGAGCGAGGATGTGTATCGCCTGAAGCCCGGCAACAGCCCGGATTTCTCCGTCGAACTGGCGCTGACCCGTCTCGGCCTGGCTGTCGGGGGAAATCGCGGCGTGTCGGTGATCCTGCTGCACGGCAGTTTTTCCAACCGGCGCTTCTGGTATTCGCCGCGCGGTATAGGCCTGGGCCCGCATCTGGCCCGGGCCGGATTCGACGTATGGATCGCCGAAATGCGTGGCCACGGCCTGTCGCCGCGCAACCACGGCTACAGCCACAACACCGTGGCCGACTATGCGCGCTACGACCTGCCGGCCATTGCCGCCTTCGTCCGCGAACAGAGCGGCCAGGCGCCGCACTGGGTGGGGCATTCGCTGGGTGGCATTACCCTGGCCGCGGCGCTGGGTGGGCATTACCTGGGCGAGGAGGAGGTGGCCTCGGCGGCCCTGTTCGGCAGCCAGATCAGCCGCATCTACTGGCCGCTCAAGGTACCGCCGGTGGAATGGGGCAGCCGCCTGCTGCTCAAGGGCTTCCGGCATGTTTCCGGTGCACGCCTGAAGCGCGGGCCGGAGGATGAGCCCATCGGCCTGGTGCGCGAAAGCCTGCGCTGGCACCGCCTGTTCGGCCGTTTCGGCGACAAGCAGCGTGACTGGTGGGCGGGCATGGCCGAGGTGCGCACGCCAGTGCTGGCGGTGAGCGCCGCCGGTGACATGCAGGATCCGACCTGGTCCTGTCGCAAGCTTCACGAGCAGTTCGCCTCGGCGCCGCGCGCGTTCCTCGAGCTGTCGAAGAAGCAGGGGTTCAGCAGCGACTATGGCCATGTCGAGATGCTCGTCAGCAAGCCGGCGCAGGCCGAAGTCTGGCCGCTGGTCGAGCACTGGCTGCGCGAGGCGCAGCTGCCGCCGCATCTGCAGCCCGCCTGACGTTTCAAGCGCTCAGGCTTGCGGCTAATATGGGGCATCCGGGCCATGCCGGTGCTTTGCAGGCTGATGCCAGCCGGTGCTGCTGGAGAACCGCTGTCCGCACCAGGGTGCGCCCTTGCACAACGCTACGCTGGCCGGTACGGTGCTGCGCTGCGCGCGCCACGGGGTCGGTTCGACCTGCTCGGCGGACAGCCGCTGAATGCCAGTTGTGCCGCGCTGAGCCGTTTGGCCCTGGCTTACGATGGCGATCGAATCGGCATCGATGTTTGACGCATTTTCACCTACAGGAGTTTTTCCCATGCAATACATCACTCCCGATCTGTGCGACGCCTACCCGGAACTGGTACAGGTGGTCGAGCCGATGTTCGCCAACTTCGGCGGGCGCGACTCCTTCGGTGGCGAGATCGTCACGGTGAAATGCTTCGAGGACAACTCGCTGGTCAAGTCCCAGGCCGACCTGCCCGGCAAGGGCAAGGTTCTGGTGGTCGACGGCGGCGGCTCGCTGCGCCGTGCCCTGCTGGGTGACATGATCGCCGAGAAAGCCGCGAAGAACGGCTGGGAAGGCATGGTCATCTACGGTTGCGTGCGCGATGTCGACGTCCTGGCGCAGACCGACCTGGGCGTGCAGGCCCTGGCCAGCCACCCGATGAAGACCGACAAGCGCGGCATCGGTGACCTCGACGTGGTCGTCACCTTCGCCGGCGTGACCTTCCGCCCGGGCGAGTTCGTGTACGCCGACAACAACGGCATCATCGTCTCCCCGCAAGCCCTGAAGATGCCCGAGTAACAGGCTTGGGCCCGGTCGCTCCGGGCTTCGTGATTGCCAGGTAAGGTGATGCGGCATGCTTGAACAGGAAAACCTGCACTGGGGGCTGGTGCACGCCTTCGTTCTCGATGGCCAGGGTGGCGCGCGCAGCATAGCCCGTGCGGCGCTGGATGACTTGCAGCTCAAGGCCGAGGAAAGCCTGTGGCTGCACTGGGATCGCAGCCACCTGCAGGCGCAGGCCTGGTTGCGCACGCAGAGCGGGCTGGATGAGTTCAGCTGCAACCTGCTGCTGGAGGAGAACACCCGGCCCCGGGTGCTGGCGTTGCCGGCCGATGAACTGTTGCTGTTCCTGCGCGGGGTCAATCTGAATCCCGGTGCGGAGCCGGAGGACATGGTTTCCGTACGCATCTTCGCCAATGCCCGGCGGGTCATCTCCTTGCGCCTGCGTCCGCTGCGGGCGACCGAGGAACTGATCGCGCAGCTGGCCAAGGGCAGGGGGCCGAAGAGTTCGGCCGAGCTGATCCTGTTTCTCGCCGAGAACCTGACCGATCGCGTCGACACCCTGGTCAGCCAGCTGTCCGAGTTGCTCGACGAGCAGGAGGAACACCTGGATGGCGACGAACGCTATATGCCGGATCACGGCATGATGCTGCAGATCCGTCGGCGCGCGGCAGGCTTGCGGCGTTTTCTCGCGCCACAGCGCGACATCTATGCGCAACTGGTGCGCAACGGCTTCGCCTGGTTCGTCGTCGACGATGCCAGCTATTGGAACGAGCTGCACAACCGTCTGACCCGTTATCTGGAAGAGTTGGAACTGCTGCGCGAACGGGTAGGGCTGGTACTGGAGTCCGAGCACCGGCGCCTGAACGAACGCATGGGGCGCACCATGTACTGGCTCGGTATCATCACCGGCTTCTTCCTGCCGATAAGCTGCATCACCGGCCTGCTCGGCATCAATGTCGGCGGTATCCCCGGTGCGGACAGCAGTTATGGTTTTTTCATCGCCTGCGTGTCGATCGGGGCTGTCGTCACCTTCCAGTGGTGGCTGTTCCGACGGTTGCGCTGGCTCTAGATGTGACCCCACCTGACAGGGTGGCGTCTAGGCAACATATCCACGTGAGGTGCGCATGCACGATCCGTTCGAAGAATCATTGCGTGATCTGCTCAAGTCAAACGCCAGTAGTCATGACGACGACGCCACGCTGGGCCGCGTCCTGAAAACGGCCAACCGCCAGGTTGGCGTCGGCGACTTGTTCAGCCTGATGGGCCATTGCATCGAAGCCCTGATGATTGCGCTGAACAATGGTTCGGCCCATGTGGCCCCGGTTTCCCGCACCCCATCCCCGCGCTCCGCACACAAGGCTGATTGAATATGGAACTCGATCCCTGGACTCAAAGTCTCGTCACCGCCATGAGCTCGGTATGGGCCCCCATCGCCGGCTTCATTCCCCGGCTCTTCGGGGCGCTGGTGGTGGTGCTGCTCGGTTTCGTCGTGGCCAAGCTGCTCGACACCCTGCTGTCCAAGTTGCTGGCCAAGGTCGGGCTGGACCGGCTGATGTCGGGTACCGGGCTGACCAAGATGCTGTCCCGCGTGGGCATTCAGGTGCCGGTTTCGACCCTGATCGGCAAGATCGTCTACTGGTTCGTCCTGCTGATCTTCCTGGTTTCGGCCGCCGAATCGCTCGGCCTTGACCGGGTTTCGGCCACGCTCGATGTCCTCGCCCTGTACCTGCCCAAGGTCCTTGGCGCCGCCGCCATCATGCTGGCCGGCGTATTGCTGGCCCAGCTGCTCAGCGGCATCGTGCGCGGCGCCGCCGAAGGCGTCGGCCTGGATTACGCCGCCGGTCTGGGGCGGATCGCCCAGGGCCTGGTGATCATCATCAGCATCTCGGTGGCCATCGGTCAGCTGGAAGTGAAGACCGACCTGCTCAACAACGTGATCGCCATCGTGCTGATTTCCGTTGGTCTGGCCATTGCGCTGGCCCTGGGGCTGGGCAGCCGCGAGATCGCCGGGCAGATTCTGGCCGGCATCTATGTGCGCGAACTCTACGAGGTTGGGCAACAAGTCAGGGTTGGCGATGTCGAAGGGCAGATCGAGGAGATCGGCACGGTGAAGACCGTCCTCCTGACTGCAGAAGGGGATCTGGTCTCGCTGGCCAACCGTACCCTGCTCGAGCAGCACGTCAGCAGTCGCTGATCTGCCAATCCCTGCTAATGTATGCGGCCAGTACCCGTGATTGGGGCTGGCTGCCATCTGACCTCTTTGTCGGCACAACCCGTTTTGAACACAGGCCAATCGTTATCCATGCGTTATGACCCGCGTGAGCTCTCGGACGAAGAGCTTGTGCAGCGTGCGCATGTCGAACTGTTTCATGTTACCCGCGCCTACGAAGAACTCATGCGCCGCTACCAGCGCACGCTGTTCAATGTCTGCGCCCGCTATTTGGGCAATGAACGCGATGCCGACGATGTATGCCAGGAGGTCATGCTCAAGGTCTTATATGGCCTGAAGAACTTCGAAGGCAAATCCAAGTTCAAGACATGGCTATACAGCATCACCTATAACGAGTGCATTACCCAGTATCGCAAGGAGCGTCGCAAGCGCCGCCTGCTGGATGCGCTAAGCCTCGACCCGCTGGAAGAAGCGTCCGAAGAAAAGGCGCCGAAGACCGAGGAGCGTGGCGGACTTGATCGCTGGCTGGTGCATGTCAACCCCATTGATCGGGAAATTCTGGTGCTACGTTTTGTCGCAGAGCTGGAGTTCCAGGAAATTGCCGACATCATGCACATGGGACTTAGCGCCACCAAGATGCGCTACAAACGTGCACTCGACCGGCTTCGCGAGAAATTTTCCGGCGTGGTCGAAACTTGAAGCGCCGCAAATTATCTGAAGCGGCGCGACAACTACTTCTGGTAGACTTGCCGCCAAGTTGTTCCGCATGACCGTAGGGGCAACTCACAGTCATAAAATGATGGGGATTTACGGATGAAACTGAAAAACACCTTGGGCGCAGTCATCGGCTCGCTGATCGCTGCTTCTTCGCTGAATGCACTGGCTCAAGGCCAAGGCGCTGTTGAAGTCGAAGGCTTTGCCAAGAAAGAGTTCTTCGATAGCGCTCGCGACTTCGACAACAACGGCAACCTGTTCGGTGCCTCCGTTGGTTACTTCCTGACCGACGCTGTTGAACTGCGTCTGGGCTACGACGAAGTACACAACGCTCGCGGCGACGACGGTCGCAACATCAAGGGCTCCAACACTGCCCTGGATGCCCTGTACCACTTCAACGCTCCGGGCGACACCCTGCGTCCGTACGTATCCGCTGGCTTCTCCGACCAGAGCATCGGTCAGAACGGCAATGGCGGTCGTAACGGCTCCACCTTCGCCAACCTGGGCGGCGGTGCCAAGCTGTACTTCACCGAGAACTTCTACGCCCGTGCTGGCGTTGAAGCTCAGTACAACATCGACCAGGGCGACACCGAGTGGGCCCCGAGCGTTGGTATCGGCCTGAACTTCGGCGGCGGCTCCAAGCCGGCCCCGGCTGCCGAGCCGGTTGCCGAAGTCTGCAGCGACAGCGACAACGATGGCGTGTGCGACAACGTCGACAAGTGCCCGGACACCCCGGCCAACACCACCGTTGATGCCGATGGCTGCCCGGCTGTTGCCGAAGTGGTTCGCGTTGAGCTGGACGTGAAGTTCGACTTCGACAAGGCCCAGGTCAAAGAAGAAAGCTACGGTGACATCAAGAACCTGGCTGACTTCATGAACCAGTACCCGCAAACCGCCACCACCGTTGAAGGTCACACCGACTCCGTGGGTACCGACGCTTACAACCAGAAGCTGTCCGAGCGTCGTGCCAACGCCGTTCGTGATGTACTGGTCAACCAGTACAGCGTTGGCGCCGAGCGCGTCAACTCGGTTGGTTACGGCGAATCCCGCCCGGTTGCCGACAACGCTAGCGAAGCTGGCCGCGCCGTTAACCGTCGCGTAGAAGCTGAAGTAGAAGCCCAAGCCAAGTAATTGGTTTAGGCGACACAAGAAACCCGGCCTAGGCCGGGTTTTTTGTTGCCCGCGAGAACCTGTTTTTGCCAAGCGCCGCACCTTGTCACCAAACCGACGCTCTGCAGTCATCGCCTTGCCATTAGCATTCGCTGCAATCGCTGCAAATGGACGAGGATATGGCGATGCGACTTTGCGTGATCGGGGCGGGATATGTGGGGCTGGTGACGGCGTGCTGTTTTGCCGAGATGGGTAACCGCGTCGTGTGTGTCGAGCGTGACCCGCTGCGGCTCGCCCGGCTGACCGCCGGCGAAGCACCGATCTACGAGCCGGGGCTGGAGGCCATGCTCAGGGCGCATCTGGGCAGTGGTCAGCTGAGCTTTAGCGCGCAGCTGGAGGAGGGCGTCCGGCACGCGGAAGTGATCTTCATCGCCGTGGGCACGCCCTCCGGCGAGGATGGCTCGGCCGACCTGTCGCATGTCCTGGCGGTAGCCGACGAGCTGGGGGCCAGGCTGCAGCATTCCTGCGTCGTGGTGAACAAGTCCACGGTGCCGGTCGGCACGGCCGAGCGGGTGCGCCAGCGCATCGACAAGGCGCTCGCCGCGCGTGGGCGCAACATCAGCGTGCGGGTAGCCAGTAACCCCGAATTCCTCAAGGAGGGTTCGGCGGTCGAGGACTTCATGCGCCCCGATCGTGTGCTGCTGGGTTGTGCCGAAGCAGAAACCGCGCAATTGCTACGGCGCCTGTACGCCCCGTTCCTGCGCAACCACGAGCGGGTCCTGGACATGGGCGTGCGCGCCGCCGAGTTCAGCAAGTACGCCGCCAACGCCTTCCTCGCCACCAAGATTTCCTTCATGAACGAAATGGCCGGGTTGTGCGCGCGCCTGGAGGTGGACATCGAGGATGTGCGCCGCGGTATCGGCAGCGACAAGCGCATCGGCACTCACTTCATCTATGCCGGCTGCGGCTACGGTGGTTCATGCTTTCCCAAGGATGTGCGGGCACTGATCCGCAGTGCCGAGCTGGAAGGTTTCGAACCGGGCATCCTGCGCGCGGTCGAGGCGCGCAATGCCCTGCAGAAGACCCTGCTGTTCCAGGCGCTGCGCGAACATTTCGCCGGTTACCTGCAGGGGCGGGTGGTGGCCTTGTGGGGGCTGGCGTTCAAACCGGGCACCGACGACCTGCGCGAGGCGCCCAGCCTGGTACTGCTGGATGCCTTGCTGGCGGCCGGGGTGCGGGTGCAGGGCTGCGATCCGGTGGCCTGCGCCGGGGTCGCGGCGCGTTATCCTGAGGCGCTCGGCAGCGGCCAGCTGCAGCTTGGCGAGTCACCCTATGCCGCCGCCGAAGGGGCCGATGCCCTGGTGCTGGTCACCGAGTGGAAGCAGTTCCGCCAGCCGGACTTCCAGCGTATCCGTGGCAGCATGCGCATGCCGGTGCTGTTCGACGGACGCAATATCTACAACGCCCAGGAACTGGCGGCCCTGGGCTTTATCTACCGAGGCGTCGGGCGCCCTGCGCTGGGTCATTGTAAGGCCAGCGCCGCCTGATTAGACTGCGCGGCAGTTTATTCGCTGCAATGCCTAGGATTCCCATGATCAAGAAATGTCTATTCCCGGCTGCCGGTTATGGCACTCGTTTCCTGCCCGCCACCAAGGCCATGCCCAAAGAGATGCTGCCGGTGGTCAACAAGCCGCTGATCCAGTACGGCGTCGAGGAAGCGCTGGAGGCCGGGCTGACCGAGATCGCCATGGTCACCGGTCGCGGCAAGCGCGCCCTGGAAGACCATTTCGACATCAGCTACGAACTGGAGCATCAGATCCAGGGCACCGACAAGGAAAAGTACCTGGTTGGTATCCGTCGCTTGATCGACGAATGTTCCTTCTCCTACACCCGTCAGGTGGAGATGAAGGGTCTGGGCCACGCCATCCTCTGTGGTCGCCCGCTGATCGGTGACGAGCCGTTCGCCGTGGTTCTGGCCGACGACCTGTGCTTCAACCTCGAAGGCGACGGCGTGCTGCAGCAGATGGTCAAGCTGTACAACCAGTTCCGCTGCTCCATCGTGGCCATCCAGGAAGTGCCGCCGGAGGAAACCTCCAAGTACGGCGTGATCGCCGGTGAGATGATTCGCGACGACATCTACCGGGTGAACGCCATGGTCGAGAAGCCCAAGCCGGAAGACGCCCCGTCGAACCTGGCGATCATCGGCCGCTACATCCTCACCCCGGACATCTTCGACCTGATCGAGAAGACCGAGCCGGGCAAGGGCGGCGAGATCCAGATCACCGACGCGCTGATGAAACAGGCCCAGGACGGCTGCGTGATCGCCTACAAGTTCAAGGGCAAGCGTTTCGATTGCGGTGGTGCGGAAGGTTACATCGACGCCACCAACTACTGCTTCGAGAACCTGTACAAGACCGGCCGCGCCTACTGATCCAGGCGCCGCACGACAAAGCCACCTGCGGGTGGCTTTGCTGTTTCAGGGGATCGGCATGTCCTGCGAGCCCGGTCCGAGCGGCTGGCCGTAGCTGAACTCGACATAGTTGCCGGCCGGGTCACGCAGGCCGCAGTAGTAGCCGACCGGGTAGGGCTCGTCGCGCGGTGCCCAGATCAGGCAGCCCGCCTCGGCGGCACGTGCGGCAATGGAATCGACCGCCTCGCGGCTGGCCACGGCGAAGCCGAAGTGGCTGTAGTCGTCATCGGCCAGCTGCCGCGCCTGCCCGCCGGGCATGATGACGAAGATGAACTGGTGCTCCTTGCCCGGTTCCGCCATCCAGACGATCTTCGAGCCCTTGCCGGCTCGTTCGTGGATCACCCGCATGCCGCAGAAGTCCCGGTAGAAGGCCATGCAGGCCTCCAGATCCGGTACGTGCAGGGCGATATGAGTCAGGCAGGGACGCATCTGAACACTCCCGTGGGGCGCTTTTGCGCGCAAGCGGCAGGGGCGATTGGGTTATGCTGGCAGCCTGCTGAGGAGAGCACAACCCATGCCTTACGACTTCGACCTCTTCGTTATCGGCGCCGGCTCCGGCGGTGTCCGCGCCGCCCGTTTCGCCGCCGGCTACGGCGCCAAGGTGGCCGTGGCCGAGAGCCGCTACCTGGGCGGCACCTGCGTCAACGTCGGTTGCGTACCGAAGAAGCTGCTGGTCTACGGCGCGCACTTCGCCGAAGGCTTCGCCCAGGCGCAGGGCTATGGCTGGAGCAGCCAGCAGCCCAGCTTCGACTGGCCCACCCTGATCGCCAACAAGAACCGCGAGATCCAGCGCCTCAACGGCATCTACCGCAACCTGCTGGTCAACAGCGGCGTCCATCTGCTCGAAGGCCATGCGCGCCTGCTCGACCCGCACAGCGTCGAGGTCGATGGCCAGCGCTACAGCGCCGCGAAGATCCTCATCGCCACCGGCGGCTGGCCGCAGGTGCCGGACATCCCGGGCAAGGAACTGGCGATCACCTCCAACGAGGCCTTCCACCTCAAGCAGCTGCCCAAGCGTGTGCTGGTCGTCGGCGGTGGCTACATTGCCGTCGAGTTCGCCTCGATCTTCCACGGCCTGGGCGCACAGACTTCGCTGCTCTATCGCGGCGAGCTGTTCCTGCGCGGCTTCGACGGGGCCGTGCGCCAGCACCTCAAGGATGAGCTGACCCGCAAGGGCCTGGACCTGCAGTTCCACAGCGACATCGAGCGCATCGAGCAACAGGCCGACGGCAGCCTGCTGGCCACCCTGCAGGATGGCCGCCAGTTGCCGACCGACTGCGTGTTCTACGCCACCGGCCGGCGGCCGATGCTGGACAACCTCGGCCTGGAACATACCGCCGTCGAGCTGGATCAGCGCGGCTTCATCAAGGTCGATGACAGCTATGTCAGCACTGAGCCGTCCATTCTCGCCATCGGCGACGTGATCGGCCGGGTGCAGCTGACTCCGGTGGCCCTTGCCGAAGGCATGGCGGTGGCCCGGCGCCTGTTCCGCCCGGAGGAATTCCGCAAGGTGGATTACCAACTGATTCCCACCGCGGTGTTCAGCTTGCCCAATATCGCCACGGTCGGCCTCAGCGAGGAGCAGGCGAGGGCGGCCGGCCATGCCGTCAAGGTCTTCGAGAGCCGTTTCCGGCCGATGCAGCTGAGCCTCACCGATTGCCAGGAACGCACGCTGATGAAGCTGGTGGTGAACGCCGCCGACGACCGCGTGCTGGGTTGCCACATGGTCGGGCCGGACTCCGGCGAGATCATCCAGGGCCTGGCCGTGGCACTGAAAGCCGGCGCGACCAAGCAGGTCTTCGACGAGACCCTGGGCATCCACCCGACGGCCGCCGAGGAGTTTGTCACCATGCGCGCGCCCGTGACGGCCTGAAGCCCATGCAGCAGCTCTTCTATCTATCCGACCTGTTCGGCGTGCTGGTCTTCGCCATCAGCGGCGCCTTGATGGCCGGGCGCAAGTCCATGGACCTGTTCGGCGTGCTGGTGATCGCCATCATCACCGCGCTGGGCGGCGGCACCCTGCGCGACCTGATTCTGGATAACCACCCGGTCAGCTGGATCCGCAACGACACCTATATCCTGGTCGCCTCCCTGGCTGCCATCGGTACCGTGCTCTGGGTGCGCCTGACCCGGCCGATTCATGAGCGCGGCCTGCTGCTTGCCGATGCCTTCGGCCTGGCCGTGTTCACCGTGATCGGCACCGAAGTCGCCCTGCAGCACAACATGCCCTACAGCACCGCGGTGATCATGGGTGTGATGACCGGAGTGGCCGGCGGGGTGATGCGCGATGTGATTTGCAATGAGATCCCGCTGATCTTCCAGAAGGAGATCTATGCCACCGCCTGCATCTTCGGCTCGCTGGTGTTCATCGGCCTGCGCGAACTGGCTACGCCGCACTGGCTGGACACCGGGGTGGCCATGTGCAGCGTGCTGGCAGTGCGCCTGGCGGCGATCCACTGGCACCTGGGCTTGCCGCGTTTTCATCTGCTCGATCGCGACTGACGATGTGCCCGGCAGGCAGGGTAATATCGGGGCAGGGAGGCAGCAGGCCATGAACATTCACGGAGTCATACGATGAGCCAGGATTCGGGACAGCCAGTGGATCGCAGTCGGGCGCTGCCACCGCTGCAGGAGCTGATCGCCTGCCACGAATGCGACCTGCTCATGCACCATCCGCACATCGGCGAAGAGCAGAAGGCCTGCTGCCCACGCTGCGGCTACGAGATGATCGTGCACCGCACGCAGATGCGCCGCCGCTCGCTGGCGCTGGCCATCACCGCGCTGCTGCTGTTCATCCCGGCCAACTTCCTGCCGATCATGAGCCTCAACCTGCTCGGGCAGAACGCGGTCGATACGGTATGGAGCGGGGTAGTGGGGCTGTACCACTCGGGCATGCAGCCGGTGGCGCTGGTGGTGTTCCTCTGCAGCATGCTGATTCCGCTGCTCAAGCTGGTCTGCCAGCTGCTGGTTCTGTTGAGCATGCCCTTCAAGGCCATGCGCCCCTTGGGCATCCAGTTGTACCGGACCTATCACCACCTGCGCGAGTGGGGCATGCTCGAGGTCTATCTGTTCGGCATCCTGGTCTCGATCGTCAAGCTGATCGATCTGGCGGACCTGCACCTGGGCGTCGGCATGGCCTGCTTCATCGCCATGATGCTGGCGCAGGTATGGCTGGAGGTGAGCATGTCGCCCCATCAGGTATGGGATGCCCTGAGCGAGGAGGAGGACGGTCATGCGCGCACTTGATGCCGGCATTTTGGTCTGCGGTGAATGCCACCAGCTGGAATACCAGATCGAAGGCGAGGAACAGCACTGTGCGCGTTGCGGTTCCAGGTTGCACATGCGTCGGCCGAACAGCATCGCACGGACCTGGGCGTTGCTGATCACCGCGGCGATTCTCTATATCCCGGCGAATCTGCTGCCGATCATGACCATCAACTTCTTCGGCAACGGCGCGCCGTCCACCATCATGGGCGGGGTGATCGAACTGATCCAGGCCGACATGCTGCCGATTGCCGCGGTGGTGTTCGTCGCCAGTATCCTGGTACCCACCTTCAAGCTGGTCGGTATCGCCTTGCTGCTGTACTCGGTGCAGCGCCACCAGCCGATGTCCGCGCGCCAGCGCATCCTGATGTACCGCTTCATCGAATGGATCGGGCGCTGGTCGATGCTGGATATATTCGTCATCGCGATCCTCGTCGCCCTGGTCAACTTCGGCAACCTGGCCAGCATCCAGGCCGACTCCGGTGCGGCGGCGTTCTGCTGCGTGGTCATCCTCACCATGCTGGCGGCGGTGGCCTTCGACCCGCGGCTGATCTGGGACAACATCGACGTACCCGAGGATGAGGACAATGACGGGGAGTCTTCATCGCCCGGTGATCTGGTGCGCTGACGCGCAGCGAGTGCCAGGCAATAATAAAAAATATGATTGTTGGTACTGATCATGAACCTCCGTAGCCTTCTCACTATCCTGTTGGGTGCATTTTTCCTTTCCGTGCTCGCCTGGGCCGAGGAGCCGGCGACGCAGGCGGCTCAGCAAACGAGCGAGATGCTGACCCTGGACCCCGCCGAGATGCAGCAGCCGTGGAGTGGCGACCTCGACGGCATGATCGAGCGGCGGGTCATCCGCGTGCTCACGGTCAACAACAGGTCCATCTACACCGCCGACAAGGGCATCCTGCACGGGACGGCCGTCGACTTTTTCCAGGCCTTCGAGCGCGAGCTGAACACGCAGCTGGCCGCGGAGAAAAAGCTCAAGCACAAGCACCTCAAGGTACGGGTCGTGTTCATTCCGGTGCGCCGCGACGACCTGCTGCCGGCGCTTGTCGCGGGCAAGGGCGATATAGCCGCAGCCAACCTGACCATTACCCCCGAGCGCCTGAAACTGGTGGACTTCACCCGGGCCGGGCTGACCAATGTGCGCGAAGTGGTGGTGTCGGGGCCGGCCTCGCCGGCGATTGCCAGCCTGGAAGACCTGTCTGGCAAAGACGTGTTCGTCCGCCAATCATCCAGCTATTACGAGAGCCTGGTGGCGCTCAATCGACAGTTCTCCGCCGCCAAGCGGGCCCCCGTGAACCTCAAGCTGGCACCGGAGCCCCTGGAAGACGAAGACCTGCTCGAAATGCTCAATGCCGGCCTGATTCCGCTGCAGGTGGTGGACAAGCACAAGGCCGATTTCTGGAAGGAAATATTCCCGCAACTCAGGGTGCATGACGACATCGTGTTGCGCAGTGGCGGCGAGATCGGCTGGGCACTGCGCAAGGACAGCCCGCAACTCAAGACCGTGCTGGACGACTTCGTATCACGCAACAAGCAGGGCACGCTGCTCGGCAACCAGGTGCTGACGCGCTATCTGAAGAACTTCAAGTACGTGAAGAATGCGACCTCCGAGAGCGAGCGCAAGAAGTTCCGCGCGCTGATCGAGTACTTCAAGAAATATGGCAAACAGTACAACGTCGACTGGCTGCTGATGGGCGCGCAGGGCTACCAGGAATCGCGACTCAATCAGAACGCCAAGAGTGCGGTGGGTGCTATCGGCGTGATGCAGCTGATGCCGGCCACCGGCAAGGACATGCAGGTGGGCGACATCACCAAGGCCGAGGCCAACATCCATGCCGGCGTCAAGTACATGCGCTGGATGATCGACCATTACTACGCCAATGAGCCGATGACCGAGCTGGACAAGGCGTTGTTCGCGTTCGCGTCCTACAACGCCGGCGCCGGGCGGATTTCCGCGTTACGCAAGGAAGCGGCCAAGCTCGGCCTGAATCCCAATGTCTGGTTCCATAACGTCGAGTACGTAGCGGCGGAAAAGATCGGCCAGGAAACCGTGACCTACGTCAGCAACATCTACAAGTACTACATTGCTTACCATTTGCTGATGGAGAGCAAGGCCGCGCAAGAGCAGGCCATGGAAAGGCTCAAGCAAGACAACCGGTAGAGCCGGGCACATGGCGTTTGGCTGACGCTGCGTGTAATAGGTTGTGCGACAATGAAGGTCGTTTCGGACCGTGTTGCGTTTCTATATCGCACAAATATTCAGTGAACATAGGGCTATATGGACTTTCATGAGGTGATAGACCGTTGCAGCCGAAATCCCTTCTGGTGTTGCACATAAATGGTTACAGATTCACTTGAAGCAATAGATCGCACTTGACTACGCGACTGTACTGCGAGGCATTTTCCGTTCAGAGCTTGAAAATCACGATCGCCGGCTCATTGCCGCTTAAGCTCCTCTTTGAGCCAGGCAGGACGGGGCTAACTTTGTCCCCTTCAATATGGCATAGAACACCATCGACCCACTCTGTGCGGCGATCCTTCGGAACAAGGCCTAGGTCTTTGTTCTCCTGAACCGCACGGGCAACAGCATCCTTCGCTAAGGCATCCCAGCGCTGAAAGGTATCCAGCTCTTGCTCGTCACTCACGGCAATCCCTCCCCAATTTCGCGCCTGTATCTTCATCCGAGCAGCTATAAACCACACGCCATGATTGGACATCTCTATCAGAAAACGTGCGATCCCAACCATCGAAGTAAACATGGTTGTTTTCGGTGCGATAGAGATAGAAGACTCCCTCTCTTCCCTTGAGTCCAACCTCCACAAGCTCATACAGTGGTTCCATCAGCCAACGGCCGCTGCCGTTCAGGTAAGCAGGGCTGACGAGCTGCACCAGGCCAATCTTCAAGCCAGGGCTATCAATCTTGATGAATCGCCCCGGGTTTTGTGGAGGCCGTTTCGTTTAAGTCAGGCCGCCATGGC
>NZ_WELL01000003.1:0-424792 GCF_009799935.1 Pseudomonas sp. L-22-4S-12 | reverse complement strand
AACCGCGCCCGGGGCCCGGGCGGGGCCCGGGCCGCCTGAACGCCGGCGGTGGCGGGGTTTGGGCCCCCCCCCCCCCCCCCCCCCCCCACCACCCCACAAGGGGGGCCCCCCCCCCCCCTTTTTTTTTCCCCCCCCCCCCCCCCCGGCATCGGCTCCTAGACTGCATAGCATCATGCCGACACGGAGAGCCCCACGATGCGCAAGCCCAACCTGCTGGCCCGCCTCGTCCTGGCCACGGCCCTGCTCGGCGGCAGCGGCCACGGCAGCGCGGTCGAGGTGGTGATGGCCTTCGGCGAGAAGATTCCGCCCTTCTGCTTCCCGGAAAGCGACAGTGGCATCGAGCTGGAGATCATCGGTGAAGCCCTGGCCTTCAGGGGCCACCGGCTCAAGCCGCACTACTACCCGCTGGCGCGCGTACCGCTGAGCTTTCGCCAGGGCGAAGTGGATGCGGCGATGACCGACCTGGGCCAGGATCTCAGCCAGGCCGGCGCCCACTATGGCCAACCGGCGGTGATCTACCAGAACGTGTTCATCACCCTGAAAAAGCGCCAGCTGCGCATCCAGCGCCCGCAGGACCTGGGCGGCCTCAGCGTGGTGGCCTTTCCCGGGGCGGCGCAACGCTACCCGGAGTGGCTGGCGCAGACCCAGCAGGCCGGACTGTACTTCGAGCAGAACAACCAAGAGCTGCAGGTGCTCGGTCTGAACAAGGACCGCTACGACGTGGTGCTTAGCGACCAGAGCATCTTCCGCTACTTCGAGCTGATGCTCGAACGCACCAGCCTGTTCAAGGCCCAGGCCACCGAACTGCACCACTTCGTCGAGGAAGATCCCGAGGATTACCGCCCGCTGTTTCGCGACCGGCAGATCCGCGACGACTTCGACGCCGGCCTCGAGCAGCTGAAACGCAGCGGGCGCTACCAGCAGATCTACGACCACTACCTGCAGCAGTAGCGCCCTGCGCCGCTCAGGCTTCGTCGAGGCTGAACGGATCGGCATCCAGGTGTGCCGGGAAGCGCTGCCGATAGGCGGCCAGGGCGGCCGCACTGAGGCGGGTGCGGAACACCCCGCCGGCCTCGCCCGGCGCCAGCAAGGCGTCGCCCTGGAAGTCCAGCACCTGGCTGTCGCCACTGTAGGGGTGGCCGTTGCCGTCGCTGCCGATACGGTTGACCGCGGCCACGTAGCACAGGTTTTCGATCGCCCGCGCCGGCAGCAGGCGGTTCCAGTGCTGGCGCCGCGCGGCCGGCCAGTTGGCGGTGTACAGCAGCAGGTCGGTGCCGCCGGGATCGCGGCTCCACACCGGGAAGCGCAGGTCGTAGCAGATCAGCGGGCGCACCCGCCAGCCGTTCACTTCCAGCACCACCTGCTGCTCGCCGGCGGCATAGTGCTTGTGCTCGCCGGCCATGCGGAACAGGTGGCGCTTGTCGTAATGGGCCAGGCTGCCGTCCGGGCGCGCCCACAGCAGGCGGTTGCGGTAGCTGCCATCGGCGACCTGGATGATCAGGCTGCCGCAGATCACCGAACCGATGCGCTCGGCCTGCTCCAGCAGCCAGGCGCTGGTCGGCCCGTCCTCCGCTTCGGCCAGGGCCGAGGAGTGCATGGAAAAACCGGTGCTGAACATTTCCGGCAGGATCACCAGGTCGGCGGCGCGTGCCTCGACCAGCAGCTCGGCAAAGTGCGCGCGGTTGGCCGCCGGGTCCTGCCAGGCCAGTTCGGTCTGGATCAGCGCCACGTCGAGATCGGGCTTATGGCTCATCGCAACTCCTCAAACCATTGGGGACACCCTGCCAGGTTACACCGCGCAGAGCTTGTCGGCGGCCTGGCGCAGGGTGTCCTCGCGTTTGGCGAAACAGAAGCGCACCAGGCGCAGGTCGGCCGGCGGCTGCTGGTAGAACACCGAGACCGGGATGGCCGCCACCCCGTGCTCGCGGGTCAGCCATTCGGCCATGGCCACATCGTCCAGCTCCGGACGGATCGCCGAGTAGTCGGCCAGCTGGAAATAGGTGCCGGCGGTGCGCGTGAAGGCGAAGCGCGAGCCGCTCAGCAGGTCGCAGAACAGGTCGCGCTTGACCTGATAGAAGGCCGGCAGCTCGCTGACATGCTCCGGGTGTTCGGCCATGAAGTCGGCCAGCGCCCACTGCAGCGGGGTCACCCCGCAGAAGCTGACGTACTGGTGCACCTTGCGCAGCTCGGCGGAAAGCGCCGGCGGTGCCACCACATAGCCGGTCTTCCAGCCGGTGACGTGGTAGGTCTTGCCGAACGAGCTGACCACCAAGGCACGCTGGTATAGCTCCTCGTGAGCCAGCACGCTGGCGTGCGGCACGCCGTCGAACACCAGGTGTTCGTAGACCTCGTCACTCAGCAGGTAGATGTCACGGCCACGGATCAGTGTGGCCAGGCGCTCCAGGTCCGCCGCGCCGACCAGGGCGCCGCTGGGGTTGTGCGGGCTGTTGAGGATGATCAGGCGGGTGCGCGGGCTCAGTGCATCCTGCAGGCGCTGCCAGTCAATGGCGAAGTCCGGCAGGGCCAGCGGCACATGCACGCAGCGCCCGCCGGCCAGCGTCACGGAAGGCTCGTAGCTGTCGTAGCAGGGATCGAAGACGATCACCTCGTCACCCGCCTGGATCAGCGCCTGGATCGCGCAGAAAATCGCCTGGGTGGCACCGGGGGTGATGGTCACCTCGCTATCGGCGCTGACGCGGCGCCCGTAGCAACGGGCGATCTTCGCCGCCACCTGCTCGCGCAGGGCCGGCAGGCCGGTCATCGGCGCATATTGATTGTGCCCGGCGGCAATATGCCGGCCGACCGCGTCACGCAGGGCCTGCGGCCCGTCGAAATCGGGGAAACCCTGGGACAGGTTGAGCGCGCCGCTTTCCACGGCGAGCTGGGACATGCGGGTGAAGATGGTGGTGCCGACATGCGGCAACTTGCTGGTGAGCATCAGGCCTTTTCCTGCTGACGGGCGCGAGCGGCGAGGATAGCCCATGGTCATGGCCGGATGCAGCAGCCGCGCTTATGAAAAAGGCGCAGAAGCTTATGCCTTCTGCGCCCTTTTACGCCTTGATACCCGCCTGGTGGAAACAGGCACGCCTGGCGAAGGTTACTTCTTGTCGCGACGCTTCTTTTCGGCCTTCTTGTGGTGGCTCATCAGGCGGCGCTTCTTGTTCACCTGGCGGTCGGTGAGGGTGTTCTTCTTACCCTCATAAGGGTTCTCGCCGCCCTTGTACTCGATACGGATCGGCGTGCCGACCAGCTTGAGCACGCGGCGGTAGGTGTTTTCCAGGTAGCGGGTATAGGACTTCGGCACCGCCTCGACCTGGTTGCCGTGGATCACGATCAGCGGCGGGTTGGCGCCACCGAGGTGGGCATAGCGCAGCTTGATGCGCCGACCGCTGACCATCGGCGGCTGGTGCTCCTGCACCGCATCCTCGAGGATCTGGGTCAGGCGGTTGGTCGGCCAGCGGGTGATCGCCGACTTGAACGAGGCCTGCACCGACTTGTACAGGTTGCCCACGCCCGTGCCATGCAGGGCGGAAATGAAGTGGATGTCGGCGAAGTCGACGAAGAACAGCCGGCGCTCCAGCTCGGTCTTCACGTAGTCGCGCTCGCCCGGCTCCATGCCGTCCCACTTGTTCAGCGCGATGACCAGCGCACGACCGGCCTCCAGGGCGAAGCCGAGCAGGTTGAGGTCGTGGTCGACCACGCCTTCGCGGGCATCCATGACGAAGATCACCACGTTGGCGTCCTTGATCGCCTGCAGGGTCTTCACCACCGAGAACTTTTCCACTTCCTCGTGGATCTTGCCGCGCTTGCGCACACCGGCGGTGTCGATCAGGGTGTACTTCTCGTCGTTGCGCTCGAACGGGATGTAGATGCTGTCGCGGGTGGTGCCGGGCTGGTCATAGACCACCACGCGCTCCTCGCCGAGCATGCGGTTGACCAGGGTCGACTTGCCGACGTTGGGCCGGCCGATGATGGCGATCTTGATCCCATCCTTCTCGCTCGGGCCGGGAATGCGCGTGGCTTCCTCGCCTTCGGCCACTTCTTCGTCGGTGGCGCCGTCGTCCTCGTCGCGGGGGAACTCGCCGAGCGCCGCTTCCAGCAACTGGGTGATGCCGCGGCCATGGGCGCCGGCGATCGGCAGGGCTTCGCCCATGCCCATCGGGGCGAACTCGGCGCGGGCGATGTCCGGATCGATGTTGTCGATCTTGTTCACCACCAGGTAGCTGCGCTTGTTGCGCTTGCGCAGGTGCTCGCCAATCATCTGGTCGCTGGCAGTCAGGCCGGCGCGGGCGTCGACCAGGAACAGCACCACGTCGGCTTCCTCGATGGCCAGCAGCGACTGCTCGGCCATCTTCTCGTCGATGCCCTCCTCGTCACCGGTGATGCCGCCGGTATCGACCAGGATGTAGCTGCGCCCTTCCCACTTGGCCTCGCCATACTGACGGTCGCGGGTCAGGCCCGACAGGTCGCCGACGATGGCATCGCGGGTGCGGGTCAGGCGGTTGAACAGGGTCGACTTGCCCACGTTGGGGCGGCCCACCAGGGCGATTACCGGAACCATTGGGCTCCTCCACAGCTAAATCCAGAAAACACAAAGGCCGCTGCCGTAGGACGGCAGCGGCCGGACATTGCAAAACAGCTTAGCGGATGGTCAGCGCGACCAGCTTGCCGCTGTTGCCGTAGGCGTAGATCCAGTCACCCACCACCAGCGGACGGGCGCGCAGACCGTCACCGTCAATCTTCTTGCGGCCGACGAAGTGGCCATCCACCTGGCTCAGCAGGTGCAGGTAGCCTTCCAGATCGCCGACTGCGACGTAGCTGGAAAACACTTCCGGCGCAGACAGCTGGCGACGGGCCAGGGCATCGTTGTTCCACAGGGCCGAGGTGGAGCGCTCGTCGATACTCTCGACGCTGCCACCGGCCTGGCTGACGTAGACGTTGCCGAAGCCCTGGGCCAGGCCCACGTAGCTGGACGCCTCGCGCTGCCACAGCTGGCGCCCGCTTTCGATGTCGATACCGGCCACCTTGCCCTGGTAGGTCACCACATACAGGGTGCCACCGGAGAGCAGCAGGCTGCCGTCGATGTCGACCACGCGCTCCAGCTCGGAACGGCCTTGCGGCACGGCCACACGCTGCTCCCACACCGGAATGCCGCGCTGGATATCCAGGGCAATCACCTTGCCGGTGGACAGGCCGGCGATGGCCAGGCGGTTGGTCACCACCGGGCTGCTGGTACCGCGCAGGGTCAGCACGGCCGGGCTGTTCTCGAAGATCCAGCGTTGTTCGCCGGTGCTGGCATCCAGGCCGATCAGGCGATCGTCCTGGGTCTGCACCACCACCACGTCGCCATTGGTCGCCGGAGCGGACAGCACTTCGCTGGTCACGCGGGCACGCCAGCGCTCTTCACCGGAGCCGGCGTCGAGGGCAATCACTTCGCCTTTCAGGGTGCCGACCA
Organism: Pseudomonas sp. L-22-4S-12; assembly: GCF_009799935.1. Classification (NCBI taxonomy): domain Bacteria; kingdom Pseudomonadati; phylum Pseudomonadota; class Gammaproteobacteria; order Pseudomonadales; family Pseudomonadaceae; genus Pseudomonas; species Pseudomonas sp. L-22-4S-12. The sequence continues at coordinate 419,337 of NZ_WELL01000003.1, read as the reverse complement.
GCACCAGGCCGTAGCCGGCACCGACGCCGCCGGATACCGGCAGCTCCAGATCGACTTTCCAGAACACGTCGCCATTCAGGCGATCGAGGGCCATCACCAGGCCTTCGGCATCGGCGGCAAACAGGCGCTCGCCATCCACGGCCGGAGTCAGCAGGTTGTACAGCTCGCCCTGGCCATCACCGATGGAGCGGCTCCACTGGCTCTGCAGTTCGACTTCTTCCTGGAACTCAGGGAGTTCGGCAGGCGGCAGTTCCTTCTTGCTGTTGCTGCTGCACCCCACGGCCAGAACGGCCAGGGCCAGCACGGCGGCATTCTTCCAGCGCATCACGTCACGCATCCCCTTTCGCCAGGTCGTCGAGTTTCATTTGCAGGCCGCCCACGGCGGCGTCGTCGGCCAGAGCGGCCTTGGCTTTCAGGTAAGCCGCATGGGCATCGTCAGCCCGGCCGAGCTGCACCAGCAGATCGCCCTTGAGTTCTTCACGGCTGGCCTGCCAGACCTTGGCGGCTTCGCCTTCGAGCAGCTTGAGCGCGTCTTCGGCCTTGCCCTGGGCAGCCAGGACACGGGCCAGGCGCTGACGGGCCAGCTCGGCCACGGTGGCATCGACCGGCTTGTCGCTCAGGGCCTTGAGTTCGGCGGCGGCATCATCCAGCTTGCCGGCTTCCACGGCGACCTTGGCCACGAACAGCGAGGCGTACTGGGCGTAGTGGGTGCCGGCGTACTCGCTCTTCAGCTTGCCCGCCAGCTCGGCGACCTTGCCGGCATCCGGAGTGCCGCTGCCGGTCAGGCTGGTCTCCAGCAGTTGCTGATAGATCAGCGAGGCGCTTTGCGCCTGCTTGGTCTGGTAGCTCTGCCAGGCGTTCCAGCCGAATACCAGTGCCAGCGCCAGCGCGCCGCCCGTCAGCAGGGGTTTGCCATTGCGCTGCCACCAGTCCTTGATCTGCGCAATCTGTTCTTCTTCGGTCATGCTCACCCCGGTTACTCCTTGATTCTTTGAAGGCTTCAGGCCTGCGCCAGACAAGCGGCCAGATGTTCCGGCAACGCATCCCAGCTCACGCTTTGTTGTTCGCTGTCGTCGCGCAAAGGTTTGCAACCTACCACGCGGTTGGCCAGTTCGTCCTCACCCAGAATCAGGGCGAAGCGGGCGCCGCTCTTGTCGGCCTTCTTGAACTGGCTCTTGAAGCTGCCGGCACCGGCATTGACCACCAGGCGCAGGCCCGGCAAGGCGTCACGCAGGCGCTCGGCCAGGGCCAGGGCGGCCAGCTCGGCCGGTTCGCCGAAGGCGCACAGGTAGAGATCCGCCGGGCTGTGCAGATGCGCAGGCACCAGGCCGAGGGTCTCCAGCAGCAGCACCAGGCGTTCGACGCCCATGGCGAAACCGACACCGGGGGTCGGCTTGCCGCCGAACTGGCTGATCAGGCCGTCATAGCGCCCACCGGCACACACGGTGCCCTGCGAGCCCAGTTTGTCGGTGACCCACTCGAACACGGTGCGGCCGTAGTAATCCAGGCCACGCACCAGCTTCGGGTTGATCTCGTAACGGATACCGACCGCATCCAGGCGCGCCTTGAGCCCCTCGAAATGCACGCGCGACTCCTCGTCGAGGTAATCATGCAGGGTCGGTGCATCGGCGAGCAGCGCCTGGGTCTGGGCGTTCTTGCTGTCGAGAATGCGCAGCGGATTGGTGGTCAGGCGGCGCTGGCTGTCCTCGTCGAGCTGCTCGAAGCGCTCCTTGAGGTAGGCCACCAGGGCATCGCGATAAACCGCACGGGCCTCGCTGGAACCCAGGCTGTTGAGCTGCAGGGTGACCGAGTCGGCCAGCCCGAGTTGCTGCCACAGGCGCGCGGTGAGCACGATCAGCTCGGCATCGATATCCGGCCCCGGTAGGTTGAACACTTCCACGCCGACCTGGTGGAACTGGCGATAGCGGCCTTTTTGCGGCTTCTCGTAGCGGTACATCGGCCCCGCATACCACAGCTTCTGTACCTGGCCGCCGCCGGTCAGGCCGTGCTCCAGCACCGCGCGCACGCAACCGGCAGTGCCTTCCGGACGCAGGGTCAGGGATTCATCGTTGCGGTCGAGGAAGGTGTACATCTCCTTGTCGACCACATCGGTGCCTTCGCCGATGCCGCGGGCGAACAGCTCGGTGAACTCGAGCACCGGCAGGCGGATTTCCTTGTAGCCGTAACCATCCAGCAGTCCCGCCAGGGTGTTTTCCAGGTAGCGCCAGGTCGGCGTCTGCTCCGGCAGGATGTCGTTCATGCCACGAATGGCTTGCAGGGTCTTGCTCACAAATAATCCTTAGTGCGGTCAGCCGCGGGCAATCACGGCCGCGTCGGCCTCGACCTTCTCGGCCGCTTTCTGGCGGATCAGCTTTTCCAGCTGGTCCACCAGGTTTTCATTGGTCAGCTTGTGCGCCGGCTTGCCGTCGATATAGACGAGGTTGTTCGGCGTACCGCCGGTCAGGCCGATATGCGCTTCCTTGGCTTCGCCGGGCCCGTTGACCACGCAGCCGATCACCGCCACGTCCAGCGGTACCAGCAGGTCTTCGACGCGGCTTTCCAGCTCGTTCATGGTCTTCACCACATCGAAGTTCTGCCGCGAGCAGCTCGGGCAGGCGATGAAGTTGATGCCACGCGAGCGCAGGCGCAGGGACTTGAGGATGTCGTAACCGACCTTGATCTCTTCCACCGGATCGGCGGCCAGGGAGATGCGGATGGTGTCGCCGATGCCGTCCATCAGCAGCATGCCCAGGCCGACCGCCGACTTCACGGTACCGGAGCGCAGGCCGCCGGCCTCGGTGATGCCCAGGTGCAGCGGCTGCTCGATCTGCTTGGCCAGCAGGCGATAGGCCTCGACGGCCATGAACACGTCGGAAGCCTTCACACTGACCTTGAAGTCGGGAAAATTCAGGCGGTCCAGGTGCTCGACGTGACGCAGCGCCGACTCGACCAGCGCTTCCGGGGTCGGTTCGCCGTATTTCTTCTGCAGGTCCTTTTCCAGCGAACCGGCATTGACCCCGATGCGGATCGGGATGCCCTTGTCGCGGGCAGCCTCGACCACCGCGCGCACGCGGTCTTCGCGGCCGATATTGCCGGGATTGATGCGCAGGCAGTCGACACCCAGCTCGGCCACGCGCAGGGCGATCTGGTAGTCGAAGTGGATGTCGGCCACCAGCGGCACATGCACCTGCTGCTTGATCTTGCCGAAGGCCTCGGCGGCCTGCATGTCCGGCACGGAGACTCGGACGATGTCGGCGCCGGCTTCTTCCAGGCGGAGGATCTGGCCGACGGTGGCGGCCACGTCGCAGGTATCGGTGTTGGTCATGCTCTGCACCGAGATCGGCGCATCGCCACCCACAGGTACCGAGCCGACCCAGATCTTGCGGGACAGACGACGTTTGATCGGAGATTCGCAATGCATGTCTATTGACCCAGCTTCAGGCGAGCGGTTTCACCGTGAGTGAAGGCGGCCAGATCGACCAATTGACCATCCAGGCGCACCTCCGCACCACGGGCATAGCCCAGGCGCAGCTCCAGCGGGGCCTTGCCGACCAGTTCGACGCTTTCGCCACGGCGCTTCAACGCACTGAGCAGCACCTTGCCATTGGCATCGGTGAGTTGGGTCCAGCAGTTGGCGGTGAACTGCAGGTGGACCTTGACCTCGCCGGCGGCCGGCACGACAGCTGCGACCGGCTCGACCGGGGTCTGCGCCACCGGCGGGGTGGCGGCCGGCGCCGCAGGGCTGAGCGGCGCCTCGGGTGCAGGCGCAGGGGATGCCGGGGCGGATGCTTCAGGCGCGGCAACCGACGGCGGCGTTACCGCGGGAACCACGGAGGTCGTAGCAGGAGTTGGAGCAGCCACTGGTGTATCGACAACAGTCGGGATGGCGCTGGCGCCCTCGGGGGCCACAGCAGCCTCCGGCACACCGGCCTGCTCTCCGGGCAATACCGGCACCGGCAATTCGGCGGGCGTTTGCGCCGCGGCGACTGCCTGGTCTTCCAGCTCACCCAGCGGATGAATCTCGGTCGTGCCATCCGCGCCCTCGACCTCGACATGCTCGAGCCCCAGGTCGGCGGGCACCAGGCTGGCCTTGCCGGCACCGGCCTGCCACCAGAAGAATGCCCCGGCCCCCAAGGCCAGCAACAGGCACAGGCTGACGATTTTCAGGATGCTCTGCGAGAGCCGTACCGGCTCCTCGATACGACCCAGGCTGTGCACGCTGCTGCCGCTGGCATCGCTGCCGGTGAACTGGTCGAAGTCGCGGACCAGCGGCGCCTGATCCATCCCCAGCAACTTGGCATAGGCACGCACGTAACCCCGTGCAAAGGTATGGCCCGGCAGCTTGTCGAAAGCGCCGGTCTCCAGCTGATGCAGGGCCTGCTCGGTCAAATGGAGTTGTGCCGCCACCTCGGCCAGCGCCCAGCCCCTGCTCTCGCGAGCCTGGCGCAGGGTATCGCCCGGATTGACACGACTCGCCGCTACTGCTTCGGGATGCGACGTCTTCATCACTGCTCCGACAGGTATTGCTGATATTCCGGGGTGCCCGGATAGAGTCTTTTCATTTGCAGACCAAGGCTGGCAGCCAGATCACGCTCATCGAACACCTTGGCCAGTCGGATCCCCAGCAGCAGGCTCTGTGGTGTCTGTCCAGACAGCTGACTGAAACCTTCGTAGTAACTACGCGCCGGGACGTACTGTTTCTTGTCGAAATTCAGCTGGGCCATCTGCAGCAGAGACACTGGGCGCTGACTGTTCAAGCGCAAAGAACGCTCGAAATAATGCTCGGCATCATCGCGCTTGCCCAGCTGCAAAGCGGTCAAACCCAGATTCTCGAAAACCCGGGAGCGCTCGGAGTAGAGCGTGTCCTCGGAAGCCTTGAGGTAAATATCGTAGGCCTCCTGATAACGCTTCTGCTCGAACAGAAAGCCACCATAGTTGTTCAGTATGCGCGACTCACCCGAACTCAGAGAAATTGCCTTGCGATAGTGCTCTTCCGCCAGCTTGGATTCCATCTCGCGCTGGAACACCACGGCCAAGGTTGCATGCGCCTCGGCACTGGAAGGATCCAGTTCAAGGGCAGACTTCAGGGGCTCCTTGGCCTTTTCCGTAGTGCCTTGGTTCAACAGACCGATACCCAGCTGGATATAGGCATCCCGCGCCTGATTACGCCCTTCTTCCGTGCTGAGCGGATCTTTCATGCCGCCGGTGGTCACGCAACCGGCCAGCAAGCCTGCAAGCGACAGAAACAGCGCAGCGCGCAAAATCATGAACATCCCCTTCAAGTTCGATTGGTAGTGCGAGGTTCTTCAGCCTCGCTGCCCAGCTGGCGCACGGCGATATAACGCTCGCTGCGCCGGGTACGATCCTGAACCTGGCCTACCAGTTGACCACAGGCCGCATCGATATCGTCGCCACGCGTGGTGCGCACGGTGACATTGTGCCCGGCCTTGTGGAGCAGGTCCTGGAAACGGCGAATGGCGTTGTTGCTCGGCCGCTCGTAACCGGAGAAGGGGAAGGGATTAAACGGAATCAGATTGATCTTGCAAGGAAAATCCTTGAGAAGTGCGATCATCTGCTCAGCATGCTCGGGCTGGTCGTTGACGTCCTTGAGCAGGGTGTACTCGATGGTCAGGAAGCGTTTCTCGCCCAGACCCTCGATATAGCGACGGCACGCCGGCAGCAGCATGTCCAGCGGGTACTTCTTGTTGATCGGCACCAGCTGGCTGCGCAGCTGGTCGTTCGGCGCATGCAGCGACAGGGCCAGGGACACGTCGATGACCTCACCCAGCTTGTCGATCATCGGCACCACGCCGGAGGTGGACAGGGTCACCTTGCGCTTGGAAATGCCGTAGCCGAGGTCGTCCATCATGATGCGCATGGCGGCAACCACGTTGTCGAAGTTCAGCAGGGGCTCGCCCATGCCCATCATCACCACGTTGGTGACGGCACGATCGATCTTGGCCGGCACGGTGCCGAAGGATTTGTTGGCAATCCACACCTGGCCGATGATTTCCGCGGCAGTCAGGTCGCTATTGAAGCCCTGCTTGCCGGTGGAACAGAAACTGCAATCCAGCGCACAGCCGGCCTGGGACGACACACACAGGGTGCCACGGCCGCCTTGCGGGATATAGACGGTCTCGACGCAACTGCCGGACGCCACGCGAACCACCCACTTGCGGGTGCCATCGCTGGAGATGTCCTGGCTGACGACCTCGGGACCTCGAATTTCGGCACAGGCCTTGAGCTTTTCGCGCAAGGCCTTGCCCAGATTGCTCATGGCGTCGAAATCATCGACGCCAAAGTGGTGAATCCATTTCATCACCTGGCCGGCACGGAAGCGCTTGTCTCCGATGGACTCGAAGAAGCTCTCCATTTCAGTCTGGGTCAGACCCAGCAGATTGATTTTACCGGCAGTCTCAGTCATGAACTCACCCTCGCCTGTTCGCCATTAGCGAATGCGAGCGCACACCTCGGTGGCGGCGAAGAAGTAAGCGATTTCGCGAGCGGCGGAAGCCTCGGAATCGGAACCGTGTACGGCGTTTTCGTCGATGGAAACGGCGAAGTCAGCACGGATGGTGCCGGCAGCAGCTTCTTTCGGGTTGGTAGCGCCCATCAGCTCACGGTTTTTCAGAACGGCGTCTTCGCCTTCCAGAACCTGAACGATGACCGGACCGGAGGTCATGAAAGCGACCAGATCCTTGAAGAAACCGCGCTCGCTGTGCTCGGCGTAGAAGCCGGCGGCTTCGCGCTCGGACAGTTGAACCATTTTCGAAGCAACGACGCGCAGGCCGGCTTTTTCGAAACGGGTGGTAATCTCACCGATAACGTTTTTGGCAACGGCATCCGGCTTGATGATGGAGAAAGTGCGTTGAACGGCCATGTGAAACTCCAGGAACAAGGATTAAAGCGAACAAGTAAACCCGCGAATTATACGCGGGTTAGGGGGAAATGCGTAGACCGAGGGGCTGCCAGCCCTTACTCGGACTCTTCGATCCAGGCCGCCTGAATCGCCTCGAGAACCTTCTCGCCGCCACGCTGCGGGTCATCGTCGAAGTCCGGCAGGGCCAGCACCCAGCCATGCAGGTCGACGAAATTGACGTAGCGCGGATCGACATCCGGCTTGCTCTCGGCCAGTTCGATGGCGATATCCAGCACATCAGCCCATTTCAGACTCATATCATGCGCTCCTAGAAGCTTTTCAAATCTCGCGAGCTAGAGCCAGGCAAGGCGGATACAGGCGAGGACGCGGAGTTTACACAGCGTAAATGAGCAGTCCGAGCCTGCATCCAACGCAGCATGGCCGACGCGCAGCAGGCTTCGAACAGCTTCGTCAGTGACCTTCGGAGACCTGGTTGATGGTGTACCTGGGGATCTCGACCACCAGGTCCTGATCCGCCACCACGGCCTGACAGGACAGACGCGAGCTCGGCTCCAGCCCCCAGGCCTTGTCCAGCATGTCGTCCTCCAGCTCATCGGAAGGCTCCAGCGAGTTGAAACCCTCGCGAATCACCACGTGACAGGTGGTACAGGCGCAGGATTTCTCGCAGGCATGCTCGATCTCGATACCATTGCGCAGCGCGGCATCCAGCACAGTTTCGCCAGCTTGCGCCTCGAACACGGCCCCTTCCGGGCAATGTTCGGCATGGGGCAGAACGATGATCTGCGGCATTCTCAGTTATTCCTCGATTTCATTAAGTCGACGCCCGGACAGGGCCGCCTTGACCGTGGCATCCATCCGCCGCGCGGCGAAGGCGTCGGTGATCTGTGCCAGCCGCTTGACCTGCTGCTCGATGGCCGGCGTATCGGTGCCGCCAGCCAGCTCACGCAGCTCGCTCATGCACAGCTCGATGGCCATGCGCTCATCGGCATCGAGCAGGCGCTCGCCATCGGCATCCAGGGCCGACTGCACCGCCTCCAGCAGACGCTCGGCCTCGACCTGCTGCTCGCGCAGCGCACGCGCCGCCTTGTCGCCACCGGCATTGTGGAAGGAGTCCTGCAGCATGCGGGCGATCTCGCCATCGGTCAGGCCGTAGGACGGCTTGACCTGGATGCTGGCCTCCACCCCGGAGCCCAGTTCGCGCGCCGTCACCCCCAGCAAGCCATCGGCATCGACCTGGAAGGTCACGCGGATCTTCGCCGAGCCGGCCACCAGCGGCGGAATGCCACGCAGCTCGAAGCGTGCCAGGGAGCGGCAGTCGCTGATCAGCTCGCGCTCGCCCTGCAGCACATGGATCATCATGGCCGTCTGGCCATCCTTGTAGGTGGTGAAGTCCTGGGCGCGCGCCACCGGGATGGTGGTGTTGCGCGGAATGACCTTCTCCATCAGGCCGCCCATGGTTTCCAGCCCCAGGGACAGCGGAATCACGTCGAGCAACAGCAGCTCTTCGCCATGGCCACGCTTGTTGCCGGCCAGGGTATCGGCCTGGATGGCCGCGCCGATGGCCACCACCTGATCCGGATCGATATCGGTCAGCGGCTCGCGGGCAAACAGCTCGCCCACCGCGGCACGCACCCGCGGCACGCGAGTGGAACCACCGACCATGACTACCGCCTCGACTTCCTCCAGCTCGATACCGGCGTCGCGCACCGCACGCCGGCAAGCCTTGAGGCTGCGCGCCAGCAGCGGCTCGATCAGCGCATCGAACTGCGCGCGAGTCAGCTCGCCTTGCCAGCCGGCATGGGCAACCACCACCGAATCGGCGCCGGTCAGCGCTTCCTTGGCCGCACAGGCCGCCTGCAGCAGGCTGCGCTGGGTCCCCGGATCGAGATCCAGGGACAGGCCGGCCTGCTGCAGGACCCAGTTGGCGATCGCGTGATCGAAGTCGTCGCCACCCAGGGCACTGTCGCCACCGGTGGCCATCACCTCGAACACGCCGCGGGTCAGGCGCAGGATGGAAATGTCGAAGGTGCCGCCACCCAGGTCGTAGATGGCAACAACGCCCTCGGCCTGCTGGTCGAGGCCGTAGGCCACCGCCGCCGCCGTGGGCTCGTTGAGCAGGCGCAGGACATTCAGGCCGGCCAGCCGCGCGGCATCCTTGGTGGCCTGGCGCTGGGCATCGTCGAAATAGGCCGGCACGGTGATCACCGCACCGACCAGTTCGCCACCCAGCGCTTCCTCGGCGCGCTGACGCAGCGCCTTGAGAATCTCGGCAGACACCTCGACCGGGCTCTTCGCCCCCTGCACCGTGTCGATGAACGGCATGTGCGACTCGCCACCGACGAAGCGGTACGGCAATTGCTCGCCCAGCTGCTTGACGTCACTCAGACCACGCCCCATCAGGCGCTTGACCGACAGCACGGTGTTCAGCGGATCGAGCGGCGCCGCCAGCTTGGCAGCCTGGCCGACTTCGACTCGGTCGGCGTGGTAGCGCACCGCGGACGGCAGGATGACCTGGCCTTCGGCATCCGCCAGCGGCGCAGACAGACCGCTGCGCACGGCGGCGACCAGGGAATTGGTGGTGCCCAGATCGATCCCCACGGCCAGGCGGCGCTGGTGGGGCTGAGGGCTTTGGCCGGGCTCGGCGATCTGCAGTAGGGCCATGATGCTCTGGAGGTCAGGCGCGCAGCTCAGGCTGCACGGCGGTTAATCGTCGAGGCGCTCTTCCAGCTGGCGCACTTCGTGGGACAGCTTGTCGAGAAACTGCATGCGCCGCACCAGGCGCTCGGCCTCCTCGCGACGCGCAGCATCATCCCAGCAAGCTGCAAAGGCTTCATCGAGCTCGTCCTGAGCCGTCTTGAGGCGGCGCTTGAAGGCCGCCACGCCCGCCAGATCGGCGCTGTCGTGCAGGTCTTCCAGCTCCTCGCGCAACTGCATCTGCTGCAGCAGGAACTGCGGATCCTGCACCGTCACTTCCAACGGCAATTCGCGCCCGCGCAGGGCGAGCAGATAGAGCGCACGGCGCGGCGCACTCTTGAGCGTCTGGTAGGCCTCGTTGAGGCTGGCCGAGTGCTCCAGTGCCAGGCGCTGCTCGCGCTCGGAGGCATCGGCAAAGCGATCGGGGTGCACGGCCTTGGCCAGCTCGCGATAGCGCGCAGACAACTGCGCCTGATCCAGGCGAAAGCTCGGCTGCAGGTCGAACAAAGCGAAATGACAGGGACTGCCCACGAATGGCCTCAGACGTTGAAGCTCTCGCCGCAGCCGCATTCGCCACGCACGTTAGGGTTGTTGAACTTGAAGCCCTCGTTGAGACCTTCGCGCACGAAATCCAGCTCGGTGCCATCGATGTAGGCCAGGCTCTTCGGGTCGATGATCACTTTCACCCCGAAGCTCTCGAACACCTGGTCTTCGGCCGCCAGCTCATCGACGAACTCCAGCACATAGGCCAGGCCCGAACAGCCGGTCGTGCGCACCCCCAGACGAATCCCCGCCCCCTTGCCGCGCCCCTCGAGGGAACGCTGCACGTGCCGCGCAGCCGCTTCGGTCATGGTAATCGCCATAACAACTCCTTACAGACTGGAGAGGATCAGAGCAGACCCTTCTTCTGCTTGTAGTCGCGCACGGCCGCCTTGATGGCATCCTCGGCGAGTACCGAGCAGTGGATCTTCACTGGCGGCAGGGCCAGCTCTTCAGCCAGCTGGGTGTTCTTGATGGTCTCGGCTTCATCCAGGGTCTTGCCCTTCATCCACTCGGTGGCGAGGGAACTGGAAGCGATCGCCGAGCCGCAGCCGTAAGTCTTGAACTTGGCGTCTTCGATGACGCCCTGCTCGTTGACCTTGATCTGCAGGCGCATCACGTCGCCGCAGGCCGGCGCGCCGACCATGCCGGTGCCGACATCCGGATCTTCCGCGTCGAGCTTGCCGACGTTGCGCGGATTCTCGTAGTGGTCGATGACCTTTTCACTGTAAGCCATGGTGCAATTCCTCTCTCATCAGGTGCCGCTCTTGGAGGCGACTAAACAATCAGTGCGCCTGCCATTCGACCTTGGACAGATCGACACCCTCTTTGAACATATCCCACAGCGGCGACAGCTCACGCAGCTTGCCCACTGCATCGCGAATCTTCGAGGCGGCGTAGTCGACCTCTTCCTCGGTGGTGAAGCGACCGAAGGTGAAGCGGATCGAGCTGTGCGCCAGTTCGTCGTTGCGCCCCAGGGCACGCAGCACGTAGGACGGTTCCAGGGAGGCCGAAGTACAGGCCGAACCGGAGGAAACCGCCAGATCCTTGAGCGCCATGACCAGCGACTCACCCTCGACATAATTGAAGCTGAGGTTGAGGTTATGCGGCACCCGCTGGGTCATGCTGCCGTTGATATAGAGCTCTTCCATGCCCTCGACATGCTGGTAGAAACGGTCGCGCAGGGCGCGGATGCGCTCGTTTTCCTGGGCCATTTCTGCCTTGGCGATGTGGAAGGCCTCACCCATGCCGACGATCTGATGGGTGGCCAGGGTACCGGAACGCATGCCGCGCTCGTGACCGCCGCCATGCATCTGCGCCTCCAGGCGCACGCGCGGCTTGCGCCGCACATAGAGCGCACCGATGCCCTTGGGCCCGTAGGTCTTGTGCGCGGAGAAGGACATCAGGTCGACCTTGAGCTTCTCCAGATCGATTTCCACCTTGCCGGTGGACTGCGCCGCATCGACATGGAACAGCACGCCACGGGAACGGGTCAGCTCACCGATGGCGGCAATGTCGTTGATCGTGCCGATCTCGTTGTTCACGTGCATGATCGAAACCAGAATGGTGTCGTCACGCAGCGCGGCTTCGACCATCGCCGCGGTCACCAGGCCGTCTTCGCCCGGCTCCAGGTAGGTCACTTCGAACCCCTCGCGCTCCAGCTGGCGAGCGGAGTCGAGCACCGCCTTGTGCTCGATCTTCGAGGTGATGATGTGCTTGCCCTTGCTGCTGTAGAAGTGCGCAACACCCTTGAGCGCCAGGTTGTCGGACTCGGTGGCACCGGAAGTCCAGACGATCTCGCGCGGGTCGGCATTGACCAGCTCGGCGACCTGGCGGCGAGCGTTCTCCACCGCCTCCTCGGCCTTCCAGCCGAACAGGTGGGAGCGCGAGGCCGGGTTGCCAAAGTTGCCATCCACCAGCAGGCACTCGCTCATCTTCTGCGCAACGCGCGGATCAACCGGAGTGGTAGCGGAATAATCGAGGTAAATCGGCAATCTCATCAGATTTCTCCTAATTCAGGCAGACGCCCTGCTCACTCAACGGCGGACGCTTCGATCTTATCCAGGCGTGGCGTCCTGCCATTGCAGCGGAGCTGGTCCTGACGCAGGGCAACTTCCTGCACTTCACGGCGAGTCACCAGATCAGCCAGGCTGATGCCACTGAGGAACTCATGAATCTGCTGACTGAGGTCGCACCACAGGTGATGAGTCAGGCAGGTATCGCCGGAGTGACAATCACCCAGGCCTTGGCAGCGCGTGGCATCCACCGACTCGTTGACCGCATCGATCACCTGAGCCACCTGGATCACCCGCATGTCGCGCGACAACTGGTAGCCACCACCCGGCCCGCGCACGCTGCTGACCAGGTTGCCACGGCGCAGCTTGGCGAACAGCTGTTCGAGATAGGACAGGGAAATACCCTGGCGCTCGGAAATATCGGCAAGGGACACCGGCCCGTGCTGGGCATGCAGCGCCAGATCGAGCATCGCGGTGACGGCGTAACGGCCTTTGGTGGTCAAGCGCATGGTGATTACCACGGTTTCGCTGAATTGCCGCAAGTATCCCCTTTTCCTACTATTTAGGTCAACTATAAGACCGATCAAAACAGTAGGAATTAACCTCGGCGAGGGGCGCAAATCATACCAAAACCCGTGGCACTAGGCATCAGGCCGCCGGCTTGTCGCCCTGCTCCTTGCACACCCCGGCGAAATCCTCGTCGCGCAGGGCCGGCAGTTCCTTGGCGCAGTAGTCGCTGCCCAGGGCCTTGAGCGCCGCGCACATGCCTTCCAGGCGACCGTCGACCGCCTGCAGGTGATCCAGCAACTGACCAATGGCACGCGCCACCGGGTCCGGCATGTCCTGACTGACGCCATAGGCATCGAAGCCGAGCTTCTCGGCCATGGCCTGGCGCTTGGCCTCCTGCTCATCATCGGCCTTGGCGATGATCCGCCCGGGGATGCCAACCGCAGTGGCGCCGGCCGGCACCGCCTTGGTCACCACCGCATTGGAGCCGATCTTGGCCCCGGCGCCCACGGTGAAGGGCCCGAGCACCTTGGCCCCCGCCCCCACCACCACACCATCCTCCAGGGTCGGGTGGCGCTTGCCCTTGTTCCAGCTGGTGCCGCCCAGGGTCACGCCCTGATACAGGGTCACGTCGTTGCCGATCTCGGCAGTTTCGCCGATGACGATGCCCATGCCGTGGTCGATGAAAAATCGCCGACCGATCTTCGCCCCCGGATGGATCTCGATCCCGGTCAGCCAGCGCCCGAAGTTCGACACCACGCGCGCCAGCCATTTCCAGCCACTCACCCACAAGCCATGTGCCAGACGATGCAGCCAGACTGCATGCAAGCCCGGATAGCAAGTGACCACCTCGAAGGCATTGCGCGCCGCCGGATCACGATGAAATACGCTCTGGATATCTTCGCGCATACGCTCAAACATCATCTCTTCTCCGCTTGTGGGGCTCGCCACGCACTACCTTCTGGGTTTCCGTCAGGATACCGCGCAGGATGTTCATCTCCAGCCGACTGATCGCGCTGCGACCGTACAGGCGCCGCAGGCGCGACATCAGATGCCGTGGATTCTGCGGATCGAGGAAGCCTATCTCGACCAGAGTACTCTCCAGATGGCCGTAGAACAGCTCCAGCTCGTCCGCGGTCACCAGCTGCGTGTTGAGCATCGCCGTGGTTTCCAGCTTGTTCATCTTGGTCGGCTGGCCTTGCGCGGCCAGCCAGGCCATGCGCACCTCGTAAGTGAGCACCTGCACGGCGGTTGCCAGGTTCAGCGAACTGAATTCGGGATCGGAGGGGATGTGCACATGGAACTGGCAGCGCTGCAGCTCTTCGTTGGTCAGGCCGGCATACTCGCGACCGAACACCAGCGCCACCTCGCCACCCAGCCCGACATGCTCCAGACACGTTGTCGCGCACTCGCGCGGATCGAGCAGCGGCCAGGGAATGCGCCGGTCACGCGCACTGGTGCCGAGCACCACGCTGCAGCCGACCAGCGCCTCTTCGAGGGTAGCGACCACCTGCGCCGCCTCGAGGATATCCACCGCCCCGGAGGCACGCGCCACCGCCTCGCCGCTCGGAAAATCCTCGGGATTCACCAGCACCAGACGCGACAGGCCCATGTTTTTCATGGCCCGCGCAGCCCCGCCGATATTGCCGGGATGGCTGGTATTGACCAGAACCACACGAATATTCTGCAGCACCGCGAGCTCCCGGCGAGAAACGAAAGGGTCGCCGATCTTACAGAACGACCAAGAGTTACGCCACGCGCGACAAAGGCTAGGCTACATATTCAGGCTTTTCTGCTAGTATGGCCGGCTTTCTTTAACGACCCAGGTGAATCTCCCCATGCAGCCCATGCTGAATATCGCGCTGCGCGCAGCCCGCAGCGCCGGTGAACTGATCTTCCGCTCCATCGAGCGCCTGGACGTCATCTCGGTCAGCGAGAAAGATGCCCACGACTACGTGTCCGAGGTCGACCGCGCCGCCGAGCAGACCATCATCCAGGCCCTGCAGAAGGCTTACCCGACGCACGGCTTCATGGGCGAGGAAAGCGGCATCATCCAGGGCACTGGTGATGGCGCCGACTACCAGTGGATCATCGACCCACTGGACGGCACCACCAACTTCCTGCGCGGCGTGCCGCACTTCGCCGTCAGCATCGCCTGCAAGTACCGCGGCCGCCTCGAGCACGCCGTGGTCCTCGACCCGGTGCGCCAGGAAGAGTTCACCGCCAGCCGCGGCCGCGGCGCCGCCATCAACGGCCGCCGCCTGCGCGTCAGCACCCGCAAGAGCCTGGACGGCGCCCTGCTCGGCACCGGCTTCCCGTTCCGCAACGAGCAGATCGAAAACCTCGACAACTACCTGGGCATGTTCCGCAGCCTGGTCGGCCAGACCGCCGGCATCCGCCGCGCCGGCGCCGCCAGCCTGGACCTGGCCTACGTTGCCGCCGGCCGCTACGACGCCTTCTGGGAGTTCGGCCTGTCCGAATGGGACATGGCCGCGGGCGCCCTGCTGATCCAGGAAGCGGGCGGCCTGGTCAGCGACTTCAGCGGTGGTCACGAGTTCCTCGAGAAGGGCCAGATCGTCGCCGGCAACACCAAGTGCTTCAAGGCCGTACTGACCGCCATCCAGCCGCACCTGGCGCCGTCGATGAAGCGCTAACCGCGCTTTTCCCGGTCCATAAAAAAACCGCCCCTCGGGGCGGTTTTTTTATGGACCAGAACTTACTGGACGGGCTGAACCGGATCGGTCAGCACCAGCTGCCCCTGCTCATCGAGCGGAATGCGGCTGCCCGGATCACGCGCCATGCGCACCTGGCCGACCTTGCCATCCAGTTGATACTTCACGTCATAGCCGACCAGCTTCTCGCTGCTATCCATCACCGTACTGCAACGGGTCTCGGTGGTGGTGTAGGTGTCACCCTCCTGCATGTTTTCCTGCACCTTGTTGCCGGCATAGCCGCCGCCGACAGCACCCGCCACAGTGGCGATCTTCTTGCCGCTGCCACCACCCACCTGATTGCCGAGCAGGCCGCCAACCACAGCGCCGATGGCCGTACCGGCGATCTGATGCTGATCCTTGACCGGCTTCTGCCGGGTCACGGCCACGTCCTTGCACACCTCGCGTGGCGTCTTGATGGTTTCATTGACCGGCTGCACGGCCAGCACCTCGGCATACTGAGGCCCCTTGACCAGGTTATAGGTCGCCACTGCACCGCCGGCGGTCACCCCCACCGCACCCAATACCGCCCCCACGATCATCGACTTGTTCATCCGGTCCTCCTGAGACACAGCCAGCGTGACGCGCTTTGCGCCATTATTCCTAGCCTTGGAGACAGCAACAGTGCCTAAGTTCCACCTTGCGGCAGGCTTAAGCGACAACTGGGAGCCTCGTCACGCCGCAGAAACACAAAGCCCGGCTTGAGCCGGGCCTTGTGGATGCAGAGAAGACTCAGGGACGCTCGTCCACTTCCTCGGCCTCAACCGGCGGAATCAGATCCTCGCGCGTCAACTTCAGCCAGATCAGCAGGATGCTGGCGATATACACCGACGAGTAGGTACCGGCAGTAACGCCAATGAACAGCGCCAGGGAGAAGCCCCACAGGTTCTCACCACCGAACACCATCAGCGCAACGATTGCCAGCAGGGTGGAGATCGAGGTCGCCATGGTGCGCAGCAGGGTCTGGGTGGTCGAGATGTTGATGTTCTCGATCAGCTCGGCCTTGCGCAGCACCCGGAAGTTTTCGCGGATACGGTCGAAGACCACGATGGTGTCGTTGAGCGAGTAGCCGATCAGCGCCAATACGGCGGCCAGCACGGTGAGATCGAAAGGAATCTCGAAGAACGAGAACACACCCAGGGTCACGATCACGTCATGGATCAGCGAGACGATGGCACCGAAACCGAACTTCCACTGGAAACGGAAAGCCACGTACAGCAGGATCCCGGCCAGCGCCAGCAGCATGCCCAGGCCACCCTGATCACGCAGCTCCTCACCCACCGCCGGCCCGACAAACTCGACGCGCTTGATGGTGAAGGCATTGTCGCCACCCACCTTGCGCAACGCGTCCGCCACCTGATTGCCCAGCTGCGGATCATCGCCACGCATGCGCACCAGCACATCGGTGGTGGCACCGAAGCTCTGCACCATGGCATCGGCATAGCCCGCCTGCCCCAGCTGCTCACGCACCAGGGTCAGATCGGCCGGCTTCTCGTAACCCAGCTCGATCAGCGTACCGCCGGTAAAGTCCAGGCCGAAGTTCAGCCCCTTTACCGCCAGGCTGCCCAGCGAGACCAGGGTCAGCAGCACCGTCACGGCAAACGCCACATGGCGAATGCCCATGAAATTGATTACACGTTTCATCGTGCCGAACCCCTTAGATCCACAGCTTCTTGAAATCACGGCCACCGAAAATCAGGTTGACCATGGCACGGGTGACGAAGATGGCAGTGAACATCGAGGTGATGATGCCGAGCGACATGGTCACGGCAAAACCCTTGACCGGGCCGGTACCCATGGCGAACAGGATGCCGCCGACCAGCAGGGTGGTCAGGTTGCCGTCGATGATTGCCGAGAAGGCCCGATCGAACCCCTCGTGGATGGCGCGCTGATTGGACATGCCATTGGCAATTTCCTCGCGAATACGCGAGAAGATCAGCACGTTGGCGTCCACCGCCATACCCATGGTCAAGACGATACCGGCAATACCCGGCAGGGTCAGGGTGGCACCGAGCAACGACATCAGCGCCAACAGGATCACCATGTTCAGGCCCAGCGCTACCGTCGCCAGCACCCCGAAGAAGCGGTAGATGACGATGATGAACAAGGAGACGAAGACCATGCCCCACAGGGACGCATCGATACCCTTGGCAATGTTGTCGGCACCCAGGCTCGGGCCAATGGTGCGCTCCTCGGCGAAGTACATCGGCGCCGCCAGGCCACCGGCACGCAGCAGCAGAGCCAGTTCCGAGGACTCGCCCTGACCGTCCAGACCGGTGATGCGGAACTGGCTACCCAGCGGCGACTGGATGGTCGCCAGACTGATGATCTTGCGCTCTTCCTTGAAGGTCTGGATCGCCTGCTCTTTCTCGACGCCGTCGACCATCTGCTTGACGTAACGGGTCATCGGCTTCTGCTCGATGAAGATCACCGCCATGCTGCGCCCGACGTTGTTGCGGGTGGCGCGATTCATCAGCTCGCCGCCGTGGCTGTCCAGACGGATGTTGACCTGCGGACGACCGTTCTCGTCGAAGCTGGCCTGGGCATCGGTCACCTGATCACCGGTGATGATCAGGTTACGCTCCAGCGCCACGGCCGGACGACCCTCCTCGCGGAACTCGAAGAATTCGCTGGAGGCGCGTGGTGCATCCACCTCGGCCTGCAGGCGGAACTCCAGGTTGGCGGTCTTGCCGAGGATACGCTTGGCCTCGGCAGTGTCCTGCACGCCCGGCAGCTCGACCACGATGCGGTTGGCGCCCTGGCGCTGCACCAGCGGCTCGGCCACACCCAGCTCGTTGACCCGGTTACGCACGGTGGTCAGGTTCTGCTTGATCGAGTACTCGCGGATTTCCGCCAGCTTGGCCTGGCTCAGCGCCAGGCTCAGCACCTGCAGGCCATTGCGCTCGGCAACGATCTGCTCGAAATCGATGAAGTCCTTGCGGATCAGGCTCTGCGCCTTGTCCAGCTGCTCGGCATCGGTGAAGCCCAGCTGAATCACGCCATCCTGTTGCGGCAGGCTGCGATAGCGCAGACGCTCCTTGCGCAGCAGGGTCTTGACCTCGCTTTCGTAGACCTTGAGACGCGCGCCCACGGCCTTGTCCATGTCCACTTCCAGCAGGAAGTGCACACCACCGGACAGGTCCAGACCCAGTTTCATCGGGCCGGCGCCGACATTGCGTAGCCACTGCGGCGTGGTCGGCGCCAGGTTCAGGGCCACCACGTAGTCATCACCGAGCAGGCGATGCACCAGCTCCTTGCCCGGCAACTGGTCGGCCTGCTTGGCCAGGCGTACCAGACCGGCATTGCCCTTGTCGTTCAGGGTAGCGGCCTTGACCTCGATACCCGCCTCGCCCAGCGCCTTGCTGATGCGCTCCAGATCGGCCTGGCCGACCTGCAAGGCCGTGCTGGCGCCACTGACCTGGATGGCCGGATCGTCCGGATACAGGTTGGGAGCGGAATAGATGAAACCGACCACCAGCACAGCCAGGATCAGCAGGTACTTCCACAGGGGAAACTTATTGAGCATGACGCCGCCCGTTATGACACGGGGCGCATGATGCGCCCCGTCGTTGGTGAATAGTGGTTCGTTAGATGCCTTTCAGGGTGCCCTTCGGCAGGGTCGCCGCGATGGCCTGCTTCTGGAACTTCAACTCGACATTGTCGGAAACTTCGACCACCACGAAATCGTCGGACACCTTGGTCACCTTGCCGGCCAGGCCGCCGGAGGTCACCACTTCGTCGCCCTTCTGCAGGCCGCCGAGCAGGTTCTTGTGCTCCTTGGCGCGCTTGGCCTGCGGACGCCAGATCATCAGATAGAAGATGACCAGGAAGCCAACCAGGAACACCCACTCGAACCCGCTACCGGCAGGACCAGCGGCGGCAGCCGGCGCGGCGGCATCGGCAAAAGCGGCGGGAATCAGAAAGCTCATGGAAAACTCCTATTACGAGGTCTTGAAACTGTTGTTTTGGGTGGCTGCACAGGCAAGCCATTCGGGCAAGGCGCCGCAAGCGCAACGCAGGCTACAGCCTTAATGGGTGCATTTCGTTCGATTTCAACGCTTTGCGAGCGTTTCATGTCACGAAATAGCTGCGCTCAAGGCGCCAGCGGCGGCGTAGGCAGCCCGCGCCGGGCATAGAAGGCATCGACAAAGGCGGCCAATGTACCCTGTTGAATTGCCTCGCGCAAACCAGCCATCAGGCGCTGATAATGGCGCAAGTTGTGGATGGTATTGAGCATGCTGCCCAGCATTTCGCCGCACTTGTCCAGGTGATAGAGGTAGGCGCGGGAAAAGCTCTGGCAGGTGTAGCAATCGCAGGTTGGGTCCAGTGGCGAATCGTCATTGCGGTGCACCGCGTTGCGGATCTTCACCACCCCGGTATCGGTGAACAGGTGACCGTTGCGCGCGTTGCGCGTCGGCATCACGCAGTCGAACATGTCCACGCCACGGCGCACGCCCTCGACCAGGTCCTCCGGCTTGCCCACCCCCATCAGGTAGCGCGGCTTGTCGGCCGGCAGCTGCGGCGGTAGGAAATCCAGCACGCGGATCATCTCTTCCTTCGGCTCGCCGACCGACAGGCCGCCGATGGCCAGGCCGTCGAAACCGATCTCCTCGAGCCCCTCCAGCGAGCGCATGCGCAGCTCTTCGTGCATGCCGCCCTGGACGATGCCGAACAGCGCCGACGGATTGCCCTCGTGGGCATTCTTCGAGCGCTTGGCCCAGCGCAGCGACAGCTCCATGGAGCGCTTGGCCACGTCGAAGTCGGCCGGATACGGCGTGCATTCGTCGAAGATCATCACGATGTCCGAACCCAGGTCGCGCTGCACCTGCATCGACTCTTCCGGGCCCATGAACACCTTGCGCCCGTCCACCGGCGAGGCGAAGGTCACCCCCTCCTCCTTGATCTTGCGCATGGCGCCCAGGCTGAACACCTGGAAGCCGCCGGAGTCGGTGAGGATCGGCCCCTGCCACTGCATGAAGTTGTGCAGGTCGCCGTGCTGCTTGATCACCTCGGTGCCCGGGCGCAGCCACAGGTGGAAGGTGTTGCCGAGAATGATCTGCGCGCCGATCGCCTCGATGTCGCGCGGCAGCATGCCCTTGACCGTGCCGTAGGTACCCACCGGCATGAAGGCCGGGGTTTCCACCACGCCACGCGGAAAGGTCAGGCGGCCACGACGGGCACGCCCGTCGGTGGCCAGCAGCTCGAAGGACATGTGACTCATAGGGTTTCCTCGGGGCCGCGCGGAGCGGGATTGCGGGTGATGAACATGGCATCGCCGTAACTGAAGAAGCGGTATTGCTGCTGCACCGCCATGGCATAGGCGGCCATGGTCTCGGCATAACCGGCAAAGGCCGAAACCAGCATCAGCAGGGTCGACTCGGGCAGGTGGAAATTGGTGACCAGGGCATCGACCACGTGAAACGGCCGACCCGGGTAGATGAAGATATTGGTGTCGCCACTGAAGGCCTTCAACTCGCCATCGCGCGCCGCCGTCTCCAGCGAGCGCACGCTGGTGGTACCCACCGCGACCACCCGGCCGCCGCGCGCCTTGCAGGCGGCCACGGCATCCACCACGTCCTGGCCGACTTCCAGCCACTCGTGGTGCATGTGATGATCCTCGATGCGCTCCACCCGCACCGGCTGGAAAGTCCCGGCGCCGACATGCAGGGTGACGAACGCGGTTTCCACGCCCTTGGCGCGAATCGCCGCCAGCAGCTCCTCGTCGAAATGCAGGCCGGCAGTGGGCGCCGCCACCGCACCGGCCTTCTGCGCGTACACGGTCTGGTAGCGCTCGCGGTCGGCGGCATCGTCGGCGCGCTCTATATAAGGCGGCAACGGCATATGACCGACCCGCTCCAGCAGCGGCAGCACCGGCTCGGCGAAGCGCAGCTCGAACAGCGCATCGTGGCGCGCGACCATCTCGGCCTCGCCGCCACCATCTATATGGATCAGCGAACCCGGCTTGGGCGACTTGCTCGAGCGCACATGGGCCAGCACCCGATGACTGTCCAGCACTCGCTCGACCAGCACCTCCAGCTTGCCGCCGGAAGCCTTCTGGCCGAACAGCCGCGCCGGGATCACCCGGGTGTTGTTGAACACCATCAGGTCGCCGGGGCGAAGATATTCGAGCAGGTCGACGAATTGCCGATGGCTCAACGCGCCCGTCTCGCCATCCAGCACCAGCAGACGGCTGGCCCGGCGTTCGGCCAGGGGATGGGAGGCGATCAGGGCTTCGGGAAGGTCGAAATGAAAGTCGGCAACGCGCATGGTGGGAGTTCGTCTTGCAGGGGCGCAGAGCTTACCGGAAAGTGCCTGCGCTGACCACGCGCCACGATTGACCGGCCCCTACCAGCTCCCTATACTGCGCGCCCATCGTGCCCCGGTGGCGGAATGGTAGACGCGGCGGATTCAAAATCCGTTTTCGCAAGAAGTGGGAGTTCGAGTCTCCCCCGGGGCACCAGTCACCCAGTTTCAGCCCTCGTCCGAGACGCCTGAAACCCTCCCGAAATACCTGCCGCAGAGAGCCGGAAAAACCCACGAAAGTGAGCGTTTCGCAGGGCTTGGCAAACCCCCTTTTGTTAGCTAGAGTGTGCCCACTGTGTTTGCATGGGTCGCTATGAATCGTGACCTGGTGCAGTAGATCCTAGATCCGCTAAACCCGCTCGACTTCTCTTACTCTCTGCAACCAGTCCCAGCCCTCTTCGCCAAAGCAAGAGGCTGTCATTAACTCTAGTTTCAAGGAAATAAGACATGTCGAATCGTCAAACCGGCACCGTTAAGTGGTTCAACGACGAGAAGGGCTTTGGCTTCATCACCCCAGAAAGCGGTCCGGATCTGTTCGTACACTTCCGCGCTATCGAAGGTAATGGCTTCAAGAGCCTGAAAGAAGGCCAGAAGGTTACTTTCGAAGCCGTTCAAGGCCAGAAAGGCATGCAGGCTGACAAGGTCCAGGTTCTGGGCTAAGTTTCGCTGCTCCGAAG
Organism: Pseudomonas sp. L-22-4S-12; assembly: GCF_009799935.1. Lineage (NCBI taxonomy): Bacteria > Pseudomonadati > Pseudomonadota > Gammaproteobacteria > Pseudomonadales > Pseudomonadaceae > Pseudomonas > Pseudomonas sp. L-22-4S-12. The sequence continues at coordinate 397,010 of NZ_WELL01000003.1, read as the reverse complement.
AGCCCCTGATGGCGACATCAGGGGCTTTTTTGTGCCTGCGATTTGTTGCCCGTACAATCCGCGCAGTTGTTCAGCCACGAGCCCGCCATGCCCAAACATATGCTGCGCCCCCAGGGGAACTTCCCCACCGCCGGCCTGCCTCGCCGCTTCGCCGCGATCTTCTATGACTTCCTGCTGTGCGTGGCACTGATGATGGTGGTGACCCTGATTTACCAGCACGGCCTGCTGCGCATGATCCATGGCAGCGAACAGCTGCTGGCGATGTCCCAGGCCGGCGCCCTGGACCGCGACCCGCTGCTGGCCACCGTCGTGCTGTTCAGCCTGTTCGCCTTCTTCGCCAAGTTCTGGACGCACACCGGCCAGACCCTCGGCATGCAGGTCTGGGGTCTGCGCATCGAGAATGCCGACGGCTCGGCGATCAGCCTGTGGCAGGCGCTGCTGCGCTTCCTGATCGCCATCATCTCCTGGCTGCTGGGCGGCCTGGGCTTTCTCTGGATGCTGTGGGACAAGGACGGGCGCAGCTGGCACGACATCTACTCGGAAAGCCGGGTGGTGCAGCTGCCGAAGAACATCCACAAGCAGGGCAAGCACTGAGGCGCCACCAGGCGCCCGTGCCGGACGCTAGAGCGCCAAGCCCGGCAGCAGCACGTTGCTGACCAGCCAGGTGGTCGCCAGGGCGCCGAGCAGGCAGAGCAGCCCGCCGCCCACCGCCTGCCAGTAGAAACCGCGCGCCAGCACATCCTCGCCATGGCTGGAGAGAATGAATGGCTGCGCCTCGCGCGGCTGCTGCAGCTGGTTGCGCAGCGGCGCATCGCCCTGCTCGCGCTGGCGCCGCTGCGCCTCGCTGCGCGCCGACTCGCGCATGCGCGCCCACTCGGCCTCGTCCAGCCGCCCATCGGCATTGCTGTCGAAGCGCTGCAGCAGGCCGGCAAAATCCGCCTTCCACTCGCGCACCACGGCACCCTGCGCCACGCCCAGGTCGAAGGCCTGAGCCCCGCCCGCCGTGCGGAAGTCGCCGATGGCGTACAGCGGCTCGCCGGCATGCAGGCGCTCCTCGGTATAGCGGTACTCGCTGCTGCCGGACAGCAGCCAGCCGAGCACACCCGCAGACGCTTCCTGCATCCGCGGGTGGCGCAGGCTGCCGCGCCAGACCTGGCGGGTTGCCGGGCGCACCTCGGCCCCCGCCGGATTGATCAGGCACTCGCCGGTGCCGTCGGCGAAGCGCAGCCAGCCTTCGCTGCTGCCGCTCTCGACCACCCGCCAGGAGCGCTTCTTGCCGCTCTCGCTGTACTCCTCGATCTTGAAGCGCCACCACAGGCAGGGCGTGCCGGTCAGCGGCGCGATGATCTGCACCTCGGGCTGCTCGTGCAGCACGCCGTACAGCTCGACATAACCCTGCGCCGCCGAACGCAGCTTGGAGGTCGGCGTATCCAGCAGGAAACGCGCCTCGCCGAGCCGCTTCAGGCACCACCAGCCACCGCCGACACAGGCACCGACGCTGAAGGCCAGGCTGATGGCCAGTCCACCGACATCCATGCTCAGCTGAACAGCGACTTGAGGTCGACGTCGGCCTTCTCTTCATCGCTGAACTCCAGCAACTCGGCCGCCTGGAAGGCGAACAGGCGCGCGATGATCACGTCCGGGAACTGCTCGACGCGCACGTTGTTCAGGTTGACCGCCTCGTTGTACAGCTCGCGGCGATCGGCGATGGCGTTCTCCAGGCCGCTGATGCGCTGCTGCAGATGCTGGAAGCTGTCGTTGGCCTTGAGCTCGGGATAGTTCTCGGCGAGGGCGAACAGCTGCCCCAGGCCGGCACGCAGGCCGCTCTCGGCCTGGCCGAGGGCGCCGACATCGTGCTTCTCGCGGGCGCTGGCCACCGCATTGCGCGCGGCGATCACCCGCTCCAGGGTGGTGCGCTCGTGCTGCATGTACTGCTTGCAGGTTTCCACCAGCTTGGGCAGCTCGTCGTGGCGCTGCTTGAGCAGCACATCGATGTTCGACCAGGCCTTGCTCACCCCGTGCTTGAGGCGCACCAGGCCGTTATACAGGCTCACCACCCAGACGGCGGCGAGGAACAGGACAACCAGAATGGCAACGACGGTAAGACTCATGGGCAACGCTCCTTGTGGACTGCCGGCATTCTAGCGATGCGCCGCGGCGAGCACAGTCCCAGCAGGTCACACGGCAGCGGAATAATTAGCCCTTTGCATAAAATGCAAATCTTTCGCATTATTGCGCGGTTTCTAGGTGCAACTGCACTGCACTCCCATCTTCATAGGTAAAGGATCCCGCCATGACTCGTATGCCCCTGGCCACCGCCAGCCTGCTGGCCCTCGCCATTGCCCTCGCCGGCTGCGGTGAAGACAAGCAAGAAGCCGCCGCACCGCAAGCCGCCACTCCGGCTGCCGCCAGCAGCCCTGCCGCGACCCTGAAAGTCGCCGATGCCGAGGCCAAGGCCGTGGTCAGCCACTACGCCGACCTGGCCCTGGCCGTGTTCAGCGACGCCGCCAGCACCGGCAAGAACCTGCAGGCCGCCGTCGATGCCCTGCTCGCCAACCCCAGCGACGCCACCCTGCAGGCCGCCCGCGAAGCCTGGCTGGCCGCCCGCGCGCCCTACATGCAGACCGAAGTGTTCCGCTTCGGCAACGCCGTGGTCGACGACTGGGAAGGCCAGCTGAACGCCTGGCCGCTGGACGAAGGCCTGATCGACTACGTCGCCGCCGACACCGCGCAGACCCAGGGCAACCCGGGCGCCACCGCCAACATCATCGCCAACACCTCGATCCAGGTCGGCGAAGACCAGCTCGACGTGACCACCCTCACCCCCGAACTGCTGGCCAGCCTGAACGAGCTGGGCGGTTCCGAGGCCAACGTCGCCACCGGTTACCACGCCATCGAGTTCCTCCTCTGGGGCCAGGATCTCAACGGCACGGGCCCGGGCGCCGGCGCCCGCCCGGCCAGCGACTTCAGCGTCGGCGCCGGTGCCACCGGTGAGCACAACGAGCGTCGCCGCGCCTACCTGAAGGCCGCCACCGACCTGCTGGTCAGCGACCTCGACGCGATGGTCGTGCAGTGGCAAGCCGGCAATCCCGACAACTACCGCGCCAAGCTGGAAGCCGAATCGGCCGAGAACGGCCTGCGCAAGATGCTGTTCGGCATGGGCAGCCTGTCCCTCGGCGAACTGGCCGGCGAGCGCATGAAAGTCGCCCTGGAAGCCAACTCCACCGAAGACGAGCACGACTGCTTCAGCGACAACACCCACAACTCGCACTTCTACAACGGCAAAGGCATCCGCAACGTCTACCTGGGCGAGTACCAGAAAGTCGACGGCACCACCCTCAGCGGCCCGAGCCTGTCGTCCCTGGTGGCCAAGCTCGACGCTGCCGCCGACAGCACCCTCAAGACCGACCTGCAAACCAGCGAAGCCAAGCTGCAGGCCCTGGTCGACAGCGCCGAAAAGAACAACGTGCACTTCGACCAGCTGATCGCCGCCGACAACAAGGACGGCCAGCAGATCGTCCGTGACGCCATCGCCGCCCTGGTCAAGCAGACCGGCGCCATCGAACAGGCTGCCGGCAAGCTGGGCATCAGCGACCTGAACCCGGACACCGCCGACCACCAGTTCTGATACCCCGGCACTGGCAACCGATGCACCCACAAGGTGCATCGGTTTTTTTATGCCCGGTAACCATCTGGCGGCCAGCCTTCGGCCGCCGCTGCGCGATGGTTGAAACTGCTGCCGGCCATTGTTCATGCCCGCCACTCGCACCTGCGGCAGCGCGCCTCAGGCTGCAAACGCAAATCCCTCTTATTCGAATTCCATTAGCCTGCTAAGATTGCCCGCCTGATTCTCCGTTCAGGTTCGTGCTCGATGCCTTTCCCGTTGCGCCCCTGCGTACTTGCGCTGACCCTCGGCCTGGCCGCCTGTGACCAGGCGCCGCCACCGGCCGAGCCCGGCGAAGCCCTTTCCGCCGGCAGCGCCTCCGTGCGCCAGGCCGACCAGAACGCCTTCTCCCAGCCCTCCGCCAACCTCGCCCCGTCGCGGCGCCTGGACTTCAGCGTGGGCAACAATTTCTTCCGCAATCCCTGGGTCATCGCGCCGTCGACCACCACCGCGCGCGACGGCCTCGGCCCACTGTTCAATACCAACGCCTGCCAGAACTGCCATATCAAGGACGGCCGCGGCCATCCACCGCAGCCGGACGCCAGCACGGCAGCTTCCATGCTGGTCCGCCTGTCCATCCCCGCCGCTGGCTCGCCGGCCCATGCCGAGCAGCTGCAGCGCCAGGGCGTGATCCCCGAGCCGGTGTACGGCGGGCAGCTGCAGGACATGAGCATTCCAGGGCAGGCCCCGGAAGGCCGCGTGCGGGTGCGCTACGAAACGCGCCTGGAGACCTTCGCCGACGACAGCCGGGTCGAGCTGCGCCAGCCGGTCCTGGAGATCGATCGGCTCGCCTATGGCGAACTGCATCCGGACACCCGCTTCTCCGCGCGCATCGCCCCGCCGATGATCGGCCTCGGCCTGCTCGAAGCCATCCCCGAGGCGGCCATCCTGGCAGGCGCCGACCCCGATGATGGCAACGGCGACGGCATCCGCGGCGTGCCCAACCGGGTCTGGGACCGGGCCCAGCAGCGCAGCGTGCTCGGCCGCTTCGGCTGGAAGGCCGGCCAGCCCGGCCTCAACCAGCAGAATGCCGACGCCTTCGCCAACGACATGGGCCTGACCAGCAGCCTGATCGGCCAGGACAACTGCAGCCCGGCCCAAGAGGAGTGCCGCGCCACACCCGACGGCGGAGTGCCGGAAGTCAGCGCCAGCATCATGGCCAGCGTGCTGTTCTACACCCGCAACCTCGGCGTCCCGGCCCGTCGCGACGTCGACAGCCTGGCGGTGCGCCGCGGCAAGCAGCTGTTCCACCAGGCCGGCTGCCAGCTGTGTCATACCCCCAGTTTCACCACCGCCGCCGAGGCCGCCGAACCCGAGCTGGCCAACCAGACCATTCGCCCCTACAGCGACCTGCTGCTGCACGACATGGGCGCGGGCCTGGCCGACGGCCGCGACGAGTTCCAGGCCAACGGTCGCCAGTGGCGCACCGCACCGCTATGGGGCATCGGCCTGACCCAGGCGGTCAACGGCCACACCCAGTTCCTCCACGACGGCCGCGCGCGCAACCTGCTGGAGGCCATCCTCTGGCACGGCGGCGAGGCGCAGGCGGCGAAGAACCGGGTCCTCGATTTCGACGCCGAGCAGCGCAGCGCGTTGCTGGCCTTCCTCAATTCCCTCTAAGGAGAATGGCATGATCCGCACGCCCCTCGCTGTCGCCCTGCTCGGCCTCGCCCTGGCTGCCTGCAGCCCGCAAGACCCCAGGCAGCAGGCCAGCATGGCGCTGACCGACGGCGTGCTGCTGCCGGCCTATGCCAGCTGGGACAAGAGCAACCAGCAACTGGCCGCCAGCGCCAAGGCCTTCTGCGCCGGCAGCCAGGATCTCGCCGCAACGCGCCAGGCGCTGCACAGCAGCATCGCCAGCTGGGCCGCCCTGCAGCCGCTGCTGGTCGGCCCGCTGGCCGAAGGCAACCAGGCCTGGCAGGTGCAGTTCTGGCCGGACAAGAAGAACCTGGTGCAGCGCCAGGTCGAGAGCCTGCTGAAGAGCAAGCCGCAACTGACCCAGGCCGACCTGGACCAGGCCAGCGTGGTGGTCCAGGGGCTCACCGCCTACGAGTACGCGCTGTTCGATGGCACCATCGACCTCGACCAGGCCGCGCAGAAAGCCCGCTACTGCCCGCTGCTGATCGCCATCGGCGAACACCAGACCCAGCTCAGCGCCAGGGTGCTCGGCCAGTGGCAGGCCCAGGACGGCATGGCCGCTCAGCTCAAGACCTTCCCCAATGCCCGCTACGCGGAGGCCACGGAAGCCGTCGGCGAGCTGCTGCGCGCCCAGGTCAGCGCCCTCGACGGCCTGAAGAAGAAGCTCGGCACTGCCCTCGGCCGGCAGAGCAAGGGCTTGGCGCAGCCCTACCAGGCCGAGTTCTGGCGCAGCAACGCCAGCCTGGCCAGCCTCGCCGCCAGCCTGGCCAGCGCCGAACGCGTCTGGCTCGGCGCCAACAACGACGGCATCAAGGCCCTGCTCGGCAGCGAGCAGGCCGACCTGGCCAAGCGCCTGGACGCCCAGTACGCCAGCACCCGCCAGCTGCTGGCCGCGCTGCAGCGCCCGCTCGGCGAACTGCTCGCCGACGACGCCGGCCGCCAGCAGCTGAACGCCTTCTACGACAGCCTCGACCAGCTGCACCGCCTGCACGAAGGCGAGCTGGCCAAGGCCCTCGGCATCCAGCTGGGCTTCAACGCCCACGATGGTGACTGAATGAAGCGCAGAGCCTTCCTCGGCCTCGCTGGCGCCGCCCTCGCCGCCGCCTCCCTCGGCGGCTGGAAGCTGGCCAGCCACGCCCGGCAACCCCTGCTGCTGTCGGCCCGCGACGACGGCGACGGCCAGCACTATGCCGTCGGTTACCGCCTGGACGGCAGCCAGGCCTTCGCCACGCCGGTCGCCGAACGCTGCCACGACGTGGTGCCGCACCCCAGCCTGCCGCTGGCCGTGTTCGTCGGCCGCCGGCCGAGCCGCGAGAGCTACCTGATCGATACCCGCGACGGCCGCCTGCTGCAGACCCTGGCCGCCGCGCACGAACGCCACTTCTACGGCCACGGCCTGTTCCATCAGGACGGCGAGCTGTTCTACAGCACCGAGAACGACACCGCGCAGCCCGGCCGCGGCGTGCTCGGCGTCTATCGCCTGCAGGCCGACCGGCTGCAGCGCATCGGCGAGCACTCCACCCACGGCATCGGCCCGCACCAGCTGCTCTGGCTGCCCGGTGGGGAAAGCCTGGTGGTGGCCAACGGCGGCATCCGCACCGAGGCCGACAGCCGGGTGATGATGAACCTGCAGGCCATGGAACCCAGCCTGGTACTGATGCAGCGCGACGGCACGCTGCTCAGCAAGGAGCAGCTGCCGCAGCAGATGAACAGCGTGCGCCACCTGGCCGTGGCCAGCGACGGCACCATCGTCTCCGGCCAGCAGTACGAAGGCGACCCGCTGGACGCCGCGCCGCTGCTGGCGATCAAGCGCCCCGGCCAGCCCTTCCAGGCCTTCCCCCTGGGCGAGGCGCAGCGCGCGGCGATGCACCAGTACACCGCCAGCCTGGCCATCCACGACAAGCTGCGCCTGCTGGCCCTGACCGCGCCACGCGGCAACCGCTTCTTCATCTGGAACCTGGACAGCAGCGAACTGCTGCTCGACGCCCCGCTGCCGGATTGCGCCGGGGTCGGCGCGGTGAGCGAGGGTTTCGTCGTCACCTCCGGCCAGGGCCGCTGCCGCCTGTACGACTGCCGCACCACGCCGATCGCCGCCCACCCGCTGCAGCTGCCGGCCGGGTTGTGGGACAACCACCTGCGCCTGGCCTGAGAGCCCGCTCACGATCCCCTGACTGTCGGCCAGACCGCGTTAAAAACGCCCTCGGAATGCTCATTTACAGCTCGTAAACTCCGCTTCCTCGGCCATTTTTGCCTTGTCTGGCTCTAATTCAGAAAATCGTGAACGGGCTCTGCGCCGCATGCCAGGCTCAAGGTCGGCGCCGGCCGACCGATCTATACTCACCGCGGCTTGACCGGCCCGCCTCCAGGCGGCAGCCGGCCGGGCCGCCGGCACGCGCCCCAGGGCGCGCCTTGCCGCACCCAGAACCCGGAAGAGAGGCCTAGCCCCCATGTTGCAAAAATCCCTGCGCGCGCAGATTCTCGCCCTGCTCGGCGGCAGCCTGGTGCTGATCCTGATCACCGCCCTGGCCTGCTTCAGCTTCCTCTCCGGCGGCATTCAGGCCTACCGCGGCCTGCTCGACGGCCCGGTGGAAGCCACCCGCCTGATCGACGCGGCCAACGTCGAGTTCAAGATCCAGGTGCAGGAATGGAAGAACGTCCTGCTGCGCGGCCGCGACAGCGCCAATCTGGACAAGTACTGGGGCCAGTTCGAGGCCCAGGAACGCAAGGTGCAGGACACTCTGGGGCAGCTGATCCAGGTGGCCGCCGATGATCCGGCCCTGCAGGCCCAGGTCGAGCGCCTGCGCAGCGAACACCAGAGCCTCGGCGCCAACTACCGCAAGGGCCGCGACGCCTTCATCGCCGCCGCTGGCGATGCTGGCGCCGGCGATGCCGCGGTCAAGGGCATCGACCGCGCGGCCAGCGAGCAAATGAGCGCCCTGGTCAAGCAGCTGCGCGAACACAGCCTGCAGCAGGCCCAGCAGATCAACGCCGCGGCCGACCGCACCATCCAAATCGGCACCCTATTGCTGCTGGCCGCCAGCGGGCTCATCGCCCTGTTCAGCCTGTGGCTGGTCAACCGCAACCTGATCATCCCGATCCGCCACCTGATCACCCACGTCGACCAACTCAGCCACGGCAACTTCGGCCAGCGCGTGGAAACCACCCGCGCCGACGAACTGGGCATGCTGGCCATCGCCGCCAATACCCTGCGCGACTTCCTCGCCAGCACCACCCAGAGCCTGCAGCAGAGCAGCAGCAACCTGGACAACGCCAGCGGCGAGCTGAACAACATCGCCTCGCGCATGACCCTGGGCATCAACGAGCAGTTCGAGCGCACCGACCAGGTCGCCACCGCCATGCACGAGATGTCCGCCACCGCCCTGGAAGTGGCCCGCCACGCCGCCGAGGCCGCGCATGCCGCCGACGATGCCGACAGCTCGGCGCGCCAGGGCGGCCAGGTGATGGACGCGACCATCCAGACCATCACCGGCATGCGCGGCGAGATCGCCAACACCGCCGAGGTGATCCGCCGCCTGGAAGCCGACAGCGGGCGCATCGGCAAGGTGCTGGAGGTGATCCGCGGCATCGCCGAGCAGACCAACCTGCTGGCCCTCAACGCCGCCATCGAGGCCGCCCGCGCTGGCGAACAGGGCCGCGGCTTCGCCGTGGTGGCCGACGAGGTGCGCACCCTGGCCCAGCGCACCGCCGAATCCACCGCCGAGATCAACCAGATCATCGACACGGTGCAGACCGGCGCCCTGAATGCCGTGCGCGCCATCGAGAGCGGGCAGAGCCGCAGTGAGGAAGGCGTGACCCAGGTCACCGAGGCCGGCGCCATGCTGCAGCGCATCACCGGCGCGGTGGAGGCCATCCGCGACATGAACCGGCAGATCGCCACCGCCGCCGAGGAACAGACCTCGGTGGCCGAGGACATCTCGCGCAACCTCACCGAAATCACCGCCATCGCCAGTTCCAACCAGGAAAACGTCGAGCGCACCCAGGCCGCCAGCCAGAACCTGCACCAGCTCTCCGGCGAGCTGGGCGCGGTGACCCGCAGCCTGGCCTCCTGAAAACCTGGTTGCGATCTCACGCTAGAGCCTGTTTTAACCCCGCAGGGCCGACGCGCAGCAGATCCTAGACAGGCTCTGAGCCCGCGCGCCGGCACTGGGAGGTACCGGGCCAGAGCCTGGCGGGCGATCGCCGCGACACAGTGTTGCGGCAATCGGCAGCGGTAATTTCCTGCAAACGGGATGTTTTTGACTTGATGGTCAGCTGGTACTAAGGTGCCTGCTTCGCCTATTCCCAGGCCACTCTCGCCCTGCCAAGGAACCGGAATATGTTGCTCCGCCGCATGTTTATCATGCTGGGCGCGGTCATCCTCGTGGTGCTCGCCCTGGCCGCCTACAAAGGCTATTCGATCTACCAGGAAGTGCAGATGTTCGCCGCGCCGCAGCCGGCCATCAGCGTGTCCGCCGCCACGGCCAAGGAGCAGCCCTGGCAGAGCCGCCTGCCGGCCATCGGCACGCTCAAGGCATTCCAGGGCGTCGACCTGACCGCCGAAGTCGAGGGCACCGTGCAGCAGGTGCTGTTCCAGTCCGGGGAGAAGGTCAGCCTCGGCCAGCCCCTGCTGCAACTGGACAGCCAGGTGGAACAGGCGATCCTCGCCACCGCCCTGGCCGTACGCAACCTGGCCCAGGTGGAGTACCAGCGCGGCAAGAATCTGGCGGTCAAACAGGCCATCTCCAAGAGCGAGTTCGACCGCCTGAATGCCGAACTGCTCAAGGCCGAGGCCAGCGTCGCCCAGCTGCAGGCCAGCCTGGACAAGAAGCGCATCCTCGCGCCCTTCGCCGGCACCATCGGCATCCGCCAGGTGGATACCGGCGACTACCTGAGCCCCGGCAACCCGGTGGCCACCCTGCAGGACCTGTCCAAGCTGTTCGTCGACTTCTTTCTGCCCGAGCAGACCGTGCCGCTGCTGGCCATCGGTCAGCGCGTACGCCTGAACGTCGCCGCCTATCCGGGTGAGGTATTCGAGGGCGAAATCGCCGCGATCAACCCCAAGGTCGAAGAAACCACGCGCAACCTGCAGGTACGCGCCATGCTGCCGAACCCCGAGAGCAAGCTGCTGCCGGGCATGTTCGCCAATCTGGACGTGCTCCTGCCTGGGGATAAGCCGGTGATCGTGGTGCCGGAAACCGCCATCACCTACACCCTGTACGGCAACTCGGTGTACGTGATCGGCGAGAAGCAGGACGATCAGGGCGCCGTCGTAAAAGACGACAAGGGCCAGGCCCAGCTGCTGGTCGAGCGCCGCTTCGTCGAGACCGGCGAGCGCCGCGACGCCCAGGTGGTGGTGCTCAAGGGCCTCAAGGCCGGCGAGCAGGTGGTCACCGCCGGCCAGCTCAAGCTGGATAACGGCGCCCACGTGAGCATCGTCGACGACCAGGCCCAGGCGGTCGAAACGGCCACCCCAGCCAGCGCCGCCCGGTAAGGCTCGGCGCCAAGGAAACCAACATGGCTTTTACAGATCCGTTCATCCGTCGCCCGGTACTGGCCACCGTGGTCAGCCTGCTGATCATCCTGCTGGGCTTCCAGGCCTTCAGCAAGCTGGTGATCCGCCAGTACCCGCAGATGGAAAACGCCCTGATCACGGTGACCACCGCCTACCCCGGGGCGAATGCCGAGACCATCCAGGGCTACATCACCCAGCCGCTGCAGCAGAGCCTGGCCAGCGCCGAGGGCATCGACTACATGACTTCGTCGAGCCAGCAGAACCTCTCGGTGATTTCCATCTACGCGCGCATCGGCGCCGACAGCGACCGCCTGTTCACCGAGCTGCTGGCCAAGGCCGGCGAGGTGAAGAACCAGCTGCCGCAGGATGCCGAAGACCCGGTGCTGTCCAAGGAAGCGGCCGACTCCACCGCGCTGATGTATGTCAGCTTCTACAGCGAGCAGCTGTCCAACCCGCAGATCACCGACTACCTGTCGCGGGTCATCCAGCCCAAGCTGGCGACCCTGCCGGGCATGGCCGAAGCGGAAATCCTCGGCAACCAGGTGTTCGCCATGCGCCTGTGGCTGGACCCGGTGAAGATGGCCGCCTACGGCGTCACCGCCGGCGAGTTCAGCGAGGCCGTGCGCCAGTACAACTTCCTCGCCGCCGCCGGCGAAGTGAAGGGCCAGTACGTGGTCACCAGCATCAATGCCAGCACCGACCTGAAGACCCCGGAAGCCTTCGCCGCCATCCCGCTGAAGACCCTCGGCGACACCCGCGTGCTGGTGCGTGACGTGGCCCGGGTGGAAATGGGCGCGGCCAACTACGACTCGATCAGCTCGTTCGACGGCACGCCCTCGGTGTACATCGCCATCAAGGGCACACCCAGCGCCAACCCGCTGGACGTGATCAAGCACGTGCGCGCCATTCTCCCGGAGCTGGAGGCGCAGCTGCCGCCGAACCTGAAAGTCTCCATCGCCTACGACGCCACCCGCTTCATCCAGGCCTCCATCGACGAGGTGGTGAAGACCCTGATCGAGGCGGTGCTGATCGTCATCGTCGTGGTCTTCCTGTTCCTCGGCGCGTTCCGCTCGGTGCTGATCCCGGTGATCACCATTCCGCTGTCGATGATCGGCGTGCTGTTCTTCATGCAGCTGATGGGCTACTCGATCAATCTGCTGACCCTGCTGGCCATGGTCCTGGCCATCGGCCTGGTGGTGGACGATGCCATCGTCGTGGTGGAGAACATCCACCGCCACATCGAGGAAGGTAAAACGCCCTTCGACGCGGCCATCGAGGGGGCGCGGGAGATCGCCGTGCCGGTGGTCTCGATGACCATCACCCTCGCGGCGGTGTATGCCCCGATCGGCTTCCTCGAAGGCCTCACCGGGGCGCTGTTCAAGGAGTTCGCCCTGACCCTGGCCGGCGCGGTGATCATCTCCGGCATCGTCGCCCTGACCCTGTCGCCGATGATGTGCGCCAAGCTGCTGCGCCATGAGGAAAACCCCTCGGGCCTGGCGCACCGGCTCGACCAGATCTTCGACAAGCTCAAGCAGCGCTACCAGCGCGCCCTGCACGGCACCCTCAACACCCGCCCGGTGGTGCTGGTGTTCGCCCTGATCGTCCTCGGCCTGATCCCGGTGCTGCTCAAGTTCAGCCACAGCGAGCTGGCGCCGGAAGAGGACCAGGGCATCGTGTTCCTCTTCGCCAACGCGCCGCAGCCGACCAACCTGAACTACCTGAACGCCTACACCGACGAGTTCGTGGAGATCTTCAAGAGCTTCCCCGAGTACTACTCGTCGTTCCAGATCAACGGCTTCGATGGCGTGCAGGCGGGGATCGGCGGCTTCCTGCTGACCCCCTGGGACGAGCGCGAACGCACCCAGATGGAGCTGCTGCCGGAAGTCCAGGCCAAACTCAACGCCATCCCCGGCCTGCAGATCTTCGGCTTCAACCTGCCGTCGCTGCCGGGCACCGGCCAGGGCCTGCCGTTCCAGTTCGTGATCAACACGCCGAACGACTACGAGTCGCTGCTGCAAGTGGCCGACCGGGTCAAGGCGCGGGCCATGGAGTCAGGCAAGTTCGCCTTCCTCAACGTCGACCTGGCCTTCGACAAACCGGAAGTGGTGGTCGATATCGACCGCGAGAAGGCCGCGCAGATGGGCGTGTCGATGCAGGACCTGGGGCTGACCCTGGCCACCCTGCTCGGCGAAGGCGAGATCAACCGCTTCACCATCGACGGTCGCAGCTACAAGGTGATCGCCCAGGTCGAGCGCGCCTACCGTGACAACCCGGGCTGGCTGAGCAGCTACTACGTGAAGAGCGAGAGCGGGCAGATGGTGCCGCTGGGCACCCTGATCAAGGTCAGCGACCGCGCGCGACCGACCAAGCTCAAGCAGTTCCAGCAGCTCAACTCGGCGATCATCGAGGGCGTGCCGATCGTCAGCACCGGCGAGGCGGTGGACAGCATCGCGCAGATCGCCCGCGAGGAAGCGCCGCGCGGCTACGCCTTCGACTATGCCGGCGCCTCGCGCCAGTATGTGCAGGAAGGCAGCGCGCTGTTCGTCACCTTCGCCCTGGCCCTGGCGATCATCTTCCTGGTGCTGGCCGCGCAGTTCGAGAGCTTCCGCGACCCGCTGGTGATCCTGGTGACCGTACCGCTGTCGATCTGCGGCGCCCTGCTGCCGATCTTCCTCGGTTTCTCCAGCATGAACATCTACACCCAGGTGGGCCTGGTGACGCTGATTGGCCTGATCAGCAAGCACGGCATCCTGATCGTCGAGTTCGCCAACCAGCTGCGCCGCGACAAGGGCCTGGGCGTGCGCGAAGCGATCGAGGAAGCCGCCTCGATTCGCCTGCGCCCGGTGCTGATGACCACCGCGGCGATGGTCTTCGGCATGGTGCCGCTGATCCTCGCCACCGGCGCCGGGGCGGCCAGCCGCTTCGACATCGGCCTGGTGATCGCCACCGGCATGTCGATCGGCACCCTGTTCACCCTGTTCGTCCTGCCGTGCGTCTACACCCTGCTGGCCAAGCCGGACACGCAACCGGCAGCGGCAGCAGTGGCAAGCAGCCACTGATCAAACCGGCAAAAAAAGCCCCGCCTGGTGCGGGGCTTTTTGCTTATGGCGGAAATGCCTGCTGGACCAGGTTCTCCGGTGCTACTGGTGAGCCGCTATGTTCTGCGACAAACCGAACATCAGTAACAGCAGGTCGCTGTCGGGCCTGACCTGCGGCGCCAGCGGCTTGTTGCGGGCGACCGCTGGCTGCGGGCAGTTCTGCCGCGAACTCTGCTGGGCCTCCAGCACCATGGGTTCGGGCTCCTGCCACGCGGCGGCGGCCAGGGCCGTCACGCCGAGGGCGCCGACGAGGAAAAGACCTCGAGCTATTTCTAACTTCATAACTGCAACCCCTTGAAAATGCTGCCAAGCACTTAAATGAAACCCTAGTTCACTAAGACCAGGGCGCAGGCTCGACAGACGAACGGTAGGCCAGGACACCAGCCCAGCCACGGTGTGACCAGCCTAGCCGGGGAAAGTTACAGACAGGTTATGGGCGGCCTTGTGAAAAAAGCGTCATGCCCCGTGCGGCTGGTCGTGCTGCCCCAGGCTGACCTCGAAACGACAACCCTGCGGTTCCACGCCGCTCAGGTTGACGCTCCAGCCCTGGCTCTCGCAGATCCGCTGCACCAGCGACAGGCCCAGGCCGAGACCTTCACCCCGCGCCTGGCCGCCGCGCACGAAGGGCTGGAACATCGCCTCGCGCTCGCTTTCCGGAATGCCCACGCCGCTGTCCTTGACGACGAAGCCCTGCGCCTGCAGGGCCAGGTGGATGCCGCCGCGCTCGGTGTAGTGCAGGGCGTTGCGCAGCAGGTTGCCCAACACCGCGCGCAGCAAGGGAGCATTGAAGCGCCCGGGGGCGAACTCGCCACGCTGGTAGTGGAAGGCCAGGCCCTTGGCCTCGATCGGCGGGCGCCACTGCTCGACCACCCCGTCGGCCACCTCGGCCAGGCTGGCCAGCGGGGTCATGCCGGTCTCGTCGTTGCGCGAGCGCGCCAGCAGCAGGAAGGTCTGCACCAGGTCGCGCATCTCCTCGCTGGCGCGGGCAATGCGCTGCACCTGGCCGCGGGCACGCGGGTCCAGGGCCGGATTGTCCAGCAGCAGCTCGCAGGAGCTGGCCAGCACCATCAAGGGCGTGCGCAGCTCGTGGCTGACATCGCTGGTGAACAGCCGCTCGCGGGTCAGTGCGCGGCGCAGCAGACCCAGGGTGGTGTCGAAGGAGGCCGCCAGCTGGCCAACCTCGTCGCCGGCATAGTCCGGCGCCAGCGACGGCGCGCGGTCGAGCAGCTGGTCCGGGTGGCGCACCTGTTTGGACAGGCGCACCACCGGCTCGATCACCTTGCGCGCCAGCAGCCAGCCGAGCAGCCCGGACAGCGCCAGGCTGATCAGGAAGCCGGTGAGCACCACGGCGAACAGCAGCTGCTCGCGGTCCTCGAACTCGCTCTGGTCCTCCAGCAGCACATAGCGGCGGCCATCCACCAGCTGGACGAAGGCGTGGTAGGAGCGCTCGCCACGGTACAGCTCGCTGAAGCCGGGCGGCAGCGCCTGCAGGTCTGCCGGCATGGCGAAGTCGCCGGGGCCGTTGCTGAAATGGAACAGCTGGCCCGGCTCGGGGTTGTGCCGCCAATCCTCGCTGCTCTCCATCTTCAGCAGGCGGCCGAGGTCGCCGCCCAGCTCGGCGGAGATCAAGCGTTCCTCGACCAGGTGCACGGTCTCGACGATACCGATGGCGAAAGTGCCGCCGACCAGCAGGGTCATCAGCATGAAGGCGATGACGATGCGCCGCGACAGGCTCTGCCTAAACTCCATCGTGCAGCTCCGCCAGGCGGTAGCCGACGCCATGCACGGTGTGCAGCAGCGCGTGGGCAAACGGCTTGTCGATGACCTGGCGCAACTGGTGCACGTGGCTGCGCAGGCTGTCGCTATCCGGGCAGTCGTCGCCCCACAGCGCCTCTTCCAGCGCCTCGCGGCGCACCACATGGGGGCTCTTCTGCATCAGCAGGGCGAGCAGCTTGAGGCCCACCGGGTTGAGCTTGAGCCCGCGCCCGCCACGGCTGACTTCCAGGGTATCGAGGTCGTAGCTCAGCTCGCCGACCTGCAGGCTGCGCTTGCCGCCGCCGAGGCTGCGGCGCAGCACCGCCTCGATGCGCGCGGCCAGTTCGGACAGGGCGAACGGCTTGATCAGGTAATCGTCGGCGCCGGCCTTGAAGCCCTTGAGGCGGTCGTCCAGCTGGTCGCGGGCGGTCAGCATAATCACCGGGGTATCGCGGCGCGCCTCCTCGCGCAGGCGCTGACACAGGGTGTAGCCGTCGATGCCGGGCAGCATGATGTCCAGCACGATCAGGTCGTAATGCTCGCTGGCGGCCAGGTGCAGGCCGGACAGGCCGTCCTGGGCACAGTCCACCGTGTAGCCCTTGATTCCTAGGTAGTCGGCCATGTTGGCCAGGATGTCGCGGTTGTCCTCGACCAGGAGGATGCGCATGGTCTGTTCCTCTTCGGCTGCAGCCGGTTTGCCAGGTGCCCACGATAACCCGGCGACCCCATCGAGGCGGCCGGTTTGACGCATTTTTCACGGCGAATTCACCGCCCACCAACAAAGCCGGGAGCAGACTGCCGCGCATTTCCCCCGCCTGGAACCGCACCATGCCCCTGCTCCGCAGCGCACCCCTGCGCTATCTGCTGCTCCTGCTCGCCAGTTGGCTGGCGATCTTCCTGCTGACCCGCGGCGTATTGCTGTTCGGCCATCTGCACGAGGCCGGCAACCCGCTGGCAATCTTCGCCATCGGCCTGCTCTACGACCTCGGCTTCCTCGCCTACGCCGCCCTGCCGCTGGGCCTGTACCTGCTGCTCTGCCCACCCGGGCTGTGGCGCCGGCCCGGGCACCGCTGGTGGCTGCGCGGGCTGCTGCTGGTCAGCCTGTTCGCCATGCTGTTCGTCGCCACGGCCGAATGGCTGTTCTGGGACGAGTTCGGCGTGCGCTTCAACTTCATCGCCGTGGACTACCTGGTGTACTCCGACGAAGTACTCAACAACCTGCTGGAGTCCTACCCGCTGGGCCTGCTGCTCGGTGCCCTGGCCGGCCTCGCCGCCCTGCTCGGCCTGGCCCTGCACCGGCCGCTGCAGGCCGCGCTGCAGGCGCCGCTGCCCACGCGTTCGGCACGCCTGGGCGCGCTCGCCGGGCTGCTGGCCTGTAGCGCGCTGAGCCTGCTGGCGCTGGATCAGGACAGCCCGCGCGGCCTGGGCGGCAATGCCTACCGGCATGAGCTGGCGAGCAACGGGCCCTACCAGTTCTTCGCCGCCTTCCGTAACAACGAGCTGGACTACCCGCAATTCTACGCCACCCTGCCCGATGCCCAGGTCGCCACCCGCCTGCGCGAGGAACTCAGCGAGCCGAATAGCCGCTTCATCGGCAGCGACCCGCTGGATATCCGCCGGCAGATCGACAACCCCGGCCAACCGCACCGGCTGAACATCGTCCTGGTCACCATCGAGAGCCTGTCGGCCAAGTACCTCGGCAGCTTCGGCGACAGCCGCGGGCTGACCCCCAACCTCGATGCGCTGCGCCGGCAGAGCCTGTTCTTCAACAACTTCTACGCCACCGGCACCCGCACCGACCGCGGCCTGGAGGCCATCACCCTGTCGGTGCCGCCCACCCCGGGACGCTCCATCGTCAAGCGCGTGGGCCGCGAGAGCGGCTATGCCAGCCTCGGCCAGCAGCTCAGCGCCCAGGGCTACGACAGCGTGTTCGTCTACGGCGGGCGCGGCTACTTCGACAACATGAACACCTTCTTCGGCGGCAACGGCTACCGGGTGGTCGACCAGAGCAGCGTGGCCGAGGCCGACATCCACTTCAAGAATGCCTGGGGCATGGCCGACGAGGACCTCTACACCCAGGCCCTCAAGCTCGCCGATGCCGACCACGCCGCCGGCAAACCCTTCCTGCTGCAGCTGATGACCACCTCCAACCACCGTCCCTACAGCTACCCGGACGGGCGCATCGATATCGCCTCGGGCGACGGCCGCGAAGGCGCGGTGAAGTACACCGACCATGCCATCGGCCAATTCCTCGCCGCCGCGCGGCAGAAACCCTGGTTCGCCAACACCCTGTTCGTCTTCGTCGCCGACCACTGCGCCGGCAGCGCCGGGGCCCAGGATCTGCCGGTGGCCAACTACCACATCCCGCTGTTCATCTACGCCCCGGGGCTGGTCGAGGCCCGCGAGGACAACCAGCTGGCCAGCCAGATCGACCTGGCACCGACCCTGCTCGGCCTGCTCAACCTCGACTACCAGTCGACCTTCTTCGGCCGCAACCTGCTGCAGGACCATCCGGCACCGCACCGGGTGCTGCTCGGCAACTACCAGCACCTCGGCCTGTTCGACGGCCAGGACCTGGCCATCCTCAGCCCGCAGCGACATATGCGCCGACATGACGATGCGTTGGGCGCCAGCCATGAATCCAGCAGCGACGCCAGCGACCCGCTGCTGCAGCGCGATATCGCCTACTACCAAGCCGCCAGTCATGCCTTCAAGGAGCATCTGCTGACCTGGAAGGGCAACCCGCAACCCGACCTGCAACTCAGCACGAGATGAAAGCCGCCATGCCCAGCCATTCCCCCACCTTCGACCGCCGCCGGTGGTACGGCCTGCCGCTCGCCCTGCTGGCGCTGATGCTGCTGGTCGAGCCCAGCCGTCTGGACTTCGCCCTGGCCGACCTGTTCTACATCCAGGGCCAGGGCTTCATCGGCCGGCACAACGACTTTCTCGAGGATGCCCTGCACGACCGCGCCAAGCAGCTGACCATCGTCATCGGCGTGCTGGCCATCGGCGGCTTCCTGCTCAGCCTGCTGCCGACCCGCCTGCGCCCATTGCGCCGCCAGCTCGGCTATCTGGTGCTGGCCATGGGCCTGTCCACCAGCTTCGTCACTCCACTGAAGAAGCTCACCCAGATGCACTGCCCGTGGAGCCTGGAGCAGTACGGCGGGGTCGAGCATTTCTCCGGGCTGCTCGAGCCGCGCGCGCAGCCGGTGGAGAAAGCCGGCAAGTGCTGGCCCGGCGGCCATGCCGCGGCCGGCTTTGCCCTGCTCGCGCTGTTCTTCGTCTGGCGTGACCGTTACCCGCGCCTGGCCAATGGCGCGCTGGTCTTCGCCATCGGCCTGGGCTGCCTGTTTTCCCTGGTACGCATGGCCCAGGGCGCGCACTTTCTCTCGCATAACCTGTGGACGGCCCTGCTCAGCTGGCTGATCTGCCTGGGCCTGTACGACCTGCTGCTGTATCGCCCCCCAGCACCGCCCCAGTTGGCGAACAACGTCGAGCCGAGCCACTGAAAACAAAAAGCCCCGCACGAGGCGGGGCTTTTCTTACAGCGGGGTGCCGGTCGGCTTACATCATGCCGCCCATGCCACCCATGCCACCCATGTCCGGCATGGCCGGAGCGGCCTTGTCGTCCGGGCTGTCGGCGATCATGGCTTCGGTGGTGATCATCAGGCTGCCGATGGAAGCGGCGGCCTGCAGGGCGGAACGGGTGACTTTGGCCGGATCGAGAATACCCATCTCGATCATGTCGCCGTACACGTCGGTCGCGGCGTTGAAGCCGTAGTTGCCCGAACCCTGCTTGACCTTATCGACCACTACGCTCGGCTCGCCGCCGGCGTTGGAAACGATCTGACGCAGCGGTGCTTCAACAGCGCGACGCAGCAGGGCGATACCGACGTTCTGGTCGTCGTTGTCGCCTTTCAGTTCGCTGATGGCCTGCAGGGCGCGCACCAGGGCGACGCCGCCGCCAGGCACCACGCCTTCTTCGACGGCTGCGCGGGTGGCGTGCAGGGCGTCTTCAACGCGGGCTTTCTTCTCTTTCATTTCCACTTCGGTGCCGGCACCGACCTTGATCACGGCAACACCGCCAGCCAGCTTGGCCAGACGCTCTTGCAGCTTCTCTTTGTCGTAGTCGGAAGTGGTGTCTTCGACCTGCTTGCGGATCTGCGCAACGCGGGCTTCGATGTCGGCCTGCTGGCCAGCACCGTCGATGATGGTGGTGTTTTCCTTGCTCAGCTGAACGCGCTTGGCGTTACCCAGGTGTTCCAGGGTGGCGCTTTCCAGGCTCAGGCCGACTTCTTCGGAAATCACGGTACCGCCGGTGAGGATGGCGATGTCCTGCAGCATGGCCTTGCGACGGTCGCCGAAGCCCGGAGCCTTGACGGCTGCGACCTTGACGATGCCACGCATGTTGTTCACAACCAGAGTCGCCAGGGCTTCGCCTTCGACGTCCTCGGCCACGATCAGCAGCGGACGGCCGGACTTGGCCACGGCTTCGAGAACCGGCAGCAGTTCGCGGATGTTGGAGATCTTCTTGTCGACCAGCAGGATCAGCGGGCCGTCGAGTTCGGCGACCATGGTGTCCGGCTTGTTGATGAAGTACGGCGACAGGTAGCCGCGGTCGAACTGCATGCCTTCTACGACGGACAGTTCGTTTTCCAGGCCCGAGCCTTCTTCAACGGTGATCACGCCTTCTTTGCCGACTTTTTCCATGGCTTCGGCAATGATGTCGCCGATGGAGTTGTCGGAGTTGGCGGAGATGGTGCCGACCTGGGCAATGGCCTTGGTGTCGGTGCACGGCTTGGACAGCTTCTTCAGCTCGGCGACGATGGCGATGGTGGCCTTGTCGATGCCGCGCTTGAGGTCCATCGGGTTCATGCCGGCAGCGACGGCTTTCAGGCCTTCGTTGACGATGGCCTGAGCCAGTACGGTGGCGGTGGTGGTGCCGTCACCGGCCGCGTCGTTGGCCTTGGACGCAACGTCCTTGACCAGTTGGGCGCCCATGTTCTCGAAGCGGTCTTTCAGCTCGATTTCCTTGGCAACGGACACGCCGTCCTTGGTGATCAGCGGCGCGCCGAAGCTGCGCTCGAGCACCACGTTGCGGCCTTTCGGGCCGAGGGTGGCTTTGACGGCGTCGGCCAGGACGTTAACGCCGACCAGCATTTTCTTGCGAGCGGAATCGCCGAATTTGACTTCTTTAGCAGCCATGGTGGTAGTTCCTTAAATTCTTGAGTTGTACGGGGATTCGCGGGAATCAGGCTTCGAGGACGGCGAGGATTTCGTTCTCGCTCATCACCAGCAGGTCTTCGCCGTCGACCTTGACGGTGTTGCTGCCGGAGTACGGGCCGAATACCACCTTGTCACCGACTTTGACGGCCAGGGCACGCACTTCACCGTTGTCCAGGGTCTTGCCGGCACCGACGGCGACGATCACGCCCTGGTTCGGCTTCTCGGCAGCGGAACCCGGCAGCACGATGCCACCCGCGGTTTTCGATTCTTCTTCGCTGCGGCGGATAACGACGCGGTCATGCAGAGGACGAAGCTTCATTGGTCGATCTCTCCCGATAGTTGTTGTAAGCAGGCCGGTGACTGCACCGGCGGGTTAGCAAAGTCCGGCGGAGCCGGGCGCGGCACGCCTGGGCGGGCCACGGAAGTCTGTTCTGCCGGAACCGGCAGACACCTTGCGGTGCTAGCTAGATAGGGGCGATCAAGGGCATTTCAAGGGCTGGGCTGTGATTTTTTTATGGCCTGCCATCTCTAGGGTCTGTTCCCGTTTCGTTCGCGAACCGCGTTGCTGCGCAAAATCGCGCCAGGCTAGGCGTGGGACGCAGGCAATGGTCATTCCCTTGGCAAGTCCCGCAACGACGCATGGCGCGATTTTGCGCGCAACCCGCAGGGACGGGCCCGTTTTTGCGCGGGACGTCGTTACTCGACGGCTCATTTGGACGACCAAACCTCGCGTCTCGCGCCTAGCCCCGCGCAAAAACGGGCTCCGGCGCGGCCGTGAACGAAACGGGAACAGACCCTAGCGGCCACCCTGCGGGCCGTCGCTGCGCGACGTTAAAAATTGCTCCTGGCAATTTTTTGCACACAGCCTCAGTCGCGGCGCTGGTATTCGCCTTCCAGCACATTGGGCCGGGTCTGCCCGGAGCGGGCCTGGGGGTCGTCGAAGAAGGCGCGCTGGCGCAAGGCCTGCTCCGCGGCACGCCGACGCAGGCCGCCGATCATCCAGCGGCGGGTGAACGGAATCAGGCAGAGCAGGCCGAACGCGTCGCTGATGAAGCCCGGCAGCAGCAGCAGGCCGCCGCCGACGGCGATCAGCAGGCCCTCGAACATCTCCTGCTCGGGCATCTCGCCGCGGGCCAGCTTCTCGCGGGCGCGCCAGGCGGTGGCCAGGCCGGCCACGCGCAGCAGCACGCTGCCGAGGATGGCCGTGCCGATTACCAGCAACAGGGTCGGCAGGACGCCGATGGCACTGCCGACCTGGATCAGCACGGCCAGTTCGATCAGCGGGAACAGCAGAAACAGAAAGAGAAAAGCGCGCATCAGGATTTCCTTGGCGGAAGAACGGCTTCCGATACCGATGAAGTATGGGGCGTGGCGCTTAATTCAAGCTGAAACCTGCCCGGCGGTCGGCCAGCTTGCGGCGCGAGCCAGCTGTACCAGGGCCTGGCGCACTTCGCCGGGACTGTTACAGGATATTGGGAAGGCCAGCCAGTGCAGGCTCTTGCCGATGCGCAGGTGGAAACCTTCGCTGTCGATGCCGACCAGTTGCGCCGGTTCATCGCCGGGCAACCCGGCCAGTTCGACGTAATGGGCAATGGCCGCGGCATGATCGGCATTCATGTGTTCGAGCATGCCCTGCTCGCTCTCGCCGGCAAAGGGGTTGGCCAGGTTGACCTGGTCCAGCCAGTGGATCGCGCCGAAGCCGCCGATATAGCGCCAGCGCACCGGCTGCAGGCGCCAGAAGTCGAAATCGTGCACCCGGTGGTAATCGCGCGATTCGGGGAAATAGCGGTAGTAACGCGCGGCGGCGGCAGCGATCTGCGCCGGTTCCGCCAGTTTTTTCGCCTCGGCCAGCAGGGTCAGGCGCCCGACCGCCTGCACATCCTCGGCGCCACGCTCGCCCACCAGCAGCGAGCATTTGCCGTCCTGCTGCAGGTTATGGGTGTGCTGGGCGATGCGGCTGATCAGGATCAGCGGGCAACCCTGCGCGTCCAGGCAATAGGGCACCACTGATCCGAAAGGGAAACCCGGCATGGCCTTGGAATGGGTCGAAAGCACGCCGCGGTATTCCTTGAGGAGCAATTCTCGGGCATGCTTGCCGGCTGTCACGCTCAACTTATGACTCCTCGTTAAGAATCCGTCGAAAACAAAACGGACAGGCGCCCGGCAGAACTCTTTGCAGCGCCAGCGAGGCCACCTGTAGACCTTTAGAGGGGTAGTGTTATGGAACTCAAAGACAAAGTCATCATCATCACCGGTGGCTGCCAGGGCCTCGGCCGCGCCATGGGCGAATACCTGGCCGCCAAGGGCGCCAAGCTGGCCCTGGTCGACCTCAACCAGGAAAAACTCGACGAAGCCGTAGCCGCCTGCAAGGCCGCCGGTGGTGACGCCCGTGCCTATATCTGCAACGTGGCCGTTGAGGAGCAGGTCACCCACACCGTGGCGCAGATCGCCGAAGACTTCGGCGCGATCAACGGCCTGGTCAACAACGCCGGTATCCTGCGCGACGGCCTGACCATCAAGGTCAAGGACGGCGAACTGAGCAAGATGAGCCTGGCCCAGTGGCAGTCGGTGATCGACGTCAACCTGACCGGTGTGTTCCTCTGCACCCGCGAAGTGGCGGCGAAGATGATCGAGCTGAAGAACCAGGGCGCCATCGTCAACATCTCCTCGATCTCCCGTGCCGGTAACGTCGGCCAGGCCAACTACTCCGCGGCCAAGGCCGGCGTCGCCGCCGACACCGTGGTCTGGGCCAAGGAACTGGCGCGTTACGGCATCCGCGTGGCCGGCGTCGCCCCGGGCTTCATCGAAACCGAGATGACCGGCAGCATGAAGCCGGAAGCTCTGGAGAAGATGACGTCCGGTATTCCGCTCAAGCGCATGGGCAAGCCGGCCGAGATCGCTCACTCGGTGGCCTACATCCTGGAAAACGACTACTACACCGGGCGGATCCTGGAGCTCGACGGCGGCCTGCGCCTCTGATCCGTTTCGACTTGCTGCGCGTCGGCCAGACTGCGTTGAAATTGGGCTCGGGCTGCTCATTTACAGCTCGTAAACTCCGCGCCCTCGCCCAATTTCGCCTTGCCTGGCTCTAGCTCGCAGAGTCGAGACTTGGCCTCATAAAAAGCCCCGCATTTGCGGGGCTTTTTTGTGGGTGGGTGAATTACCAGCCGACCCCCAGGCCAATCATGTAGCGGCGCTCGTCGGTATCGCCGTTCTCGCTGGCGACCTTGTCCCACTCGGCCTTGAGGCTCAGCGCCGCCCAGCTGTTGAGCTTGTAGCGCACGCCGGCCTCGGTATCGATGATGTAGTCGATCTCGTCGATGAAGGGCGCGCCCAGTTCGCCCTGGGTGTACAGCTCGACGTTCTGACCGATCAGCTTGCGCTTGTAGTCCCACTCCATGGCCGCCGAGTTGAAGTGCTCGCTCTCGCCGTTGTCGAAGACGAAGTCGTTGCGGTTGAGCAGGCCGGCCACGGAGAAGGCGCCGAGGGCATCGTCCCAGAACTGGTAGCCGGGGCCGGTACCGACGGTGCGCTGGATGCGCAGATCCTCCATGCGGTCGTGGGTGTACTTGAGCTGGCCCTGCCAGAAGAACTGCTTGGTGAGGAAGCGGTCGAGGTCGTAGTCCAGCTCGGTGCGGTCGGTCTTCTTCTCGTCGTCCTTGAGTTCGTGGTCGTACTCGACGCCGAAGCTGTGGCGCCAGGCTCCGTGGCGGGCCTGGGTGGCGAGGTCGATGTCGTAGTCCTTCACGTCGCTCTCGGCCTGCTTGTAGTCGGCGGAGAAATCGATGTTGCCGCTCCAGCGCAGGTCCTGCACCAGCGGCTTGGGTGGCAGGATCTGGGCGATGGAGTTCAGCGCCACCACTTTCGGCGCCTCGCCGTTGACCAGTTCGACCTGGCCTTCGCCGGCCGGCTTCAGCGACTTGGCCCGTTCGCCGGTGAAATCGTCCTGCTTGACCAGCAGCTCGCGCTCGCTTTCCAGGGTGGCGATCTTCTCCACCTCGAGGGTGATCGAGCCGGCGTAGTCGGTCTTCAGCAGCAGCTTGCCGCCGTCGACCAGCTCGATGCTGCCGGTGAGCTTGTCACCGTTCTTCAGCCACACGGTATCGGCCAGCGAGGGGGTGGAAATGGCGCTCAGCGCCAGGCACAGCAGGGAGCGGGAAACAGTCATCGGCAAACAATCGGCTCGGGTGGGCAAAAAGGCCGGCATTATCCGCGTACGCGCCGGCAGAGCAAGCACAGACTGGCAATTGCTCCGCGAGTTCAGAAAAGCCTCGTCTTTGCACCGGTAGACGGCTACCAGCCGACTCCCACGCCGATCAGGTAGCGCCGCTCCGAGTAGGTGCTGCCCAGGCCGCGCAGCTGGTCCAGCTCGTACAGCAGCGACAGCCGGGCCCAGTCATTCAGGCGGTAACGCAGGCCGGCCTCGCTGTCGAGCACGTAGTCGATTTCGTCGATCTGCGGCACCTGCAGCTCGGCGCTGCTGTAGAACTCCAGGCGCGTGCCCCACAACAGGCGCTTATAGTCCCACTCCAGCGACCAGGTGTTGAAGGCCAGCTCGCCCACCTGCGAATCCAGCTGCACCCGGTTGAACTGGCCGATCAGGTCGAAACGCCCCAGCTCGTCGTCCCAGAAGCGATAGCCGGGGCCGCTGCCGAGAATGCGCTGGCGATCGATGTCCTCGAACTGGTCCTCTTCCTGCTCATAACCGGCCCGCCAGAACCAGTGCTCGGTGAAGAAGCGGTCTAGGTCGTACTCCAGTTCCCAGTTGTCCTCCTTCTTCTCGTCGTTCTTGGTCTCGTGCTCCAGCTGGCCGTGCAGCACATGGCGCCAGCGCCCGTGCTCGACCCGCGTATCGCCCTTGATCTTGAACTCGTCGGTGCGGTCCTCGTTGCGCTCCAGGTCGAGCTTGGCGTCGAGGTTGCCTTCCCACAGGCGGTCCTGCAGCAGCGGGCGCGGCGGCACCAGGCGGGTGATGCTGGCCAGCGGCACCGTCTCGCGGCCATCGTCGACCACCGTCACCAGGCCCGCACCGGCGGCCTGCAACTGCTGGCTGTGCCGGCTGTCCAGCCCGTTGCGCCGCAACAGCAGGGGTTTGTCCGAACGCAGGGTGTCGATATCCTTCCAGTCGATCAGCACGCGCCCGGCATACCGGGTCTTCAGCGCCAGCTTGCCGCCGTCGAGCAGGAGGATCTTGCCGGTCAGGCGATCGCCGTTGTTCAGCCACACGGTATCCGCCTGGGCACAGGCCGCGGCGGCCAAGAGAACAGTCGAGAGCAGGAAGCGCAGCATGGGACAGAAACCACCGGCAGGACAGGGCATCGGCGCAGAGCATGCCCCCGCCCCCGACCCGACGGCAAGCGCCGAGGGCCGGCGCGCCGCCCTGTATCTGCTGCTGTCGCAGATACCCGAGGGCAAGGTGGTCAGCTACGGCGAGCTGGCCGCCCTGGCCGGCCTCGGCCGCGCCGCCCGCTGGGTCGGGCGCACCCTCAGCCAGTTGCCTGCGGACACCCGCCTGCCCTGGCACCGCGTGCTCGGCGCCGGCGGCCGCCTGAGCCTGCCGGCCGGCAGCCCGAGCGGCGACGAGCAGCGCGCGCGCCTGCGCGAAGAAGGCCTGACCATCCGCAACAACCGCGTGGATATGCGCCGCCACGGCTGGCGCCCGATGGAGCTCAACGGTTAGAGTGCGCCCTTTGTTCCGTTTACCCCCAGACCTTGCCCATGCCCCGTAAATCCTGGCGCGCCGCTCTCGCCACCTACGCCCACCCGGCCGCCCTCGCCCTCCTGCTGCTCGGCTTCGCCGCCGGCCTGCCGTACATGCTGGTGTTCGCCACCCTGTCGGTGTGGCTGCGCGAAGCCGGCGTGGCCCTGCAGACCATCGGCTACGCCAGCCTGATCGGCCTGGCCTACGCCTTCAAGTGGGTCTGGGCGCCGATGCTCGACCAGTGGCGCCTGCCGCTGCTCGGCCGCCTGGGCCGGCGCCGTTCCTGGCTGGTGCTGTCGCAGGGGCTGGTGGTCTTCGGCCTGATCGGCATGGCCCTGTGCGACCCCCAGCAGCACCTGGCCTGGCTGATCGCCGTGGCGGTGGTGGTGGCCTTCGCCTCCGCCACCCAGGACATCGCGGTGGACGCCTACCGCCTGGAAATCGTCGACGACACCCGCCAGGCCGCCCTGGCCGCCAGCTACATGGCCGGCTACCGGGTCGCCGTGCTGCTCAGCACGGCCGGCGCGCTGTACTTCGCCGGCTGGTTCGGCAATGCCGACGCCGGCTACCAGCATGGCGCCTGGGCCAGCACCTACCTGCTGTTCGCCATGATCATGCTGCCGGGGCTGATCACCACCCTGTGGATGCGTGAGCCGGCAGTGCCGCTGCAAACCCAGATCGCCGCGGCGCGCTACGGCCTGTACCGCCAGCTGGCCTCGGTGCTGGTGCTGATCGTGCTGCTGGTCTCGGTGCCGGCCATGTTCACCCAGTTCTACAACAGCGACATCCTGCCGATGCTGCGCGGCGAGCTGGGCCTGAGCGAACTGCTGCGCGACGACCGCGCCACCCTGCGCTTCCTGCTGTACACCATCCTCACCGCCGCCTGCCTGTCGCGCATGGGCCGCCGCGGCCTGGGGCCGGTGCTCACGCCGATCAATGACTTCATCCTGCGCTACCGCTGGCAGGCCTTGCTGCTGCTCGGCCTGATCGCCACCTACCGCATGTCCGATACGGTGATGGGGGTGATGGCCAACGTCTTCTACATCGACATGGGCTTCGCCAAGAGCCAGATCGCCAGCGTCAGCAAGCTGTTCGGCCTGTTCATGACCCTGTTCGGCGCCGCCATCGGCGGCCTGCTGATCGTGCGTTTCGGCATCCTGCCGATCCTGCTGCTGGGCGGGGCGGCATCCGCCGCGACCAACCTGCTGTTCGCCAGCCTGTCGCGCCTGGGCGAAGTCGCCGACCGCCCGCGCTATGCCGAACAGACCGTGGCCGAGCTGCTGCTGGCCCTGGACCCGCACATGCTCATGCTGGTGCTGACCATCGCCCTCGACAACCTCAGCTCCGGGCTCGCCACCGCGGCCTTCGTCGCCTACCTGTCGAGCCTGACCAACCTGAAGTTCTCCGCCACCCAGTACGCCCTGCTCAGCTCGATCATGCTGCTGCTGCCACGCCTGGTCGGCGGCTCCTCCGGGCTGCTGGTGGAGAAACTCGGCTATGCCCAGTTCTTCCTGGTCACCGCCCTGCTCGGCATTCCCACGCTGCTCCTCATCCTGCTGCAATGGCGCCGCGAGCACGGCCAGGCCAACGGCGCCCCGCCGCCCGCGGAGGCGTCCGAGCGCCCATGAAAAAGGCCGGCATCAGCCGGCCTTTTTCATCTGGCGCTTGCGCGCCATCAGTCGCGGAAGTTGTTGTATTGCAGCGGCATGCCGAACTCCTTGGCGCGCAGGGCGGCGATGGCCTCCTGCAGGTCGTCGCGTTTCTTGCCGGTAACGCGCACCTGCTCGCCCTGAATGGCGGCCTGCACCTTGAGCTTGGCATCCTTGATGTGAGCGACGATCTTCTTCGCCAGCTCCTTGTCGATGCCCTCGCGGAACTCCACTTCCTGCTTGACCACCTTGCCGGAGGCATAGGCGTCCTTGACCTCCATGCACTGAGCGTCGATCTTGCGCTTGATCAGGGCCATGCGCAGGATTTCCAGCATCTGCTCGAGCATGAAATCGGCTTCGGCGGTCAAGGTAATGCTCTTGTCCTTGCTTTCGAAGCTGCATTTGCCGCGCAGGTCGAAACGCCGCTCCAGCTCTTTCACCGCATTGTCCACGGCGTTGGTGAGTTCGTGTTTATCCAGTTCGGACACCACGTCGAACGAAGGCATGGAATTCCTCCAGATGGACGGCGCGATCCATATCACGGACAGAGCGCGCCTGGCTTGACGATAAAATTTGCGCGCTCATTATAACCACACCCACACGCCCCGTTCGGCGAAGTACCGACGGCACCCCAGTTCCCTGCCAGTGAGCCCATCATGCCCAACCCCCATCTCAGCATTCTGGTGGTGGACGACGCCAAGTTTTCCAGCGCCATGATCGGTCGCGCACTGAGCCAAGCCGGTTATCTGGATGTGCGTTTCGCCAGCAGCGCCGCCGAAGCCCTGCAGCAGCTCGAACTGCGCCCGGCCAGCGTGCTGCTGGCCGACTGGCTGATGCCGGAGATGGACGGCCTGGACCTGACCGGGCGGGTACGCCAGCTGGACGAAACCGCCGACCACTACACCTACATCATCCTGCTCACCGGCAAGGAAGGCGACAATGTGCTGGTGGAAGCCTTCGACCGCGGCGTCGACGACTTCATCAGCAAGGCCTCGATGAACGAGCAACTGGTGCCGCGCGTGTATGCCGCCGACCGCCTGTGCAACACCCTGCAGCGCCTGTTGCAGGAGAACCGCATGCTGGTGCAGAACATCTCCAGCCTGGAGCAGCGCAACCTGGTCGACCCGCTCACCGGCCTGGGCAACCCGCGCTACCTCAAGCAGAAGCTGGCCGACAGCCTGCGCCAGGTCGAGTCCCGCGGCGGCGCGGTGTGCTACCTGCTGATCGGCCTGCAGGAGGCCAACACCCTGCGCCAGCAGTACGGCAACGGCTTCTACAACGAGCTGCTGCACGGCGTGGCCCGGCGCCTGCAACAGCTGGTACGGCCCCTCGACGTGCTGGCACGCATGGACGACAACCATTTCGCCCTGATCACCCTGCTCGACGACCTGCAGGAATGCTCGCCGAGCAGTTTCAAGCGCCTGTACGACGGCCTCAACCTCAAGGCCTTCAAGACCAGCGAAGGCTTCATCACCCTCAAGGCGGGGATCAGCCTGGTCGGCCTCGACGCCAAGTCGCTGCCGGTCGAACCGAGCACCCTGCTCGATCGCGCCAGCGCCCTGCTGGCGGACTCCTACGCCAGCGGCCGGGTCACCGCGCTGCGCCTGCCGCTGCCGCAGTGACCGACCCGCAGTGACCTGGCACATCCTCGGCGCCGGCAGCCTCGGCAGCCTGTGGGCCACCCGCCTGGCCCGCGCCGGCCTGCCGGTGCGCCTGATCCTGCGTGATGCGCCACGCCTGGCCGCCTACCGCGCCGCCGGCGGCCTGAGCCTGGTGGAGAACGGCCAGGCCCGGCGCTACCCGATTCCCGGCGAGACTGCCGCCACCGGCGCCCCGGTGCAGCGCCTGCTACTGGCCTGCAAGGCCTACGATGCCGAAGAAGCCGCCGCCGCGCTGGTCCCGCGCCTGAGCCCGGACGCCGAGATCATCCTTCTGCAGAACGGCCTGGGCAGCCAGGACGCGGTCGCCGCGCGCCTGCCGCGGGCGCGCTGCATTCTCGCCAGCAGCACCGAAGGAGCCTTCCGCGATGACGACTTTCGCGTGGTGTTCGCCGGCCAGGGCCATACCTGGCTCGGCATCGAAGGCCAGGCGCAAGCTCCGGCCTGGCTCGGCGAGCTGGAGCAGGCCGGCATCGCCCACACCTGGAGCGCCGAGATCCTTGCCAAGCTGTGGCGCAAGCTGGCCCTGAACTGCGCGATCAACCCACTGACCGTGCTCCACGACTGCCGCAATGGCGGCTTGGCCGCGTGGCCGGACGAGGTCGCCGCGCTCTGCCAGGAACTGGCCACGCTGCTGCACGCCTGCGGCCAGGCCAGCGCCGCCGAGGGCCTGCACGCGGAGGTGCAGCGGGTGATCGCCGCCACCGCCGCCAACTACTCCTCCATGTACCAGGATGTCGCCGCCGGCCGGCGCACGGAAATCGCCTACCTGCTCGGCCATGCCTGCCGGGCGGCCGCCCGGCGGCAACTGGCCGTGCCCCGCCTGCAGGCCCTGCAGCAGCGCCTGAGCGCGCACCTGGCCGCCCGCGGATTGCCCGTCACCTGAGCCCGCGCTACCCTGCCCTTCCTCACTCCGCGGAAACCTGCGCCCTTGACCCGTCTGCGCCAGCGCCTCGATAACCTGCCGGTCGGCCGCAAACTGCTCGCCGCCCTGCTGGCCCTGCTGGCCACCGTGCTGCTGGTGGCCAACCTGGCCTTTATCAGCGCCGCCTACTGGATCTCCCAGGAAAGCGTGGCGCCGCAGGCCCTGCACACCCTCGGCCGGCTGATCGCCACCCCGGAAGTCAGCCAGAAGGCGCTGACCTCGCCGGCCGCCGCCGCCGCCCTGCTGCACAACCTCGACAGCTACAGCCCGCTGCGCGCCGCCGCGCTCTACGACAGCCACGGCCTGCGCCTCGCCGAGCTGCAACTGGGCGACTCGCTGCAGCTGCCGGCGCACAGCGAAGAGCTGGAGAGCTGGCGCCAGGGCGAGCTGCGCGCCACCCAGCTGATCGAGCTGCCGCAACCGGGCAAGCTGCCCGGCCATCTGCTGCTGGTGGCCTCCGGCGAGCTGCCCGGGGCGTTCTACACCGGCACCCTGACCGCCAGCGGGGTGATCCTGGCGTTCAGCATCCTGCTCTGGACCCTGATCGCCCGGCAGATCAGGCGCCTGATCACCCAGCCGATCCGTCATCTGGAAGAACTCACCCGCCAGGTCACCCGCGAAGAGAACTACGCCCTGCGCGTCGCCCGCGGCAACCAGGACGAGATCGGCAGCCTGGCCGACGCCTTCAACACCATGCTCAGCCGCATGGAGGCGCGCGAGCAGCAGCTCAAGCGCGCCCGCGACGACGCCCAGGCCGCCTTCGACCAGGCGCAGACCCTGGCCGAGGAAACCCGCCACTCCAACCGCAAGCTGGAGCTGGAAGTGCAGGTGCGCAGCAAGATCGAGAAGAAGCTCACCGGCTTCCAGAAGTACCTCAACAGCATCATCGACTCCATGCCCTCGGCCCTGATCGCCCTCGACGAACAGCTCTATGTCACCCAGTGGAACCAAGAGGCCAGTGCGCTTTCCGGCACGCGCCTGGACGAGGCGCTGAACCAGCCGGTGTTCCTCGCCTTCCCGCCGCTCAAGCCCTTCCTGCCGCAGCTCAGGCGCACCGCCGAACAGCACCGGGTGGAGAAGATCGAGCGGGTCACCTGGAGCCGCAACGAGGAACCGCACCACTACGAGCTGACCTTCTACCCGCTGATGGGCGGCAGTGGCCGTGGCGTGGTGATCCGCATCGACGACATCACCCAGCGCCTGTCCCTGGAAGACATGATGGTGCAGTCGGAGAAGATGCTCTCGGTCGGCGGCCTGGCCGCCGGTATGGCCCACGAGATCAACAACCCGCTGGGCGCCATCCTGCACAACGTGCAGAACATCCGCCGGCGGCTGTCGCCGGAGCTGGCGAAGAACCAGGAGCAGGCGGTCGAGGTCGGCATCGCCCTCGAGGATGTCAGCGCCTATCTGGAGGCCCGCGAGATCCCGCAGCTGCTCGACGGCATCCAGCAGGCCGGCTCGCGGGCGGCGAAGATCGTCAGCCACATGCTCAGCTTCAGCCGGCGCAGCAACCGGCAGATGGCGCCCTGCCAGCTCCCGGCGCTGATCGACCAGGCCCTGGAAATCGCCGGCAACGACTTCGACCTGGCCGACAGCTTCGACTTCAAGACCCTGCTCATCCAGCGCGAATTCGACGACCAGCTGGGCCCGGTGCTGGCCACCGCCAACGAGCTGGAACAGGTGCTGCTCAACCTGCTGAAGAACGCCGCCCAGGCCATCCACCAGCGCGACGACGAGGACGAGCCGGGGCGCATCATCCTGCGCACCCGCCTCAACCCGCCGTGGGCGGAAATTCAGGTGGAAGACAACGGCATCGGCATGCCCGAGCACGTGCGCAAGCGCATCTTCGAACCCTTCTTCACCACCAAGGAAGTCGGCCAGGGCACCGGCCTCGGCCTGTCCGTGTCCTATTTCATCATCACCAACAACCACAAGGGGCAGATGGAGGTGCACTCCCTGCCGGGCCAGGGCACCTGTTTCACCCTGCGCCTGCCCCTGACCTCCACCACCGACAGCACGAGCACCTGAGATGGGCTATCGCCTGAGCAAGATCTATACGAAAACCGGCGACCGAGGCGAAACCGGCCTGGCCGACGGCCGCCGCGTGGCCAAGGACCACCCGCGCGTGGAAGCCATGGGCGAGCTGGATACGCTGAACAGCCAGCTCGGCCTGCTGCTGGCCGAGCTGGCCGAACAGAAAGGCATGTGGCCGGGCCTGAGCGAGGTCAGCGAAGTCCTGGCGCCCTGCCAGCACCGCCTGTTCGACCTCGGCGGCGAACTGGCGATGCCCGACTACCAGGCCCTGCAGGAAGGCGAAGTGGAACGCCTGGAAGCG
The DNA here is from genome assembly GCF_009799935.1 of Pseudomonas sp. L-22-4S-12. Classification (NCBI taxonomy): domain Bacteria; kingdom Pseudomonadati; phylum Pseudomonadota; class Gammaproteobacteria; order Pseudomonadales; family Pseudomonadaceae; genus Pseudomonas; species Pseudomonas sp. L-22-4S-12. The sequence goes on along the minus strand of NZ_WELL01000003.1, from coordinate 363,849 downwards.
GCCATCGACCGCTGGAACGAGGAAATCGGCCCATTGCAGAACTTCATCCTGCCCGGCGGCTCCCGCCTGGTCGCCCAGGCCCACATCTGCCGCAGCCTGGCGCGCAATGCCGAACGGCGCTGCCAGCACCTGAATGCGGTGGAGCCGTTGCGCGCCGTCGGCATGGCCTACGTCAACCGCCTCTCCGACCTGCTGTTCGTCGCCGCCCGCCTGATCGCCCGCCGCCAGCACGTCGACGAAGTGCTGTGGCAGGCGGCGGAGAAACCGTAGGTTGGGTTGAGCGCAGCGAAGCCCAACTGACACCTCGAAGAAATCCTCAGTGCCGCCCGTTGGGCTTCGGCGCTGCGCCCCTCAACCCAACCTACGCCGGCCAGAACGCGCGGATGCCGGCGACGCCCTGGGCACCGGCCTGCCAGGCCTGCTCCAGGTGCTCGGGGCCGACGCCGCCGAGCAGGTAGGCCGGGATATTGCTGCCGCGCAGCAGCTCGCTGGCGACCTCCCAGCCCAACGGTGCGGCGTCGGGATGGGTCTGGGTCGCCTGCAGCGGCGACAGGGTGACGAAGTCCACGCCCATCTGCGCCGCCAGCGCCAGCTCCTCGGCCCCGTGGCAGGACGCGGCCAGCCAGCGCGAGGCGGGGAACGGCCGGCCCTTGGCCGCATACTGGCGCAACTGCGCGGCGGTCAGGTGCCAACCGGCCGCCGGGAAGTCGCCCAGCCACTCCAGCGGCCCCTTGAGCATCAGCTGGGCCTTGCCGGCACACAGGCCCTGGATATCCACCGCCAGATCGCGGTACTGCGCATCGAACATATTCGGCGCGCGCAACTGCACCAGGCGCACGCCATCTACCAGGGCCTGGCGCACGCCACGCAGCAGCTCGCCGGGTTCCAGCCCTTGCGGGGTGATCAGGTAGCGCTCGGGCAGCTGCGCCGCCGTCACGATCGGCTGGTTGGCCGCCGGGAACTGGTAGTCGTCCAGCTGCCGCGGGCTGACCCAGGCCAGCGGCTGGCCCTCGGCGCCGTGCGGTTCGCCGCTGAACGCGGAGACTTCCCAGACATCCAGCAGCACCTGCTTGTCCGGGTAGTCGTGGTGCACCTGGATCAGCGGCCGCGCCTGGCGCACCTCGATTCCCAGTTCCTCGGCCAGTTCGCGCGCCAGCGCATCGCGCACCGCCTCGCCGGCCTCGACCTTGCCCCCGGGGAACTCCCACAGGCCGCCCTGGTGCTGCTGCGCCGCGCGCCTGGCGAGGAGGATCTGCCGATCGGCGCCGCGGATCACCGCCGCGGCCACATGCACACGCTTCACGCCGGGCTCTCCTGCAACGCCGCCTGGTACCAGCGCTGGAAGGCCGGCCAGTGGTAGATGGTCTCGACATAGGCGGCCGCCACGTCCGGCAGGGCCACCCGGTAGCTGCGCAGGCGGCTGGCCACCGGCGCGAAGAAGGCATCGGCGATGCTGGCATGGCCGAACAGGAACGGCCCGTCCTGGCCGAACTGGGCCCGGCAGTCGGCCCACAGCTGGCAGATGCGTGCGATGTCGGCCTGCGCCTCGGCCGGGATCGACTCCAGGGCCTGGTCGCGGCGCATGTCCATCGACAGGTGGCTGCGCAGGCCGAGGAAGCCGCTGTGCATCTCGGCGCACACGGCGCGCGCCACCGCCCGCGCATATTGCCCGCGCGGCCACAGGTGGGACTCGGCAAAACGTTCGGCGAGGTATTCGGCGATCGCAAGGGAATCCCAGATCAGCCCTTCCTCGGTCTTCAGCAGCGGCACCTTGCCGGTCGGCGAGTGGGCGAGGATCTGCTGGCGGCTGTCGGCCTGATAGAGGCGCACTTTCAGCTCGTCGTAGGGCTCGCCGGTCAGTTCCAGGGCCAGCGCCGCGCGCAACGACCAGGACGAGAAGTTCTTGTCACCAATGACCAGTTGCAGGGCCATGTCGGTTCTCCTGACAAGGGTGGGCGGAATGCACAGGGGACGCCGTGGCGCCCCCTGTGTCAACTCGAGTGCAACGCCGCCGGCTCAGCTGCGGTATTCGGCGTTGATCTTGACGTACTCGTGAGACAGGTCGGTGGTCCAGATGGTCTCGCTGCAGGTGCCGCGGCCCAGCTCGATGCGGATGGTGATTTCCTCGCGGGCCATCACCGCGGCGCCCTGCTCCTCGGTATAGCTGGCGGCGCGACCGCCCTTGCTGGCGATGCAGACTTCACCGAGGAACACGTCGATCTTGCTCACGTCCAGCTGCGGCACGCCGGCATAGCCGACGGCGGCGAGGATGCGCCCCCAGTTGGGGTCGGAGGCGAACAGCGCGGTCTTGATCAGCGGCGAGTGGGCCACCGCGTAAGCGACGTCCAGGCACTCCTGGTGGGTACCGCCGCCGTTGACCTGCACGGTGACGAACTTGGTCGCGCCTTCGCCATCGCGGACGATGGCCTGGGCGACGTCCATGAACACCTCGAACACCGCCTGCTTGAGCTTGGCGAACAGTTCGCCGGCAGCCTCGGTGATTTCCGGAAGCGCCGCCTGGCCGGTGGCGATCAGCAGGCAGCAGTCGTTGGTCGAGGTATCGCCGTCGATGGTGATGCGGTTGAACGACTTGTTCGCCGCGTCGCGCACCAGGTCCTGCAGCACGCTGCGCGCGACCTTGGCGTCGGTGGCGATGTAGCCGAGCATGGTCGCCATGTTCGGCCGGATCATCCCGGCGCCCTTGCTGATGCCGGTCACGGTGACGGTCACGCCGTCATGCTGGAACTGGCGGCTGGCGCCCTTGGGCAGGGTGTCGGTGGTCATGATGCCGGTGGCGGCTTCGGCCCAGTGGTTTTCCGACAGATCGTCGAGGGCCGCCTGCAGGGCGCCCTCGATCTTCGCTACCGGCAACGGCTCGCCTATCACCCCGGTGGAGAACGGCAGCACCGCCTCGGCGGCCACGCCGGTCAGCGCGGCCAGCGCGGCGCAGGTACGCTTGGCATTGGCCAGGCCATCCGCGCCGGTGCCGGCATTGGCGTTGCCGGTGTTGGTCAGCAGGTAACGCACCTCGCCCTGCACACGCTCGCGGGTGACGATCACCGGCGCGGCGCAGAAGGCGTTGGTGGTGGTCACGGCCGCCACGCGCGAGCCTTCGGCGCAGCGCATCACCACCACATCCTTGCGCCCTGGGCGCTTGATGCCGGCAGAGGCGATGCCAAGTTCAAAACCGGGAACCGGGTGCAGGACCGGCAGGGGACCAAGACCAACAGCCATGGGTGCGCTCCTCAATAAGCAGTCTGTTCATAGGCCGGGCAAGGGCCCGGCAGGCAGTGGCAAAACGCCGCGAGCGGCAGAGCCGGTCGCGGCGTTGTTTATATAGCTGACTTCCGCCGGATCAGGCGATCTGACCGTGGCAATGCTTGTACTTCTTCCCGGAACCGCACGGGCAGGGTTCGTTGCGCCCGGTTTTCACCTCGCTGCGCACCGGCGCGGTGGCCTGGGCCACCTCGCCAGCGTCTGCCGCCTCGGGCTCCGCGAGGGCCATTGCCGAAGCATCGGCATGCTGGAACTGCAGGCGCTGGGCCATGGCTTCGGCTTCGCGGCGCAGGCGCGCCTCTTCCTCGGCCGGGTCTTCGCGACGGATCTGCACGTGCGACAGCACGCGGATGGTGTCGCGCTTGATCGAGTCGAGCAGTTCCTGGAACAGGGTGAAGGACTCGCGCTTGTATTCCTGCTTGGGGTTCTTCTGCGCATAGCCGCGCAGGTGGATGCCGTGACGCAGGTGATCCATGGTCGCCAGGTGGTCTTTCCACAGGTCGTCGAGCACGCGCAGCAGCATCTGCTTCTCGAAGGTGCGCAGGGCCACCGCGCCGGCCAGCTCTTCCTTCTCGTTGTAGGCGGCCAGCAGCTCCTGGAGGATGCGCGCGCGCAGGGTTTCCTCGTACAGGTGGTCGTCTTCGTCGAGCCACTGCTGGATCGGCAGGCGCAGGCCGAAGTCGCTGAACAGCGTCGCTTCCAGACCGGCGATATCCCACTGCTCGGGCAGCGACTGCGGCGGGATATGGTTGTTGATGGCGGCGGTCAGCACTTCCTCGCGGAACTCGGCGATGGTCTCGCCGATGTTGTCGGCGGCCAGCAGGCTGTTGCGCATGTGGTAGATCACCTTGCGCTGCTCGTTGGCCACGTCGTCGTACTCGAGCAGCTGCTTGCGCATGTCGAAGTTGCGCCCCTCGACCTTGCGCTGGGCCTTCTCGATGGCGTTGGTCACCATGCTGTGCTCGATGGCCTCGCCGGCCTGCATGCCCAGGGCCTTCATGAAGTTCTTCACCCGGTCGGAGGCGAAGATGCGCATCAGGCTGTCTTCCAGCGACAGGTAGAAGCGGCTCGAACCCGGGTCGCCCTGGCGGCCGGCACGGCCCCGCAGCTGGTTGTCGATGCGCCGCGATTCGTGGCGTTCGGAAGCGATCACGCACAGACCGCCGGCCTCGATCACCTGCTGGTGGCGCTTCTGCCACTCAGCCTTGATCTGTGCGATCTGCTCGGCCGTCGGGTTTTCCAGGCTGGCGACTTCCACTTCCCAGTTGCCGCCGAGGAGGATGTCGGTACCGCGACCGGCCATGTTGGTGGCGATGGTCACCGCGCCCGGGCGACCGGCCTGGGCGATGATCTCGGCTTCCTTCTCATGGTACTTGGCGTTGAGCACCTTGTGCTCCATGCCGGCCTTGTTGAGCAGACTCGACAGGTATTCGGAGGTCTCGATCGAGGCAGTACCAACCAGGATCGGCCGGCCCTGGGCCTGGATTTCCTTGATATCGGCGATGATCGCCGCGTACTTCTCTTCCTGGGTCAGGTAGACCAGGTCGTTGTAGTCCTTGCGCGCCAGCGGTTTGTTGGTCGGGATCACCACCACGTCCAGGCCGTAGATCTGGCGGAACTCGAAGGCCTCGGTGTCGGCGGTACCGGTCATACCGGCCAGCTTCTTGTACAGGCGGAAGTAGTTCTGGAAGGTGGTCGAGGCCAGGGTCTGGCTCTCGGCCTGGATATTCAGGCCTTCCTTGGCTTCGATGGCCTGGTGCAGGCCCTCGGACAGGCGACGGCCCGGCATGGTACGCCCGGTATGCTCGTCGATCAGCAGCACCTGGCCATCTTGCACGATGTACTCGACGTTGCGGTGGAACAGCTTGTGCGCGCGCAGGCCGGCATAGACGTGGGTCAGCAGGCCCAGGTTGTGCGCCGAGTACAGGCTCTCGCCCTCGGCCAGCAGGCCGGCGCTGGTCAGCAGTTCCTCGATGTACTGGTGGCCGGCTTCGTTGAGTTCGACCTGACGGCTCTTCTCGTCGATCTTGTAATGGCCTTCCTGGGTGACCACGCCCTCCTCTTCCTCGATGTGCTGGGTGAGGCGCGGGATCAGCTTGTTGATTTCCATGTACAGCTTGGAGCTGTCTTCGGCCTGGCCGGAGATGATCAGCGGGGTGCGCGCTTCGTCGATGAGGATCGAGTCCACTTCGTCGATCACGGCGAAGTTCAGCTCGCGCTGGAACTTCTCGTCCAGGCTGAAGGCCATGTTGTCGCGCAGGTAGTCGAAACCGAATTCGTTGTTGGTGCCGTAGGTGATGTCGGCCGCATAGGCGGCGCGCTTTTCTTCCGGCGGCATGAACGGGGTGACGATGCCGACGCTGAGGCCGAGGAACTCGTACAGCGGGCGCATCCAGTTGGCGTCGCGGCGAGCCAGGTAGTCGTTGACCGTGATCACGTGCACGCCGCGGCCTTCCAGGGCGTTCAGGTACACCGCCAGGGTGCCCACCAGGGTCTTGCCCTCGCCGGTGCGCATCTCGGCGATCTTGCCTTCGTGCAGGGTCATGCCGCCGATCAGCTGCACGTCGAAGTGACGCATGCCCATCACCCGCTTGCCGGCTTCGCGGGCCACGGCGAAGGCTTCGGGAAGAATCTGGTCGAGGGTCTCGCCCTTGGCCAGGCGCGCCTTGAACTCCTCGGTCTTGGCCTTCAGCTGCTCGTCGGAGAGCGCCAGCATCTGCTCTTCGAGGGCATTGATCGCCGTCACCGCCTTGAGCATGCGTTTGACTTCACGCTCGTTCTTGCTTCCAAAGAGTTTCTTCAACAGCGGCGCAAACATATCGGCAGATTCTTCCACTAATTGGGATGATGGGCGACGCAGAACGCCAGCCCTGCAGCCGGCTCGGCTGCGTGCGAAAGGGGGCATTCTACTCGGAAACGTCGACGAGGAAAGCGCATCATGCCCTCGACCAGAGCACAGTCCGCAACCGCGAATCCTTTCCATATGGGGGCGCCTGCCGTCCACTGCAAGGCCTGGTTTGCTAACATGCGGCCATGACCGTATCGACGCCCCGCCCATGACCTTCCGCCCCCTGCCCGCCAAGGCGTCTGCCGCGCTGCTGCATGCCAGCAGACCGCTGCAGGCGCTGTTCGACCAGGCCCAGCGGATTGCCCGTCTGCAGGAGCTGGTCGACGGCCAGCTGGAGCCCGCCGCCCGCGAACACTGCCGGGTCGCCAGCTGGCGCGAGGGCTGCCTGCTGCTGCTCACCAGCAACGGCCACTGGGCCACCCGCCTGCACTATCAGCAGCGCCGCCTGCAGCGCCAGCTGCAGGCGCTGCCGGAGTTCGCCGGGCTGCTGAAGATCCAGATCAAGGTGCGCCCGCCGACCGGCCAGGTCGACCATGTCGGGCGCAAGGCGGAACTTTCCAGCGCCGCCGCCGACAGCCTCAACAGCGCCGCCGAAGGCATCAGCGACCCCAGGTTGCGCGCCGCCCTCGAACGCCTGGCCAGCCACGCCAAGCCGCGCGAATAGCGGACAAAAAAATAGGCCACCCGGAGGTGGCCTAAATCAAACTAGAAGAGGGAGTGTTGCTGCTTAACCGGCTGCAACCGGTCGCATGTAGGAGATCGGGGCGTTGCTGGCGTCGTCGAAGATCACCACTTCCCAAGCGTCTTTCTGCTCGATCAGGGTACGCAGCAGACGGTTGTTCAGCGCGTGCCCGGACTTGAAGCCCTTGAACTCGCCGATCAGGCTGTTGCCCAGCAGGTAGAGGTCGCCGATGGCGTCGAGGATCTTGTGCTTGACGAACTCGTCCTCGTAACGGAGGCCGTCTTCGTTGAGCACGCGGAATTCATCGACCACGATGGCGTTGTCCACGCTGCCGCCGAGCGCCAGGTTCTGCGAACGCAGGAACTCGATGTCGCGCATGAAGCCGAAGGTGCGTGCGCGGCTGACTTCCTTGACGAAGGAGGTGCTGGAGAAATCGACGCTGGCGGTCTGGGTGCGACCCCGGAACACCGGGTGGTCGAAGTCGATCTCGAAGCTCACCTTGAAGCCGTCGAAGGGCAGGAAGGTGGCGCGCTTGTCGCCCTCTTCGACTGTCACTTCGCGCAGCACGCGGATGAACTTCTTCGGAGCGTCCTGCTCTTCCAGACCGGCGGACTGAATCAGGAATACAAAGGGACCGGCGCTGCCGTCCATGATCGGCACTTCGGATGCCGAGAGCTCGACGTAGGCGTTATCGATGCCCAGGCCTGCCATGGCCGAAAGCAAGTGCTCCACGGTATCCACCTTGACGTCACCATTGACCAGAGTGGTCGACATGGTGGTCTCACCGACATTTTCCGCGCGGGCGGGGATGTCCACGACGGGGTCGAGGTCGGTGCGACGAAACACGATACCGCTATCCACCGGAGCCGGCTTGAGGGTCAGGTATACCTTTTCCCCCGAATGCAGGCCAACGCCGGTGGCACGGATGATGTTTTTCAGGGTGCGTTGTCTGATCATGGCTTTGGCTGCTTGTGCGCTAGTTGCGAACTGTTGTCAACAATGGCCGGCGATGATAGCAGAACCGGCCTTTGCTGAACACCAATCACCTTCATACTCCTGATAAATTCCATCAATCAGCTTGGCGACGCAGGAAGGCCGGGATATCCAGATAATCCAGGTCATCCTGCGTGTTCAGCTTGGCTGCTGCGGCGGCACCGGCGTGGCTTTGACGCTGCACGGTGGGACGCTCGTAGTCCTTGTAGTTGACGCTCTGCGGTTCGGCAGCACGCGGCGCGGCGCTGATCACGGCCGCCGGCGCGACGGAAGCGGCGGCGATGGTGTTGTCGACCACCTTGACCGGCTTCTCGATGCGCGCGCCCAGGCCGGTGGCGACCACGGTCACGTGCAGCTCGTCGCGCATATCGGCATCGATCACCGCGCCGACCTTGACGGTGGCAGCCTCGGAGGCGAAGGCCTCGATGATCTCGCCGACCGCGGCGTACTCGCCGAGGGACAGATCCAGACCGGCGGTGATGTTGACCAGGATGCCGCGGGCGCCCTGCAGGTTGACGTCTTCCAGCAGCGGGTTGCGGATCGCCGCTTCGGTGGCTTCGCGAGCACGGTTCGGACCGCTGGCGCAGCCGGTGCCCATCATCGCCATGCCCATTTCGCCCATCACCGTCTTCACGTCGGCGAAGTCGACGTTCATCAGGCCCGGACGCTGCATGATGTCGGAGATGCCGCGCACGGCACCGGCCAGCACGTCGTCGGCCTTGGCGAAGGCGGACAGCAGGCTGGCGTCCTTGCCGAGGATGGTCAGCAGTTTCTCGTTGGGGATGGTGATCAGCGAGTCGACGCACTCGGACAGGGCACGGATGCCCTCGTCGGCGACCTGCATGCGCTTGCGCCCTTCGAACGGGAACGGACGGGTCACCACCGCAACGGTGAGGATGCCCATTTCCTTCGCCACTTCGGCGATGATCGGCGCCGCACCGGTACCGGTACCGCCACCCATGCCGGTGGTGATGAAGACCATGTCGGCGCCATTCAGCACTTCGGCGATGCGCTCGCGGTCCTCCAGGGCGGCCTGGCGGCCGATTTCCGGGTTGGTGCCGGCGCCCAGACCCTTGGTCACACCAGGGCCGAGCTGCAGTACGGTGCGCGCGCCGACATTCTTCAGCGCCTGCGCATCGGTGTTGGCGCAGATGAACTCGACGCCTTCGATGTTGTTTTTGACCATGTGGTTGACGGCGTTACCACCGCCGCCACCGACGCCGATCACCTTGATAACTGCGCTCTGCGGAACGTTATCTACGAGTTCGAACATTTCCCCTCTCCTTATTTTCTAGTTGTATCGCCTACAGCTAACCGCGGTGTTGCTTTCAGAAATTGCCCTGGACCCAGCGTTTCAGCCGCTCCAGTACAGGTGCCTTGGGTTCGTCGCTATACAGGCTGCTGCCAGACATGGAAATGCCGTCGGCCTGCTTCTGCAGGCCGTACATGAGCAGGCCCACGCCTGTCGAATAGATAGGATTACGCACGACGTCGGCCAGTCCCTTGACGCTGTGTGGTACGCCCAGACGCACCGGCATGTGAAAGATCTCTTCGGCCAGTTCGACGGCACCTTCCATCTTGGCGGTGCCACCGGTGAGGACGATCCCGGCAGGAATCATGTCCTCGTAGCCACTGCGCCGCAGCTCGGCCTGAATCAGGGTGAAGAGTTCGTCGTAACGGGGCTCGACAACTTCGGCCAGAGCCTGGCGGGACAGTTCCCGCGGTGGCCGGTCGCCCACACTGGGAACCTTGATGGTTTCCCCGGCACCGGCCAGTTTGGCCAGGGCGCAAGCATACCGAATCTTGATCTCCTCGGCATACTGGGTGGGGGTGCGTAATGCCATTGCAATATCATTGGTAACCTGGTCGCCAGCGATCGGAATCACCGCCGTGTGACGTATCGCACCTTCGGTGAAGATGGCGATGTCGGTGGTGCCGCCGCCGATGTCGACCAGGCACACGCCCAGTTCCTTCTCGTCGTCGGTCAGTACCGCATAGGCGGAGGCCAGTTGCTCGAGAATGATGTCGTCGACTTCCAGGCCACAGCGGCGCACGCACTTCTCGACGTTCTGCGCCGCGTTCACCGCGCAGGTGACCACATGCACCTTGGCTTCCAGGCGCACGCCGGACATGCCCAGCGGCTCGCGCACACCTTCCTGGTTATCGATCACGTAATCCTGCGGCAGGGTGTGCAGCACCCGCTGGTCGGCCGGAATGGCCACGGCCTGGGCGGCGTCGAGTACGCGCTCGAGGTCGGCCGGGCTCACTTCGCGGTCGCGGATGGCGACGATGCCGTGGCTGTTGAGGCTGCGGATATGGTTGCCGGCCACGCCGACGAAGGCCGAGTGGATGCGGCAGCCGGCCATCAGCTGGGCCTCCTCCACCGCGCGCTGGATCGACTGCACGGTGGACTCGATGTTGACCACCACGCCCTTCTTCAGGCCGCGCGACGGGTGGGTGCCGATGCCGACGATTTCCAGCTGGCCGTCCGCGGTCACCTCGCCCACCAGCGCCACCACCTTGGAGGTGCCGATATCCAGGCCGACGATCATCTTGCCGCTCTGCACGCTTGCCATGGTTCTACTTTCTCCTCGATTCACTGCACGGCGGCGGGTTCAGCCGCCGTTGGCGCCACCGGCGTGCGCCAGGCCACGGCCAGGCCGTTGGCGTAACGCAGGTCGATGCGCGCGATATTCGCGATCTGCTCTTTCAGCACCTTGTCGTAGATGGTGCTGAAGCGACGTATTTTCTCTACCAGGTGGTCGCGCCCCAGAAGGATCTCCACCCCCTGGCCGGTGCTGATGAACCAGCTGCCATGCTCGCGCAGTTCCAGGCTGACGATGGAGAAACCCAGCGGGCGCAGCATCTGGCTGAGCACCTGGTACTGCTGCATCACCTGCTGCTGGGCGCGTTGCGGGCCGGACAGCAGCGGCAGGTTCTCGTAGTGGGTCAGCTCGCGCGGGGCGAAGGCCTGGCCCTGGTTGTTGAGCAGCGCCTCGCTGCCCCAACGGGCCACCGGCAGTTGCTCCTCCAGGCGGATCGACACCTGGTCCGGCCACACCCGGCGCACTTCGGCATGGGCGATCCACGGCATGCGCTCCAGTTCGGCGCGCATGCCGGCCATGTCGACGGTGAAGAAGCTCGCTGCGATGAACGGCGCGATACGCTCCTGCACCGCCTGCTGGCTGATGTAGCTCAGCTCGCCCTGCACGCTGACCCGCGCGATCGGCCGGTCGGCATAGGGGATCAGGCGCTGGGCCAGCTCGTAGGTGGCGAAACCCAGGCCGACCAGCAGCAGCGGCCACAGCAGGCGTTTCAGGCCGCTGAAGTCCGGCTTCGGCAGGCGCGCGGACAGCGGCTCCTTGGCCACCATCCGGCTCGCGCCGCGCGCAGCCGTCGGCTGGCGCAGGGGAGCGCGGCCGATGGGTTGCGGGTGGCGGAGAGTGGCGCCCATGACTTAACCCCTGGCCTCGACGCTGTCGGCGAGAATCGCCAGCACCAGCTGTTGGAAATCCAGACCGGCGGCGCGGGCGGCCATCGGCACCAGGCTGTGGTCGGTCATGCCCGGCACGGTGTTGACCTCCAGCAGCCAGAACTTGCCGGCGGCGTCCTGCATCACGTCGGCCCGCGCCCAGCCCTGGGTGCCCACGGCCTCGCAGGCGCGCGCGGTGAGTTCCTTGAGCTCGGCTTCCTTGTCGGCCGAGAGGCCGCAGGGAATGCGGTACTGGGTGTCATTGGCCAGGTACTTGGCGTCGTAGTCATAAAAGGTATGCGGAGTACCCAGGCCGATCGGCGGCAGCACCTGGCCACGCAGCATGGCGATGGTGAATTCCGGGCCGGCGATCCACTGCTCGACCAGCACCTGCGCGTCGTACTGGCTGGCGTCGCGCCAGGCGGCGATCAAGGCCTCGACATCGGCGACCTTGGCCATGCCGATGCTGGAACCCTCGTGGGCCGGCTTGACGATCAGCGGGAAGCCCAGTTCGGCGGCCGCCGCGCGGCAATCGGCTTCCGAGGCCAGCACCGCGTGGTTCGGCGTCGGCAGGCCGAGGCTCAGCCACACGCGCTTGGTGCGCAGCTTGTCCATGGCTAGGGCGGAGGCGAGGATGCCGCTGCCGGTGTAGGGGATGCCGGCGCACTCCAGCAGGCCTTGCATGGCACCGTCTTCGCCGCCACGACCGTGCAGGACGATGAAGGCGCGGTCGATCTTCTCTCGGGTCAGGCGCGGCAACAGGTCATCGCCGACATCGATGCCGAAGGCATCCACGCCGGCCGCCTGCAGGGCCTGCAGCACGGCGGCGCCGGATTTCAGCGAGACTTCGCGCTCGGCGCTCTTGCCGCCGAACAGCACGGCGACGCGGCCGAAGGCCTTGGGATCGAGGGTGGACTGCAGACTCATTTCGACTCCCCTTCAGCCGTGAACAGCGGGTGTTTGATCAGGTGCGGGGCCACGCCGCCGATATCGCCGGCGCCCTGGCACAGGAGGATGTCGCCGGCACGCAGCAACGGCTTGATGATGGGTGCCAGGTCGGCGCCACGCTCGACATAGATGGGGTCCAGCTGGCCACGCTGGCGGATGCTGTGGCACAGGTGGCGGCTGTCGGCACCGGGAATCGGCGCTTCGCCGGCCGGGTAGACTTCCAGCAGCAGCAACACCTTGGCGTCGCCGAGAACCTGAACGAAGTCGTCGTACAGGTCGCGGGTACGGCTGTAGCGGTGCGGCTGGTAGACCATCACCAAGCGGCGCTCCGGCCAGCCACCGCGTACGGCCTTGATCACCGCGGCGACTTCGCGCGGGTGGTGGCCGTAGTCGTCGACCAGCATCACGCTGCCACCGTCCACCGGCAGCTCGCCGTAGACCTGGAAGCGCCGGCCGACGCCCTGGAAGCCGGACAGGCCGGCGACGATGGCGGCATCGTCGATGCCTTCGTCGGTGGCGATGGCGATGGTCGCCAGGGAGTTCAGGACGTTGTGGTTGCCCGGCATGTTCACCGACACGTCCAGCGGCTCGCGACCGGTGCGCAGCACGGTGAAGTGGGTCTGCATGCCCTGCTGGCGCACGTTGATCGCACGCACGTCGGCGTCCTCGGCGAAGCCGTAGGTCACGGTCGGCCGCGCCACCTGCGGCAGCAGCTCGCGCACCACCGGGTCATCAACGCAGAGCACGGCCAGGCCGTAGAACGGCAGGTTGTGCAGGAACTCGATGAAGGTCTTCTTCAGGACGTTGAAGTCGCCGCCGTAGGTGCTCATGTGGTCGGCGTCGATATTGGTGACCACCGAGACCATCGGCTGCAGGTGCAGGAAGCTGGCGTCGCTCTCGTCGGCCTCGGCGATCAGGTAGCGACTGCTGCCGAGCTGGGCGTTGGTGCCGGCGGCATTCAGGCGGCCGCCGATGACGAAGGTCGGGTCCAGGCCGCCGGCGGCGAACACCGAGGCCAGCAGGCTGGTGGTGGTGGTCTTGCCGTGGGTACCGGCCACCGCGATGCCGTGGCGGTAGCGCATCAGCTCGGCCAGCATCTCGGCACGCGGCACCACCGGGATGCGCCGCTCCAGGGCGGTGGCGACTTCCGGGTTGCTGGTGTTGATGGCGCTGGAGACCACCAGCACGTCGGCCTGCTCGGCGTTCTCCGCGCGGTGGCCGATGAAGATGATGGCGCCGAAGCTTTCCAGACGCTCGGTCACGGCCGAGGCCTTGAGGTCGGAGCCGGACACTTCGTAGCCCAGGTTGAGCAGCACCTCGGCGATGCCGCACATGCCGGCGCCGCCGATGCCGACGAAGTGGATGCGGCGGATGCGGCGCATGCGGCGGATTTCCGAACGGGCAGCGGCGGGGGATTTAGCCACGGGCCACCTCCAGGCAGGTTTCCACCACCGTGCGGGTGGCATCGGGCTTGGCCAGGCGGCGCGCAATGCGGCCCATGTCCTTGAGTTTTTCGGGGTGCATCAGAACCTCGGTCAGCTGCGCGGCCAGTTTGTCCGCGTCAGTCGCATGTTGCGGGAGCAGGAAGGCCGCGCCCTCCTTCGCCAGGTATTCGGCATTGCGCGTCTGGTGGTCGTCGATCGCGTGCGGCAGCGGCACCAGGAACGACGGCAGCCCGGCGGCGGCCAGCTCGCTGACGGTCAGCGCGCCGGCGCGGCAGATCACCAGGTCGGCCCAGGCATAGGCATGGGCCATGTCCTTGATGAACGGCGCGACCTCGGCTTCGACCGCAACTTCGCGATAACGCTCCGCGGTGATCTCGGCATGTTGCTTGCCCGCCTGGTGGAACACCTGCGGGCGCAGCTCGGCCGGCAGCTTGGCCAGCGCGGCCGGCAGCAGTTTGTTCAGCGGCTCGGCGCCCAGGCTGCCGCCCAGCACCAGCAGGCGCGGCTTGCGTTTACGCAGCGAGTCGCGCGGGGTTTCCAGGAACAGCTCCTCGCGCACCGGGTTGCCGGTGGTGCGGCGCTTGGCGCTGCCTGCGAAGGTATCCGGGAAGCCTTCGCAGACGCGGCTGGCGAACGGCACCAGGCTGCGGTTGGCGGTGCCGGCCACGGCGTTCTGTTCCTGGATGATCAGCGGCGCGCCATTGAGCCTGGCCGCCAGGCCGCCGGGGCCGGTGACATAGCCGCCCATGCCCAGCACGCAGACCGGCTGCAGCTCGCGCATGATCCGCCGCGCCTGCCACAGGGCCCGCAGCAGCTGGAACGGCGCCTTGAGCAGGGCCAGCTTGCTCTTGCCGCGCAGACCGCTGACCTGGATCAGGTGCAGCGGCAGGCCGGCGGCCGGCACCAGTTCGTTCTCGATGCCGCGCGGGGTGCCCAGCCAGTGCACGCTGTAGCCGCGCGCCTGGAACTCGCGGGCGCAGGCCAGGGCCGGGAACACATGGCCGCCGGTACCGCCGGCCATGATCAGGACATTACCGCGCATGACCGACCTCCTCGGGCTCGAAGAAATCCGCCTCGCTGAATTCCACCTCCGCGCTGCCCAGCTGGATCTGGGTGCGCCGCTCCCACTCGATGCGCAGCAGCAGCGCCAGGCTGACGCAGCAGATCACCAGGGAGCTGCCGCCGTAGCTGAGGAACGGCAGGGTCAGGCCCTTGGTCGGCAGCAGGCCGACGTTCACGCCAATATTGATCAGCACCTGGCCGATCCACAGGAACGCCAGGCCGTAGGCCACATAGGCGGAGAAGAACTGCTTGGCCTTTTCCGCCCACAGGCCGATGTACAGGGCGCGCACGCTGACGAAGACGAACAGCGCCACGGTCAGCAGCGCGCCGACCATGCCCAGTTCCTCGGCCAGCACGGCGAAGACGAAGTCGGTGTGCGCTTCCGGCAGGTAGAACTGCTTCTGGATGCTGTTGCCCAGGCCGACGCCCAGCCACTCGCCGCGGCCGAAAGCGATCAGCGCCTGGCTCAGCTGGTAGCCGGCACCGTACTGGTCGGCCCAGGGATCGACGAAGTTGGTCAGGCGCGCCAGGCGGTAGCTCTGGCTGGTCATCACCACCACGCCCAGGGCCAGCACGCCGCTGGCCAGGGGGATGAAGCGCAGCAGGTTGATGCCGCCGAGGAACAGCATGGCGATGCAGGCGCCGACCAGCACCACGGTGGCGCCGAAGTCCGGCTCGGCCAGCAGCAGCACGGCGATCGGGCCGAGGATGAACATCGGCTTGATGAACCCCATCAGGTGCTTGCGCACTTCCTCCTGACGGCGCACCAGGTAGGCGGCGATGAACATCACGGTGAACAGCTTGGCCAGCTCGGACGGCTGCAGGTTGAACAGGCCGAAGCCGATCCAGCGCTTGGCGCCGTTGACCTCGCGACCGATGCCCGGCAACAGCACCAGAATCAGCAGGACGAAGGCGATCAGCAGCAGGGTGCCGCTGAAACGCTGCCACAGGGCCATCGGGATCAGCAGGGTCATGAACCCGGCGCCCAGGCCGATGGCCAGGTAAATCAGGTGGCGGACCATGTGGTACAGCGGGTTGCCGGACAGCGCCGCGGCCACTTCCGAGGAGGCCGAGGTGATCATCACCAGGCCCAGGCCGAGCAGGGCCAGGCAGCCGGCCAGCAGCGGGAAGTCGAGGTCGATGCCGCGCTGGCTGCGCAGCGGCGACGGGGCGGCGAGCAGGTGCTCCAGCTTCATTGCAAGCCCTCCGCGGCCTGGGCGAACAGGCGCCCGCGCTCTTCGAAGTTCTTGAACATGTCCAGGCTGGCGCAGGCCGGCGACAGCAGCACGGCATCGCCGGTCTCGGCCAGGGAAGCAGCACGCTGCACGGCCTCGTCGAGGGTCGCCACGCGAACCAGCGGCGCGGCATCGCCCAGGGCTGCGGCCAGCAGTTCGGCATCGCGGCCGAGCAGCACCACGGCGCGGCAGAACCTGGCCACCGGCGCCTGCAGTGCGGAGAAGTCGGCGCCCTTGCCGTCGCCACCGGCGATCAGCACCAGCTTGCCGGCGATATCCGCGCCCAGGCCTTCGATGGCAGCCAGGGCGGCGCCGACGTTGGTGGCCTTGGAGTCGTCGTAGTAGCTCACCCCGCGCAGCTCGCGCACCCACTGGCAGCGGTGGGCCAGGCCGGCGAAGCTCTGCAGGGTCGCCAGCATCGGCGCCATCGGCAGGCCGGCGGCATGGCCGAGGGCCAGGGCCGCCAGGGCGTTGGACTGGTTGTGGGCGCCACGGATCTTCAGGACGGAGGTCGGCAGCAGGCTGTCGAACTGGAAGGCCAGGTGCTTCTCGCCGCCCTCCTCGATCAGGCCGAAGCGCTTGAAGTCGGGCTTGCCCAGGCCGAACTCCCAGCACGGCACCTGATCGGCGATCAGCGGCCGCGACAGGGCGTCGTCGCGATTGACCACCACCTGCTTGGCGCCGCGGAAGATGCGGTGCTTGGCCAGGTGGTACTGCGGCATGCCGGCGTAGCGATCCATGTGGTCTTCGCTGACGTTCAGGCAGGTGGCCACTTCAGCATTCAGCTGGTCGGTGGTCTCCAGCTGGAAGCTGGACAGTTCCAGCACGTACAGCTCGACCTCGTCATTGAGCAGGTCCAGCGCCGGGGTGCCGAGGTTGCCGCCAACCGCGACCCGCTTGCCGGCCGCCGCCGCCATCTCGCCGACCAGGGTGGTGACGGTGCTCTTGGCGTTGGAGCCGGTGATGGCGATGATCGGCGCCTTGGCATGGCGGGCAAACAGTTCGATGTCGCCGGACAGCTTGACCCCGCGCGCGGCCGCGGCCTGCAGCGCCGGGGTGGCGATGGCCAGGCCCGGGCTGACGTACAGCTCCGAGGCGCGGCAGAGGAAATCCACGTCCAGCTCGCCGCAGCGCACTTCCACCTGCGGGTAGTCGCGCTGCAGGGTCGCCAGTTCCGGCGGGTTCGCGCGGGTATCGGCCACGGCGAAGCGCACGCCCTGCTGCGCGAGGAAGCGCACCAGGGACATGCCGCTCTTGCCGAGGCCGACAACGATGCGGAACTGGTCGGAAGCGATCAGCGACACTGTCTATTACCTCAGTTTCAGGGTGGCAAGGCCAACCAGGACGAGAATTACGGTGATGATCCAGAAGCGCACGATCACCCGTGGTTCGGGCCAGCCTTTGAGTTCGAAGTGGTGGTGGATCGGCGCCATGCGGAACACGCGCTTGCCGGTCAGCTTGAAGCTGGCGACCTGGATGATCACCGACAAGGTTTCCATAACGAACACGCCGCCCATGATGAACAGCACGATTTCCTGGCGGACGATCACGGCGATGGTGCCCAGCGCGGCGCCCAGCGCGAGAGCTCCCACGTCGCCCATAAAGACCTGGGCCGGGTAGGTGTTGAACCAGAGGAAGCCGAGGCCGGCGCCGACCAGCGCGGCGCAGAACACGATCAGCTCGCCGGCGCCCGGCACGTAGGGGATCAGCAGGTAGTCGGCGAATTTGATGTTGCCCGACAGGTAGCAGAAGATCGCCAGCGCACCGGCCACCAGCACGGTCGGCAGGATGGCCAGGCCGTCGAGGCCGTCGGTCAGGTTGACCGCGTTGCTGGTGCCGACGATGACGAAGTAGGTCAGCACCACGAAGCCGACACCCAGCGGCAGGGCCACATCCTTGAGCATCGGTACGATCAGGGTGGTTTCCACCGGGCTCTGCGCGGTCATATAAAGGAAGACGGCGGCAGCCAGGCCGAACACCGACTGCCAGAAGTACTTCCAGCGGCTCGGCAGGCCGCGCGAGTTCTTCTCGATCACCTTGCGGTAGTCGTCGACCCAGCCGATGGCGCCGAACGCCAGGGTCACGGCCAGCACGGTCCACACGTAGCGGTTGGTCAGGTCGGCCCACAGCAGGGTGCTGACGGCGATGGCGGAAAGGATCAGCGCGCCACCCATGGTCGGCGTGCCCTTCTTCGACAGGTGCGACTGCGGGCCGTCGTTGCGCACCGCCTGGCCGATCTGGCGGATCTGCAGGGTGCGGATCATCCACGGACCGAGCCACAGCGACAGGGCCAGGGCGGTCAGCACCCCGAGGATCCCGCGCAGGGTCAGGTACTGGAACACACCGAAACCGGTGTAGAACTGTTGCAGGTACTCCGCCAGCAGCAGCAGCATTTAGTGAGCCTCCCCCGATGCACAGAGAGCCGCGACGACTTTTTCCATCGCCGCGCTGCGCGAACCTTTAATTAGAATGGTGGTGTCGCCCGACTCGCGGCCAAGTGCCGCGATCAGGCTGGCTTGATCGGCGAAGTGCTGTCCTTCCGTACCGAATGCCTTGACGGCATGGGCCATCAGCGGGCCCACGGCATACAGCGCGCTGACCTTGCCGGCGGCATAGGCGCCGACATCGCGATGGCCTTGCTCGGCCCACTCGCCCAACTCGCCCATATCCCCCAGCACCAGAACGGTGCGACCGGAGAAGGCGGCGAGTATATCAACGGCGGCGCACATCGAAATCGGGTTGGCGTTGTAGGTGTCGTCGATCACCCGCGCACCGTTCGTCGCCAACTGAGCAACGGCGCGGCCTTTGACCGGTTGCAGGCTTTCCAACCCGGCCTGGATCCCGACCAGCGGCACACCCAGGGCATGCGCGGCAGCGGCGGCGGCCAGGGCGTTGGCCACATTGTGCTCGCCCAGCAGGTTGAGCTGGATGCGCGCCTGGCCGGCCGGACTGTGCAGGGTGAAGGCCAGGCAGCCACGGGCGTCGCGGGCCAGCTCGGCGGCATGGAAATCGGCGCGGCTGTCGCGCAGGGCGAAACTCAGCACGCGCCGGCCACGCGCGCGCGCCTGCCAGGTGGCGAAGGCCTTGTCGTCGAGATTGAGCACGGCCACGCCATCGGCGGCCAGGCCTTCGATAATCTCGCCCTTGGCCTCGACGATCTTGTCCGGACCGCCGAACTCGCCGACATGGGCGATGCCGGCGTTGGTGATGATCGCCACCTGCGGCCGGGTCAGGCTGACGGTGTAGCCGATCTCGCCGACGTGGTTGGCGCCCAGCTCGATCACCGCGCCGACATGCTCGGGCGCCAGTTCCAGCAGGGTCAACGGCGCGCCGAGGTCGTTATTCAGGTTGCCGCGGGTGG
The DNA here is from genome assembly GCF_009799935.1 of Pseudomonas sp. L-22-4S-12. Lineage (NCBI taxonomy): Bacteria > Pseudomonadati > Pseudomonadota > Gammaproteobacteria > Pseudomonadales > Pseudomonadaceae > Pseudomonas > Pseudomonas sp. L-22-4S-12. The sequence continues at coordinate 344,527 of NZ_WELL01000003.1, read as the reverse complement.
CCAGCACCGGGCCGTGCAGGCCGGCACGCAGGATGCTGGCAAGCATTTCCTTGACCGTGGTCTTGCCGCTGGAGCCGGTCACGGCGGCCAGCGAACCGCTGTAGGCCTGGCGATTCAGGGCGCCGAGGCGACCCAGGCCGACCCGGCTGTCGCTGACGATCAGCTGCGGCAGAGCGACGCCCGCCACTTCGCGCTCGACCAGCGCGGCCACGGCGCCCTTGCCTGCCACCTCGGCCAGGTAATCGTGGCCATCGAAGTTCGGCCCGCTCAGGGCGACGAACAGCTGGCCGGCCTCGATCTTGCGGCTGTCGGTAGATACCGCGCAGAAGGCCACGTCCGCACCGTGCAGACGAGCGTGCAGGGCTGGCGCCACTTCACTGAGCAGCAGCGGCTTAAGCATGGGCAGCCTCCCAGGCCTGCAGGGCCTTGGCGGTCTCGTCCAGGTCGGAGAACGGCTGGCGCACGCCGTTGATCTCCTGGTAGTCCTCGTGGCCCTTGCCGGCCAGCACCACCACGTCGCCGGCCTGTGCGGCGGCGATCAGCCGGGCGATGGCCTGGCCACGGCCGTGGACGAACTCGACCCGCTCGGGCTGGGCGAAACCGGCGCGGATGTCCTTGATGATCTGCGCCGGGTCTTCCGTGCGCGGGTTGTCGTCGGTGACCAGCACGGCGTCGGCCAGGCGCTCGGCCACCGCGGCCATCAGCGGGCGCTTGCCGCTGTCGCGGTCGCCGCCGCAGCCGAACAGGCACAGCAGGCGGCCGGTCACGTGCGGGCGCAGGGCCTCCAGCACCTTTTCCAGGGCATCCGGGGTGTGCGCGTAGTCCACCACCACCAGCGGCAGCCGGCCGCCGCCGAAGCGCTGCATGCGCCCGACCGGGCCTTGCAGCTGCGGCAGCAGGCGCAGGATTTCGTCCAGCGGGTAGTTCAGGCCGAGCAGCGCGCCGACCACGGCCAGCAGGTTGCTCAGGTTGAAGCGCCCCAGCAGCGGGCTGCGCAGGTTGCCCTCGCCTTGCGGGGTGACCAGACGAGCACGCACGCCGTGGTCGTCGAAGCTGGCTTCGCGGCAGTAGAGGTAGGCGCTGCTGTCGTCCAGGCTGTAGCCGATCAGGCGCGATTCATGCAGCGCGGCGGCCAGCTGGCGACCGAAGGCGTCGTCCAGGTTGATCACCCGGCAACGCAGGTCCGGCCAGGCGAACAGCCGGGCCTTGGCCGCGCCGTAGGCCTCCATCGAGCCGTGATAGTCGAGGTGATCGCGCGACAGGTTGGTGAACACCGCCACGTCGAAGTCCAGCGCCGCCACGCGGCCCTGTTCCAGGCCGTGGGAGGAGACTTCCATGGCCAGGGCGCGGGCACCGGCCTGCTTGAGGTCGGCGAGGATGGCCTGCACCGCCACCGGGTCCGGGGTGGTGTGGCGACCGCTTTCCAGGGCTTCGTAGAAGCCGGTGCCGAGGGTGCCGACTATGCCGCAGCGCTCGCCGAGCAGGTCCAGGGCCTGGGCCAGCAGCTGGCTGACGCTGGTCTTGCCGTTGGTGCCGGTGACGCCGACCAGGCGCAGGGCGCGGCTCGGCTCGCCATAGAAGCGCCCGGCGATGGCCGACAGCTGGCCGAGCAGGCCCTTGATCGGCACCAGCTCGGCGCTACTGGCCGTCATCGCCGGCGCACCTTCGCTTTCATAGGCCACGGCGGCGGCACCGCGGGCCACGGCATCGGCGATATGCAGGCGGCCATCCTGGGCGGTGCCGGGCACGGCGAGGAACAGATCGCCCGGACGCACCTTGCGGCTGTCCAGGGTCAGTTCGCGGATCAAGGTGGCCGACTGGGCCTGGGGCAGCAGCTGGTTGAGTGGCATGGGCATCAGATCCGCCCTCCATGGTTACTGGCCGTCGCGGCGGTTTGCGGCGCAACGGGAGTTGGCGCGACCGGCGGCGGCAGGTTATCCGGGGTGATGTTCATCAGGCGCAGCGTGCCGCCCATGACCTTGCTGAACACCGGCGCCGAGACCAGGCCACCGAAGTAGCCGGCCTTGCTCGGCTCGTCGATGACCACGACCATGGCGATGCGCGGGTCGCTGCTCGGCGCGAAGCCGGCAAACATCGAGCGGTAGGCATTGGCCGTGTAGCCCTTGGTGCTGACACTGGCCTTGCGCGCCGTGCCGCTCTTGCCGGACACGTGGTAGCCCGGCACCTGGGCGCGGAACACCCCGCGCGGCGCCTCGATCACCTGCTGCAGCATGCCCTGCATGGTCTTGGCCACGTCTTCCGACATCACCTGCACGCCCTCGGGCACGCGATCGGCGCGGGTCATGGTCAGCGGCACGCTGCGCCCGTCGTTGGCCAGCACGGCATAGGCATGCACCAGCTGCACGGCGGTGACCGCCAGGCCGTAGCCATAGGACAGGGTGGCGGTTTCCGCCTTCGGCCACTTGCGGTGGTTGGGCAGGTTGCCGACGCGCTCGCCGGGGAAGCCCAGGCCGGTATCCTGGCCCAGGCCCAGCTGCTGCATCATGTTGTAGATGGACTCGCCGCCGATATCGAAGGCGACCTTGCTCATGCCGACGTTACTGGAGTTGATCAGGATGCCGGTCAGGTCGAGTTCGCGGCCCTGGGTCTTGGACACGTCCTTGATGGTGTAACGGCCGATCTGCAGGGAGCCGGGCCAGACTTCGACGATGTCTTCCGGCTTCCAGCGCCCGCTCTGCAGGGCCGCGCTCATCGACAACGGCTTGACCGTGGAGCCCGGCTCGAATACGTCGATCATGGCGCGGTTACGCATGGCTGCCGGTTGCAGGTTGCGCCGGTTGTTCGGGTTGTAGGTGGGCTGGTTGGCCATGGCCAGCACTTCGCCGGTCTTCACGTCCATGATCACCAGGCTGCCGGCCTTGGCGCCGTTCTCCACCAGGGCATTGCGCAGCTCGCGGTGGGCCAGGTACTGCAGGCGCAGGTCGATGGACAGCGCCAGGGTCTTGCCGGCCTTGGCGTTCTGGGTGACCTGGACATCCTTGATCAGGCGGCCGCGGCGATCCTTGAGCACCTGACGCTTGCCCGGCACACCGGCCAGCCACTCGTCGAAGGCCAATTCCATGCCTTCGCGGCCACGGTCATCGACGTCGGTGAAGCCGATCACATGGGCGGCCACTTCGCCGGCCGGGTAGAAACGGCGGAACTCTTCGATGCTGTATACGCCCGGCACTTTCAGGTCGAGGATGGCCTGCCCCTGTTCCGGGGTCAGGCCACGCACCAGGTACATGAACTCGCGCTCGCTGGCCTGCTGCAGGCGCTTGGCGAAGGCTTGCGGCTCCTGGCCCAAGGCGGCAGCCAGGTCGACCCAGCGGTTCTGCGCCTTGACCAGCTCCTTGCCATTGGCCCACAGGGTGATCACCGGCGTACTGACGGCCAGCGGCTCGCCATTGCGGTCGGTGATCAGGCCGCGGTGCGCCGGGATCGGGATGTGCCGCACGCTGCGCGCATCGCCATGGGCCTGGAGGAAATCGTGGTCGATCACGTGCAGGTCGATGATGCGCCAGGCGATGGCGCCCACCATCAGTGCCAGCAGGGCCAGCACCAGGCGGAAACGCCAGGGATAGAGGGCGCCTTCGAGACCCATCATGGCGCCACCATCTGCACTTCGGCCGCTTCCGGGATACGCATGTGCAGCTGCTCGCTGGCCAGCGTTTCGATGCGGTTGTGGGCGGTCCAGGTGCTCTGTTCGAGGATCAGCCGGCCCCACTCGGCTTGCGCCTTGTCGCGCACGCTGAGTTCGGCGTACAGGGCATTGAGCAGCTGGCGGTTCCAGTGCGCGCTGTAGGACACGGCCAGGGCCGACAGCAGCACGCCGATGAACAGCAGCAACAGCAGCAGGCTGCCGGGCGGCAACGGCTTGGCGAACAGGCGGCTCATCGCAGCTTCTCCGCCACACGCATGACGGCGCTGCGCGAGCGCGGGTTGGCCTTGAGTTCGGCCTCGGAGGCGAACTGCGGCTTGCCCAGCAGCTTGAGACGCGGCTCGAAGGCCTTGGGGATGATCGGCAGGTCGCGCGGCAGGTTGTCCGCCTCGCCCTTGGCGTGACGGCGCATGAACTGCTTGACGATGCGGTCTTCCAGCGAGTGGAAGCTGATCACCACCAGGCGCCCACCGACGGCCAGGCTTTCCAGGGCGGCATCGAGGCCCTGCTCGAGATCGCCCAGCTCGTTGTTGATGTAGATGCGCAGGCCCTGGAAGGCGCGGGTCGCCGGGTTCTTGCCCTTTTCCCAGGCAGGATTGGCCTCGGTGAGCACGGCGGCCAGGTCGGCGGTACGTTCGAACAGCTTGAGCGCGCGGCGCTCGACCACGGCACGCGCCATGCGCTTGGCGAAACGCTCTTCGCCGTATTCCTTGAAGACCCGGGCGATCTCCTCGGCGCTGGCGCTGGCGATGAACTCGGCGGCGCTGACCCCGGCATCCGGGTTCATGCGCATGTCCAGCGGGCCGTCATTGAGGAAGCTGAAGCCGCGCGCGGCATCGTCCAGCTGCGGCGAGGACACGCCGAGGTCGAGCAGGATGCCATCGACCCGGCCCGCCAGGCCGCGCTGAGCGACCTCGTCGCCCAGCTCGGCAAAGCTGCGCTGCACAACGACGAAGCGGCCGTCTTCGGCCGCCAGTGCATTTCCCGTGGCAATCGCCAGTGGGTCCTTGTCGAAACCCAACAGGCGACCGTCTGGCCCGAGCCTTTCGAGTATCAGCCGGCTGTGCCCCCCCCGCCCGAAGGTGCCATCCAGATAGCAGCCATCCGCGCGCACGGCGAGGCCGTCGACGGCTTCGTCGAGCAGCACGGTGATATGGCGAAAGCTATTGGTCATGGTCACAGGATCAGATCACGCAGGTCGTCCGGCAAAGCACCGGGTTGTTTGATGGCAGCCAGGTCGGCATCGGCAAGTGCGTTCCAGGCATCCTCGTTCCACAGTTGGAATTTGTTCAGTTGGCCAACCAGCATCGCATGCTTGTCCAGGCCGGCATGGGCGCGCAGCCGCGGCGGCACGAGGAAGCGGCCGCTGCCGTCCAGCTCGATATCCACGGCATTGCCGATCAGCAGGCGCTGCAGGCGACGGGTTTCTTCACGCAGGGAGGGCAACTCGCGGAGCTTGGCTTCGATCAGCTCCCACTCGGGCAGCGGATACACGCAGAGGCAGGGATCGACGGCATCGATGGTGACGATGAGCTGGCCGGCACAACGCGAAACGAGCTCGTCACGGTACCGGCTCGGCATCGCGAGTCGCCCTTTGGCGTCGAGACTGATGGCGTTAGCTCCGCGAAACAAGGCTGCGTTTCCCCACTGTAATTAGCTTTCCGTGCCCATACGACCCACTTCGTGCCACTTTGTGCCACTTCGGCACACTATAGGAATGCAGCACACCCAGCGTCAAGGCGCGCAAACAGGGAAAAATCCTTACAGGACGGAGATTTAGCGAACTAAGCGAGGGGTTTGGAGAGGCAAATCGAGGGTTTTTCAGAGGCGAATTTCAGCCTGTTCATGGCACTGAACTTCGAACTTAAAGTAGTTTCTTAAGAGTAAGATCTTTTCGATATTACAAATGCGGGATGCGGGGTGAAGCGGATAGAAGAGAAAAGGTGGAGAGTCGATCTGTAAGCCGGGTTCTGTCGAGGACAGTCATTCCTCTACGACGTACATCGCTGCACGCCTTTAGCAACCTACCCGGTTCCAGCGCGGGCCACGCCAATGGAACCCTATTTGGTCTTGCTCCGAGTGGGGTTTACCTAGCCACGGACTGTTGCCAGCCGTGCGGTGCGCTCTTACCGCACCTTTTCACCCTTACCGGCGCTTGCGCGCTTAGGCGGTTATTTTCTGTGGCACTTTCCGTAGGCTCACGCCTCCCAGGCATTACCTGGCACTCCGCCCTATGGAGCCCGGACTTTCCTCCCCCTTCTTGCGAAGGCAGCGACTGTCCGATCGACTCTCCGCCGCCAAGGGTAACGAGCCGAGCGCCGCAGGACAAGCTCAAGCGTCCTTTTGCCGCTCCAGCGCCGCCTGATAGAGCAGATTCTTGCGCACCCCGGTGATCTCCGCAGCCAGCGCCGCCGCGCGCTTGAGCGGCATCTCGCCGAGCAGCAGGTCGAGCACCCGCAGCGCCTCGCCGCTGATCGCCTCATCGCCTTCCGGCGCCTGCCAGCCGGCCACCAGCACCACGCACTCGCCGCGCTGCTGGTTGCTGTCGGCCGCCACCCAGTCGTGCAACTCGCCCAGCGGCAAGCCCTTGAGGGTCTCGAAGGTCTTGGTCAGTTCGCGCCCCAGCACCGCCGGCCGATCGGCGCCGAACACCTCGCGCATGTCGGCCAGGCACTCGAGGATGCGGTGCGGCGCCTCGTAGAAGATCAGCGTGCGCGGGTCTTCCGCCACCTGCTGCAGGCGCGCCTGGCGCCCGACGGTCTTGGCCGGCAGGAAACCCTCGAAGCTGAAACGATCGGACGGCAGGCCGGCGGCCGACAGGGCGGCGATCAGCGCGCAGGCGCCCGGCACCGGCACCACGCGAATCCCGGCCGCCCGCACCTGGCGCACCAGGTGATAACCCGGGTCGGAAATCAGCGGCGTGCCCGCATCGGAAATCAGTGCCACGTCCTCGCCCGCCTGCAAGCGGGTGAGGAAGCGCCCGCCCTCGTCGCGCTCGTTGTGCTCGTGGCAGGCCGCCAGTGGCGTGGCGATACCGAAATGCTGCAGCAGACGGATGGAGTGACGGGTGTCCTCGGCGGCGATCAGCGCCACCTCACGCAGGATGCGCAGGGCGCGGGCAGTGATGTCATCCAGGTTGCCGATCGGCGTGGCAACCACATACAGCGTGCCGGTGGCGGTGACAGAAGCAGCGGAAACGCTCACGGGCAACCCTCGATGACCACGGAAAGCGCGCATTGTAGCCCGTTTCGCTGCAGCGACATCGCATGGGCTGCGGGGCTTGGGTACAATCGCGCACTCATTGGATCCAGTACCAGGAACGTTTAGATGATCGCCCGCCTGCGCCCGCTTTCCGCCCTTTGCCTCGCCGGCCTGCTGGCCGCCTGCGCCAGCACCCCGTCGTCCAACCTGGGCGAGCTGCCACGCACCCCGCAAGCCAGCATCGAACAACTGCTGCAACAGGCCGCCGCCAGCGAAATGCCGGAAGAGGCCGCCCTGCTGCGCCTGTCCGCCGCCGACCTGGCCTACCAGCAGCAAGATCTGGGACGCGCCACGCGCATCCTCGACGAGATCGCCCTGGATGGCCTGAAGCCGGCCCAGCAGATCTTCGCCAGCACCCTCGCCGCCGAACTGGCCCTGGCCCGCAACAAGCCCAAGGCCGCCCTCCAGGCCCTCAGCCACCCGAGCATGCAGCGCCTCGGCGAACTGCCGGTCGAGCAGCAGGTGCGCACTCAGCTGGTCCGCGCCCGCGCCCTGGAGGCCGACGGCCAGCCCCTCGCCGCCGCCCGCGAACGCGTGTACATCGCCCCGCTGCTCGATGGCGGCGCGGCCGCCAGCAACCACGAAGCAATCTGGGCCCTGGTCGCCAGCCTGCCGCAGAGCCAGCTGCAGTCCTCCGGCGATAGCGACCTGGATGGCTGGCTGAGCCTGGCCCTGGCCACCAAGAGCGCCGGCACCCCGGATCAGCAGTTGGCCGCCATCGACGCCTGGCGCCAGCAGCATCCGCAACACCCGGCCGCGCAACAGCTGCCGCAGGCCCTGGACAAGCTGAAGAGCCTGGCCGGCCAGCCGCTGCAGAAGGTCGCCCTGCTGCTGCCCCAGGAGGGCCAGCTGGCCGCGGTCGCCCGCGCCTTGCGCGACGGCTTCATGGCTGCCCACTACCAGGCCCAGCAGGCCGGCCAGAACCCGCCGGAAGTGCTGCTCTACGACAGCTCGCGCCTCGCCTCGCTGGATGACTTCTACCGCCAGGCCCAGGCCGACGGCGCGCAACTGGTGATCGGCCCGCTGGAGAAGCCGCTGGTCAAGCAGCTCAGCGAGCGCCCGCAGCTACCGATCACCACCCTGGCCCTGAACTACAGCGACGCCGGCCGCGAAGCGCCGGCGCAGCTGTTCCAGTTCGGCCTGGCCGCCGAAGACGAAGCCCGCGAAGTGGCCCGGCGCGCCTGGGCCGACGGCATGCGCCGCGCGGTAGCCCTGGTGCCCAGCGGCGAATGGGGCAACCGCGTGCTGGCCGCCTTCCAGCAGAGCTGGCAGGCCGCCGGCGGCACCCTGATCGCCGCCGAGCACGTCGACCAGCCGGTACAGCTGGCCCAGCAGATCGCCGACCTGTTCCAGCTGCGCGAAAGCGAAGCGCGCGCCAAGCGCCTGCAGAGCACCCTCGGCGGCGCCATCGCCGCCGTGCCGGCGCGCCGCCAGGACGTCGACTTCATCTTCCTCGCCGCCACCCCGCAGCAGGCCCAGCAGATCAAGCCGACCCTGGCCTTCCAGTACGCCGGCGACGTGCCGGTGTACGCCACCTCACACCTGTATGCCGGCGGGCAGAATCCGAGCCAGTACCAGGACCTGGAAGGCATCCGCTTCTGCGAAACCCCCTGGCTGCTGGATGCCAATGACCCGCTGCGCCAGCAGGTCGACGGTCAATGGCCGCAGGCCGCCGGCAGCCTCGGTCGCCTGTACGCCATGGGTGTCGACGCCTACCGCCTGGCGCCGCGCCTGAGCCAGCTGCAGGCCATGCCCGACAGCCGGGTCGAAGGCCTGTCCGGCAACCTCAGCCTGAACAGCGCCCAGCGCATCGAACGCCAGCTGCCCTGGGCCGAGTTCCACGACGGCCAGGTCCAGCGCCTGTCGGACAGCGGCAATCAGTAAGCCGAGCGACAGCGGTCGCGCCGCCGAAACCCAGGCGCGCGACCACCTGCTGCGCCACGGCCTGCGCCTGCTGGCGCAGAACTGGCGCTGCCGCGGCGGCGAGCTCGATCTGGTCATGCTCGACGGCGATACAGTAGTATTCGTCGAAGTCCGCTATCGCCGGCATGCCGCCTGGGGCGGCGCCCTGGAAAGCGTCGACTCGCGCAAGCAGCAACGCCTGATCCACGCCGCCCAGCACTTCCTACAGCAGGAAAGCCGCTGGGCCAGGCAACCCTGCCGCTTCGACGTGATCGCCCTCGCCCCCACGCAACTGGACTGGCTAAAGAACGCTTTTGAGGCCTGAATCGACCCGATCAACGCTTTCTAGTCGACCCGCACCGGGCAAGTCGGGTAAAAAGCCGGACAGCACGCCAGATGCGAGTCGTTATAATTCGCCACGCCTTATGGCACTCCCTCACCGTAGAGGCTGACCCAGCCCGTACACCGAAGGTCTTATCCGATGGACATGCAATCCCGAATCCGCCAGATGTTCCAGGCCAGCATCGACACCAAGCAGCAGGCCATGGAAGTGCTGGTACCGTTCATCGAGCATGGCAGCCAGGTGATGGTCAACGCCCTGCTCAACGAGGGCAAGATTCTCAGCTGCGGCAACGGCGGTTCCGCCGGCGATGCCCAGCACTTCTCCTCCGAGCTGCTCAACCGCTTCGAGCGCGAACGCCCGAGCCTGCCGGCCATCGCCCTGACCACCGACAGCTCGACCATCACCTCGATCGCCAACGACTACAGCTACAACGAGGTGTTCTCCAAGCAGATCCGCGCCCTCGGCCAGCCCGGCGACGTGCTGCTGGCGATTTCCACCAGCGGCAACTCGGCCAACGTGATTCAGGCCATCCAGGCCGCACATGACCGCGAAATGATTGTCGTAGCTCTGACCGGGCGCGACGGCGGCGGCATGGCCTCGCTGCTGCTGCCGGAAGACGTGGAAATTCGCGTGCCTTCCAAGGTCACCGCACGCATCCAGGAAGTGCACCTGCTGGCTATCCATTGCCTGTGCGACCTGATCGACCGCCAACTGTTCGGGAGTGAAGAATGACCCGCAATCCGCTGATTCTTGCCACCCTCGCCCTCAGCCTGCTGCTGGGCGCCTGTAGCAACCGCAGCATCGGCAACAAGATCGACGACCAGTTCCTCGGCCCGGACGTCAGCTCGGCCGTGTCGCGCGCGCACCCGGACCTGACCAGCCCGACCTCGCACGTGGTGGTCACCAGCTACAACGGGGTGATCCTGCTGGCCGGCCAGACCCCGCGCGCCGAGCTCAAGGACAAGGCCGCCCAGGCGGCACGCAATGTCCAGGGCGTGACCAAGATCCACAACGAACTGCAGGTGCTGCAGCCGACATCGGCCCTGGCCCGCAGCAACGATGCACTGATGACCTCGAAGATCAAGACCCTGATGCTGGCCGACAGCACGGTACCCAGCGCCAAGGTCAAGGTGATCACCGAGAACGGCATCGTCTACCTGATGGGCCTGGTGACCCGCGCCGAAGGCGCCAGCGCCGGCAACGTGGTCGCCGGCGTATCCGGCGTGCAGAAGATCGTCAAGCTGTTCCAGTACACCAACTGAGGCAGCCCGCTGCACCTGGCTCGCGGCCGAAGCCGCCGCCACGAACTGCGCAAGCGCAGGCCGGCATAGAAACGACAAGGGCGCCCTAGGCGCCCTTGTCGTTTCTATCCGAGTAACCCGCCAAGACTTACTTGACCACCTTCAGGCTCGGCCGCCCGCTGGGCCGCGACGGCTCGCCACCGGACGGACCATCGTCATCCGGGCCCTGCTCGTCATCATCCTCGTCGACCGGCGGTTCTAGCTCGAAGACCATGCCCTGGCCATTCTCCCGCGCATAGATCGCCAGCATGGCGCCGGCCGGGATGAACAGCGAATGGGCCACCCCGCCGAAACGCCCCTCGAAGCTGACCGCCTCGTTGTCCATGTGCAGGTTGCGCACGGCACTGGGCGACACGTTGAGCACGATCTGCCCGTCGCTGGCGAAGCCCGGCGGCACGCGCACCCCTGGAAACTCCGCACTGACCAGCAGATGCGGTGTGCAATCGTTGTCGAGGATCCACTCGTAGAGGGCTCGCACCAGGTAGGGACGACTGGAATTCATGACGGACGACCTCCTGAGTTAGCGCATGTCGCGTTCGACATCGGACAGACTGGCCTTGAACGCCTCACGGGCGAACTGCCGCTCCATGTAGTCCAGCAGCGGCTTGGCCGGCTTCGGCAACTCGATCCCCAGCAACGGCAAGCGCCAGAGAATCGGCAATAAGCAGCAATCTACCAGACTCAGTTCTTCACTGAGAAAAAACGGCTTATCGGCAAACAGCGGGGATACGCCGGTCAGGCTCTCGCGCAATTCCTTGCGCGCCTGCACCCGGGCCGGTTCCTTGCTGCGCGAATCGAGGATCAGGTCGACCTGCTTGCACCAGTCGCGCTGGATGCGATGGATCAGCAGGCGGCTGTTGGCCCGCGCCACCGGATAGACCGGCAACAGCGGCGGATGGGGGTAACGCTCGTCCAGATACTCCATCACCACGGTCGACTCGTACAGGGCCAGGTCGCGGTCAACCAGGGTCGGCACGCTGCCGTACGGGTTGACTTCGGCCAGCTGCGGCGGGCAACGGCCCGGAGCGACGTCGATGATCTCGGCACTCACGCCCTTCTCGGCCAGCACCAGGCGCACGCGATGGGAGTAGTGATCGGCGGGGTCGGAATAGCAGGCCAACTTATTCGGTGCGGCCATGATGCCCCTCCTTAAAAAACCAGATTGCAGAAACAGAAAAACGCACGCGCCCATTATGGGCGCGTGCGTCTACAGCGGTAACGCGATGGATCAGTGCACGTCCTTCCAGTATTCGCGCTTGAGCAGGTAGGCGAACACGAAGAAGAAGGCCAGGTACAGCAGCACATAGACACCGATGCGCTGGCTCTCCAGCTTGACCGGGTTGGCCGAGTAGGCCAGGAAGCTCACCAGATTGTGGATCTTCTGGTCGAACTCCGCCTCGGTCAGCTTGCCGGTGTTCGGCACGACGGTCAGCTGATCACAGGCTTCGTGGGTGATCGGCGCACCGGTCAGCGGGTCGTACTGCTTCTTGCCGTGCTCGACCACCTGAACCTGCTTGCAACCGATGACCTGGCGACCCTGCAGGTCGACCAGCACGTTCGGCATGCCGACGTTCGGGAAGACCTTGTTGTTCACCCCATAAGGACGAGTCGGGTCTTCATAGAAGGTGCGCAGGTAGGTGTACAGCCAGTCGGTGCCACGCACGCGAGCGACCAGGGTCAGGTCGGGCGGCGCAGCGCCGAACCAGACCTTGGCATCGTTCGGCTGCATGCCGATCTTCATGTGGTCGCCGATCTTGGCGCCAGTGAAGACCAGGTTGTCCATCATCAGCTCTTCCGAGATGCCCAGGTCCTTGGCCACACGCTCGTAGCGCTGGAACTTGGCACTGTGGCAACCCATGCAGTAGTTGGCGAAGGTACGCGCGCCGTCCTGCAGGGCAGCCTTGTCGGCCAGGTCGATATCGACATGGTCATTCGGATACTCGAGTGCCGCCTGAGCCAGAGCAAAGGCCGGCAGTACAGCGAACATCAGTGCGATAAATTGCTTTTTCATCAGCCAGTCACCCTTTCCGGAACCGGTTTAGTCTTCTCCATCCGGGTGTAGAACGGCATCAGGATGAAGTAGGCGAAGTACAGCGCGGTGCAGATCTGCGACAGCAGGGTACGACCCGGAGTCGGGGCCAGCACGCCGAGTACGCCGAGGATCACGAAGGACACGCAGAACACCAGCAGCCAGATCTTGCTCAGCCAGCCCTTGTAGCGCATCGACTTGACCGGGCTACGGTCCAGCCACGGCAGGACGAACAGCACGGCGATGGCGGCGCCCATGGCGATAACGCCGAGCAGCTTGTCCGGAACGGCGCGCAGGATCGCGTAGAACGGCGTGAAGTACCACACCGGGGCGATGTGCGCCGGGGTCTTGAACGGGTTGGCCTGTTCGAAGTTCGGCTTCTCGAGGAAGTAACCACCCATCTCCGGGAAGAAGAACACGATGGCGCAGAAGACGAACAGGAAGACCACCACGCCGACGATGTCTTTCACGGTGTAGTAGGGATGGAAGGCGATGCCGTCGAGCGGAATGCCGTTCTCGTCCTTCTTCTTCTTGATGTCGACTCCGTCCGGGTTGTTCGAACCGACTTCGTGCAGCGCCAGGATGTGCAGCACGACCAGGCCGAGCAGGACGATCGGCAGGGCGATCACGTGCAGGGCGAAGAAACGGTTCAGGGTGATGCCGGAAATCAGGTAGTCACCGCGGATCCACTGGGTCAGGTCATCGCCGATCACCGGGATGGCACCGAACAGCGAGATGATCACCTGGGCGCCCCAGTAGGACATCTGGCCCCACGGCAGCAGGTAACCCATGAAGGCTTCTGCCATCAGGCACAGGTAGATCAGCATGCCGAAGATCCACACCAGCTCGCGCGGCTTCTGGTAAGAGCCGTAGAGCAGGCCGCGGAACATGTGCAGGTAGACCACCACGAAGAACGCCGAGGCGCCCGTGGAGTGCAGGTAGCGGATGATCCAGCCGAACTCCACATCACGCATGATGTATTCGACGGAAGCGAAGGCTTCCTCGGCGGACGGGGTGAAGCTCATGGTCAGCCAGATACCGGTAACGATCTGGTTGACCAGCACCAGCAGTGCCAGGGAGCCAAAGAAATAGAAGAAGTTGAAGTTCTTCGGAGCGTAATACTTGGACAGATGGTCTTCCCACATCTTGGTCGCGGGGAAGCGCGCATCGACCCATGCCATGAACTTGTTCATCATGCCTTCTCCTGGTCCACGCCGATGACGATCACATCATCCGACTCGTACGAATACGGCGGCACCGGCAGGTTCAAGGGTGCAGGCTGGGCCTTGTAGACACGCCCAGCGAGGTCGTAGCGGGAACCGTGGCAGGGGCAGAAGTAGCCACCCACCCACTCGGCACCGAGGTCGGCCGGCGCGACTTCCGGACGGAAGGACGGCGAGCAGCCCAGGTGCGTGCACAGACCGACCAGCACCAGCAACTCGGGCTTGATCGAACGGGTCTTCTTGTCGACATAGGTCGGCTGCACCGAGGCAGCGGATTCCGGGTCGGCAACGATGCCTTCGAGCTTGGCCAGGTTACCGAGAATCTCCTCGGTACGGCGCACGATGAACACCGGCTGGCCGCGCCATTCAGCAATCATCTGCTGGCCGGCCTCGACCTTGCTGATATTCACTTTCACCGGTGCACCAGCGGCCTTCGCCTTGGCACTGGGGAACCATGACCCCACAAACGGAGTCGCAGCACCCACCGCTCCGGCAGCGCCCACCACAGAAGTGGCCGCTACCAGGAAGCGACGCCGGCCTGCATTCACGCCGTCATTGCTCATTCAGTCGTCTCCCATCAGCTTTGTGGCCTGTTGTTCAGGCCTCTACTAGGTAAAAAGCTAGCCGCACAAAATTTGCCGAATGGTAAAGAAAAGCCCCTTTTCTGACAAGGTAATTACCGGATACAAATTGCCCGGAAGCCTTGCCAGCCGCGGGATTCACCAATGCGGCACGTTGTCGCAGGGCATATAGGCGCCCATAAAAAACGCCCAGTTCCGAAAGGAAACTGGGCGCTTTTGAACGCAGCAGCGATTAACGCTTGGAGTACTGAGGACGCTTACGCGCCTTACGCAGACCCACTTTCTTACGTTCAACTTCACGAGCATCGCGAGTGACGAAGCCAGCTTTACGCAGAGCCGGACGCAGACCTTCGTCGTAGTCCATCAGAGCGCGGGTGATACCGTGACGGATCGCACCAGCCTGACCGCTGACACCACCACCGAGAACGGTGACGTAGATGTCGAACTTCTCGGTGGTCTCGGTCAGCTCCAGCGGCTGACGCACGACCATGCGAGCGGTTTCGCGACCGAAGAAGGTATCCAAGGTGCGGTTGTTGATGGAGATCTTGCCAGTACCCGGACGCAGGAAGACGCGTGCGGTAGCGGTCTTGCGACGGCCAGTGCCGTAATTTTGAGTCGCCGACATAATGAACTATTCCGTTAAATCTTCAGTTCTTGGGGCTGCTGAGCGGTGTGCGGGTGAACAGCACCCTTGTACACCTTCAGCTTGCGGTACATGTCGCGACCCAGCGGGTTTTTCGGCAGCATGCCCTTGACCGCGGTCTCGATCACGCGCTCGGGGGCCTTGGCGATCAGCTTCTCGAAGTTGATCTCCTTGATGCCACCCGGGAAACCGGAGTGCGAGTAGTACATTTTGTCGGTGGTCTTGGCACCGGTCACACGCACCTGCTCGGCGTTGATCACGACGATGTAGTCGCCGGTATCAACGTGCGGAGTGTATTCCGGCTTGTGCTTGCCACGCAGACGGCTTGCAATTTCAGTGGCCAGACGACCCAGGGTCTGGCCAGCAGCGTCGACGACGTACCAGTCGCGCTTAACAGTTTCCGGTTTTGCAGTAAAAGTCTTCATTCGCTATAGCCTCAGGGGCCGCCCTGAAAATAAGACGGCGGATCTTACTGAATAGTGCTTGCTTTGACAAGTCAAAGACGGCCGGAAAACAGACGCTATCGGGGGCTCGGGTCAGCGCGTCCGCTACGGCGGGGGTTTCGGCGGGCTAGGCATCCCCACCTTCTTTCTCGAACAGGCTAGGCATCCCCGCCGAGAAAGCCGCGAAATTATGCCGATTACTGCAAAAATAGCAACCTGCTTTATGCTTGCCGTTTCCGCCACAGCCAAGGAGCAGCGCATGGAATACCGTCAACTGGGCCGCAGCGACCTCAAGGTCAGCGCACTGTGCCTGGGCAGCATGACCTGGGGCGAGCAGAACGACGAGAGCGAGGGTTTCGCCCAGATCGACCGCGCCCGCGCCGCCGGAATCAATTTCCTCGACACCGCCGAGATGTACCCGGTGCCGCCCCGCGCCACGACCTATGGCGCCACCGAACGGATCATCGGCAACTACTTCAAGGCCCGCGGTAACCGCAGCGAGTGGGTTCTCGCCAGCAAGGTGGCCGGCCCCGGCAACGGCATCGGCCATATCCGCGACGGCCAGCTCAAACACAACCGCGCGCACATAGTCGCCGCGCTCGACGCCAGCCTGCAGCGCCTGCAGACCGAGTGGATCGACCTGTATCAGCTGCACTGGCCGGAACGCAGCACCAACTTCTTCGGCCAGCTCGGCTACCGCCACCAGGAGCAGGACTTCACCCCGCTGCAGGAAACCCTGGAAGTGCTCGGGGAGCAGGTCAAGGCCGGCAAGATCCGCCATATCGGCCTGTCCAACGAAACCCCCTGGGGCACCATGAAGTACCTGCAACTGGCCGACAGCCTGGGCCTGCCGCGCACGGTATCGGTACAGAACCCCTACAACCTGCTCAACCGCAGCTTCGAAGTGGGCCTGGCCGAGGTGGCGATGCGCGAGCAGTGCGGCCTGCTGGCCTACTCGCCACTGGCGTTCGGCATGCTCTCCGGCAAGCATGAGAACGGTGCGCGCCCGGCCAATGCACGGATCACCCTGTTCAGCCGCTTCACCCGCTACACCAATGCGCAATCCCAGGCCGCCTGTAGCCGCTACGTCAAGCTGGCCGAGGAACACGGCCTGGACCCAGCACAGATGGCCCTGGCCTTCGTCACCCGCCAACCCTTCGTCACCAGCAACATCATCGGCGCCACCAGCCTGGAGCAACTGGAAAGCAACCTGGGCAGCATGAGCCTGGAGCTGAGCGAGGAACTGCTGACGGCCATCGAGGCGATCCACCGCGAGCAGCCCAATCCCGCGCCATGAAACGAAAGAGCCCGGCATTCGCCGGGCTCCTCGCAAGCAGTCGCACTTACAGGGCGCGACTGATGATTTCCTTCATGATCTCGTTGGTGCCGGCGTAGATACGCTGCACGCGCGAGTCGGCCCAGGCGCGGGCGATCGGGTACTCCAGCATGTAGCCGTAGCCACCGTGCAGCTGCACGCACTCGTCGATCACCTTGCACTGCAGGTCGGTGCTCCAGTACTTGAGCATCGCCGCAGTCGGCACATCCAGCTTGCCTTGCAGGTGCAGCTCCAGGCAGCGATCGACGAACACCCGACCAATCTGGATCTCGGTGGCCATCTCGGCCAGCTTGAAGCGGGTGTTCTGGAAGTCCGCTACCGCCTTGCCGAACGCCTTGCGCTCGCGGGTGTAGTCCTTGGTCCACTCGAGCGCCGCCTCGGCCGAGCTGATGGCCAGCAGCCCCACGGTCAGGCGCTCCTGCGGCAGCTCCTGCATCAGGTAGACGAAGCCCATGCCCTCCTTGCCCAGCAGGTTTTCCTTGGGCACGCGCACGTCCTGGAAGAACAGCTCGGAGGTGTCCTGGGCCTTCATGCCGACCTTCTCCAGGCGCTTGCCCTTGGCGAAGCCCGGGGTGTTGGCCTCGACCAGGAACAGACTGATGCCCTTGGCCCCGGCCTTGGCGTCGGTCTTGGCGACGACTATCACCAGATCGGCGAGGAAGCCGTTGGTGATGAAGGTCTTCGAGCCATTGATCACGTACTCCTCGCCGTCCAGCACGGCAGTGGTCTTCACCCCCTGCAGGTCGGAACCGGTGCCCGGCTCGGTCATGGCGATGGCCGTGACCAGCTCACCACTGACCAGCTTGGGCAGGTAGTGCTTCTTCTGCTCCTCGCTGCCGTAATGCAGGATGTACGGCGCAACGATGTCCGAGTGCAGGGAGAAGCCGATGCCGGACAGCCCCAGACGCGACTGCTCCTCGATCACCACGGCGCTGTAGAGGAAGTCGGCGCTCATGCCGCCGTATTCTTCCGGAATGTGCGAGCAGAGCATGCCGGCCTCGCCTGCCTTGTTCCACAGGGCGCGGTCGATATGGCCATCCTTCTCCCACTGGGCATGAAAAGGCACGGCCTCCTGCTCGAAGAATTTGCGCACGGACTCGCGAAACTGTTCGTGCTCGTGACTGAACAGGGTTCTTGGAATCATTGTTACACCTGCATCTGAGTGGTCATTGAGTGAGCATCACTCTAGGCCAGGCCAGAAGGTCTAGACACTGGACACATGCGACAAAAAATAAGACGATCCAGCCACTGAATGACCGTTTCACCACCAATAAGAATAATTGCCATGCCTGCGACAACCGCCCAGACCCGCATCTGCATCCTCGCCACCGAAGGTGTGTTCGCCGCCACCCTGATGCAGGCGCGCGACTTCTTCCACATGGCCGGCCTGCGCTACAGCAAGCAGCAAGGCCTGGACCAGGCCACCAACTTCCAGATCCGCGTGGTCAGCCCGGACGGCCTGGACGTAACCAGTTTCAGCCAGGCCAACATCCAGGTGGATGGTGCCCTGGAAGCGGCCGACGTGATCATCCTGCCGGCCTTCTGGGGCGACTTCGACGAGCTGCGCCAACGCCACCCGCAGATCATCCCCTGGCTGCGTGAACAGCATGCCGCCGGCGCCGCCCTGTGCGGCGAAGCCACCGGGGTGTTCTGGATGGCCGAGGCCGGCCTGCTCGACGGCAAGGAGGCGACCACCTACTGGCGCTTCTTCCGCGAGTTCGCCGAGCGCTTCCCCAAGGTGCTGCTCAACCAGGACAAGCACCTGTCGGATGCCGACAACCTGTACTGCGCCGGCGGCGTCACCTCGGCCTGCGACATGTACATCTACCTGATCGAACGCTACTGCGGCGCCTCCATCGCCCAGGGCGTGGCCCGCGACATCCTCTACGAGACCCAGCGCAGCTACAGCCCCGGGCGCATCGGTTTCGGCGGGCAGAAGCTGCACCAGGACGTGGCCATCCTGCAGGTGCAGCAGTGGCTGGAAGAGCATTTCGCCGAGAAATTCCGCATCGAGGACGTGGCCCGCGAGCACGGCATGAGCATCCGCAACTTCATGCGCCGGTTCCAGAGCGCGACCGGCGACAAGCCCCTGCACTACCTGCAGCGCCTGCGCATCGAGACGGCCAAGAGCCTGCTCAGCTCCACGCGCAAGAGCATCAAGACCATCAGCTACGAAGTCGGTTACGACGACGCCAGCTTCTTCGCCCGCCTGTTCCGCCAGCACGCCGAGCTGTCGCCCAACCAGTACCGCCGGCAGTTCCTGCACAAGGACGGCGCCTGAGAGCTTACTTAGGATCTTTTGTGCGTCGTCGATATAGCGTTAAAAACAGTTTCTGAAACGAAAAAGGGGTTGCCGACTGGCAACCCCTTTCTTGTTCAGCACGGACCGGCTTATGGCTTGTGCGCGCGCGACAGGAACTCGTGGGACTGCATCTCCAGCAGGCGGCTCAGGGTGCGCTGGAACTCGAAGCTCAGGCGCCCGCCGGTGTACAGGTCCTTCAGCTCCACTTCGGCGGAAATGATCAGCTTGACGTTGCGGTCGTAGAACTCGTCCACCAGGTTGATGAAGCGCCGCGCCATGTCGTCCTTGGCCACGCCCATCTGCTCGACGTTGGCCAGGATCACCGCGTGGTAGATCTTGCCCAGCTCGATGTAGTCGTTCTGGCTGCGCGGGCCGTCGCACAGCTCGCGGAACTCGAACCAGGCGACGTCGTCGCCTTCCTTGCGCGCCATGATCGCGCGGTTCTCGATCATCAGCGCCTTGTTCTCCTCCACCACGCAGTGCTCGGGCAGCAGGCTGCGGAAGCTCTTGTCCAGGCTGATTTCGGCCTCGGCATCCAGCGGCCAGTGGAACAGCTCGGCCTGCTCCAGGGCACGCAGGCGGTAGTCGACGCCGCTGTCGACGTTGACCACCTCGGTGTGCTGCTTGACCAGGGCGATCGCGGGCAGGAAGCGCGCGCGCTGCAGGCCGTCCTTGTACAGGCCGTCCGGAACGATGTTGGAGGTCGCCACCAGGGTCACGCCGTTCTTGAACAGCTCCTCCAGCAGGGTGGCGAGGATCATCGCGTCGGTGATGTCGGAAACGAAGAACTCGTCGAAGCAGATCACCCGCGCCTCGTCGGCGAAACGCTTGCCGATGATGGTCAGCGGGTTCTTCTCGCCCTTGAGGGTCTTCATTTCCTCGTGCACGCGCTTCATGAAGCGGTGGAAGTGGGTGCGCATCTTCTGCGGGAACGGCAGCGCATCGAAGAAGGTATCGACCAGGTAGGTCTTGCCGCGGCCGACCCCCCCCCAGAAATACAGGCCCTTGACCGGCCCCTGGCGCTTCTTGCCGAACAGGCCGCCGAGCAGGCCCGGCTTGCTCTTGGAGTCGGCCACCAGGTCGTCATACAGGCGCTGCAGATGACGCACGGCAGTTTCCTGGGCGGCGTCGTGGAAGAAGTCCGGCCGTTGCAGGTCGGCCTGGTAGCGCGCAAGAGGAGTCATGATGGGAAATTCGGTAACAAAAACGGGGCGGTCACTTTAACGACGGCCCCGTTGATTAGCAATCGTAGGTTGGGTTGAGCGCAGCGAAGCCCAACGAACAGTGGCGACATGGCCATGTTGGGCTTCGCCGCTACGCGCCTCAACCCAACCTACGCAGCGTTTATTCCTGCGGCGCCAAAGCCTCACGCAGACGGGCAATACCTGCGTCACGTGCGCCGGCATCGGCGAAGGCCGGGCTCTCGCCGACCAGCTCGTCATCCAGCCACAGGCCGAAGCCTTCGCCCTGCTCACGCACATCCAGCGCCTCACCGGACTGCAGGCGCTTGCTGGCCTGGCCCGCGGCCTTGCCATCGGCAAAGGACTTGGACAGCAGCAGCTGCTCGCCGGCGGCATCCAGCAGGCGGAAACGGAAGCTGCCGTCCTCGTCGCGGAAGCTGACGAAGCGTGCGCTCTTGACCGCCTTCTTCTTACCGGTTTCGCCGCCCTGCGCCTGGCTGCGGAAGGAACGCAGGCCCACCGCCTCGCGCAGCTCGCCAAGGAACGGGGTGGCGGTCTTGCGCGCCTTGGCCGCGCCGGCGAGGAGGATGTCTTCCAGATCCGCCGGGCGCTCGATCAGTGCGTGGTAACGCTCGCGCGCCTCGCCCAGTTCGTTGTCGAGCAGCTGGAACAGGCGCTGCTTGGCTTCGCCCCAGGCCAGCCCGGCGAGCAGATCACTGCGGAACTCGGCCTGCTGGGCCGGGGTGGCGAAGGCCTGGAACAGGGTGAACAGGTGCGAGCTGTCCGGATCCTTGGCTTCGCCCGGCAGCCGGGAGTCGGTGACGATGCGGGCGATGGCGTCCTTGAGCTGCTTGGCCGAACCGAACAGCGGGATGGTGTTGTCGTAACTCTTGCTCATCTTGCGCCCGTCGAGGCCGGGCAGGGTCGCCACTTCTTCCTCGATCACCGCCTCGGGCAGGGTGAACAGTTCCTTGCCGTTGCCGAACAGGTGGTTGAAGCGCTGACCGATGTCGCGGGCCATTTCCACGTGCTGGATCTGGTCGCGACCGACCGGCACCTTGTGCGCGTTGAACATCAGGATGTCCGCGGCCATCAGCACCGGGTAGCTGAACAGGCCCATGGTGATGCCGGCATCCGGGTCCTCGCCCTGCTCGATGTTCTTGTCCACCGAGGCCTTGTAGGCGTGGGCGCGGTTGAGCAGGCCCTTGCCGGCCACGCAGGTGAGCAGCCAGCACAGCTCGGGAATCTCGGGGATGTCGGACTGGCGGTAGAAGGTCGCCTTGTTCACGTCCAGGCCGCAGGCCAGCCAGGTGGCGGCGATCTCCAGGCGCGAGCGCTGGATGCGCGCCGGATCATCGCACTTGATCAGCGCGTGGTAGTCGGCGAGGAAGTAGAACGAGTCCGCATCGGCGGCGCGGCTGGCGACGATGGCCGGGCGGATGGCGCCCGCGTAGTTGCCCAGGTGCGGCGTGCCGGTGGTGGTGATGCCAGTCAGGATTCGGGTGGTCATGTTCGAATATCGCCGTACTTGAGCCTGTTTAGGATTTCGCGAGCTAGAGCCAGGCAAGGCAAAAACAGGCGAGGAAGCGGAGTTTACTAGTGGTAAATGAGCATTCCGAGCCTGTTTTTAACGCCGCATGGCCGACGCGCAGCAAATCATCAACAGGCTCAAAGACGTGGCTGCACCAGACCTTTCAGTTCGGGCAGCTTGCCGTGAAAAAAGTGGCCGCATTCTGCCACTTTCAGCAGCTCATGAGGACGTTGCAGCGCCGCCGACCAGGCGAATACCAGGGCGGGATCTATCACTTCGTCCTGCTCGGGCTGGATCACCACCAGCTCGCCGGCGGCCGGCAGCTGTTCCGGCGCCTGCAGGCGCTGCACCGCCGGGGCGACCATGAACAGTCGCTGCGCGCCTTCGCCCTGCGCCTCCAGGCGGCCGCCCAGGGCCGCGGCGACGAAGCCGCCGAAGGAGAAGCCGAACAGGCTCAGCGGCAACTGGGGATGCGCGGTGCGCAGCCAGCGTGCGGCCGCTTCGGCATCGTCCACTTCGCCGCTGCCCATGTCATGGCTGCCGGCACTGGCGCCGACGCCGCGGTAGTTGAAGCGCAGGGTGCTGTAGCCCATGTCGCGCACCGCGCGCTGCAGGGTGGAGACCACCTTGTTGAGCATGGTGCCGCCCTGCACCGGGTTGGGGTGGCAGAGCAGCGCCACGCCCTTGGCGTCCGGCACTTCGAGGTAGAGGGCTTCCAGCGGGCCGCAGGGGCCTTCGAGAGAGAGAGGGGTTTCGCGGATCAACTGCGGGAACTCCGTGACCCCGGGTCGGGTCGACACGTCTTGGTTAGGCACAACGCACAACACGGCTCGCAAGCGGTATACAGCGCGGTTTGGAGCCGCTACCGTAAAGCAAAGCCGTATAGAGAGGAAGGACTCGTGGAACAGACGATATCGCCCTGGTTGCTCACCGCCATTGCCCTGCTGGGTGGCGCCGCCATCGGCTTTGCCCTGGCGCGCCTGCTGCCCAATGCCGCGCCCAGCCGCACCCAGCGCCAGCTGGATGAAATGCAGCAGCGTTTCGACTCCTACCAGAGCGAGGTGGTGACCCACTTCAACACCACCGCCAGCTTGGTGAAGAAGCTCACCCAGAGCTACCAGGAAGTGCAGGAACACCTGGCCGAGGGCGCCAACCGCCTGGCCCTCGACGAACTGACCCGCCAGCGCCTGCTCGCCGCCCTGCAGGCCGAAGACGGCAGCGAAAAACGCGAACGCCTGACCCCGCCGAAAAGCAACGAAGCCCCCAAGGACTACGCGCCGAAAGCACCGGATGCCCCGGGCACGCTGGACGAGGCCTTCGGCCTCAAGCGTTGATCTGCGCTTAACCGCCGAGAAAAAGCCCCGCCGATGCGGGGCTTTTTTATTGAACCAGGTGCAGGTTAATCCGCAGGAGCGTGCACCCAGGCAACAGCGTGGTGGGCAGCCCCACCAGCCACACACAAAAAAGCCCCGCACCAGGCGGGGCTTTCGGTCAGCCGGCGGGCTTAGATCGCGCCGCGGCTACGCAGCAGATCGAGCACCTGCTTGACGCCCTCTTCCACCGACAGGCTCTGGGTGTCGATCACCAGATCGGCATCCAGCGGCACGTCGTAGGGGAAGGATTCGCCGGGGATATTGTCGCCCCCCGCCGCATACAACCCCTGCGGATCACGCTCGCGGCACACGGCCGGCGAAGCCTGGACGTAGACGGTGAGCAGACGCTCGTTGCCGATCGCCGCCTTGGCCTGTTCGCGGCCTTCGGCATCCGGAGCGACGAAAGCAGCCAGGGTCAGCAGGCCGGCCTCGTTGAACTGCTTGGCCACGTGGGCGGCACGCCGCCAGTTCTCGGTGCGCCCGGCACGGTCCTGCGGCAGGCCCTTGTTCAGGTCATGGCGCAGGTTCTGGCCGTCCAGCACGTACACGGCGCGGCCCAGGTCGAACAGCTTGCGCTCCACGGCGTAGGCCAGGGTGCTCTTGCCGGCGCCGGACAGGCCCGAAAACAGCACGGTGGCTGGCTGTTGGCCGAAGCGTGCAGCGCGCTCCTCGGTCGAGACATGAGCCAGCTTGCCATGGTGCTCATGGCTGCCAGCGGTGGGCTTGGCGATGATCATGCCGGCACCGACGGTGCCGTTGGTCAGCCGGTCGATGACGATGAAGGCACCGGTGGTGCGGTTCTGCGCGTAGCCGTCGAGGGCGATCGGCGCATCCAGGGCGACCTTGACCTTGCCGATCTCGTTGAGCTGCAGGCTGCTCGCCGGGCCTTCTTCCAGGGTATTCACATCGACGCGGTGGGCGATGCTGGCGATCGAGCCCGGCACGTAGCTGGTGGCGCGCTTGATATCGTATTTCTTGCCCGGCAGCATCGGCTCCTCGGCCATCCACACCAGCATGGCGTCGAAGCTGTCGCTGATCTGCGGACGGTTGTCGGCATGCACCAGCATGTCGCCACGGGACACGTCGATCTCGTCTTCCAGGGTCAGGGTGATCGCCTGGCCCGGGCCGGCCTGCTCCAGTTCGCCTTCGTAGGTGACGATGGACTTGACCTTGCTGCCCTTGCCCGACGGCAGGGCGACCACTTCGTCGCCCTTGCGCACGATGCCGCTGGCCAGGGTGCCGGCGAAGCCGCGGAAGTTCAGGTTGGGGCGGTTGACGTACTGCACCGGGAAACGCAGATCGTCGAAGTTGCGGTCGCCGGCGACTTCCACGGTCTCGAGGATTTCCATCAGCGACTGGCCGGTGTACCAGGGCGACTGCTCGCTCTTGTTCACCACGTTGTCGCCCTTGAGCGCCGACATCGGCACGAAGTGCAGGGAGCTCGGCTTCAGGCTGATCTTGTCGGCGAAGGCCAGGTAGTCGGCCTTGATCTGCTCGAACACGCCCTGATCGAAGCCCTTGAGGTCCATCTTGTTGATGGCGACGACTATGTGCTTGATACCCAGCAGGGAGGCGATGAAGCTGTGGCGCTTGGTCTGGGTCTGCACCCCGTAGCGCGCGTCGATCAGGATGATCGCCAGGTCGCAGGTGGAGGCGCCGGTGGCCATGTTGCGGGTGTACTGCTCATGGCCGGGGGTGTCGGCGATGATGAATTTGCGCTTGGCGGTGCTGAAGTAGCGGTAGGCCACGTCGATGGTGATGCCCTGCTCGCGCTCGGCCTGCAGGCCGTCGACCAGCAGCGCCAGGTCCACTTCATCGCCGGTGGTGCCGACCTTCTTTGAATCCTTGGTGATGGCTTCCAGATGGTCTTCGTAGATCATCTTGGTGTCGTGCAGCAGGCGCCCGATCAGGGTGCTCTTGCCGTCGTCGACGTTGCCGCAGGTGAGGAAACGCAACAGTTCTTTGCGTTCGTGCTGGGCCAGGTACGCAACGATGTCCTGGCTGATCAGATCGGATTGATGGCTCATGGTGCGCAGTCCTTAGAAATAGCCCTGACGTTTCTTCTCTTCCATCGACCCGGCGCCGTCGTGATCGATCACGCGGCCCTGGCGTTCGGAAGTACGGGTCAGGAGCATTTCCTGGATGATGTCGGTCAGCGTGGTCGCCGTGGACTCCACCGCGCCGGTCAGCGGGTAGCAGCCGAGGGTGCGGAAACGCACCATCTTCTTGGTGATGCGGGCTTTCTCTTCGTCCGACAGGTGCTCGAGGATGCGCTCGTCGTCGATCATGATCAGCGTGCCGTTCTTCTCGATCACTTCGCGCTCGGCGGCAAAGTACAGCGGCACGATCGGGATCTGTTCCAGGTAGATGTACTGCCAGATGTCCAGCTCGGTCCAGTTGGACAGCGGGAACACGCGGATCGACTCGCCCTTCTTGACCTTGCCGTTGTACACATTCCACAGCTCGGGACGCTGGTTCTTCGGGTCCCAGCGGTGCTTGCTGTCGCGGAAGGAATACACGCGCTCCTTGGCGCGGGACTTCTCTTCGTCGCGACGCGCGCCACCGAAGGCGGCGTCGAAACCGTACTTGTCCAGCGCCTGCTTGAGACCCTCGGTCTTCATGATGTCGGTGTGCTTGGCACTGCCGTGGGTGAAGGGGTTGATGCCCTGCGCCACGCCATCCGGGTTGACGTGGGTGATCAGGTCCAGGCCCATCTCGGCGACCATCTTGTCGCGGAAGCTGTACATCTCCTGGAATTTCCAGCGAGTGTCCACGTGCATCACCGGGAACGGCAGCTTGCCAGGGAAGAAGGCCTTGCGCGCCAGGTGCAGCATCACGGCGGAATCTTTGCCGATGGAGTACAGCATCACCGGGTTGTCGAATTCGGCGGCCACTTCACGAATGATGTGGATGCTTTCCGCCTCGAGCTGTTTCAGGTGCGTCAGTTTGTCGAGCATGGTTACTCTCGAAATACAGGATAACGGCCGGCGGGCCGTGGACGAGGGCGCACTCTAGCACAGCGCCCTCTTCTATTCAGGGCACTGGTTAGATCGAAAAGATCTAGTTTTATGCCCGGAAAATCAGCGCTTTATATGGGGTTCGGGCAGTCGATGAACAGATGCTCCACGGCAAAGCGCCGCGCCAGGTACTCGCCCAGCGCCTGCACACCGTAACGCTCGGTGGCGTGGTGGCCGGCGGCGATGAAACTGATGCCGTTCTCGCGGGCGCTGTGGAAGGTCTGCTCGGAGGCCTCGCCGGTGAGGAACAGGTCGACGCCGGCGGCGATGGCATCATCGATATAGCCCTGGCCACCGCCGGTGCACCAGCCGATCCGCCGGATCGGCCCCGCGCCTTCCACCAGCAGCGGCTCGCGCCCCAGCACCTCCTGCACCCGGCGGGCGAAGTCGCGGGCGCTCATCGGTTCGGCCAGCGAACCGAGCAGGCCGACCACCTTGGGATTGTCGGCATCGAGCGGGCCTTCGATGGTGATGTCGAGCTGGCGCGCCAGCTGCACGTTGTTGCCGACTTCCGGGTGCAGGTCCAGCGGCAGGTGGTAGGCCAGCAGGCTGATGTCGTGGCTCAGCAGGGTCTGCAGGCGGCGACGCTTGATCCCGGTAATGCAGGCATCCTCGCCCTTCCAGAAGTAGCCGTGGTGCACCAGCACCACGTCGGCCTCGGCCTCCACCGCGGCATCCAGCAGCGCCTGGCTGGCGGTGACACCACTGACGATGCGCCGCACCTGCGGGCGGCCCTCGACCTGCAGGCCGTTGGGGCAATAATCGCCGATCCGTGCGGCATTCAGGAAACGGTCGGCTTCCTCGACCAGGGTACGCAGCGCGATGGCCATGGGGATTCCTCACAAGCTGTTGCGGGCACTGCTTTCTGACGCAGCGCACCTCTATAATGCCGCCACCTTAAGGGCCGCTCCGTGCCCTCGCAACCCTCAGGATTCTCCCCCGATGCTCAAGGCCCTGCGTTTCTACGGCTGGCCCCTGCTGGCCGGCCTGCTGCTGGCGATGCTGATCATCCAGCGTTACCCGCAGTGGGTCGGCCTGCCCAGCCAGGACGTCAACCTGCAGCAGGCGCCGCGCTACGGCATGGTCCAGGAAGGCCCGGTGTCCTACGCCGAGGCGGTCGGTCTGGCCGCGCCGGCGGTGGTCAACCTGTACACCACCAAGGTGGTCAGCCGCTCGGCGGCGCCGATGTTCGACGACCCGGTGTTCCGCCGCTTCTTCGGCGACAACCTGCCCAAGCAGCGGCGCATGGAGTCGAGCCTGGGTTCGGCGGTGATCATGAGCGCGGAAGGCTACCTGCTGACCAACAACCATGTCGTAGCCGGTGCCGACCAGATAGTGGTGGCCCTCAAGGACGGCCGCGAAACCCTGGCCCGGGTGATCGGCAGCGACCCGGAAACCGACCTGGCCGTGCTCAAGATCGACCTCAAGGACCTGCCGGCCATCACCCTCGGCCGCTCCGACCAGATCAACATCGGCGACGTCACCCTGGCCATCGGCAACCCCTTCGGCGTCGGCCAGACCGTGACCATGGGCATCATCAGCGCCACCGGGCGCAACCAGCTGGGCCTCAACACCTACGAGGACTTCATCCAGACCGACGCGGCGATCAACCCCGGCAACTCCGGCGGCGCGCTGGTCGATGCCCACGGCAACCTGATCGGCATCAACACGGCGATCTTCTCCAAGTCCGGCGGCTCCCAGGGCATCGGCTTCGCCATCCCGGTCAAGCTGGCCACCGAAGTGATGAGGGCCATAGTCGAGCACGGCCAGGTGATCCGCGGCTGGCTGGGTATCGAGGTGCAACCGCTGACCCCGGAGCTGGCCGAATCCTTCGGCCTGCAGAGCCGCGCCGGCATCCTGGTCGCCGGCATCTACCGCGACGGCCCGGCGCAGAAGGCCGGCCTGCAGCCGGGCGACCTGATCCTCAGCATCGCCGGCGAAGCCGCCATCGACGGCCGCCGCTCGATGAACCAGGTGGCGCGCACCAAGCCCGGCGAGAGCATCGCCATCGAGGTGCTGCGCGGCGGCGAGACCCTCGCGCTGAGCGCCGAAGTGGGCATGCGCCCGCCGCAGAGCACCCAGTAACAACCAAGCCCGGCACCCGCCGGGCTTTTTCTTGAAGCACCAGCCGCGTCTACGAACCAGCAGCCTTGCGCGCCTGCGCAGAGTGCGCCGTGCGCACCGGGGTCCCGCACGAACAGGCGCGCCTAACGGCGCAACTGCGCGCAGTGATCCTGTGCCGGCATGGCCGCGGTGTACCAGACATAGTCGGCGCTGCCCGGCTCGACCGTGGTGCCCGCCTCGGCCAGGATCAGCACGGCATTGCCCTGCGCCGCGCCCAGGTCGGCCAGGTGCAGCGGCACGCCGAGGTCCCTGCGCACGTGGAAGGCGCCGGCCAGCAGCAGGGCCGGCTGCGGCGCGGCCAGCAGGCGTTCGGCCATGCGCCGGTCGCGCTGCTGCTGCACGGCGAGCATGGCCGGCAACTGGCTGTCCGGCAGCAAGCCGCAGTGCGACTCGCGGATATCGGCCAGCAGCGCCGCCTGCACCGCCGGCGCGCTGGAGGCCGCCCCGCTCAGCGCCGGACGCTGGCGATAGACCTGCATGAGCTCGCCGCGATCGAGGTTGGCCGCCAGCAGCGGATAGGGCTGGCGCAGCGCATGACTGACCAGCGGCCCGTACAGCGACCAGGCCCAGCTCGTCTGCCAGGCCAGCGCGACAAAGGGATCGCCAAGCTGCTCACCCGCACGGGCATGCCCTTGGGCCTGCTCGATCCTGGCCTGCTGATCCGGATTGAGCATCTCCAGCAGCACACTGCCCTGGGCACGCCGCGCCGCCAGCTCGCGCAGCAGCCAGAGTTGCAGGGCATGGTGATCGGGGTTGTCGTGCTGCTCGCCGACCAGCACCCGCGGCGCCTGGGCCAGGCGTTCGACCAGCTGCTCCGGTGTCAGCCACTCGCCGCTGGCCGGATCGAGGATCCGGCCCAGCCGGGGATGATCGCGCCCCTCGGGGGCAATGGGGGCTGGCGGCGGCAGCACGCCACGGGACTGGCAGGCCGCCAGCAGGACAAGAGCACAGAGCAACAACATACGCATGGACATTTCCTTGGATATCCGCACCAGCAGCCCAGGCCGGCGGATAAACCCATCAGCGCGCCACGATCAGCGGATGGCCGCGCTCGGGATGGCGCTGGATCAGCACCTGCAAGCCGAACACCGCCTCCAGCCCTGCCGCGTTGAGCACCTCATCCGGGGTCCCCAGGGCGTGGGGCCGACCGTGCTGCAGCAGGAGGATGCGGTCGCAATAGCGCGCCGCCAGGTTGAGGTCATGCAGGATCACCAGCACCGCCGCGCCGCGCCCGGCGAACTCGCGCACGGCCTGCAGGGTGGTGTGCTGGTGCAACGGGTCGAGCATCGAAGTCGGCTCGTCGAGCAGCAGGGTCTGCCCCGCCGCACCCGGCCACAGCTGCGCCAGCACCCGCGCCAGGTGCACGCGCTGGCGCTCGCCGCCGGACAGCGCCAGGTAGCTGCGCCCGGCCAGGTGCGCGGCATCGGCGGCGCGCAGGGCTTCGCCGACTATCTCGTCGTCGCGCTGCCGCCCGCTGGCGTGGGGCAGACGGCCCAGGCCGACCACCTGCTCCACCGCGAAAGAGAAGCTCAGAGTCGAACTCTGCGGCAGCACGGCCAGGCGCCGCGCCCGCGCCGGCCCGGGCCACTCGGCCAGGGGCAGGCCGGCCAGGCTGACCTCGCCCCGGGCCGCTTTCAGCTCGCCGCACAGGGCGCCAAGCAGGCTGCTCTTGCCCGCGCCGTTGGGCCCGAGCACGCCGAGCACTTCGCCGGGGTGCAGCTGCAGATCGACATCCGCCAGCACGGTGCAAGGGCCGCGCTGCACCGCCAGGTTCCTGGCCCGCAACATCAGGTGCGCCCCCGCAGCAATAGATAGAGAAAGAACGGCGCGCCGAGCAGCGCGGTGACGATGCCGATCGGCAGCTCCGCCGGCGCCAGCAGCAAACGCGCGACCAGGTCGGCGAGCAGCAGCAGGCTGGCGCCGGCCAGCAGGGAGGCCGGCAGCAGCACGCGATGATCGGGACCGACCAGCAGGCGCATCAGGTGCGGCACCACCAGGCCGATGAAGCCGATCAGCCCGGCCGCCGCCACCGCCGCGCCGACGCCCAGGGCCGTGCACAGCACCAGCTCCAGCTTGATCCGCTCGACATCGAAGCCCAGGTGGCGCGCCTCCGACTCGCCCAGCAGCAGTGCATTCAGCGCCGCCGCCCGCCGCGGCAGCCAAGCGGCCACGCCGAGGGTCACCAGCAGCAGCGGCCACAGCCGCGAGTAGCTGGCGCCATTCAGGCTGCCGAGGTTCCAGAAGGTCAGGCTGCGCAGGGTGGCGTCGTCGGCCAGGTAGGTGAACAGGCCCACGCCGGCGCCGGCCATGGCAGTCAGCGCCACCCCGGCCAGGAGCATGGTGGCGACATGGGTCTGCCCGTCGCGGCGGCCGAAGCGGTAGACCAGCGCAGTCACCGCCAGGCCGCCGCCGAAGGCACAGAGCGACAACAGATAAGGCTCCAGCACCGGCGGCAGGCCGCCCAGGTAGCTGCCGCCGACGATGGCGATGGCCGCGCCCAAGGCCGCACCGCCGGACACCCCGACCAGGCCGGGGTCGGCCAGCGGGTTGCGGAACAGGCCCTGCATGGCCACCCCGGACAGCGCCAGCACGGCGCCCACGGCCAGGCCGAGCAGGCTGCGCGGCAGGCGGATCTGGCCGAGGATCAGTTCGGCCTGCTGCAAGCCCTCACCCTCCAGCGGCACGCCGAGCAGGCGCAGGGCGGCCTGCAGGGTATCGGCCAGCGGCAGGCTGATCGGGCCCAGGGCCAGGGACAGCCACAGCGCCAGCAGCAGCAACAGGCCCAGGGCGATCAGCAGCGGGCGTGGTCGAACGATGGCGGTCATGGGCGGCTTTCGGCAGTCGGGGTGCGCGCAAGGATAAAAGGCTGCCGCCGCTACCGCCAGCGCATCCGCCAGGGGCGGCGCGCGCCCTAGCCCAGCGTCACGCCCATGCGGGATAATCCCCCACCTAGCGCGGAGATCTCCATGAAGCTTCTATGCGCCCCGCACGAGCTGGCCGAAGGCCAGAGCCGGGGCTTTGTCGTGCACGACCAGCAGCTGGTGGCGGTACGCCGCGACGGCCGCGCCTATGTCTACCGCAATCGCTGCCCGCACCGCGGCCTGACTCTGGAATGGCGCGCGGACGACTTTCTCGATGCCAGCGGCAGCCTGCTGCAGTGCGCCCACCACGGCGCGCTGTTCCTTATAGAAAGCGGCGAATGCCTGACCGGGCCCTGCGCCGGTCAGGCGCTGCAGGCACTGGAGTGCCGCGAAGATACCGACGGTATCTGGATCAAGCCCTAGGGTGCGCCGCGCACCAGACACTTGCGAGTCGCTATCGGTGCGCAGCGCCCCCTACAGCAGCACCTCCAGGCGGCGCACCAGGCGCATGGCCTGCGGCGTGATCTCGGCACCATAGGCCAGCACCTCGACACCCGCCGCCCTGGCCTCGCGCAGGCCCGCCGCATAGGCCGGGTCGATTTCCGCGGCCACGCGCACCGCCTCGATCCCGCTCAGGTTCACGCAATACAGCTGCACCGCGCGCACGCCCTGGCGCGCCAGGCTCGCCAGCTCGCGCAGGTGCTTGGCGCCGCGGGCGGTAACGGCATCGGGAAAGGCCGCCACGGCCGTATCCGGGAACCCCAGGGTGACGCTCTTCACCTCGACCCAAGCCGGCCCAGCGGGGTAATCCAGGCGGAAATCTGCCCGGCTGTTCTCCGCGCCGAAGGGCACCTCGCGCCGGAGCGCGGTGAAGCCAGCCAGCTCGCCGATCACCCCGGCCCGCAGGGCCTCCTCGACCAGGGCATTGGCCCGCGCGGTATTGATGCAGGCCAGCCGGCCCTGCGGCGTCTCGCCCAGCTCCCAGGTGCCCGGCAGCTTGCGCCGGGGGTCGCTGGAGCGGCTGAACCAGACCCGGCAGCCCTCGCTCATGCAGTTGAGCATGGAGCCGGTGTTGGGGCAGTGAATGGTCAGCTGCTCGCCGCCGGCCGTCTCGATATCGGCGAGGAAGCGCTTGTAGCGGCGCAGCAGACGGCCCTCCTCCAGGGGTGGATCAAACCGCATCGGGGCGCCAGCTCTTCAGGCCGCGGGCGATGCGCTCGACCGCCTGCTGCAGGCGCTCGACGCTCTGCGTGTAGGCGAAGCGCACATGGTGCCCGGCCAGGTGCCGGCCAAAGTCCAGCCCGGGAGTGAAGGCCACGTGCTCGGTCTCGAGAAAGTGCCGGCAGAAGGCAAAAGCATCGCCGCCGAACGCGGAGATGTCGGCATACAGGTAGAAGGCGCCTTCCGGCTCCACGGCGATCCTGAAGCCCAGCTCACGCAGGGCCGGCAGCAGGTAGTCGCGGCGGCGCTGGAATTCGTGGCGGCGCTCTTCGAGGATGGCCAGGGTGGCCGGCTCGAAGCAGGCCAGCGCGGCATGCTGGGCCATGCTCGGGGCGCTGATGTAGAGGTTCTGCGCCAGCTTCTCCAGCTCGCCCACCGCATTGCTCGGCGCCACCAGCCAGCCCAGGCGCCAGCCGGTCATGCCGAAGTACTTGGAGAAGCTGTTGAGGACGAAGGCGTCGTCGTCCACCTGCAGCACGCTGGCCGCCTCGCAGCCGTAGGTCAGGCCGTGGTAGATCTCGTCGACCACCAGGTGGCCGCCACGCTCCTTGAGCGCGCTCGACAGCGCGGCCAGCTCGTCCCGGTGCAGCAGGGTACCGGTGGGGTTGGCCGGCGAGGCGACCAGGGCGCCGACGCTGTCGTGGTCCCAGTAGCGCTCGACCAGCTGCGGGGTGAGCTGGTAGCGGCTGTCCGGGCCGACCGGCACCAGCTGCGCGGCGCCTTCGACCAGGCGCAGGAAGTGGCGATTGCACGGGTAGCCGGGGTCGGCCAGCAGCCAGTGCTTGCCCGGGTCGACCAGCAAGCTGGCGGCCAGCAGCAGGGCGCCGGAACCGCCGGGAGTGATCAGGATGCGCCCGGGGTCGATGCTCAGGCCGTAGCGGCTGGCGTAGAAGCCGGCGATCGCCTCGCGCAGCGCCGGAATGCCGCGCGCCGCCGTGTAGCGGGTATGCCCGGCGGCCAGGGCCGCCTGGCCGGCGGCAACGATCGGCGCGGCGGTGGTGAAGTCCGGCTCGCCGATTTCCAGGTGGATCACATCATGGCCGGCGGCCTGCAACTCGTTGGCGCGGGCCAGCAGGGCCATGACGTGGAACGGTTCGATGGCGCGACTGCGCGCACTGAAGGGCTGGGCCATTGGCCTTCCTTTATCTAGGCAAAGGGTGGATTCTAACTAACTGCTCGACCAGGCTGCAGCAACATGGACAACCGGGAGTAGCATCGCCCGAATTGATCTGGTAAGTTCGCCCGCTTGCAGCCGCAGGCCCGGCCCTGCCGGTAAAGGAACAGATCCTGCGCTAGTGGATCAGAGAGAGTGAGAGGCGGCCATCCATGCCCACCAAAGCAAAACCAAGCAGTAGCCATCTGGCCCGCGGTTTCGAGCCCTATAAAGAGAAAAAGGGCGAGGAATACATGGGCGAGCCAATGCGAGCTCACTTCACCAACATCCTCAACAAGTGGAAGCTGGAGCTGATGCAGGAAGTGGATCGTACCGTGCATCACATGCAGGACGAAGCTGCCAACTTCCCGGACCCAGCCGACCGCGCCAGCCAGGAAGAAGAGTTCAGCCTGGAACTGCGCGCCCGTGACCGCGAGCGCAAGCTGATCAAGAAGATCGACGAAACCCTGCAGCTGATCGAAGACAACGAGTACGGCTGGTGCGATTCCTGCGGCGTCGAAATCGGTATCCGCCGCCTCGAAGCCCGCCCGACCGCGACCCTGTGCATCGACTGCAAGACGCTGGCGGAAATCAAGGAAAAACAGATCGGTTCCTGATTCCGGACGGGGCGCTCAGGCGCCCCGTTGCATTTCTGCCCCCTGATCAGCGGGCTGGTCTGACGATGCCCGCGCAGACATCATGCAGCCCATGAACACCTCCTATATCGGGCGCTTCGCCCCCACGCCCAGTGGCTACCTGCACTTCGGCTCACTGGTCGCCGCCCTCGCCTCCTATCTCGACGCCCGTCATGTCGGCGGCCAGTGGCTACTGCGCATGGAAGACCTCGACCCGCCGCGCGAAGTGCCCGGCGCCCAGGATGCCATCCTGCGCACCCTGGAAACCTACGGCTTCCAATGGGACGGCCCGCTGGTGCGCCAGAGCGAACGCCTGCCGGCCTATGCCGCGGTTCTCGAGCAACTGTTCAACCAGGGCCTGGCCTATGCCTGCACCTGCTCGCGCAAGCAGCTGGAGGGCCACGGCGGCATCTACCCGGGTTTCTGCCGCAATGCCGGCCACCCGGCCCACGACGCGGCCATTCGCCTGCGCGTGCCGGAGCTGGAATACCGCTTCACCGACCGCGTGCAGGGCGAGTTCGGCCAGCACCTGGGCCGCGAAGTCGGCGATTTCGTCATCCGCCGCCGCGACGGCCTGTACGCCTACCAGCTGGCGGTGGTGCTGGACGATGCCTGGCAGGGCATCACCGATGTGGTGCGCGGCGCCGACCTGCTCGACTCCACCCCGCGCCAGCTGTACCTGCAGGAGCTGCTCGGCCTGCGCCAGCCGCGCTACCTGCACGTGCCGCTGCTGATCCAGCCGGACGGCCACAAGCTGGGCAAGAGCTACCGTTCGCCGCCGCTGCCCGCCGACCAGGCCCCGGCGTTGCTGCTGCGTGCGCTACGCGCCCTCGGCCAGCCGGCGCCGGCGGAGCTGGCCGGAGCCAGCGCCGCCGAGCTGCTGGCCTGGGGCACGCGCCACTGGGACGCCGCGCGCATCCCGCGCCGGCGGACCCTGGCCGAAGCCCAGCTACGCTGAGCTGCTCAGACCGTAGGTTGGGTTGAGGAGCATAGCGACGAAGCCCAACGACCCAGCCGCTGACCGTTGGGCTTCGCTACGCTCAACGCCAACCTACCTACGCCTGCACGAATCTCCGTGACCTAGCGCGCAGACCTGGCCCCGAACAAGCGCAGCGCACGACTGCCGTCCGGGTAACGAATCCGCTACCATCGCGACAACTCCGACACGAGACCCGGCATGTACATCTACCGACTGGTCCTGCTCCTGGTAGTGGGGATCTACCTGTTTTCCCCGGCCATCATGGACTGGTGGATCGACCCCAACGGTGCCTGGTATCGCCCCTACCTGCTGTGGCTGATCCTCATCGTGGTGACCTTCATCCTGCAGAGCCAGCGTGATGCCGATGAGCTTTGAGCGATATCGAAGCAAAGGCGCCAACCGCCCTCTGGATGCCCAGCAGAGCTGGCCCGCTGCCGACGAGCGCGGCCCTACCCCGGCGCACCCCGCTGATCACCCCTTATCCCTATTCGCCGAGCCGACGAGATGCTGACGAGCTTTGACCTGAGTCAGCTGATCCTGATCAGCGCCACCTACCTGCTGCTGCTGTTCGGCGTGGCCTGGGTCAGCGAAAAGGGCCTGATCCCGCGCTGGATCATCCGCCACCCGCTGACCTACACCCTGTCGCTGGGCGTGTATGCCAGCGCCTGGGCCTTCTACGGCACGGTGGGCCTGGCCTACCAGTACGGCTTCGGCTTCCTCGCCAGCTACCTGGGCATCACCGGCGCCTTCCTGCTCGCCCCGGTACTGCTCTACCCGATCCTGCGCATCACCCGCACCTACCAGCTGTCGTCGCTGGCCGACCTGTTTGCCTTCCGTTTCCGCAGCAGCTGGGCCGGCGCGCTGA
Source organism: Pseudomonas sp. L-22-4S-12 (assembly GCF_009799935.1). Taxonomy (NCBI): domain Bacteria; kingdom Pseudomonadati; phylum Pseudomonadota; class Gammaproteobacteria; order Pseudomonadales; family Pseudomonadaceae; genus Pseudomonas; species Pseudomonas sp. L-22-4S-12. The sequence goes on along the minus strand of NZ_WELL01000003.1, from coordinate 308,562 downwards.
CCACCCTGTTCATGCTGATCGGCGTGCTGCCGCTGTTGGCCCTGCAGATCCAGGCGGTAGCCGACTCGATCGGCATCCTCACCCGCGAACCGCTGCAGAACCGCTTCGCCCTGGGCTTCTGCGCGCTGATCACGCTGTTCACCATCCTCTTCGGCGCGCGCCATATCGCCACCCGCGAGAAACACGAGGGCCTGGTGTTCGCCATCGCCTTCGAGTCGGTGGTCAAGCTGCTGGCCCTCGGCGGCATCGGCCTATATGCCCTGTACGGGGTGTTCGGCGGCCCCGCCGAGCTGGAACTGTGGCTGCTGCAGAACCAGGCCTCGCTCACCGCCCTGCACACCCCGCTGCAGGAAGGCCCGTGGCGCACCCTGCTGCTGGTGTTCTTCGCCTCGGCCATCGTCATGCCGCACATGTACCACATGACCTTCACCGAGAACCTCAACCCACGCGCCATCGTCAGCGCCAGCTGGGGCCTGCCGCTGTTCCTGCTGCTGATGAGCCTGTCGGTGCCGCTGATCCTCTGGGCCGGCCTCAAGCTGGGCGCCACCACCAACCCGGAATACTTCACCCTCGGCCTGGGCATCGCGGTGAACAGCCAGGCGCTGGCGCTGGTCGCCTACGTCGGCGGGCTGTCGGCCTCCAGCGGGCTGATCATCGTCACCACCCTGGCGCTGTCCGGCATGGCCCTCAACCACCTGGTGCTGCCGCTGTACCAGCCGCCGGCCGAGGGCAATATCTACCGCTGGCTGAAGTGGACCCGGCGCGCCCTGATCATCGCCATCATCATGGCCGCCTACGGCTTCTACCTGCTGCTCGGCGCCGAGCAGGACCTGGCCAACCTGGGCATCGTCGCCTTCGTCGCCACCCTGCAGTTCCTCCCCGGCACCCTGTCGGTGCTGTACTGGCCGACCGCCAACCGGCGCGGCTTCATCGCCGGCCTGCTGACCGGCATCCTGGTCTGGGCGGTGAGCATGCTGCTGCCGCTGGTGAGCAATGTGCAGGGCATGCACCTGCCGCTGCTCGACGTGGTCTACACCCTCGACAACAACAGCTGGCACCTGGCGGCGATCGGCTCGCTGGCGGCCAACGTGCTGGTGTTCACCCTGATCTCGCTGTTCACCGAGGCCAGCCCGGAAGAAAAGAGCGCCGCCGAGGCCTGCACCGTGGACAACGTGCGCCGCCCGCAACGCCGCGAGCTGCTGGCCAATTCGCCGCAGGAATTCGCCACCCAGCTGGCCAAGCCACTGGGCGCCAAGACCGCACAGAAGGAAGTCGAACAGGCCCTGCATGACCTGCACCTGCCCTTCGACGAGCGCCGTCCCTATGCCCTGCGCCGCCTGCGCGACCGTATCGAGGCCAACCTCTCCGGCCTGATGGGCCCCAGCGTGGCCCAGGACATAGTCGAGACCTTTCTGCCGTACAAGAGCGGCAGCGAAAGCTATGTCAGCGAAGACATCCACTTCATCGAGAGCCGCCTGGAGGATTACCAGTCGCGCCTCACCGGCCTGGCCGCCGAACTGGACGCCCTGCGCCGCTTCCACCGGCAGACCCTGCAGGAACTGCCGATGGGCGTCTGCTCGCTGGCCAAGGACCAGGAAATTCTCATGTGGAACCGCGCCATGGAGGACCTCACCGAGATCCCGGCCGAGCGCGTGGTCGGCTCGCGTCTCAGCGCCCTCGACCAGCCCTGGCGCGGCCTGCTGATCGGCTTCATCCACCAGGACGACGAACACCTGCACAAGCAGCAGCTGCGCCTGGATGGCGAGGAGCGCTGGCTCAACCTGCACAAGGCGGCCATCGACGAACCGCTGGCACCGGGCAACAGCGGCCTGGTGCTGCTGGTCGAGGACGTCACCGAGACCCGCGTGCTGGAGGACCAGCTGGTGCACTCCGAACGCCTGGCTAGCATCGGCCGCCTGGCCGCCGGGGTGGCTCACGAGATCGGCAACCCGGTCACCGGCATCGCCTGCCTGGCGCAGAACCTGCGCGAGGAGCGCGAAGGCGACGAGGAAGTCGCCGAGCTGAGCACGCAGATCCTCGACCAGACCAAGCGCATCTCGCGCATCGTCCAGTCGCTGATGAATTTCGCCCACGCCGGCCAGCAGCAACGCGCCGAATACCCGGTGTGCCTGGCCGACGTGGCGCAGGACGCCATCGGCCTGCTGTCGCTGAATCGCAACAGCACCGAGGTGCACTTCTTCAACCTGTGCGACCCCGAGCATCTGGCCAAGGGCGACCCGCAGCGCCTGGCCCAGGTACTGATCAACCTGCTGTCCAACGCCCGCGACGCCTCACCGGTCGGCGGCGCCATCCGCGTGCGCAGCGAAGCCTCGGAGCAGAGCGTCGAACTGATAGTCGAGGACGAAGGCACGGGCATCCCGCAAGCGATCATGGATCGCCTGTACGAACCCTTCTTCACCACCAAGGACCCGGGCAAAGGCACCGGTTTGGGGCTCGCACTGGTCTATTCCATCGTGGAAGAGCATTATGGGCAAATTACCATCGACAGCCCGGCCGACCCCGAACGCCAGCTCGGAACCCGCTTCCGCGTGACGCTGCCGCGCTATATCGAAGCGACGTCCGTAGCGACCTAAGCAGTGAACTATGAGCCCGTTCAAGGCCTCGCGAGTCGCACCAGAGGCGCAGCGACCTTGAACAGATCGAGACCGTCGAGAGAGACTCAATGCCGCATATCCTCATCGTCGAAGACGAAACCATCATCCGATCGGCACTGCGCCGCCTGCTGGAACGCAACCAGTACCAGGTCAGCGAAGCCGGCTCGGTGCAGGAGGCCCAGGAGCGCTACAGCATTCCCGGTTTCGACCTGATCGTCAGCGACCTGCGCCTGCCCGGCGCCCCCGGCACCGAACTGATCAAGCTGGCCGAAGGCACCCCGGTGCTGATCATGACCAGCTATGCCAGCCTGCGCTCGGCCGTGGACTCGATGAAAATGGGCGCGGTCGACTACATCGCCAAGCCCTTCGACCACGACGAAATGCTGCAGGCCGTGGCGCGCATCCTCAGCGACCACCAGAACGCCCGCAACAAGGCGCCGGAAGGCACCAGCAAGAGTGCCGGCAAGACGCCGGCGAGCAGCGAAGGCGAGATCGGCATCATCGGCTCCTGCGCCGCCATGCAGGATCTCTACGGCAAGATCCGCAAGGTCGCCCCGACCGACTCCAACGTCCTGATCCAGGGCGAATCCGGCACCGGCAAGGAGCTGGTCGCCCGCGCCCTGCACAACCTGTCCAGGCGCGCCAAGGCGCCGCTGATCTCGGTCAACTGCGCGGCGATCCCGGAAACCCTGATCGAGTCGGAGCTGTTCGGCCACGAGAAAGGCGCCTTCACCGGCGCCAGCGCCGGCCGCGCCGGGCTGGTCGAGGCGGCCGACGGCGGCACCCTGTTCCTCGACGAAATCGGCGAGCTGCCCCTGGAAGCCCAGGCGCGCCTGCTGCGCGTGCTGCAGGAAGGCGAGATCCGCCGGGTCGGCTCGGTACAGTCGCAGAAGGTCGACGTGCGCCTGATCGCCGCCACCCACCGCGACCTGAAGACCCTGGCCAAGATCGGCCAGTTCCGCGAAGACCTCTATTACCGCCTGCACGTCATCGCCCTCAAGCTGCCGCCGCTGCGCGAGCGCGGCGCCGACGTCAACGAGATCGCCAAATCCTTCCTCATGCGCCAGTGCACGCGCATGGGTCGCGACGACCTGCGCTTCGCCCATGACGCCGAACAGGCGATCCGCCACTACCCCTGGCCGGGCAACGTGCGCGAGCTGGAGAACGCCATCGAGCGGGCAGTGATCCTCTGCGAGGGTTCGGAGATTTCCGCCGAGCTGCTGGGCATCGATATCGAACTGGATGACCTAGAGGACGACTTCGACAGCTCCAGCCTCCCGGCCAGCTCCGGCAACAGCCACGAGCCGACCGAGGACCTGTCCCTGGAAGACTACTTCCAGCACTTCGTCCTGGAACACCAGGACCACATGACCGAGACCGAGCTGGCGCGCAAACTCGGCATCAGCCGCAAGTGCCTGTGGGAACGTCGCCAGCGCCTGGGTATCCCGCGGCGCAAGTCCGGGGCGGCCACCGACTCCTGAGTTCCGGGCTGGATCCGACGAGTACCCATGGGGGCGCCGCAAGGCGCCCTCATGCTTTGCGCCCTGGGCACAGCGCCGAGCCAGCCACCTGCCAGGCAAGCCAGCGCGGCACCGACGTTACCCGGGCGACCGGCCGGCCGCACAAAGGTTCCCCGCAGCTGTTACCGCAACGCCCCAGCCGTAACAGGCGCCGGGTTCATCGGTAACGAGAACGCGGCTTTTTTGGGCTTCCCGCACGCCACACAAAACAGCAATACCTTGAAATATAAGGGTTTTCAAAAACTGGCACGGCTTCTGCTTTATCTCTGGCACAACAACAATAACAAACCAGAAACACCACAATAAAAATAAGACGAAACGACTCCAGCACAATAAAAACAACAAGGCGGAGGCGCAGCTAACTGATCATTTTGGAGAGGATTTGCCCTTGGGGTTCGCCCCACAGCCAGGCCGAGAACAATAAGACTGTCTCAAGACAGTGCCTGCACTGGTTGGATCACGGATTGATCATGGCAACATCAGCATTCAAAGTAATCCGTTTGCTCCTGGTACCCATATTGGGCTACCAAAAACGGGCCAACCAACAAAAACAACAGGCCCGCAATAATAACAAAAACAAAGCACGCACCTACTTGGGGGGGAGCTTCGGCTCCCCCAGTAGCTTCCGCATCCCCAGCCTGCCATTTAATTCACCATCCCCCTCCCCAATGCTAGAATCCGCGCCATCCGTGCGGTCTAATGCATTTTTCAGCCCGTCGTGCTACGTCGCGCCATCTTACGCCGCGACTCTACGACGCCCTGAAACGGCCGTTTTCTCAAACACACAGTGCTCCCCATGCTGAAAAAGCTGTTCAAGTCGTTCCGTTCGCCCCTCAAGCGCAACGCTCATCCCCGCAGCACCCCCGAGATCCTCGGCAACCGCCAGCACTCGCTGCAGCGGGGGCAGTTCAGCCGCAATGCGGTCAATGTGGTCGAGCGCCTGCAGCATGCCGGCTACCAGGCCTACCTGGTCGGCGGCTGCGTGCGCGACATGCTGCTCGGCATGCAGCCCAAGGACTACGACGTGGCCACCAGCGCCACCCCGGAGCAGGTCCGCGCCGAGTTCCGCAACGCCCGGGTGATCGGCCGACGCTTCAAGCTGGCCCACGTGCACTTCGGCCGCGAGATCATCGAGGTCGCCACCTTCCGCGCCAATCACCCGCTGGGCGACGACGACGAAGACAGCCACCTGTCCGCGCGCAACGAGAGCGGGCGCATCCTGCGTGACAACGTCTACGGCAGCCTGGAGGACGACGCCCAGCGCCGCGACTTCACCATCAACGCGCTGTATTTCGACGTCACCGGCGAGCGCATCCTCGACTACGCCCACGGCGTGCACGACATCCGCAACCGCCTGATCCGCCTGATCGGCGACCCCGAGCAGCGCTACCTGGAAGACCCGGTGCGCATGCTGCGCGCCGTGCGTTTCGCCGCCAAACTGGACTTCGACATCGAGAAGCACAGCGCCGCGCCGATCCGCCAGCTGGCCTCGAAGCTGCGCGACATCCCTTCGGCGCGCCTGTTCGACGAGGTGCTCAAGCTGTTCCTCGCCGGCTATGCCGAGCGCACCTTCGAGCTGCTGGTCGAGTACGACCTGTTCGCCCCACTGTTCCCGGCCAGTGCCGCCGCCCTCAAGCGCAACCCGGACTACACCGGCGCGCTGATCCGCCAGGCCCTGGCCAATACCGACGAGCGCATCGCCCTGGGCAAGCCGGTGACCCCGGCGTTCCTCTTCGCCGCCCTGCTCTGGCCGGCCCTGCCCGCCCGCGCGCTGCACCTGCAGGAGCGCGGCATGCCGCCGATCCCGGCGATGCAGGAAGCGGCCCACGACCTGATCGCCGAGCAATGCCAGCGCATCGCCGTGCCCAAGCGCTTCACCCTGCCGATCCGCGAGATCTGGGACATGCAGGAGCGCCTGCCACGGCGCAGCGGCAAGCGTGCCGACCTGCTCCTGGAAAACCCGCGCTTCCGCGCCGGCTACGACTTCCTCCTGCTGCGTGAAGACGCCGGTGAAGAGACCGGCGGTCTCGGCGACTGGTGGACCGACTACCAGGATGCCACCGACAGCGAACGGCGCAGCATGATCCGCGACCTCAGCGCCCGCCAGGAAGAAGGCGACGGCCCGGCCCGCAAGCGCCGCCGCGGCGGCCGCAACAAGCGCCGCGGGGCGCGCAGCGACAGCCCTGCCGGCGAATAAGATGGAACGCGTCTACATCGGCCTCGGCAGCAACCTGGCCGAACCCCGCCAGCAACTGCGCGCGGCCCTCGCCGCGCTGGCCGCCCTGCCCGACAGCCAACTGGCGGCGGTGTCCTCGCTCTACGCCAGCGACCCGCTGGGTCCGCCCGATCAGCCGCGCTACGTGAATGCCGTGGCCGCCCTGGACACCGCCCTCACGCCCCTGCAGCTGCTCGATGCCCTGCAAGCCATCGAACTGGAGCAGGGCCGCGTGCGCAAGGAGCAGCGCTGGGGCCCGCGCACCCTGGACCTGGACATTCTGCTGTTCGGCCAGCGCATCCTCGACGAGCCGCGCCTGAGCGTGCCGCACTACCACATGCACGCCCGCGCCTTCGTGCTCTACCCGCTGGCGGAAATCGCCGCCGACCTGCAGCTGCCCGACGGCCGCACCCTGCACAGCCTGCTGGCCGCCTGCCCCTATGTCGGCCTGGAGCGCCTGGCCGAACCGGCCCTGGTGCAGGTAACGCAGTAACACGCCGGTAACACCTGCGATTGACTTCATGCACCCCCATCGGGACTATAGGCGTCCCGTTGCCCCGCGGCGGTGCAAGAACCGCGCGCTGATGAGGATGTTTTCATGCCAGAGATAACCGTAAGCACCCTGCTGGGGCTCAAGCAGAAAGGCGAGAAGATCGCCATGCTGACCGCCTACGATGCCACGTTTGCCCAGGCTGCCTGCCAGGCCGGCGTGGAAGTGCTGCTGGTCGGCGATTCCCTGGGCATGGTCCTGCAGGGCCATGACAGCACATTGCCGGTCTCGCTGGCCGACATGGCGTACCACACCGCCGCGGTAAAACGCGGCAACCAGGGCGCGCTGATCCTCAGCGACCTGCCCTTCATGGCCTACGCCACCCTGGAGCAGACCTTCGCCAGCTGCGCCGCCCTGATGCAGGCCGGCGCCCATATGGTCAAGCTGGAAGGCGCGGCCTGGCTGACCGAACCGGTACGCCAGCTGGCCGAGCGCGGCGTGCCGGTGTGCGCCCACCTGGGCCTGACCCCGCAGGCGGTCAACGTGTTCGGCGGCTACAAGGTGCAGGGCCGTGGCGATGCCGCCGCGCGCCAGCTGCGCGCCGACGCCATGGCCCTGGAACAGGCCGGCGTGGCGATGATCCTGCTGGAATGCGTGCCCAGCGCGCTGGCCGCCGAGATCAGCCAGTCGGTCAAGGTGCCGGTGATCGGCATCGGCGCAGGCCCGGCCACCGATGGCCAGGTGCTGGTGCTGCACGACATGCTCGGCCTGGCGCTGACCGGGCGCACGCCGAAGTTCGTGAAGAACTTCATGGCCGGCCAACCGACCATCCAGGCCGCCCTGGGCGCCTACGTCAGGGCGGTGAAGGACGTCAGCTTCCCCGCCGAGGAACACGGATTCTCCGCATGAACACCGTCAAGACCGTACTCGAACTGCGCGCCGCCGTGGCGCGCGCGCGCGGCGAAGGCAAACGCATCGCCTTCGTGCCGACCATGGGCAACCTGCACGAGGGCCATGTCGCCCTGGTGGAGAAGGCCGGCCAGCGCGCCGACTTCGTGGTCGCCAGCATCTTCGTCAACCCGCTGCAGTTCGGCCCCAAGGAAGACCTGGCCAGCTACCCGCGCACCCTGGCGGCCGACCAGGAAAAACTGGTCGCCGCCGGCTGCCAGCTGCTGTTTGCCCCGGATGTCGAGGAAATGTACCCGCACGGCATGGACGGGCAGACCCTGGTGCGTGTCAGCGGTGTGTCCGAGGGCCTGTGCGGCGGCAGCCGTCCCGGCCACTTCGACGGCGTGGCCACCGTGGTGACCAAGCTGTTCAACATGGTCCAGCCGGACCTCGCCGTGTTCGGCGAGAAGGACTTCCAGCAGTTGGCGGTGATCCGCACCCTGGTGCACGACCTCAACATGCCGATCCAGATCATCGGCGAGCCGACCGTGCGCGCCGCCGACGGCTTGGCCCTGTCCTCGCGCAACGGCTACCTGAACGAAGCGCAGCGCGCCAGCGCCCCCGCGCTGCAACGCACCCTGCAGCAGCTGGCCGCGGCCATCCGCGACGGCCGCCGCGACTTTGCCCCGCTCGCGGCCGAGGGCAAGACCGCGCTGGAACAAGCCGGTTTCCGCCCCGACTACCTGGAAATCCGCGAAGCCGGCAGCCTGCGCCCGGCCAGCGCCACGGACAGCCGACTGGTCATTCTCGGCGCCGCCTATCTGGGCAGCACCCGCCTGATCGACAACCTGGCTTTCGAGCTCTGAGCCCAGCCGCCCTGTGACCTTGAACACTGTTCGGGGTTCGGGCAAACTCTGCCGCCGCCCGAGGTACTGACGAGGAAACCGCCATGCACGCCATCATGCTCAAGGCCAAACTGCACCGTGCCATCGTCACCCACGCGGTGCTCGACTACGAAGGCTCCTGCGCCATCGACGGCGAATGGCTGGACCTCTCCGGCATCCGCGAATACGAACAGATCCAGCTGTACAACGTGGACAACGGCGAACGCTTCACCACCTACGCCATCCGCGGCGAGGAAGGCTCGAAGATCATCTCGGTCAATGGCGCCGCCGCGCACAAGGCCGGTGTCGGTCACCGCCTGATCATCTGCGCCTATGCCCACTACAGCGAGGCCGAGCTGGCCAACTTCCAGCCGCGCGTGCTGTACATGGGCGCCGATGGCGAGCTGAGCCACACCAGCAACGCGATTCCCGTGCAGGTCGCCTGACCCGGGCCCGTGCCGCTACACTCCAAGCCCGGAATCTTCCGGGCTTTTTAATGCCCGAAACGCCGTACAACAAGGAACTTGCCGCCCATGGCGTATTACCAACAGCCGCTCGATGTCACCACCCTGCCCGCCTGGCAGGCCTTGCGCCAGCACCGCGAGGACATGCGAGCGTTCAGCATGCGCGAGGCCTTTGCCAGCGACGACAAGCGCTTCGAGCGTTTCTCCATGAGCACCAGCGGCCTGTTCCTCGACTACTCGAAGAACCTGATCAGCCCGCAGACCCGTGACCTGCTGGTCCAGCTGGCCCGAGACGCCGGCCTGCAGCCGGCCATCGACGCCCTGTTCAACGGCGAGCAGCTGAACGCCTCGGAAGGTCGTCCGGCCCTGCACACCGCCCTGCGCCGGCCGATCGGCGACTGCGTCAGGGTCGACGGGGTCAACGTGATGCCCGAGGTGCACCGCGTGCTGCACCAGATGACCGACATAGTCGGGCGCATCCACAGCAACATGTGGCGCGGCTACAGCGAGAAGAGCATCACCGACGTGGTCAACATCGGCATCGGCGGCTCCTTCCTCGGCCCGCAGCTGGTCTCCGAGGCGCTGCTGCCGTTCACCCAGCACGGCGTGCGCTGCCACTACCTGGCCAATATCGACGGCAGCGAGTTCCACGAGCTGACCGGCAAGCTCAACGCGGAAACCACCCTGTTCATCGTCTCCAGCAAGTCCTTCGGCACCCTGGAAACCCTGAAGAACGCCCAGGCCGCACGCAGCTGGTACCTGGCCCGCGGCGGCACCGAGGAGAAGCTGTACCGCCACTTCATCGCGGTCACCAGCAACAAGGAGGCCGCCGTCGCCTTCGGCATCCGCGAGAAAAACATCTTCCCCATGTGGGACTGGGTCGGCGGGCGCTACTCGCTGTGGTCGGCGATCGGCCTGCCGATCGCCCTGGCCGTCGGCATGTCCAACTTCAAGGAGCTGCTGTCCGGCGCCTACAGCATGGACAGCCACTTTCGCACCACCCCGTTCGAGAAGAACATGCCGGTGCTGCTGGCCCTGCTCGGCGTCTGGTACGGCAACTTCTGGGGCGCGCAGAGCCACGCGATCCTGCCGTACGACCACTACCTGCGCAACATCACCAAGCACCTGCAGCAGCTGGACATGGAGTCCAACGGCAAGAGCGTGCGCCAGGACGGCAGCCCGGTCAGCACCGATACCGGCCCGGTGATCTGGGGCGGCGTCGGCTGCAACGGCCAGCATGCCTACCACCAGCTGCTGCACCAGGGCACCCAGCTGATTCCGGCCGACTTCATCGTGCCGGTGGTCAGCTACAACCCGGTCGCCGACCACCACCAGTGGCTGTACGCCAACTGCCTGTCGCAGAGCCAGGCGCTGATGCTCGGCAAGTGCCGCAACGAAGCGGAAGCCGAGTTGCGCGCCCAGGGCCTGGCCGAGGACGAAGTGCAGCGCCTGGCGCCGCACAAGGTGATCCCCGGCAACCGGCCGAGCAACACCCTGGTCCTGGAACGGGTCAGCCCGCGCCGCCTGGGCGCGCTGGTGGCCATGTACGAGCACAAGGTATTCGTGCAGAGCGTGATCTGGGGCATCAACGCCTTCGACCAGTGGGGCGTGGAGCTGGGCAAGGACCTCGGCAAGGGCGTGTACCAGCGCCTCACCGGCTGGGACCAGCCCGCCGCCGAGGATGCCTCGACCCAGGGCCTGATCGACTTCTTCCGTGGCCGTCACCGCGGTTGACCCTAAAAGCCCGGCCCAGCGCCGGGCTTTTTCGTTATCGGGGCAGGACACGCACCGAGCACGCCAGGAATTCGCCCCGCCACTTGAACCAAGCAACTGCTTGGACCACCCTGATCGACACAGCGGATCAACAATAACAAGGAGCCCGCCATGTTCGAGATCACCCGCCATCCCGTCACGGATGCCGTGCGCCAGCACGCCCACCTGGACAACGACGCTTATCTGCGCCTGTATCGCCAGTCCATCGAGCAACCCGACGCCTTCTGGGCCGAGCAGGCCAAGCAGTTCCTCGACTGGTTCAAACCCTGGGACCGGGTGCAGCACAGCGACCTGCGCCTGGGCCAGGCCGAATGGTTCAAGGGCGGCCGGATCAACGTGGCGCACAACTGCATCGACCGCCACCTGGCCAGCCGCGGCGAACAGATCGCCATCATCTGGGAAGGCGACAACCCCAACGAATCCGCGCACATCACCTACAACAAGCTGCACCACCACGTCTGCCGCCTGGCCAATGTGCTGAAACAGCGCGGGGTGAAGAAGGGCGACCGGGTGTGCATCTACATGCCGATGATCCCGGAAGCCGCCTACGCCATGCTCGCCTGTACGCGCATCGGCGCGGTGCATTCGGTGGTGTTCGGCGGCTTCTCCCCGGATGCCCTGCGCGACCGCATCCTCGATGCCGACTGCCGCACCGTGATCACCGCCGACGAAGGCGTGCGCGGCGGCAAGTACGTGGCGCTCAAGCGCAATGTCGACCAGGCCCTGCAGAGCTGCCCGGCGGTGAGCACAGTGGTGGTGGTCGAACGCACCCAGGGCGAAATCGACTGGACCCCCGGTCGTGACCTCTGGTACCACGAGGCCCTGCGCGAAGCCTCCGGCGACTGCCCGGCCGAACCGATGGACGCCGAGGACCCGCTGTTCATCCTCTATACCTCCGGCAGTACCGGCAAACCCAAGGGCGTGCTGCACAGCACCGGTGGCTACCTGCTCAGCGCGGCGATGACCCACAAGTACGTGTTCGATTACCACGAGGGCGACATCTACTGGTGCACCGCCGACGTCGGCTGGGTCACCGGGCACAGCTACATCGTCTACGGCCCGCTGGCCAACGGCGCCACCACCCTGATGTTCGAAGGTGTACCGAACTACCCGGACGCCTCGCGCTTCTGGCAGGTGATCGACAAGCACCAGGTCAATATCTTCTACACCGCGCCGACCGCCCTGCGTGCGCTGATGCGCGAAGGCGAAGGCCCAGTGCAGAAGACCTCGCGCAGCAGCCTGCGCCTGCTCGGCTCGGTCGGCGAGCCGATCAACCCGGAAGCCTGGGAGTGGTACTACCACGTGGTCGGCGAGATGCGCTGCCCGATCGTCGATACCTGGTGGCAGACCGAGACCGGCAGCATCCTGATCACCCCGCTGCCCGGCGCCACGGATCTGAAGCCCGGCTCGGCGACCCGGCCGTTCTTCGGCGTGCAGCCGGTGCTGCTCGACGACCAGGGCCACGAGATCGACGGCGCCGGTTCCGGCGTGCTGGCGATCAAGGCCAGCTGGCCGAGCCAGATCCGCAGCGTCTACGGCGATCACCAGCGGATGATCGACACCTACTTCAAGCCCTACCCCGGCTACTACTTCACCGGCGACGGCGCGCGCCGCGACGAGGACGGCTACTACTGGATCACCGGCCGGGTGGATGACGTGATCAACGTCTCCGGCCACCGCATCGGCACCGCCGAGGTGGAGAGCGCCCTGGTCCTGCACGACGCGGTGGCCGAGGCCGCCGTGGTCGGCTACCCGCACGACATCAAGGGCCAGGGCATCTACGCCTTCGTCACCCCGGTACTCGGCGTGGAGCTCAACGACGCGCTCAAGGCCGAGCTGCTGGCGCTGGTCGGCAAGGAGATCGGCAGCTTCGCCAAACCGGAGCTGATCCAGTGGGCGCCGGGCCTGCCGAAGACCCGTTCGGGCAAGATCATGCGCCGCATCCTGCGCAAGATCGCCTGCAACGAGCTGGACAACATGGGCGACACCTCGACCCTGGCCGACCCCAGCGTGGTCGACGGATTGATCGACAAGCGCCTCAACCGCTGAGAACCTGTTCAACGTCTGCTGCGCTTCGGCCATGCTGCGTTGAAATCGGGCTCAGAATGCTCATTTACAGCTCGTAAACTGCGCTTCTTCGCACGATTTCGCCTTGCCTGGCTCTAGCTCGCGAGACGTTGAGCAGGTTCTGACCGGAGAGCCAGCCCTGCCGGCACGACGGCAGGGCTGGTAAACTGCGCGCTCCCTCTTCCGAGATACCGCGCATGCCCGCTCTCAATCAGGCGCTGCGCGCCGCTCTCGACGCCCGCCAGGGCCTGCTCGACGAACTGCACGGCCAGGGCACCGACTGCTACCGCCTGTTCCACGGCAGCCAGGAAGGTGCCCCCGGCCTCACCGCCGACCGCTACGGCCCGCAGCTGCTGGTGCAGAGCTTCCATCAGAGCCTCGAACGCGACGCCTTGCTCGACCTGCACGCAACCGTCCAGCAACGGCTCGGCCACGACCTGCAACTGGTCTACAACGACCGCTCGCAAGGCAACTCACGCATCGACCGCAGCGATCCCACCTACCAGGCCGAGCCTGCTGCCCTGGAAGACCAGGTCGGCCACGAATGGGGGTTGAACTACCGGGTGCGCGGCCGTCATCCGGGGCAGGACCCACTGCTGTTCCTCGACCTGCGCAACGCCCGCGGCTGGCTCAAGGCGCATAGCGCCGGCAAGTCGGTGCTCAACCTGTTCGCCTACACCTGCGGCGTCGGCCTGTGTGCCGCCGCGGGTGGTGCCAGCGAGGTGGTCAACCTCGACTTCGCCGAAGGCAACCTGGCGGTCGGCCGCGAGAACGGCCTGCTTAACCCGCAATTGCCGGCCATGCAGTTCATCCAGTCCGACTACTTCCCGGCCATCCGCCAGCTGGCCGGCCTGCCCATCGCCGCACGGCACGGGCACCAGCTGCCGCACTACCCGCGCCTGGCGCAGCGCCAGTTCGACCTGGTGCTGCTCGACCCACCGGCCTGGGCCAAGAGCGCCTTCGGCACCGTCGACCTGCTGCGCGACTACCAGAGCCTGCTCAAGCCCGCGCTGCTCGCCACCGCAGCCAACGGCACGCTGATCTGCTGCAACAACCTGGCGCGCGTGACCATGGACGACTGGCGCCAGCAGGTGCTGCGCTGCGCGGAAAAGCTCGGCCGCCCGGTGCGCGACTGGCAAGTGCTGGCGCCAGCCGCCGACTTCCCCTCGCAAGATGGCCAGCCGCCGCTGAAGACCCTGATCCTGCAGTTCTGAGACGCCTTGATGGCCCCGTTTTCAAAACAGCCATGCCATACTTCCGGGCATCTCAGCCTGGAAGTTGAAGTCGCGCCATGCCCAAAGGATTGAAACGCGCCGCGAGCGCACTGCTGATCGCCATCGCCCTCTACAGCCTGCTCGGCTTCCTGATCCTGCCCGGCATCGGCCTGCGCATCGCCAACCAGCAACTGGCCCAGTACACCACGGTGCCGGCCCGCCTGGAGCGCATCGAACTCAACCCCTTCAGCCTGGAGCTGAACCTCTGGGGCCTGCATATCGGCGAAACGGGCCAGGAGCAGGTCGCCTTCGAGCGCCTGCACGCCAACCTGCAACTGGACAGCCTGTGGAGCGGAGCCCTGCACCTGTCCGATGTCGAGCTGGAGAAGGTGCGCAGCGAGGTGCTGTTCGCCCAGGACGGCACGCTCAACCTGAGGCAGCTGTTCAAGCTGCCGCCCAGCCCGGAGAAACCGGCCGAAGAGGCGCCGAGCGAACCCTTCCCGCTGCGCATCGAGCGCCTCGAACTGATCGAGAACGGCCTGCACTTTCGCGACCTGCGCCCCAGCGAGCCGGTGGAGTTCGTCTATGACTCGCTCAACCTGGAGCTGAAGAACCTCAGCACCCTGCAAGGCGACAACGCCGAGATGAGCCTGGTGGCCATCGGCCCGGCCGGCGGCCGCATCGACTGGCAAGGCCAGGTCAGCCTGACCCCGTTCGCCTCCAGCGGCCAGCTGAGACTCAGCGACGGCAAGCTCAAGGGCGTCTGGCCCTATGTGCGCGATGCCGTCCCGCTGGTACTGGAAGACGGCGTGCTCAGCCTGAGTACCGACTACCGGCTGAGCCTGGCCAAGGGCACCGAACTGCTGCTCAGCAACACCACGCTCAGCCTCAGCAACTTCGCCATCAAGAGCCCGCAGGACAAGCCGCTGCTGCGCCTGGCCAGTCTGGACGTGAGCGAGACCTCGCTGGACCTGGCCAAGCAGCAGGTGGTGATCGGCAAGGTGCGCAGCCGGAAGCTGGAAACCTGGGCCGCCCGCGAGCAGGATGGCCAGCTCGACTGGCAGAAACTGCTGGCCAGCCAACCCGCCAAGGCGGCACCGCCAACTGCTCCGGTTCCGGCTTCGACCCCAGTACCGAATGAGGGAGCCGCCGGCTCCACGCCGACGACCGCAGACGGTAGCGCCCCCCCTGCCGTGGCGACCGGCGAGTCGGTTCCGGCGCCGCAAGGCACACCCGCAGCGGCAGCCCCAGCGGCCAGCAACGAACCGGGCAAACCCTGGCAGGTGAGCCTGCGCGACCTGCAGCTGCGCGACTACCGGATCCACCTGGCCGACCGCGCGCCGGCGCAGGAGGTCAAGCTCGACCTCGGCCCGCTCAACCTCGATCTGAGCGACTTCGACAGCCAGGGCACCTCGCCCTTCGCCCTCAAGCTGGACACCGGCCTGAACCAGAACGGCCAGCTGACGGCCGCCGGCAAGGTCCAGCTGACGCCGCTCAGCGCCCAGCTGCAAGTGACCACCCGCGATATCGACCTGCGCCTGGCGCAAGCCTATATCAGCCCCTTCATCCGCCTGGAACTGCGCAGCGGTCTGCTCGGCAGCGACCTAGCGGTCGACCTGAAAAGCCTCGAACCGCTGGCCTTCGCCATCGGCGGCCGGGCCGAGGTCAACCAGCTGCACACCCTGGATACCCTCAAGGAGCGCGACTTCCTCAAATGGCAGCTGCTGCAGGTGGAAGGCCTCGACTACCGCCACGGCGAAGGCCTGGGCATCCAGCAGGTCAACCTGCAGCAGCCCTATGCCCGCTTCATCATCAACGAAGACCGCACCACCAACGTCAACGACCTGCTGATCCCGCAGGCCGAGCCGAGCGGCGCCAAGGCCGCCGCGGCCGAGCCCGCCGCCAAGCCGCTGCCGATCCGCATCGGCGGCATCGACATCCAGGACGGTTCGGCCAACTTCGCCGACTTCAGCCTGATGCCCAACTTTGCCACCGCCATCCAGCAACTCAACGGCAAGATCGGCACCCTCGACAACCAGAGCCCGCAAGCCGCCAACGTGAACATCGCGGGCAAGGTCGACAAGTACGCGCCGGTCAGCATCAAGGGCAAGCTGACCCCCTTCGACCCGATGAACAGCCTGGATATCGCCACCAGCTTCAAGAATGTCGAGCTGACCACCCTCACCCCCTACTCCGGCAAGTTCGCCGGCTACCGCATCCGCAAGGGCCGGCTCAACCTCGACCTGCACTACCAGATCGAGAAGGGCCTGCTGACTGCCGACAACAAGCTGCTGCTGGAAGACCTGCAGCTCGGCGAGCAGGTCGACAGCAAGGACGCCGTGGATCTGCCGATCCGCCTGGCCGTGGCCCTGCTCAAGGACACCAACGGCAATATCGACATCCAGCTGCCGGTGCAGGGCGACCTCAACAACCCGCAGTTCAGCGTCATGCCGATCGTCTGGCAGACCCTGCGCAACCTGGTGCTGCGCGCCGCGCAGGCGCCGTTCAACTTCATCGCCGGGCTGGTCGGCGGCAGCGACAGCGACCTCAGCCAGGTGCAGTTCGCCGCCGGCAGCAGCGAGCTGGACGGCGCCGCGCAGAAATCCCTGGATACCCTGGCCGCGGCCCTCAAGGAGCGCCCGGTGCTGCGCCTGGAAGTCGAGGGCATGAGCGCCCAGAGCAGCGACGGCCCGCCGCTCGCCGCCCAACGCCTGGAGCGCGAGTACCAGAACACCTGGTACAAGATCCTCCAGCGCCGCGGCGACAAGGTACCGGCCGACCCCAGCGAACTGGTGGTGGCCGAGGACGACCAGGCCGTGCTGCTCGAAGGCATCTACCGCGCGCGCCTAAAGCAGCAGCCCCCGGCCGAATGGAAAGAACTGCCGGACGAAGAACGCACCCTGAAGCTGCAGCAGGCCGTGCTGCAATCCTGGGCGCAGAGCGACCTGCTCCTGCGCCAGCTGGCCCAGGCCCGCGCCGCCAGCATCAAGGACTACCTGGTCGAACGCGGCGGCCTGGAGGACCAGCGGGTCTACCTGCTCGACGTCGCCAGCAGCCAGGCCCTGGCCGACGGCAAGGTCGCCACCGCCCTGCACTTGGGGAGCCAGTGATGCAGCGCTACGTCGCCGGCCTGGCCCTGGCGCTGCTGCTCAGCAGCCCGGCCCAGGCAACCACCATGCGCTGCGGTACGCATCTGATCAGCGAAGGCGACCGCGCCTTCGAGGTCGAGCAGAAATGTGGCGCGCCGGCGCACCGCGACTTGGTCGGCTACACCCTGAGCGGCTATGACCGGCGCGAATTCAAGATCGAGGAGTGGGTCTACGGGCCCACCAACGGCATGCTCAGCATCCTCACCTTCGAGGGCAACCGGCTGATCCGCATCGAAACCCGGCGCAGCCGCTGACAGCCGGCCGGCGGCGGTGTAGGCTGCCGCCCATAGCCCCGCGCCGCGATCCCTTCGATGCTCAAGCCCCTCGCCACTTCCCTGCTGCTCTCGCTGTGCTGCGCCACCGCCCAGGCCGGCTCGACCCTGCGCTGCGGTAGCAATCTGATCAGCCTCGATGACCTAGCCAGCGAAGTGGAGGCCAAGTGCGGCACTCCCGTCAGCCGGGACAACCTAGGCTACCGCGAAGTGACCGACTATTACGGCTTCACCCAGGAAGTGTTGGTGGAAGAGTGGATCTACGGGCCGAAGAACGGCATGTATTACTACCTGCGCCTGCAAGGCAATCGCCTGGTCAAGATCGAAAGCAAACGCGGCCAATAACTGCCAGCCGCCGGCTACATGGAAGTAACCAATGCTCATCATTCCCGCCGAACACCCGCTGGACTGGAAACGCCCACCGGTCATCACCCTGCTGCTGATCCTGCTCAACACGCTGATCTACTTCGCCTACCAGGGCGGTGACGACGAACGCCAGGAGATCGCCGTCCATGCCTACCTGGACGGCGGCCTGCTCAATCGCGAGCGGACACTGTTCACCGAGGACTTCAGCCAGCGCCGGGAGCTGGATCAGGACAGCCGCGAGTATCTCGACGGCATGCGCCGCCAGGACCTGGCTGCACTGATCCTGCATGACCTGGAGTTCGAGCATGGTCTGCATCAGCGCGCCGACTACCGGGCCGACAGCACCTGGCAAGCGGCACGCCAGCAAGCCGAAGCCGCGCGCAACCAGCTCAGCAGCATGCGCTTCGGCTTTATCCCGGCCAGGTTCACGGTTGAAGGCCTGTTCGGCGCCATGTTCCTGCACGGCAGCTTCGAGCACCTGCTGGGCAACATGCTGTTCCTGTTCATCTTCGGTTTCGCCCTGGAAATCGCCCTGGGCCGTGCGCTGTATCTGGGCCTGTACCTGCTCAGCGGCGTCGCCTCGCACCTGCTCTGGTGGGCCGTGGACCCGGTCTGGGTCAGCGGCGTCGGCGCCTCCGGCGCCATTTCCGGGCTGATGGGCATGTACATCGGCGTCTACGGCCTGCGCAAGATCAACTTCTTCTACTGGCTCGGCCCGCTGTTCGGCTACTTCAAGGCGCCAGCGCTGTGGATCCTGCCGGTGTGGATGGGCAAGGAGCTGTACGGCCTGCTGCTGGCCGAGGGCAACACCAACTACTACGCCCACCTCGGTGGCCTCGCGGCCGGCTTCCTCGCCGTGTGGCTGCCGCGCCTGGGCGGCCGGCTCAAGATCGACGAGGCCTACTTGCACAAGGAAGACCCGGACGCGCCGTTCAAGCGCGAGCTGGCCGCCCTCGACCAGCTGATCGGCCAGTTCGCCCTGGACCAGGCCGCCGCCCGCGGCCCGGACCTGCTGGCCCGTTACCCTGGCCGCATCGCGCTGCTGGAGCGGCTGTATGCGGTGGCCCGCGGGCGCCAGGACAAGGTCCTGCTCGGCGCCGTGCTCAAGCAGCTGTTCGCCCTGGCCGAGCACGGCGACAGCCTGACCCTGCTGCGCCGCATCGCCGACGACAGCGGCGAGGCCGAGCAGCGCCTGTTGCAGCACCCGGCCGTGCAACTGCACCTGCTTGCCCCGCTGATCCGCGCCGGCGAGGGGCAACGCGCGCTGGGCGCCTGGCGCCGCCTGAGCCGCAGCGCGCAACTGCCGCAGCAGTTCCCGCTGCTGACCCTGCAACTGGCTCGCCAGCTCGGCCAGCGCCAGGACCTGCACGGGGTCGGCGAGCTGAGCCGCTTCCTGCGCCAGGCCTTCCCGGAAGCCGAGCAGACCCGCCAGCTGACGATCTACCAGCAGCATCTGGCGCGCTAAGCGGCGCCAGCCGCCTCAGCTGCGCTCGGCCAAACGCGCAATGGTCGTCTCCAGCACGGCTATCTCGCCCAGCAACGGCGACTGCGGGTAACGGGCACGGATGAAGGCCAGCAGCTTCTGCGCCGGCTCCAGTTGCCCCAGCCCCTCGGCAAAAGCACGCGCAGCCAGCAGATAGGCGCGGGGCATGAACGGGTAGTCGGGGAAACGCTGGTGCAGGTTGCGCAGCAGGCTCAGGCCCTCGCGAACCTTGTGCCGCTCGATCAGCGCCTGGGCCAGCCGCTCGCAGGTCTGGGCATCGTCCGGCAGGTAATCGGCCTGCAGCTGGCGCGCATTGAGCAGCGCCGTGGCGGCCTGGGCCGGGTTCGAGCGGGCGGCCAAGGGCAGGTAATGGGCCAGATGGCGCAGGCAGCGCTCGCGGGCGTTGAGGCTATAGAGCAGCTGATGGAAGCGCTCGTTGAGCTTGAGGTCGTCGGGCATGCGCTCCAGCGCCTGGGTCAGCACCTCCAGGGCCGGCCCGCTCTGCCCCTCCTTGAGCCGCACTTCGGCCTCGGCCAGAGCACGCCGGCGCTGGTACTCCTCGGCCGGAAAACCGGCACTGGCACCCTCCTCGGCCACGGCAAAGCCTAGCGCGCCCTGATACTGGAACACCGCATAACCCATCATGGCGCACATCACCACGCTGAAATAACCGAACAGCAAGGCGGCAATCGGCAGCAGCACCACTCTCGGCAAGCCGTTCGAAAGCATGTAGGTGACCCAGTCCGGCGACTGCCAGAGGATGAACAGGAACACCCAGAGGATCAGGTAACGCCAACCCATGGCCTTGATCACCTGGCCGACCTCGTCCGGACTGAGCGCCGCGCCCAGGGTCTTGTCCAGCGCCAAGCGGATGATGCAGGCCGGAATCAGCAGCTGCACGCCCAGGCTGACCGCCCAGAACAGTGCCTCGCTGTCGAAATCGGCGGCCAGCCACTGGGCGGCGAAGGCGATGAAGAAGATCACCAGCAGGCGCCAGAACAGGCCGAAACCCTCGATATCGAATGCGGTGCGCAACGCGGGAGCCTCGCGGCCACCCTGGCTGGCACTCTCGATCACCGTTTGCAGGTACTTGCAGGCCACGCAGAACAGCGCCAGCCAGAGCAGCTTCCAGCCCGGCATGAACAGGCTGGCCAGGGCCAGCACCACGGCGAACAGCAACGGCCCGGTCTGCAAGCCGTAGAGAAAGAATTGCGGGATACGCTCCCAGAAGGGTTGCGCGCTATTGGCCGCGCCGAGAAAGGCCAGCTTGCCGCGACACAGGGGGCAGACCGGTTGCTGCTCGGGGGCCTCGGCATTCAGCGGGATGCAGCAGTCGCCGAAATCCCGCTGGCACGGCACGCACTGCCAGGTGGCCGGCTGCGTGGGGTGGTAGCGGCAGTGGGTGATATCCATGGCCAAACATCCTTGTCGATACGGCTTGAAGCGCCATTGTCCGGGCAAATCCCGGGCAAAAAAAGAGGGCCCGCAAGCGGGCCCTCCTCTTTACTGCAGATGCTTCGGACTTAGACGCCCGAGGCCTTGGCCGCAGCGACATCCTTGATCGACAGCTTGATACGGCCGCGGTTGTCCACGTCCAGTACCAGTACTTCGACTTCCTGACCTTCCTTCAGCACGTCGGTGACCTTCTCGACACGCGCATCGCTGAGCATGGAGATGTGCACCAGGCCGTCCTTGCCCGGCAGGATGTTGACGAAGGCGCCGAAGTCGACGATGCGCTCGACCTTGCCGAGGTAGATCTTGCCGATTTCGGCTTCCGCGGTGATGCCCAGTACGCGCTGACGCGCGGCCTCGGCCGCTTCCTTGGTTTCGCCGAAGATCTTGATCGAGCCGTCGTCTTCGATGTCGATCGAGGCCTTGGTCTCTTCGCAGATACCACGGATGGTCGCGCCACCCTTGCCGATGACGTCGCGGATTTTGTCCTGGTCGATCTTCATGGCGATCATGGTCGGCGCGTTGGCCGACAGTTCGCTACGGGATTGGGCAATGACCTGGTTCATCTGGCCGAGGATGTTCAGGCGCGCTTCCAGGGCCTGGCCCAGGGCGATTTCCATGATCTCTTCGGTGATGCCCTGGATCTTGATGTCCATCTGCAGTGCGGTGACGCCATTGGCGGTACCGGCCACCTTGAAGTCCATGTCACCCAGGTGGTCTTCGTCGCCGAGGATGTCGGTCAGAACGGCGAACTTCTCGCCTTCCTTGACCAGACCCATGGCGATACCGGCAACCGGCGCCTTCATCGGCACACCGGCGTCCATCAGGGCCAGGGAAGCGCCGCAGACGGAAGCCATCGAGGACGAACCGTTGGATTCGGTGATTTCCGAGACCACGCGAATGGTGTACGGGAACACGTCGGCGGCCGGCAGCATGGCCTGCACCGAACGACGGGCCAGACGGCCGTGGCCGATTTCGCGGCGACCGGTAGCGCCCATGCGACCACACTCACCGACCGAGTACGGCGGGAAGTTGTAGTGCAGCATGAAGGGGTCTTTCTTCTCGCCTTCCAGGGTGTCGAGCAGCTGTGCGTCACGCGCGGTGCCGAGGGTGGCAACCACCAGGGCCTGGGTTTCGCCACGGGTGAACAGCGCCGAACCGTGGGTCTTGTCCAGAACGCCGACTTCGATGTTCAGGCCACGTACGGTACGGGTGTCACGCCCATCGATACGCGGTTTGCCGTTGACGATGTTCTCGCGCACGGTACGGTATTCGATTTCGCCGAAGGCGTCTTTGACTTCGCCGGCAGAAGGCTGACCTTCTTCACCGGAGAACTTGGCCACCACCTGATCCTTCAGCTCGCCCAGACGCGCGTAGCGGTCCTGCTTGATGATGATGGTATAGGCCTTGGAGATTTCGTCGCCGAACTCGCTGCGGATGGCATTGAGCAGCGCAGTATTTTCCGCTTTCGGCTGCCAGTCCCAGGTCGGCTTGCCCGCTTCGGCGGCCAGCTCGGTAACGGCCTGGATCACGGCCTGGAATTCGTCGTGGGCGAACAGTACGGCGCCCAGCATCTGGTCTTCGGTCAGCTCTTTGGCTTCCGATTCAACCATCAGCACGGCGTCCTTGGTGCCGGCCACGACCATGTCCAGGCTGGAAGCCTTGAGCTGCTCGTAGGTCGGGTTTAGCAGGTAGCCGGTTTCCGGGTGGAAGGCGACGCGCGCGGCACCGATCGGGCCGTTGAACGGGATGCCGGAGATGGCCAGGGCAGCCGAGGTACCGATCATCGCAGCGATGTCCGGATCGGTCTTCTTGCTGGTGGAAACCACGGTGCAGATGACCTGCACTTCGTTCTGGAAGCCTTCCGGGAACAGCGGACGGATCGGACGGTCGATCAGGCGCGAGGTCAGGGTTTCTTTTTCCGAAGGACGCGCTTCACGCTTGAAGAAACCACCGGGGATCTTGCCCGCGGCGTAGGTTTTCTCCTGGTAGTGCACGGACAGCGGGAAGAAGCCTTTGCTCGGGTCGGCGGTCTTGGCGCCGGTTACGGCGACCAGTACGGTGACGTCGTCGTCAACGGTGACCAGCACGGCGCCGGAGGCCTGACGGGCGATACGGCCAGTCTCGAGGGTAACGGTCGACTGACCGAACTGGAACTTCTTGATTACCGGGTTCACGGTTTTTTCCTTCTCTATTGTTGCCTTGGGGAAACTGGTGGTGCGAGGGGTTGACCCTCTTAAAGTCTGTTCGCAACTCGGCTCGGCGGAACCGGTTTGTGAACGGGCTTTAAATACCCTTGTGCAGAAAGCCAGAAGCTGGAAGCCCCAAACCTCAGACGGTCAGACCGACTGCGACTTGCGACTTCCAGCTTCTCACTTCAGGGGTACGTCTTAACGACGCAGACCCAGGCGACCGATCAGGGCGCTGTAACGCGATACGTCTTTACCCTTCAGGTAGTCCAGCAGCTTGCGACGCTGGTTAACCATACGGATCAGGCCACGACGGGAGTGGTGGTCCTTGCCGTTGGCCTTGAAGTGGCCTTGCAGCTTGTTGATGTTGGCGGTCAGCAGGGCAACCTGCACTTCCGGGCTACCGGTATCGCCTTCAGCTTGCTTGTAGTCGGTTACGATTTGGGCTTTTTCTTCAACGCTCAGTGCCATGGTAATGGGCTCCTAGAGTGAACAGGCCAGGGACTATTCCCTGTATTAAAAAGTGAGGAGTGACCATGCCTGTTGACAGCCATCCTCGTACGCCAGCGGGTAAATCCGCTGACGCTTGCATGCGGATAAATCCGCCTGTGTTTCACCGCCAGCGCACGAATCCGCTGGCGGTTTCGGTCATTCCGACCGAATCAGTCGACGCGGCGCGATGCGCCCGTCTTCGCTCACTTCACCGATGCCGATGAAGCGACCATTGTGATCCTGTACCCGCACCATACCGAACTTCGGTGCATCCGGGGCGCGTACCGGCTGGCCATGCAGCCAGTAATAGGCGCTGTGCTCGGAAAAATGCACCAGCGGCCAGTGCTGCAAGCCGCTGTCCGCCGGAAGCAGGAAGCAGTCCAGTGCCTCGTTGCCGCCCTCGGCATGGGCTGCTTCCAGCTCTTCCAGGGTGACCGTCTGCGCCAGATTGAACGGCCCGGCCTGGGTACGGCGCAATTCGGCAACATGGGCGCCACAACCGAGCAGCTGGCCAAGATCCTCGACCAGGGTACGGATATAGGTACCCTTGCTGCAGGCCACGCTCAGTCTCAGCTTCGACTCTTCGAGGCTGAGCAGTTCCAGGCGCGCAATAGTAACAGAACGCGCCTCGCGCTCCACTACTTCACCGGCCCGCGCCAGCTTGTACAAGGGCTGGCCATCCTTCTTCAGGGCCGAGTACATCGGCGGCACCTGGCTGATTTCCCCGCGAAAACGCGGCAGCAGCGCCTCGACATCATCCCGACCAACGGTCACTTGGCAACGCTCGAGCACCTCACCCTCGGCATCGCCGGTGGTGGTGGTCACGCCCAGCTGGGCCAGGGTCTCGTAGCCCTTGTCGGCGTCCAGCAGGTACTGGGAGAACTTGGTCGCCTCGCCAAAGCACAGCGGCAGCACGCCGGTGGCCAGCGGATCGAGGCTGCCGGTGTGCCCGGCCTTTTCGGCATTGAGCAGCCAGCGCACCTTCTGCAGCGCGGCGTTGGAGCTGAAGCCATAGGGCTTGTCGAGCAGGATGATGCCGTCAACCTTGCGGCGAATACGTTTGACCTGGGCCACGCTCAATCGTCCTGATGCTTGCTGTCTTCGGCGACGGCACGTTCGATCAACGTGGACAGGTGCACACCGCGAGAGATGCTTTCGTCATAGTGGAAATGCAGCTGCGGCACGCTGCGCAGCTTCATCGCCTTGCCCAGCAGCATGCGCAGGTAGCCGGCGGCGTCATTCAGTACGCGCACGTTCTGCTTGATCTTGTCGGCGTCGTTCTCGCCCATCACGGTGATGAAAATCTTGGCGTGACCAACATCGCGACTGACGTCCACGGCAGTGACGGTGACGAAGCCCAGGCGCGGGTCCTTGACCTCGCGCGGGATCATCTGCGCCAGCTCGCGCTGGATCTGGTCGCCGATACGCTGGGTACGGCTGTATATCTTGGCCATTTTCTTACCTCTCCCGCCGGCAGCGCCAGCGGGTACAAAAGCGGCAAACGCCCGGCCGCGCATGCGGGGCCGGGCGTTGCGTGTTGCAACTCGTTTTCGGGTCTGCTGCGCGTCGGCGATACTGCGTTAAAAGCAGCCTCAGAATGCTCATTTACAACTCGTAAACTGCGCTTCTTCGGCTGCTTTCGCCTTGTCTCGCTCTAGCTCGCTAGCCCCGAGTCCGCTCTAGAGCGTACGAGCCACCTGGACCTTCTCGAACACTTCGATCTTGTCACCGACCTTGACGTCGTTGTAGCTCTTCACCGCGATACCGCACTCCATGCCGGCCCGCACTTCGGACATGTCGTCCTTGAAGCGGCGCAGGGATTCCAGCTCGCCCTCGAAGATCACCACGTCTTCACGCAGTACGCGGATCGGACGGTTACGGTGCACGACACCCTCGACCACCATGCAACCGGCGACCGCACCGAACTTCGGCGAACGGAACACGTCACGCACTTCGGCGATACCCAGGATGTTCTCGCGGACATCGCTGCCGAGCATGCCGGTCAGGGCTTTCTTGACGTCATCGATGATGTCGTAGATCACGTTGTAGTAACGCATATCCAGGCCTTCGGCCTCGACGATCTTGCGCGCACCGGCATCGGCACGCACGTTGAAGCCGAAAATCACCGCATTCGATGCCAGCGCCAGGTTGGCATCGGACTCGGTGATACCACCGACGCCGCCCCCGACCACACGCACTTGCACCTCGTCGTTGCCCAGGCTGCCGAGCGAACCCTGCAGCGCTTCCAGCGAACCACGGACGTCGGATTTGAGGACGATGTTGAGCGTCTTCTTCTCTTCCTGGCCCATGTTCTCGAAGATGTTTTCCAGCTTGCCGGCATGCGCGCGAGCCAGTTTGACCTCGCGGAACTTGCCTTGGCGGAACAGGGCGACTTCGCGGGCCTTCTTCTCGTCGGCCACGACCATCATCTCGTCACCGGCATCCGGCGTGCCATCCAGGCCGAGAATCTCGACCGGGATCGACGGACCGGCTTCCTTGATCGGCTTGCCGTTCTCGTCGAGCATGGCGCGCACGCGGCCATAGTTGACGCCGACCAGGACCATGTCGCCCTGGCGCAGAGTACCGTCCTGAACCAGCACGGTCGCTACCGGGCCACGGCCCTTGTCCAGACGGGACTCGACCACCACACCACGGCCCGGGGCCGACGGCGTGGCTTTCAGTTCGAGAACTTCGGCCTGCAGCAGTACGGCTTCGAGCAGTTCGTCGACGCCGGTACCGACCTTGGCGGAAACGTGCACGAACGGCGCATCACCGCCCCACTCTTCCGGAATCACATCCAGCGCGGCGAGACCGTTCTTGATGTTGTCCGGGTTGGCATCGGGCTTGTCGATCTTGTTCACCGCGACCACGATCGGCACGCCAGCGGCTTTCGCATGCTGTACGGCTTCCTGGGTCTGCGGCATCACGCCGTCGTCCGCAGCCACCACCAGGATGACGATGTCGGTCGCCTTGGCACCACGGGCACGCATCTGAGTAAACGCGGCGTGACCGGGAGTGTCGAGGAAGGTGACCATGCCGCGGTCGGTTTCGACGTGGTAGGCACCGATATGCTGGGTGATGCCACCGGCTTCGCCGGCGGCGACCTTGGCGCGACGAATGTAGTCGAGCAGCGAGGTCTTGCCATGGTCGACGTGACCCATGACGGTCACTACCGGCGCGCGATGGAAGGATTCACCTTCGAAGCGCAGCGATTCGGCCAGTTGATCTTCCAGGGCGTTGTCGCTGACCAGCTTGACCTTGTGGCCCAGCTCTTCGGCGATCAGCTGGGCAGTTTCCTGATCCAGCACCTGGTTGATGGTCACCGGGGTGCCCATCTTGAACATGAACTTGATGACTTCGGCAGCCTTGACCGACATCTGCTGGGACAGTTCGCCCACAGTGATGGTCTCGCCAATCGATACTTCGCGCACTACCGGTCCTGTCGGGCTCTGGAACCCGTGCTGATTACGCTTCTTCAGCTTGCCCTTGCCACGACCGCCACGACGGAAACCATCGGTTTCCTCGTCGACGGTGCGCGGTGCAACACGCGGGGCAGGAGCCTTTTCCTTGACGGAAGGGCGGTGCTGGGTGGTCTTGCGGTCACCACCACGACGCTCGGCATCGTCGCTGCGCGCCTTTTCCGGGCGACGCTGTTCTTCTTTCTTGCGCTCGGCAGCGGCGGCATCCAGCACCGGCGCCACGTCCAGCGGAGCGGCAACCGCAGCGACAGCAGCTTCGCTGGCGGCTTCGGCCGGCTTGGCGCTGGCGGTCGGCTGCTTGCGCGCCTCTTCTTCGGCGCGGCGAGCGGCTTCCTGCTCGGCCTTCAGGCGGGCAGCCTCTTCGGCCGCGCGCTGCTCTGCCAGCTCGCGCTGCTTCTCCGCCTCGATCTCGTCAGGGCTGCGCTTGACGTAGGTTTTTTTCTTGCGCACTTCCACACTGATGGTCTTGCTACCGGCAACCTTCAGGGTAGTGGTGGTCTTGCGCTGCAAAGTAATCTTGCGCGGCTCTTCCAGTTTCTCGCCGTGGCTGCTCTTGAGATGGGCAAGCAGGGCTTGCTTCTCGTTGTCGGTCACAACTTGCTCGGCACTGGTGTGCGGCAGACCCGCCTCACGCATCTGCAGCAGCAGGCGCTCTACCGGTGTGTCGACCACTTGGGCCAGTTCTTTCACCGTGACTTGCGTCATGCACTTCTCTCCTCAGGCCGTAAAACTTACTCGAACCAATGGGCTCGGGCGGCCATGATCAGCTTGCCGGCACGCTCTTCGTCGATGCCGTCGATGTCGAGCAAGTCGTCGATCGACTGCTCGGCCAGGTCTTCGCGGGTAACTACGCCACGTACTGCCAGTTCTTGCGCCAGGCCCTTGTCCATGCCTTCCAGGGACAGCAGGTCCTCGGCAGGCTGGGCGTCGGCCAACTTCTCTTCGTTGGCGATGGCCTTGGTCAGCAGGCGATCTTTGGCGCGAGCGCGCAGCTCATTGACGATGTCCTCGTCGAAGCCATCGATGCTGAGCATCTCTTCCATCGGTACGTAGGCGATTTCTTCCAGGCTGGTGAAGCCTTCCTCGACCAGCACCTGGGCCAGTTCTTCATCGACTTCCAGCTCGTTGATGAAGTCCTGCAGGATGTCGCCGGTCTCGGCCTGCTGCTTGGCCTGGATGTCCGCCTCGGTCATCACGTTGAGGGTCCAGCCGGTCAGCTGACTGGCCAGGCGCACATTCTGACCGCCACGACCGATGGCCTGAGCGAGATTGTCCTCACCGACGGCGATGTCCATGGCATGGGCATCTTCGTCGACGATGATCGCCGCCACTTCGGCCGGAGCCATGGCGTTGATCACGAACTGGGCGACGTTCTCGTCCCACAGCACGATGTCCACACGCTCACCACCCAGCTCGCCGGAAACGGCCTGCACGCGCGAACCGCGCATGCCGATGCAGGCGCCTTGCGGGTCGATGCGCTTGTCCTTGGAACGCACCGCGATCTTGGCGCGCGAACCCGGGTCACGGGAGGCGGCCATCACTTCGATCAGTTCCTCGGCGATTTCCGGCACTTCGATGCGGAACAGCTCGATCAGCATCTGCGGCGCGGTGCGCGACAGGATCAGTTGCGGGCCGCGGTTCTCGGTGCGGATTTCCTTGAGCAGGGCACGCAGACGCGCACCGACACGGAAGGTTTCGCGCGGGATGATGTCTTCGCGGGCCAGCAGGGCCTCGGCATTGTTGCCCAAGTCGACGATCACGCTGTCGCGGGTAACCTTCTTTACGGTACCGGAGATGATCTCGCCCACGCGCTCGCGGTACGCATCCACCACCTGAGCACGCTCGGCCTCGCGCACTTTCTGCACGATGACCTGCTTGGCGGTTTGTGCGGCGATACGACCGAACTCGATCGACTCGACCGGCTCTTCAACGATGTCACCGACCTTGGCGCCCGGCTTCTGCTCTTGGGCCTGTTCGACGGTCAGTTCGGCCGCCGGGTTTTCCAGGTCGTCTTCTTCGACCACATTCCAGCAGCGGAAAGTTTCATAGTTGCCGGTGTGGCGATTGATCTCCACACGCAACTCGACCTCGTCGTCAAAACGCTTCTTGGTCGCTGTCGCCAGAGCCAGCTCCAGCGCTTCAAAAATTACACTGGCCGGTACGCCTTTTTCGTTGGATACCGACTCTACAACCAGCAGTACTTCTTTACTCATCGTACGCCTCGCCTTTCGCAATCCATTGGATCCACGCAATCCGCGCCAACTGCGCAATCCGCGTACTCCGCGGGATCCGCGCCTCAGTCAAAACGGGGGATAATGTTGGCCTTGTCGATCAGGTCGATCGGCAACAGGTATTCGTGATCATCCACCAGCACCACCACGTCCTGCTCTTCCACACCGCGGAGAAGGCCTTGGAAGTTGCGCCGGCCATCGAATGGCGAACGCAACTTGATTTTCACCTGCTCGCCAACGTGCTTGGCGAACTGCTCGAGGCTAAACAGCGGCCGGTCCATGCCGGGCGATGAAACCTCGAGGGTGTATTCACTGGCGATCGGGTCTTCCACATCCAGCACACCGCTGATCTGTCGGCTGACCTTTTCGCAATCTTCGACCAGCACACCATCGGGCTGATCGATGTAGACCCGCAGCAGAGAATGCCGACCCTGAGACAGGAACTCGACACCCCAGCACTCGTAGCCAAGCGACTCCACTACCGGGGCCAACAAGGCCTGCAACTGCTCTAGCTTGCTCGACACCTGAACCCCTCCGTGCATGTCGTACAAATAAAAAATGGGCGAAACGCCCATCATCAAGCCACTCAGAAACACTGGCGGCGGACTGTCCAGCTAGCAAAAAGCCCCTGAAAAGGGGCTTCTCGAATACTGGTTGCGGGGGCTGGATTTGAACCAACGACCTTCGGGTTATGAGCCCGACGAGCTACCAGACTGCTCCACCCCGCGCCAAAGCTGGGGCGGAAGTATACGACCGATACCCCTTCAGGGTCAACCGAACTCCCAGCAACAAGAAGGCCCGCATAAAGCGGGCCTTCTTGATTTGGTACCGAGGAGGGGACTCGAACCCCTACAGCCTATGGCCACTACCACCTCAAGGTAGCGTGTCTACCAATTCCACCACCTCGGCAAAAACGGGTGTTACTTTTGCTCTGGAGCCTTCGGCACGTCAGTTGCTTCAACTGCCGGCACCTGGCCTTCGAGCACCGGGACGTCTTCGACGGCCGGCTTTTCCTGTTGCACTTCAAGCACTGCCGGATCCGGCAAACCTGCTTGCGTCAGCATATCAGACTTTTCTTTAGCAAAAAACGCTAAACCCAAGCTGGTAATGAAAAAAGTTGCAGCGAGTATACCAGTAAAGCGGCTCAGAAAGGTAGCCGAACCCTGGCTACCGAATACAGTTGCCGAAGCACCCGCACCAAACGAGGCGCCAGCATCCGCACCCTTGCCCTGCTGCAACAGCACCAGCGCAACCACGCCAATGGCAACCAGCAGATGCACAACAATTACGACTGTTTCCAGCATTTTCAGTTTCCTGCCGCGCGACAGATCGCGCCAAACTCGTCCGCGTTCAGAGAGGCCCCACCAACGAGCCCCCCATCGATATCCGGCATGCCGAACAGTTCAGCTGCATTGACCGCTTTCACGCTGCCGCCGTAAATAATCCGCACTCCGCGCGCCACCTCGGCATTTTCCGCCTCCAGCTGCGCACGTATGGCTGCATGCACTTCCTGCGCCTGCTGCGGCGAAGCCGTCAGCCCGGTACCAATGGCCCAGACCGGCTCATACGCCACAACGGCACGGGCAAATGCACCCACACCCAATTCTTCAATCACACTACCCAGCTGAGCGGCAACCACCTCAAGGGTCTTGCCAGCCTGACGCTGCTCCAGCGTCTCACCCACACACAGCACAGGCACCAAACCACAGGACTGCGCTGCAGCAAACTTGCGACTGAGTATATCGTCACGCTCACCCAGAATCTGGCGACGCTCGGAATGCCCAACCAGCACCAGCGAACAACCCGCATCCGCCAACTGGCTTGGCGCCACCTCACCCGTCAGCGCCCCCTGCATGGGCTCAACCGCGCAGTTCTGCGCGCCAACGGCGATCGATTTACCTTCCAACCCGGCAATCACCTGGTTGATGTAGAGACAGGGCGGCAATACCGCCACTTCTACACCGGTAGGCAGAGCCAACTGACGAAGGCCCTTGATCAGCTCTGCGACGCTGGCGCGGGTACCGTGCATTTTCCAGTTACCAGCTACCAGGGGGCGACGCATGCCATACCTCGTCGATCAAAGTGGGCGCAGATGTTACCCAAGAGCTCCAGCACTGGCAAGCCAATCAGGCGCAGACTTCGGTGACGACTTTCGCCAATTCCTCGGCATAGCTACGCACCTGAGCCCCATCCTCGCCCTCCACCATCACCCGCACCAGCGGCTCGGTGCCGGACTTGCGCAACAGCACGCGACCGCGTCCTGCCATGCGCTCGGTCACTCGCGCACAGGCATCCTTGACCGCCGGATGCTCGAGCGGATCGGCACCACCGGCAAAACGCACATTGATCAGCACCTGCGGACACTTGCGCAAGGCCTGACGCGCCTCGGCCAGGCTCTGGCCATTGCGCCGCAACGCCAGCAGCACCTGCAACGCGGCAATGATGGCATCGCCGGTGGTGGTGTGCTGGAAACACACGACATGCCCGGAGTTCTCGCCACCCAGCTGCCAGTCACGCTCCTGCAGATCAGCCATCACATAGCGATCACCGACCTTGGCCCGGGAGAACGGGATACCCAACTCGGCCAATGCCAGCTCCAGGCCCAGATTGCTCATCAGCGTACCGACCACGCCACCCTGCAGCTTGCCGCGCTCCTGCAGATCGCGCGCAATAATGAACAGCAGCTCATCACCATCGACCACCACACCGGCGTGATCGACCATCAATACGCGATCGCCATCTCCATCGAAGGCGATACCCAGGTCGACCTGCTGCGCCAGCACCTCCGCCTGCAGCGCCTCGACATGGGTCGAGCCGCAATTGTCATTGATGTTGAGGCCATTGGGCTGAACGGCCAGGGTCGAAACCTGCGCCCCGAGCTCGCGGAACACGCTCGGCGCCACCTTGTAGGTCGCACCATGGGCGCAATCGATGACCAGCTTGAGCCCGGCGAAGCTGGTACTGGTCGGCACGCTGCTCTTGCAGAACTCGATGTAACGACCGGCGGCATCGTTGATCCGCGACACCTTGCCCAGCTGCGCCGACTCGACCACGGTCATCGGCTGATCGAGCAATTCCTCGATCATCAGCTCGACCTCATCCGGCAGCTTGGTGCCACTACCCGAAAAGAACTTGATGCCATTGTCGTAATGCGGATTGTGCGATGCACTGATGACGATACCTGCTTCCGCCTGAAAGGTACGGGTCAGGTAGGCAATGGCCGGCGTCGGCATGGGTCCGAGCAGCATGACATCAGCCCCCGCCGCAGACAGCCCGGCCTCCAGCGCCGACTCGAACATATAGCCGGAAATGCGCGTGTCCTTGCCGATCAGAATTCGGCACTTGCCCTGCCTGCGGAAGGCCATGCCGGCCGCCCAGCCAAGCTTGAGCATGAAGTCAGGAGTAATGGGAAACTGCCCGACATGACCACGAATACCGTCGGTGCCGAAATACTTTCTGCTCATAATCACTCCACTTAATTCTTATTCCGCCATCTGCACGGCCGCGACCATGCGCACCACGTCGACCGTCTCGGCGACATCGTGTACACGCAGAATGCAGGCGCCCTTGCTGACCGCCAATGCCGCCAAGGCCAGACCACCATACAGGCGCTCACCGACCTCGCGCCCCAGCGCCTGCCCGATCATGCTTTTACGCGACACCCCGACCAGCAGAGGCCGCCCCAGGGCATGCAGCCCTTCCATATGCTTGAACAGGCTCAGGTTGTGCGCCAGCGTCTTGGCGAAACCGAAGCCTGGGTCCAGCACGATCCGTTCGCGCGGGATTCCGGCCACCTCGCAGGCGACCATGCGCTGCGCGAGAAAATCGGCCACCTCGGCGAGCACGTCACGGTATTGCGGATTCTGCTGCATGCTGCCGGGCTCACCCAGCATATGCATCAGGCAAACCGGCAGACCGGTATCGACAGCCGCCTCCAGCGCACCATCACGGCGCAGCGAGCGTACGTCATTGATCAGCCCAGCACCCAGTCGAGCCCCCTCACGCATGACTGCCGGAGTCGAGGTATCCAGGGAAATGACCACATCCAGCTCGGCGGCGATGGCCTCAACCACCGGCGCCACCCGCCCCAGCTCCTCCACCGGAGAGACCGGACGCGCGCCCGGACGGGTCGACTCACCGCCGACATCGATCAGCGTCGCTCCAGCCGCAACCATCGCCGCCGCATGGCGCAATGCCGCGTCGCGCGCAGCGAAACGACCACCATCGGAAAAGGAATCGGGGGTGACATTCAGAATCCCCATCACTTGCGGACGGGACAAATCAAGAACCCGACTGCCGCAAGGCAGTCGGGTTGGGTATTGCGCAACAGTCATGGGTCGCCTTAGTGCTCGCCGGCCGGGCCGCCAATCGGGGTTTCCGGGCGATCAGCCTGCTCCTTGGGAGCGCTCGGAGTACCCGAGCCATCCTGCCAATCGCGCGGCTCGCGCGGCGTACGGCCAGCCATGATGTCGTCGATCTGATCGGCATCGATGGTTTCGTACTTCATCAGCGCATCAGCCATGGCATCCAGCTTGTCGCGATTCTCTTCCAGCAGACGCTTGGCAGTGGCGTAGCAGCCATCGATCAGGCTACGCACCTCGTCATCGATGAGCTTGGCCGTCTCTCCGGACACGTTGGCATGCTGGCTACCGGCACTACGCCCAAGGAAGACTTCACCTTCTTCTTCGGCGTACATCAGCGGGCCCAGTTTCTCGGATAAGCCCCACTTGGTCACCATGTTCCGTGCCAGACGCGTGGCACGCATGATGTCGTTGGACGCACCCGTGGTCACGCCATCAAAGCCCAGGGTCATCTCCTCGGCGATACGGCCACCGAACAGCGAGCAGATCTGACTGGTCAGCGCCCGCTTGGACAGGCTGTAGCGATCCTCTTCCGGCAGGAACATGGTCACACCCAGGGCGCGACCACGGGGAATGATCGACACCTTGTAGACCGGATCGTGTTCGGGCACCAAACGCCCGACAATGGCATGGCCGGCCTCATGGAAGGCCGTATTGAGCTTTTCCTTCTCGGACATGACCATGGACTTGCGCTCGGCGCCCATCATGATCTTGTCCTTGGCCAGCTCGAACTCCTTCATCTCCACCAGGCGCTTGCCCGCACGCGCGGCGAACAGCGAAGCCTCGTTGACTAGGTTGGCCAGGTCGGCACCGGAGAAACCCGGGGTACCGCGGGCAATTACCGCCGGCTCGACGTTGTCGCCGATCGGCACCTTGCGCATGTGTACCTTGAGGATCTGTTCGCGACCACGGATATCCGGCAGACCGACCACCACCTGGCGATCGAAGCGACCCGGACGCAGCAGCGCAGGATCGAGCACATCCGGACGGTTGGTGGCGGCAATGACGATGATGCCGTCGTTCATCTCGAAGCCGTCCATCTCCACCAGCAACTGGTTGAGGGTCTGTTCGCGCTCGTCGTGACCACCACCGAGACCGGCACCACGATGACGACCGACAGCGTCGATCTCGTCGATGAAAATGATGCAGGGGGCGTGTTTCTTGGCCTGCTCGAACATGTCGCGCACGCGACTGGCACCAACACCGACGAACATCTCGACGAAATCGGAACCGGAAATGGTGAAGAACGGCACCTTGGCTTCGCCAGCGATCGCCTTGGCCAGCAAGGTCTTGCCGGTACCGGGCGGGCCGACCATCAACACGCCACGCGGGATGCGACCACCCAGGCGCTGGAACTTGCCCGGGTCACGGAGGAACTCGACCAGTTCACCAACCTCCTCCTTGGCCTCGTCGCAACCGGCGACGTCAGCCAGGGTGGTCTTCACCTGATCTTCCGAGAGCAGACGTGCCTTGCTCTTGCCGAAACTCATCGGCCCGCCCTTGCCACCGCCGCCACCCTGCATCTGGCGCATGAAGAACATGAATACGGCGATGATCACCAGGATCGGGAAGCTGGCTACCAGCAGCTGGGTCCAGATACTCTGGCGCTCCGGCTGCTTGCCGACGATCTCGACGTTGTTGTCGATCAGGTCCTTGATCAACCCGCGGTCCTCGATGGCCGGACGCACGGTCTCGAAGGTGGTGCCATCGGCATTCTTGCCACTGATGATGTAGCCATCCACGGTGACCTGCTTGACCCGACCTTCCTGCACCTGCTGGATGAACTCGGAGTAGTTCAGCTTGCCGGACTCACTGGGGCTGGAGAAGTTGTTCATCACGGTGACCAGGACGGCCGCGATGATCAGCCACAGGATCAGGTTCTTTGCCATATCGTTCAATTAGCTACCCTCTGAAGCGAGCCTCGTCCTGAAACGCGCCCCGCATGACGGCTGGTTGATTACCCGCCTAACTTACTACACAACCCCTGCCCCTGCAGGTGCCGTCTGTAACCCTTTATGAGCCCACACCCACCTATCCGACCGGGGGAGATGCCCGAGATTTCAGTCTAGGCCCGGCGAAAGCCACGGGCGAGCAGGTATTGCTCGCACGAACACTTACACGACGACAGGGGTTGCACATCTGTTCCCTGCCGAACATCTCGCGCATCCGCTTGCACCAGACCTCGAGCCCTCACCCTGGAAATCCTGATCAGGAAGTCGCCACCCGGACGTCACACCCGTGCAGCCAGATCCAACCCCAGCTCGCACAAACACAGGGTACGTGCCTGATCGGCAGCTCTCACCTTTCTGATATTGGGGTCACATCGGAAATCACAAGGCCAACCAGATGATCGAATCGCCCCAGCCAACGCCGACTAGTCTTGGAACGAGCCACCTCATGCTCAACGGTCGCGATTAGCTAGGCGCACCCAAGCACGCTCGGGTACACTACGCCGCTTTTACACTTCAGAAGCCGTCCGGAACCTCGGCAAGCGAAGCCAGAGCAGGCAATAAGGTTGGGGGAGCCGCATCAGGCGACCTTTACTGCTTGTCACTCAAGCTCAGGCACGCTGTATTTCCGGCAGTTTCCCAGTCGCAGGGTCAGATTATGGCGCTTAACAACGAGCAGAAGAAACATTTCAAATCCATCGGTCACCACCTGAAGCCGGTGCTGATCGTGGCCGAAAACGGCCTGACCGAAGGGGTGCAGGCTGAACTGGAACGCGCCCTGAATGATCACGAGCTGATCAAGGTGCAGTTTCGCATCACCGAACGCGACGATCGCCGCGCTCTGATCGACGAACTGAGCAAGATCAGCCGCTGCGAAGTGGTACAGATCATCGGCAAGATGGCACTGGTCTACCGCAAGAACCCCAAGGCCAACAAGAACCTGTCCAACATCCACCGCTATCAGGCCTGATAGCGGCAGTCAGCCCTCGCCCCGCTGCCCCGGCAGCGGCTGCAACACCAGCAACAAGCCGCACA
Organism: Pseudomonas sp. L-22-4S-12; assembly: GCF_009799935.1. Taxonomy (NCBI): domain Bacteria; kingdom Pseudomonadati; phylum Pseudomonadota; class Gammaproteobacteria; order Pseudomonadales; family Pseudomonadaceae; genus Pseudomonas; species Pseudomonas sp. L-22-4S-12. The sequence continues at coordinate 271,974 of NZ_WELL01000003.1, read as the reverse complement.
ACGCCAGCACCTGGTAGTTGAACCGCAGCCAGCGCACCGCATCCGGCTGCCACTCACGCACGGCGAAGTACGCCAGCGCCATCCCCAGCACACTCAGCAGCAGCTGACCGCGCATATCGCGCCAGAGACTGCGCCCACCTTCGACCTGCAGCAATACCAGCATCTGCAGCAACGCACAGAATGCCGCGAAGCCGACCAGCAGCGGCGTCAACGTCGCATCGACGGTGTGAATCAGCAACGGCGCCAGACCGATCTCCTCCAGCGCCGGCAGCATGACGAAGTACAACAGCCACAGGCCGCCAACCCAGAAAGTCTGGGCCAGCTGCCAGCTGATCAGCCCCGCCCGTAGCGGTTGACGCTTAAAGATGGCGGACTTCGACAATCTCGTACTCGACCAGACCGCCCGGCGTCTTCACCGCAACCACGTCCCCTTCCGCCTTGCCGACCAGGGCGCGGGCGATGGGAGAGCCGACGGAGATCTTGCTCTGCTTGATATCGGCCTCGTCCTCACCGACGATCTGGTAGGTCACGCTCTCGTCGGTCTCGCAGTTGGCGATCTCCACGGTGGTGCCGAAGATCACCTTGCCGGTATGGGCAATGGTGGTGACATCGATGATCACCGCATTCTGCAGACGACCCTCGATATCGCGAATACGCGCCTCGACCATGCCTTGCTGCTCGCGAGCGGCGTGGTATTCGGCGTTTTCCTTGAGGTCACCCAGTTCGCGCGCAGTACCGATGTCCTGGCTGAGCTTGGGCCGCACCACCTTGGTCAGATGCGCCAGTTCTTCTTCCAGGGCGCGAGCGCCCTGGACGGTCATGGGGTATTTGGTCATGCCTTGATTCCTGCATGCAGATCCTGCAGCCGGCGCACGGTCTTCTCGGGACCGAACTTGAGCGCCTCGCAGACCGCCTGCCCCGCCGCGATGGTGGTGGTGCAGTAGATCTTGTGCTGCAGAGCGTTACGACGGATGGAGTAGGAGTCAGCGATGGACTGACGCCCCTCGGTGGTGTTGATGATCAGGGTGACTTCGTCGTTCTTGATCATGTCGACCACGTGCGGACGGCCTTCGGTCACCTTGTTCACCCGGCGCACCGGCAGACCGGCGGCCTCGATCACCTTGGCGGTACCGGCGGTAGCAACCACCTCGAAGCCCAGCGCCACCAGGTCACGGGCGACCTGCACGGCTTCCGGCTTGTCGTCCTCACGGACGCTGATGAAGGCGCAGCCGGAGTTCGGCAGGATCTCGCTAGCGCCCAGCTGCGCCTTGGCGAAGGCCTCGCCAAAGGTATCGCCGACGCCCATCACCTCACCGGTGGACTTCATTTCCGGGCCGAGGATCGGGTCGACACCCGGGAACTTGGCGAAGGGGAACACCGCTTCCTTGACGCTGAAGTACGGCGGGATGATTTCCTTGGTGTAGCCGGCATCGGCCAGCGACTTGCCAGCCATGACCCGGGCAGCCACCTTGGCCAGTGAGACGCCAACGCACTTGGAGACGAACGGCACGGTACGCGAAGCGCGCGGGTTCACCTCGATGACATAGATGTCCTCGCCCTGCACGGCCATCTGCACGTTCATCAGGCCGACCACACCGAGCTCCAGGGCCATCTTCTTGACCTGCTCGCGGATCTCGTCCTGGATGTGCATCGGCAGCGAGTACGGCGGCAGCGAGCAGGCGGAGTCACCGGAGTGCACGCCAGCCTGCTCGATGTGCTGCATGATCGCGCCGATCACCACGCTCTCGCCGTCGCACACCGCATCCACGTCCACCTCAATGGCGCAGTTGAGGAAGCGGTCGAGCAGCACCGGGCTGTCGTTCGATACTTTGACGGCTTCGCGCATGTAGCGCTTGAGCTCTTCTTCCTGATAGACGATCTCCATCGCCCGGCCGCCCAGCACGTAGGACGGACGCACGACCATCGGGTAACCGATGCCCTTGGACAGGGCCAGGGCCTCGTCTTCGCTGCGCGCGGTGGCGTTGGCCGGCTGGCGCAGGCCGAGGCGCTGGACCATCTGCTGGAAGCGCTCGCGGTCTTCGGCGCGGTCGATGGCCTCGGGGCTGGTGCCGATGATCGGTACGCCGGCCTCCTCCAGGGCGCGGCAGATCTTCAGCGGGGTCTGGCCGCCGTACTGCACGATCACGCCTTTCGGCTGCTCGACCCGGACGATCTCCAGCACGTCTTCCAGGGTCACCGGCTCGAAGTACAGGCGGTCGGAGGTGTCGTAGTCGGTGGAAACGGTTTCCGGGTTGCAGTTGACCATGATGGTCTCGTAACCGTCTTCACGCATGGCCAGCGCCGCGTGCACGCAGCAGTAGTCGAACTCGATGCCCTGGCCGATACGGTTGGGGCCGCCGCCGAGGATCATGATCTTGTCGCGGCTGGACGGCGCGGCCTCGCACTCTTCCTCGTAGGTCGAGTACATGTAGGCGGTGTCGGTGGCGAATTCGGCGGCGCAGGTGTCGACGCGCTTGTACACCGGCAGCACTTTCAGCTTGTGCCGATGGGCGCGCAGGCTCTTCTCGGAAACGCCGAGCAGCTTGGCCAGGCGCGCATCGGAGAAGCCCTTGCGCTTGAGCTTGAGCATCAGCTCATAGTCGATGGAGGACAGGCCGAGGGTCTTGACCTTCTCCTCGTCCTTGATCAGATCCTCGATCTGCACCAGGAACCATTCGTCGATGTTGGTCAGCTCGAAGATTTCCGCCACGGTCTTGCCGGCGCGGAAAGCATCGGCCACGTACCAGATACGGTCGGCACTGGGCACGGTCAGTTCGCGGCGCAGGGTGCTTTCGGCTTCCGGATCGTTCAGGTCGAGCTTCGGATCGAAGCCGGCAACGCCCACTTCCAGGCCGCGCAGGGCTTTTTGCAGGGATTCCTGGAAAGTGCGGCCGATGGCCATGACTTCACCCACGGACTTCATCTGGGTGGTCAGACGGGCGTCGGCCTTGGGGAACTTCTCGAAGGCAAAACGCGGGATCTTGGTCACGACGTAGTCGATGGCCGGCTCGAACGAGGCCGGGGTGCGACCGCCGGTGATGTCGTTGCTCAGCTCGTCGAGGGTGTAACCTACGGCCAGCTTGGCGGCGATCTTGGCGATCGGGAAGCCGGTGGCCTTGGAGGCCAGTGCCGAGGAACGCGACACGCGCGGGTTCATCTCGATCACGACCATACGACCGGTGTTCGGGCAGATGCCGAACTGCACGTTGGAGCCGCCGGTTTCCACGCCGATCTCGCGCAGTACCGCCAGGGAGGCGTTACGCAGGATCTGATATTCCTTGTCGGTCAGGGTCTGGGCCGGCGCCACGGTGATCGAGTCGCCGGTGTGCACGCCCATCGGGTCGAAGTTTTCGATGGCGCAGACGATGATGCAGTTGTCCTTCTTGTCGCGGACCACCTCCATCTCGTATTCCTTCCAGCCGATCAGCGATTCGTCGATCAGCAGTTCGCTGGTCGGCGACAGATCCAGGCCGCGGGCGCAGATTTCTTCGAACTCTTCACGGTTGTAGGCGATACCGCCGCCGGTGCCGCCCATGGTGAAGGACGGACGGATGATGCACGGGAAGCCAACCTTCTCCAGTACGCCGTAGGCTTCTTCCATGTTGTGCGCGATGCCGGAAACCGGGCAGGCCAGGCCGATGTCTTTCATCGCTTTGTCGAAGCGCGAACGGTCTTCGGCCTTGTCGATGGTGTCGGCGTTGGCACCGATCATCTCGACGCCAAACTTTTCCAGGATGCCGTGCTTTTCCAGGTCCAGGGCGCAGTTCAGCGCGGTCTGGCCACCCATGGTCGGCAGCAGGGCGTCCGGGCGCTCCTTCTCGATGATCTTGGCCACGGTGGACCACTTGATCGGCTCGATATAGGTGGCATCGGCCATGGCCGGGTCGGTCATGATGGTGGCCGGGTTGGAGTTCACCAGGATGACGCGGTAGCCCTCTTCCTTCAGGGCCTTGCAGGCCTGGGCACCGGAATAGTCGAACTCGCAGGCCTGGCCAATGACGATGGGGCCGGCGCCGAGGATCAGGATGCTTTTGATGTCTGTACGTTTTGGCATGGGGTAACTCTCGAATTCCTGGACTCAGCGATCAGCGACGGGCGGCCATGGCGGAGATAAAGCGATCGAACAGCGGGGCGACGTCGTGCGGGCCCGGGCTGGCTTCCGGGTGTCCCTGGAAGCTGAAAGCCGCCTTATCGGTACGCTCGATGCCCTGCAGGGTGCCGTCGAACAGCGACTTGTGGGTGGCGCGCAGGTTGGCCGGCAGGCTCGGCTCGTCCACGGCGAAACCGTGGTTCTGGCTGGTGATCATCACCACACCGGAATCCAGATCCTGTACCGGGTGGTTGGCGCCGTGGTGGCCGGTGCCCATCTTCACGGTCTTGGCGCCGGAGGCCAGGGCCAGCAGCTGGTGACCGAGGCAGATACCGAAGACCGGAATCTCGGTCTGCAGCACATCCTTGATCGCCTGGATCGCGTAGTCGCACGGCTCGGGATCGCCAGGGCCGTTGGAGAGGAACACGCCGTCCGGGTTCAGCGCCAGTACGTCGCTGGCCGGAGTCTGCGCCGGCACCACGGTGAGGCGGCAGCCGCGCTCGACCAGCATGCGCAGGATGTTGAGCTTGACCCCGTAGTCGTAGGCAACCACGTGGTAAGGCAGCTCGCTGGCGGCGATTTGCGGGTGGCTGTCGGTTTTCAGCTCCCAGGTGCTTTCGCGCCACTCGTAGCGCTCGGTGCAGCTGACCACTTTGGCCAGGTCCATGCCTTTCAGCCCGGGGAAGCTGCGCGCCAGCTCCAGGGCTTTTTCCTCGGTGGCGTCAGCGCCAGCCAGGATGCAGCCGTTCTGCGAGCCCTTCTCACGCAGGATGCGGGTCAGGCGCCGGGTATCGATGCCGGCGATGGCGACGGTACCGTTTTCCTTCAGGTACTCGTCCAGCGGCTGCTTGTTGCGCCAGTTGCTGGAGATCAGCGGCAGGTCACGAATGATCAGGCCGGCCGCCCACACCCGGTTGGATTCGGCATCTTCCGGCGTGGTGCCGGTGTTGCCGATATGCGGATAGGTCAGGGTGACGATCTGCTGGGCATAGGAAGGATCGGTGAGGATTTCCTGATAGCCGGTCATGGCGGTGTTGAACACCACTTCACCGATGGTATGGCCGTCGGCCCCGATTGCTTCGCCGCGGAAAATGCTGCCGTCGGCAAGGGCGAGTATGGCTGGCTTAGTCAAGAAGACCTCCCTAGATCTGAAACTTGTACAAACGCAGGTTGTAAAAAAGCGGGATGACGTATTGACCGTCACCCCGCTTTTTTATCTGATTCATTCTGCGTTACTTTTAGTGGACACACTAAAGCAGAAAGCTTACAGGAAAGTGCCTTTTCGGTCCACCGTCTGAGTGGACCGTTCAAGCATTTCAGCTCAGCCCCAGCACGTCCTGCATGTCATACAGCCCGGCCGGCTGGCTTTGCAGCCACAGCGCCGCACGCACCGCGCCCTTGGCGAAGGTCATCCGGCTGGAGGCCTTGTGGGTGATCTCCACCCGCTCGCCGTCGGCGGCGAACAATACGGTGTGGTCACCGACCACGTCGCCGGCACGCACGGTGGCGAAACCGATGGTCTCGCGCTCGCGGGCACCGGTCTGGCCTTCGCGCCCGTACACCGCGACTTTCTGCAGATCGCGCCCCAGGGCACCCGCCACCACCTCACCCATGCGCAACGCGGTACCGGACGGCGCATCGACCTTGTGCCGATGGTGCGCCTCGATGATCTCGATATCGACCTCGTCACCCAGCACCCGAGCCGCGGTATCCAGCAACTTGAGGCACAGGTTGACGCCGACGCTGTAGTTGGCGGCGAAGACGATCGGGATCTGCTTGGCTGCCTCGACCAGCAACTGCTTCTCCTCCGGCGAGAAGCCGGTGGTGCCGATGACCATGGCCTTGCCTGCCTGGCGGCAGACCTCCAGATTCTTCAGGGTCACCGAGGGGTGAGTGAAGTCGATCAGCACATCGAACTGATCCAGCACCGCATTCAGGTCACCCGCCAGGGCCACGCCGATCTTGCCCAGCGCCGCCAGCTCGCCGGCATCGGCACCGATCAGACTGCTGTCCGGGCGATCGATGGCGGCGGTCAGCTGGGCGCCATCCGCCTGACCGACCGCCTCGATGAGGATCTTGCCCATGCGCCCGGCGGCGCCCATCACTGCAATACGTCGCATAGTCGATTCCTTAGAGCTTGCTTACGATCTCGCGAGCTAGAGCCAGGCTAGGCGCTACGTCAGTAACAGCCTACGGCTGGTCAAAGCGGCGAGGAAGCGGAGTTTACAAGTAGTAAATGAGCATTCCGAGCCTGTTTTTAACGACGCCTGGCCGACGCGCAGCAGATCGTGGGCAGCTCTTAGATGTCGCCGAAGAACCGCTTCACGCCGTCGAACCAGCCGCTGGCCTTGGGCGAATGGGTACTGTCGCCTTCCAGCGACTTGCGGAACTCTTCCAGCAGCTCGCGCTGGCGCTTGTCCAGATGCACCGGGGTCTCCACCGCCACCTTGCACAGCAGGTCGCCGGCACCGCCGCCACGCACCGGGGCCACGCCCTTGCCGCGCAGACGGAACAGCTTGCCGGTCTGGGTGCCTTCTGGAATCTTCAACTTGACCCGACCATCCAGGGTCGGCACTTCCAGCTCGCCACCCAGCGCCGCGTCGGCGAAGCTGATCGGCACTTCGCAGTACAGGTGCTTGCCGTCGCGCTGGAAGATCGCGTGCTCGCGCACGTTGACCACCACATACAGGTCACCCGCCGGACCACCCATGCTGCCGGCCTCGCCCTCGCCGGACAGGCGGATACGATCGCCGGTATCGACGCCTGGCGGCACCTTGACCGACAGGGTCTTGCTCTCTTCCACCCGGCCCTGGCCGTGGCAGGAGCCACAGGGGTCGGTGACCATCTTGCCGCTGCCATGGCAGCGCGGGCAGGTCTGCTGCACCGAGAAGAAGCCCTGCTGCATGCGCACCTGGCCGATGCCGCCACAGGTGGTACAGGTCACCGGACTGGTGCCCTTCTTCGCCCCGCTGCCATCGCACGGCTTGCAGTTGACCAGGGTCGGCACGCGAATGGTCACGGTGGTGCCGCGCACGGCCTCTTCCAGATCCAGCTCCAGGGTGTAGCGCAGATCCGAGCCGCGCTGGGCGCCACCGCGCGAACCGCCGCGGCCGCCACCGAAGAAATCACTGAACACATCGCCGAATATGTCGGAGAAGTTCGCCCCGCCACCGCCGAACCCGCCGCCACCCATCTGCGGGTCGACGCCGGCATGACCGTACTGGTCGTAGGCCGAACGCTTGCCCGCATCGGAAAGCACTTCGTAGGCCTCGTTGGCCTCCTTGAATTTCTCTTCCGAAGCCTTGTCGTCCGGATTGCGGTCCGGGTGGTGCTTCATCGCCAGGCGCCGGTAAGCCTTTTTCAGCTCGGCCTCGCTGGCGCCGCGCTCGACACCGAGCACTTCGTAATAGTCACGCTTGGACATACATCAACACCTTTAAATTCGTCTGCCCCAGACACGCCAACGCGGGAGCAAGCTCCCGCGCGGCGAATCGCACCTGCCGAAGCCAGGCTTCGGCGGGCGGGAACTGAGGTAAGCCGTGGCTTACTTGTTGTCCTTGACCTCTTCGAACTCGGCATCGACCACGTCGTCGGCCGCGTCCTTGGCTTCGTCGGCACCCTGGCCGGCAGCACCCGGCTGCGGCTGCTCGGCGTACATCTTCTGCGCCAGCGGCGTGGTGACTTCGGACAGGGCGTTCATCTTGGCCTCGATGGCCGCCTTGTCGTCGCCCTTGACCGCAACTTCCAGCTCGCCCAGCGCCTTCTCGATGGCCGCCTTCTCGTCGGCAGTGGCCTTGTCGCCCGCCTCGGTGACCATCTTGCGGGTGGCATGCACCAGACCGTCGCCCTGGTTGCGCGCGGTAACCAGCTCCTCGAACTTGCGGTCTTCCTCGGCATTGGCCTCGGCGTCACGCACCATCTGCTCGATTTCTTCCTCGGACAGGCCGGAGTTGGCCTTGATCACGATGGACTGCTGCTTGCCGGTGGCCTTGTCTTTGGCACCGACGTGCAGGATGCCGTTGGCATCGATGTCGAAGGTCACTTCGATCTGCGGCACGCCACGCGGCGCCGGCGGAATCTCGGCCAGGTCGAACTTGCCCAGCGACTTGTTCTGCGAGGCCTGCTTGCGCTCGCCCTGCAGCACGTGGATGGTCACCGCGCCCTGGTTGTCGTCGGCGGTGGAGAACACCTGCGACTTCTTGGTCGGGATGGTGGTGTTCTTCTCGATCAGCGCAGTCATCACGCCGCCCATGGTTTCGATACCCAGGGTCAGCGGCGATACGTCGAGCAGCAGCACGTCCTTCACGTCGCCAGCCAGCACGGCGCCCTGGATGGCGGCACCGATGGCCACGGCTTCGTCCGGGTTGACGTCCTTGCGCGCTTCCTTGCCGAAGAACTCGGCAACCTTCTGCTGCACCAGCGGCATGCGGGTCTGACCGCCGACCAGGATCACTTCGTCGATGCTGCCGACGTCCAGACCGGAGTCCTTCAGGGCGATGCGGCACGGCTCGATGGTACGGGTGACCAGGTCTTCGACCAGGGCTTCCAGCTTGGCGCGGGAAATCTTCACGTTGAGGTGCTTCGGACCGCTGGCGTCTGCAGTGATGTACGGCAGGTTGACGTCGGTCTGCTGCGCGGACGACAGCTCGATCTTGGCCTTCTCGGCGGATTCCTTCAGGCGCTGCATGGCCAGCGGATCGCCCTTGAGGTCGATGCCGGACTCTTTCTTGAATTCGTCGACGAGGTAGTCGATCAGGCGGATGTCGAAGTCCTCACCACCGAGGAAGGTATCGCCGTTGGTGGCCAGCACTTCGAACTGGTGCTCGCCGTCGACTTCGGCAATCTCGATCACCGACACGTCGAAGGTACCGCCGCCCAGGTCATAGACGATCACGGTGTGGTCGCCCTTGCCCTTGTCCATGCCGTAGGCCAGCGCCGCCGCGGTCGGCTCGTTGATGATGCGCTTGACGTCCAGACCGGCGATGCGACCGGCGTCCTTGGTGGCCTGACGCTGGCTGTCGTTGAAGTAGGCCGGAACGGTGATCACCGCCTCGGTCACGGCTTCGCCGAGGTAGTCTTCGGCGGTCTTCTTCATCTTCTTCAGCACTTCCGCGGAAATCTGCGGCGGCGCCATTTTCTGGCCCTTCACGTCGACCCAGGCGTCACCGTTGTCGGCCTTGGCGATCTTGTAGGGGACCATCTTGATGTCTTTCTGTACCACTTCTTCTTCGAAGCGACGACCGATCAGGCGCTTCACCGCGTACAGGGTATTGTGCGGGTTGGTCACCGCCTGACGCTTGGCGGACTGGCCGACCAGGATCTCGCCGTCATTGGTGTAGGCGATGATCGACGGCGTGGTGCGCGCGCCTTCGGCGTTCTCGATGACCTTGACGTTACCGTTTTCCAGAATGGCGACGCAGGAGTTGGTGGTCCCCAGGTCGATACCGATAATCTTGCCCATATTCACTCTCCCGAAACTTGATCTTTAACCTTGATTGCGCGACCCGTTGAATGGATTGGCCGCACCAGCACTAAATCGCTTGCTCTAACAGATGGGGTCGGACTCGCCGATTTCAAGCCTGCTCGTCGATCGACGGCGGAGCGATGCTCGGCGCCTTGCTCACCACGACCATGGCCGGGCGCAACAGGCGACCGCTGAGCAGATAGCCCTTCTGGAACACCTTGAGCACGGAGTTCGGCTCGACATGGGTGCTTTCTTCCATGGCCATCGCCTGGTGGTGCTCCGGATTGAACGGCGCGCCATGCGGGTCGACCGCTTCCAGCTGGTAACGCTTGAGGGTGTCGTGGAACAGCTTGAGGGTCAGCTCCATGCCTTCGCGCACCGGGCGGATCGACTCGTCGTTCGGGTCGGACAGCTCCAGGCCGCGCTCCAGGCTGTCGACTACCGGCAGCAGGTCATTGGCGAACTTCTCCAGGGCGAACTTGTGCGCCTTCTCGACGTCCTGCTCGGCGCGACGGCGCACGTTCTGCAGATCGGCGGCAACCCGCAGGGCATTGTCCTGCGCCTGCGCCAGCTGCTCCTCGAGGGCTTGCACACGTGCCGCCAGATCCTCGCCAGCGCCCGCCTCGGCGTTCTGGGCGTCCTGCGGGTTCTGCGGGTTCTGCGTATCCAGGGTCTGTTCGTCAGCCATTAGGTCCTCCTGTTCAATGCGGGGGCAGGTCAAGGCCTGCTGCTTCTGTCGCCTATATGGGGCTCGATCACAAGGTTTCAAGGGTTATTGTCAGGACAAAACAAAACACTGTATAAATAGCCAGCACAATTTTTTGGGAGTGATCTCCATGCTGGTGCACCTGTCCGTTCACAACTACGCCATCGTCGAACACCTGGATCTGGAGCTGGCCCGCGGCATGTCGGTGATCACCGGCGAGACCGGCGCCGGCAAGTCGATCATGCTCGACGCCCTCGGCCTGGCCCTCGGCGACCGCGCCGACAGCGGCGTGGTGCGCCCCGGCGCGGACAAGGCGGACATCCTCGCCAGCTTCGACCTGGACGACATCGCCGAAGCCCGCGCCTGGCTGGCCGAACGCGACCTGGATAACGACGGCCCGTGCATCCTGCGTCGCGTGATCACCAGCGAAGGCCGCTCGCGCGGCTACATCAACGGCAGCCCCTGCCCGCTGGGCGACCTCAAGGCGCTCGGCGAACTGCTGATCGACATCCACAGCCAGCACGAGCACCAGTCGCTGCTCAAGCCCGACACCCACCGCCGCCTGCTCGACGAGTACGCCGGCAGCCAGGAGCTGGCGCGCCAGGTGCAACTGGCCGCCCAGCGCTGGCGCCAGACCCGCCAGGAGCTGCAGCGCCTGACCTCGACCAGCGACGAGCAGCGCGCCCGCCACCAGTTGCTCAGCTACCAGCTGGAGGAGCTGGAGAGCCTCGCCCTCGGCGACAACGAACTGGAGCAGCTGGAGCAGGAACACAAGACCCTGAGCAACGCCGAGCAGCTGCTCGGCGCCTGCCGCCAGGTGCTCGACCTGTGCAGCGAAAGCGATGCCGGCAACGTGCTGTCGGCCCTGACCGCCAGCCTCAATCGCCTCGGCGCGTTCAGCAGCCAGCCCGGCGCCCTCGGCGAAGCCAGCAACCTGCTGGCCAGCGCGCAGATCCAGGTCGAGGAAGCGGTCGGCGAGCTGAACCGCTTCATCGACCACTTCGACGCCGACCCGCAGCGCCAGCAGATCCTCGAAGAACGCCTGGACACCATCTATACCCTGGCGCGCAAGCACCGCATCCAGCCCACCGAACTGGGCGAGCTGCAGCAGCGCCTGCTGGAAGAACTGGAAGGCCTGAACGCCGACGACCAGGCCAGCGAACGCCTGGCCGAGGAACTGGCGGCCTATGCCCGCCATTACCAGGACAAGGCCGCCGAGCTGAGCCAGCTGCGCCAACAGGCCGCCGAGCGCCTGGCCACCGCCGTACAGGCCGAGATGCAGGGCCTGGGCATGCCCGGCGGGCGCTTCAGCATCCAGCTGCAGGCTGGCAGCGCCGAGGAACCGCAGCCTCATGGCCTGGAGCAGGTCGAATTCCTGGTCAGCGCCAACCCTGGCCTGCCGCTGAAATCCCTGGCCAAGGTCGCCTCCGGCGGCGAGCTGTCGCGCATCAGCCTGGCGATCCAGGTGATCACCGCGCAGACCTCGCGGGTGCCGACCCTGGTGTTCGACGAAGTCGACGTCGGCATCGGCGGGCCCACCGCCGAAGTGGTCGGCCAGCTGTTGCGCCGCCTCGGCGAACGCGGCCAGGTGCTCACCGTCACCCACCTGCCGCAGGTCGCCGCCCAGGGCCACAACCACCTGTTCGTGCACAAGCAGCGCGGCAGCGAGGAAACCCGCACCGCCGTGGCGACCCTGGACACCGCGCAGCGGGTCGAGGAAGTGGCACGCATGCTCGGCGGGGTCGACCTCACCGAGGAATCCCTGCAGCACGCGCGCAAGATGGTCAGCAGCGCGCAGCTCTGAGATTCCAGACATGAAAAAGGCGCCCCGCGGGGCGCCTTTTACATTCGAGTCGTGACACTTACTTCTTCTTGCGCACGTACAGCACCAGGTTGTGATCGACCAGCTCGAAGCCGTGCTTCTTGACGATCTCTTTCTGCAGTTTCTCGATATCCGGATCGAAGAACTCGATGACCTCGCCGCTGTCGACGCAGACCATGTGGTCGTGGTGCCCGCCGTCGGCCAGTTCGAACACGGCATGGCCGCCATCGAAGTTGTGGCGCTCGACCAGACCGGCCGCCTCGAACTGGGTCAGTACCCGGTACACGGTGGCCAGGCCGACGTCTTCGCCCGCCTCCATCAGCGCCTTGTACACATCCTCGGCACTCATGTGGCGCTGGCCGGAAGTGGCCGAGTCGAGCATCTGCAGGATCTTCACGCGCGGCAGGGTTACTTTCAGGCCAGCTTTGCGCAGTTCGCTATTTTCAACCATGGTCGGCTTTCTCTAGGTTGCTGCTTCGCAGCTTCCGTTTATGCGGGTATGATCGGGGTTTACTTTGCCCAGCCAAGATAGTGGAAGTCACCCACCGATGCAAAACACCAAGCTCCTGCTGTCCAGCCTCACGCTCGTGGGTCTGCTCGCACTCGCCGGTTGTTCATTTCCCGGGGTTTATAAAATCGACATCCAGCAGGGCAATGTCGTAACGCAGGACATGATAGACCAGTTGAAGCCCGGAATGACCCGCCGACAAGTGCGGTTTATCATGGGCAACCCGCTGATCACCGACACCTTCCACGCCAACCGCTGGGACTACCTGTACAGCATCCAGCCGGGTGGCCGGCAGCGCTACCAGGAACGCGTCAGCCTGATGTTCGGCGGCGACGACCAGCTGATCGGCCTGGCCGGCGACTTCATGCCGGGCGTCAGCCGCGACCAGGAAATCCTCGGCGAAGACGGCCAGAGCAGCGTGGTCAGCCAGCCGCAGCAAACCACCGAAGAACCGGCCAAGCCGGGCTCGCTGCTGGAACAGATCCAGCGCGAAGTGGACGCCGCCGAACCGGTCGCCGTACCGATTCCGGAGCCGCTGGAAGCCACTCCGCAGTAAACTGCGGAAAGCAAAAAGCCCGGTTTTCACCGGGCTTTTTTGTACCTGGGCGAAAGCTACTCGCCCTGTTCACCGGCCCGCGCCAGCGCCGCCTTGGCCGCGCGCTGCTTGCGCACCTCTTTCGGGTCGGCGATCAGCGGCCGGTAGATTTCCACCCGCTCGCCCTCCTCAATGATCCGCTCCTCGGGCCTGGCCACCGCCTTGCCGAAGATGCCCAGCGGGCTGTGCGCCAGATCCAGGCCGGGAAAGTGCGCATCCAGCCCGGAGCGCAAGGCCACGTCGCGCACGCTGCTGCCCGCCGGCACGCTCAGGCGCAGCAGCTTCTGCTTGTCGGCCAGGGCGTACACCACCTCCACGAAGATGTTCGGCTTATCCATGGAGTTGCTTGGCCCTCTGGCAGAAGGCATCGACCAGGGTATTGGCCGCCTGGTTGAACAGCGGCCCGAGGGTCGCCTTGACCAGAGGCCCGGCGTAATCGAAGGTCAGGTCCAGGCTGATCTTGCAGGCCTTGTCGCCCAGCGCCTTGAACTCCCAGATGCCCTGCAGCTGCGAGAAGGGCCCCTCCTCCAGCTGCATCTCGATGGCCTGGCCCGGCACCAGGCGGTTGCGGGTCATGAAGCGCTGACTGAGCGAGCCCTTGGCCACCGTCAGGCTGGCGCGCATCTCCGCCTCGCTGACCGCCAGCACCTCGGAGGCCGAGCACCAGGGCAGGAACTGCGGATAGCTCGCCACATCATTGACCAGATCGTACAAGGCCTGTGCCGGATAAGGCAGCAGCGCCGAACGCAGGATTCGCGTGCTCATCAGCTCTCACTTCCAGGACTGCATTGCGGCAACCCGGGCCAAACCGCCCGCGCGACCGCCAAGAAGCGCGCATTGTGCGTAATTCACCCTGCCCCCTCAAGCACAGGCTGTCGCCAGCACCGCGCCGACTCCCTATAATGCCGCGCCTATGGCTAAACAAAAGAAACACCCCACCGGCACCATCGCGCAGAACAAGAAAGCGCTGCACGACTATTTCATCGAACACAAGTTCGAGGCCGGCCTGGCCCTGGCCGGCTGGGAAGTGAAGAGCCTGCGCGCCGGCAAGGCGCAGCTGGTCGACAGCTACGTGCTGCTCAAGGACGACGAAGCCTGGCTGATGGGGTGTCACATCACCCCACTGAAAACCGCCAGCACCCACGTCATCGCCGACCCGATCCGCACGCGCAAGCTGCTGCTGAACAAGCGCGAGCTGGACAAGCTGTTCGGCTCGGTGCAGCAGAAGGGCTACACCTGCGTGGCCCTGTCGCTGTACTGGAAGCAGCACCTGGTCAAGTGCGAGATCGCCCTGGCCAAGGGCAAGAAGGACTTCGACAAGCGCCACACCGAGAAAGAGCGCGACGCCGACCGCGAAGTGCAGCGCGCCATGCGCACCAAGGGCAAGGACGACTAAGCCGTCCGCCGGGTGCGCCGCGCGCACCCGCCCCCTACCCGATCTCGTTGCGCACGCCTCCAGGCAACCCTACTAAGGCTTGACCGCCACCCGCCGCTGCGCCCGTGCCAGGCGCTGCGCCTCCAGCTGCACATCCGCCAGCACTTCCTGCACATAGTCGATATGCCGGTTGGACAGGCTGCGCGCCTGTTCCGCCTGCCCGGCCATGATCGCCTCAAACAGCGCCCGGTGCTGGCTGATCAGCATGCTGCGGGTTTCCTCGCGCTGGGCGTACATGCCACCGATATTGGTCACCACGTTGCGCTTGAGCAGGTCGAACAGGCCGCGAATGGTGTGCAGCAGCACCGCGTTGTGGCTGGCCTCGGCAATCGCCAGGTGAAAGCGTGCATCGGCCGCCCCCTCCTCGGCGCGGGTCACCGTACCGCCGCGCTCGTAGCAATCCTGTAGCGCGGCAAAGGCTTCGCTCAGGCGCTGGCGATCCGGCTCGGTGGCGCGCTGAGCGGCGTAGAAGGCGCAGGAACCTTCCAGGGTGTGACGAAATTCCAGCAGGTCGCGCTGGGCCGCCGGGTTTTCCTCCAGCAGTTTCAGCAACGGGTCGCTGAAGGTGCTGCCGAGGGTTTCGGCGACATAGTTGCCGCCGCCCTGGCGACTGACAAGCAGGCCCTTGGCCACCAGCTTCTGGATCGCCTCGCGCAAAGACGGCCGCGACACGCCGAACTGCTCGGCCAGCACCCGCTCGGCCGGCAGGCGCTCGCCGACCTTGAGCGTGCCTTCGAGAATCATCGCCTCCAGCTGACTGACGATGTCATCCGACAGACGGCGCTGTTGCACCTGACCCACTGCCATAAAGCGATTCTCCACTGGTTTGACCACTTGCCCCGCTCTACCACGGTGCCTGCCGGCTAGCCTAACGAGACCACCCGGGCCCAGCAACCCAGACTGCTTCGACCAAAGTCTGAGACGCCGGGTTTGACAGCCAGGAAGCCTGACTTTTACTCTGGCGTCGCCTGTTTGTAAATTGGTATTACCAATTTACAAAGCAAGCACACCAACAATTCCAAGAAAGCCGTAGAGGTCACCGCCATGTCGCTCAGTTACCCACCGCTCAGCCCGCCCCGTCGCCCATCCACCTGCCTGCGCCCGATGCGCCCCTGAGCGGAGAACGATCATGTCGTCCGGACTTCTCGCCTTCCTCGCCTTCTCCCCCATCCTGCTGGCCGCTGTGCTGCTGATCGGCCTGCGCTGGCCGGCCAAGCGCGCCATGCCGTTGGTCTACCTGCTCACCGCCGGCATCGGCCTGAGCGTGTGGGACATGAGTTTCAACCGAGTGCTCGCCTCCACCCTGCAGGGCCTGGTGATCACCGGCGGCGTGCTGTGGATCATCTTCGGCGCCATCCTGCTGCTCAACACCCTCAAGCATTCCGGCGGCATCACCGCGATCCGCGCCGGCTTTGCCACCATCAGCCCGGATCGGCGCATCCAGGCGCTGATCATCGGCTGGCTGTTCGGCTGCTTCATCGAGGGCGCCTCCGGCTTCGGCACCCCGGCGGCCATCGCCGCGCCGCTGCTGGTGGCCATCGGCTTCCCGGCGCTGGCGGCGGTGATCCTCGGCATGCTGGTGCAGAGCACCCCGGTATCCTTCGGCGCGGTCGGCACGCCGATCCTGGTCGGCCTCAACACCGGCCTGGACAGCGCCGGCATCGGCGCCCAGCTGGTCGCCCAGGGTTCCAGCTGGGAGGCCTACCTGCAGCTGATCACCAGCGAAGTGGCGATCATCCATGCCACGGTCGGCACCCTGATGCCGCTGATCATGGTGCTGATGCTGACCCGCTTCTTCGGCCGCGAGAAGAGCTGGAAGGCCGGCTTCGAGGTGCTGCCCTTCGCCATTTTCGCCGGCCTGGCCTTCACCCTGCCCTATGCCGCCACCGGCGTGTTCCTCGGCCCGGAGTTCCCCTCCCTGCTGGGCGGTCTGGTCGGCCTGGCCATCGTCTGCACCGCCGCCCACTTCGGCTTCCTGGTGCCGAAGAAGCACTGGGACTTCGCCCCGGCCAGCGAATGGCCGAGCGAGTGGCTGGGCAGCGTCGAGATGAAGCTCGACAGCCTCACCGTCAAGCCCATGGGCACCCTGCGCGCCTGGCTGCCCTATGTGCTGGTCGGCGCCCTGCTGGTGGTCAGTCGGGTGTTCCCTGAGGTCGGCGCCGCGCTGAAATCCGTGGTGCTGGTGTTCCCGGACATCCTCGGCGAGGCCGGCATCAAGGCCGATTTCATGCCGCTGTACCTGCCCGGCGGCATCCTGGTCGCTGTGGTGCTGGCCACCTTCTTCCTGCATGGCATGAAGCTGCGCGAGCTGGGCGCGGCGGTGAAGGAATCGACCGGCGTGCTGCTCGGCGCCGGCTTCGTCCTGCTGTTCACCGTGCCCATGGTGCGCATCCTGATCAATTCCGGGGTCAACGCCGCGGAACTGGCCAGCATGCCAATCACCATGGCCCGCTACGTAGCCGACAGCGTCGGCGGCATCTACCCGCTGCTGGCGCCGAGCGTCGGCGCCCTGGGCGCCTTCATCGCCGGCTCCAACACGGTGAGCAACATGATGCTGGCGCAGTTCCAGTTCGGCGTGGCGCAAAACCTGGGCATTTCCACCGCGCTGGTCGTCGCCGTGCAGGCCATCGGCGCGGCGGCCGGCAACATGGTCGCCATCCATAACGTGGTGGCCGCCTCGGCCACCGTCGGCCTGCTCGGCCGCGAGGGCACCACCCTGCGCAAGACCGTCTGGCCGACCCTGTACTACGTGCTGTTCACCGGCCTGATCGCCCTGTTCGCCATCTATGGCCTGGGCATCGGCGACCCGCTGCTGGCCCGCTGATCCATGCCCAACGACGCCCCGGCCCCGGCCGGGGCATCGCTCTTTCGAGACTCGACGGAAGCCTACCGATGATCATTTCCGCCTCCACCGACTACCGCGAAGCCGCCCGGCGCAAGCTGCCACCGTTCCTGTTCCACTACATCGACGGCGGCGCCTACGCCGAGCACACCCTGGGGCGCAACGTCGCCGACCTGGCCGACATCGCCCTGCGCCAGCGCGTGCTGCGCAACATGGCCGAACTGAGCCTGGAAACCGAGCTGTTCGGCGAGAAGCTGGCCATGCCGGTGGCCCTGGCCCCGGTCGGCCTGACCGGCATGTACGCCCGCCGTGGCGAAGTGCAGGCGGCCAAGGCGGCGGCGGCCAAGGGCATTCCCTTCACCTTGTCGACCGTCTCGGTGTGCCCGATCGAGGAAGTCGCCCCGGCGATCAGCCGCCCCATGTGGTTCCAGCTCTATGTGCTGAAGGACCGCGGCTTCATGCGCAACGCCCTGGAGCGCGCCAAGGCCGCCGGCGTCACCACCCTGGTGTTCACCGTCGACATGCCGGTGCCCGGCGCGCGCTACCGTGACGCCCACTCCGGCATGAGCGGGCCGAACGCGCCGCTGCGCCGCGTGCTGCAGGCCATGACCCACCCGGCCTGGGCCTGGGACGTCGGCCTGCTGGGCAAGCCCCATGACCTGGGCAACATCTCCGCCTACCGCGGCAACCCCACCGGGTTGGCCGACTACATCGGCTGGCTGGGCGCCAACTTCGACCCGTCGATCTCCTGGAAAGACCTGGAGTGGATCCGCGACTTCTGGGACGGCCCGATGGTGATCAAGGGTATCCTCGATGCGGACGACGCCCGCGACGCGGTGAAGTTCGGTGCCGACGGCATCGTCGTGTCCAACCACGGCGGCCGCCAGCTCGACGGCGTGCTGTCCAGTGCCCGCGCCCTGCCGGCGATTGCCGACGCGGTGAAGGGCGAGATCAAGATCCTCGCCGACTCGGGCATCCGCACCGGCCTGGACGTGGTGCGCATGCTCGCCCTCGGCGCCGACACGGTGATGCTCGGTCGCGCCTTCGTCTACGCCCTGGCCGCCGCCGGTGGCGCCGGCGTAACCAACCTGCTGGAGCTGATCGACAAGGAAATGCGCGTAGCCATGACCCTGACCGGGGCCAAGTCCATCGCCGAAATCAGCGCCGATTCGCTGGTGCGTGAACTGAGTCGCTGAGCATCCGCGTAGGAGCGGCTTCAGCCGCGATGCCGTCAACAAGGACGGCAGCGCGGATAAATCCGCTCCCACAACAGCCCAAGAACAATCCGGAGCGCCCATGAGCCTGCCCGCCACCTTCCTCGCTGCAGCCGCCCGCCTGATCCCCCGCGAACGGCGTTTCGACGACCCGCTGTCGACCCTGGCTTTCGGCACCGACGCCAGCTTCTACCGGCTGATCCCCAAGCTGGTGCTGCGCGTCGAGAGCGAGGCGGAAGTGGTCGAGCTGCTCAAACTGGCCAGTGCTGAGAAGGTGCCGGTGACCTTCCGCGCCGCCGGCACCAGCCTGTCCGGCCAGGCGATTTCCGACTCGGTGCTGATCGTTCTCGGCGAACACTGGAACGGCCGGGAAATCCGCAACCAGGGCGCGCAGATCCGCCTGCAGCCGGGAGTCATCGGCGCCAACGCCAACGCCGCGCTGGCGCCCTTCCTGCGCAAGATCGGCCCGGACCCGGCCTCGATCAACGCGGCGAAGATCGGCGGCATAGTCGCCAACAACTCCAGCGGCATGTGCTGCGGCACCGCGCAGAACACCTACCAGACCCTGGCCGGCCTGCGCCTGGTGCTGGCCGACGGCACGGTGGTGGACAGCGAGGACGCCGCCAGCGTGGCCGCCTTCCGCCAGAGCCACGCGGCGCTGCTCGAGCGCCTGGCCGAACTGGGCCGGCAGACCCGCGCCAATACCGCCCTGGCCGACAAGATTCGGCACAAGTACCGGCTGAAGAACACCACCGGCTTCTCGCTGAATGCCCTGGTCGATTTCGATGAGCCGCTGGAGATCCTCAACCACCTGATGGTCGGCTCCGAAGGCACCCTCGGTTTCATCAGCGCGGTGACCTACGACACCGTGCCGGATCACCCGCACAAGGCCAGCGCGCTGATCGTCTTCCCCGATGTGGAGACCTGCTGCCAGGCCGTGCCGCTGCTCAAGCGCCAGCCGGTATCGGCGGTGGAGCTGCTGGATCGGCGCAGCATGCGCTCGGTGGAAAACATGGCGGGCATGCCGGACTGGGTGAAAAACCTGTCGGCCAATGCCTGTGCCCTGCTGATCGAATCGCGTGCCGCCAGCCAGAGCCTGCTGCACGAACAGCTGGCGCAGATCATGGCATCCATCGCCCACTTCCCGGTGGAGAAGCAGGTCGACTTCAGCGAGGACCCGGCCGTCTACAACCAGCTGTGGAAGATCCGCAAGGACACCTTCCCCGCCGTCGGCGCGGTGCGCCAGACCGGCACCACGGTGATCATCGAGGACGTGACCTTCCCGGTCGAGCGCCTGGCCGAGGGGGGCAACCGCCTGCTCGCGCTGCTGGAGAAGCACCGCTACGACGAGGCGATCCTGTTCGGCCATGCCCTGGAGGGCAACCTGCACTTCGTCTTCACCCAGGGTTTCGACGACCCGGCCCAGGTCGCCCGCTACGAGGCCTTCATGCAGGACGTCACCCAGCTGGTGGCGGTGGAGTTCGGCGGCGCGCTGAAGGCCGAGCACGGCACCGGGCGCAATATGGCGCCCTTTGTGGAACTCGAGTGGGGCAGCGAGGCCTACCAGCTGATGTGGACGCTCAAGCGCCTGCTCGACCCGCAGGGCATCCTCAACCCGGACGTGGTGCTCAGCGAAGACCCGCAGATCCACCTGAAACACCTCAAGCCGCTGCCGGCCGCCGACGCCATCGTCGACAAATGCATCGAGTGCGGCTTCTGCGAGCCGGTGTGTCCGTCCAACGGGCTGACCCTGACGCCGCGCCAGCGCATCGTCATCTGGCGCGATATCCAGGCGCGCAAGCGCGCCGGCATCGACACCTCCGAGCTGGAACGCGCCTACCAGCACCAGGGCCTCGACACCTGCGCCGCCACCGGCCTGTGCGCGCAGCGCTGCCCGGTGGGCATCAACACCGGCGACCTGGTGCGCCAGCTGCGCGCCACCAGTGCCCAGCACCCCGGCACTGCCACCTGGCTGGCCGGGCACTTCGCCACGGCGCTGCAAGGCACTCGCCTGAGCCTGCGCCTGGCTGATGGCGCGCGCCGACTGCTCGGCGCGCCACGCCTGGCCAAAGTCGCCCGTACGTTGCATGAAAGCGCCGGCCTGCCCCTGTGGACGCCGGCCATGCCACAGGCGGTGCAGCCGCTGCGCATCAATCCGGTCGTCAGCGATGCACGGCCGCGAGTGGTCTACCTGGCCGCCTGCGTGTCGCGGGCCATGGGCCCGGCCTTTGCCGACAGCGAGCAGATGCCGCTGCTCGACAAGACTCGCCAGTTGCTGGAAAAGGCCGGCTTCCAGGTGGTCTTCCCTGACGAGCAGGACAACCTGTGCTGCGGCCAGCCGTTCGCCTCCAAAGGCTACCCCGAGCAGGCCGAACGCAAGAAGCAGGAGCTGATCGACGCCCTGCTCCAGGCCAGCCGTGGCGGCCTTGACCCGATCTACTGCGACACCAGCCCCTGCACCCTGCGCCTGCTGCAGGACGGCCTCGACCCGCGCCTGCAGCTGCACGACCCGGTGAAGTTCATCCGTTTACATCTGCTCGACCGGCTGGAGTTCAGCCCGCAGGAGCAGCCGGTGGCCGTGCATGTCACCTGCAGCACCCAGCACCTGGGCGAGGCCCAGGGCCTGATCGACATCGTCCGGCGCTGCACTCGCGAGGTGGTGATCCCCGAAGGCATCCACTGCTGCGGCTTCGCCGGCGACAAGGGCTTCACCACCCCGCAACTGAATGCACACGCGCTGCGCAGCCTGAAGGAGGCGGTGCAGATCTGCGACGAAGGCATCTCCACCAGCCGTACCTGCGAGATCGGCCTCAGCCATCATGCCGGCATCGACTACCACGGCCTGGTCTACCTGGTCGACCGGGTGACCCGGCGCAAAGCCTGACCTCAAGGTGCGTGCCCCGGCACGCTAACTTCGGCCCCGCCCCGTGCGGGGCTTTTTTTGCCCGGGCTAACCTCACCCGGCAAGCACCCAGCGAACAGCCGCCCGCCCTGCAGATCGTTGCGCGGCTCCTATACTGCTGACACCGCCCAGTCGAGGAGAGCCATCATGCGCCGCACCGCCCTGTTTCTCGCCGCCGCCCTGCTCTGCACGCCACTGATGGCCATGCACTGCCCGCAGGAGATGGCCAAGATCGATCAACTGCTGAAAAGCGACCCGCCGGCCGACCCGGCCGTGCTCGCCGAGGTCAAGCGCCTGCGCGCCGAGGGCGAAGCCCTGCACAAGGCCGGCGACCACGCCGAGTCGGTCAAGGTGCTGGAAGAGGCGCTGAACCTGCTGCAGTCCAGCGAATAGGCCGGCCCAAACGGGCCCCAGGCGCCGCCTGCTAGACCACCTGGCCGAGCAACGACAGCGCCATCTGCCGCAGCTTCTGCAGATCCACCGGCTTGAGCAGGCAGGCCTGCGCGCCCTGCTCGCGGGCCTCGGCCATCTGTGCCTCATCGATGGCCGCGCTGACCACCAGCACCGGCACATCGACCAGCTGCGGCTGGCTGCGCATCCACTCCAGCAGCGCCAGGCCGTTGCCATCCGGCAGGTCGAGATCCAGCAGCACCAGCGCCGGGGTCTGCTCGCCCAGCAACACCTTGGCCCGGCGCAGCGAGCCGGCGCCCTGCACCTCGGCCATGCTGCGCAGCCCCTCCTGCAGCACGCGCAGGCAGGCCGGATGGTCCTCCACGCAAAGCACCTGGGCCAACGGCTGCTCCGTGCCGTCGTCGCTCGCCTGGATATCCGTGGCGACCGCCGGGGTCGGCGCCGCCGCGCTCGGCAAGTCGATCCAGAAACGACTGCCGGCACCCGGCGAACTGCTGAAGCCGATCTCGCCGTCCATCAGCGCGGCCAGCTCCTTGCACAGCACCAGGCCGATACCGGTACCGGGAATATTCGAGCTTTCCCGGCCGAGGCGCTGGAACGGCTGGAACAGCTGGCTCTGCTGCTCGGCACTGAGCCCCGGCCCGCAGTCCTCGACCCACAGCCGCACGCAACCGGGGCGCAACTCGTAGCCCAGGCAGACCAGGCCCTGCGGCGCGTTGTACTTGAGCGCATTGGACAGCAGGTTGAGCAGCACCTGGCGCACCCGGCGGATATCGGCCAGCACATACAGCTCGCCAACCACCCCGGGCGTCACCCGCAGCTGCTGGCCACGCTGCAGCACTTCCGGCAGCACCAGCTCGGCACAACCACTGAGCAGCGCGCTGACTTCGACCGGTTTGAGCTGCAGGTGCTGGCGCCGGCTCTCGATGCTGGACAGGTCGAGGATATCGTCGACCAGCGAGGTCAGATGGCGGCTGGCCAGCACGATCTCCCGCGCGTACTCCAGCTCCTGGGCGGCGTCCGGGCGCTCCTGCACTTCCAGCTCGATCAGCTGGGCAAAACCATGGATGGCATTGAGCGGGGTGCGCAGTTCATGGCTCATGCTGGACAGGAAGCGGCTCTTGGCCTGGCTGGCCGCCTGCGCCTCCAGGCTGGCGCGACGCAACTCCTCCTGGACCAGCTTGAGGCCGGTGATGTCGACATGCGTACCGGCCGCCCGCACCGCGCGCCCCTGGCCGTCACGCTCGATGACCTTGCCGCGGCTGAGCAGCCAGACGTACTGGCCCTGGGCGTCGGCATAGCGGTACTCGGCCTCAAAGAAGTCCTCGCGGGCGTCGTCCGCCATGCTCAGACGCAGCTGGCGGATGCGCGGCAAGTCATCCGGATGCGCGCGCTGGTTGAACTCGGCGAACGGCATGCAGCTGTCGCGCAGGCCGAAGCGTTTGACGAAGCGCTCGCTGACGCAAATGCTCAGGCTCATCGCCTCGACTTCCCAGAGGCTTTCCGTGGTGCTTTCCAGCACCAGCTCCAGGGTCCGCTGCACCTCGAGCCGGCGCGACTCGCTGGCCCGCAGCTGCTCACCGGCATAGCGCACTTCCTGGGCCATGTCGGCCAGCTCGCTGATCCCCGTGGGCGGCACTTCCGAGGCCCGCTCGCCGTGCGCCAGGCGCCGCATCATCCCGACGATGCCGGCCAGCGGCGTGGCCAGCTGGTTGCTCAACTGCCGCGAGCGCAGCCACATCCAGCTGCCGAACAATAGATAGAAGAACAGCAGCCCGGCGATCAGCAGGTAGCCGATCTGCTGGTACTGTTCGGCCAGGCTGTTGGTCTCGCGGAAGATGTTGGCCTCGTCCACCACCAGCAGCAGGCGCCAGCCGGTCTGCGGGATCTCGCTCCAGGCCATCAACTGGCTGCGCCCGCCCAGCTGCACCTCCTCGACGCCATGCCGGGCCTGCGCCATGGCCGCGATCAGCGGCTGCAGGCCAGCCTGGCGATCCAGCTTGAAATCGGCCGGCTTGAGCACCTCGCGCCTGACCGCTTCGGCATAGGAATACTGGGTCAGCTCGCGCAAGCCGAAATCATGCTCGGCCGCCGCCGGCAGCGCCATGATGCCGTTGTCCCGGCTGACCAGCAGCGCATAGCCCTGCCAGGGCACCTGCAGATTGCCGATCTCGGCGAGCATCTGCCCCACCGTCACGTCCAGCCCCACCACACCCTCGAGAAAATCGCCGCGATACACCGGAGCGATCGCTGACATCATCCAGCCGAGGCCGGCCGGATCCAGATAGACATCGGCCCACACCGTCTTGCGCTGCGGGTTGTGCTTGGCATCGGCGAGGTAATAGAAGTTGTAGTCCGGGATGACCATGTCATGCGGATACTGCTCGGGCGTCATGAAGAACGGGTAGATGCGGTTGTAGCTGTCCCAGCTGTTGAAATACACCGCCGCCACCAGCGGGTCGGCGCCCTTGATCGAGCGCATCAGCGGATCGACCCGCGACAGGCGCAGGACCTTGTCGCGATCCTGGCGCTGCGGCGGAGTGCTGTTGGCATAAAAGGAGGCGGCGCGGCCGTCATCGCTGCGGCTGTAGAACACCCCGTCCGCGGTCTGCGTATGGCGCGCCCGCTCCAGCGCGTCCGGTTCGAAACGCTTGTCCTGCAAGGCCTCGCCAACCGCATCGCGGAAAATGCTGACCTGCGACTCGATGGCCCTGAGCCGGCTGTCGATCACCTGCCCCTCGCGCTGCACCGCACTGGCCAGATCCTGCAGCGCACTGTTCTGCAGGTAGCCGACCTGGGACTCGCGGATCGACTCGTTGGTGTACAGGTAGACGCCGATCAGTACCGACTCCACCAGAACCAGCGGAATCAGCGCACTCTGCAGGAAGGCCTGCCAGATCCAGCGACGCAAAGGTTTGTGCGGTGCAGGCGGCATGCCGGCGCTCCAGGCAATCGAAACAGAGGAATGATGGCACATGGCAGCGCCAGGGCCAGCCACCCCGGCGACAAACCCGCGACCATTCTAAAGCCAGATGGACGGTCGACGCTGCGGAACCTTTGCCGTAGACTAGCGGTCCTACTGCGGTAGGAAGGTTTTGGGGCCGATTAGGATTCGACGCCGGTAACAAAACTTGAGGGGCATGCCGAGTTGGTAACAGAACTCGTAAATCCACTGTTGCAAACTTATAGTTGCCAACGACGACAACTACGCTCTAGCCGCCTAAGTGCCGCTAGCTGTCCATAGGGGATGCCTGTAAACCCGAAGATTCTGGACAGTCAGATAGAACAGGATCGCCGCCAAACTCGCTGCAGGTGTAACGGCTAAAACTTATGCAGCTCGCTCCAAGCACCCTGCCACTCGGGTCGCGCGGAGTTAACTCAATAGAGATGGCTACGCATGTAGAACCGATAGCGGCGAACTGGCGGACGGGGGTTCAAATCCCCCCGGCTCCACCAAATACACATATAAAGACGTCCACGGACGTCTTTTTTTGTGCCTGAAATCCAGCAAATACGGGGCTTTCAGCTCCACCGGCGCTCACGAGCCCCCAGTTGCAGCCACGCCTTCTGGCATTCCAAATGGCATTCCAAGCCCGCAGGCGGCAATTTTTGGAATACCAAGCCCCCTCATGAAATACCAATCTGCGCTCAAGCCACGCAACGCAACTACCGCCGAGCCTGCTCGCCCAGCTCCGTCAGGTAATAACACTGCAGGCGGCTGTTGGGTTTGTCCGGCCGGGTCATGGCAATCAGCCCAGCATCCAGCGCTGGGCGTAGATAGCGCTCGCGGAAATATTTGCGGTCGGCCAAGCCCAGCGCAGCTTGCAGCCTCTCACGGCTGACCTCACCAACCACATGCCTGAGCGGCTCCGCGACTTGGGGGTTACTTGAGGCGTGACTTGGGGGGCATGCTTACCTGTTCAATTCGTAGGCACACATATTGACCGTGGTGGCCAGGTTCAACGATTCGATGGCGCCGCAGCCGGGAATGGTGAAAGGCTGGGCACCCAGCGCGTTCAGTTGCTCGCGGGGCACGCCGCGCGCCTCGTTGCCGAACAGGTAGCAGTCGAAGGCGTTGAAGCGGGCCGACTGTACCGGCTCGCCCTGCATGTCCAGACAGGCAAGGCGCGCAAAGCGCGGGCGCAGGGCATCCAGCTCCACATCCAGCTCCATGGGGGTATGGAAAATGGCACCCATGCTGGAGCGCACGACCTTGGGGTTGTACGGATCGACGCTGCCGGGGCTGAGCAGGCAGCGGAAACCGCCGAACCAGGCCAGGGTGCGCAGGATGGTGCCGAGGTTGCCCGGGTCCTGGATCTCGTGCAGGTAGATGGCACGCTCGCCCGGAGCTGCAGCCACCGGAGTCAGCGCCGCCATGGGCACCACGGCGAGGATGCCTTGCGGCGTCTGGGTGTCGGCGATCTGCGCCATCTGCCGGTCGCTGATCACGTGAGTCCGGAACGGGCTCTGCCAGTGCTCGTAGGCGGCCGTCACATACAGCTGGCTGCCCAGCAGCGCGGGGTTGTGCACGGCGGCCTTCTGCAGTTCCTGCAGCAGGTGCTCGCCTTCCACCAGAAAATGCCCGAACTCGGCGCGGTACTTCTTCTGCTGCAGCTTCTTGATGTCGTCGAGTTTCATCGCTGCGCGTCTCAGTGACTCTGCTCGGACAACATCGCCTTGGCCAGCGCCTCGGCGACCTTGATGCCGTCCACGCCCGCCGAGAGGATGCCGCCGGCATAGCCGGCGCCCTCGCCGGCCGGGTACAGGCCCTTGAGGTTAAGGCTTTGCAGGGTCTCGTGGTCACGGGTGATACGCACCGGCGAGGAGGTGCGGGTCTCGATTCCGGTCAGCACCGCGTCATCACGGTCGAAACCGCGGATCTGCTTGCCGAAGGCCGGCAGCGCCTCGCGGATGGCCTCGATCGCATAGGCTGGCAGCGAGGGTGCCAGGTCGCCCAGGCGCACGCCGGGCTTGTAGGAAGGCTCCACCTCGCCCAGTTCGCTCGATGGCACGCCGCGAATGAAGTCGCCCACCAGCTGCGCCGGCGCGCAGTAGTCGCTGCCGCCCAGCTCATAGGCGCGCGATTCCAGGCGCTCCTGGAACTCGACGCCGGCCAGCGGGCCGCCGGGGAAGTCCTGCTCCGGGTTGATGCCCACGACTATGCCCGAGTTGGCGTTACGCTCGTTGCGCGAGTACTGGCTCATGCCGTTGGTCACCACGCGCCCAGGCTCGGAGGTGGCCGCCACCACGGTGCCGCCGGGGCACATGCAGAAGCTGTAGACCGCGCGGCCGTTCTTGGCGTGATGCACCAGCTTGTAGTCGGCGGCGCCCAGCTCCGGGTGGCCGGCGTACTTGCCCAGGCGGGCCTGGTCGATCATGCCCTGCGGGTGTTCGATGCGAAAACCCACGGCGAAGGGCTTGGCCTCGATGAACACGCCCTGGCGGTGCAGCATGCGGAAGGTGTCGCGCGAGCTGTGGCCCAGCGCCAGCACCACATGGCGACTGCGCAGAGTTTCGCCGCTGGCCAGCACCACGCCTTCCAGCTGGCCCTCATTGATCACAAGATCGGTGACCCTGCTCTCGAAGCGCACCTCGCCGCCGAGGGCGATGATCTCCTCGCGCATGGCGGCGACCACGCCGGTAAGGCGGAAGGTGCCGATGTGCGGCTTGCTCACGTACATGATTTCTTCCGGCGCGCCGGCACGGACGAACTCGTGCATCACCTTGCGCGCGTAGAACTTCGGGTCCTTGATCTGGCTGTACAGCTTGCCGTCGGAGAACAGCCCGGCACCGCCCTCGCCGAACTGCACGTTGGACTCCGGGGTCAGCACCCTCTTGCGCCACAGGGCCCAGGTGTCCTTGGTGCGGCTGCGCACATCCTTGCCGCGCTCCAGCACTATGGGTTTGAAGCCCATCTGCGCCAGCAGCAGCGCGGCGAACAGGCCGCAGGGGCCAAAGCCGATGACCAGCGGCCGCTCACTCAGATTGGCCGGCGCCTGGCCGACCGGGTAGTAGCGGGTATCCGGGGCCGGGCGGATATGCTGATCATCAGCCAGGCGCGCCAGGATGGCCGCCTCGTCGCGGGCCTCCAGATCGATGATGTAGATGAACAGGATGACGCTGTTCTTCTTGCGCGCATCGTAGCTGCGCTTGAACACGCTGAAGCTCAGCAGGTCAGCGTCGGCAATGCCCAGGCGTCGGACTATGGCCGCGCGCAGTTCATCGGCGGAGTGATCGAGGGGCAGGGACAGTTCGTTGATGCGAATCATGGCGGTAATCCTGGCCGGTGACTCCGGCAAAGGAAGCAACTGAGGAAGGGGAAAGGCGCAATTGTAGCCGCCGCGGCCCGCCGCTGTCAGGCTTGCTCTTGCGGTGGCAGCAGGTGGCGGGGCGTGCCTTGGGCCACGGATTTAGCCTGTGTCGGATTATCGGCTTATAATCGCTGCCACTTTGCGACCAGCAGCTGCCCCGCTGCCCCATACACTGGTTCGCTCCTCTCCCTGATTCTCCGTGGTTGGCCCCCTCCATGAAACGCTCCAAAAGCAGCAGCCGCTGGCTGAACGAACACGTCAACGACCCTTACGTCAAACGGGCGCAGAAAGACGGCCTGCGCTCGCGCGCCAGCTACAAGCTGATGGAGCTGAACGAGAAGGACAAGCTGATCCGCCCCGGCATGCTGCTCATGGACCTGGGCTCGGCACCCGGCGGCTGGTCGCAGGTGGCCGGCAGGATCGTGGGCGAAAAGGGGCGGGTCATCGCCAGCGACATCCTGCCGATGGACCCGCTGGACAACGTCGACTTCATCCAGGGCGACTTCACCGACGACGGCGTGTTCCAGCAGATCCTCGCCAAGCTCGACGGCCGCCAGCCCGACCTGATCGTCTCCGACATCGCCCCCAATATCAGTGGCGTCGCCGCAGCCGACCAGGCCTCTTCGATGTACCTGGTCGAGCTGGTCCTCGATATGGTGCGGCAAGTGCTCAAGCCCGGTGGCAACTTCGTGGCCAAGGTTTTCCAGGGCGAAGGCTCCGACGAGTTTCTCAAGGATGTGCGCAGCTCATTCGACAAGGTGGTGATCCGCAAACCAGAGGCATCGCGGCCGCGCTCGCGGGAGGTGTATCTGGTGGCCAAGGGCTTCAAGGGATAAGACGCCGCCTTCGGGCCGGCATCAGAACAATCCCAACTGCCGGTCGACCAGGCGCGTGAAGTCGTCATCCACGAACGGCAGGATCGCATCGGCCACCGGCTGCAGCTGGCGTGACAGGTAGTGCTCGTAGTCGATCCGCGTGCTGCGGGTCTCCAGCGGCTCCGGCCCTGCGAGGGTCATCACGTAGCTGATCCAGCCGCCGTTCTGGTACTGCCGCGGCCGGCCCTGGCGCTGGTTGTAGTCGTCGGCCAGGCGCGCCGCGCGCACATGCGGCGGCACGTTGCGCTGGTAGTCGCCGAGCTGGCGGCGCAGGCGTTTGCGGTAGATCAGCAAATCATCCAGTTCGCCGGCCAGGGTGCGCCGCACGTAGTCGCGTACGTAGGCCTGATAGGGCTGGCGGTTGAAGATGCGCAGGTAGAGTTCCTGCTGGAACTGCTGGGCCAGCGGCGACCAGTCGCTGCGCACCGTTTCCAGGCCCTTGTAGACCATCTCCTCGCGCCCGTCCGCGCGCCGCACCAAACCTGCGTAGCGCTTCTTGCTGCCCTCCTCGGCGCCGCGAATGGTCGGCATCAGGAAGCGCCGGTAGTGGGTCTCGAACTGCAGCTCCAGCGCGCTGTGCAGGCCGTATTCCTGCTGCAGGTGCTCGCGCCACCACTGGTTGACCCGCTGCACCAGGGCCCGGCCGATGCGCGCCGCGTCTTCTTCGGCATGTTCGTGGCCGAGCCAGACGAAGGTGGAGTCGGTATCGCCGTAGATCACCCCATGACCTTCGGCCTCGATCAGCTCGCGGGTGCGGCGCATGATCTCGTGGCCGCGCAGGGTGATCGACGAGGCCAGGCGGGTGTCGAAGAAACGGCAGCCGCTGGAACCGAGCACGCCGTAGAAGGCGTTCATGATGATCTTCAGCGCCTGCGACAGCGGCGCGTTGCCGTCGCGCTTGGCCGCCTCGCGGCCCTGCCAGACCCGCTCGACGATGGCCGGCAGGCAGTGCTTGCTGCGCGAGAAGCGCGCGCCGCGAAAACCGGGCACCGACTGGCTCTCGTCGGGGTGGCGCAGGCCTTCCACCAGGCCCACCGGGTCGATCAGGAAGGTGCGGATGATCGACGGATACAGGCTCTTGTAGTCGAGCACCAGCACCGACTCGTACAGGCCCGGACGCGATTCCATGACGAAGCCGCCGGGGCTGGCCTGCGGGATCTTCTCGCCGAGGTTGGGCGCGACGAAGCCCTGGCGGTGCATCAGCGGCATATAGAGGTGAGTGAAGGCCGCCACCGAGCCGCCGCTGCGGTCGACCGGCAGGCCGGTGACGGCGGCGCGCTCGAGGAGGAAGGTGAGCAGCTCGGTCTTGGCGAAGATCCGCGTGACCAGCACGCAGTCCTTGAGGTTGTAGCGCGCCAGGGCCGGCTTGTCCTCGGCGAACATGCGGTTGATCTCGTCCATGCGCTGGTAGGGCGTATCGATCGACTTGCCCTCGCCGAGCAGGGTCTGGGCGACGTATTCCAGGCTGAACGAGGGAAAGCTCCAGGTCGCCGAACGCAGCGCCTCGATGCCGTCGATGATCAGCCGGCCGGCGGCTGCGGCGAAGTAGTGCTTGCCGCTGCCGTGCTCGCGCCAGCCCATCTCGTCGCCGCCACGCCCCAGGCGCAGCGGCACCTTGAGGTGCTGGGCATGCTCGTGCAACACGCGCAGGTCGAACTGCACCAGGTTCCAGCCGATGATCGCGTCGGGGTCGTGGCGGGCCAGCCAAGCGTTGAGCCGCTCCAGCAGCTCGGCGCGGGTTGCGCAGTAGTCGAGGTCGAAATCCACCTCGGCAGCCACTTCGGGCTGCGGGCCGAGCATATACACCTGACGCTGGCCGCAGCCTTCCAGGGCGATGGAGTACAGCTCGCCATGCTCGCTGGTTTCGATGTCGAGGGAGACCAGGCGCAATGGCGGGCGGTAATCAGGCACCGGCTTGAGTTGCGCATCGAGCAGCAGGCCGCCCTCACCGGGCGTGCCGCCGAACAGCAGCGGCGCGGTGATGAAGCGCTCCATCAGGTAACGCTCCGGTGGGCGCACATCGGCCTCGTAGACGTCGACGCCGGCCTTGCGCAGCTGCTTGTCGAGCTTGATCAGCTGGCGGTGCTGCTGGCAGTACAGGCCGAGCACGGGGCGATGGTGAAAATCGCACAGGTCCAGCTCGCGCAGCTCCGCGCCGTGCGCGCCCTGCAGCAGCGTCTCGGCGCGCGCGCGCTGCTGCGCTGGAATGAAGGCCACCGACGGCTGATAGGGCACGCGCACCAAGCGCGGGCCGGCGTCGGTCGCCAGCCAGAACTCGACCTGGGTGCCGGCCGGCGTATCGCGCCAGTGCCGGGTCAGGACAAAGCCCCGCTGTAGATCCACCGCTGCCACCTCGAATGCCTGTTGCACCGCCCGATTCTACTGGCCCGGGGCGATCCACGCTGGCTTTCGAGCCAGCGCGGGCCAGGCCGAGGCCGCGCGTGCCGGCATTTGCCCCGGAACGAATAGCCAAAGGCTTACACGGATAGGCTGCGATTGGCCCTGTCGACGACCGACCCTTGCGCCTAATCTAAGCCCATCACTGATGAGCAGGACGCTCATCGGGATCAAGGATGATCGACCATCGCCAGGAAGGCAGCTGACAGGACGTCGGAATGGTCTGAGAAAAACCCGCTTCGGCGGGTTTTTTGTTGCCCGCGCAAAAGTGTCGTAGGCATTTTTAGCTCTAGCCTCTCCGCACCGGACGACCGGCCCCGGCGCCTGCCCCTTGAATCTTGCCCGTGCAACTCGCAAAGTTGGCCCCACTATCGAGGTGGCCGGAGGCTGCGGTGCTCAAGCAATTACTGGCTGGACTCACGCTGCTTCTGCTCTGCCGCCTGGCCGCCGCCGAGGAGCCGGCGCTGAGTGCCGAGCAGCTACGCTTCGTCACCGCCAACGCCGAGTTCACCCTGCTGCACGAGATGGGCCACCTGCTGATCAGCGAGCTCAAGCTGCCGGTGCTCGGGCGCGAGGAAGACGCCGCCGACCAGTTGGGCTTCATCGGCCTGTTCCTGCTGTATGGCAAGCAGCGCGATGCCGACTTCTACCAGAAGCTGCTAGATGTGGCCGAGTACTGGCGCCTGGAGTCGCTGCGGCCCAAGCCGGCCCACGAGGAGATCCAGCCCTGGGACAGCCACGCCCTGGATGCCCAGCGCTTCTACAACTTCGCCTGCCTGGCCTACGGCAGCGACCCCGACCGCCTCGAGTGGATGATCCAGACCACCGGCCTGCCGGTGGAGCGGGCGCTCTACTGCGACGAGGAATACCGCCAGGCGCAATATGCCGTGCAGTGGTTCGAGCAACGCCTGCAGCGCCCCCAAGGCAGCCCCATCCGACAGCGCATCCGCGTGCTCTATGACGAGCCCCCCAGCCACCTGAGCTACGGCCCGGACATGCTGGCCAAGGTCAAGGCGTCCGGCGAGCTGGAGGCGGTGGCCAACAAGGCCAGCGAGATGTTCGACCTGCCCCGTGACGCGACCCTGCGCCTGACCAGCTGCGGCGCACCCGACGCCTGGTACGACGCGCGCAATGCCGAGGTCGTGCTCTGCTACGAGAGCCTCGAGCACTTCCACCGGCTGGCCAGCTCGCGGGCGCTGCCCCGGCCGCCAGCCCGCTGAGTGCCGGCGCAGCCGCTCACCAGCCGAGCAGGAACATGGCCTTGGCCAGAAACAGGATGCCGAGCATCTGCACCAGCACGCTGAGGTGGATGAAACGCGAGCGGGCCGGCGTCATGCGGCCGCTGCGCATCAGATAGACCACGGCGATGAAGTGGCCGAGGATGCTCAGCGCCAGGCCGATCTTCAGCACCAGCAAGGTACCGAAGCTGCTGGCGAAGGGTTCCCGCAGCACCGCCCGGTACTGCCAGGCCAGCCCCGCACCGGCACCGTATAGCGCCAGCACCACCCAGTGCATGACTTGCCGGGCACGCTGCCCCAGCGCCCGTGACAGTTGCTCGCGCGGGGCCGCCTCCAGCTGCCGGGCGGCACGGCTGAGAATCATCACCTCGAAGAACACCCCACCGATGAAGCAGGCGGCGGCGCTCAGATGGACGAACTTCAGCAACAGATAAGCCATGGGCACTCCTTAGCGGCTAGTTTCTCCACGGCCTGTTAGCCCGGATGCCCGTCAGCGCGGGTGCTCCAGAGCATGGGCGCATAGCAGTAAAGATACAGGGCGAAGGCGCAGGTCCAGCAGATCGCCGCCAGCCACAGCGACGGCAGGTACCAGAAGCCGACCCCCAGCACACGGAACACGCCGCCCAGGTTGAGCAGCACAAAGGCCAGGGCGAAGCCGCGCGGCAGTTCCAGCGGCCGCCCGGTATGCCCCAGCGAGACGCGCGCCAGCATGGCCAGGATCAGGCCACCGACGCCGCCAACGGTCAGGGCATGCAGGGCCTGGCTGGGGTTGCCGAGCAGGCCGAAATGCCACAGCGCCATGCCGGCACAAGCCAGCCCCAGCCAGGCATAGGCTAGGTGCAGCGACCACAGCAGCGGCACCCGCAGCAGGCCGCCGTCGAACCAGCGCAGCAGACGGATGCCATGACCTAGGGCCAAGGCGGCGAAGGCCAGGCCGAGCCAAGCCTGTGCCAGCAAGGCGCTGCCGCTGGCATGCAGCACGGCCAGCGCAGCGGTGAGCAACAGCAAGGCCCAGTCCAGCCAGGCCCAGGGCTGCACCGCCGTCATCCGACCGAGGCCGCGCTGGGTGAAGAAGGGAATCACCCGTCCGCCGATCAGCCCCATCATCGCCGCCACCAGCCACACGGCGGCCCAGGTGCCCTGTCGCTGCCAGCCATCGTTGCCCTGCTGCACGCCGAGCAGGGTCAGCAGGTCGGCGCCCAGCAACAGCAGCAGCACGGCCACGATCGGGTAGTTGCGGCTCTGCCGCACCGCCCACAGCAGCCGCGCCATCACCAGCGCCACACCGGCGAAGAACAGCAGGTTGCTGAGCAGCAGCAACAGCGGCGAGCCCGACCACCACATCAGCCGCCCCACCAGCCAGATGGCCACCAGCACCGCCAGCGGCTTGCCGGACAGGCTCGGCCGCCCGGTCCAGGTCTGCACCGCGGTCAGCAGGAAGCCGGCGATGATCGCCCCGGCGAAGCCGAACACCAGTTCATGGCGGTGCCAGGCCAGCCAGCCGCCCAGGGGTTGCTCGGTCAGTGGCCAGCCCTGCAGCGCCAGCAGCCACAGCGGAATGGCCAGCGCCGCCAGCAGGCTGCCCAGTAGGAAGAACGGACGAAAGCCGAGACGCAGCAGGGGCGTGATCGCCATCGCCTTGCGCTTGTCGAGAATCTGCATAGCTGCTCCTGCTCCACGCCAGCCGGCGCACAACCCCATCAATGGACACTTGGCCACCATCATGACCCATGGCCGGGCCACGGCCATGACCGAAGTCAAGCCGACGCAGTGCACAGCGGAAAACCGCAACGGCCACTCCCGCCAGCCTAGCGCGGCCGCCGCGGCTTTACCGGCCAAGGCTCCTTGCCGCCTGGCAAGCCATTGAAAATATGGACATTACTCGCAAAACCCAGACGCAACCGGGTAAATCTGTCGAGCGCTTGGCACCGGCCAGCGGGAAAACTTGCTGCAATGGAACGCGCGCTAAATCGCGGCGTCCAACTGCCCGCCGAAACGTGCCCGGCACGGTTCGCAGCAGCTGTCTTTTGCGTGTGGAAGTTCAGGAGTATTCCAATGAAGAGTTTGGCGGTGATGGTTCTAGGCTCGGTCCTGCTGTTGTCGGGTTGCAGCTTCAGCGCCCCTGGCGTGCATGCCCGCATCGGCGATGTCGATTCGGTCCACCTCGATGTCGGCGGCGGCCAGCATGGCGGCAGCTTCTGCCCACCCGGGCACCGCATGAAAGGGAGCTGCTAAATGAGCGCGCGTCTGCTGATCCTGACCATGGCGGCCATCCTGATGACGGGCTGCAGCCTGCGACTGCCGGGTATCGGCATCGACATCGGCGGTGGCGGTGGCGGCGGCCCGCACCACTGCCCGCCCGGGCAGGCCAAGAAAGGCAACTGCTGACCCCGCACCGGGTTGGCAACCGAAGAAGGCCGGCAATTGCCGGCCTTCGCCGTTTCTGGGCGGCGCACCCGGACTGGCGAGCTCGCGGCAAATCGCCGATGCTGTGCCCATGCAGCTGATCGATACCCACACCCACCTCGACTTCCCCGACTTCGATGCCGACCGCGGCGCCCTGCTCGCCCGCAGCCGTGCCCTGGGCGTGGAGAAACTGGTGGTGCTCGGCGTGTACCAGGCCAACTGGCAGCGCCTGTGGGACCTGGTGCAGGGCGATGCGGGCCTGTACGCCGCCTTCGGCCTGCACCCGGTCTATCTGGAGCAGCACCGCCCCGAGCACCTGGACGCGCTGCGCCACTGGCTGCAGCGCCTGGCCGGCCACCCCCGGCTCTGCGCGGTGGGCGAGTTCGGCCTGGACTACTTCCTCGAGCAGCTCGACCGCCAGCGCCAGCAGGCGCTGTTCGAGGCCCAGCTGCGCCTGGCCGCCGAGTTCGAGCTGCCGGCCCTGCTGCATGTGCGCCGCGCCCATGCGGCCACCATCGCCACCCTGAAACGCTGCAGGCTCAAGCGCGGCGGCATCATCCATGCCTTCGCCGGCAGCCACGAGGAAGCCCGCGAGTACCTCAAGCTCGGCTTCAAGCTCGGCCTCGGCGGCGCGCCGACCTGGCCGCAGGCCCTGCGCCTGCGCCAGGTCGTGGCCCGCCTGCCGCTGGAGGCCATCGTCCTGGAAACCGACGCCCCGGACATGGCGCCGGCCATGCACGCCCACCAGCGCAACAGCCCGGAGTTCCTCGCCGACATCTGCGCGGCCCTGGCCGAACTGCGCGGCATCGAGGCGGACGAGCTGGCCAGCGCCAGCAGCCGCAACGCCGCCGAACTGTTCGGCTGGCCGCACTGAGGCCAGGCAGAAACGACAAGGCCCGCCGGAGGGCGGGCCTTGTGCGCCTGCATCAGGCTCAGAGCCTGTTTACGATCTTTTGAGCTAGAGCCAGGCAAGGCGAAATTGGGCGAGGACGCGGAGTTTACAAGCCGTAAATGAGCAGTCCGAGTCCAATTTCAACGCAGCATGGCCGACGATCAAGAGATCGTAGACAGGTTCTCAGACGCGGAACGCGCTGATCAGCTCCTTGAGGCGACCAACCTGGTCGGACAGCTGGCGGCTGGCCTGTTCGGTCTGCACCGCGCCTTCGGCTGTACGCTCGCCGGCCTGGTTGATCTCGACGATGTTCATGTCGATATCGTGGGCGACCGCGGTCTGCTGCTCGGCGGCAGCGGCGATCTGCTGGTTCTGGTCGACGATCATGCCCACCGCGCCGAGGATGTTCTCCAGCGCCTGCTGCACGTTGGCCGACTGGCTGACGGTGCTTTCGACCATCTGGTGACTGCCGTTCATGGCGGTCACCGTGGCGCCGACCCCGCTCTGCAGGCGGCCGATCATCTGCTCGATCTCTTCGGTGGACTGGTGGGTGCGTTTGGCCAGGTTGCGCACCTCGTCGGCCACCACGGCGAAGCCGCGGCCCTGCTCGCCGGCACGCGCCGCCTCGATGGCCGCGTTGAGCGCCAGCAGGTTGGTCTGCCCGGCGATGCCCTTGATCACTTCCAGCACCTGGCTGATCGAGGCGCTGTCGGCGGCCAGCTGGTTGATCACGCCGACCGACTTCTCGATCTCGCTGGCCAGCAGCTGGATGCTGCCGACCTGGAACTCGACCATGCCACGACCGCTGACGGTTTCCTGGTTGACGCTCTGCGCGCTGCCCACCGCGGCGGCGGCGCTGCGCGCCACTTCCTGGGCGGTGGCGGACATCTGGTTCATCGCCGTGGCCACCTGCTCGATCTGCCCGCGCTGGGCGCTGACCGCCTGGCTGCTCTCGCCGGAAACCAGTTCGACGCGATCGGCCTGGCGTTCGACTTCGGTCACGGTCTGGCCGACCAGCTCGATCAGGTCGCGGATCTTCGCCACGGTGCCGTTGAACACCTGGCCCAGCTCGCCCAGCTCGTCCTGGCTCTTGACGCTGACCCTGACCGTCATGTCGCCGGCGGCGACCTGGCCCAGGGTCTGGCCAAAGCCTTTCAGGGTGGTGCGGGTGGATACGTAGAAGCCGCCATAGAGGTAGCCGATCAGCAGGAACACCAGCACCAGCGCCACCACCAGCAGGATCATCTGCACACGCTTGGCGGCCAGGCGCTCGCTCAGCTCCTCATCGAGGAAGCCCAGCACCGCCTCGTCGAGCACATAGGTCTTGTCGATGCCGGCGCTCATCTGGTCGAAGAAGCCCTGCCACGGCGCGTCCAGGGTATCGGCCATGAGGATCTGCTCTTCCAGCAGGCTGCCGCCCTCGGTCAGGCTGTTGCGGCTGGCTTCGGCCAGCGCGCTCAGCTGCTTCTGCGCCAGGGCGTTGCCCTGCAGGGCGTTCTGGATCTTGAAGCCGTATTCGGCGTGCAGCTTCTCCAGCTCCAGCAGCAGCTCGTCGAGCTTGGTGCTGTCGGAGGAGCCGAGGATGCCCTGGCCCAGGGAGTAGGAGCCCAGGGCACGGCCCTTGCTCAGGGCCTTGGTCACCGGCGGGGTGACCGTGGTCAGCAGCTCGGTCATCTGCCGCACCGTCAGTTCGCCGTCCTGGCTGAGACCGGACTGGCTGGCGACGAACTTGATGAACACCTCGGCATTGTCCAGCGCCTTGACCACCAGGCCGGCCTTACTGCGCTGCGACGACTCCTGCTTGACCGCATCGAGGGAGGCCTTGATGGCGTCGCGCTGGGTGTTGAATTCCTCGATCTTCTGCGCGTCGCTGCTGCTCGGCTGCAACTGCCCCAGGGTGGTGTTGATGCTGGTTTCCAGTGCGCCGATCTGCGCGACCAGCTTCTCCGACTCGCCGGACTGCCCGAGCACGGCATTGATCTCCAGCAGGTCGTTGAGGCGCTCCAGTTCCTGGCGCATCTTCAGGCTCTGCTTGAGCAGCTCGAGGCTTTGCAGTTCCGACCGGGTATCGACGAACTCGTGATAGGAGTCGCGCACCAGATAGAAATTGGTGATCAGCATGGGCAGGAAGAAAAGCACACTGATCAGGCTGAACTTCATGCCGAAGCTCAGGCGGTTCATCAGCGCAATGGCGGGATACAACACGCTATTCACTAAACGTCTCCTGTTGCCATTATTGTTGTATGCCGGTCGGGAGCAGACCGGCGCTGGAACGGCAAAATAGGGGTGTCACGGGTTTATCTCGGCGCCATGCTCAGGCAAGCACTCGCACCTTCTCAAGCTGTATACCGGATATCGACCCCAACCTCTGTAACTTAAGGTTAAGAATGCGCACACCTCTCCGCTTCGGCATTGACCTGGGTGGCACCAAGACGGAAATCATCGCCCTGCAGGGCTCCGACGAACGGCTGCGGCGGCGCCTGCCGACACCCCAGGGCGACTACCAGGCCAGCCTGCAGACCATCGTGCGCCTGGTGCGCGAGGCCGAGCAGCAACTGGGCGCCAGCGGCAGCGTGGGCATCGGCATTCCCGGCACCCGCTCGCCCGATCACGGGCGGATCAAGAACGCCAACTCGGTGTGCCTGATCGGCCAGGACCTGCAAGGCGACCTGGAAGACCTGCTGCAGCGCCCGGTGCGCCTGGCCAACGACGCCGACTGCTTCACCCTGTCGGAAGCCAGCGACGGCGCCGGCGCAGGGGCCGACAGCGTATTCGGGGTGATCCTCGGCACCGGGGTCGGTGGCGGCATCGTGATCCACGGGCGCCTGCTCGGCGGGCCGAATGCCATCGCCGGCGAATGGGGGCACAACGCCCTGCCCTGGCGCAGCCCGGCCGATGGCCCGGCGCGGCGCTGCTACTGCGGCCTGGACGACTGCATCGAGACCTTCCTCAGCGGCCCCGGCTGGGCCGCGCGCAGCGGCCTGGGGCTGAATGCCGCGCAGCTGGCCGCCGCCGCCCAGGCCGGCGAACCGGCCGCCCAACAGGCGCTGCAGCGCTACTGCGAGCAGCTGGCGCGCGGTCTGGCCACGGTGATCAACCTGCTCGACCCGCACGCGATAGTGCTGGGCGGCGGCCTGTCGAATATCGCCGCGCTGTATGAGCGGGTGCCGCCGCTACTGGTGCGCCACGTGTTCTCCGACCAGGTCAACACCCGTCTGCTGCCGGCCCGCCACGGCGACTCCAGCGGGGTGCGCGGCGCCGCCTGGCTGTGGCCGTAGCGCTCAGAGCAGAAGAATCCACACGGCAAAGGCGGCATACCAGAGCACGGCCGCCCGCACCAGCAGCTGCCACAGCTCGTCCAGGCTGCTGACTCCGGGCTCGCCCACCTGCGGTTCGGGCAGCTCGCTGGCGGCACGCCCGGCATTGACCAGCAACTGCGCCGCCGGAATGTCCCAGCCGAGCAGGTCATGCAGCACCGCACGGCTGACCGCGGCGAAGTTGCCGACCAGGGCGAAGCTGGCCGCCAGCACCCGCACCGGTAGCCAGTCCAGGCCATGGCGCAGCTGCGCGGCCCGCTCGGCCAGCGGCGCCGTGGCGGCATGTTCGGCGGCCAGCGCCAGCAGGCGATAGGCCAGTGGCACCAGCGGGCCGAGCAGCGCGTACCAGAAGATCACCGCGAAGAAGGCCTGATAGGCCTGCCACAATTCATAGCCCTGCACACGCAACAACAGCTCGGCCTCGCCATCGGCTTCGAGGCCGAGGTCGCGCTCGGCCACATGCAGCGCCGCCTGGTCATCGCCACGCCGCCAGGCATCGCGAAACGGCCCCAGCGCCGCCAGCACATCGCCACGCCCCAGGCTGTAGATCACCACCAGCAGATGCACCGGCAAGGCCAGCCAGCCATAGGCCAGCGGTTCCAGCACCAGCAGCAGCACACCGAGTAGCAGCACCGGCAGCAGCACCAGCAGCGCCAGCTGCAGCCATGGCGACGCGTCCGGCCGCGCCTCGGCCCGGGCCAGCTGGCGCAACCACGGGCCATCGCGCTGGATACGCCGGCGCCCGGCAGAAAACTTCTCCACCCAGAGCACCAGCAGCAGCACCAGAAAGTTCATCTACCGCTCTCCTTGATCCAGCAGGGCCGCGCGCAGGCGTGGCCAGTCGAAATACGGGCCCGGGTCGGTCTTGCGGCCCGGGGCGATATCGCTGTGCCCGCAGATCCGCGCCACGCTGAGCGCCGGGTAGGCCTGCAGCAACTGGCGGGCCAGGCCGATCAGCGCCGCATACTGAGCCTCGCTGAACGGCATGTCATCGGTGCCCTCCAGCTCGATGCCCAGGGAAAAATCATTGCAGCCCTCGCGCCCCTCGAAGCTGGAGACCCCGGCATGCCAGGCCCGCTCGTTGCAGGAGACAAACTGGGTGACGCCGCCGTCACGCTCGATCAGGAAATGCGCGGACACCTGCAGATGGGCGATGCCGGCGTAGTAGGCATGCTCATCAAGCGGCAGGCAGTTCCGGAAGAACTGCTGCACCTTGCCGGTACCGAACTGCCCGGGCGGCAGGCTGATGTTGTGGAGCACCAGCAGGGAAACCTCCCCCAGCGGGCGCGCATTGCAATTCGGCGAGGGGCAGTGCTGCACACCGGCGCACCAGCCGCTGACGGGGTCCAACTGCATAGGGGCTCCTTGAACAGTCCCGCCACTGTAGCAGATAGCCGGCCGCGCCTCAGAGCTGGGCGGATCTTCCGGGGTACACAAACGAAAACGCCCGGCACGAACCGGGCGTTTTCAGGCCAAGCGGAAGGTCAGGCGCCCTTGAGCTTGCGCAGGTTGCCGATCACCGACTCCAGGGCTCGGTCGAACAGCAGGGCATCGTCCAGCATGCGGATCGCCGCGCGGCGGAACTCCACGGCCAGGCCCATGCGCGTCTTCTCCAGCACCTTCATGCCGGTGCGGTTGACGAAGATGTATTTGCCGGTCGGCTTGATGATGGCCGCCAGCTTGCAGCGCAGCTTGTGCTCCTCGTCTTCCATGATCTCCACCCAGCTGCCGACGCGCAGGCTATCGACCTGCAGCAGGGTCTCGTCGTCATCGGGCAGACTGATCTCGGGCTCGCGCTCACGTAGCTCGCCCGGGGCCAGCAGGACGATCTCCTCGACCACCTCGACCATGGCCGGCACCGCCGGCTCAGGCTCCGCAGCCGGCACCTCGAGGAGTGCGTCGAGATCGTCCGGCAACTCATCCCCAGCTTCGTTGCCCAAAGGCGCGGCAAGCGCTTCGGGCTCGACAGGCGCGCGTGCGAAGCGCTGGAAGGCCTGCACATGCACGGACTCCAGCTGGCTGAAGAACTCGCTGGTGACGAACGGATCGATCGCCGCACCCGCCAGCCCCTCGCGCAGGGCCTTGAGCAGGTTCGGCACCAGCTCCAGCAGACGCTGGCGGTCTTCCGGCTCCTCGTGCGGCTCGACGCTCCAGACCAGGTCATCCATCACCGCCAGCGCCGCCTGCCACTCGGCAGACTCGGCCCCGTGCTTCAGGCAGCTCAGCTGCAGCACCTTGCTCCAGCCTTGCTGCAGCAGGAGCACCACCACCTCGGGCAGGGTCTTGCCCAGCAGGCGGGCATTCAGCGCCTGCTCGACCTGCTGGCGCGCCAGCTCGGCCTTGGCCCGGCCCTCCTCGGCATCGCGGGTGCGCTGTTCGAGCAGCTCGCTGCGGCGCCGCTCATCGCCGGTGAAGGCGAGGAACTCGGCGAGCAGGTCGGCGAAAATGCTCGGATCGTCGGTGAAGTCATTGAGCAGACGCTGGACCACCTGCTCGATGCGCTGGAACAGACTGTCGCGCCGGGCATCGTCCTGGGTGCTCCAGCCCAGTGCCGCCGAGGCGATTTCGTTGAGCAGGCGCCGGGCCGGGTGGCTGCCGCGGCTGAAGAAGGTCTTGTCCAGCACCGCGACCTTGAGCATGGGGATCTGCAGGCGGCCGATCAGCGCCTTGAGCGAATCCGGCAGGGTGCGGTCGTCCAGGATGAACTCGAACAGCATGGACACCAGGTTGATCACATCCTCATCGACCTCGCCGACCACGCGCGCCTTGCCGCTTTTGGCGCTGGCGCGGGTCAGCAACAGCTCCAGCTGGTTGCGCAGGTCGAAGTCATCGGCGGCCGGCGCCCCATCGGCCGGCAGGCGCTGCTGCATATGCGAGAGCAGGCGCATCAGATCGTTGCTGGAAATCGGCAGCGCATCGGCGGGCACCGCGCGCCGCGGCACGGCCGCAGTCCCGCGCACGTGGGAAAGCAGCTCCTGCAGCGCGCCGAAGACCTCCTGCACGCCCTCATCGGCGAAAGCTGCGCCGCCGTCACTCGCCGCAGCCGTCTCACGGGCGACCCGATTGCCCGGCGCCTCGCGCCCCGGCGCATTGCGTCGGGCCGGCAGTGCGGACTTCAGCTCCGGCAGCACGCCGGCCTCGACCAGTTGCTGGTTGGCCGCGGCATACAGCTGGTCGAGATCGGCCAGCACATACTTTTCGAAGAGCTTGAGCACGATCAGCTTGACGCGAATCTCCACCCCGAGCCCGGCACAGGCGGCCATGAACTGCTCGCAGAGCACGCGCGGCCCTAGCGGATTGCTCTTGTCATCGAGCTTCTGGCTGACGATGGCATTGCAACGGGTGGTCAGGTGGCCCAGCGCCACC
Organism: Pseudomonas sp. L-22-4S-12; assembly: GCF_009799935.1. Lineage (NCBI taxonomy): Bacteria > Pseudomonadati > Pseudomonadota > Gammaproteobacteria > Pseudomonadales > Pseudomonadaceae > Pseudomonas > Pseudomonas sp. L-22-4S-12. Next base: position 229,183 of record NZ_WELL01000003.1, on the reverse strand, counting down.
CCGTCGCGACTGATCACCCGCGCCACCATGGCATCCAGGGCAACCGCCTCCTCCAGCACATCGTCCTGTACCAGCGACAGGCTCTCGAAGGACACGCCACCCAACTGCGGGGCCTGACCGACCTGGTACTGACTGGCGACCGCGAAGCTCTCGAAGACCTTCTGCAGGAAGCTCCGCTCGATCGTCTTGCGCTTGAGGCGCAAATCGCGCATCGCTTCGAAGAAGGCATTCTGCTCGGCATTGCTCGCCGCCCGGTCAGCCATGTCGAAGAGTGTGTCGTCGGCATTGTCGAACAGCGCCTGCAGCGCCTGCTTGAGCTGCTGCGCAGCCTTGTCGCGCACCTGGATCAGGGCCACGGGAAGCCTTCCTGCCTGCGAAGTTGGCGAATGCTCAGGGGCGACCCTGTTCAGGTGCACCACTTTCGCGTCGGTCTGCATTACGAATCTCCCGCAGGAGCCAGATCGGGCGGCCTGCAAACAATCAACGGGCGTCACTTTCACGCCAAATACACGGCGTCAAAAATTATGACAAATATCATTATGTAAGGAGGGATGCAGAATGACCAATTCTCTCCCGTTCCAGACATGACCCAGGTCACAGCCCGCACAAGACAAAGCTACGAATGGTCGGCAACTGTCGAGTGCCACACCTTATAGGTCCAGCAGAAACAGCACAGATTCCCCGCCACCTACCTGCACCAGCCGTCGGCTATCTCTATAATCGCGCCATCCGACAGCGGAGGCAGCCATGCCCAACCTTACCCTTGCCGAACTCGGCGCCGAGATCCAGGCCAATGTCCGTTGCGCCCTGCACGAAGACATCGGCAGTGGCGACATTACCGCTCAGCTCATTCCCGCCGAACGCCAGGCCCGCGCCACCATCATTACCCGCGAGAACGCGGTGATCGCCGGCACCGCCTGGGTCGATGAAGTGTTCCGCCAGCTGGATTCGCGCGTGAGCGTGCTCTGGCAGGTCGCCGACGGCGAACGCGCCAGCGCCAATCAGGTGCTGTTCCATCTGGAAGGCCCGGCACGCGCCCTGCTCAGCGGCGAACGCAGCGCCCTGAACTTCCTGCAGAGCCTGTCCGCCGTCGCCACCCGCAGCCAGCACTTCGCCGACATGGTCCGCGGCACCGCCGTCAAACTGCTCGACACCCGCAAGACCCTGCCCGGCCTGCGCCTGGCTCAGAAGTATGCAGTCACCTGCGGCGGCTGCCACAACCACCGCATCGGCCTGTACGACGCCTTCCTGATCAAGGAGAACCACATCGCCGCCTGCGGCGGCATTGCCCAGGCCATCGCCAGCGCCCAGCAGATCGCCCCCGGCAAGCCGGTGGAGGTCGAAGTGGAAAGCCTGGCGGAGCTGCAGCAAGCCCTGGATGCCGGGGCCGACATCATCATGCTGGATGAACTGAGCCTGGACGATATGCGCAAGGCCGTAGCAATAACCGCCGGCCGCGCCAAGCTGGAAGCCTCCGGCGGCATCAACGAAAGCACCCTGCGCACCATCGCCGAAACCGGCGTCGACTACATCTCCATCGGCAGCCTGACCAAGGACATCAAGGCCATCGACCTGTCGATGCGACTGAGCCTGTAAAAGCACCGCCCACAAAAAAGCCCGCCAATTGGCGGGCTTTTTCATATGTGGTGCCGGAGACAGGAATCGAACCTGCGACCTTCGCGTTACGAGTGCGCTGCTCTACCAACTGAGCTACACCGGCAGCGGCGGTAAACTAGCACCGCCTAAAACGAGAAGCAATCATGCCGTCTTGGCATCCCTGCTCGGCAAACCAGCTATAAGCACTGCGTAACCAAGCGCTAGAAATGCAGAAGGCAGGCCATAGTAAAAAACCCCATCAACCAGCGAGAGCGCAAGCAGAGCAATCACCAGGGCAAAACCAAAACCCGTTGCCACTCGAAGCTCAGGCGCCAAGGATAAATATCTGCGTGCAGACCATATCGATAAGGCAGCCAGCGGTACACCTATCACAAGCGAGCCAACCCACCCCCACTCAACCAGCACCTGCATGACAACATTGTGCGCCTGCCTCAACCGGAAGCCTTCCCACACAGCAAGAACCCCCTCTCCTCCCCAACCGAACCACGGCCTCTGGACAGTGAAGTCCCACAGATAACCCCAGATCCTTAATCGCCCACTGCTCAATCCATTAATGGAGTCCGCCGAATCTGAGCGCAATAACGCCGACACCCATCCCAACCCAGGATGATCAACAGGAAATAAGGCCGAAATAAGTAGTGCAAGAAAAAAACCACCTAGCAGGCCAAGCCACGCTCGTAAGGGGCGCGCCCAAAACACCATCGTCAACGCCCCCAGCAGAGCCGCCAGAAATGCTCCGCGCCCGCCACTCCAAAGCAAAATAGCGACGGCCACTACATAAATCAGCCAGGCTGAAAAGCGGCGCCATCCTCGCCCCACCAGAACTGCCCAGACAGCAGCCACCACGGCAATGCAAAGGAAATACCCCAAGTGACGAATATGCTTGAACAGTGGCGGAGCAGAAAACCAGTCATACCCCGCCGGATCAGCCAAGCTCCACCAGGCTTCAGCCAATACAAGGGCATAGATAAACAGCGCAAACAAAACTCCTGGGACAATCCAGAAAACCGCCCGCGAGTCTTGTCGAATCCAGACCAACAGCACCCAAGCCAACAGCAGATGCATGCATATTTCGATAACGCGCCACCAGGACACCAGACCAACCCCGTCGCGCTCCGCAAGCAGATTTGACAAGGAAAGCGCAGTACCGACACAAACCAGCCAGATCAAAAACCAGCGGTTTGGTAGCAAGTCCTTGCCATAAGCGAAGAGCCCGACCAGCAGCAGCAATCCCTCCAGCAATGCAATATTGCGCTGATTATCCTCGGTAAGCCCTGAATTGATCAGCGCCAGAAGAACCAGAAAAACCAAAGCAGCCAAACGAAAAACGTCTTGGCGCCGCGTTATATATAAATCGCTCCAGATCGCCCATAACCAGACCAAATGAGTCAGCAGATAAAAACCAGCCGTCCACCCTAGAAGAGACTGACGATCAACCTGACTCAGGAAGGCACCCAGCAAGAGAGACAGCACCAGTAGCACTGAAACCAGCCGCATTGAAGAGCGCGCGCCTTTGCCCTGCCATAAAAGAACAGGAGAAGTAAGCACCAGAAAAACCTGAAAAAGCCCCAGCGGCACATAATTGACAAATGCCGCCGACACGCAATAAAGGCAGGCCGCCAACAACCCAAATGGCAGGAAAAAGCCAAGCCCTTCCTGCCACTGACGCCACGACATACTTTCCGTCATTTCAGATAACGCTCCCTGTAAGCACGAATACGAGCCACTGCGTCAGCACTCGGTACCAATTGTTTAACTGGCACACCACGCTCATCCAGCCCGTAAGCCAGATATCGCTGACTGGCAGGCTCATACCAAGTCAATTGATCCGCGCAACGCCAACCGATGTCCTTGGTCGCTAAAAGCTCGGACATGCGATCCTCACGCAAGCGCAAGCGCCCCTGCGGGTCAACCTCATAAAAAGAGGCTGCCTGCCTTGCTACGTCAGCCTCTTTAAGCGAACGGTAGTCCTGAGTGGCATCCAGACGAATACCGGTCTCCACGATCAGGCACTCCCCCAACCTCGGAAATTCCGCTTCTCCGCCACGAGCAAAAGCCTCGATAGCCGGACGCAGAGCCAGCAGCGACACTTGCCGCGCATCAGCCGCAGACTCGCCCACAGGCTCGCCATTCCGGAACCTCAAGTCCCCCAAGATAATCCGGCTCTGCCGATCACTTAATAGATTGGCACCATGGCCAAAGCTGCGTACATCGAATGGCTCACCATCACGCAGGACGGAAGCCTCGAGATCCCCCACAGCTTCGCCATGATCGGAAAGCAGAATCACCAAGGCATCATCCAGCGCACCTCGTGCCTTCAGACCCGCCAATAACTGCGCGACCTGACGATCCACCACCGTCAGCGCCTGCAGATGGTCACCCATGAAGCGGTTATCGTGCTGCACCTCAACCCGGGCATGGCGAGTTCTATAGGGAAAATGGGCCGATTCGAAGTGCACTGCCATGAACAGCGGCTGCCCGGTCCGAACCGAGCCCAATACGCGCTCGACGAAGCCATTGGCCGAATAGTTGGCATGCGCCGCGACATTGATATACGAATAAGGAAACAAATAGGCGGCCAAGGGCGTTTGCAGCAGCAAATTACTCAGAGGATTGTCATTCACCCCCTGCAACGCGAAATCCAGCGCACCAGCCTTTGGCCCCACCACCTGATCGAAACCGAAACTCTCATCGATATTGGCAAAGCGCCGCTCGTCGATGGCAAACACCGTCCGATAACCCATGTGGCGCAAAGTCGAGGGGAGCAGATCCCGTCGCTCAACATGCTCCATGTTGCGCAGATTGAAGACCGCACCATGCTCGGCCGGCGGCTTGCCGCTCAGGATACTGACCCAGGCCGGGAACGTACGCCCCAGCGGGGTGTAGGCCCGACTGTAGCGCCTAGCCTGCCCCATCAACTCCGTCAGGACGGGCAATAGCGTTGGATTTTTCTCGAAAGCATCGGCAGACAATGAGTCAATGCCAATCAGGATGATATTGCGCGGCCCCGACCGCTGAGCGATTTCATGCTCCGGAGCGGACAGCCAGCCAACACCAGCCAGCCCCGCGAGGGCCAGGCCAACCAAAGAAACCAGAACCCCGCGCCTCAGCGGCATAACTGCCACCAGAAAGGCCACAAACAGCAATGCAAAACACGCGACAACCCAGAGCGGGCTGACAATGGACTGAAAGGCAACGGAGTAGTTGGACTGCGGGAACAGCCAGGCATTGCCCGCCATCAACCCCAACCAGGTGACAAACAGCAAAAGCAGTCGCACAGGGAAAGCGCCCAGCCCCATCTTGCAAGCCAGCCGCACGGCCACCCAGCCACAAGCCAGATGCACGCAGAGCAACAATCCCAACAGCGCCACGCCATTGCGCAGCAACTCCTGCCTAACCAGAGACGAGGAAATCAACTCCGCGAGCAATTGCTCGACCCGCCCCTCCTTGATTGCAACAGCAGAACCATCCAGCACAAAGGGCAACCAGTAGCACAATGCAAAAAACGCAAAGAGCACTGCACTGCTGAAGGCACGCCTTATCAAGTCAAACACCTCAAAAACCGTTACTTAGCAGATAAAAAAAGAGACCGTCAAACGGTCTCTTTTTCCACCAATAACGCTATGCGTTAATTAGCTGCGGCACTCAGCCGGAACGTACTTTGCCTCGGAGCCTACACACTCCCAAGTTACACCCGAGCTACCAGGGGTCGGAGTCAGGGTAATGGTGACGGCACCAGCCTTATCAGTAGTGACCACCGAGATTTCACCAGTAGAATCATCGCAAGCCAAGCTAGCAACGTTATCGGTCGAAACGGAGGTAGAAACACCGGCACAGGTACCAGTACCCACACCATTGTTGCTGGCAATGTTTTCACCAATAGTGGCCTTGGCCCCGGAAGCCAGAACAACCGCCTCCGAAACGCGAGCGCGAATGGTGTAATCCTGATAAGCCGGCAGGGCGATGGCGGCCAGGATGCCGATGATGGCAACCACGATCATCAGTTCGATAAGGGTAAAGCCTTTTTGCGCTTTCATAAGCATCTCCATCGAGGAAGAAAAATAGTCAGGCCACTGGACCTGCAAAAGACAAAGCAGCTTGCGTGCCAACTTAAAAACCCGTTGTACATAGCGGCGAACAGCACAGCAATGCGAATCCCCCAGGCTTTTCCCGGGACTTTGTGACGTTTTACGTCACCCAAGACCAGGAGGTTTGGCAGCCACCTGCAACTACGTTATAAGGCTCCACTGACCACTCACGCGTCCGCAACCATGAACGACACCGTTTCTCTTTCCGGCCTGGCCCGCCAGATAGTCCTGGCCGAACTGCTCGATGAGCGCACCGCGCAGCAGGCCCAGCAGCAGGCTGCACGCAACAAGCTGCCGCTGGTCACCTACCTGGTGCAGAACAAGCTGGTCAAGAGTCGCGACCTGGCCGAACTGGCCGCGGAGCAATTCGGCATCGCCTTCATGGACCTCGGCGCCATGGACAAGGAAAGCCAGCCGCGCGACCTGGTCAGCGAAAAACTGACTCGCCAGCACCGCGCCCTGCCGCTCTATCGCCGTGGCAACAAGCTGTATGTCGGGATATCCGACCCGACCAACCACCAGGCCATCACGGATATCCAGTTCAGTACCGGCCTCAATACCGAGGCCATCCTGGTCGAGGACGACAAGCTCGGCGATGCCATCGAGAAGTTCTTCGACAACGCCACCACCGGCCTGGAAGGCATGGGCGACATCGACCTGGACAGCGTCGATATCGAGTCGGTCGATGACGACAAGAATGACGATGGCGCCGGCAGCGAGGCCGACGACGCCCCGGTGGTGCGCTTCGTCAACAAGATGCTGCTGGATGCCATCAAGGGCGGCTCCTCCGACCTGCACTTCGAGCCCTACGAGAAAGCCTATCGCGTACGCTTCCGTACCGACGGCATCCTGCACGAGGCGGCACGCCCGCCCATCCAGTTGGCCCCGCGCATCTCGGCCCGCCTGAAGGTAATGGCCAGCCTGGACATTTCCGAGCGACGCAAGCCGCAGGATGGCCGGATCAAGATGAAGATATCCAAGACCAAGGCCATCGACTTCCGGGTCAACACCCTCCCCACCCTGTGGGGAGAAAAGATCGTCATGCGTATCCTCGACCCCACCAGCGCCCAGATGGGCATCGACGCGCTGGGCTACGAGGACTTCCAGAAAGAACTGTACATGAATGCCCTCAAGCAACCCCAGGGCATGATCCTGGTCACCGGCCCCACCGGCTCCGGCAAGACCGTATCCCTGTATACCGGCCTGAATATCCTCAACACCATCGACGTGAACATCTCCACCGCCGAAGATCCGGTGGAGATCAACCTGGAGGGGATCAACCAGGTCAACGTCAATCCCAGGCAGGGCATGGACTTCTCCCAGGCGCTGCGCGCCTTCCTGCGCCAGGACCCGGACATCATCATGGTCGGTGAGATCCGCGACCTGGAAACCGCGGAAATCGCCATCAAGGCCGCACAAACCGGCCACATGGTGATGTCGACCCTGCACACCAACAGCGCGGCGGAAACCCTGACCCGCCTGCGCAACATGGGGGTACCGGCATTCAACATCGCCACCTCGGTCAACCTGATCATCGCCCAGCGCCTGGCGCGCAAGCTCTGCCCAAGCTGCAAGAAGGCGGTCGATATCCCGGCCGAGACCCTGATCAAGGAGGGCTTCCCCGAAGCCCAGATCGGCAAGTTCAAACTCTACGGCCCCATCGGCTGCGAGAACTGCAAGGGTGGCTACAAGGGCCGAGTGGGTATTTATGAAGTGGTTAAAATCACGCCCGCCCTGCAACGGCTTATCATGGAAGAAGGCAACTCCATTGAAATCGCCGAACAGGCGCGCCGTGATGGCTTCAATGATTTGCGCACCTCCGGCCTGCTCAAGGCCATGCAGGGCATTACCAGCCTTGAGGAAATCAACCGCGTGACCAAGGACTAAACCATGGCCGAAAAAACTCTAAAAACCAGCGTCTTTGCCTGGGAGGGCACGGATAAGCGCGGCACCAAGGTCAAAGGCGAGTTGTCCGGGCAGACCCCGGCATTGGTCAAGGCTCAGTTGCGCAAGCAAGGCATCAACCCGCTCAAGGTTCGCAAGAAATCCGCATCCCTGTTCGGCGCGGGGAAAAAGATCAAGCCGCTGGACATTGCCCTGTTCACTCGGCAGATGGCCACCATGATGAAAGCCGGCGTCCCGTTGCTGAACTCCTTCGACATCATCAGCGAAGGCTTCGACAACCCCAACATGCGCAAGCTGGTGGACGAGGTGAAACAGGACGTCGCCGCCGGCAACAGCTTTGCCGCTTCCCTGCGCAAGCGCCCACTGTACTTCGACGACCTGTACTGCAACCTGGTCGATGCTGGCGAGCAAGCGGGTGCATTGGAAACCCTGCTGGATCGGGTTGCCACCTACAAGGAAAAGACCGAGGCTCTCAAGGCCAAGATCAAGAAGGCGATGAACTACCCCATCGCCGTTATCGTTGTGGCCCTAATTGTTTCCGCCATCCTGCTGATCAAGGTGGTTCCCCAATTCGAGTCGGTTTTCGCCAACTTCGGCGCAGAACTACCGGCCTTTACCCTGATGGTCATAGGCCTGTCACAAGCCTTGCAAAAATGGTGGCTGGCCGTACTGGCTGGACTGTTTGCGGCGGCCTTCGCCTTCAAGGAAAGCCACAAGCGCTCAGAGAAATTCCGTAACTGGCTTGATCGCACAGTTTTGAAATTACCGATTGTTGGCGACATCATTTACAAATCGTCCGTTGCCCGTTACGCCCGTACGCTGGCGACAACCTTTGCCGCAGGTGTCCCACTGGTTGAGGCCCTGGACTCGGTAGCCGGCGCTACTGGCAATATCGTGTTCAAGACGGCGGTCAATCAAATCAAGCAGGATGTATCCACCGGCATGCAGCTGAACTTCTCCATGCGCACTACCGGGGTATTCCCCAGCATGGCCCTGCAGATGACCTCCATCGGCGAGGAATCCGGCGCTCTTGACGATATGCTCGACAAAGTCGCCAGTTTTTACGAAGCCGAAGTCGACAATATGGTCGATAGCCTGACCAGCCTGATGGAGCCGATGATCATGTCGATTCTCGGTGTGTTGGTTGGCGGCCTGGTCATTGCCATGTACCTACCCATCTTCCAACTGGGTGCGGTTGTCTAACCATGCAGTTGATCAATTTTCTGGCCGGCAACTTGCCGGCCTTTGTTTTCTGCGCCCTACTCCTCGGCCTGCTGATCGGCAGCTTCCTCAACGTGGTGGTCTATCGCCTGCCGAAGATGATGCAGCGCGACTGGCGCCTGCAGGCGCGGGAAGTGCTCGAGCTGCCCGAAGAGCCGGCCGGCGAGACCTTCAACCTGATCCTGCCGCATTCGAGCTGCCCGCATTGCGGGCATCAGATCAAGCCGTGGGAGAACATCCCGGTCGTCAGCTACCTGTTCCTGCGCGGCAAGTGCTCCAGCTGCAAGGCACCGATCAGCAAACGCTACCCCCTGGTGGAACTGGCCTGTGGCCTGCTGTCCGCCTATGTCGCACTGCATTTCGGTTTCGGCTGGCCGGCTGCGGCCGTGCTCTTGCTGACCTGGGGTCTGCTGGCGATGAGCCTGATCGACTGCGACCACCAGCTGCTGCCGGACGCCCTGGTGCTGCCGCTGCTGTGGCTGGGCCTGATCCTCAACCACTACGGTCTGTTCACCAGCCTGGAAGACGCCCTGTGGGGCGCGGTGGCCGGCTACCTGAGCCTGTGGTCGGTATACTGGCTGTTCAAGCTACTGACCGGCAAGGAAGGCATGGGCTATGGCGACTTCAAGCTGCTGGCCATGCTCGGCGCCTGGGGCGGCTGGCAGATCCTGCCGCTGACCATCCTGCTGTCGTCCCTGGTCGGTGCCGTGCTCGGCGTGATCATGCTGCGCCTGCGCAACCAGGAAACCAGCACGCCCATCCCCTTCGGCCCCTATCTGGCGATTGCCGGCTGGATTGCGCTGCTCTGGGGTGATCAAATAACCGGAGCCTATTTGCAATTTGCCCGGTTTTGAATGAACACACCCTGGATTCTCGGCCTGACCGGCGGTATCGGCAGCGGTAAAAGCGCGGCGGCCCAGCACTTCATCGACCTCGGCGTGCACCTGGTCGACGCCGACCACGCCGCACGCTGGGTCGTCGAGCCCGGCCGCCCGGCCCTGGCCCGTATCGTCGAGCGTTTCGGCCCGCAGGTTCTGCAAGCCGACGGCCAGCTGGACCGCGCCGCCCTGCGCCAGCTGATCTTTCAGGACCAGCAGCAACGGCGCTGGCTGGAAAGTCTGCTGCACCCGCTGATCGGCGAGGAAATCCGCAATTACCTGGAACGTGCGGAATCGCCCTATGCGATCCTGGTTTCGCCGCTGCTGATCGAATCCGGGCAGACCGCCATGACCAAGCGGGTCCTGGTGGTGGATGCCCCCGAGGAGCTGCAACGGCAACGCACCATGGCCCGCGACCAGGTCTCCGCCGCCCAGGTCGAGGCCATTCTCAAGGCCCAGGCGGCCCGCGACGAGCGCCTGCGACATGCCGACGACGTACTATTGAATGATCGCGACCCGGCCTGGCTACGCAGCGAAGTCGAACGCCTGCACCGTTTTTACCTGACCCTGCGTGGAGGACAACCTTGAGCAGCACCGTCGAATGCCCAACCTGCGGCGCCCCCGTTGAATGGGGCCCGCAAAGCCCAAGCCGGCCCTTTTGCAGCGAGCGCTGCAAGCTGATTGATCTCGGTGCCTGGGCCAGCGAGGCCCACGTGATTGCTGGCGACCCACTGGAAGACGAGCTGTTTTCCGGCGAGCTGCCACCCCGCGAGCATTGAGCACCCTACCGGCTCATCTGGCTCCACGCCACGCCCAGTAACTCGGATTTGCCGTAGGGTGCGCCATGCGCACCAGAAAGCCCGCAGAACACCTCGGCGCGTACAGCGCACCCTACATAACCGCAACAGCGGCACAGTCCCTAAGGCCGCATGAAGCTGTAGTCGCGCTGATCATCCAGGTTGTCGGCCAGGAACTGCAGCTCGGCGGCCAGATCGGCCGACTGGCGCAGCCGCTGGTTGCCGGCCACCACTGCACTGAGCAGGGCCCGCAGGGCAAGCAGCGGCTCGATGCCCTGCTCCTGCGCCCGCTGCAGACTGCTCTCGACTTCACCGCGCGCCCACTCGTGTACACCCATGTCGCTATCTCCGCTGTTTTGCCGAGCTTGCGCCGGCAGCGTCGACGGCGGTTGATCCAGGTCAACCCAGGGAGCCCGATCCAGCCGCTGAAGCATGCACCATCAGGAAGACGGGGGCTCGTCCTTCCACGGCGCCGACAGGTAGCGCGTGCGATTGAAGGTTTCCAGCCAGTCCGGATAGAACACCACCAGGCCGCTGACCAGCGTGCCGTTGATGAAGGCCTCGGGAAACATGATCAGCCAGAGATAGCCGGCGAAGTCATCCAGCCACGGCGGCATCACATACAGCCCGTCGAGCCACAGCACGCCGAGCCCGGCCAGCAGGCTGAACAGCACGGCCAGCGCCGCCGGGAAGAAGCCGCAACAGAAGATGTAAACGAACAGGTTGCGCGGCTGTCGCCGCTCCACCAGCAGCGCACAGAGCTCGGTGACCAGCACCGGGATCAGCACCAGCAGTATGCCGTTGAGCCCCAGCGCCGCCAGGTCCTGGCGCCCCATGGCCAGCAGCCCCAGCTGCGCCGCCAGGCCGCAGAGCACGGCCAGCGGCCAGTCGAGCAGCAGGGTAACCACGGTCATGCCGATGAAGTGGTAGGACAGGCCGGAGGCAAAATCGCGACGCACCAGCCACAGCAGGAACAGCGCCAGCACCGTCCCGAACAGCAGGTGCTGGCGCCGCTGATCGCTGAACAGCTCGACCCAGGGCGCGCGCCACAGCGCCCAGAGCAGCAGCGGCAGATAGACCACCCAGCCGAGCCAGAGGCTGGTCGCCGACAGCAGCTCGGCACCGATCACGGCGCGATCTGCTCCAGCGCCGCGGCCAACGCTCCCGCCTCGGTGAAGCTGCGCTGCGCCTGCAGATGGCCGGCGCGCAGGTCGAGCCAGAGCACCGCCCCCGCCTCGCCCGGATAGCGCGGCGCCACCCGCGCCTGCGGGTCGAGCAGCACGCGGTAGCGGTAGTCGCGCATCGCCGGCACCGCGAACAGGCTGGCAACCAGCCTGGGCATGCGACTGATATCGGCCAGGAAAACCGCCCGACGCCGCTCCAGATAGCCCTTGGGCCGATCCTGTAGCGCCGCCTCGAGCAGCTTGGCCCCGGTCATGTCGCGCGCCACCAGCAGCACCTGCAGCTCGTCATCCAGGGTGTAAGGCCGCTCGAACTGATCCAGCAACGTCCAGGGCGCCAGTTTTTCTCCAGGCTCCAGCGCCATGGCCGGCACGCACAGCAGCCCCATCAGCAATATCAACCAGACTTTCATGCGCCACTCCTCGTGGAAAATACCTGGATATCCTCGCGCGCCGCCCAGCCTGCCTGGGCCAGCCAGAAGGCCAGCGCCTGGGGGGCATCGCGCAGGACGAAGACATGGGACTTGCCGATCCCCTGCGCCGCCAGTCGTGCCAGCGCCTCGTCCAGCAGCGCCCGCGCCAGGCCGCGGCCACGCCACGGCCGATCCACCACCAGATGCTGCAGGTAACCGCGCCGGCCATCATGCCCGGCCAGCAGGCAGCCCGCCAATTGCCCATCGACCTCGGCTAGCAGGCTGTGCCCGGGGTTGCGCGCCAGATAGGCGCAGAATGGCGCCAGCTCATCCTCTGGGCGCAGGCAGATGCCCGGCGTGCGCCGCCAGAGCGCGACGAGCTGCGGATGATCGGCGGGGGTGATGGAGCGGATCGACATAGAGCGGCCTCGCAAGCGACAAGCCAGTCTACACCGCTCAAGCGCAGGCTTCAGCGCCCCGCTGCCACCCAGCGAATTTGCGGTTATGCTGCGCCCATGGATGATTCAGACTACCTGCGCCTGCTGACCCGGCAAGCCGAACAGGCCAACGACTTCCTCACCAACGCGCGCAAGTGGGAGCGCGAGCGCTGGGTCTGCCAGCGCCTGCTGCTCGGCCTGAACGTGCCATTTCGCCACGACGAGTTCGGCGCGGCCCGCCAGGAGCCGCCGGACGTGCTGTTTCGCGAGGCCAATTTCGAGGTGTTCTTCGTCCTCGACCAGGGCCGCCGCCTGAATGACGAATGGCGCGCCGAGCTGGAGCGCCGCCGCAGCGCCCTGTCCCTCAGCCAGCTGCTGCGCCGCGAGCCACGCCCCCGGCGGATCGCCGCCAGCGAACTGCAGGGACGCCTGGCGCCGACCCTGCGCAAGAAGGCGCACAACTACCGCGAACGCGGCATCGACCTGGGCGAGCTGGACCTGCTCGCCTACATCAACCTGAAGCGCGACATGCCCGACTTCAACAGCCACTTCCCGCCGCCCGGCGAATACCTGCGCCAGGGCTGGCGCTCGCTGTCCCTGGTCGGCCCGAGCTACGCCCGCGTGCTGTTCGCCCATGCCGATGCCCCCGAGTTCCTGCGCAGCAACCTCGGCCGTACCGTGCTGTTCGACGTCGGCATCAGCCTGTGAGCCCGCTGCATGAACTGCTCGCCCGGGTGCCGCAACAAGGCCGGGTACACTGGATCGGCGTGCGCCCGCAGGCCGGTGGCGCCATGCTCGAACTGGACGCGGTGGAAGCGCGCCGCGAGGCCGGCCTGACCGGCAACCACGCCCGCCCCGGACCACGCAACGCGCGCCAGGTCACGCTGATCCAATGGGAGCACCTCGCGGTGATCAACGCATTGCTCGGCCGCACGCCCGAACAGCCGATCTGCGCCGCCGACCTGCGGCGCAATATCGCCATCGCCGGCATCAATCTGTTCAGCCTGAAGAACCGCCGCTTTCGCATCGGCCAGGCCATCCTGGAAACCACCGGCTGGTGCCAGCCCTGCGCCAAGCTGGAGGAGCGCCTGGGCCCCGGCACCTTCCAGGCCATGCGCGGCCACGGCGGGATCACCGCCCGCGTGCTGCACGGCGGCATTATTCGCCTGGATGACCCGCTGTGCGTTGAGCCGCTCGTCGACGCAGGGCTAGAATGAGCCCACTTTCTCGCGAGGTGCGCCATGTCCAGCCGCTTGAGCCCCGAAGACCAGCAGCGCGTCGATCAATACCTGAGCGCGCCACAGCACCGGGTCGAGCGCCCGCCCTTTCGGGTCTGGCGCCTGCTGCTGGTCATCCTGCTCGCGGTCATCCTGCTCGGCGTACTGAGCCGCCTGCTGAGTCGTCTGGTGCTATGAGCTGCTTAGCGCTCGCCCGGCCGGACTCCCTCCCGGATTCCCCAAACCTTATGAGATATCCCCATGACCCATCGCATCGTGATCGTCGGCGGCGGCGCCGGCGGCCTGGAGCTTGCTACCCGTCTGGGTAGAACCCTGGGCAAGCGCGGCCAGGCCAGCATCACCCTGGTCGACGCCAACCTCACCCATATCTGGAAACCGCTGCTGCACGAAGTCGCCTCCGGCTCGCTGAACTCCTCCGAGGACGAACTGAACTACGTGGCCCAGGCCAAGTGGAACCACTTCCAGTTCCAGCTCGGGCGCATGAGCGGGCTGGACCGTGCCCGCCGCAGCATTCGCCTGGCCGCCACCCTGGACGAGAACGGCACCGAGCTGCTGGCCGCCCGCGAGCTGGGCTACGACAGCCTGGTGATCGCCGTCGGCAGCACCACCAATGACTTCGGCACCCCCGGCGCGGCCGAGCACTGCATCTTCCTCGACACCCGCGAGCAGGCCGAGCGCTTCCACCGCCAGCTGCTCAGCCACTACCTGCGCGCCCACGCCGGCAAGACCGACGACGGCCAGATCAGCGTGGCCATCGTCGGCGCCGGCGCCACCGGCGTCGAACTGGCCGCCGAACTGCACCATGCCGCCCATGAGCTGGCGGCCTACGGTTTGAACAACATCCAGCCGCAGAACATGCGCATCACCCTGATCGAAGCGGGGCCGCGCGTGCTGCCGGCGCTGCCGGAGCGGATCAGCCAGCCGGTGCACCAGACCCTGGAAAAGCTCGGGGTGACCGTGCTGACCAACAGCGCCGTCAGCCGGGTCAGCGAGCAGGCCCTGCTCGTCGCCCAGGGCATCGAGGTGCAGGCCAGTCTCAAGGTCTGGGCCGCCGGCATCCGCGCCCCGGCGTTCCTCAAGGAACTGGACGGCCTGGAGTGCAACCGCATCAACCAGCTGCTGGTGCGTCCGAGCCTGCAAACCACGCTGGACGACAACATCTTCGCCTTCGGCGACTGCGCGGCCTGCCCGCTCGGCGACGGCGGCGAACGCACCGTCCCGCCGCGCGCCCAGGCCGCGCACCAGCAGGCCTCGCTGCTGGCCAAGTCGCTCAAACTGCGCCTGGAGGGCAAGCCGCTGGCGGCATTCCGCTACCAGGACTATGGCTCGCTGATCTCGCTGTCGCGCTTCTCCGCGGTGGGCAACCTGATGGGCAACCTGATGGGCAGCGTCAAACTGGAAGGCTGGCTGGCGCGAATGTTCTACATCTCGCTCTACCGCATGCACCAGATGGCCCTGTACGGCACCTTCCGCACCCTGCTGCTGATGCTCAGCGACCGCATCGGCCGCAGTACCGAGCCACGCCTCAAGCTGCACTGACGGCACATCGCGCGCTTGCCCGGGGCAACCCGGCCAAGCGCGCAGGCACGAAAAAAAGACAACAAAAAACCCGCACTAGGCGGGTTTCTTGTTTCCCGAGGCAGGCTCGGGAAGATGTTGGTGGGTCGTGTAGGATTCGAACCTACGACCAATTGGTTAAAAGCCAACTGCTCTACCAACTGAGCTAACGACCCTGAAAATGGTCGGGGTAGGGGGATTCGAACTCCCGACATCTTGCTCCCAAAGCAAGCGCGCTACCGGACTGCGCTATACCCCGATAAGAAAGTTGGCTCCGCGACCTGGACTCGAACCAGGGACCCAATGATTAACAGTCATTTGCTCTACCGACTGAGCTATCGCGGAACGTATCACTTTCCAGCTCATCAACAGGCTTCGGCGTTCACCGCTTCCCGCATCTGAGGCGCGCCATTTTACGTTTTCGCGAGCCCCTGTCAAGCCTTGAAATCACTTTCTTAACAACGCCTTGCGCGCCGACTTCCGGCTACTATGTGTCTACCACCCGAACGACATCACTGCAGGAAGCGCGGACCGGCCAGGCCCGCACAGGAAAGCCCATGAGTACCCCGGATACTCCGCATACCCCCTCACGCCCCACCGGTCGTGGCATCCCGCCCCGCTTCGGCGAGCTGCTGCAGGACTGCCGCACGCTGCTGGTGAAGCGGCTGACCGAAGACCTGAGCGGCGTGTTCGGCCGGGTCGACGACACCCTCTTCGACTGCGCGGACAAGGCCGAGAACAACCGCGTGCAGGCGCTGTTCTTCGACAACATGCGGGAAATCCGCAAACTGCGCCCGCTGATCGAACGCAGCTACCACCAGCAGATCGCGCAGAACTTCGCCGACTTCCTCGACGGCAGGCTCAAGGCCGCCGAGCCGATCAGCATGCTGGATGCCGAGCAGCTGGCACTGGTGCAGAACGAGGACTACGAGGAGAGCCTGCAGGTCATCAACATGGTCAGCCGGGTCAAGGCGCGCAGCGCACGCGCCCTGTATGCCCTCGAGCAGCGCCTGGCCCTGCTCAACAATGGCCACAAGCTCGGCGAGGACAGCAACCCCTTCGGCCCGCCGGCCATCGCCCGCGCCTTTCGCCAGGCCCTGGCGCCGCATCCCTTGCCGCTGCGGATCAAGATTATCCTCTATACGCTGTTCGACCAGCAGGTGATGCACGGCCTCGAGCCCCTGTACGAAGCCCTCAACCAGCGCCTGATCGACGCCGGCATCCTGCCCAACCTGAAATACAGCGCGCAGCGCAGTGCCAGCACCGGCACCGCCCCCACTCCAGCCGCCCCCAAGGCGCCTCCGGCACCAGCTGCGGCACACCCTGGCCCAGCACAACCAGCAGCTCCCGGCCCGGCAACCGACTTGCTGCATGCCTCCATCGAGCCGCATTACGCCGCTCCCGCGGACCTCAACAGCCCGCCCCCCCAGGACCCCGCCCAGCTGTTCGGCGGCCTGGCCGCGCTGCTCAGCGAACGCCGCGAACGCAATGCCGATGCCCCGCTGCTCGGCGGCACGCGCAGCATTGCCAGCTTCGCCCCGCGCACCGCCACCAGCACCTACAGCGCCAGCGAACTGCTCGACGCCCTGAACCGCCTGCAACAGCAGTCGAGCCACGACCTCAGCCAGCGTCTGCAGCGCCCGCAAGCCGTCGAAGGCCTCAAGGCCGATCTGCAGCAACAGCTGGAAACCCATAGCCAGCGGCCCGGCCAGCAGAAGCTTTCGGACCAGGAAGCCGACGTGGTCGACCTGGTCGGCATGCTGTTCGATTTCATCCTCGACGATGACAACCTGCCGGACGCCTGCAAGACCGCCCTGTCGCACCTGCATACGCCCTACCTGAAGGTGGCGCTGCAGGACAAGGCGCTGTTCACCCAGCACCATCATCCGGCGCGGCGCCTGCTCAACAGCATGGCCCAGGCCGGCGTGCTGTATGGCGGCGAAGGCGACGAACGCGGCCTGCTGGCGAAGATGCACTGGGTGGTGGAGCGGGTGATCCACGGCTTTGCCGGCGACCTGCTGCTGTTCGACAGCCTGCTCGACGAGTTCAACGAGTTCGTCGCCACCCTGCAGCACAAGGTCGAGCTGCGCGAGCGGCGCGCCGTCGAGGCGGCCAAGGGCCGTGACAAGCTGCTTGGTGCCCGCCAGCTGGCCGTCGACGCGGTCAACCAGGCGCTCAAGGAGCGCGAGCTGCCGACCATCATCCGCAACTTCCTGGAACTGACCTGGACCGACGTGCTGGTGTTCGTCCTGCTCCGTCACGGCGAGCGCAGCGGCGAATGGCAGCGCGCCTGCGAAGTGGCCGAACAGCTGGCCTGGAGCGGCACCCTGCTGGACGCCGCCGGCAGCGCCCGCCTGCAAGGCCTGCGCGTCGCCCTGCTGGACGACCTGCGCAAGGGCCTGGAACTGCTCGGCGGCTACCACGAAGACGGCATCCGCCGCCTGCTGCAGGACATCGTCGCCTGCCAGTATGCGGTGCAGGCCAGGCAGCCGCAGGTGGCCGCCCAGCTCAAGGCCACCCTGCAGGAAAGCCCGCTGGGCATGATGCTGGGCGAGGACGCCGCCCTGGCCGCCCCCATCCACCACAGCGAGAATCTGTCGGCACGCGCCCAGGCGCTGCTCAAGGAATTGCAGCAACTGGAGTTCGGCACCTGGTTCGAGTTTGGCCAGGACCCGGAAACCCGCACCCTCAAGCTGTCCTGGTTCAGCCCGACCACGCACAACTACATGTTCGTCGACCACAGCGGCCAGCGCGTGGCGATCAAGCCGATCAAGCAGCTGGCCAGCGAAATGGAACAGGGCCTGGCGCGCATCGTCGCCCCCGAGCGTGAGACGCCGCTGATGGACCGCGCCCTGAATGCCATCTACCGCGTCCTCCAGCGCTTTACCGGGCGCACCACCGAAGTCGACCAAGGAGCCTGAATGGACGATCGTCGCCAGCACAGTCGCCACACCACCGAACTCAGCCTGGAAGTACTCGACTTCCACTCCGGCAAGCGCCTGGGGCGCATCGTCGACCTGTCCGCCGATGGCTTCATGCTGGTCAGCGACGTGCCGCTGGAGGCCGACTCGGTGTGGGAATGCCGCCTGGTACTGGGCGAACCACTGCAGGGCATCCACGAGATCCGCCTGGGCGCCGACTGCCTGTGGAGCCGCCCCGGCGCCAATGGCCAGCACGGCTGGAGCGGCTTCCACATCATCGACCTGGCCGACGACCAGGCAAGCGCGCTGGAGATCGTGCTGCAGCACCTGTGAGCTCGACCGCACGGCGCCCAGGCTCAAGCACTGCGCCGAATCCAGACGCCAGCGTACAGCCATGAAAAAAACATGTACCTGTTACGCGCCGCGCTGTTGTTTGGCTCAAGCGCCGCGGTGGCTGCTCTGGCTGTTGGTGGGAGCGAATTCATTCGCGATCAGGGCCTACGCCGAGCTGCCTGTTTATCGCGGATAAATCCGCTCCCACTCAAGCTCGATGGCCTGTGCAACACGGAACTGGTACATAGCCATGAAAAAAGCCCCGCACGCGGGGCTTTTTTCGTTACAGCAAGGCTCAGACGAAGACGATCTCCTCGTCCTTGACCGTGGCCTTGATCGTCACCCCCGGAGTGAAGGTGCCAGCCAGGATCAGCTGCGCCAGCGGGTTCTCGATCCAGCGCTGGATCGCCCGCTTCAGCGGCCGCGCCCCGTAGACCGGGTCGTAACCGACGGCAATCAGCTTGTCCAGGGCCTCGGCGCTCAACTCCAGGCTCAGCTCGCGCTCGGCCAGGCGACCGCGCAGGCGCTGCAGCTGGATCTCGGCGATGCCGGCGATCTGCTCGCGGCCCAGCGGCTCGAACACCACCACCTCGTCGATGCGGTTGATGAACTCCGGACGGAAGTGGCTGCTCACCGCATCCATCACCGCCGCCCGCTGCGCCTCGCGGTCGCCGACCAGTTCCTGGATCTGCGCCGAGCCGAGGTTGGAGGTCATCACGATCACGGTGTTCTTGAAGTCCACGGTGCGCCCGTGGCTGTCGGTCAGGCGGCCGTCTTCCAGCACCTGCAGCAGCACGTTGAACACGTCCGGATGGGCCTTCTCCACCTCGTCCATCAGCACCACCGAGTAGGGTTTGCGGCGCACGGCCTCGGTCAGGTAACCGCCTTCCTCGTAGCCGACATAGCCCGGCGGCGCACCGATCAACCGCGCCACGCTGTGCTTCTCCATAAATTCGGACATGTCGATGCGCACCAGCGCCTCCTCGGTATCGAAGAGGAACTCGGCCAGCGCCTTGCACAGCTCGGTCTTGCCCACCCCGGTCGGGCCGAGGAAGAGGAACGAGCCGCTCGGCCGGTTCGGGTCGGCCAGCCCGGCCCGCGAGCGGCGCACGGCGTTGGCCACGGCCACCACGGCCTCGTGCTGGCCGATCACCCGCTGGTGCAGCAGGCCTTCCATCTTCAGCAGCTTGTCGCGCTCGCCTTCGAGCATCTTGCTCACCGGGATGCCAGTCCACTTGGACACCACCTCGGCGATCTCTTCCTCGGTGACCTTGCTGCGCAGCAGCTGGTTCTCGGTCTTGCCGTGCTGGTCGACCATCTGCAGGCTGCGTTCCAGGTCCGGAATGATGCCGTACTGCAGCTCGGCCATGCGATTGAGATCGCCCTTGCGCCGCGCCGCTTCCAGCTCCTGGCGGGACTGCTCGATCTTCTGCTGGATCTGCGCCGAACCCTGCACCTCGGCCTTTTCCGACTTCCAGATGTCTTCCAGGTCGGCGTATTCGCGCTCCAGGCGGGCGATGTCCTCGTTGAGTTTTTCCAGGCGCTTGATCGCTGCCTCGTCGTCTTCCTTCTTCAGCGCCTGGCCTTCGACCTTGAGCTGGATCAGGCGGCGCTCCAGGCGATCAAGCACTTCCGGCTTGGAGTCGATCTCCATGCGGATGCGGCTGGCCGCCTCGTCGATCAGGTCGATGGCCTTGTCCGGCAGCTGGCGGTCGGTGATGTAGCGGTGGCTCAGCTTGGCCGCGGCGATGATCGCGCCGTCGGTGATGGCCACCTTGTGGTGCACCTCGTAGCGCTCCTTGAGGCCACGCAGGATGGCGATGGTGTCTTCCTCGCTCGGCTCGTCGACCAGCACCTTCTGGAAGCGCCGCTCCAGGGCGGCGTCCTTCTCGATGTACTGGCGGTACTCGTTGAGCGTGGTGGCGCCGACGCAGTGCAGCTCGCCACGGGCCAGCGACGGCTTGAGCATGTTGCCGGCATCCATGGCACCCTCGGCCTTGCCGGCGCCGACCATGGTGTGCAGCTCGTCGATGAATAGGATGATCCGCCCTTCCTGCTTGCTCAGTTCGTTGAGTACCGCCTTCAGGCGCTCCTCGAACTCGCCGCGGAACTTGGCCCCGGCGATCAGCGCACCCATGTCCAGCGACAGCAGGCGCTTGTCCTTCAGCCCGTCCGGCACCTCGCCGTTGACGATGCGCTGGGCCAGACCTTCGGCAATGGCCGTCTTGCCCACGCCGGGCTCGCCGATCAGTACCGGGTTGTTCTTGGTCCGCCGCTGCAGGACCTGGATGGTGCGGCGGATCTCGTCGTCGCGGCCGATCACCGGGTCGAGCTTGCCTTCCTCGGCGCGCTTGGTCAGGTCGATGGTGTACTTGTCCAGGGCCTGGCGCGATTCTTCGACGTTGGGGTCATTCACCGCATCGCCGCCGCGCAGGTTGCTCACCGCGTTTTCCAGGGCCTTCTTGCTCACACCCTGACCCAGCAGCAGCTTGCCCAGCTTGGTGTTCTCGTCCATGGCGGCGAGCAGCACCACTTCGCTGGAAATGAACTGGTCGCCCTTCTGCTGCGACAGGCGATCGGCCTGGTTGAGCAGGCGCGCCAGGTCCTGGGACAGGTTGACGTCGCCGGTCGGGTTCTGGATTTTCGGCAGCTGATCGAGTTCCTTGGTCAGCGCCTGGCGCAGGCCGTTCACGTCGAAGCCGACCTGCATCAGCAGCGGCTTGATCGAGCCACCCTGCTGCTCGATCAGTGCCTGCATCAGGTGCAGGGGCTCGATGGCCGGGTGGTCGAGGCCCACCGCCACGGACTGGGCATCGGAAAGAGCAAGCTGCAGCTTGCTGGTCAAGCGGTCGATTCGCATGGAGGTTCGTCCTTTCTATTGAGGGCGGGCCAGGGCGATGAGCGCCCCAGAAACGAAAAGCCCGCCGGGATGAAGCATAGATGAGGACAGTTTTCCGCGATTCAAGCGTGCCGGCGTTGATGCAGGTCAGTCGGCCAGCCAGATCAGCGAGGCGAAGCGACCGGTGCGGGCGGCGCGGCGGTAGGAATAGAAGCGGGCATCGCTGACGGTGCAGAGGCCGCCGCCGTACACGGCAGTGACGCCGCGAGCGGCCAGGCGGATGCGCGCCAACTGGTAGATGTCGGCCAGGAACTTGCCGGCGTTGACGCTGGGGCGGAAAGCCTGGGCCGCCTCGTCCTGACTGGCGAGGAAGGCTTCGCGCACTTCCGCGCCGACCTCGAAGGCCTGCGGGCCGATGGCCGGACCGAGCCACACCAGCACCTGCTCGGGCGGCAAGGTCAGGGCCTCCAGGGTCGCCTCCAGCACGCCGCCGGCCAGCCCGCGCCAGCCGGCATGGGCCGCCGCCACGCGGGTGCCGGCGCGGTCGCAGAACAGCGCGGGTAGGCAGTCGGCGGTCAGCACGGCACTGGCGATGCCGGGCGCGGCGCTCCAGCTAGCATCGGCCTCGGCCACCCGAGCCGGATCCGCCTCGACTACCTGCACGCCGTGCACCTGGCGCAGCCAGGCCGGCTGGCAATCCAGAGCGTTAGTCAGAATCTGGCGGTTGCGGGCCACGGCCTGCGGATCGTCCTCGACATGATCACCGAGGTTGAGGCCGTCGAAGGGCGGCTGGCTGACGCCGCCGGCGCGGGTGGTGACGCAGGCGCGGACACGGGCCGGCACCGGCCAGTCGGGGCTCAGCCAGTCGGCGCTCATCAGACGAAGGATTCGTTGTCCTGACGCAGCAGACTGAGCAGCCACACCAGGTCATCGGGCAGCGGCGACTCCCACTTCATGCGCTGGCCGGTGATCGGGTGGGTCAGCTCGAGGAAGCGCGCATGCAGGGCCTGGCGCGGGAACTCCTTGAGCGTCTGCACCAGGGTCGGGCTGGCGGCCGGCGGGATGCGGAAGCGCCCGGCATACAGCGGGTCGCCCACCAGCGGGTAGCCGACATGGGTCATGTGCACGCGAATCTGGTGGGTGCGCCCGGTTTCCAGCTTGACCCGCACATGGGTGTGCGAGCGGAAGCGCTCCAGCACCCGGTAATGGGTGACGGCCGGCTTGCCGCCGTCGATCACCGCCATGCGCTGGCGGTTGGCCGAACTGCGGCCGATCGGTGCATCGATCTTGCCACCGGAGGTGATCACGCCGATACAGATGCATTCATAGATGCGACTGATCGTGCGCTTCTGCATCTGGTCGACCAGGCGGGTCTGCGCCTGCAGGGTCTTGGCCACCACCATCAGGCCGGTGGTGTCCTTGTCCAGACGGTGGACGATGCCGGCGCGCGGCACGTTGATGATGTCCGGCACATGGTGCAGCAGAGCATTGAGCAGGGTGCCATCGGCGTGCCCGGCAGCCGGATGGACCACCAGACCGGCCGGCTTGTCGATCACCAGCAGGTGCTCGTCCTCATAAACGATGTTCAGCGCGATGTCCTGGGCGATCCACTCGCCCTGGGCTTCCTGCTCGGCCTCCAGGGCCAGCACGGCGCCGCCATGCACGATGTCACGCGGGCGCACTACGGCGCCGTCGACGGTCAGGCGGCCATCCTTGATCCAGGTCGACAGCCGGGAGCGCGAGTACTCGTCGAACAGCTGGGCGGCGACCTGGTCGAGGCGTTGACCACCCAGTGCGGACGGCACTTCGGCGGTGAGTTGGATGAGCTGATCGGCGTCTTCGGACATGGGCTACTGCGGAGGGAGGTGCAGCTTTTGGTTTCGGCTGCACGCTGTGGTTAAATACGGCGTCTTTGCCCCGGCTATTCCGGGGCGCTCATCATAACAGGACGGTCAAGGCCAAGACAGCCGGCCGTCACAGGGACGCAAGCCGCCATGCAAGTGAAACACCTGCTGCTGATCGCCATGCTCGCCATCACCGCCGCGTGCTCTTCCAACAAGCCGGAAGTTGATGAAAACCTGAGCGAGACCGAGCTCTACCAGCAGGCTCAGGACGATCTGAACAGCAACAGCTACACCAATGCCGTGGCCAAGCTGAAAGCCCTGGAGTCGCGCTACCCGTTCGGCCGCTACGCCGAGCAGGCCCAGCTCGAGCTGATCTACGCCTACTACAAGAACACCGAACCGGAAGCGGCCAAGTCCGCCGCCGAGCGCTTCATCCGCCTGCACCCGCAGCACGCCAACGTCGACTACGCCTACTACCTCAAAGGCCTGGCCTCCTTCGACCAGGACCGCGGCCTGATCGCCCGCTTCCTGCCGCTGGACATGACCAAGCGCGACCCGGGCGCGGCCCGCGACTCCTACAACGAGTTCGCCCAGCTCACCAGCCGCTACCCGAACAGCCGCTACGCCCCGGACGCCAAGCAGCGCATGATCTACCTGCGCAATCTGCTGGCCGCCTATGAAATCCATGCCGCGCACTACTACCTGACCCGCCAGGCCTATGTCGCCGCCGCCAACCGCGGCCGCTACGTGGTGGAGAACTTCCAGGAAACCCCGTCCGTCGGCGATGGCCTGGCGGTGATGACCGAAGCCTACCAGCGCCTGGAGATGACCGATCTGGCCGCCACCAGCCTGGAAACCCTGAAACTCAACTACCCGGACCACCCGAGCCTGGTCGACGGCAATTTCGTCCCGCGCGAAGAGGAAGCCGACAACCGCTCCTGGCTGGCCAAGGCCACCCTCGGCCTGATCGAATCCGACACCCCGCTGCCGCCGGGCGAAACCCGCGCCAGCCAGGACGTGATCCGCCAGTACGAAGATGCCGAGGAGCAAATCCCGGACGAACTGCAGCCGGAAAACCAGCAGGAAGCCGAAGAGCAGCAGGACGAGGCCGCAGGCAACGACGGCGAGCGTTCCTGGTTCAGCTACATGACCTTCGGCGTATTCGACTGAATACCCGAGCGCAGCAACAGAGGGAGGCCATGAGCCTCCCTTTTTTCTGCCTGCCAGCCGGCAACTGCACGCTTTGCCTGCTGCATCCGTCGCCCGACCTTGGCTACACTGCCCGCCTGCCAACAAGAAGAGCCCATCATGTTTCGCTTGCTGTTCTGGATCGCCTTCATCGCGGCCGCCGTGTGGTTGTGGCGCCGCTTCAATCGCCCGCGCCCCGCGCAACCCCAGCAGCCGGCTCGCCCCGACGAGCCGGCGCCGAT
The DNA here is from genome assembly GCF_009799935.1 of Pseudomonas sp. L-22-4S-12. Lineage (NCBI taxonomy): Bacteria > Pseudomonadati > Pseudomonadota > Gammaproteobacteria > Pseudomonadales > Pseudomonadaceae > Pseudomonas > Pseudomonas sp. L-22-4S-12. The sequence goes on along the minus strand of NZ_WELL01000003.1, from coordinate 204,484 downwards.
GGTGCGTTGCGCCCAGTGCGGCGTCCATGTGCCCCAGGACAAGGCCCTGAGCCAGGGGCAACGCTGGTATTGCTGCCCGGCGCACCTGCAGCAGGACAGCGCCTCAGGTGAACGCTGAGACCATGACCCTGGACGGCACCCATGGCCGCCGCGTCCTGCGCCTTTACCACCTGTACCGGGTCACGGTCGGCCTGGTCCTGGTTCTGCTGATATCCAGCGACCTGGACAAGGACCTGCTCAACCTGGCCCACGCCCAGCTGTTCCGTAACGGCAGCTGGGCCTACCTGATCGTCAATATCCTGAGCGCCGTGCTGATGCAGCAACCACGGCACCTGTTGCAGGTCTTCAGCATCGCCCTGCTCGACGTCCTGCTGCTTTCGGCGCTGTTCTATGCCGCCGGCGGCACCCCGAGCGGCATCGGCAACCTGCTGATCGTCTCGGTGGCCATTGCCAATATCCTGCTGCGCGGGCGGATTGGCCTGCTGATCGCCGCGGTGGCCGCCATCGGCATGATCTACCTGACCTTCTACCTGAGCTTCAGCCACCCGGCAGCCTCAGCCAACTATGTACAGGCCGGCGCCCTCGGCGCCCTGTGCTTCGCCGCGGCGCTGTTCCTCCAGGGCCTGACCCGGCGCCTGCAGCAGAGCGAATCCCTCGCCGCGCAGCGCGCGGTCGACGTAGCCAGCCTGGAGGCCTTGAACGCCCTGATCCTGCAGCGCATGCGCACCGGCATCCTGGTGCTGGACAAGCTGCATCGCATCGTCCTGGCCAACCAGGGGGCGCTGACTCTGCTCGGGCGCGGCGACCTGACCGGCAAGGTCCTCGACCCGCACTGCCCGGAGCTGGTCCGGCGCCTGCAACAATGGCTGCACAACCCGACCCTGCGCCCACAGAGCCTGCAGGCGGTGCCGGAAGGTCCGCTGCTGCAACCGAGCTTCATCCCCCTGCAACGCGGCGCGGAACTGCACACCCTGGTGTTTCTCGAGGATATCTCGCAGATCACCCAGCAGGCCCAGCAGCTCAAGCTGGCCTCCCTCGGCCGCCTGACCGCCGGCATCGCCCACGAAATCCGCAACCCGCTGGGCGCCATCAGCCATGCCGCCCAGCTGCTGCAGGAGTCGGAGAGCCTCGATGGCCCCGACCGGCGCTTGGCACAGATCATCCAGGACCACTCGCGGCGGATGAACCTGGTGATCGAGAACGTGCTGCAACTGTCGCGCCGGCGCCAGGCCGAGCCCCAGCTGCTCGACCTGAAATATTGGCTGCACCGCTTTGCCAGCGAATTCCGCAACTCGGCAACCCTCAACCAGACCCTGCACCTGGAAACGCGCGGCAGCGGTCTGCAGACACGCATGGACCCCCATCAGCTGACCCAGGTGCTGACCAACCTGGTACAGAACGGCATGCGCTACAGCGCCAAAGTCCACCAGCTCGGCCAGGTCTGGCTGCAGCTGTTCCGCGATCCGGAAAGCGACCTGCCGATCCTGGAAATCCTCGATGACGGGCCCGGCATCCCCCCCGAACAGCTGCAACATATCTTCGAGCCCTTCTATACCACCGACAACAAAGGCACCGGCCTCGGCCTGTACATCTCCCGCGAGCTGTGCGAAAGCAACCAGGCCCGCCTCGACTACAAACCGCGCGAAGGCGGCGGCAGCTGCTTCCGCATCACCTTCGCCCACTCACGCAAACTGAGCTGAACATGAGCACCCGGCAAAGAGCCCTGATCGTCGACGACGAGCCCGACATCCGCGAACTCCTGGAAATCACCCTGGGCCGCATGAAGCTCGACACGCGCAGCGCACGCAACGTCAAGGAGGCCCGCGAATGGCTGGCCCGCGAACCCTTCGACCTGTGCCTGACCGACATGCGCCTGCCCGACGGCACAGGCCTGGAACTGGTGCAGCACATCCAGCAGCGCCACCCGCAGGTACCGGTGGCGATGATCACCGCCTACGGCAGCCTGGATACGGCGATCAACGCGCTCAAGGCCGGCGCTTTCGACTTCCTGACCAAGCCGGTCGACCTCGGCCGCCTGCGCGAACTGGTGGCCACCGCCCTGCGCCTGCGCACGGCCAGCGATGATGAAGGCCCGGTGGATACCCGTCTGCTCGGCGAGTCGCCGCCCATGCGCACGCTGCGCAACCAGATCCAGAAACTCGCGCGCAGCCAGGCCCCTGTCTACATCAGCGGCGAATCCGGCAGTGGCAAGGAACTGGTGGCCCGGCTGATCCACGAGCAGGGGCCGCGAGGCGAACAGCCGTTCGTCCCGGTCAACTGTGGCGCCATTCCTTCCGAGCTGATGGAAAGCGAGTTCTTCGGCCACAAGAAGGGCAGCTTCACCGGCGCCATCGAAGACAAGCAGGGCCTGTTCCAGGCCGCCAACGGCGGCACCCTGTTCCTCGACGAAGTCGCCGACCTGCCGCTGGCGATGCAGGTCAAGCTGCTGCGTGCCATTCAGGAAAAGGCCGTGCGCGCCGTCGGCGGCCAGCAGGAACTGGTGGTGGATGTGCGCATCCTCTGCGCCACGCACAAGGACCTGGCTGCGGAAGTCGCGGCCGGACGCTTCCGCCAGGACCTGTTCTACCGCCTCAACGTCATCGAACTGCGCGTGCCACCACTGCGCGAACGCCGCGAGGATATCCCGCTGCTGGCCGACACCATGCTGCGCCGGCTCTGCGAAGGCACCGGCCTAGCCCAGCCCCAACTGGCGGCCGAGGCCCTGGAAAAACTCAAGAGCTACCGCTTCCCCGGCAACGTGCGCGAACTGGAGAACATGCTGGAGCGTGCCTACACGCTCTGCGAGGACGAGCAGATCAAGGCCAGCGACCTGCGCCTGGCCGACGCCAGCGGCGCGACGGAGGCCGGCGAGGCATCGCTGGCGCAGATCGACAATCTGGAGGACTACCTGGAAGACATCGAGCGCAAGCTGATCATGCAGGCGCTCGAGGAAACCCGCTGGAACCGCACCGCGGCGGCCCAGCGCCTGGGGCTGACCTTCCGCTCGATGCGCTATCGCCTGAAAAAGCTGGGACTCGACTGAGCCTCAGCCTAGACGGCCAACCGGCGAGTAAGGTGCGGGATCGACGATCGGCTCACGCCCCAGCATTAGATCCGCCAATAACCTGCAAGAGGCCGGGGCCAACACCAGGCCATTGCGGTAGTGCCCGCAATTCAGCCACAGCCCCGGAAACTCCGGCACCTCGCCAATAAACGGAATACCCTCCGGAGAACCCGGACGCAACCCGGCCCAATGCCCCACCACTTCGGCCTCCGCCAAGGCGGGCAGCAACTGCTCCGCAGAGGCCTTCAGGCTACTCAAGGCCTCATCGGTGGGAACCTTGTCGAAACCGACATGCTCCAGCGTGCTGCCGACCAGCACATGTCCATCACGCCGCGGGATCGCATAGCGACCATTGGCCAGAACCATGGCTGGCAGAAAGTCCTCTGCGCACTTGTAGAGGATCATCTGGCCCTTGACCGGCTCGACCGGCAGATTCAGCCCCAACCCAGCCAGCAATTGGCCACTCCAGGCGCCTGCGGCCAATACCACGCACTCGGCACGGAGCTCCCGCCCCCCAATGCTAACCCCGCAAACTCGCCCGGCCTCCTGAAGAAGACCATCCACTGCGGCCTGCTCGAGCATTTGCACATTAGGCATGGCCTGCAAGGCTGCACGCAGTGCCTTGAGCAGACGCGGGTTACGCACATTGGCAACGCCCGGCATATGCATGGCATTGGCAAAACCAGCACCTAGCGCCGGCACGGCAGCATACAGCTGCTGCATGTCGACCTTGTGCAGCTCGTGGGCCTCATGCTGCGCCCACAGCAGCGCATCCGACTCATCGTCGAGATCCAGCCAGTACAGGCCGGTAGCATGGACTTGTGGATCTACACCGGTGAGATCCAACAGATGCCTGGCCAAACCCGGATAGAACCCTTGAGACCAATGCGCCAGCGCCGTCACAGCTGCACTGTAGCGCCACGGATAAAGGGGGGAGACTATGCCGCCACCAGCCCAGGATGACTCCTGACCAATCACGCCACGCTCGACCAGCACAACCCGCTCACCCGCCTGGGCAAGCTCTAAAGCCCCGAGGAGGCCTATCACGCCGCCCCCCACCACCATCGTGGAATAGCCTTGCACCACAACTGCCCCCAATAAAAAGGGGAGCCATGCTCCCCTTATCCAACCATTGCCTAGCGCCGCCAACAGACTGCGTTATCACTGGATGTCAGGTCGCCCAGTTCGTTGACACTCAACGAAGCGCACGTATCACCATCCATGACACTGCCATCGACAGCGGTCGCGTCGATAACGAACGCCGCGTCATTCGTCTGGGCGTCATCGACAGCAATATTGTACACAGCGGTACCATCAGCCGGACTCTGCCCTACGATAGTCGCCCCCACATAGGTGCCATTCTGCGAGTAGAAACGCTCCATGAGCTGGACGTTCTCCAGCATGACTGCCGCCACCTCGGCACGCCGAGTCTTTTTCACGTACTCGGTGTAACTCGGGTAAGCAATGGCGGCGAGTATCCCCACCACTGCCACCGCAATCATCAACTCGATCAGAGTAAATCCATTACGTTTCATCGGGCCCCCTTACTGCAATTGACGCCACATGATGCGTCGGGATTGTGAAACACCGCCGCACTGCCCGTTGTTTACCTCGCCGCACTCATCCACCACCACCACCTCACCGGTCGAATCCAGAATGTACTTACCCTGAGTCTTCTTCTGCTCGCCGGCATCAATGATCACAGGCTGCCCCGGCAGGCCGCCATCGATCGCCAATCCGGAAACCCGGGTATCGCCGTCATCGATACGCCCATCGCCATTGGTATCCAGCACCGGGTAGCTCAGCATCTTCCCTGACAGGGCATCCAGCTCGACCAGCTTGCCGCTACCGGTACTTTGACAGGGGTCATCGGCATCGACCTTGGCGGTCACGAAGATGACCCGCCCCATGGTGGTCTGTGCCGGGTAGATCACACGCTCCCCCTCGCGAGCACCATCCAGGCTGAGCGGCAAGTACCAGCCACGCCGGGTATCCCAATCGACTTCATTTTCACTGGTTTTGTAATAGGTCTGCGTTGAACCGTTTGCCGTGATGTCCACAGCCTCAGTAAAGGTCTGCTCCTGCAGGGAAGTGCTCTCGACCGTGCCAGTTACGCCATTCTTGTCCCAGATACCGTAGAACGTCTGCAGCTCGGTACTGAGCTTGTCCTCGGCCTCCATCAGCTTGCCGGTACCAAACAGTACCAGATGGCCCCCCTCGGTGTGCTCGACTACCAGAGGCCTGGCCGTAATCGGGTGATTTACCTCGGCAGAAAACAGGGGGTTGCCCGAATTAGCAACAGATCCGGTGGCACTGGAAAAGTCGAACTCCCAGAGATTGCCACGCAGGTCGCCGGCATACACTTTCTGCACCTGATACTGAGCATTCACCACCATCTGCGGGCTGGACAGGCCATTGGGCGCCGTACCGTCGTCATTGGCATCGACCACGATTTCCTGGATCAGCGCACCGGTTCTCAGGTTGACCACGTACAGCGAGGCCTTGCCCAGGTGACTGCCATAGCCATTACCGAAGATCGCCACCCACTCGTTATCCGAGGTTCTCGCCACCAGCGGCTTCGAGTAGGTATAACCAAGGTTGTTGAACGCATTTGCCGGGCTCGAGGTAGCGGGCGCAGTGATCTGCCACAGAGCACCGATAGTGTTATTACCAGCAGAGAACAGTTTGACGGCGAACATGCTCTTACCGCCGCCGCCCATCCCGGCAACGGCCACAGTGGACCAGGTCGAGCCCAGCTCGGCATCCGCAACGGTGATACCGCCATCCACCATGAACTTGTGCGAGCCGCCAGTGGCATAGTCGGTGGCAGCCACAGTGTGCAGCGATGGGAATACGCTGGAAGGCATGAACGCATAGCGATGCCCGCCGGTCTCGGCATTGATCACATGAAAGAAACCATCGTTGCTGTTGACCAGCAGGCTGTTGGTCATCGCAGCCTTGGCGGACATATAGGTGTTATAGGAGTTATCGCCAGTCACGCTGCTGGCCAGACGCTCCGTAGACGAAAGCCGCTCAAGAGTGGAGTTGATGACATCACCTAGCAGAACCGTTCTCGTACGCAGCCCCGTCACAGTGGAGCCCTTGGCCCAATCGACCAGCTGAGTGCCGGTGATACCACTTGGCAAATCTGCATCCAGGATCGCCTGCTGACCAGTAGACACATTGCTGTAGCTGAGCGAAACCACTGCATTGGTCGCAGTATTGTAGGTTTCGTAAGAAGCCCCGTTATTGGAGGGCGTAATGGTGCTGTCGGTCGTCCAGGCACGCGATACCAGACGCCCCGTAGTCTCACTCAAGCTATAGGCCTCGATGGTGCCACGCCAGTCGGCAGGATCGTATAGCGTCTTGTAGTAGCGAGTGGACGTGGTCAAGCTCGAGGAGCTGGACGCACCGGCGCCACCGGAACCCGCCTGCGCACTGATCTCGTTAAGTGCCTGACTCAACGCCGAACTCAAACCTGCGCGGTCAGACGCAGTGTAGTACTTGCCGCGACCATAGTAGGCCGCATCCTTCAGCATTTGATTGTCTGCGTTAAAGCCGACCGTATAGGTTCTGATGCTTTGCTTATTAAACGCACTATCCTCGAAGCTCTTACCCGCATTATCCAAGGTGCTTGCCGTAGGCCGAATATCGACGTCATAAGCAAACGAGGCTATGTCATCCAGATAGTAACTGTGTCCCTCGCTACCCAGAGAAACAGACGAGTTGCCATCGGAATAAGGGGCTGGTGGGGCAGGGTTCAACCCATCCCAGTTAGGCAGGTTATCCGCCCCCCCTACCGAGGGGTTATCCCGATCTGGATCGGTCGATGCGTTATAGAACTTGGTATCGTATGTCGGCGCACCGTCAGTCACGACAATCCCGAAATTCTTCTGACAACGATACTGGACCTGATTCGATGGTGTTGCCGGGGCGGAATTGTAAGAACTGGCCAAACCACGATAATAGCGCACCACATCGTAATAAGCTTCAGCCAACGGAGTCCAAGTCGTGCCATACATGGAATTGATCTGGGTATCTAGAGTGCTCTGAGCCGCCCCCAGATCCGAAAGAATAATTCCTCCCTGCTGCTTATAGGTTTCGCCTGTACTGCCAGATGCATCACTACCCGGACGGAAACTGGCCAGGCCAAAACGCACTCCAGAGAAATTGTCGGCGATAACCTGCTTAGCAACTGACTTGGCAACGCCCATACGGTGACCGGTTGGAATATCCACCGCACTAAAGGTTCCTGCCAGAAGGCCTTGCACCAGATATTCGAGATAATTCTTTGGCATGTCCACTTCATCAGACATGGTGCCCGATGAATTTATCTGAAGCTCATCTGGAAAGGGAATGCAGACAGTCTGACCCGCACTACCCGGGTAGTAAACCGTCTTCTTGCTGACTTTATACGCATTCCTTGCACCCAACTTGTAATACCCAGCACTGCAATCACCCTGCGCCACGTCGTCATGCCCGGAGAGCGTAGCCGTCTCTGTCCAGTGATCTTTATTATTGACAGTACAGGAGGTTCCAGCCTTGCAATACATCGCCGTTGGATAATCGGTCTTGGAATTAAAGCCATTATGATAGATAACGGTATTCATACTACCCGAGTTATCCAGCAACACCATCACGTTGGGCGCCACAGCAGCCGTACTCAACAGTGGAGCCTGAAAGGGAGTAAACGCATACAGTGGAGCCGCCGTATATCCCGCCAGGGCAAAACCGGCCAGCAGCGAAAGCAACCTAGATCCTGAGGCGTTGCACTTGTTTTTCAAAGACGACATTTCCTTATCCCTCACAGAACACTCAGTTACTGTGCGCATAGATGCTTTCCAGCGCAGTCCTGGCATTACCTTGGTACGACACTGCGGTCACTCGATATAACACGACACTCGAACCGACCTGCACATTTACCGCAGCACTCGAGCCCCCGATCTTCTGCAGTTGATAGAAGGTGTTGCCCGAGGCAGCACTTCTCCAGACATCGCAGACGCCATCAGTCTCGACCAGCCCCCCGGTAATCGTGGGCACACGACAATTATTGCCAACGCACTCGTTGCAGGTCGCCAGATCACCCTCGTGAGCAACATCGAGGATATAGTTCTCACCTTCACGCAGCGCACGTTCGGCCAACTGGAACGTTTCATTCTTCATTTTTATATTGCCGGCCATCTTTTCCTGCACCCCTGCATTCTGCATGGCCGCCACGCCAAAGATGGTCAACAACAGGAGGAAGATCAGACTGACGAACAAGGCCATGCCGCTCTGTTTCTTTATGATTTGCATATTCCCCCTCACAGCAGCCGGTTGCGCAATGCAGCAACAACCGAATAAGTCTGATCACGCGCCTTACCGTCTGGATCAGCCAGGGTCATTCTGATCCGTACACTACGGATAGACGCTGAATCTCCAGGAGTCTCAACATAACTGCCCGATGCATAGGTACTTTCAGAGTCCGCGGCCATACCAAAGGCGACGGAGAAGTCCGTAACCCCGGTAATCAGGGGTTGAAAGCCGCCACTCCCACCGTTCTGCACGGAAAGCGTTTGCTCCCCCGAGTCGTACCGATACTCGACCTGGCGAATAGGGAAGGCCATCTCCCCCGTTGCCGGGGCGTGCTCCCCGACCTGTACCGTACCGGTGGTGCGGCAATCGGTGGTCAGTGTCCAGTCGGCATCGGTTGCCGTGGCGGAACCGGTGACAGCATTCGCCGTAATGATGCCAAGCGTATTGTTTTCCCAGCTAATAGGCTCATCGAACTCCGGCGGAGCACCGGAGACCGAAGCAGAACTCAGCGACAGGCAGCCGAACATGCCCGCCATGCGCAACTCCTGGGTCATGCGCGTCAGCACATAGCGGGCATCCTCCTGCAAGCGCGCCGAAGCATCCTGCGCTACATAGGTTTGCTTGGAACTGACGAATATCTGGGTAATTCCCAGCACTACCAGCAGCCCAAGCACTAAGGCAACCATGACCTCGACAAGACCGAACCCATTTTGTTTGCTCTTCATCATGCGCATCACTCGTTGGCAACATCGGTGGTAACGGTGAAGTTGCCAGTTTCATCAGCACTGAGACCTGCCTTGCCTTCCGACCAGCTGATGGTCACGCTTACCGTACTGCCGACCACATTGATGCTGCCGAGTCCACTGGGAAGGCTCTGCACATTGGTTGAGAAGTCGATCAGATCGGTATCCTGCAAACCGGATCCCGAGGGCGGGGAGTTGGTGCTATCGAGATCATAGGCATTCAGGTTGTCTGGATCGGCACTGGCCCGTATCCGATCCAGAATGTCGTAGGCGATGAAACTGGCCTGCGAGGTATAGACGGCGCTATTAGTGTACTTAAGCGCATTAAGCTGCAGCGCGGCAGCCCCCAGCACACCGATCGCGCTGATGAAAACGGCGATCATCACCTCGATCAGGGTGACGCCCTGCTGCATTTTGTGCATCCGCTGCATGCTCATTAATTGCACACTCCAACCTGAATGCGCCCACTCAGACACACCGCCACAACTTTGCTCTGATCACTCAGCGTGTAGGTGAACGCCACTGCGGCTGACGGACTATTCAGACCGCCAAAGCTATTGAATACGATGGAGTCGGCACCATTCTCTTCCGCCACCGCAGCCCCCGACGACATCGCCGGCACGGTGCGCAATACCGAATCGTCAGCACTCTGCTTGATGGTGATACCTGCAGCCCACCCCGCATTGGTATCAGTTGGTACCACTGTCACCGACTGACTACGGTTGATGGCTTCGAGGCGTCCATAGTTGAGCGCTTGAGCCAAATCATTCGCTTCGGTGCTGGCTCGCGAGCGCTCGAATGCACCGTCGAAAGCCGGCAGGCCCAAGGCGGCCAAAACCGCCACGACAGCCAGCGTGATCATCAGCTCGATGATGGTGAAACCCCTTAGATATTGCCGCATGGCTGCTCTCCCTTTTCTGGGCGCGACTATATCCATAAGCCCAAAGGACAACAGGCCAAACGGGACATACGGTCGAATTAGAAGCCTCAGCGAATACCGGCAGGGGGGGGGGCCGTGCAGTCCGGACAAGTGGCCTTGCCCATCAGCCAGGCTCACCTATAGTCAGCTCGCCTACTGATCCACGGACGGATTAAACATGCGCCCCCACGGCTTCACTCTGATCGAACTACTGACTGCACTTGCCATTACGGCAATGCTTTCCTTCCTGGTAGCACCCGCAACCAGCGCCATCATCGCCCAACAGAGGCTGAATGCCGGCCTGGGCGAGTTTATCAGTGCCCTGAAATACGCCAGAACCTATGCGGTACTGCACCAGACAGGGGTGACCTTGCTGGCTGAGCAGAGTGATTGGGGGGCTGGCTGGACGGTATTCGAGGATCCCAACCACAACGCCATACAGGATGATGGCGAACGCGCACTGCTGATCCGGGAACCCAGCGATACACTGGTAATTTCTGGTAACACGCCCATAGCCAGTTATGTTCACTTCAACATGCATGGCGAGCCGCAACTGAGCAGCGGCGGATTTCAGGCTGGCACCTTGACGTTCTGCTCGCAGGCATCACCCAGCACCTACTACAAACTGGTCATGGCGAAAACCGGCAGGGTACGCATCAGCTCAGACGGCGACTCGACACCCTGCACGTCAGCTACAGACTCTTGACCCGCAGCTCCTTCGGCATCGAGAAGGTCACATTCTCTGGCCGGCCGTCCAGCTCCTCAGCCCCGGCCGCCCCCCACTCGCGCAAGCGCTCAACCACTGCACGCACCAGCACTTCCGGAGCGGAAGCACCAGCCGTGATGCCGATCAGCGACTTACCGGCAAACCATTCCTGGCGCAGGTCCTCGGCACCATCGATGAGATAGGCCGGCGTCTCCAGGCGCTCGGCCAGTTCGCGCAGGCGATTGGAGTTGGAGCTGTTCGGACTGCCCACCACCAGCACCACATCGCATTCGGCGGCCAGCTGCTTGACCGCATCCTGGCGGTTTTGCGTGGCGTAGCAGATGTCGTCCTTGCGCGGACCGCCGATGCTAGGAAACTTGGCCCGCAACGCGTCAATGACCCGGCTGGTGTCATCCATCGACAAGGTGGTCTGGGTGACGAAGGCCAACTGCTCGGGATTGTGCACCTGCAGCCTGGCAACGTCCGCCTCATCCTCCACCAGGTAGATGGCGCCGCCGTTGGCCGCATCGTACTGGCCCATGGTGCCCTCGACCTCCGGGTGCCCGGCATGGCCGATGAGGATGCACTCGCGGCCGTCGCGGCTGTAGCGCGCCACCTCCATGTGCACCTTGGTCACCAGCGGGCAGGTCGCATCAAACACCTTGAGGCCGCGCGCCTCGGCTTCCTGACGCACTGCCTGGGACACACCATGGGCGCTGAAGATAACGATGACATCGTCCGGCACCTGCTCCAGTTCCTCGACGAACACCGCGCCGCGTGCGCGCAAATCCTCGACCACGAACTTGTTGTGCACCACTTCATGACGCACGTAGATCGGCGGGCCAAATACCTCCAGGGCGCGGTTGACGATCTCGATCGCGCGATCGACACCGGCGCAGAAGCCGCGGGGGTTGGCGAGTTTGATTTGCATGCTGGCGATCTCGGGCAGTGCGCTGAAAAGAAAGATGAGCCGTGAAGCCTCGGCCGCGCCACAGCGGCGCGGCCGGCAAGCATCAGGCCGGGCGAACCTCGATGATTTCCACCTCGAAGTTCAGCGTCTTGCCCGCCAGCGGGTGATTGAAGTCGATGGTCACCTGGGCATCGTCAAAGGCTTTGACCACCCCGGGCAGCTCGGCGTTGGCCGCATCGTTGAAAATCACCAGCAGCCCTTCGGACAGCTCCATATCCTGGAACTGCGAACGCGGCATCACCTGCACGTTCTGCGGGTTGGGCTGGCCGAAGGCATTCTCCGGCTCGACCTGCACCACGCGCTTGTCGCCGGCCTTGAAGCCGAACAGGGCCGCCTCGAAACCCGGCAACAGATTGCCATCGCCGACCCTGAAGGTCGCCGGCTGCTTGTCGAAAGTGCTGTCGACCACGTCGCCGGATTCCAGCTTGAGGGCGAAATGCAGGGTGACTTCCCTGTCCGGGCCAATACGTTGCTCAGTCATGTGCAGGTTCTCCGGACTTCTTGCTCTTGAACATATCCAGCGCCAGCATCACGGCGCCGACGGTAATGCCGCTGTCCGCCAGGTTGAAGGCGGGGAAGTAATACTGGCTCTGCCAGTGCACGAGGATGAAATCGACCACATGACCGAGCACGACACGGTCATACAGGTTGCCCAGCGCCCCGCCCAGTACCAGGGCCAGGGCGATGGCCAGCCAGGTTTCATCGGCTTTCAGGCGCTTCATCCAGACCACCAGCACCGCACTGACACCCAGGGCGATGGCGGCGAAGAACCAGCGTTGCCAGCCGGACTCACCGGCCAGGAAGCTGAAGGCGGCGCCGCGGTTGTACACATGGATCCAGTCGAAATAGCCATCGAGCACGACCACCCGCTGACCATACTCGAGCAGCTGCAGCACCACCTGCTTGCTGCCCTGATCGAGGACGAACACCAGCAGTGCCAGCCACAGCCAAGCCAGACGCCCGAAACGGCTGACCTCAGGCATGTTCACGCACCTCGCCGGCGCCTTCGATGTTGCTCACGCAGCGTTCGCACAGCTCGGGATGCGCGGCATGGCTGCCGACATCGGCGCGGAAGTGCCAGCAGCGTCCGCACTTGGCATGGCCGGACTTGACGATCTTCAGCTTGAGCCCGGCAACCTCGGTCACCACCGCATCGGCCGGCGCCTCCGCCAGCGGCGCCAGCGAGGCCGCCGAGGTGATCAGGGCAAAGCGCAGCTCGTCGCCGAGTTTGGCCAGGGCGCCCTGCAGCGACTCTTCGCTGTACAGGGTGACTTCCGCCTGCAGGCTGCCGCCGATGGCCTTGGCCGCGCGCAGGTTTTCCAGTTCCTTGTTCACCGCCGCCTTCACCGTCATGACCTGATCCCAGTAGGCGCGGTCCAGCGCGAAGCCTTCCGGCAGGCGCTGCAGGCCGGTGTACCAGGTATTCAGCATCACCGACTCGTTGCGCTCGCCCGGCAGGAACTGCCAGATCTCGTCGGCGGTGAACGCCAGGATCGGCGCGATCCAGCGCACCAGCGCCTCGGCGATGTGGAACAGCGCGGTCTGGCAGGAACGCCGTGCCACGCTGTTGGCCGCAGTGGTGTACTGGCGGTCCTTGATGATATCGAGGTAGAAACCGCCCAGCTCCTGCACGCAGAAGTTGTGCACCTTCTGGTAGACGTTCCAGAAGCGGTATTCGCCGTAGGCCTCGATCACTTCGTCCTGCAGACGCGCCGCGGCGTCCAGGGCCCAGCGATCCAGATCGAGCATCTGCTCGACCGGCAACAGGTCCTTGGCCGGATCGAAGCCATTCAGGTTGGAAAGCAGGAAGCGCGTGGTGTTGCGGATACGCCGGTAGGCGTCGGCGCTGCGCTGCAGGATGACCTTGGACACGGCCATCTCGCCCGAGTAGTCGGTGGACGAGACCCACAGGCGCATGATGTCGGCGCCCAGACTGTCGTTGACTTCCTGCGGGGCGACCACGTTGCCCAGCGACTTGGACATCTTGCGGCCGTTCTCGTCGACCACGAAACCGTGGGTCAGCAGGGCCTTGTACGGCGCATGGCCGTCGATGGCACTGCCGGTCAGCAGGGACGAATGGAACCAGCCGCGGTGCTGGTCGGAACCTTCCAGGTAGAGGTCGGCGCGCGGGCCGTGCTCGTGCCCCATCGGGTGCGAGCCACGCATCACGTGCCAGTGGGTGGTGCCGGAGTCGAACCAGACGTCGAGGGTATCGCTGATCTTGTCGTACTGCGCCGCCTCGTTACCGAGCAGCTCGGCGGCATCCAGCTTGAACCAGGCCTCGATGCCCTGCTCCTCGACGCGCTTGGCCACTTCCTCCATCAGCTCGACGGTACGCGGGTGCAGCTCGCCGCTTTCCTTGTGCAGGAAGAACGGGATCGGCACGCCCCAGTTGCGCTGGCGCGAGATGCACCAGTCCGGACGCCCGGCGATCATGCTGTGCAGGCGCGCCTGGCCCCAGGCCGGGACGAATTCGGTCTGCTCGATGGCCGCCAGGGCACGCTCGCGCAGGGTCGCACCATCATTCGGTGCCTTGTCCATGCCAACGAACCACTGCGCGGTGGCGCGGTAGATCAGCGGAGTCTTGTGCCGCCAGCAGTGCATGTAGCTGTGCTGGATCGCCTCGTGCTTGAGCAGCGCGCCGACTTCATCGAGCTTGGCGACGATGGCCGGATTGGCCTTCCAGATGAACTGGCCGCCGAAGAACGGCAGGTCGCTGACATACACGCCGTTGCTCTGCACCGGGCTGAGGATGTCGTCGTTGCTCATGCCGTACTGCTTGCACGAACGGAAGTCGTCCTCGCCGTAGGCCGGCGCCGAGTGGACGATGCCGGTGCCGGCACCCAGCTCGACGTATTCGGCCAGGTAGACCGGCGCGAAGCGCTGGTAGAACGGGTGACGGAAGCGGATGTGCTCCAGCTTCGCGCCCTGGGTCGTGGCCACCACTTCGCCTTGCAGGCCGTAACGGGCCAGGCAGCTTTCGACCAGTTCTTCGGCCAGCAGCAGCAGGCGTGAACCGGTATCGACCAGGGCGTAGGTGAATTCGGGGTGGACGTTGAGCGCCTGGTTGGCCGGGATGGTCCAGGGCGTGGTGGTCCAGATCACGATGCTGGCCGGCTTGCTCAAATCGGTCAGGCTGAAGGCGGCAGCCAGCTTGGCGGCATCCTCGACGACGAACGCCACGTCGATGGCATCGGACTTCTTGTCCTGGTACTCGACCTCGGCCTCGGCCAGGGCCGAGCCGCAATCGAAGCACCAGTTGACCGGCTTCAGGCCCTTGAACACGAAGCCCTGCTTGACCATCTCGGCCAGGGCGCGGATTTCCCCGGCCTCGTTGGCGAAGGCCATGGTCTTGTACGGATTGTCCCAGTCGCCCAGTACGCCGAGACGGATGAAGTCGGCCTTCTGCCCTTCGATCTGCTCGCCAGCATAGGTGCGGCAGCGCTCGCGGGTCAGGTCGGACGGCTGGTTCTTGCCGAAGGTGGTCTCAACCTTGTGCTCGATCGGCAGGCCGTGGCAGTCCCAACCCGGCACATAGGGGGCGTCAAAACCGGACAGGGTCTTGGAGCGGACGATCATGTCCTTGAGGATCTTGTTGACCGCGTGACCGATGTGGATGCTGCCGTTGGCATAGGGCGGGCCGTCGTGCAGGACGAACTTCGGCCGGTTCGCGCCGAGCTGCCGCAGCTTCTGGTACAGGCCAATGCTGTCCCAGCGCGCCAGGGTTTCCGGCTCGCGCTGCGGCAGGCCGGCTTTCATCGGGAAGGCAGTATCCGGGAGGTTCAGCGTGGCTTTGTAGTCGGTCATCTCAGGCTCTTGGGCTCAATTCAGTCAAGCGGTGATCAATCAAGCGGCTGACCCAGCCAGTAGGCCCGGGCGGCAGCGACATCCGCGTCTATCGCTGCCTTCAGCGCCTCCAGCGAGGCGAAACGCTGCTCATCGCGCAGCTTGTGGTGGAAAATCACCGTCAGGCGCCGGCCATACAGGTCGCCGGCGAAATCCAGCAGATGCACTTCCAGGTGGGGACGACCATCGCCGGCGACCGTCGGTCGCTGGCCGATATTGGCCACTCCCCGGTAACGCTGGCCATCGACCAGCGCGATGACCAGAAACACCCCGCGCAGCGGCGGCTGACGCCGTTTGAGCTGCACATTGGCGGTCGGCGTACCGAGCTGGCGGGCCAGCTTCTGCCCGTGCAGCACCCGCCCGGTCAAGGCAAAGGGCCGGCCGAGCAGACGCTCCGCCAGCTCCAGCTCGCCGGCCTGCAGGGCCTGGCGCACCCGGGTGCTGCTGACCCGATCGGCATCCAACTCGACGGTCAACGCCGCCTCGACGCTGAACCCCTGCTGCTCGCCAGCCTGAACCAGGAAGGCGAAATCGCCCGAACGATCGCAACCGAAGCGGAAATCGTCGCCGACCTCCAGATGCTTGACACGCAAGCCGTCGACCAGTACCTGGCGCACGAACTCGGCCGCCGACAGTTCGCGCAGACGCCGGTTGAACGCCAGGCACAGCACCCGATCGACGCCCTGCCCGGCCAGCAGCTCGAGCTTCTCGCGCAGGCGGGTCAGGCGGGCCGGCGCCGTATCGGGGCCGAAGAACTCGCGTGGCTGGGGCTCGAAGATCACCACGCAACTGGGCACGCCGAGTTCGATCGCGCGTTCGCGCAAGCGCGCCAGAATGGCCTGATGGCCCCGGTGCACGCCGTCGAAATTGCCGATCGTGGCAACGCATCCCTGGCTCAGGGGTAGCAGATTGTGAAGACCGCGGACCAGCTGCATAGCGCGCTTCTTGCTTACAAAGTGGTCGATTATACGCACAGGCGGCGACGGACAACAGGCAGTGCGTCGCCCGCCGCGCGCCTCAGGACACCGAGCGCCGGGCAAAGTCGCGCAGACGGAAGCCCAGCAACAGCAGCACGCCGAAATAAGCCAGCACCCCGAGCGCCACCAGGCCACCCAGGCGCAGCAAGCGCACGAGCATATTGCCCTCGGCCCAGGGCGGCATGAAATGCAGGGCCAGCAGCAGCGCCGCCGTCATCACCGCCACCGCCAGCAGCAGCTTGCCGAGAAACAGCGGCCAGCCCGGTTGCGGCCGAAACAGGCCGCCGCGCCGCAGGAACCAGTAGAGCAGCCCGGCGTTCAGGCAGGCTCCCAGGCTGATCGCCAGGGCCAGGCCGGCATGCGCCAGGGGCTTGATCAGGGCCAGGTTGAGCAGCTGGGTAATGACCAGCGTGAAGATGGCGATGCGTACCGGTGTCTTGATGTTCTGCTGGGCATAGAAGCCCGGCGCGAGGATTTTCACCAAAATGATGCCAAGCAGGCCGACCGAATAGGCGATCAGAGCCTGCTGGGTCATGCCCGCATCATGGCCGGTGAACTTGCCGTACTGGAACAACGAGACGGTCAGCGGCTCGGCCAGCACGGCCAGCGCCAGGGCGCAGGGCAGCACCAGCAGGAAGCACAGGCGCAAACCCCAGTCGAGCAGGCGCGAATACTCCTCGCGATTGGCGCCGGCATAGGTCTTCGACAGGGCCGGCAACAGGATGGTGCCCAGCGCCACCCCCAGCACCCCGGACGGCAGCTCCATCAGGCGGTCGGCGTAATACATCCAGGACACCGAACCGGCGACCAGGAAGGAGGCGAAGATGGTGTTGATGATCAGCGAGATCTGGCTGACCGAAACGCCGAAGATCGCCGGCCCCATCTGCTTGAGCACGCGCCACACGCCGGTATCGCGAAAGCTCAGGCGCGGCAGCACGAGCATGCCGATCCTCTTCAGGTGCGGCAGCTGGTACAGCAGCTGCAACAGGCCGCCGACCAGCACCGCCCAGCCCAGCGCCTCGATGGGCGGGTCGAAGTACGGCGCGAGAAACAGCATGAAGCCGATCATGCTGAGGTTGAGCAGGGTCGGCACGAAGGCCGGCACCGAGAAGCGGTTCCAGGTGTTCAGCACCGCGCCAGCCAGCGACGACAGCGAAATCAGCAGGATATAAGGAAAGGTCAGACGCAGCAGATCGGTGGTCAGACTGAAACGCTCCGCCTCATCGGCAAAGCCCGGCGCGGAAACCCAGACGATCCAGGGCGCGGCGAGAATCCCCAGCAGCGTCACCAGCGCCAGCACCAGCGTCAGCAGCCCCGACACATAGGCGACAAAGGTACGCGTCGCCTCCTCGCCCTGTTGGGTCTTGTACTCCGCCAGAATCGGCACGAAGGCCTGGGAAAAGGCGCCTTCGGCGAAGATCCGGCGCAACAGGTTGGGTAACTTGAAGGCCACCACCCAGGCGTCCGAGGCGACGCCGGCGCCGAAAATCCGCGCAATCAAGGTATCGCGAACGAAGCCCAGCACCCGGGAAAGCATGGTCAGGGAGCTGACGGCCGCCAGCGACTTGAGCAAATTCATGGAATATTCGACTTCCGCAAACGCGCGCAGTCGCGGACAATCCGCCACCGCGCAAAGGCGTCGAGTGTAACGGTCCACCACTGGTCAGGCCAGCACACCGGGATGCTAATGCGCTTGACATATGGGCCTCGCCTCGGCATGATTCGCGGCCTTATTTGTTGCTATCCCCCAGTTTTTTCTCGAGGAGCTTGACGGTGGCCAATACACCTTCTGCCAAAAAACGCGCAAAACAGGCTGAGAAGCGTCGTAGCCATAACGCCAGCCTGCGCTCCATGGTTCGTACCTACATCAAGAACGTGGTCAAGGCTATCGACGCCAAGGACCTGGAAAAAGCGCAAACCGCTTACGTTCTGGCTGTGCCTGTAATCGACCGTATGGCCGACAAAGGCATCATCCACAAGAACAAAGCTGCTCGTCACAAGAGCCGCCTGAACGGTCACATCAAGGCACTGGCTACCGCCGCCTAAGATGTACCGCTCATAAAGAACCGGCCTCTGGCCGGTTTTTTATTGTCCGGATTTTTCCTGGCAGAAAAAAGCCGGAGCATGCTCCGGCTTTTTATCGACCTACTGCCCCACCCAGGGCAGGATCGGAATGGCGGTCACCGCGTTCTGCGGACTGCCCTCGATGATCCGGTCGCTGTAGACCAGATAGACCAGGGTGTTGCGCCCCTCGTCGAAGAAGCGCACCACCTGCATGGTCTTGAACACCAGCGAGGTGCGCTCCTTGAACACCTCCTCGCCATCCTTGAGCTTGCCGGCAAAGCGGATCGGCCCAACCTGGCGACAGGCAATCGACGCCTCGGCGCGATCCTCGGCCAAGCCCAGACCGCCCTTGACGCCACCGGTCTTGGCGCGCGACAGGTAGCAGGTCACCCCCTCCACCTTCGGGTCGTCGAAGGCCTCGACCACGATCTTGTCGTTCGGTCCGACCCACTTGAACACCGTGGAAACCTCACCGATTTCTTCCGCAGAAACCAGCAGCGGCAACATCAGCAAACCACCCAGCAATCCCTTCGCCATACGCATTTGCGCCCTCCTTAAACCAGAATCAGGTTATCCCGATGCACCAACTCGGGCTCATCGACATAACCCAGCAATTTCTCGATGGCATCCGACGGCTGACCGACGATTTTCTGCGCCTCCAGGGCGCTGTAGTTGGCCAGGCCACGGGCAATCTCGCGACCATCCGGACCGACGCAGACCACCATCTCGCCACGCCGAAAGCTGCCCTGCACCCCCTTAACCCCAACTGGCAACAGGCTCTTGTGCCCCTGCAGCAGCGCCTTCACCGCCCCAGCATCCAGGGTCAGCGTACCGCGGGTCTGCAGATGCCCGGCCAGCCACTGCTTGCGTGCCGCCAGCAAACCGCGCTCAGGCGCCAGCAAAGTGCCGAGACGCTCGCCCGCCTTGAGCCGATCGAGCACGCGCTCGATACGCCCGCCGACGATCACCGTATAGGCCCCGGAACGCGCCGCCAGACGCGCCGCGCGCAGCTTGGTCTGCATTCCGCCGCGCCCCAGCGCACCACCAGTACCACCCGCCACTGCATCCAGCGACGGATCATCGGCACGCGCCTCGAAAATCAGCTGGGCATCGGGATTGTGCCGCGGGTCGGCATCGAACATGCCATCGCGATCGGTGAGGATCACCAGCAGATCCGCCTCGACCAGGTTGGCCACCAGCGCCGCCAGAGTGTCGTTGTCACCGAAACGGATCTCATCGGTGACTACCGTGTCGTTCTCGTTGATCACCGGAATGGTGCCGAGCTCGACCAGGGTACGCAGGGTGCTGCGCGCATTCAGATAGCGCTTGCGATCAGACAGATCGTCATGGGTCAGCAGCACCTGCGCGGTGTGCTTGCCATGCTCGGCAAAGCTGGACTCCCAGGCCTGCACCAAGCCCATCTGCCCTACCGCCGCAGCAGCCTGCAGCTCATGGATGGCACTCGGGCGAGACGTCCAGCCCAGGCGACTCATGCCCGCGGCGACAGCCCCGGAGGACACCAGCACCAGCTCAACGCCCGCCTCGCGCAGCGCCACCATCTGCTCGACCCACACCGCCATCGCCGCGCGATCCAGGCCACGCCCGTCCGCCGTCAGCAGCGCACTACCGATCTTCACCACCCAGCGCTGGGCGCCAGTCACCTTGTCCCGCATGTCGTCAAATCCTACTGGCCAGTCAGCACAACGCCGCTATCAAGCGGCGCTGTACGATACCTCAATCGCGAACGTAGATGATCTCCGGACCATCTTCGTCATCTTCAAAGCCATCATCCCAGACATCATCATCGCCGATGTCATCGACACTCTTCAGCCCCGCCTTGCGCAGCGCACGCTTGTCGTCCAGCGCCTGCAGACGGGCGCGCGCCTCGTCCTCGATGCGCCGATCCAGCTCGGCCAGCGCCTCGGCATAGGCCGGCTCCTCGACCTTGCGCACTTCGCGCTCGTCGAGATAACGCATGATCGCCTGACTCAGCGCCTCGGTGCCTTCGCTCTCCAAGGCGGAGATGACGAAGACCGGGCCTTCCCAGCCCAGGTGATCGATCACCGCGCGCATGCGTTCCTCGCGCTCGTCGTCGAGCAACTGGTCGGCCTTGTTCAGCACCAGCCAGCGGTCGCGGTCGGCCAGGGCCGGGCTGAATTTCTCCAGCTCGCGGATGATCACCTCAGCCGCCTCGGCCGGATCGCTCTGATCCAGCGGCGCCATATCGACGAGGTGCAGCAGCAAACGGGTACGCGCCAGGTGCTTGAGGAAGCGAATGCCCAGACCCGCACCCTCGGAAGCGCCCTCGATCAGCCCCGGAATGTCGGCCACCACGAAGCTCTTGTAGCGACCGACGCTGACCACACCCAGGTTCGGCACCAGGGTGGTGAAAGGATAATCCGCCACCTTCGGCTTGGCCGCCGACACCGAGCGAATGAAGGTGCTCTTACCGGCGTTTGGCAGGCCAAGCAGACCAACATCAGCCAGTACCTTCAGCTCCAGCTTGAGGTCGCGCGACTCGCCCGGCTTGCCTGGCGTGGTCTGGCGCGGCGCGCGGTTGGTACTGGACTTGAAGCGGGTGTTGCCCAGCCCGTGCCAACCGCCCTGCGCCACCATCAGGCGCTGACCCGGCTTGGTCAGGTCGCCAATGATTTCCTGGGTACTGGCATCGATCACCGTGGTGCCGACCGGCACCGGCAGGATCAGATCCTCACCCTTGGCACCAGTACATTCGGTGCTGCCACCCTTCTCGCCATTACGCGCATTGAAACGGCGCGTGTAGCGATAGTCGACCAGGGTATTCAGGTTCGGGTCGGCCTCCATGAAAATGGAACCGCCATCACCGCCATCGCCGCCGTTAGGGCCACCCTTCTCGATGAACTTCTCGCGACGGAAGCTCATCATGCCGTTACCGCCGTCGCCGGCTTTTACAAAAATCGAAACTTCATCGACGAATTTCATGGGTACGCCTCCCGTCTCGGCGACGGGCTAATGGAACACTGGATACAGGATATACAGAAACAAAAAAGCCCCGTCGCAAGACAGGGCTTTTTCAGCAAGCGCGGGCTTAGGCGGCCACGACGCTCACGTAACGGCGACCGAAGGCGCCTTTAACTTCGAACTTGACCACGCCGTCGACTTTAGCGAACAGGGTGTGGTCTTTACCCATGCCAACGCCGTAACCGGCGTGGAACTGGGTGCCGCGCTGACGCACGATGATGTTGCCGGCTTTGATCGCCTGGCTGCCATACATCTTCACGCCAAGGCGTTTAGCTTCTGAGTCGCGGCCGTTACGAGTACTACCGCCAGCTTTTTTGTGTGCCATGAGTCAAATACTCCAGACTGGGATCAGGCTTGGATGCCAGTGATCTTGATTTCGGTGAACCACTGACGGTGGCCCTGACGCTTCATGTGGTGCTTGCGGCGACGGAACTTGATGATGGTCACTTTGTCATGACGGCCCTGGGCGGTCACTTCAGCAACAACCTTCGCACCTTCAACTACCGGAGCGCCGATTTTGACGTCTTCGCCGTTGCCGATCAGCAGAACGCGATCGAAAGTCACGGATTCGCCAGTGGCGACTTCCAGCTTCTCGATCTTGAGGAATTCACCTTCGGCGACCTTGTATTGCTTGCCACCGGTAACAATTACAGCGTACATGGATATCTCTCCGTTAAACCTGCTCACCCGACTCTTTATAGGAAGAGTTATTGGCCGGCATGGCTGCTTGGGTCAGTGTCGAACCCTAGCAATTGCGTAAGGCAGGGAGTGCCCAAAGAAGTTAGGGGCCGCGATTGTACGGAAACCATGCAAACGAGGCAAGCCCCGCCAGCACTTGCCTTGACAGCCCCTACCCCGCCCCCTAGCATGCCGCGCAATCCGCCCGAGCACCGGCCTAGCTGCCGCGCGCACCGCTGATTCCGCGCCCTCGACCGGCACCGGACAGCGCCCAGCCCCAGGAGCCCCGTCAACGATGCAACCCCAGGCCTTCTACAGCGTGGTGGCGGACGATTTCGCCGCCGTCGACGGCATCATCCGCCGCCAGCTGGTATCGCGCGTGCCCCTGGTGGAAAAGATCGGCGACTACATCATCTCCGCCGGCGGCAAACGCCTGCGCCCGCTGCTGGTGCTGCTCAGCGGCAAGGCCCTGGGCTACCAGGCCGACGACCTGCGCCTGCTGGCGGCGACCATCGAGTTCCTGCACACCGCCACCCTGCTGCATGACGACGTGGTCGACATGTCCGGCATGCGCCGTGGCCGCGCCACCGCCAACGCGCAGTGGGGCAATGCGCCGAGCGTGCTGGTCGGCGACTTCCTCTATTCGCGCTCCTTCGAGATGATGGTCGAACTCGGCTGCATGCCGGTGATGAAGATCCTCTCGCGCGCCACCCGAGTGATCGCCGAAGGCGAAGTCCTGCAACTGTCCAAGGTGCGCGACGCCAGCACCACGGAAGAGACCTACATGGAAGTCATCCGCGGCAAGACCGCCATGCTCTTCGAGGCCTCGACCCACAGCGCCGCCGCGCTGGCCGGCGCCGACAGCGCACAGAGCGAGGCCCTGCGCCACTTCGGCGACCACCTGGGCATCGCCTTCCAGCTGGTCGACGACCTGCTCGACTACCAGGGCGATGCGGCGACCCTGGGCAAGAACGTCGGTGACGACCTGGCCGAGGGCAAGCCGACCCTGCCACTGATCTACACCATGCGCGAAGGCAGCGCCGAACAGGCCGCCCTGGTGCGCACGGCGATCCAGAAAGGCGGCATCGAGGACCTGGAAAGCATCCGCGCCGCCGTGGCCGCTTCCGGCTCGCTGACCTATACCGCCCAACTGGCCCGCGAGCATGCCGACCGCGCCATCGCCTGCCTCGACGCCCTGCCGGACAACAGCCATCGCAGCGCCCTGATCGAGCTGTGCCGCTTCGCCGTGGCGCGCACCCACTGAGGCTAGGCGTCAGCCCAAGAGCCCGTCCCCGCGACGGGCTTTTTATTGTCCGACGAAAAGCTGCAATTGAGACTTGTTATTATTTGAATAGGAATTATTCTCACCTTCGAGTTTAAAGACAAGGAGCTGAGCCATGACCTATCTGATCGATGCCTGGCTGGATCGCCCGCATCCCTACCTGCGCATTCTCAATCGGGAAACCGGAGCGGTGTGCGCGGTGCTGGAAGAGGAAGCCATCGATGAACTGCGCGACCAGGGCGATCTCGACCTGAACGGCCTGAACTCCAGCGAGCCGAGCGTGCTCAAGGAGCTGGTTCGCAGTCTGTTCCTGTTCTGCTACGCCCGCGCCCTGCGCCCCCATGAGGAACCACAGCGCGCAACCGACTGACGCCGGGACGCGTCAGGTGCCAGGCAGCCTCTGCAGGGGCTGACCGGGCAGCAGGAGCAAAGGCGCCCCTGCAGGTGCCCGGGCGCTCAGGACGAGCACCCGGGTATCGCTCTTACAGGATGTCGAGCAGCTCGACGTCGAACACCAGCACACTGTGCGGCGGGATGCTGCCGACGGCCTGACCGCCGTAGGCCAGCTCGCTCGGCACATGCAGGCGCCACTTGCTGCCGGTATTCATCAGTTGCAGGGCCTCGACCCAGCCGGCGATCACGCCACCCACCGGAAACTCGGCCGGCTCGCCGCGCTCGTAGGAGCTGTCGAACACGGTGCCGTCGATCAGGGTGCCGTGGTAGTGGGTGCGCACGTGGTCTTCGCGCGACGGCTTGGCACCTTCGCCGGCCACCAGTACTTCGTACTGCAGGCCCGACTCAAGCACGGTCACGCCATCACGCTTGGCGTTGTCGATCAGGTAGCTGCGCCCGGCGCCGGCGGCGACTTCGGCCTTGGCCGCGGCTTCGGCCTGCATGATTTCACGGATCACGCGGAAGCTGGCATTCAGCTCTTCCGAGGACACGCGGCTGGCCTGGCCGGCAAAAGCGTCGCGCAGGCCGACGACCACGGCATCCAGGCTGACGCCGGGCGGCGGGTTGTCGCGCAGCTGGTCACCCAGCTGGCGGCCGATGCCGTAGCTGACGCGGCTCTCGTCGGTGGACAGATTGACTTCGGACATGGCTGGGCTCCACTAGCGGGCAAAAAAGGGCGGCCAGACTAGCACAGCCACTCAGCCCAGTGGGAAGCAGCCCTGGCGCGTCAATGCAACGCGGTCATGCCGCACATCTCGTCCTGTACCTCGGTGTGCACCAGGCGCAAGGGCACCTGCGGCAGTTGGTGCAGCAGCTCGCGCGCATGCTCGAGGGAGCGCGGGTGCAGCGCCTCGCCGTGGGCATCCTGCAGTGGCAGGGCCAGGTCGCCCACCTGGGCCTCCAGCAGGTAGATGCCTCCCGTCAGGGAGATCAAATTGATTGCCTCGACTTGCCCAGCCTGGGCCCGCACCGCCAGATCGTGCAGAGTCATGGATCACCTCGCTGTTCGGAATCTACAGAGATAGCCATCACATTCACTCTGGGTAGAGTTCGCCGGCAGCACAAGGCAGAAACGCAACCGCCCGTCCGTTTTGCAACGGCCGGGCGGCTGGCACAGCGATGCAGCGGGTCAGTGGTCGTGCTTGGTCAGCTTGTCCAGGTAACCCATGGCGAAGGCCGAAACCACGAAGGTCATGTGGATGATCACGTACCACATCAGGTGATCGGGGTCGTAGCTCTTGGCATCCATGAACACCTTGAGCAGATGGATCGAGGAGATGGCGACGATGGAAGCGGCCACCTTCATCTTCAGCGAGCCGGAGTCCATCTTGCCCAGCCAGCTGAGCTTCTCCTTGCCTTCTTCGATATCCAGCTGGGAGACGAAGTTTTCGTAGCCGGAAATCATCACCATCACCAGCAGGCCGCCCACCAGCGCCATGTCGATCAGCGACAGCAGCTTGAGGATGAGGGTCGCCTCATCCAGGCTGAAGATCGCCGGCATGATGTGGATGACTTCCTGGAAGAATTTCAGCGCCAGCGCCAGCAAGGCCAGGGACAGACCGAAGTAGATCGGTGCCAGCAGCCAGCGCGAGGCGTACATCGCGTTCTCGATAAAGCGTTCCATGTGCTCTCGCCAAGGTCGGAAAAACTGGCGGCGAGTATACCCAGCCAGCCTGTCCGGACAAAGACGACAAAGCGTTGCCGGATTTATCCCCGTTCGTTGTGGATAACCTTGTGGGTAGGGTCGGGAAACCTGGCTGCAAGACAGCTCCGGCGCGGCACCGTGGGCATTGCACAAAAAGCGCACAAGGCCCGGGTTATTTTTCCGGACGGAACTGGTAATCCCGGGAATGCGGGTAGCTCTCGCCATTGAGCCGGCGCAGCTCGGCCTGCAGGTGCAGGCGCCAGATCGGCGGATCGGCGCACTCGCTGTAGCCCTGCAGCGCCAGGCACTGGGCTATCGATTCGAGCACGGATTCGGCTTCCAGACGCCCGTGGAATGGGCCCTGCGCCTTGACCGCCGAGGGTTGCGCGGCCGCCATGCCGGCCGCGCAGAGCAGCGTCCACAGGCCGCGATCGCCGGCCAGCGGGTGGATCAGGCATTCGATGCGTGTGTTCAGGCCAAGGCACTGACGGGTAAGACAGAGGCTGCGCGGCATAACGGCGGTCCTCGCGAGGTCTGGCTCTCAGCCTACACCCCGCGACCACACTCGGGAAGAATAAAAGTTACCCCCACTTCCTGTGGATAACTCTGTGGACGGCACGGGGGAAAAACGCCCCGCGCAGCGCCCCCTGTGCCCGCCCGACAACTGCTCGATGACTGACCAGTTGTCGGCAGGCACGCCCTCACGGCGCGGGCTTCTTCGCCGCCGGTTTGGCCGCCTTGGCCTTAGGCGCCTTGGGCTTGGCCTCCTCGGCCTTCTCCTCTTCCTCCATGCCCATCTCGGCGATGCTGCGCAGGCGCTCGACCACCCGCGCATTGACGCTGCCGGCCGGGAACTGGCCCTGCTCGTCCGGGCTGCCCGCCGCCTCGCCGACCAGCAGGCTGAGCGCCTCATCGACCTGGCGCACCGCATAGACATGGAACAGGCCTGCGCGCACCGCCTGCAGCACGCGCTCGTCGAGCATCAGGGTGGTGACGTTGGAGTGCGGGATGATCACTCCCTGCTCGCCGGTCAGGCCGCGCGCCTCGCACAGGCGGAAGAAGCCCTCGATCTTCTCGTTGACCCCACCGACCGCCTGCACTTCGCCGAACTGGTTGATCGAGCCGGTGATGGCGAAGCACTGCTTGAGCGGCGTGCGCGACAGGGCCGAGATCAGCGTGCAGACCTCGCCCAGCGAGGCGCTGTCGCCGTCGACATAGCCGTAGGACTGCTCCAGGGCGATGCTCGCGGAGATTTCCAGGGGGAACTCCTGGGCGTAGCGGCTGCCCAGGTAGCCGGTGAGGATCATCACCCCCTTGGAGTGGATCGGCTGACCGAGGTTGACCTCGCGCTCGATATCGACGATGCCCGAGCCGCCCGGATAGACGGTGGCGGAGATGCGCGCCGGCACGCCGAAGGCCGAGTCGCCGACCTCCAGCACGGTCAGGCCGTTGCACTTGCCCACGGCGGCGCCGGCGGTGTCGATCAGGATGATGCCGGCCAGCATGTCGTCGATGATCCGCGCCGAGACCCGCCCGGTGCGGGTGGCCTTGGCCCGCAGCGCGCGCTCGATATGGCCGACGTCGGTGACCGTCTCGCCGGCCAGCTGGCGGATGAAATCGGCCTCGCTGACCAGCTGGAACAGGTCGCCGATGCGCGCCGACAGGCGCCCCTGGTGTTCGGCCAGGCGCGCGCTGTAGGTCGCCAGGCGGGCCACCGCAGCCGCCGTCAGCGGCGCCATGCCCTCCTCCGAGGTGCGGGTCTTGAGCAACTGGGCGAACTGCTCCAGGCTGTCGTCGGCCAGCGGGATGTCCTCGTCGAAGTCGACCAGCACGCGGAACATTTCCTGGAAGTCCGGATCGAGGTCCTGCAGGGTGTAGTAGATCTGCCGCGAGCCGATGATCACCACCTTGAGCTGCAGCGGGATCACCTGCGGGGTCAGGGTCACGGTGGCGATGCGCCCCAGATCGCCCAGCGGCGACTCCATCTTCAGCTGGCGCGAATGCAGGGCGCGCTTGAGCGCTTCCCAGACGAAGGGCTCGCCGAGCAGCTTCTCCGCCTCGAGGATCAGGAAGCCGCCATTGGCGCGGTGCAGGGCGCCGGGGCGCAGCTGCCGGTAGCTGGTGTAGAGCGCACCCTGGTCGGTGCTGTACTCGATGCGGCCGAACAGGTTGTCGTAGGTCGGGTGCGACTCGAACACCACCGGCGCGCCGCCGTCGACGTGATGGCCCACCACCAGGTTCGGGCAGTACTGCTCCTCGAGCGCCTCACGGCGTTGCACGTCGGGCTTCTCGTCGGCCAGCTGGTCGACCACGGTCTTCAGCAGGTTGACCTGCATCGCCTGCAGGTAGGCGCAGACTCCGGCATTTTCCGCATATTTCTCCGACAGTGGCGCCAGCAGCGGCTGCAGCGCCAGGGTGATGGTTTCCTCGTTGAGCTGGCGCAGCTGGTTGCTCAGCTCGCGCTTCCACTGCGGCAGGCCGGTCAGCTCGTCATTGAGGCGCTCTTCCAGGGCGGAGATGTCGACATGGAAGCGCTCGCGCTCGGCCTCCGGCAGCTGGGCGAACTCGGCCTCGTCGAGGGCCTTGCCGTCCTTCATCGGGGTGAAGGCGATGTTGCTGCTGTCGCGGTACAGCGCCACCTCCTTCTCCAGCGCCAGGCGCTCGACCACATCCAGCGCCTTGTCGTAGCGCTGATTGAAGACGCGGTCGATGCCGCTCTTCTTCTGCTGGTAGGTCGGCGTCTCGAACACCGCGGGGAAGGTCGACAGCAGGTTGTCGATCAGGTGGCCGATATCGGCAGTGAAGGCCGCCGCGGTACCGGCCGGCAGCTCCAGCGCGCGCGGCTCGCGCGGCTCGTCGAAGTGATTGACGTAGAGCCGGTCGGCCGGGGTGGCCAGGCGCTTGGCTTCGGCCTTGAGGTAGCGCTTGACGAAGGAGAAGCGCCCGGTGCCCGGCTCGCCCATGACGAACACGTTGTAACCCGGACGCGGCATCGCCACACCGAACTGCAGGGCCTCCACCGCACGCTCCTGGCCGAGCACGCCGCGGAAGAACTCCAGGTCGTCGGTGGTGGTGAAATTGAACTGCTCGGGAGCGAAGGGGCGGGTCAGATCATCGGGCGCCAGGTGCAGGCCGGCAGCGAAGGATTCGGGCATCGGAAGTCCTTATCGGGCGGTGCAACACCGCAGGAAGTTGAACTCATTCTGGCGCCGCCCCGACGCCGCTGGCAAGGCATCAAGCGCGCTGCAGATCGGCGCAGCGCAAGCAGAATTCCGCCGCCGGCAGAACGGCCAGACGCGCCGGGCTGATCGACTCGCCACAGCGCTGGCATTCGCCATAGCTGCCCTCGGCCAGGCGCAGGCGGGCCAGGCCGACCTGGCGCAATCCCGCTTCGGCCTCGGCCAGCAGCGCTTCCAGCACCTCATCGTTCTGCCGCTCCTGAGCCTGCTCGGCAAAGTCCGCCTGGTGCGGCAGGCCGAGCTCACGACGGATCGAGTTGGCGCGCTTGCTGTACTCGGCGAACAGCTGGTCCAGCGCGCGTTGCGGGTCGAACGTGGTCATGGCAGAACTCCGTGGCATTTCTTTCAGTGTGGCTGCTTCTGCGCGCCTTGCACGGGAGCCAATCAAGCGAATACCCGGCACGCAGGGCAACACGAGCCGGCCTTCGCCACCGCGGCGCTTGCTACCGGTCAATACGCCGTGTTGTCATCCCGGCAGGCTACAGTCAGCACCTGGCCGAGCGCGGCTCATGCACTAGGCTTGTAATAACTGCGATAGCACGGTGCCTGCCGCCGTCGCGATACGGAAAAAATCGACCATACCGAGCGATAACCAAGGAGAGACCTATGACGAAATGCTTTGCTGCATCCCTGCTGGCCACGTGCATGCTGGTCTCGGGCTGTACCAGCACCCTGGTGCAACCCGACCAGTACTCCGGCTTCCTGCAGGACTACAGCCGCCTGAGCGAGCAACAGAGCCCCAGCGGGGTCAAGGTCGCGCGTTGGGTCGATCCGAACCTGGATATCAACCGCTACACCCAGGTGTACATCGAGCCCAGCAAGTTCTATCCAACCCCGCAACCCGACTCGCGCATATCGCAAACCACCCTGCAGGGCATCACCGACTACTACGACCAGGCCCTGAAGCGCGAACTGAGCAAAGTCATACGGGTCAGCAACTCGCCGAGCGGCGATACGCTGGTCATCCGCCCGGCCATCACCGCCGTATCGGCGGAAACCGAAGGCCTCAAGCCCTACGAAGTGATCCCCATCGCCCTGGTGGTGGCCGCTGCGACCACCGCCGCCGGTGAGCGCGACCAGCAGGTGGAGATCGCCACCGAAGCGTCCTTAGTCGACGCCAAAAGCGGCAAGGTGGTAGCCGAGGTGGTGCGCAAGGGCGCCGGCACCGACCTGGAAAACAAAAAACAGGTACTCAGCGCCGATGACGTGAAACCGGTTATCGACGGCTGGGCCAACGACATGCGCCTGTCCGTGGAACAACTGCGCGCCAAACGCTAAAACCAGAAACCCCACAGGCCACGCGACCTGCGGGGTTCCCTCTTGCGAAGGATGATGCACACATGAAACTTCAACGTCCGCTTTATCTGGCGGTGCTGGGCCTCTGCTTCAGCCACATGGCCATGGCCACCAGCTTCGTGGTCACCACCGACACCACCATCGAATCGATCGGCGGCACCAGTGACGCCACCTCATCCTCCTTCAAGGACGACAAGATCGTGCTGCAGGCCCGCGACGATGCAGCCAGTTTCGTCGCCAGCCAGGGCGAGATCCGCGGCGCCCTGCTGGAAAACGCCCTGCGTCATGTACGCCTGAATTATCCGACGGGCACGGCCAGCGACATGCAGCTGGCACAGGCCATGCTGGCTCGCTGACTGCGCACCAGCCTCGCCATGTAGCGGTGCCCCTGGCGTGAGCGCAGGGGGTGGCCCCACCGCGCCAGCGAGTGCCGAAAACGCAACCGCGCCCCTGACCACCACAGCCCCGTGCGTGCGGGGCGGTGGTGGTCAGGCATGAACCCGCTGCGCCTGACCAGGTATCGACAGCCCGAGCGCCCTCTCTTCACCGTAGCCCATGGCGGGCAACGCGCAGCCCGCTCGACAAGCGCCCGCGGGAGCCCCTCACCTCACCTCACCTCACGCCACGCCCCTCGCCAACCCTCAAGGCTAACAGTCCACCGGTGCGCCCTGGCCGCAACCGGGGAGCCGCTTGACACAGGTCAAGCCCCACTCCGATAGCACTCCCGAGCGCTTGCTTGTTGGCTATTGCGCGCTACATTTTTAGAGCGAAGGACGACGCGTTTTGCCGAAGAAGCAGCCTGCGGCGCCCCTTTCGAGCAATCACTATCCGACCGTTTTGCCGGGCCATGGGGGCTAGCATGTTCAAACCAGGTCATCTGCACCGCACCACTCCAGCCAATATGCCGCACCTGCCGAAGTTCGATATCGACGTGTTCTACGAGGTTCGCCGCGATGCGGTCGAAGGCATGCTGATGCATTTCAAGGTGGTGGGCACCATCGAGGGCCGCGAGTTCTGCGAAGAGTTCGACATGCACCGCGATACCGCCTTCAACTTTGCCAGCCTGATCACCAAGGCCGTGACCAAGCACGGCCTGTCGCCCAACGCCAGCCCGATCATGCGCGGGCATGCCGAGTACGACGCCATGTTCAAGGACATCCGCGAGCAGCTCGGCGCGCAACCGGGCGAACCGGTCGACTTCGACCACCTCGACAAGGATGGCCTGTGAGCCCGCGGCTCGCCGGCACAACCCCACTCGACAGTTTTCGCCGGGCGCCCGCAGGCGGCGCCCATCAAGGAGGCAGGATGCTCTCCAGCACGCCCTACCGACTCCCCGCCCGCATGCCCGGCCGCGCACGCAGCAGTTCCTGCACGCCCTGTCATACCTTGTTCATTACCACCACTGCCTAATCAAGCCGCTGCCAACACAGCTCTGGAGGCAACATGTCGGACGCAAGCAACAAACTCAAACTGGGTGCATTGATCGCCCTGGTCGTCGGCTCCATGGTCGGCGGCGGGATCTTCTCCCTGCCACAGAACATCGCCGCCAGTGCCGGCGCAGGCGCCACCCTGATCGGCTGGCTGATCACCGGCGTGGGCATGCTCACCCTGGCCTTCGTGTTCCAGAGCCTGGCCAACCGCAAGCCCAACCTCGACGGCGGCGTGTACGCCTATGCCAAGGCCGGCTTCGGTGACTACATGGGCTTCTCCTCGGCCTGGGGCTACTGGATTAGCGCCTGGATCGGCAACGTCAGCTACATGGTGTTGCTCTTCAGCACCCTGGGCTATTTCTTCCCGGTATTCGGCGAAGGCAACACCCTGCCGGCCATCGTCTGCGCCTCGATAGTGCTGTGGCTGCTGCACTTCCTGGTGCTGCGCGGCATTCACGAGGCGGCGTTCATCAACACCCTGACCACCATCGCCAAGATGGTGCCGCTGGCGCTGTTCATCATCATTGCCGCCATCGCCTTCAAGCTGGATGTGTACAAGGCCGACTTCTGGGGCGCAGGCAACACCGAACTGGGCAGCGTGATGGACCAGGCGCGCAACATGATGCTGGTCACCGTCTGGGTGTTCATCGGCATCGAGGGTGCGAGCATCTTCTCCGCCCGCGCCGAGAAACGCTCGGATGTGGGCAAGGCCACCGTAATCGGCTTCGTCGGCGTGCTGCTGTTGCTGGTGCTGGTCAACCTGCTGTCCCAGGGCATCCTCGCCCAGGCCCAGCTGGCCGGGCTGAAGAACCCGTCCATGGCCGCCGTGCTGGAACACGTGGTCGGCCCCTGGGGCGCCATGCTGATCAGCATCGGCCTGATCGTTTCCCTGGCCGGGGCCCTGCTGTCGTGGACCCTGCTGTGCGCCGAGATCCTCTTCGCCAGTGCCCGCGACCACACCATGCCGGAGTTCCTGCGCAAGGAAAACGCCAACCAGGTACCGGTCAATGCGCTGTGGCTGTCCAACGGCCTGATCCAGCTGTTCCTGATCATCACCCTGTTCAACGACGCCACCTACCTGAAGCTGCTGTACCTGGCCACCTCGATGATCCTGGTGCCGTACTTCTGGTCGGCTGCCTATGCCCTGCTGCTGACCGTCCGTGGCGAGAGCTACGAGCAGGAGCCCGGCGAACGCCGCAAGGACATGCTGATCGCCGTGATCGCCGTGGTCTATGCCGTCTGGCTGGTGTACGCGGCCGGCGTGCAGTACCTGCTGCTGTCCGCCCTGCTCTATGCGCCGGGCGCCATCCTGTTCGCCAAGGCCAAGCGCGAACTCAACCAACCCATTTTCACCGCGATCGAGAAACTGATCTTCGCCGCGGTGGTGATCGGCGCCGTCATCGCGGGCTACGGCCTGTACAGCGGCTTCCTCACCCTTTGATCGAACCAGGAGGTTCTCATGTCCAAAGTCAAACTCGGCGTCCATTCCGAAGCGGGCAAACTGCACAAGGTGATGGTCTGCTCGCCAGGGCTGGCGCACCTGCGCCTGACCCCGAACAACTGCGACGAACTGCTGTTCGATGACGTGATCTGGGTCAGCCAGGCCAAGCGCGACCACTTCGACTTCGTCACCAAGATGCGCGAGCGCGGGGTCGAAGTGCTGGAGATGCACAACCTGCTGACCGACACGGTGCAGAACAAGGATGCCCTGAAGTGGATTCTCGACCGCAAGATCACCCTTGATCAGGTCGGTCTCGGCCTGCAGGAAGACGTGCGCGGCTGGATGGAGAGCCTGGAGCCGCGCAAGCTGGCCGAACACCTGATCGGCGGCGTATCGGTGTCCGATCTGATCACCGCCCTGGGTGCCAGCAAGCCGTTGACCATGCTCGGCGACTTCATCGGCTCCAGCAGCTTCATCCTGCCGCCGCTGCCCAATACCCAGTTCACCCGTGATACCACCTGCTGGATCTACGGCGGCGTGACGCTCAACCCCATGTACTGGCCGGCGCGCCGCCAGGAAACCCTGCTCACCAGCGCCATCTACAAGTTCCACCCGGACTTCGTGAATGCCGAGTTCGAGGTCTGGTACGGCGACCCGGACAAGGACCACGGCGCTTCCACCCTCGAAGGCGGCGACGTGATGCCCATCGGCAACGGCGTGGTACTGATCGGCATGGGCGAGCGCAGTTCGCGTCAGGCCATTGCCCAGGTGGCCCAGGCCCTGTTCGCCAAAGGCGCCGCCCAGCGCGTGATCGTCGCCGGCCTGCCCAAGTCGCGGGCGGCCATGCACCTGGATACCGTGTTCAGCTTCTGCGACCGCGACCTGGTCACCATCTTCCCCGAGGTGGTCAACCAGATCATTCCATTCAGCCTGCGTCCGGACGAGAGCAAACCGGCCGGCATCGACATCCGCCGCGAGGACAAATCCTTCCTCGACGTGGTCGCCGAAGCGCTCAACCTCAAGCAACTGCGCGTGGTGCAGACCGGCGGCGACGCCTATGAAGCCGAACGCGAGCAATGGGACGACGGCAACAACGTGGTCTGCCTGGAACCCGGCGTGGTGGTCGGCTATGACCGCAACACCTACACCAACACCCTGCTGCGCAAGGCCGGCGTCGAAGTCGTCACCATCAGCGCCAGCGAACTGGGCCGCGGTCGTGGCGGTGGCCACTGCATGACCTGCCCGATCCTGCGCGACCCGATCGACTACTAACCCACACCCCGGCGGCTGCACCCCAGCCGCCCGCCTCGCCAGCCACCAGCAGTTCTGACGCGGCCAGGTTTCCAGTTGCCTACCAGGAGAAAGAACCATGGCGTTCAACATGCACAACCGCAACCTGCTCAGCCTGATGCACCACAGCAGTCGCGAGCTGCGCTACCTGCTCGACCTGTCGCGCGATCTCAAGCGCGCCAAGTACACCGGCACCGAACAGCCGCACCTGCTGCGCAAGAACATCGCGCTGATCTTCGAGAAGACCTCCACCCGTACCCGCTGCGCCTTCGAAGTCGCCGCCTACGACCAGGGGGCCAACGTCACCTACATCGACCCGGGTTCCTCGCAGATCGGCCACAAGGAAAGCATGAAGGACACAGCCCGCGTGCTCGGGCGCATGTACGACGCCATCGAGTACCGTGGCTTCAAGCAGGAAATCGTCGAGGATCTGGCCAAGTACGCCGGCGTGCCGGTGTTCAACGGCCTGACCGACGAATACCACCCGACCCAGATGCTCGCCGACGTGCTGACCATGCGCGAGTTCAGCGACAAGCCGCTGCATGACATCAGCTACGCCTACCTGGGCGACGCGCGCAACAACATGGGCAACTCGCTGCTGCTGATCGGCGCCAAGCTGGGCATGGATGTGCGCATTGCCGCGCCCAAGGCGCTGTGGCCGAGCGACGAACATGTCGCCGCGTGCAAGAAATTCGCCGAGGAAAGCGGCGCACGCATCACCCTCACCGAAGATGCCAAGGAAGCGGTCAAGGGCGTCGACTTCGTCCATACCGACGTCTGGGTGTCCATGGGCGAGCCGGTCGAGGCCTGGGCCGAACGCATCCAGCAACTGCTGCCCTACCAGGTCAACAGCGAACTGATGCTGGCCAGCGGCAACCCGCGGGTCAAGTTCATGCACTGCCTGCCGGCCTTCCACAACAGCGACACCAAGGTCGGCAAGCAGATCGCCGAGAAGTACCCGAATCTGAAGAACGGCATCGAAGTGACCGAGGACGTCTTCGAGTCGCCCTGGTGCATCGCCTTCGAGCAGGCGGAAAATCGCATGCACACCATCAAGGCGATCCTGGTTTCGACCCTGGCCGACATCTAACCGCGTGTAGGTTGGGTTGAGAAGCGCAGCGCCGAAGCCCAACGTGCGAAGTTGCAGGCCGCTTCGCGGCCTATTCGTACGCCGTTGGGCTTCGCTGCGCTCAACCCAACCTACACCGCCCTGGAAGGAGAACAACCATGCGACTAGTCATCGCCCTGGGCGGCAACGCCCTGCTGCGACGCGGCGAAGCCATGACCGCGGAGAACCAGCGCGACAACGTACGCATCGCCTGCGAGCAGATCGCCCGGGTCGCGCCCGGCA
Organism: Pseudomonas sp. L-22-4S-12; assembly: GCF_009799935.1. Lineage (NCBI taxonomy): Bacteria > Pseudomonadati > Pseudomonadota > Gammaproteobacteria > Pseudomonadales > Pseudomonadaceae > Pseudomonas > Pseudomonas sp. L-22-4S-12. The sequence goes on along the minus strand of NZ_WELL01000003.1, from coordinate 168,795 downwards.
ACGAACTGGTGATCGCCCATGGCAACGGCCCGCAAGTCGGCCTGCTGGCCCTGCAAGGCAACGCCTACGATGCCAAGAACCCCTACCCGCTGGACGTTCTCGGCGCCGAAACCGAAGGCATGATCGGCTACATGATCGAACAGGAGCTGGGCAACCTGCTGCCGTTCGAGGTGCCCTTCGCCACCCTGCTCACCCAGGTCGAAGTCGACCCCGAAGACCCGGCCTTCCAGCACATGACCAAGCCGATCGGCCCGGTCTACCCGAAGGCGGAAGCCGAGCAACTGGCCGCCGAAAAAGGCTGGACCATCGCCCCCGACGGCGACAAGTTCCGCCGCGTGGTCGCCAGCCCACGGCCCAAGCGCATCTTCGAGATCCGCCCGCTCAAGTGGCTGCTGGAAAAGGGCACCGTCGTGATTGCCGCAGGCGGCGGCGGCATCCCGACCATGTATAAAGACGGCAAGCTGGTCGGGGTGGAGGCGGTGATCGACAAGGATCTCTGCTCGGCATTCCTGGCGACCGAGCTGGAGGCCGACCTGCTGGTGATCGCCACCGACGTCGACGCCACCTATATCGACTGGGGCAAGCCGACCCAGAAGGCCATCGCCCAGGCCCATCCCGACGAGCTGGAACGCCTCGGCTTCGCCGCCGGCTCCATGGGGCCGAAAGTCCAGGCCGCCTGCGAGTTCGCCCGCAACACCGGCAAGGTCGCGGTGATCGGCTCGCTGGCGGATATCGAAGCCATCGTCCAGGGCCAGGCCGGCACCCGCATCAGCACCGCGCAAGCGGGGCTGAGCTACCGCTGAGGCCCGACCAAGGCCCCGTCACGCCCGTGACGGGGTCCTGGTTATCCTGGTTGTCGCCGTAGGGTGCGCCGTGCGCACCGCAGGCAGAACCGCTTCGTCCCGCTGCGCACGGCGCGCCCTACCCGCCTAGCCTCTGCACACCACGCTCACTGCGCGCGAACCTGCACCAGCAGCGGCGAATCGAACATCGCCGCCGGCGAGATCACCCGCTCGTCCAGCGGCACCTGCTCGCCGTAGCGCTCGCGCATCTTGCTGCGCACCGCGGCCGAAGTCAGGTCGAAGTCGCGCACCCGCTGCACAGCGCCGATCTCCAGCCCCAGGGCACGCTGGTAGATCTTCCACACCAGTTCGGAGCAATACAGGCGCTGATCCGACCACTCGAAGGTCAGGTCGTAGCGGCGCCCGGAAAACGGTGCGGCCTCGGCCCGCAGGCGGCGCAGGGCCGCCTCGTCCAGCAGGCGGTCGGCCTCGCGCAGGCGCTTGAGCACGTAGTGGCCGCCTTCGCCACGGGCGATCCACTCGGCCAGCGGGGTGTACTTGACCCGTGCGCTGGCCTCGTAGACCTGGGGCTGGCCGTCGCGGTAGAGCACCAGGCCCATGTGGCTGTAGCGCGAATGAGTGGCCAGCTGGATCGCCTGGCTCTGCGCCGAGCGCGACTGGTGGAAGATGATGTCGCCTTCGCGCACCGCCTCCAGCCCCAGGGCCTGGCCGGCCCAGCAGGCGGCCGCCAGCAGGGCGGCGCGCATTCCGTGCATCCTGAGCATGTCCTTCTCCTTGCAGGCACGAATTGCCCGACAGGCTGGATTATCGCCGCGGCACACGCCCACTGCCGCCGACTGCCCGGCGTTTTGCCCCGGGCCAAACGAAAACGGAGCCTCGCGGCTCCGTTCTGTTTTGCAGCTTGCGCTTACTGCGCCAGCTTCTTGTAGCGCACCCGGTGCGGCTGGCTGGCCGCATCGCCGAGGCGCTTCTTGCGGTCGGCTTCGTACTCGGTGTAGTTGCCTTCGAAGAACACCACGCTGCCATCGTCCTCGTAGGAGAGGATGTGGGTGGCGACGCGGTCGAGGAACCAGCGGTCGTGGGAGATCACGATGGCCGCGCCGGGGAAGTCGAGCAGCGCCTCTTCCAGCGAACGCAGGGTTTCCACGTCGAGATCGTTGGACGGTTCGTCGAGCAGCAGCACGTTGGCGCCCTGCTTGAGGGTCAGGGCCAGGTGCAGACGGCCGCGTTCACCACCGGAGAGGTCCTTGACGAACTTCTGCTGGTCGCCGCCCTTGAAGTTGAAGCGGCCGACGTAACCGCGCGACGGCACCTCGTAGTTGCCGATCTTGATCATGTCGAAGCCGTCGGACACCGCTTCCCACACGCTCTTGCTGCCGTCCAGGTCGTCGCGGCTCTGGTCCACGCAGGCCAGCTGCACGGTGTCGCCGATCTCGATGCTGCCCGAATCCGGGGTTTCCTTGCCCATCAGCATGCGGAACAGGGTCGACTTGCCGGCGCCGTTGCCGCCGATCACGCCGACGATGGCGCCTTTCGGCACGCTGAACGACAGGTCGTCGATCAGCACGCGGTCGCCGTAGCCCTTGCGCACGTTCTTGAACTCGATGACCTTGTCGCCCAGGCGCGGGCCGGCCGGGATGTAGATCTCGTTGGTCTCGGCGCGCTTCTGGAATTCCTGCGACTGCATCTCCTCGAAGCGCTGCAGACGGGCCTTGGACTTGGCCTGGCGGGCCTTGGCGCCCTTGCGCACCCACTCCAGTTCGTCCTTCATGGCCTTCTCGTGGGCCGACTGCTGCTTGGACTCCTGGGCCAGACGCTCGGACTTGGCTTCCAGCCAGCCGGAATAGTTGCCCTCGTACGGGATGCCGGCGCCGCGGTCCAGTTCGAGGATCCAGCCGGCGACGTTGTCGAGGAAATAGCGGTCGTGGGTGATCGCCACCACGGTACCCGGGAAGTCGTGGAGGAAGTGCTCCAGCCAGGCCACCGAGTCGGCGTCCAGGTGGTTGGTCGGTTCGTCCAGCAGCAGCATGTCGGGTGCCGACAGCAGCAGGCGGCACAGCGCCACACGGCGCTTCTCGCCACCGGAGAGGTGCTCGATCTTGGCCTCCCACGGCGGCAGGCGCAGGGCGTCGGCGGCGACTTCCAGCTGGCGCTCCAGGTTGTGGCCGTCGCTGGCCTGGAGGATGGCCTCCAGCTTGGCCTGCTCGGCGGCCAGGGCGTCGAAGTCGGCATCCGGCTCGGCGTAGGCGGCGTAGACTTCATCCAGGCGGGCCTGGGCCTGCTTGATCTGGCCCACGGCTTCTTCGACTATCTCGCGCACCGTCTTGCTCGGGTCGAGCTGCGGCTCCTGCGGCAGGTAGCCGACGTTGATGCCTGGCATGGCGCGCGCCTCACCGTCGAACTCGGTGTCGACCCCGGCCATGATGCGCAGCAGGGTCGACTTACCGGCGCCGTTCAGGCCGAGCACGCCGATCTTGGCACCCGGGAAGAATGACAGAGAGATGTTCTTGAGGATTTCCCGCTTCGGCGGCACGACCTTGCCGAGCCGATGCATGGTGTAGACGTATTGAGCCAAAATGAGGACCTCACTCGAGAATGTAAAAATGACGCGAAGTATATGCCAGCTACCGTTGTTAGCTCTATTGGCAGCGTTTGGGCTGGCTGAGCTCAGGGTCGCCGATTAGGCCGCAAGAAACGCCCATAGCCCCGCCCTGGGGCTCAGCCTGAGGCCACCCAGGAAGCAGCAGGTCCTGCGCCATCCCCGCTGCGCGCCAGGTAGCCCCACGCCCCGCCGGGGATGCCTTCTCGCACCCGACCGGCGGACCATGCAGGCAGTCCCCCGAGACAGGTGGATCGTTCCTGTGCCCCGACCAAGAACCAACACCCGACCATCGGCAGCAAATGAATGCCCCTGCCACCCGCCTGCGACTTGCCAAGCCCAGGGCACAGGCTTTACTTCCAGCGAAGCGCCGGACGCGTGTCCGCCGCTTGCTTGCCGACTCGCGATGCCGTCACGTCGACAGCTCAGCCGTGCGCTTCGGCATGCAATACCGAGAACACTGCCCGGCTCGCCCAGCAGCGCGTGCGACCGGTTCGCATAGAGTCACCATGAGGAGTCCCCCATGAAAAGATCCCTTCTCGCCATCCTCGTCTCGGCGGCGGCCCTCTCGGCCCAGGCCTTTGACCGCATTCCGCAGGAAAGCGGCTTTTCCGGCTACGCCTTCGTCGGCGGCGCCAGCAGCTCCCGGGAAACCAACATGATCGCCACCGTCGGCGGCACCGAGGTGGCCGACGAACGCATCGACTCCCTCACCGACGGCCCGGACAGCACGGACTATGGCAGGCTGCTGCTGGACGTCGGCCTCAACTACACCTTCGCCGAGAGCCGTACGCAGATCTTCGGCGGCACCGAACTGGAAGACTTCCTGACCCAGGACAGCACCTTCGGCATCGGCGTGCGCCAGGGCATCGGCGGCGCCGGCAACCTGGTCGTCAGCGCCATCGCCTCGACCCCGGTGGAAACCTGGGAAGACCCCTACCTGATCGGCGCCGACCGCCAGGAAACCGATGTCTCGAGCGGCGGCGGGCGCCTGGGCTGGGAACACATCTTCGGCAGCGGCCTGGAGATCACCTACACCGCACGTTCCGTCGAACTGGACGACGAACTGAGCGGCACCTTCCTCGGCCTGTCCCCGGACGAGCAAGACCTGCTCAACCGCGAGGGCGATCTCAACACGCTCAAGCTCGCCTACGTCTGGCAGCCTTCCAGCGACCACCTCATCACCCCCAGCATTTCCGCTGTCGAGCATGACCTGGATGGCGACGCCATGGCCATGGACGGTTACCAGGCCGAGCTGAACTATGCCTACACCGGCCTGCAGAACTGGGAGTTGGTGGTCAACCTGGTGGCCGGCACGCTGGAAAGCGACGATGAAAACCCCATCTATGGCGAGACCGCCGACGTCGACCGCATGGGCGTGTCGCTGGGTGCCTCCTACAAGGAACCCTTCGGCCTGCAGAACTGGCGCGCCCGCGGCGCCATCAGCTATGGCGAGGAAGACAGCAACATCGACTTCTACGACACCAGCATCGGCAGTGCCAGCCTGGGCATGATGTACAGCTTCTAAACGCCCGAGGTACAAACGCCAAGGCCACCTGCGGGTGGCCTTGGCGTTTCAGGTGGGCGCCGGCGCCCCGCGCAGGACCACCTAGCCCAGCCTGGTGAAGCCCTGCCGCCGACACGGCCCGGGTGGCAACGGCCAGACCACGCGGCGGATGGGGGGATTTGCCCACACAGCGGAGACGCCGGATCGGGCAAAGCGCCGCGACGGGCTGTAATGGCACTTTGCCCCGTATCAAGGCATGCTAGGCGGTTGTGATTGCCTGGCTTACAGTCCGCAGACAGGCAGTAGTATCAGCAGGATTGTTTGCGTGCCTAAACCGCCCTCCCACCGCTCAAGTCGCTCCCCGGGTGACCCGTTCGCCAGCCCCTCGCGCGGCTCGCTGAAGGGCGCCCTGGCGCTGCTGGTGGCGCTGATGCTGGGCCTGCTGCTGTGGCAGCTGCAGCAGGAATTCCAGCAACAGGAAGACAGCCTGCGCCAGCGCAGCCTGGCGCACAGCACACAACTGGCCGAGCACCTGGGCCTGGCGATGAAGCTCAAGGCCGAGGCCGGCCAGGCGTTCCTGCAGCTGAACGCGCCGCGGCCGCTGGCCGGCACTGAGCTGACCAACCTGCTCGGCAGCCTGCGCGGCCTGTACCCGGCCTTGCACAGCCTGGCCTGGCTCGACGAATCGGGGCAGATCCAGGGCGACAGCGCACCGTCCGCCGAAGATGCCGAACTGCTCCAGCAACTGACCCTCGCCCCGCACCAGCCCTACCGTTTCGCCTTCGGCCCGCGCGAACAGGGCCTGCTGTACGTGGTTCTCGGCCGGCCGCAGGGCAACGCCGGCTGGCTCCTGCGCCTGCACCCGGCGGCGCTGCGCAACTGGCTGCCGAGCAGTCGCACAACGCAGGCCTGGCTGCTGCAGGACAGCCGCAGCGGCGCGGTGATCCTGCGCCAGCCGCCCGCGCCGGCCCTGAGCACCCGCGAGCTGAGCGCCGCCGAACGGCGCCAGAGCATCCTGCAACTGCCGGTGGCGACCAGCGACTGGCAACTGCATGCGCTGTTCGACGCCAACCGGGTGCGCGCCGAACTGCTGCCGCCGCAGGCCGGCAAGCTGCTGCTGTTCATCCTTTGCGCCGCCCTGGCCCTGCTCGCCCTGTTCGGCCTGCTGCGCGAGCAACGCAGCCTGCGCGAATCCCATGCGCTGTCGCGGCGTTCGCTGGACGACGCCATCGCCGCCCTCGGCGTCATCGAGGAGCGGGTACTGGTGACCCAGGCCGACGGCCTGATCAGCTACCTCAACCCGCGCGCCGAGCAGATGTTCGGCCTGAACAGCGCCGCCGCGCACAGGCTGCACCTGCTCAAGCTGCTGCCGGCCCTCGGCCCCTGGCTGGAAAACCCGGCCCAGGTCCAGGCGCAGCCGGTGGAGATTCTCCAGGACGGGCACAAGCGCCTGTACGCGGTGACCAGCCACGCCCTGGCCAGCCACGACCACCCGGGCGGCCGGGTCTGGGTGCTGCGCGACATCACCGAGCAGCACAAGGCCATGGAGGTGTTGCAGGACACCCGCCGGCGCTACCAGGACATCTTCGAGGGCAGCGGCGTCGCCCTGTGCGTGATCGACCTGCGCGGGCTGAAGGACTTCCTCGCCGAACAGGGCCTGCGCCACAGCAGCCAGCTGCCGGACTGGCTGCAGCAGCACCCCGAACTGGGCCAGCAGATGCTGCGCCGGGCGCGCCTGACCGAGATGAACCGGGTGGCCATGGACCTGCTCGGCGTCGACTCGCCCCAGCAGGCCTGGGAGCACCTGGTCGGCAGCCGACCGCTGCGCCCCGGCGGCTCGCGCTACGCCCTGGTGGCCGCCCTGCTCGACGGCGACCAGAACATGATGATCGAAAGCCGCATGCGCACCCCGCACGGCCACGAGCGCTACCTGTGGCTGACCCTGCAGCTGCCCAAGCGCGAGGCGGAGCTGAACGCGGTGACCCTCAGCGTGCACGACATCACCAGCCGCAAGCGCGTCGAGCTGTCGCTGGTGGAGCGCGAGCGCTTCTGGTCCGAGGTGCTGCGCGCGGTGCCGGACACCCTCTACGTGCACGACATGAGCAACCAGCGCGTGCTGTTCAGCAACAACCGCCTGGGCCCGGACCTGGGCTACAGCAAGGACGAGCTGCGCCAGCTGGGCGACAAGCTGTGGGAGAAGATCCTGCATCCCGACGATGTCGAGCTGTACCAGCGCGTGCGCAACCTGCAGAAGGTGGTCGGTAACGGCCTGCTGCTCAACTGCCAGCTGCGCTGGCGCCACCGCGACGGCAGCTGGCACTGGTTCGACGTGCGCGAGCACGCCCTCAGCCGCGACCCGCAGGGCCGGGTCAGCCGCCTGATCGGCGTGGCCAAGGACATCACCCCCGAGATCAACGCCCAGCTCAGCCTGCGCGACAGCGAGCGGCGCTACCGCCTGCTGGCGGAAAGCATCAGCGACGTGATCGTCTCCACCGACAGCAGCCTGCAGCTGAACTACGTCAGCCCCTCGGCGCAGAGCTTCTTCGGCTACAGCCCGGAGTGGATCCTGCAGCACGGCCTGCTCGGCACGGTCACCAGCCCGCGCCAGCTGAGCGAGCTGCATGGCCTGCTGGAGCAGGTCAAGCAGTCCCTCGCCGACCAGCAGCGCCTGAACCAGCTGCAGACGACCCTCGCCGGCAAGACCTTCGTCTTCGACTGCGTGCGCGCCGACGGGCGCAAGATCACCGTGGAAATGCGCGTGATGCTGATGTGGGACGAGCAGAGCCATTTCGAAGGCGTGCTCGGCATCGGCCGCGACATCAGCCAGCAGCGCCGCGCCGAGCGCGACCTGCGCATGGCCGCCACGGTGTTCGAACACTCAACCGCGGCGATCCTGGTCACCGACCCGGCCGGCTACATCGTGCGCACCAACGAGACCTTCCAGCGCATCAGCGGCTACGCCACCCGCGAGGTGCTCGACCAGCTGCCGGGCCTGCTCACCGCCGACCGCCAGCAGGCCGGCCAGCTCAACTACGTGCTCGCCCAGCTGAACAAGAGCGGCAGCTGGGAAGGCGAGATCTGGCTCAAGCGCAAGAACCAGGAGCAGTACCCGGCCTGGGTCGGCATCACCGCGGTGCATGACGACGAGGGCGACCTGGTCAGCTACGTGTGCTTCTTCAACGACATCAGCGAGCGCAAGGCCAGCGAACAGCGCATCCACCGCCTGGCCTACTACGACGCCCTGACCCTGCTGCCCAACCGCACCCTGTTCCAGGACCGCCTGCACACCGCCCTGCAGCACGCCGAGCGGCACGAGGAATGGGTGGTGCTGATGTTCCTAGACCTCGACCGCTTCAAGCCGATCAACGACTCCCTCGGCCACGCCGCCGGCGACCGCATGCTCAAGGACGTGGCCGTGCGCCTGGCCGCCTGTGTCAACGAGGACGACACCGTGGCGCGCATGGGCGGCGACGAGTTCACCCTGTTGCTGCAGCCACGCGACAGCCGCGAAGGGGCCATGAACCGGGCCATCCACGTGGCCGAGCAGATTCTCGCCAGCCTGGCCAGGCCGTTCGTCCTGCAGGGCCGCGAGTTCTTCGTCACCGCCAGCATCGGCATCGCCCTGGCCCCGCAGGACGGCGACGAGCTGAGCCAGCTGATGAAAAACGCCGACACCGCGATGTACCACGCCAAGGAACGCGGCAAGAACAACTTCCAGTTCTACCAGGCGGACATGAACGCCACCGCCCTGCAGCGCCTGGAGCTGGAAAGCGACCTGCGCCATGCCCTCGAGCAGGACCAGTTCAGCCTCTACTACCAACCGCAGTTCAGCGGCGACGGCAAGCGCCTGACCGGGGTCGAGGCGCTGCTGCGCTGGCGGCACCCGCAGCGCGGCCTGGTGGCACCGGGCGAGTTCATTCCGGTGCTGGAAGAGCTCGGCCTGGTGGTGCAGGTCGGCGACTGGGTGATCGAGGAGGCCTGCCGCCAGCTCAAGGCCTGGCACGGCGCCAAGGTGCGGGTGCCGAAGATCTCGGTCAACCTGTCCGCCCGCCAGTTCGCCGACGGCCAGCTGGGCACGCGCATCTCGCGCATGCTGGCCGACAGCGGCGTACCGCCGGCCTGCCTGGAGCTGGAACTGACCGAAAGCATCCTGATGCGCGACGTCGACGAAACCCTGCAGATCCTCGTCAGCCTGAAGAAGCTCGGCCTGTGCATCGCGGTGGACGACTTCGGCACCGGCTACTCCTCGCTGAACTACCTCAAGCAGTTCCCCATCGACGTGCTGAAGATCGACCGCAGCTTCGTCGACGGCCTGCCCGAGGGCGAGCGCGACGGCCAGATCGCCCGCGCCATCATCGCCATGGCCCACAGCCTGGGCCTGGCGGTGATCGCCGAAGGCGTGGAAACCCAGGCCCAGCTCGACTTCCTGCGCGAGCACGGCTGCGACGAGGTGCAGGGCTACCTGTTCGGCAAACCCATGCCGGCCAGCCAGTTCGCCGCCCAGTTCAGCGGCGCCGCGCTGTTCGTCCTCAACTAGGCGGCGAAGCCGACGCGGCGCGGCCTGCGAGCCCGGGTGAGCGCCACTTGTCCGCCACATGATTGCCTTTCATATGCCAGTACCCGGCGTATGGGTTAGAATGCGCGCCTTTTTCCCGCACCGCTCCGTAGAGGACTGCCATGTTCAGCCGTGATTTGACCCTCGCCCGTTACGACGCCGACCTGTTTGCCGCCATGGAGCAAGAAGCCCAGCGCCAGGAACATCACATCGAGCTGATCGCCTCGGAAAACTACACCAGCCCGGCGGTCATGGAAGCCCAGGGCAGCGTGCTGACCAACAAGTACGCCGAAGGCTATCCGGGCAAGCGCTACTACGGCGGTTGCGAGTACGTCGACATCGTCGAGCAGCTGGCCATCGACCGCGCCAAGCAGCTGTTCGGCGCCGACTACGCCAACGTCCAGCCGCACGCCGGCTCCCAGGCCAACGCCGCGGTGTTCCAGGCCCTGGTCAAGCCGGGCGACACCGTGCTGGGCATGAGCCTGGCCCACGGTGGCCACCTGACCCACGGTGCCAGCGTCAACTTCTCCGGCAAGATGTACAACGCCGTGCAGTACGGCATCACCGATGCCGGCCTGATCGACTACGACGAAGTCGAGCGCCTGGCCGTCGAGCACCAGCCGAAGATGATCATCGCCGGCTTCAGCGCCTACTCGCAGGTACTGGACTTCGCCCGCTTCCGCGCCATCGCCGACAAGGTCGGTGCCTACCTGTTCGTCGACATGGCCCACGTGGCCGGCCTGGTCGCCGCCGGCGTGTACCCGAACCCGGTGCCGTTCGCCGACGTGGTCACCACCACCACCCACAAGACCCTGCGCGGTCCGCGTGGCGGCCTGATCCTGGCCAAGGCCAACGAAGAGATCGAGAAGAAGCTCAACTCCGCCGTCTTCCCGGGCGGCCAGGGCGGCCCGCTGGAGCACGTCATCGCCGCCAAGGCGGTGTGCTTCAAGGAAGCCCTGCAGCCCGAATTCAAGGCCTACCAGCAGCAGGTGGTGAAGAACGCCCAGGCCATGGCCAGCGTGTTCATCGAGCGCGGTTTCGACGTGGTGTCCGGCGGCACCCAGAACCACCTGTTCCTGCTGTCGCTGATCAAGCAGGACATCACCGGTAAGGACGCCGACGCCGCCCTGGGTCGCGCCTACATCACCGTGAACAAGAACAGCGTGCCGAACGACCCGCGCTCGCCCTTCGTCACCTCCGGCCTGCGCATCGGCACCCCGGCCGTCACCACCCGTGGCTTCGGCGAAACCGAGTGCCGCGAGCTGGCCGGCTGGATCTGCGACATCCTGCAGAACATGGGCGACGAGTCAGTGGTCGACGCCGTACGCGAGAAGGTCAAGGCCATCTGCGCCAAGCTGCCGGTATACGGCAACTAAGCGTCAGCGCCCACGCGGCACGAAAAACCCGGCTCAGGCCGGGTTTTTTATGCCCGGCGTTTGCCGTAGGGTGCAGCACGCCCCTCGAAGAAGATCGCCATGAGCACGGATCAGCCAGCAAAGCCCAAGCGCCGCTATGTCGAACGCCCGAGCAAGGAGCAGATCAAGCTGCTGCCGCCGTTCGATGCCCTGCCGCTGCAACGCATCCATGTCCTGCGCACACCAGCCGACTACGCATTCGCCCTCCAGCAGCTGCGTCATGAGCCCTTCATCGGCTTCGATACCGAATCCAAGCCCTGCTTCACCAGCGATGCGCCGCGCACCGGCCCGCATGTCCTGCAGTTCGCCAGCCGCGAGCGGGCGTTCATCGTGCAGCTGAACGGCGACCCGCCACGCGACTTCCTGCGCGAGGTGATCGAGTCCCGGCACATGGTCAAGGTCGGTTTCGGCCTCACCTCCGACCGCGGCCCCCTGCTGCGCAAACTGGGCCTGAAACTCGGCGCCTCGGTCGATCTGGCGAACGCGATGCGCAAGCTCGGCTACAAGCAGGCGGTCGGCGTGCGCACCGCGGTGGCCATCGCCCTGGGCCGGCGGCTGCGCAAGTCCAAGGCAGCCACCACCTCCAACTGGGCGGCCACCCGCCTGAGCGAAAGCCAGGTGCAGTATGCGGGGGAGGACGCCTTCGCCGCGCTGGCGGTGTTCTATGCACTGGGCATGGCCGACAACCCGGTGACTTAGCCGAGGATCTCGTCCCTGGCGCACCACTCGTCGGTTAGCGCATGCCTCGCCCCTGCGATGCAGGCATTCTTCTGTGACGCGCATCACTCAATGCTGCGCAGCAGAACAGCCGGCCCGCAATGTCGCCGGTAGAGAAGCGGTACTCCAGCCGCCCATACGCTTCAGCAGTCCAGCCTTTCTTCCCTGCCCTTGACGCTCAACGCAGCCGGTCACGGCGCGCCTTTGCCGGCGCACTGCGCCATCGCCTGCCTACAGAGTCACACACGCCATGCGCGACCGTACCCGGTCCAGGCGCCGCTCAAGACCGCTGGCAAAGGGGGGATGATGATCTACAACGCGAAGGACTTCGGGGCCACGGGCAATGGCCTGAGCGACGACAGCCTGGTTTCCAGCGAGCCCAGCGGCCAGTTGCTGGTGCAGCTGGAGGGCAGCGGCGGCAACGACCTGCTGCTCGGTGGCGCGGCCGACGAGCTGCTGCTCGGCCTGGCCGGTGACGACAGCCTCAGCGGCGGCGCCGGCAACGACATCCTGGTGGGCGGCGCCGGGCGCGACAAGCTCAGCGGCGGTGATGGCGCGGACACCTTCCGCTTCGCCGAACTGCGCGACAGCTACCGCACCGGCAGCACCCGCTACAACGACACCATCGGCGACTTCGACGGCAGCCAGGACCGCATCGACCTGTACGGCCTCGGCTTCAGCGCCCTGGGCAATGGCTACAACGGCACCCTGCTGCTCAGCTACAGCAGCGCCAGCGACCGCACCTACCTGCAGTCCCTGGAACCCGACGGCAACGGCAATCGCTTCGAGCTGGCCATCCAGGGCAACCAACTGGGCCTGCTCAACGCCAGCAACGTCCTCTTCAACGCCGACGCCGGCAGCAACAGCGCACCGCTGCTGAACGAGCCACTGCCGGACCAGTACGCCAGCGAAAACAGCGCCTTCAGCTACAGCTTTGCCGCCACCAGCTTCACCGACCCCGACGCCGACAGCCTGAGCTACGGCGCCAGCCTGAGCGACGGCACGGCACTGCCGGCCTGGCTGGCGTTCAACGCCGCCACCCGCACCTTCAGCGGCATGCCGGGGCTGGAAGCGGCCGGGCTCTATGCGATCAAGGTCAGCGCCAGCGACGGCCGCGGCGGCCTGGTCAGCGACATCTTCCAGCTCAGCGTGAGCGATGCCCCGGCCGGCAGCTCGACCCTGTCCGGCAGCCCCGGCAATGACAGCCTGAACGGCACCGCGGCCGACGAGACGCTGCTCGGCCTGGGCGGCGACGACACGCTCGATGGCGGCGCCGGCAACGACCTGCTGGAGGGCGGCGCCGGGCGCGACAGCCTCAGCGGCGGCGCCGGCGCGGACACCTTCCGCTTCGCCGCGCTGACTGACAGCTACCGCACCAGCACCACCCTCTACAGCGACACCATCCGCGACTTCGATGGCAGCCAGGACCGCATCGACCTCTCCGGCCTCGGCTTCAGCGGCCTGGGCAATGGCTACAACGGCAGCCTGCTGCTCAGCTACAGCAGCGCCAGCGACCGCAGCTACCTGAAGTCCTACCAGGCCGATGCCAGTGGCAACTTCTTCGAGCTGGGCGTGCGCGGCAACCAGCTGGCGGCCCTCAACGCCGGCAACCTGTTCTTCGACGCCCCGCCACCACCGCCGCCGCCACCGGAGCCCCTCGACCTCACCGGCACCAGCGGCAACGACAGCCTGAGCGGCAGCGCCGCCGACGAAGTGCTGCTGGGCGATGCCGGCGCCGACAAGCTCGATGGCGGCGGCGGCAACGACCTGCTCGACGGCGGCGCCGGCAAGGACACGCTGACGGGCGGCAGCGGCAGCGACATCTTCCGCTTCGCCAGCCTGCTCGACAGCTACCGCAATTACGGCCCCGCCGACATCGGCGCGGCCGACACCATCACCGACTTCAGCGTCGGCACGGACAAGATCGACCTCTCGGCCCTGGGCATCACCGGGCTGGGCAACGGCTACGACCACAGCCTGTACATGACCCTCAACGACACGGGCAGCAAGACCTCGCTGAAGTCCCGCGAGCCGGACGACGACGGCAACACCTTCGAAGTCGCGCTGAGCGGCAACCACCTGAACGACCTGAGCGCGGCGGACTTCATCTTTGCCGCGCCGACGCCGCAGAACACCCTGTTCGTCCCCACGCTGGGCCAATCCAATGCACGGATACTGCGCATGTTCTCCGGCGACGAGGAATCGGGGATCACGGAAATGCTGCGCCAGCTGCAGCGCTACACCGACTACGACAGGGTGGAAAGCCTGTTCTTCGACGCCAACGGCGAGCCGGTGGACCTCGCCGTCGGCGGCAGCACCGTCACCGGCCGCTCGACGGCCAGCGCCGCGGAGCAGGCCAAGGCCTGGTGGTACAGCGACACCGACCAGCCCGGCGAGGCGCTGCTGCAGGCGGTCAGCAACCTGCGCAGCCAGCTGGCGACGCTGCAGGCCAAGGGCAGCGTGACCCTGGCCCTGGTCTGGGGCCAGGGTGAGGACAATGCCATGGCCTACGCCAGCGCCACGGACAAGCAGGCCGAGATCGAGCTGTACACGAGCAATACGCTGAAAGTCTTCGACTACCTCAAGGCCCAGCTGGGCACCCCGGACGCGACCTTCTACCTGATGCTGACCGGCCACTACCAGCAGGAGGCCGCCGCCCTGCGCGGCCTCAGCGCGAGCGAGATCGCCGCGATAGTCGCCGGCACCGAAGCCATCCGCCAGGCCCAGCAGGCGATGGCCGCCAGCCGCGACGACGTGAAAATCGCCGTGGACTACGGCGACCTGCCGCTGCGCTACGCCGTCGACCCGCTGACCTATTACGACGACGTCTGGCACCTGCACGGCGACGCCGGCGAGATCATCGGCCAGCGCCTGGCCGACTTCATCGCCGGCGACCTGGGCTACCAGGGCGATGCCGGCGACAACGACGACCCCAACGCGATCTCCAGGTACCCCGCCAACCGCATCCTGGGCGGCGCCGGCGACGACCTGCTGCTCGGCAGCGCCGGCGGCGACACCCTCGATGGCGGCGCGGGCAATGACCACATGGCGGGCGGCGCCGGCGGCGACGTTTATATCGTCGACAGCGCCGGCGATAGCCTGAGCGAAACCGGCCTCAGTACCGACCCCGAGGAATACGACACGGTCGAATCGACGGTGGACTGGACCCTCGGCGACAACCTGGAACACCTCAGCCTGGTCGGCACGCAAGCGCTCCACGGCACCGGCAACGCCCTGAACAACATCATCGGTGGCAATGCCGCGGACAATCTGCTGGATGGCGGCGCCGGCGCGGACGTCCTGCTCGGTGGTGCGGGCGCCGATAGCTATATCGTCGACGATGCCGGCGACCGGGTCGTGGAAGGCGCCGACGCGGACATCGACCGGGTCTTCAGCAGCCTGGCCGACTACCTGCTGCCCAACCACATAGAAATCCTCGTGCTGACCGCGCCGGGCAACGCCAATGGCACGGGCAATGCGTTGGACAACCTGCTGTTCGCCGGCGCCGGGGACAATGTGCTGAACGGCGGCCTAGGCAACGACACCCTGTCCTATGCCCAGGCCGGGGCCGGCGTGGTCGTGCGCCTGTCCACCTCCCAGGCCCAGGCGACTGGCGGCTCGGGCGTCGACACCCTGCGTAACCTGGAAAACCTGATCGGCAGCGATTACGCCGACACCCTGGGCGGCCACAGCAGCGACAACAGCCTGCAGGGCCTGGCCGGCAACGATGTGCTGAATGGCGGCGATGGCAACGACGTGCTCGACGGCGGTGCCGGGGCCGACTCCCTGAACGGCGGCAGCGGCGCCGACCGCTATGTGTTCGGCGCCTTGGAAGAGCTGGGCCTGGGCGAGCTGGCCGACCTGATCTACGGTTTCAACGGCGGCGAGGGCGACCGCATCGACCTGTCCGCCCTGGATGGCAACCCGCTGACCGCCGCCCGCGAGGCCTTCAGCTACCTGGACGGCGCGGCCTTCAGCGACAGCGATGCCAGCGGCCAGCTGCGCTTCGCCGACGGCGTGCTGTACGGCAGCAGCAATGCCGACAGCGCGGCGGAGTTCATGATCAAGCTGCTCGGGGTGACGGACCTCTCGGCAAACGACCTGCTGGTCTGAGAACCTGTTCAAAGCCTGCTGCGCGTCGGCTATGCTGCGTTGAAATCGGGCTCAGAATGCTCATTTACAACTCGTAAACTGCGCTTCTTCGCCCGATTTCGCCTTGCCTGGCTCTAGCTCGCGAGACTCTGAACAGGTTCTGAGCGGCCACAGGCCTCAGGCCTGCAGCGCGGCGAAGCCCGCACGGATCTCGTCTTCCGGCAGGTTGTCGCCGATGAACACGATCACGCTCTCGCGCGTCTCGCCCACCGGCCACGGGCTGTCGAAATCGAAGCCGTACAGGCGCAGCACGCCCTGGAACACCATGCGCCGCTCCTCGCCGGCGATGCTCAGCACGCCCTTGTAGCGCAGCAGGGCATTGCCATGCTGCTCCAGCAGGTTTTCCATGAAGGCGCTGAGCCTGTCCAGATCCAGCGGCTGCTCGCTTTTCAGCACCAGGGTGGCGATGCGGTCCGGCGTGCTGCCAGTCGGCACCCGCGGCATCAGGCGCAAGGCCGGGGCGATATCGGCATTCAGGTTGAAGCCGCGGATATCCAGCAGTTCGGCCAGGTCGATGCGGCCGTGCTCGACCACGCGGATCGGCGCGCGGCGGTTGATCCGCTGCAGGCGCTGGCTCAGCGCCTCGATGTGGGCGGCGTCGACCAGGTCGGTCTTGCTCAGCAGGATGCAGTCGGCGAAACCGACCTGGGCCTGGGCGATGGTCTCCTGCAGGTGGCGCTCGGCGTTGGCCGCGTCGACCAGGGTGAGGATGCCGTCCAGCACATAGCGCTCGCACAGTTCGGCGTCGGCGAAGAAGGTCTGCGCCACCGGCGCCGGGTCGGCCAGGCCGGTGCACTCGATCACCAGGCGATCGAAGGCCAGCTCGCCGGCATCCAGCTTGTCCAGCAGCAGGTACAGGGCCTTTTCCAGCTCGACATGGATCGAGCAGCAGACGCAGCCGTTGGCCAGGGTCATGACCTCGACCGGCGCGCCGCCGAGCAGCTGGCCGTCGATCGGCGTGTCGCTGAACTCGTTCTCGATCACCGCCAGTTTCAGGCCGTGCTCGGCCTGCAGCAGGTGCTTGAGCAGGGTGGTCTTGCCGGCACCGAGAAAGCCGCTGAGCACGGTGACGGGAATAGGTTGGGACATTACGGCTCCTGAAAACGAAACGCGCCACGACTGGCGTGGCGCGTGATGTACCACTGTAGGTTGGGTTGAGCGCAGCGAAGCCCAACGGGCAGATCGCCAAGCAACGAACATGGCCGGAGCCATGTCTCGTTGGGCGTCGGCGCTGCGCGCCTCAACCCAACCTAGGTCTCAACCCATGCCACAGGCCAACCCACCGGCTAGCAGCAACGTACCGGGCGGCCCTTGCCGCCGCCATAACGGGCTTCCTGACGTTCGCGGAAGAACGCCTCGTAGCTCATCACCGGCTGGTTCGGGTGCTGGGTCTGCATGTGTTCGACATAGGTGTCGTAGTCGGGCATGCCCACCAGCATGCGCGCGGCCTGCCCGAGGTACTTGCCCATGCGGCTGAGATCATTGAACACGCGACACCTCCTATTAACGCTGCCGGGCCAGCACGCAGGCCCGGCGCGCTAAGCACTCAGACGTTCGGCATGGCCTTGAACGCGGTTTCCTTGTCGCTGCGGTCCGGACGAATCCAGGCCGCGCGGCCGACCTTCAGCGCATAGAACAGCACGCTGAATACCACCAGCAGAAACAGCACGCTGAGCCCGGCGTTGGTGTAGGCGTTCATGATCACGTTCTGCATCTGCGCCAGGTCCTTGGCCGGCGCCAGCACCTGGCCGGTGGCCAGGGCCGCCTCGTACTTGTTGGCCAGGGCGAGGAAGCCGACCGCCGGGTTGGCATCGAACAGCTTGATCAGGCTCGCCGTGGTGGTGCAGATCAGCAGCCAGGCCGCCGGCAGCAGGGTGACCCAGACGTACTGCTGGCGCTTCATCTTGATCAGCACCACGCTGCACAGCATCAGGGCGATGCCGGCGAGCATCTGGTTGGAGATGCCGAACAGCGGCCACAGGGTATTGATGCCGCCCAGCGGATCGATCACCCCCTGATACAGCAGGTAGCCCCACAGCGCCACGCAGCCGGCGGTGGCCAGCACGTTGGCGCCCCACGACTCGGTGCGCTTGAGCGCCGGAACGAAGGTGCCGAGCAGGTCCTGCAGCATAAAGCGCCCCGCTCGCGTTCCCGCATCCACCGCGGTGAGGATGAACAGCGCCTCGAACAGGATGGCGAAGTGGTACCAGAACGCCATGGTGTTCTCGCCCGGCAGCACCTGGTGGAGGATCTGCGCGATGCCCACCGCCAGGGTCGGCGCCCCGCCGGCACGGGCCAGGATGGTGGTCTCGCCGATATCGCGGGCCACCGCCTCCAGCGCCTCCGGGGTGATGGCGAAGCCCCAGCCGCTGACCGCCGCCGCCACGCTGGCGACATCGGCGCCGACGATAGCCGGCGGGCTGTTCATGGCGAAGTACACGCCCGGCTCGATGATCGAGGCGGCGACCATGGCCATGATCGCCACCATCGATTCCATCAGCATGCCGCCGTAGCCGATATAGCGCGCATGGCTCTCGCTGGCCAGCAGCTTGGGCGTGGTGCCCGAGCTGATCAGGGCATGGAAGCCCGAAACGGCCCCGCAGGCGATGGTGATAAATAGGAAGGGGAACAGCGCGCCTTTCCACACCGGGCCGGTGCCGTCGGTGAACTGGGTCAGCGCCGGCATCTTCAGCTCGGGGGCGAGGATCAGGATGCCGATGGCCAGGGCGACGATGGTGCCGATCTTGAGGAAGGTCGACAGGTAGTCGCGCGGGGCGAGGATCAGCCACACCGGCAGCACCGCGGCGACGAAGCCGTAGCCGACCAGCATCATCGTGATCTGCTCACCGGTGAAGGTGAACGCCGCCGCCCAGTACGGGTCCTGGGAAATCACTCCGCCTAGCCAGATCGAGGCCAGCAGCAGCACCACGCCGATCAGCGAGATCTCGCCGATCCGCCCAGGGCGCAGGTAGCGCATGTAGATGCCCATGAACATGGCGATGGGGATGGTCGCCATCACCGTGAACATGCCCCAGGGGCTGTGCGCCAGGGCCTTGACCACGATCAGCGAGAGCACCGCGAGGATGATGATCATGATCAGGAAGCAGCCGAACAGGGCGATGGTGCCGGGCACCCGGCCCATTTCCTCGCGCACCATGTCGCCCAGCGAACGGGCGTTGCGCCGGGTGGAGAGGAACAGCACCATGAAGTCCTGCACCGCACCGGCCAGCACCACCCCGGCGATCAGCCACAGGGTGCCGGGCAGGTAGCCCATCTGCGCGGCGAGCACCGGGCCGACCAGCGGGCCGGCGCCGGCGATGGCGGCGAAGTGGTGGCCGAACAGCACGTGCTTGTTGGTCGGCACGAAGTCCAGACCGTCGTTGTTGAGCACCGCCGGCGTGGCCCGGTGCGGGTCCAGCTGCATCACCTTGGTGGCGATGAACAGGCTGTAGTAACGGTAAGCGACCAGATAGAGGGCCACCGCGGCCACCACTATCCACAAGGCGTTGATCGCTTCGCCGCGGCGCAGGGCGACGACGCCCAGGGCGCTGGCGCCCAGCACCGCCAAGGCAAACCAGCCAATCTGACTGAGCAAACGAGGCATTTAAGTTCTCCTGCCGTCGGGCCAGGTCGGCCTACGGCGCTATTGTTATTGGAGTGCGCGCTCCGCAGACGGAGCCTTGCTACTATCCGCGCAACACCCAGCCACCGGTATTCGCAGAGCTACTCAGGGCCACTACGTAGAACTACGTAGCCGCGCCAGCGGCCAGTTGCGCGGGTACTGTCAGCCATCCCTCTGGCGCCGTCTCCCCGAGGAGCCCCTATGCAACTCAAGCACAAGATCGTCGCCCTCGGTATCTTGCCGATGCTGCTGGCCGTGGCGGTCATCTGCGCGCTGGTCATCGTGCAGAACCAGAGGCTGGGTGAGCAGCAGGCGCAACTGATCGAAAGCGCCATTCTTTCCAGCAAGCGGGCCGAGCTGAAGAACTACGTCACCCTGGCGCTGAGCGTCATCGCTCCGCTGCATGCCGGCGGCCGCGGCGATGCCCAAGCGCAGCGGCAAGCCCTGGAGACGCTGGCCAAGATCAACTTCGGCCAGGACGGCTACTTCTTCGTCTACGACGCCAAGGGTCGCAACCTGATGCACCCGCGGCAGGCCGAGCTGGTGGGCAAGGACCTGTGGAGCATGACCGACGCCCACGGCCTGCCCGCCGTGCAGGCGTTGCTGAAAAGCGCCACGAGCGGGGACGGCTTCCAGCGCTACAGCTGGCGCAAGCCCTCCAGCGGCCAGGAGACCGACAAGCTGGCCTACGTGGTGATGCTGGAGGACTGGGGCTGGATGCTCGGCACCGGCATCTACCTGGAGGATGTCGAGCGAGCGACCAGCCAGCTGCGCGCAGAGGTCGAAGGCGGCATCTTCACCACCATGCTGGCCATCGCCAGCGTGGCGCTGATCGCGGTCCTGCTGGTGTTCGGCGGCGGCCTGACCCTGAGCATCGAGGAGCACCGGCTGGCCGACAGCAGGTTGCAGGCGCTCAACCAGCGCATCATCAGCCTGCAGGAGGAGGAGCGCTCGCGGGTTTCCCGGGAGCTGCACGACGGCATCAGCCAGCTGCTGGTGTCGATCAAGTTCCAGTTCGAGCTGGCCGACCACGAGCTGGAAACAGGCAGCGCCAGCGGTCTCGCCACCCTGCGCCAGGCCACCGAGCGCCTGGGTGGCGCCATCGGCGAGATCCGCCGCATCTCCCACGACCTGCGCCCCTCGCTGCTCGACACCCTCGGCCTGCCGGCCGCCATCGGCCAGCTGGCCACGGAATTCGAGCAGCGCTGCGGCCTGGCGGTGATCTACCGCAACCGGCTGGCCGATGCCCAGTTGCCCGACGCCACCGCGGTCGCGCTGTTTCGCATCGTGCAGGAGGCGCTGACCAATATCGAACGGCATGCCCGGGCCAGCACCGTGCATATCGACCTCGACGCCGACGCGCAGGGCGTGCAACTGCGGGTGCAGGACGACGGTGTCGGCTTCAACCCGCGCAAGATCGAGCAGATGCCTGGCGGCATCGGCCTGCGCAACATCCGCGAGCGGGTCGAGCACCTCGGCGGCCAGTTCAGCCTTTCGTCCAACTCTGGGCAGACCGGGATGCGTGTACTATTGCCCGTCCCGGCCGGCCACGCCGCCGGCCTGTCGTTCCCTAGCTGAAGGGCCGCAACATGACTCCCGGCACCCCCACCCGGATCGCCCTCGTCGACGATCACGCCCTGGTACGCGAAGGCATCCGCGCCCTGCTCGCG
This sequence comes from Pseudomonas sp. L-22-4S-12, assembly GCF_009799935.1. NCBI lineage: Bacteria > Pseudomonadati > Pseudomonadota > Gammaproteobacteria > Pseudomonadales > Pseudomonadaceae > Pseudomonas > Pseudomonas sp. L-22-4S-12. The sequence goes on along the minus strand of NZ_WELL01000003.1, from coordinate 147,755 downwards.
GCCATGCCACAGATCGAGGTGGTGGGCGAAGCACAAAGCGCCGCCGAGGCCCTCGACCTGCTCGAACGGGTACAGCCGGACGTGCTGCTGGTCGACATCGGCCTGAAGGACAGCACCGGCCTGGAGCTGACCCGCACCCTCAGCCAGCAACACCCCGGTGTCCGGGTGCTGATCCTCAGCATGTACGACAACCTCGAGTACGTGCGCAGCTCGATCCGCGCCGGCGCCCGCGGTTACGTGCTGAAGGACGCTCCCTCGCGGGAAATCATCGCCGCCATTGCCGCCATCGCCGCCGGCGGCACCTTCTACAGCTCGGACATCGCCCGCCGCCTGGCCGACCAGAGCCTGGAGTCGCACAGCCTCAGCCCGCGCGAGGTGCAGATCCTGCAGATGCTCGCCCGCGGCCTGGACAGCAAGGCCATGGCCCGCGAGCTCGAGATCAGTGTGCGCACGGTGGAAACCCACCGACTGAGCATCCGCCGCAAGCTGAACATCGACGGCTCGGCGGCGCTGATGAAGTACGCGCTGACCATCACCCAGCCCTGAGCCGGGCGGCGCCGCGGTGCAGGCTTGGCTATAGTGGACAAAACCGCAGAGGAATCCCGCAATGAGTGACACCCGTACCGAGCGTCGGCGCTTCCAGCGCATCGCCTTCGACGCCGCCACCGAGCTTGCCCAGGGCGAGCGGCGGTGGACGGTGGAACTGCATGACCTGTCGCTCAAGGGCCTGCTGGTGAAACGCCCGCGCGACTGGAACGGTGATCCGGACCAGCCGTTCACCGCCACCATCAGCCTCGACGGCGAAACCCGCCTGCAGATGGAAGTGGTGCTGACCCGCACCCGTGACGAGCTGCTCGGCTTCGTCTGCCGGCATATCGACCTGGAGTCGATCAGCCACCTGCGCCGCCTGGTGGAGCTCAACCTCGGCGACGAGAGCCTGCTGGAGCGCGAGCTGGCCGCGCTGGGCGAGGGAGACGAGAGCTAAGGTCTCGATGCAAAGGCCATGTCCCGGTAGCGTGTTGCAAAGGCGATGAGTCGTAGGTTGGGTTGAGTCGCGGCGCGACGAAGCCCAACGAGCCTGCCCCGGTTGTTGGGCTTCGCTGCGCTCAACGCCAACCTACCCACGCAGGCGCGCCACGCAGGACAACCCACGCCCGTCACCCCATACAGCACACAAGAGGGACATAGCCAATGCAAAGGGCGCCAAACGGCGCCCTTTGCTTGTCTGGCCCGAATGCACGCCGGGCTACGTTCTCAGTGCTTGCGCTCGACCGGCTGCGCCTGCTGGTGCGCCCGCCGGGTCAGCACCCGCCGCGACACTATGCTCGCTTCACGGCGCTCCTCGGCACGATCGCAAGGCTGCGCCGAGTCGCTGTTGAGGGTTCTGGCGAAAAAGTCGAAGAACAGGAACATGGGAGCATCTCCGTTAAAAACATGGCCCCATGCTCCTCCTCGCCCGTTCCCGAAAGATTGATCTGCGACAAGCGCGCTCGGCCGCTCCCAGCGACAGAGCGCCGCAGGGGCATCACTCGAACAGCGCATCCAGCGCCTGCTCCAGGCGCGTCACCGCAATCACCTGCAAACCGGCCGGCGCCTCCTTGGGCGCGTTGCCCCTGGGCACTATGGCGCGCTTGAAGCCGTGCTTGGCCGCTTCCTTCAGGCGCTCCTGGCCGCTCGGCACCGGGCGGATCTCGCCGGACAGGCCGATCTCGCCGAACACCAGCAAATCGTGCGGCAGCGGCCTGTTGCGCAGGCTGGAAATCACCGCGGCCATCAGCGCCAGGTCGGAGGCCGTTTCCAGCACTTTCACCCCACCGACCACGTTGAGGAACACGTCCTGGTCGTAGGTGGGGATGCCGCCATGCCGGTGCAGCACGGCCAGCAGCATGGCCAGGCGATTCTGATCCAGGCCCAAGGTGACTCGTTTCGGGTTGGCCATATGGCTGGTGTCGACCAGCGCCTGCACCTCCACCAGCATCGGCCGGGTGCCTTCCCAGGTGGCCATCACCACGCTGCCGGGCACCGCTTCCTGGGCACGGGTGAGGAAGATCGCCGAGGGGTTGGTGACTTCCTTGAGGCCCTTGTCGGTCATGCCGAACACGCCCAGCTCGTTGATCGCACCGAAGCGGTTCTTCACCGCGCGCAACAGGCGCAGACGGCCGTCGGACTCGCCCTCGAAATACAGCACGGTATCGACCATATGCTCCAGCACGCGCGGGCCGGCCAGGGCGCCCTCCTTGGTGACGTGGCCGACCAGGAAGATCGCCGTGCCGCTCTGCTTGGCGAAGCGCACCAAGAGCGCCGCGCTCTCGCGCACCTGGGCCACGCCGCCGGGGGCGGACTGCAGCTGCTCGGTGAAGATGGTCTGGATCGAGTCGATCACCATCACCTTGGGCTGCTCGCGCCGCGCCACCTCGATGATCGACTCGATGCAGGTCTCGGTCATCACCTTGAGCCTGTCCTGCGGCAGTTCCAGCCGGCGCGCGCGCATGGCCACCTGCTGCTGGGATTCTTCGCCGGTGACGTACAGGGCCGGCAGGCGCTGGGCGATATTGCACAGGGTCTGCAGCAGGATGGTCGACTTGCCGATGCCGGGGTCGCCGCCGATCAGCACCACCGAGCCGTCCACCAGGCCACCGCCGAGCACCCGGTCCAGCTCGCCGGAAACGGTGGAGAAGCGCGGCACTTCCTCGACGCTGACCTCGGCCAGGGTCTTGATCTGCGCCTGCTGCCCGGCCCAGCCGCCGCGCCCGCTGGGGGTGGCCGCGCCGCTTTCCAGCACGGTCTCGACCAGGGTATTCCAGGCCCCGCACTCGCCGCACTGCCCGGCCCACTTGGGAAAGGTGGCGCCGCACTCGGTGCAGCCATACATGCGCTTGGCCTTGGCCATGAAAGTCTCCGCCCGTGGAAAAGCGGCGATAATAACGCCCCGCGCCGCCCTTGCCCTACGAGTCCGTCATGCAGATCGAATTGCTCCCCACCACCGCCGAGCAGCAAGCGCTGATCGCCAACCTCTACCAGTTCTATGCCTACGAGTCGTCGGACTGGGAGCAGGAGGATGTCGAGGTCGACGGCCGCTTCTATATCCACCAGCCGCACCTGCAGCGTTACTGGCAGGAGCCGGATTGGAGTGCCAACCTGATCCTGGTGGACGGCTTCATCGCCGGTTTCCTGCTGATCGAGCGCAGCGAACTGGCGGGCGTGGATGCCCTGGAGTTCGCCGACCTGTTCATCCTCAAGAAATACCGCCGCCTGGGCATCGGCCGGGCCCTGGTGGTGCAGGTGATGGTCGCCGGCGGCGGCCGCTGGCTGGTCAGTTTCTACCAGCAGGACGCCCTGGCCCGGCAGTTCTGGCAGCGCCTGCTGGCCGAGTTGCCGCTGCGCGTGGTGGAGCGGCTGGTGGATGCCGAGCAGCCCGAGCTGCACAGCTACCTGCTCGAACGACAGGCGCACTGACGACCGGCGGCCACCGGCTGGACAGACCGGGAGCGCGGCGCTAGCCTGCGGCTCCCGTCAATCAGGATCGATACGGGCGACATGGAATGTCAGCCGGCTCTGCCGTCGGTCGCCCACTCACAGCATGCAGCCCCTACGCAAACTCCTTCTCGGCAGCGGCCTCGGCCTGTGCCTGCTGCTCGGCAGCCACTACCTGGTCACGCGCATCAACCTGCAGCCGCAGTTCGAGGCCGGCCAGGTGATCGACCAGTTCAACGGCGTCAGCGTGTTCTACAACGGCGGGGTGAACCAGACCTTCGGCCGCAACCTCAGCGTGGATGGCTACAACCTGGGCATCCGCTACCAGTGCGTGGAGTTCGTCAAACGCTACTACTTCGAGCGCTTCGGCCACCGCATGCCGGAGGCCCGCGGCCACGCCAGGGAGTTCTTCGACCGCAGCCTGGCCGACGGCCAGCTGAACGGCGCCCGCAACCTGTTGCAGTTCGCCAACGGTTCGCCGACTCCGCCGCGCGCCGAGGACATCCTGGTCTTCGGGCCGTCGCTGCTCAACCCCTACGGCCATGTGGCCATCGTCAGCGAGGTCAATGCGCACATGGTCGCGGTGGTGCAGCAGAATGCCGGGCCGCTGCTGTCGTCGCGCGAGGCCTTGCCCTATCGCCTGGAGAATGGCGGCCTGCGCATCGGCGACGAGCGGGTGCTGGGCTGGCTGCGCCGGGCCGAGCCGGCAGCGGCCAGCGCCCCGGCGTCAGCCGCGCAAGCCGGGGCCGCACGCCTCTAGGCGGCGATCAGGCACTGCAGCCGTTGCCGCAGCCGCAGCACTGCCCGGCGGCAATCTTCAGCTGGCGCGCCAGGTCGTCCTTGAGCGCGACCCGGCCCTGCTTGAGCTGGTTCAGGGCCGCGTCGTCGAGCAGCTCGATGCCGTCTTCGATGCGACAGATGCGCTTGTCCAGCGCCTCATACTCATCGCTCTGGCGCGAGAAATGCTCGTCGTCCTGGCGCAGGCGCTGCAGCTCGGCGCGCAGTTCGGGAAAATCCTTGATCAGCGGGTGGTGGTCGACATGCATGAACAACGCTCCTCGGTTGGGTATTTCTACCCTAACGGGCCGGCGCCCGGCGGCCATTGACCCCGGTCAACGGTGCATCGGGCGTCCCGCCGGGCGGCCACCTGCGCCGCGGCCACTGAGCTAGTCTGAAGAGACGAACCCTCAACTGGGAGTGACCGCCATGCCCCTCGAACACCATCCCCTGTCCCGCGAGTTCCCCGAATACCGCCAGCAACTGCAGGCCCTGCATGCCAGCGACGCCCAGTTCGCGCAAATGGCGCAGAACTACGAGGCGCTGGACAAGCGCATCTATGAAGTGGAGGACGGCCGCCAGGCGGCGGATGACCTGGCCCTGCAAGCCCTGAAGAACCAACGGGTCACCCTCAAGGATCAGATCGCCGAGCGCCTGCGCAAGGCCAACGGCGCCGCGGACTAGGCCGAACGCCCCCCCCTCCGCGGCTCCATTGCCGAGCCCGCGCCGAGCGAGACAGCCGAGAGGTTTTTTGCTTATCTTGGCTGGCCTCCATTATGAGAACCACCCATGACGAACTTTCCAGGCTGTTCCGCTTGCCGTGATGGCAAGGGACTGGACTTCCCGATCAGCATGGCCTTCCAGCCCATCGTCGACGTCGCGCGGCGCCAGGTCTTCGCCCATGAAGCCCTGGTGCGCGGGGTCAACGGCGAGTCAGCCGGCAGCCTGCTGGGCAGGGTCACGGCGGAAAACCTCTACGCCTTCGACCAGAACTGCCGGATCAAGGCGGTAGAGCTGGCCGCGCGCCTGCAGGTGCCGGCCATGGTCTCGATCAACTTCATGCCCAATGCCGTGTACCAGGCGGAAACCTGTATCCGCGCCACCCTGGAAGCCGCGCAGCGCTTCAACTTCCCCCTCGACAGGATCATCTTCGAGGTCACCGAGCAGGAACAGGTGCTGGATATCGACCACCTCGGCGGCATTCTCCAGGCCTATCGCAAGCAGGGCTTCATGACCGCCATCGACGACTTTGGCGCCGGTTATGCCGGGCTCAACCTGCTCGCCGACTTCCAGCCCGACCTGATCAAGCTGGACATGGAGCTGATCCGCAACATCGACCGCGACAGCGTGCGCCAGATCCTCGTCGAGTCGACCCTGGACATGTGCCGCAAGCTCAAGGTGCGGGTGATTGCCGAAGGCATCGAGACCCAGGCCGAACTGCAGACCCTGCAGGACATGGGCGTCGAGCTGTTCCAGGGCTACCTGCTGGCCAAGCCCGGCTTCGAGACCCTGCCGGCGGTGAACTATCCGCACTAGCGCGGCTGGCAGCGTCCGGGGAGTGCAGTACACTCGACGCATACCAGCAACCTCAGGGAGTGAAACATGAGCATCGTCAGCGAATTCAAAGCCTTTGCCATGAAGGGCAACGTGGTCGACATGGCCGTGGGCATCATCATCGGCGCGGCCTTCGGCAAGATCGTCAGCTCCTTCGTCGGCGACGTGATCATGCCGCCGATCGGCCTGCTGATCGGCGGGGTCGACTTCACCGACCTGGCCATCACCCTCAAGGCCGCCGAAGGCGAGCTGCCGGCCGTGATGCTGAGCTACGGCAAGTTCCTCCAGACCATCCTCGACTTCATGATCGTCGCCTTCGCCATCTTCATGGGCGTCAAGGCGATCAACAAGCTCAAGCGCGAGGAAGCAGCCGCCCCCGAGGCCCCGCCGGCACCGACCAAGGAGCAGGAACTGCTGGGCGAGATCCGCGACCTGCTCAAGGCGCAGCAGAACAAGTAGGCCCTGCCCGCAAGCCGCAAACGGCGCCCTTTGGCGCCGTTTTCGTTTCGCCTCAACACGACATCACGCATGGGAGCTCTCACGTAGGGTGCGCCGTGCGCACCGCCAGCCCTGAGTCGCCCCATGGTGCGCACGGCGCACCCTACCAATAGTTCTCCACCGCCACCTGCCCGGGTCGGCGGATCAGGCTCAGCTGCAGGTCGCGGGCCTTCAGCAGTTGGCGGGTGTCCTCGATCATCTGCGGGTTGCCGCAGAGCATGATGCGCGAGTGCGCCGGGTCCAGGGCCAGGCCGGCGGCGCGCTCCAGCTCGCCACTGGCCAATAGGCTGGTGATCCGCCCGTGCAGGGCGCCCGGCAACTGTTCGCGGGTGACGGTCGGCAGGTAGGTCAGCTTGTGGCCGTATTCGGCCAGGTAGTCGCGCCGCGGCAGCTCCTCGATCAGTTGCTGGTAGGCCAGCTCGCTGGCCGTGCGCGCACTGTAGACCAGGACGATGCGCTCGAAACGCTGCCAGGCCTCGAAGTCCTGCAGGATCGAGAGAAACGGCGCCAGCCCGGTGCCGGTGCCCAGCAGCCAGAGGTCGCGGCCGTCGGCAAAACGATCGAGGGTGAGGAAGCCGAAGGGCTGCCTGTCCACCAGCAGCGTGTCGCCAGCCTTGAGCCGGCTCAGCTCGCTGGTGAACTCACCGCCCGGCACGACGATGGAGAAGAACTCGAGGAAGTCGTCATGGGGCGCCGAAACCATCGAATAGGCGCGCCAGACGATGCAGCCACTGGCCTTGCGCACGCCGAGACGGGCGAACTGGCCGGCGCGAAAGCGCAAGCCGCGATCACGGGTGCAGCGCAGACTGAACAGGGTCGGCGACCAGACCTTGACCTCGGTCAGCGTCTGACAGGTGAACTTGTCTTCGCTGGCAGTCATGACGCACTCCTCAAGCGGGACGGACTACCAGTCTCGCGCAAAGCGTGGCGAACAAACACCGCCAGATCGCAGGGTTTAAGCGCGCCGCGCACCTCGTGGGAGCGGCTTTAGCCGCGATAACCAGGCAACGCCGAGCAGCCCCCGATCGCGAATGAATTCGCTCCCACAAACAGCCAGAGCCAGAGTCGTTCGCCTGCAGCCATCGCACTCAAGCCACTGCCGCCCCCTCCCCGCATGCCACAGCCGCACGCTCTTCGTAGGAGCGGCTTTAGCCGCGATAGCCAGGCAACGCCGAGCAGCCCCCGATCGCGAATGAATTCGCTCCCACAAACAACCAGAGCCAGCGCCGTTCGCCTGCCCGCCCATCGCGCCTCAAGACATTTGCCGCCCCATCCCGGACAATGCGCCGGTTGCCACAGTGCCTTGCCGACCTACTATCGATGCCCATTCTCGCCACGCCCTTCGCCCAACTCGACCTGATCCGCCAGCCCGAGATGCCCAACGAGCCGCTGCAGGCCTTCGATGCGGCCGACGAGTACCTGCTCAACCACCTGCATGAGCAGGGCCTGAGTGCCGATACCCGCGTGCTGCTGCTCAACGACGGCTTCGGTGCCCTGGCCGCCAGCCTGGCGCCGCACTGCCGGGTGACCAGCAGCGGCGACTCGCACCTGGGCCATCTGGCCCTGCAGAAGAACCTGGCGCGCAACGGCCTGGCCGCCGACGCCGTAACCTTCGTGCCGGCCAGCGAGACGGCTGCAGGGCCGTTCGATCTGGTGCTGATCCGCGTGCCGAAGACCCTGGCCCTGCTGGAAGAGCAGCTGATCCGCCTGCACGGCCGGCTCGCCCCCGGCGCTCGGGTGATCGCCGGAGCCATGCTCAAGCACCTGCCGCGCAGCGCCGGCGATCTGCTGGAGCAGTACATCGGCCCGGTGCAGGCCTCGCTGGCGGTGAAGAAGGCGCGCCTGCTGAGCGCCACGCCGCAGGCCAAGCCGGCACCGACCTCGCCCTACCCGACCCGCTACCGCCTGGACAAACCGGCGCTGGAGCTGAGCAACCAGGCCAACCTGTTCTGCCGCGAAGGCCTGGACATCGGTACCCGCGCCTTCCTCCCGCACCTGCCCAAGAGCCTGCTGCCGCTGCGCGTGGCCGACCTCGGCTGCGGCAACGGCGTGCTCGGCATCGTCTACGCCCTGGGCAACCCCGAGGCGCAGCTGACCCTGGTCGACGAATCCTATATGGCCGTGCAGTCGGCGGCCGACAACTGGCGCGCAGCATTGGGCGAGCGCGCGGTGACCCTCCGCGCCGACGACGGCCTGGCCGAGCAGCCGGAGCAATCGCTGGATCTGGTGCTGTGCAACCCGCCCTTCCACCAGCAGCAGGTGGTCGGCGACTTCCTCGCCTGGCGCATGTTCCAGCAGGCCCGCGCGGCGCTGGTGACCGGCGGCGAACTGTGGATAGTCGGTAACCGTCATCTCGGCTACCACACCAAACTCAAGCGCCTGTTCCGCGGCGTGGAGCAGGTGGCGGCCACGCCCAAGTTTGTCATCCTCAAGGCGACCCGCTGAGAGCCTCACAGTAAAACGCCGCCGGCAGCACCGGGCTGCCTGCGACGTCGCGCCACTCAATAGCGATAGGGCGGCCCGGCCTTCTCCATCAGCGCGTTGTACTGCTTGAAGATCTCCACCACCTTGGCGCAGCGCGGGCTGGTCTTGGCGATCTCTTCCCAGAACTTGCGGGCCTCGTCCTCCACCGTCTTCCACTCCGCGGCGGGAATGGTGGTCAGCTTGAGCTTGTCGCCTTCCACCCGCAGCTTGGCCTCGCCGCCCCAGTACCAGTGCTGGCGGTAGTAGTGCGAGCTGTCCATGCACAGCTTGAACAGGGTCTTGAGCTGTTCGGGCACCTCGGCCCAGCGTTCGGAGTTGGCGAAGTAGGAGCCGATCCAGGCGCCGGAGATGTTGTTGGTGAGGAAGTACTTGGTGACGTTGGCCCAGCCCACCGTGTAGTCCTCGGTGATGCCGGACCAGGCGATGCCGTCCAGCTCGCCGGTCTGGATCGCCACCTCGACGTCCTCCCAGGGCAGGGTCACCGGGATCACCCCGAAGCGGGTGAGGAACTTGCCGGCGGTGGGGAAGGTGAAGATGCGCTTGCCCTTGAGGTCGGCCAGCGACTTGACCGGCTCCACGGTGGCGAAGTTGCACGGGTCCCAGGAACCGGCGCCGAGCCAGGTCACGCCCTTGACCTCGCCGTAGGCCTCCTCCCAGATCTTGCGCAGGCCGTACTGCTCGAACAGCACCGGCACATCCAGGCTGTAGCGGCTGGCGAAGGGGAAATAGCCGCCGAACACGGCGATGTCCACCGGCGCGGCGATCGAGTCGTCGTCGCTCTGCACCGCATCGATGGTGCCCTTCTGCATGGCGCGGAACAGCTCGCCGGTGGGCACCAGCTGGTCGGCGAAGTACAGCTGGATCTCCATCTGCCCCTCGGCGACCTTGTTGAAGGCCTCGATCGAGGGCTTGATCACATGCTCGGCCAGCGCCGCACCGGCGTAGGTCTGCAGGCGCCAGGTGATCTTCTTCGGTTCGGCGGCATAGATATGCGCCGCGCCCAGGGCCGCGGTACCGACCGCGCCCCCGGTGACCGCGGCGGTTTTCAGGAAGTTGCGTCTCGTAGTCATGCTGTCATCTCCAAGGCTGTCGACTCAGATGCCAGGCCTGCGCATCGTTGCGGGCCGGCCGGCAGGGCCCGTCCCGTTTTCCAGGTCAGCGCGCGCACAAGAGACAACCGGAGGCGCCGCCCCGAAAGCTAGAAAGCGTTCAACGCCCGTAGTGCAACTGCGGCAACCACAGGGCGATCTGCGGGAAGACCATGACCAGCACCAGGGTCAGCAGCATGACCAACACGAAGGGGGTTACCGACGCATAGATGTCACGCAGGCTGATTTCCGGCGGTGCCATGGCCCGCATGAGAAACAGGTTGTAGCCGAATGGCGGGGTCATGTAGGCCATCTGGCAGGTGATGGTGTAGAGCACGCCGTACCACACCAGGTCGAAGCCCAGGCTGCCGACCAGGGGGATGTACAGCGGCGCGACGATCACCAGCATGGCGGTGTCGTCGAGGAACATGCCCATCAGGATGAACGACAGCTGCATGAGCAGGAGGATTTCCCAAGGCCCCAGGCCCAGGCTGCCGACGAACAGGTTCTCGATCGCCTTGACCGCGCCGAGGCCATCGAACACCGCGCCGAAGCACAGGGCGGCGAGGATGATCCACATGAACATGCAGGTGATGACCAGGGTCTTGCGCAGGGTATCTTCCATCACCCGGCGGTTCAGCCGGCCCTTGACCAGCGCCGCCAGCAACGCCGCCACCGCGCCCACCGCCGAGCTCTCCACCAGGCTGGTGTAGCCGAGGACGAACAGGCCGGTCATGGCGAAGAAGATGACCAGCGGAATCAGCCCGGCGCGCAGCAGGCGCACCTTCTCGCCCAGGCTGATCTGCGCGCGCTCCTCGGCCGGCAGCGCCGGGCCCATGTCGGGTTTCAACTTGCAGCGGATGACGACATAGAGGATGAACAGGCCGGCCATCAGCAGGCCGGGAAACACCCCGGCCAGCCACAGCTGGCCGACCGGCTGGCGCGCGATCATGCCGTACAGCACCAGCACCACGCTGGGCGGGATCAGGATGCCCAGCGCACTGCCGGCCTGGATCACCCCGGTGACCATGATCTTGTCGTAGCCGCGCCGGAGCAGTTCGGGCAGGGCGATGCTGGCGCCGATGGCCATGCCGGCCACGCTCAGGCCGTTCATCGCCGAAATCACCACCATCAGCAGGATGGTGCCGATGGCCAGCCCACCATGCAGCGGCCCCATCCACACATGGAACATGCGATACAGGTCTTCGGCGATGCCCGACTCGGACAGCATGTAGCCCATGAACACGAACAGCGGCAGGGTCAGCAGCGGGTACCACTTCATCAGCTTCATCGCCGCGCTGAACGGCAGCTCCACCCCGCCGTCGCCCCACAGCAGCAGGGCCGCGGCCGCCGCGACGAAGCCGATGGCGCCGAACACCCGCTTGCCGGTGAGCAGCAACAGCATCATCGAGGAGAACATCAGCAGGGCGATGGGCGACTCGCTCATTCGATAGGTTCCCCGCGGATGTGGGCCAGGTCGCGGAACAGCGTGGCAATCGCCTGCAGCAGCATCAGCGCCACGCCGATGCACATCACCACCTTGATCGGCGCCATGCGCGGCGACCAGGCCGAGTAACTGGTTTCGTCGTACTCGAAGGCGTACCAGGTCGAGGAGATGCCGCCGTACAGCAGCAACACCAGATAGAACAGCAGAAAGCCCACGGTCAGCACATCGACCCAGGCGCGGGTACGCAGCGTCCAGCGGCTGTACAGCAGGTCCATGCGCACATGGCCGTCGAGCTGCATGGAGTAGGCGCCGCCCAGCAGGAAGTAGGCGACCATGAGGAACTGCGCGACTTCCAGGGTCCAGATCGCCGGCTCGAACGCCACCTTGCTCAGCGAGGAGTAGAACAGCACCCCGAGGATGGCGAAGATCAGATACATGGCGCAGCGACCGACCCAGCGGTTGATCCGCTCTACCACGCGCACATACCCGCGGATTGCCTTGTGCATGAGCCTGTCTGCCAAGTTGTCCTTATCTGGCACAGCCTAGACCAGCTTCGTCACTTGCCAACCTGACCGCCCGGGCAGGCGCGGAAAATCGACTAGAGTCAGAAGCATCCCGCCCCGCGGGATTCGCTCACGCACAGCACAAAAACAACAGGCCGCGGTAGCGGCCGCGCCTGCGGAGAACTGCGATGACTGCCCCACTCACCCTGGCCCAGCTGCGCCAGCACGCCGAAGCCGGCACCGTCGATACCGTCCTGGCCTGCATGGTCGACATGCAGGGCCGCCTGATCGGCAAACGCTTCCAGATCGAGTTCTTCCTCGACAGCGCCCATGAAGAGACCCACGGCTGCGACTACCTGCTGGCCGACGACATCGACATGGAGCCGGTGCCCGGCTATGCGGCGGCCAGCTGGAAACGCGGCTACGGCGACTTCGTGTTCAAGCCCGACCTGTCCACCCTGCGCCTGGTGCCCTGGCTGGAAGGCACCGCCCTGGTCCTGTGCGACGTCCAGGACAACCACCATCACGACCTGCCGCACAGCCCGCGGGCCATCCTCAAGCGGCAGATCGCCCGCCTGACCGAGCGCGGCTACCGGGGCATGTTCGCCTCGGAGCTGGAGTTCTACCTGTTCGACCAGAGCTACGAGAGCATCCACGCCCAGCACTACCGCGAGCCGCGCACGGCCAACTACCACATCGAGGACTACGGCATCCTGCAGACCATCCGCGACGAGCCGGTGCTGCGCGCCATCCGCAAGCACCTGCAGGCCGCCGGCATCGCCGTGGAGAACTCCAAGGGCGAATGGGGCCCGGGCCAGGAAGAGATCAACGTGCGCTACGCCGATGCGCTGACCATGGCCGACAACCACAGCCTGATCAAACACGCCTGCAAGGAGATCGCCATGCTGCAGGGCAAGGCCATCACCTTCATGGCCAAGTGGAACTACAACCTGGCCGGCTCCAGCAGCCATGTGCACAACTCGCTGTGGAGCCTGAAGGGCAACCAGCCGCTGTTCTTCGATGCCAAGGCCGAGTTCGGCATGTCCAAGCTGATGCGCCAGTGGGTCGCCGGCCAGCTCAAGTACGCCAGCGACATCACCTACTTCCTCGCTCCCTACATCAACTCCTACAAGCGCTTCCAGGCCGGCACCTTCGCCCCCACCCGCGCGGTGTGGAGCAACGACAACCGCACCGCCGGCTTTCGCCTGTGCGGCGAAGGCGGCAAGGGCATCCGCATCGAATGCCGCATCGGCGGCGCCGACCTCAACCCCTACCTGGCCTTCGCCGCGCTGATCGCCGCCGGCCTGGCCGGCATCGACGAGCAGCTGGAACTGCCGGCGCCCTTCTCCGGCGACGCCTATGAACACGAGGAACTGCCCGAGGTGGCCAAGACCCTGCGCGGCGCCACCGATGCCCTGGCCCGTTCGACCATGTTGCGCGCGGCCCTGGGCGACGAGGTGATCGAGCACTACCTGCACACCGCGCGCTGGGAGCAGTCGGAGTACGACCGCCGGGTGACCGACTGGGAGCTGCGCCGCGGTTTCGAACGCTACTGACGGCAGCCTGGGTGGAAAGCCCCGGCCTGTTCCACCCCACTCATGAAAAGGAGATCCGATGAACAGCATTCGCCTGATTTCCCCGGTCGACGGCAGCCTGTATGCCGAACGCCCCCATGCCAGTTCCAGCCAGCTGGAGCAGGCCCTGGCCGAGGCCCGGCAAGCCCAGCGCGCCTGGCGCGAGCTGAGCATCGAGCAGCGCGCCGGCTACTGCCTGAAAGCGGTGGACGCCATGCTGGCGATGAGCGATGAGATAGTCCCCGAGCTGGCCTGGCAGATGGGCCGCCCGGTGCGCTATGGCGCCGGCGAGCTGCGCGGCTTCGAGGAGCGCGCGCGCTACATGGTCGGCATCGCCGCCCGCGCCCTGGCCGATGTGGTGCCGCCGCCGAAGGAGGGGTTCCGCCGCTATGTCCGCCGCGAACCGCTGGGCACGGTGCTGGTCATCGCACCGTGGAACTACCCCTACCTGACTGCGGTGAACGCCATCATCCCGGCGCTGATGGCCGGCAACGCCGTGCTGCTCAAACATGCCAGCCAGACCCTGCTGGTCGGCGAGCGCTTCGCCCTGGCCTTCGAGCGCGCCGGCCTGCCCCACGGGCTGTTCCGCAACCTGGTACTGGACCACGGCCAGACCGCCACCCTGATCGCCTCCGGGCATGTGCAGCAGGTCAACTTCACCGGTTCGGTGGAAGGCGGCCGGCTGATGGAAAGCGCCGCCGCCGGCCACTTCATCGGCGTCGGCCTGGAACTGGGCGGCAAGGACCCGGCCTATGTGCGCGGCGACGCCAACCTGGCCCACGCGGTGGAGAATCTGGTCGACGGCAGCTTCTTCAACTCCGGGCAGAGCTGCTGCGGCATCGAGCGCATCTATGTGGACCAGGCGCTGTACCCGGCCTTCGTCGAGGGTTTCGTCGAGCTGACCAAGCAATATGTATTGGGCAACCCGCTACAGGAGGCCACCACCCTCGGCCCGCTGGTGCGCAGCGAGGCCGCCGAGTTCGTCCGCGGGCAGATCGCCGAGGCCAGGGCCAAGGGCGCCAAGGCGCTGATCGAGGCCAAGAGCTTCGCCGCCGACGCGCCCGGCAGCGCCTACCTGGCGCCGCAGGTGCTGGTGCAGGTCAATCACGACATGGCCGTGATGCGCCAGGAAAGCTTCGGCCCGGTGGTCGGCATCATGCCGGTGGCCGGCGACGCCGAGGCCATCGCCCTGATGAACGACAGCCCCTACGGCCTCAGCGCGGCGATCTGGAGCAGCGACCTGGAGGCCGCCGAACGCATCGGCCAGCAGCTCGACACCGGCACGGTGTTCATGAACCGCTGCGACTACCTCGACCCGGCTCTGGCCTGGACCGGGGTCAAGCACAGCGGCCGCGGCGCCACGCTGTCCAGCCTCGGCTACGAACACCTGACCCGGCCCAAGTCCTTCCACCTGCGTCATCAGCTCTGACCTCAGGGAGCCCGCCATGAGCAAGACCGCCAACTGGAACTACCCCACCTCGGTACGCTTCGGCGTCGGCCGCATCCAGGAGCTGCCCGAGCTGTGCCGGAGCCTGGGCATGCTGCGCCCGCTGCTGGTCACCGACCGCGGCCTGGCCAGCGCGCCGATCACCACCGCCGCCCTCGCCGCGCTGCAGGCCGCCGGCCTGGGCGCCGCCTGCTTCAGCGAGCTGAAGCCGAACCCGGTGGAAAGCAACCTGGCCGCCGGCCTCGCCGCCTACCACGCCGGCCAGCACGACGGGGTGGTCGCCTTCGGCGGCGGCAGCGGCCTGGACATGGGCAAGCTGATCGCCTTCATGAGCGGGCAAACACGACCGGTGTGGGACTTCGAGGATGTCGGCGACTGGTGGACCCGCGCCGACCCCAAGGGCATCGCGCCGATCATCGCCGTGCCGACCACCGCCGGCACCGGCTCGGAAGTCGGCCGCGCCGGCATCCTCACCGACGAGCGCACGCACACCAAGCGCATCATCTTCCACCCGCAGATGATGCCGAAGATCGTCATCAGCGACCCGGCGCTCTCCGTCGGCATGCCGGCCTTCATCACCGCCGGCACCGGCATGGACGCCTTTTCCCACTGCCTGGAGGCCTACTGCGCGCCGGGCTTCCACCCGCTGGCCGACGGCATCGCGGTGGAGGGCATGCGCCTGGTGGCCGGCGCCCTGGTGCGCGCGGTCAAGCAGCCGGACGACCTCGACGCCCGCGCCGACATGCTCGCCGCCGCCGCAATGGGCGCCACCGCCTTCCAGAAGGGCCTGGGCGGCATGCACGCCCTGGCCCACCCGATCGGCGCGCTGTACGACACCCACCACGGCATGACCAACGCGGTGCTGATGCCCTATGTGCTGAAGTTCAACCGCCGCGTGATCGAGGAACGCATCACCCGCCTGGCCGCCTACCTGGGCCTGTTCAACCCCGGTTTCGACAGTTTCCTCGAACTGGTCATGCACCTGCGCAGCGACACCGGCGTGCCGCACAGCCTGGCCGAGCTGGGCGTAGACGACAGCCAGGCCGCGCTGATCGCGCAGATGGCGGTGGTCGACCCCTCCGCCGCCGGCAACCCGCAACCGCTGAGCGAGGCGGACTGCGCGGCGCTGTTCAGCGCCGCGCTCAAGGGCCAGCTGTAACGCCCCCTGCCCCGTCAGCGGGAGGGACGGCACGGCCCCTGCGACAAATTGCCTGGTGCGACAATCCGCCGACTACGACGAAAGTCGTAATGCGCAGATGATTGACCCAGATCAATTTATCGAGGGGCCCTTTATGTTTGGCCTGGACGCTCTGGAACTGGCGCGCCTGCAGTTCGCCTTCACCATCTCCTTCCACATCGTGTTTCCCGCCATCAGCATCGGGCTGGCCAGCTACCTGGCCGTACTCGAAGGCCTGTGGCTGAAGACCAAGAACGAGGTCTACTACGACCTGTACCGCTTCTGGCTGCAGATCTTCGCCGTGGCCTTCGGCATGGGTGTGGTCTCCGGGGTGGTGATGAGCTACCAGTTCGGCACCAACTGGAGCCAGTTGTCCACGGCGGCCGGCAGCATCATGGGGCCGCTGCTGACCTACGAGGTGCTCACCGCCTTCTTCCTCGAGGCCGGCTTCCTCGGCATCATGCTGTTCGGCCTGAACAAGGTGGGCAAGGGCCTGCACTTCTTCGCCACCCTGATGGTGGCCATCGGCACGCTGATCTCGACCTTCTGGATTCTCTCCTCCAACAGCTGGATGCAGACGCCGCAGGGCCATAGCCTGGTCGACGGCATCTTCTACCCGGAAAGCTGGTGGGACATCGTGTTCAACCCGTCCTTCCCCTACCGCCTGGCGCACATGGCGGTGGCGGCCTTCCTCAGCACCGCCTTCATCGTCGGCGCCACCGCGGCCTGGCACCTGCTCAAGGGCAAGCGCGACCCGGCCACCCGCATGATGTTCTCCATGGCCCTGTGGATGGCCTTGCTGGTGGCGCCGGTGCAGGCCTTCATCGGTGACCTGCACGGCCTCAACACCCTCAAGTACCAGCCGGCCAAGGTGGCCGCCATGGAAGGCCACTGGGACACCGAGAAGGGCGTGCCGCTGTTGCTGTTCGGCATCCCCGACATGGAAGCGGAAACCACCAAGTACGCCATCGGCATCCCGCGCCTGGCCAGCCTGATCCTCACCCACGACCTCGACGGCGAGATCAAGGGCCTCAAGGACTGGGCACCGGAAGACCGGCCCAACGTACCCATCGTGTTCTGGAGCTTCCGCGTGATGATCGGCCTCGGCCTGCTGATGATCCTCGCCGGCGTGCTCGGCCTGTGGCTGCGCCTGCGCGGGCGGCTGTACGAGTCGCCGGGACTGCAGCGCTTCGTGCTGCTGATGGGCCCGGCCGGGCTGGTCGCCCTGCTCGCCGGCTGGGTCACCACCGAAGTCGGCCGCCAGCCCTGGGTGGTCTACGGCCTGCTGCGCACCTCGGACGCGGTGTCCAACCACAGTGCCGGGCAGATGGGCACCACCCTGGGCATCTTCGTGGTGGTCTACCTGGCGGTGTTCGGCGTCGGCATCACCTACCTGCTGCGCATGATGCGCAAGGGCCCGGTGCTCGGCCTGCTGCACAGCCACGCCGTGGAAGAACAAGCCGGCCCCGGCCACCCGCGCACGCCATCGCGACCGCTTTCGGCTGCCGATGAAAGCGTCGACGATGAACAGGAGCAACGCCCATGACTATCGACCTGCCGCTGATCTGGGCCGGGGTGATCGCCTTCGGCATCCTCATGTACGTGGTGATGGACGGCTTCGACCTCGGTATCGGCATCCTCTACCCCTTCTTCCGCGACAAGGAAGAACGCGACGCCATGATGAACACCGTGGCGCCGATCTGGGACGGTAACGAGACCTGGCTGGTCCTCGGCGGCGCCGGGCTGTTCGCCGCCTTCCCGCTGGCCTACTCGGTGGTGCTCACGGCGCTGTACCTGCCGCTGGTGATCATGCTGATCGCCCTGATCTTCCGTGGCGTGGCCTTCGAGTTCCGCTTCAAGGCCAAGCGCACCCGTTACGTGTGGGACGCAGCCTTCATCTGGGGCTCGATCGCCGCAACCTTCGCTCAGGGCGTGGTGCTGGGCGCCTTTATCGAGGGCATCAAGGTGGAAAACCGCCAGTTCGCCGGTGGCGCCTTCGACTGGCTGGCGCCCTTCCCGCTGTTCTGCGGTGCCGGGCTGGTGGTCGGCTACGCCATGCTCGGCTGCGCCTGGCTGCTGATGAAGACCGAGGGCCGCCTGCAGCACAAGATGTACCGGCTGATGCTGCCGCTGACCTGCCTGCTGCTCCTGTTCATCAGCGCGGTGAGCATCTGGACGCCGCTGACCCAGCCGGCCATCGCCCAGCGCTGGTTCAGCCTGCCCAACCTGTTCTACTTCATCCCGGTACCGACCCTGGTGGCGGTGACCGTGCTCGGCATCGTCCGCGCCATCGCGCTGAAGAAGGACAAGCAGCCCTTCGTGCTGACCCTGGCGCTGATCGCCCTGGCCTACACGGGCCTGGCCATCAGCCTGTGGCCGAATATCGTGCCGCCGTCGCTGAGCATCTGGGACGCCTCGGCGCCGGCCAGCAGCCAGGCTTTCGCCCTGGTCGGGGTGACCATCATGGTGCCGATCATCCTGATCTACACCGCCTACAGCTACTGGGTGTTCCGCGGCAAGGTACGGGTCGGCGAGGGCTACCACTGATGGACGCGCCGAAACCGCCGCTGGCCAAGCGCCTGGCCTGGTTCGCCGTCCTCTGGCTGGGCGGGGTGGCGGCGGTCAGCCTGCTGGCCTATGCCATCAAGTGGGGCATGGGCCTGGCCTGAGCGCCCGTAGGTTGGGTTGAGGAGCGCAGCGACGAAGCCCAACGATCACCACCTAAACCCCACCTGTTGGGCTTCGCTGCGCTCAACCCAACCTACTCCAGCAGCCGCTTCAGCTCCGCGCTGAGCGGCATCGGCTGGAATGCGCTGACCCGCGCCCGGCCGCTGTTGCCGACTGGCACCCAGATCCGCGAGAACAGCAGCGCGGCGACGATGCGCGGCAGCTGCCCGAGCACCTCGCGCCAGTCGCGCGCCTGCCAGCCGGCGCGCAGCATCAACCAGTGCGCTTCGGCATGGGCCAGCGGCAGGCGCTGCCCGAGGATATGCGCCCGCTCCAGGCTGCGCAGCGCGGCCTGCGCCTCGCCCGCCCGCAGGGCGTGGCGGGCCTCGGCGAAGGCAGCCGCCAGGGCGGCCCGGGCGGCGCTACGCATGGCTGGAACCCCGCTCCTCGCTGATCTCCTCGCGGGCATGGCGCAACACCTGGATCGCCGCGCTGATCGCCAGCGCCGCCATGATCGCCGCCACCAGCAGGTCGGGCCAGGCGCTGCCGGTACCGAACACGCCCAGCGCCGCTGCCAGCACGGCCAGGTTGCCCAAGGCATCGTTGCGCGAGCACAGCCAGACGCTGCGCATGTTGCTGTCGCCCTCGCGGTAGGCATACAGCAGCGCCGCCACGCCGACGTTGGCCGACAGCGCCAGCAGCCCGACCAGGCCCATGGTCGGCGCGCTCGGCACGCCGCCCTGCAACTGCTGCCAGATCGTCGTGGCGAGCACGCCGACGCCGAACAGCAGCATGCACAGCGCCTTGAACTGCGCGGCACGGGCCCGCAGCACCAGGCCCATGCCGAGCACCCACAGGCTGATCGCGTAGTTGCCGGCATCGCCGAGGAAGTCCAGCGAGTCGGCCAGCAGCGACACCGAGCCGGCGCGCAGCCCCGCGCCGATTTCCACGGCGAACATGGCGAAGTTGACCGCCAGCGCGATCCACAGGATCTTGCGGTAGCGCCGCGAGCGGCTGACCTCCTGGTCGTGATTGCAGCAATGAGCGCCCATTTGGCATCTCCTTGGTTCAGGTGCAGACTAGGCTAAACCCTGTAGTCGCTACGGAGTCAAGCATGGACAAGCCTCTTACCATCGGCGCCCTCAGCCGCGAGAGCGGCGTCAATCTGGAGACCATCCGCTTCTACGAGCGCTCCGGTCTACTGCCCGAACCGCAACGCAGCAGCGCCGGCTACCGCCACTACCAGGCGATGGACGTGCGCCGCCTGCGCTTCATCCGCCGCGGCCGCGAGCTGGGCTTCAGCCTGGAGGAAATCCGCAGCCTGCTGGATCTCGCCGCCCGCCCCGAAAGCCCCTGCGCCAGTGCCGACCAGATGGTGCGCGAACACCTGGAAACCATCGCCGCGCGCATCCGCGACCTGCAGAGCATGCAGGCCGAGCTGAACAAGATCGCCGGCTGCCAGAGCGGCCACGCCGAACACTGCCGCCTGCTGGAAGCCCTGGACAGCCGCGACTGCTGCGCCTGAGGAGGGCAAGCCAAACATCTGTCGTAGGGTGCGCCATGCGTGCCCTACGGCCGCTCACGCCGACATCCGCAAGCCAGGTTGAGTCATCCGCTGCATACACGTTCGATTGACGAACACCGCCTGCGCCAATGGCAACGTTGGCAGCCGCCAGCCATGCTAGGCTGGCGAACCTCGTTAGCCGCCTAAGCATCTCGCCGCCATGTCCGACCTTAGCCTGCGCCAGCACAAGCCGTTCCTGGCCTTCTGGCTGGCCCGCGTTTTCACCGCCAGCGGCTTCCAGATGCTCACCGTGGCCATCGGCTGGCACCTCTACCAGCTCACCGGCAGCGTGCTCAACCTGGGCCTGGTCGGCCTCGCCGAATTCCTCCCGCGCCTGCTGTTCATGCTGCATGCCGGGCATGTCGCCGACCGCTTCGAGCGGCGCAAGATCGCCGCCGCCTGCCAGAGCCTGCAGGCCCTGGTGGCGCTGGCGCTGCTGCTCGGCAGCAGCACCGACAGCGTCAGCCGCGAGCTGATCTTCGCCCTGGCCTTCCTCCTCGGCCTGGCGCGCACCTTCGAGATGCCGGCAACCCAGGCGCTGCTGCCCAATGTGGTGCCGGCCGAGCTGTTCCCCCGTGCCGTGGCCGCCTCGGCCTCGGCCATGCAGGCGGCGACCATAGTCGCCCCGGCCCTCGGCGGCTTGCTCTACGCCTTCGGCGCGCAGTGGGTGTACGGCCCCGGCGTGCTGCTCTACGTCATGGCCTGCGCCCTGATGCTGGGCCTGCGCGCCCGCGGCCAGGTGCTGCGCAAGGAACGCGCCTCGCTGGAGTCGCTGCTGGCCGGAATCCGCTTCATCCGCAGCAAGCCGGACGTACTCGGCTCGATCTCCCTCGACCTGTTCGCCGTACTGCTCGGCGGCGCTACCGCGCTGCTGCCGGTATTCGCCAAGGACATCCTGCTCACCGGGCCCTGGGGCCTCGGCCTGCTGCGTTCGGCGCCGGCGGTCGGCGCGCTGCTGATGTCGCTGTGGCTGGCGCACTTCCCGATCGAGCGGCGCACCGGGCCGATCATGTTCGCCTCGGTGGCGATCTTCGGCGTGGCGACCATCGCCTTCGGCCTGTCCACCTCGTTCTGGTTCAGCCTGGCAGTGTTGGTGATATTGGGCGCGGCGGACATGATCAGCATGGTTATCCGCGGCACCCTGGTACAACTGGAAACCCCGGACGCCATGCGCGGCCGGGTCAGCGCGGTGAACGGCCTGTTTATCGGCGCCTCCAACCAGCTCGGCGAGTTCGAGTCCGGGGTCACCGCGGCCTGGTTCGGCACCGTGCCGGCGGTGGTCATCGGCGGCGCCGGCACCCTGCTGATCTGCGGCACCTGGATCAAGCTGTTCCCCAGCCTGGCGCGACGCGACCGCCTGCACCCGGCGCCGCCACTATCCTGATGCCCCGCCCTGCATGAAAGGGTTGAGTGCCCCTCAGGGCACCAGCATCGCCTCGGCCACCGCCTTGCACCTGGCCTTGCCGACCAGTTGTTCGACCAGGGTCAGGGCGAACTCCAGCGCGGTGGCCGGGCCCTGGCTGGTGATGCAGTTGCCGTCGACCACCACCGGCTGATCGACGAAGGTGCAGCCGGACAGGCGGTCGCTGAATGCCGGGTAGCAGGTCATCCGCCGCTGCTTGAGCACCCCGTAGCCCTGCAGGGCCAGGGCCGGGGCGGCGCAGATGGCGGCGAACAGCTTGCCGGCCTTGGCCTGCTCCTGAACCTTCTGCGCCAGCGGGCCGTGCTCGGCCAGGTGCTGGGCACCGGGCATGCCGCCCGGCAGGACGATCAGGTCGAAGTCCTGGGCCAGCACGTCGATCAGCATGGCGTCGGCGGTGATCCGCGAGCCACGGGCGCAGGTGAACATGCGCCGGTTCTCGATGCAGGCCACCAGCACTTCGATCTCGGCGCGGCGCAGCACGTCGATCAGGGTCACGGTTTCAATGTCTTCCACGCCGTCGGCGACGGCGATCAGGGCACGCAGGGTCATGGCGGTTCTCCTTGCGGACGGCGACCAATGCTGTCCGTCCGGTCATAAATTCACCGTTGGCAGGTGAGCTGGTATGATGCGCCGCTTTTCCGGATCTGGCTCGAATCTGCCGGCGTTTTCCTTCACACCGGCGGCCTTTGTGCTTTGCTTTCGCGCAGTCCGCCCCTTACTCACGCAGCGGTTCATGGGAGCCAACATGCTGGAAAAGCTGTTCCAACTCAAGGCGCACAACACCAACGTGCGTACCGAGATTCTCGCCGGTGTCACCACCTTCCTGACCATGGCCTACATCCTCTTCGTCAACCCGGCGATCCTTGGTGAGACGGGCATGGACAAGGGCGCGATCTTCGTCGCCACCTGCCTGGCCGCGGCCATCGGCTCGGCGCTGATGGGCCTGATCGCCAACTACCCGATCGCCCTGGCGCCGGGCATGGGCCTCAACGCCTTCTTCACCTATACCGTGGTCCTGCACATGGGCCACAGCTGGCAGGTGGCGCTGGGTGCGGTGTTCATCTCCGCCACCCTGTTCTTCCTGCTGTCGATCTTCCGCATCCGCGAGTGGATAGTGAACAGCATCCCGCTGCCGCTGCGCTCGGCCATCGCCGCCGGCATCGGCCTGTTCCTCGCGCTGATCGCGCTGAAGGAAGCCGGCCTGGTGATCGCCAACCCGGCCACCCTGGTCGGCCTCGGCGACCTGCACGCACCCGGCCCGCTGCTGGCGATCCTCGGCTTCTTCCTGATCGTCGCCCTGGAAGCGCGCCGCGTTACCGGCGCGGTGATGATCGGCATCCTCGCGGTCACCGCCCTGGCCATCGCCCTGGGCGTCACCCCGTTCGGCGGCGTGCTGTCGATGCCGCCGTCGCTGGCGCCGACCTTCCTCCAGCTGGACATCATGGGCGCGCTGGACGTGGGCATGATCAGCGTGATCTTCGCCTTCCTGTTCGTCGACCTGTTCGACAATACCGGCACCCTGATCGGCGTGGCCAAGCGCGCCGGGCTGATGAGCAAGGACGGCCACCTGCCGAAGATGGGCCGTGCGCTGATCGCCGACAGCGCCGCGGCCATGGGCGGCTCGCTGCTCGGTACTTCCACGACCACCAGCTACATCGAGTCGGCCTCCGGCGTCGCCGCCGGCGGGCGCACCGGCCTGACCGCCTGCGTGGTCGCCGTGCTGTTCCTCCTGGCCCTGTTCTTCGCCCCGCTGGCCGGCACCGTGCCGGCGTTTGCCACCGCCCCGGCGCTGCTGTTCGTCGCCGTACTGATGACCTCGGGCCTGGCCGAAATCGACTGGGACGACATCACCGTCGCCGCCCCCGTGGTGATCACCGCCCTGGCCATGCCGCTGACCTTCTCCATCGCCAACGGCATCGCCTTCGGCTTCATCAGCTGGGTGCTGATCAAGGCCCTGGCCGGGCGCTTCAAGGAACTCAACCCGGCCCTGGTGATCCTCGCCGCGATCTTCGTCATCAAATTCGGATTTACCGCCAGCGCATGAGCCAGAACCGAGACCAGGCGGCCTACGCCGCCCAGCTGAACGACAAGGTGGCGCGCCTGCGCGAGCTGCTGGCACCCTTCGCCGCCCCCGAGCCGCAAGTGTTCGTCTCGCCGGGCGAGCATTACCGTTTGCGCGCCGAGTTCCGCCTGTGGCGCGAGGCGGAAGAGCGCCACTACGCGATGTTCGCCGCCGGCGACAAGCACACGCCGATTTTGATCGACGAGTTCCCCATCGCCAGCCTGCGCATCAACGAGCTGATGCCCAAGCTGAAGGCGGCCTGGCAGGCCAGCCGGGTGTTGTCGTTCAAGCTGTTCCAGGTCGAGTTCCTCACCACCCTGGCCGGCGATGCGCTGATCACCCTGTGCTACCACCGTCCGCTGGACGCCGCCTGGCAGGCCGAGGCCGAACAGCTGGCGGCCAGCCTGGGCGTCAGCCTGGTCGGCCGCTCGCGTGGCCAGCGCCTGGTGATCGGCCGCGATTACGTGCAGGAAGAACTGCAGGTGGCCGGGCGCAGCTTCCGCTACCGCCAGCCGGAAGGCGCCTTCACCCAGCCCAACGGCCTGGTCTGCCAGCAGATGCTGCAGTGGGCCTTTGATGCCCTCGGCGAACGCGAGGATGACCTGCTGGAGCTGTACTGCGGCAACGGCAACTTCACCCTGCCGCTGTCGACCCGGGTCAGGAAGGTATTGGCCACCGAGATCAGCAAGAGCTCGGTGAATGCCGCCCTGGCCAACCTGGCCGACAACGGCATCGACAACATCGAGCTGGTGCGCCTGTCCGCCGAGGAGCTGACCCAGGCCCTCAACGAGGTGCGCCCGTTCCGCCGCCTGGCCGGCATCGACCTGAAGTCCTACGACTTCGGCGCGGTGTTCGTCGACCCGCCGCGCGCCGGCATGGACCCGGACACCTGCGAGCTGACCCGGCGCTTCGACAATATCCTGTACATCTCCTGCAACCCGGAGACCCTGGCCGCCAACATCGCCCAGCTCAGCGACACCCACCGCATCGAGCGCTGCGCCCTGTTCGACCAGTTCCCCTGGACCCATCACATGGAAGCAGGCGTGCTGCTGGTCAGGCGCTGATCGCACCCACAAAAAAGCCCCGGCATGCCGGGGCTTTTTCGTTTCAGGCGGACGTTCAGTCCTGCGCCGGCGCGGTCGCCAGCTGGGTCTGTTCGTTCCAGCCGCCGCCGAGGGCCTTGTACAGCTCGACCTCGCTGGTCAGCTGGGCCAGGCGGTCGCCGATCAGCTGCTGACGCACGCTGAACAGCTGGCGCTGGGCATCGAGCAGGGTCAGGTAGCTGTCCACCCCGGTGCGGTAGCGCCGTTCGGCCAGGCGGTAGTACTCCTCGTTGGTCTTCACCAGGGCGCGCTGGGCTTCCAGCTGCTGCTGGTAGGTGGCGCGCGCGGCGAGGCCGTCGGCCACCTCCTGGAAGGCAACCTGGATGGCCTTCTCGTAGCCGGCCACCTGGATATCCTGCTGCAGCTCGGCATAGTCCAGGCTGGCCCTGAGCCTGCCGGCGTTGAAGATCGGCAGGCTGATGCTGGGCTGGAACAGCCAGCTGCCGGAGCCGGCGTCGAACAGGCCGGCGAGGTCCGGGCTGAGGCTGCCGGCGTTGGCGGTCAGGCTGACGCTGGGGAAGAACGCCGCGCGCGCCGCGCCGATATTGGCGTTGGCGGCCTTGAGCTGGTGCTCGGCCTGGCGCAGGTCCGGGCGCCGCTGCAGCAGGTCGGACGGCAGGCCGGCCGGCACCTCCAGCAGCAGGTCGTCGTTCAACGGCTGACCGGCAGGCAGGCCGCCGGCCTTGCCGCTGCCGAGCAGCACGACCAGGGCGTTGCGATCCTGGGCCACCTGGCGGCTGTACTGCGCCAGGCTGACCTGGGCGCTCTCCACCGCGCTGCGCGCCTGGGCCAGGGCCAGGGCATCGGCCACGCCGACATCGAAGCTGCGCTGGGTCAGGGCGAAACTCTGCTGGTAGGTCTTGAGGGTGTCCTGGGTCAGCTGCAGCAGTTCCTGGTCGGCCTGCAGGGTCAGCCAGGCGTTGGCCACGCTGGCCACCAGGGCGATCTGCGTGGCGCGGCGCGCTTCCTCGCTGGCGAAGTACTGCTGCAGCGCCTGCTGATCGAGGCTGCGCAGGCGGCCGAACAGGTCCAGCTCCCAGGCACTGGCACCCAGGGTCGCGCTGTACTGGCTGTTGATGCCCGCCTCGCCGCCGTCGGACAGGCTGCCCGGCAGGCGCTGGCGGCTGGCACCGCCATCGGCCGAGATGCTGGGGAACAGCGCGCTGCGCTGGATCTGCCGCTGCGCGGCATAGGCCTCGACGTTCAGCGCGGCCACGCGCAGGTCGCGGTTGTTGGCCAGGGCGGTGTCGATCAGGCCCTGCAACGCCGGGTCCCTGAAGAACGCACGCCAGCCCAGGTCGGCGGCGACGCTCACGCTCTGCGCGGTGCCGGCCTCGCTCGGCCAGGCGCTGTCCACCGGGGACGCGGGGCGCAGGTAGTCGGGGATCAGCGAGCAGCCGCCGAGCAGAACGCTGGCGACGGCAAGGGACAACAGGGACTGCCTCACTGGACGGCCTCCTCTCTGATGGCATCTTTGCTGCGCTTGTCCTTGAACAGGGAGCAGACCAGCACGTAGAACAGCGGCACCCAGAAGATCGCCAGCACGGTGGCGGTGAACATGCCGCCGATCACCCCGGTACCGATGGCGTGCTGGCTGCCGGAACCGGCGCCGTTGGAGATGGCCAGCGGCACCACGCCGAGGATGAACGCCAGCGAGGTCATGATGATCGGCCGCAGGCGCATGCGGCAGGCTTCCAGCGCCGCGTCGAACAGGCTCTTGCCCTGCTCGTGCAGCTCCTTGGCGAACTCGACGATGAGAATCGCGTTCTTCGCCGACAGGCCGATGGTGGTGAGCAGACCGACCTGGAAGAACACGTCGTTGCTCAGCCCGCGCAGGCTGGTGAACAACAGCGCGCCGATCACCCCAAGCGGCACCACCAGCATCACCGAGAAGGGAATCGACCAGCTCTCGTACAGCGCCGCCAGGCAGAGGAACACCACCAGCAGCGACAGGGCGTACAGCGCCGGGGCCTGGGCGCCGGACAGGCGTTCCTCGTAGGACAGCCCGGTCCAGGAGTAGCCGACCCCGGCCGGCAGCTGCCGGGCGATCGCTTCGACCGCCGCCATGGCCTCGCCGGAGCTGTGGCCAGGAGCCGGCTCGCCGAGGATTTCCACCGCCGACACGCCGTTGTAGCGCGACAGCTTGGGCGGGCCGTAGGTCCACTCGCCGCTGGCGAAGGCGCTGAACGGCACCATCTGCCCGGCATCGTTGCGCACGTACCACTTGTTCAGGTCCTCGGGGCCCATGCGCGCCTCCGACTCGCCCTGCAGGTAGACCTTCTTCACCCGCCCGCGGTCGATGAAGTCGTTGACGTAGCTGGCGCCCCAGGCGATCGACAGGGTGGAGTTGATCTCCGCCAGGGCCAGGCCGTGGGCACGGGCCTTCTCGTCGTCGATCAGCAGCTGGTATTGCGGCTCGTCGCGCAGGCCGTTGGCGCGCACGCGGTTGAGCACCGGGTTCTGCTTGGCCAGCTGGAGGAACTGGTCGCGGGCGGCGTTGAGCGCCTCGTGGCCGACCCCGGCGCGGTCCTGCAGGAACAGATTGAAGCCGGTGGCGTTGCCCAGCTCCATCACCGCCGGCGGGGCGAAGGCGAACACCATGGCGTCGCGCAGGCCGAAGAAGTGCTGCTGCGCGCGCTGCGCCAGCTCGGCCACGCTCTGCCCGGCGGCGGTGCGCTCACCCCAGGGCTTGAGCATGATGAAGGCCATGCCCGAGCTCTGCCCGCGGCCGGCGAAGTTGAAGCCGGTGACGGTGAACACCGACTTCACCGTGTCCTTCTCGTCGTCCAGCAGGTACTCGCGCATCTGGTCGACCACCGCCTGGGTACGCTCGGCGCTGGCGCCGGCCGGCGTCTGCACCTGGGCGAACAGCACGCCCTGGTCTTCCTCGGGGAGGAAGGCGGTGGGGATGCGGGTGAACATCCAGGCCATCACGCCGAGGATCACCACGTACAGCAGCAGGTACGGCGCCTTGCGCGTGAGGATGGCGCGCACGCCGCGCTCGTAGCCCTGCACGCCGCGCTCGAAGCTGCGGTTGAACCAGCCGAAGAAGCCGCGCTTCTCGTGGTGGCCCGGGGCGACGGGCTTGAGCAGGGTGGCGCACAGCGCCGGGGTGAAGATCAGCGCCACCAGCACCGACAGGGCCATGGCCGAGACGATGGTGATCGAGAACTGGCGGTAGATCACTCCGGTGGAGCCGCCGAAGAAGGCCATCGGCAGGAACACCGCCGACAGCACCAGGGCGATGCCGACCAGCGCGCCCTGGATCTGCCCCATGGACTTGCGCGTGGCCTCCAGCGGCGACAGGCCTTCCTCGGCCATCACCCGCTCGACGTTCTCCACCACGACGATGGCGTCGTCCACCAGCAGGCCGATGGCCAGGACCATGGCGAACATGGTCAGGGTGTTGATGGTGAAGCCGAACATCGCCAGCACGCCGAAGGTGCCGAGCAGCACCACCGGCACCGCCAGGGTGGGGATGATAGTGGCGCGCAGGTTCTGCAGGAACAGGAACATCACCAGGAACACCAGGACGATGGCCTCGCCCAGGGTGTGGATCACCCCCTCGATGGAGGCCGAGACCACCGGCGTGGTGTCGTAAGGGAACACCACCCTCATCCCGGCCGGGAAGAACGGCTCCAGTTCCTTGATGGTGTCGCGCACCGCCTGGGCGGTATCCAGGGCGTTGGCCCCGGTGGCCAGCTTGATCGCCATGCCGGAGGCCGGCATGCCGTTGTACTGGGCGCTGATGCTGTAGTTCTCGCCCCCCAGCTCGACCTTGGCCACGTCGCGCAGGCGCACCTGCGAGCCGTCGCGGTTGACCTTGAGCAGGATGGCGCCGAACTGCTCGGCCGTCTGCAGGCGGGTCTTGCCGATGATGGTGGCGTTCAGCTGGTTGCCCGGCGAGGCCGGCAGGCCGCCGAACTGGCCGGAGGACACCTGCACGTTCTGCGCGACGATGGCGCTCTTCACATCCACCGGGGTCAGCTGGAAGTTGTTCAGCTTGGCCGGATCGAGCCAGATGCGCATGGCGTACTGCGCACCGAACACCTGGAAGTCACCCACGCCCTTGGCCCGCGAGATCGGGTCCTGGATGTTGGAGACGATGTAGTTGGCCAGGTCGTTCTTGTCCATGCTGCCGTCTTCGGAGACGACGCCGAGCACCAGCAGGAAGTTCTTCACCGCCTTGGTCACGCGGATGCCCTGCTGCTGGACCTCCTGCGGCAGCAGCGGGGTGGCCAGCTGCAGCTTGTTCTGCACCTGCACCTGGGCGATGTCGGGGTTGGTGCCCTGCTCGAAGGTGGCGGTGATGCTCATGCTGCCGTCGGAGTTGCTCTCCGAGCTGATGTAGCGCAGGCCGTCGATGCCGTTGAGCTGCTGCTCGATCACCTGCACCACGGTGTCCTGCACCGTCTGCGCCGAGGCGCCGGGGTAGCTGACCTGGATGCCGACGGCGGGCGCGGCGATGCTCGGGTACTGGTTGATCGGCAACTTGAGGATGGCCAGGCCACCGGCCAGCATGATCACCAGGGCGATCACCCAGGCGAAGATCGGCCTGTCGATGAAGAATCGGGACATCTACTGCTCTCCTCAGTGGCGCTTGGCCAGACCGCTCTGCTCGCTCGGCTCGGCGGCCACGTTGCCTGCCGGCGCGACCTTGACCTGGTCGCCCGGGCGCACGTACTGCAGGCCCTCGGTGATCAGCCGGTCGCCGGCCTGCAGGCCGGCGCTGACCAGCCAGCGGTTGCCACTGGTGCGCTCGGCCTGCAGCTGGCGCAGCTCGACCTTGTCGCCGGCGCCGACCACCAGCGCGGTGGCCTGGCCCTTGAGGTCGCGGGTCACGCCTTGCTGCGGGGCGAGAATGGCCTGCTGCTTGACCGCCGAATTGAGGCGGGCATGCACGAACATGCCCGGCAGCAGGTCGTGCGCGGGGTTGGGAAACACCGCGCGCAGGGTCACCGAGCCGGTGCCCTCGTCCACCGACACCTCGGAGAATTCCAGGATGCCGCTGTGCGGGTAGGTGCTGCCGTCTTCCAGGGTCAGGGACACCTTGGCGGCCTTGCCGGCCTGCTCCAGCTGGCCCGCGGCCAGCTCGCGACGCAGGCGCAGCAGCTCGGCGCTGGACTGGGTGACGTCGACGTAGATCGGGTCGAGCTGCTGGATGGTGGCCATGGCCGTGCTCTGGCCGTTGCTGACCAGCGCCCCCTCGGTCACCGTCGAACGCCCGACGCGGCCGGCAATCGGCGCCAGCACGCGGGTGTAGCGCAGGTCGATGCGCGCCTTCTCCAGCGCGGCCTCGGCCTGCAGGCGGGCGGCCTCGGCCTCGTCGTAGGCCTGCTGGCTGACCGCCTTGTCCACCACCAGCTCCTTGTAGCGCACAGCCAGCGAGCGGGCCGAGACCTGGCTGGCCTCGGCGCTCTTCAGGCTGGCGGCGTAGCTGGCGGCGTCGATCTGGTACAGCTGCTGGCCGGCCTTGACCTCGGAGCCCTCGGTGAACAGGCGCTTCTGGATGATGCCGTCGACCTGCGGGCGCACCTCGGCGATGCGGAAGGCGGCGGTACGTCCCGGCAGTTCGGTGGTCAGGGTGTAGGGCTGGGCGGCGAGCGTGACTACGCCGACCTGCGGTACTTGGGCGGCTGGCGGCGTCGGCGCCTCGCCACAACCGGAGAGGGCCAGTATGGCCAGCGCGAGCGCGGATACCGCAGCGGCGGAGGCTGGTTGCTTCAGCATCTGAATCGACCTCATGTCTGAATGACCCGGGGCAGAGCGGGCAAGGAAGTGTTTAGCTAGCTAACGAATATACTTACATACTAGAATGTTTGTAAACGTGCAAAACTGACGCCGTCGCCAACTTTTCCCAACCTTTACACAACACCGACCATGGCCAGACGCACCAAAGAGGAAGCCGAAGAAACCCGCCAGTCGATCCTCGACGCGGCCGAACGGCTGTTCCACGACCGCGGCGTTTCCCGCACCTCGCTGGCCGATATCGCCAGCGCTGCCGGGGTGACCCGTGGCGCCATCTACTGGCACTTCGAGAACAAGGTCGACCTGTTCCAGGCCATGCTCGAACGCCTGCACCTGCCGCTGGAGGAGCTGGCCCAGGCCAGCGAGAGTGAAGACGAGCCCAACCCGCTGGGGCAGACCCGCGAGCTGCTGACCCGCCTGCTGCGCAACCTCGAACTGGACGCGCAGACCCGGCGCGTTCAGGAGATCCTGCAGCACAAGTGCGAGTACACCGATGATCTGGGCGACCTGCGGCAGAAGATGCAGGCGCTGCACCTGGAGTGCGACGAACGTATCGAGAAGTCGCTGCGCAACGCGGTCAGCAAGGGCCAGTTACCGGCCGACCTCGACTGTCGCCGCGCCACCCTGTGCCTGCACGGCTATATCCATGGCCTGCAGGCCAACTGGCTGCTGGCGCCAGGCGGCGACTCGCTGGCGGCGCAGGCCGAGCCGCTGGTCGACGCCCTGCTCGACATGCTGCGCTGCAGCCACGCCCTACGCCGCCGCTGAGCGGCGCAACAGCCAGAACGCCAACCCGGCCGAAACCACCTCGAACAGCATGGCGTAGAGGTTGAAGGTCTGCTGCGCGCCGCCGTCCAGCCACAGGCCGGCCATGCGCGTCAGCGCCAGGGCGGCGTAGAGCAGCACCAGCAGGCTCAGCGCCGGGCGCAGCAGGTCGAGGCGGGCCAGCGCCAGCAGCAGGTAGGCGGCCAGGCCCAGCTGCAGGCCGCCGTAATAGGCACGCACATCGGTGATCGCCGCCGGCGCCATCAGCAGCATGCCGCTGAGGTTGGCCAGCTCGTGCGGCCTGACCAGGTAGGCCAGGCCGAAGCCGGCGAGGATCAGGGCCTGCACGGCCAGGAAGATACGCGCGGACAGCATGGAGCAACCCTCCTCACATTGGTGACCCCGAGCATAGGCCCGGCACTCGCAGACTGAAACAGTCTGGCGCTGGGACTGTGCGCGGCGCGGCGTTATCCTGCCGCGACCACCTTCCGGAGACTCCGCCATGCGCCGCCTGCTGCTCGCCACCGCCCTGTTCGCCGCCGCCACCAGCCAGGCCGCGGAAACCATCAGCATGGACGTCCACCGCGATGCCAACTGCGGCTGCTGCAAGGCCTGGATCAGCCACCTCGAAGCCAACGGCATCCAGGTCAACGACCATGTCGAAACCGACATGAGCGCGGTCAAGAGCCGCCTCGGCGTACCGCCGCGCCTGGCCTCGTGCCACACCGGAGTGATCGACGGCAAGTTCGTCGAGGGCCACGTGCCGGCCAGCGACATCCTCAAGCTGCGCCAGCGTCCCGACCTGCTCGGCGCCGCCGTACCGGGCATGCCCCATGGCTCGCCCGGCATGGAGACCGGCACGGTGCATGCCTACCAGGTGATCGGCCTGGACAAGGACGGCCAGGAACAGGTGCTGGCCGACTATCCGGCCAAGTGACCACGGGCTGGCGCGCTCCCGCCGAGGCGACGACACTAACAACCTCGACGGACTGAAGGAGTGGATCATGCGCTGGCAACGGGCACGACGCAGCGACAACGTGGTGGACGCCCGCGGCGGCGGTGGCGGCATGCGCTTCGGCGGCGGCAAGGGCCTCAGCCTCGGCGGTATCGCCATAGTCGTGGTGGTCGGCCTGCTGATGGGCCAGGACCCGCTGACCATCCTCGGCAACGTGGTCAACCAGGGCACGCAGCAGGGCGCCCCGGTGCAGGAACAGCGCGCCCCTGCGGCCAACGACCCGCAGAGCGAATTCGTCCGCGCCGTGCTGGGCGACACCGAGGACACCTGGCGCGCCCTGTTCCAGGCCGGCGGCAAGCAGTACCAGGACCCGAAACTCGTCCTCTTCAGCGGCGGCGTACGCTCGGCCTGCGGCTTCGCCGATGCCGCGGTCGGGCCCTTCTACTGCCCCGGCGACCGCCAGGTCTACCTCGACCTGAGCTTCTTCCGCGAACTGGAAACCCGCTTCGCCGCCGCCGGCGATTTCGCCCAGGCCTACGTGATCGCCCACGAGGTCGGCCACCATGTGCAGACCCTGCTCGGCGTCTCGGCCAAGGTCAACGCGGCGCGCCAGCGCGGCGAGCGGGTGGAGGGCGACAATGGCTTGCTGGTGCGCCAGGAACTGCAGGCCGACTGCCTGGCCGGGGTCTGGGCCCACCATGCCCAGCGCCGCCTGGACTGGCTGGAACCGGGCGATCTGGAAGAAGCGCTGAACGCCGCCAACGCCATCGGCGACGACCGCCTGCAGCATCAGGCCCGCGGCACAGTGATGCCCGACTCCTTCACCCACGGCACCTCGGCCCAGCGCGAGCGCTGGTTCAAGGCCGGCTTCGAACGCGGTGAAGTGGGCCGCTGCGATACCTTCAAGGCGGCACGGCTCTAGCCGCTTCGTAGGGTGCGCCGTGCGCACCACCAGCACCGTAGAGGCCCTGGTGCGCACGGCGCACCCTACAAACTCGCCGACTCCGCGCCGGCCTGCTGCTGGTAGGCCTTGGGCGACAGGCCGAACCAGCCCTTGAACGCCTTGTAGAAGGCACTCGGCTCACTGAAACCCAGCTCGCGGCTGAGCGCCTCGACCCGGCAGCCCGGCTGCGCCAGGCGCTGCACGGCATAGCTGCGGCGTACCTGAGCCAGTAGCTCGGAGAAGCAGCAGTCCTCTTCACGCAAGTGGCGGTGCAGGGTTTGCCGGCTGATGCCCAGGCGCCGCGCCACGCCCGCCACCGACAGCTCGCCGCTCGGCAAGCCACGCTCGATCTGCTGCAGCACCTGGGCGCGTACGCTGCGCTGCGCGGGCAACTGCGCCTGCATGTCGCTCACGCGCTGCTGCATCAGGCCCTTGAGATAGGCATTGGCCCCCGGCACCGGCAGGAGCAGATCGCTCGCTAGCACCTCCAGATAATCGGAGTCCTCGGCGAAGCGCGCCGGCACGCCGAACACCTGCCTATAGATCGCCGGCGCCGCCAGTGGCGCATGGCGAAAACCCACCGCCTGCGGCACCAGCCGCACGGCGGTGAGCTGGCGCGCCCAGCACAGCGCCGAGCTGACGCTGTGCTCGCTGGCCACGGCGTGGCCGAGCAGCGGCGCATTGAACAGAAAATGCACGCGCAGGCGCGCGCCGTGCGGCTCGACATGCAGGTTCTCGCCCTCGCTCATGACCGGGATGTAACGCCGGAACAACTCGATCGCCTCGCCCAAGGTGGCGCTCTGCGCGGCCAGGTGGGCGACCGGGCCGCGGGTGTGCAGGCCGCGCCGCTGACCGACCAGCAGACCGATCTCGGGAGGCGCACCGCGACTGATGGCGCACTGCCAGAGGTGCAGTGCCCAGCGCACCGGCACGCGCATCTCCAGGTCCGTCAACTGTTCCGGCGCGACGCCCAGCTCTTGCAGATCGTCCGGGCCGACCAGGCCGAAGCCCTGCAGCGACAGGTACAGATCGAGCAACTGCGAGGCGGTCGCGCTGGGAGTGTTCGCCAGCAGCATGGGCAATCCTTTCGCCAACCGAGGGAGTCCGATTGTGCGCGCCCCGTGAGACGAATTGCCAGTCCCCTGCAACCCCTGGCTATCAACAGCCGGGCAGCGACTGACTAGATTGAGCGGCAAACAACATCGAGTGCCTCGCACCGCCTGGAGTCCCGCACCATGAGTCATGCCGACCTGATCACCCTGCCCCGCCTGCTATCCCGCCTGCCCCGCCTGCTCGTCGATCTGCCAGGCATCGTCAAGGGCCTGCATATCGGCAACCGCAGCCGCGGCGCCTATCCCGTCAGCCTGGCCAGCTGCATCGAGACGGCGGCACACGACAACCCCAACGGCGCGGCACTGATCCAGGACGATGAGCAGCTCAGCTACGCCGAACTCGAGCGCTGGACCAACCAGCTGGCGCACTACCTGCGTGCCCATGGCCTGCGCCAGGGCGACAGCGTCGCGCTGATGTTCGAAAACCGCTTCGAGCTGCTCGCCGGGGTCATCGCCTGCGCCAAGCTCGGGGCGGTCAGCGCGCTGATCAACAGCAGTCAGCGCGGCCGTGTCCTGACACACAGCATCAGGCTGGCGGCGCCGCGCATGGTGCTGGTCGGCGAAGAGCTGCTCGCCGCCTTTGGCGAAGTCGCCGATGAGCTGGCACTGCCTGCCGAGGCCTGTCACTACTTTGCCGATCGCCCGACCTGGCGCGACCCGGGCGAGGCCCCCGCGGGCTGGCACAACCCGGCGGCCGAGCTGCACGACTACCCGGTAAACGCGCCCTTGCTGGAGCGTGCAGTACGCGCCGACGACCCCTGTTTCTTCATCTACACCTCCGGCACCACCGGCCTGCCGAAAGCCGTGGTGTTCAACCACGGGCGCTTCATGAAGGGCTACGGCGCCTTCGGTTTCGCCGCCGTGCGCCTGGGCCGCACGGACCGCATGTACGTCAGCCTGCCGTTCTACCACGGCACCGCCATGGTGGTGTGCTGGGGCTCGGTACTGGCCGGCCAGGCGGCGCTGATCATGGTGCGCAAGTTCAGCGCCAGCCGTTTCTGGGACGAGGTGCAGCGCCACCAGGCGACCGCCTTCGGCTATGTCGGCGAGCTGTGCCGCTACCTGCTGGACCAGCCGCAACGCCCCGCCGACGCCGCCAACCCGATCCGGGTGATGGTCGGCAATGGCCTGCGCCCGAGCATCTGGCAGACCTTCAAGCAGCGCTTCGCGGTCGAGCGGGTAGTCGAACTGTATGCCTCCAGCGAGGGCAATATCGGCTTCACCAACCTGCTCAACCTGGACAATACCGTGGGCTTCTCGCCCTACCCCTACGCCATCGTCCGCTACGACCAGGAGCGCGAGGCGCCGCTGCGCGAGAACGGCCGCCTGCAACGCGTGACCAAGGGTGAGGCCGGCCTGCTGCTGGGCAAAATCACCGAGAAATCGCCGTTCCACGGCTATACCGATGCACGCGACACCGAGCGCTGCATCCTGCGCGACGTGTTCGAGCCAGGCGATGCCTGGTTCAACACCGGCGACCTGATGCGCGACATGGGTTTCCGCCATGCCCAGTTCGTCGACCGCCTGGGCGATACCTTCCGCTGGAAAGGCGAGAACGTCTCCACCACCCAGGTCGAGGCCGTACTCGATGCGGTGGCGCAGATCAGTGAGACGGTGGTTTACGGCGTCGAGATCGCCAACACCAACGGCCGCGCTGGCATGGCCTGTATCCGCCTGGCCTGCGCCCCGCAGGATTTCGACTTCCGCGCCCTGCTCGCGCACCTGCGCCAGGAACTGCCGGCCTATGCCGTGCCGCTGTTCCTGCGCCTGAGTGCGCAGCTGGAAACCACCGGCACCTTCAAGCACAAGAAGGCGCCGTTGAAGGAGCAGGCCTATGACCTCGACCGCTGCAGCGATCCGCTGTATGCCTGGCTGCCCGGCAGCGACTGCTACGTGCCACTGACCCGTGAGCTGCAGGCAGCCATCGCCGCTGGGACCTATCGCTACTAAGACGAGTAGTTTTGCGCACCGCGGCCTGCGCGTGGTCGCTGGTGCGCGTGGCGCCCCCTGCAGGATCGTCTACTGCAGCTGGCCGAGCAGGGCGTGGCAGTCCACGGCGAAGCAGTCGGCCAGTTCCGGCCAGGGATTGTCCGGCAGGTTGACCAGCACGCCGAAGGCGCCGGCGGCGCGGGCGCAGTCGAGGTCGAAGCGGTAGTCGCCGACCATCACCAGCTGCTGCGGCGCCACCCGCCACTGCGCGGCCAGGTGCAGCAGGCCGCCGGGGTGCGGCTTGGGCGGCGCTTCGCCGCGGCCGACCACGTCAGCCGTAGCGAAACAGTCACCGAGGCCGATCGCCTGCAGGGTCAGCAGCGCCAGCTCGTGGGCGTTGCGGGTGAGGATGCCGAGGCGGAAGTCGCGCCGGCGCAGTTCGCGCACCAGCTGCAGCGCACCCGGCGCCGGCTGCGCGGCCAGGGCCAGCTCGCGCTCGTGCGCCAGCAACCAAGCATGCTTGGCCGCCGCTTCTGCCTCGGGCAGCGCAGCCAGGTGATGGAGGATGTCCGCCTCCTGGGGAATGCTCAGCGCGCGCTTGATCGCCTCGAAGTCATGCACGGCGATGGTCAGGGTGCCGTCCATATCGAACACCCAGTGGCGCGCGTCCCGCAGCCTCACTTCCAGTCCTCGCGCAGGCGCACCAGCCCCTCCTGGCAGGACGACGCCACCAGTTCGCCGCTGCGGTTGAAGATGCTGGCGCGGGCAAAGCCGCGGGCGTTGCCGGCCCAGGGGCTGTCCATGGCGTACAGCAGCCAGTCGTCCATGCGCAGGTCGCCGTGGAACCACAGGGCGTGGTCGAGGCTGGCCACCTGCATGAACTTCTGGAACACCGAGACGCCGTGGGGCTGCATCGAGGTGGTCAGCAGGTTGAAGTCGCTGGCGTAGGCCAGCAGGAACTTGTGCAGCTGCGGCTCGGCCGGCAGCGTACCGGCGGCGCGGAACCACACATGCTTGACCGGTTCGCACGGCTCGGGGGCGAAGGGGTTGATGCGCGTCACCGGGCGGATCTCGATCGGCTTGTCGCTGGTCATGCGCTCGCGCATGCGTTCCGGGATCAGGTGGGCGACCTGGCGCGCCAGTTCGGTTTCCGAAGGCAGGCCTTCCGGGCCGGGCACGTCGGGCATCGGCAGCTGGTGGCTGAAGCCCTGCTCGTCGAACTGGAAGGACGCCGCGCAGGTGAAGATCGGCTGGCCCTTCTGGATCGCCGTGACCCGCCGGGTGCTGAAGCTGCCGCCGTCACGCACCCGCTCGACGCTGTACACCACCGGCAGGCTGGCATCGCCGGGACGCAGGAAGTAGCCGTGCAGGGAATGCACATGGCGCGCCTCCTCCACGGTCTGGCTGGCCGCCGACACGCACTGGCCGAGCACCTGGCCACCGAACAGCTGGCGGAAGCCGAGGTCCTGGCTCAGGCCGCGGAACAGGTTTTCCTCGATTTGCTCCAAGCTCAGCAGGGCCACCAGATCTTCCAGCACTTGACTCATGATTCCCCTCCCTCGGGGCGGCGCAATACGGGGTAAGCCGGCTGCGAGGAGAGACGTTCATCCCACACCGCACGGCCAATGGTGAAATGGTAAAGGCTTTGCCAGCGGCTGTCGGCCAGTTCGAGCAATTCATGCACCTGATCGTCGAAGAAACAGCCGATTCCGGTGCCGGACAGGCCCGCCGCCTCGGCCTCCAGATACAGCAACTGGCCGATCTGCCCGCATTCCCAGTACAGCCGCGGGTAGTGCCAGGCGCCCTCGCTCAGGGCCGCATCGAAGCGGGCCAGCATGGCCAGGGCCAGACAGCCGTCGCTGGCGATGTCCTGGCCGCAGGCGAGGAAGCCGGCCAGGCCACGGGCATCGCCCTGCAACAGGCGATATAGCGGCAGCTCGGCATGCGCGCGCTGCCAGAGGAAATCCGCACGCAGCCCCTCTGGCTGGACTTGTCCGTCGCCGCGCGCCAGCCAGTACAGGCCGGGCTCCAGGCCCTGTACCCGGTGGACGAACAGCAGCAAATCGACCTGGGCCGGCGCGCCGAGCACGGCGAAAGGCACCGGCGAATGGCCCGGCAGCAGGCGCCGCAGCCAGGCGAACAGCAGCTCGGCGTGAATGCCGCTACGCCCGTCGAAGGCCTGGGCGCTGCGCCGCCGGTGCAGGATCGGCCGCAGCGGCAGGCCGGGGTTGTCCGTGGCCAGCAAGCCAGGTGGCGCCGTCCAGTCGGCCGGCGGCAGTGCTGGAGCGCGGCACAGCGCCTGCACCCGCCCCAGCTCCGGCCAATCGCGG
Organism: Pseudomonas sp. L-22-4S-12; assembly: GCF_009799935.1. NCBI lineage: Bacteria > Pseudomonadati > Pseudomonadota > Gammaproteobacteria > Pseudomonadales > Pseudomonadaceae > Pseudomonas > Pseudomonas sp. L-22-4S-12. Next base: position 109,131 of record NZ_WELL01000003.1, on the reverse strand, counting down.
TAGTGGCGCGACAGGCGATTGGGCTGCCCGGCCAGCTCCAGCGCGGCCAGGCCATTGAGCAGACTGCTCGGCAACTTGAATTCGCCCGGCTGCTGCGGGCCTATCCACAACAGGCAGTCGGCGTGCTCGGCTTCATGAAAGCCCTCGCGATCCAGACCGAGCAGGCCATCCAGGCGAGTTTCCGCCACCCCGTGCAGCAGGCGCACCTGCCAGCCCTGAATGCTGGCGGCGATGCTCAGGCAGGCCAGGGCGTGGCCGAGGTCGTGCTGGCAGTAGCGGTAGGCGCGCTCGCCGTACTTCCACGCCTCGCGCCAGGCAATGCTGGCCAGGCCAAGCAGGAGGCCGCCAACCGGCAGCGCTTCACGCAGTTGCTCGCCCAGCGCCGCCGGCAGCTCGGCACGCACTTCCAGGGCATGTACGTCCGGCGCGTAGTGGGCCAGCATGCCGGCCTCGCCCAGCACAGCGGGCGGCAGCAGCAGGTAGGCCTCGGTCGGGTGCAGGTTGCCGGACGACGGGTTGACCCGCAGCGCCCAGCGATTGCCGCCGGCCTCCTTCCAGGCCGACAGGGCCAGACTGTCGTACAGCAGTTGCGAGAGGCTGGCTCGGTTCAACTCGGCCGGCGCGCCAATCGGCTCGGCGAATACCGCGTCGTAACCCGGCGACTCCTCCTGCGGGCGCTGCCACAGCTCGATCAACCGCGCCCCGGCGTAGCGGCGGAACGGCGCCGGCTGGGTCGCCCAGTCGAGCTGGCCAGGCCCCGGTGCATAGCCATCCGGGCGGTGCTTGCTGAGCTGGTGGTAGGCACGCACCTGCTGTTCAGCCTCCATGCCAATTCTCCCGTCCAAGGCGATACAACAAGTGCGGGCGCAACGGATGCCCCGGCGGCAGATGCGGATGCTCGAAGTCGCCGGCCGCATCGCGTTGCATGCCGAGGCGCTGCATCAGCCCCCAGGAGCGCTGGTTGTCCGGCACGGTGAAGGACACCACCTCGGCCAGTGCCCGTTCGTCGAAGGCGTAGGTCAGGGCACGGCGCGCCGCCTCCAGGGCATAACCCTGGCCCCAGAACGGCCGGGCCAGGCGCCAGCCGATCTCCACGGCAGGTACGAAGGGTGCAGCGAAGCCGACCCGCGCCAGGCCGGTAAAACCGACGAAGGCACCGTCCTCACGCCGCTCCAGGCACCAGAAGGTGAAGCCGTGCTCGGCCTGGTGCGCCTGCAGGCGGCGCAGCAGCGCCTGGCTGCCGGCACGGTCCAGGGTGGCGGGAAAATGCGCCATCACCTCGGGGTCGGCGCACAAGCTGGCCAGGGCGTCGAGATCGTCATCGCGCCAGGGTCGCAGGATCAGGCGTTCGCTGCTCAGGGTCGTGGTCATATACTGGGCTCGAATTCTTGAGTTACTCATTATGCTGCCGCTGGTCTACCACGACGACTACAGCCCGCCCTTCCCGGCCGGCCACCGCTTCCCGATGGAGAAGTTCCGCCTGCTGCGCGATCACCTGGTGGACAGCGGCCTGACGACCGACGGAGAACTGCAGCGCCCGCAGATCTGCCCGCCCGAGGTGCTGGCCCTGGCCCACTGCCCGGCCTATATCGAGCGTTTTCTCGCCGGAGAGCTGACCGTGCAGGAGCAACGCCGCCTCGGCCTGCCCTGGAGCCCGGCCCTGGCCCGGCGCACCGTGCGCGCGGTGGGCGGCTCGCTGCTGGCCGCCGAGCTGGCGCTTGAGCACGGGGTGGCCTGCCATCTGGCCGGCGGCACCCATCACGCGCACTTCGACCACGCCTCGGGCTTCTGCATCTTCAACGACCTGGCGGTGGTGGCCCTGCATCTACTGGAAAGCGGCCAGGCCGGGCGCGTGCTGATCTACGACTGCGACGTGCACCAGGGCGATGGCACCGCGCGCATCCTGGAAAACCTGCCCGACGCCATCACCGTGTCGCTGCACTGCGAGAACAACTTTCCGGCACGCAAGGCCCGCAGCGACTGGGACATCGGCCTGCCGATCGGCATGGGCGACGCCGACTACCTCAAGGTGGTCAACGACAGCCTCGGCTACCTGCTGGCCCTCTACCAGCCGGATATCGTGCTGTACGACGCCGGTGTCGACGTGCATCAGGGCGACGCCCTCGGCCACCTGCGACTCACCGACGCCGGCATCGCCGCCCGCGACGAGGCGGTGCTGCGCCATTGCCTGGAGCGCGAGATCCCGGTGGTCGGCCTGATCGGCGGCGGCTACGACAAGGACCGCGCGGCCCTGGCGCGGCGCCACGGCATCCTCCACCACAGCGCGGCCAGGGTGGTTCGGGCGCTGCGCGGCTAGCCGCCTGAATAGCGCGATTGCTAGGATCGCCCTCCCGACGACAGGAAGTTGCCCATGCCGAGCCATCCCGCCAGCGCCCAACACGTCTACTGTCGCTACTGCGGCGTGGCCATCGACCGGCTGGACAACCACTGCCCGGCCTGCAACGCCGGGCAGAACCTCAAGCCGCGCAACCAGCTAGTCGCCGGCCTGCTCGCCCTGTTTCTCGGCGGCCTGGGCCTGCACCGCTTCTACCTGGGCCAGTGGTGGGGCGTGTTCTACCTGCTGCTGAGCTGGAGCGGCATTCCGATGCTGGTCGCCCTGCTGGAGGCGATCAGCTTCCTGGCGGCCGACAAGGACGACTGGAAAGCCCGCTACGGCCATACCGACGGCAGCAGCTGGTTCATCGCCATCGTCAGCCTCGGCCTGCTGCTCATCGCCGTCGCGCTGCTCCTGGCCTTATTGATCATGGCGTTGAACGATCCCGCGGCGCCAACCGACTTCAGCGAACTGCTGCTGGAGCGGCCCGACTGAGGCGAGCCGCTGATGTAGAATCGGCAGCTTTACCGCCGGTCGTCGCTCGCCATGCCTCCAGTCCCGTCCCCACAATCGCCCACAGTCGCCATCATCGGCGGCGGCCCCGCCGGGCTGATGGCGGCCGAGGTGCTGGCCAATGCCGGCGTGCGCGTCGAGCTGTACGACGCCATGCCCTCGCTGGGACGCAAGTTCCTCCTGGCTGGGGTCGGCGGGATGAACATCACTCACGCCGAGCCGAAAGCGGCGTTTCTCGACCGCTACCGCGAGCGCCGCGCGGAGATCGCCCACCTGCTCGCCGACTTCGATGCCGACGCCCTGCGCGCCTGGATCCATGATCTCGGCATCGACACCTTCGTCGGCACCTCCGGCCGCGTGTTCCCCAGCGACATGAAGGCCGCCCCGCTGTTGCGCGCCTGGCTCAAGCGCCTGCGCGAAGCCGGCGTGCACCTGCACACGCGCAGCCGCTGGCTGGGCTGGAACGCCGATGGCAGCCTGCGCCTGCAGACCAGCGACGGTGAACAGGCGCTGCGCGCCGACGCCTGCGTGCTGGCCCTGGGTGGCGGCAGCTGGGCACGCCTGGGCTCGGATGGTGCCTGGGTGCCGCTGCTGGAGCAGCGCGGGGTGAGCATTGCGCCGCTGCAGCCGGCCAACTGCGGCTTCGAGGTGGCTGGCTGGAGTGAACACCTGCGCGACAAGTTCGCCGGTGCGCCGCTGAAGAACGTGACCCTGGCCCTGGCCGACGAGCCACCGCGACGTGGCGAGTTCATCCTCACCGCCAAAGGGGTGGAAGGCAGCCTGGTGTACGCCCTGTCCGCCGAAATTCGCGAGCGCATCAACCAGAGCGGCAGCGCCACCCTGCACCTCGACCTGCAGCCGGATCGCTCGCTGGAGAAGGTCGCCCAGCTGCTGGCCAAGCCGCGCGGTTCACGCTCCATGGCCAAGCACCTGCACGGCCAGCTGGGACTCGACGGGGTCAAGGCCGCGCTGCTGCGCGAACTGACCAGCGCCGCGCAGTTCGCCGAACCGGACCTGCTGGCGGCGGCGATCAAGGCCCTGCCGCTGTGCCTGCTGCGCCCGCGACCGCTGGACGAGGCGATCAGCAGCGCCGGCGGCGTGCCGTTCGAGCAACTGGATGCGAACCTGATGCTGCGCCAGCTACTCGGGGTGTTCTGCGCCGGCGAGATGCTCGACTGGGAAGCGCCGACCGGCGGCTACCTGCTCACCGCCTGCTTCGCCAGCGGCCGCGCGGCCGGGCTGGGCGTGCTGCAGTGGCTGAGCAGATGCCCCTAGATCCCGCCAGCGGAGTGACGCGCATAAAAAACCCGGCAGTAGCCGGGTTTTTTCGTGGACGTCGGCTCAGTAGTCCGACTTGCCGCGTAGCTGGGCTTCGGCGGCCTTGGCCAGGTCCGGCGGCAGGAAGTCGCGGTCCGGGTTGTAGTCCGGCTTGAGGAAGCCGGACAGCGCTTCCAGGTCGGACGGCGCCAGGGTGCCGGCGGCCTGCTTCAGGCGCAGGTTGTTGAGGATGTAGTCGTAACGCGCATCGTTGTAGTTGCGTACCGAGCTGTACAGCTGACGCTGGGCATCGAGCACGTCGACGATGTTGCGGGTACCGACCTGGTAGCCGATTTCGGTGGCTTCCAGGGCGCTCTGGTTGGAGATGATCGACTGCTTGCGCGCCTGCACGGTTTCCACGTCGGTGTTCACCGCGCGGTGCAGGTTGCGGGTGTTCTCGACGATCTGCCGGCGCAGGCTCTCGCGCTCCTGCTCGCTCTGGCTCAGGCGCTGGTAGGCCTCGCGCACCTGGGAGCTGGTCAGGCCGCCGCTGTAGATCGGGATGTTCAGCTGCAGGCCGATGGTGGTCTGCTCGGCATCGCCGTTGTAGGGGGAGAGCGGATCGCTGTTGGTGAAGCCCAGCGAGTCGTTGTCACCCTTCTGGTACTGGGCCACGGCGTCGAGGGTAGGCGCATGGCCGGACTTGCGCTGGCGCAGGGTTTCCTCGGCGGCGTCCACCGCATAGTTGCTGGACTGCAGGTTGAGGTTCTGCTGGGCGGCGGTGTCGACCCAGGCCTTGGCGTCATTCGGCACCGGCGCCAGGATCGGCAGGGTGTGCTGGATGCCTTCGATCGCGGCGTACTCGTGGTTAGTCAGGGTGACCAGGGCCTGGAAGGCGTCCTCCACGTTGCGTTCGGCGATGATGCGGTTGGCGCGGGAGGTGTCGTAACCGGCCTGGGCTTCGAGCACGTCGGTCTTGTCCGACAGGCCGACGTCGAAACGCTCGTTGGCCTGGTCCAGCTGGCGCTTGAAGGCCGCTTCTTCGGCCTTGGTCGAGGCCAGGGTGTCCTGGGCGCGCAGCACGGCGAAGTAGGTTTCGGCGCTCTGCAGGATCAGGTTCTGTTCGGTGGCCGACAGCTGCAGGGCGTACTGCTGGTCGGTGGCCTTGGCCGCCTTGAGCTGGAACCAGCGATCGGCACGGAACAGCGGCTGGGCCAGGTTGGCCTGGTAGGACAGGCCGCTGCGCGAGGTATCCAGGTCGCCGATGGTGCGGTCGACCTCGGTATCGGTATCGGTCATGTCGGCGCCGCCGGAAATGTTCGGCAGCAGGCCGGCGCGGGCTTGCGGCACCACTTCGCTGATGGCGGCATAGTTGGCGCGGGCGGCGGCCAGGTCGGCGTTGTTGTCGACGGCTTCCTTATAGACCGTTACCAGGCCGGTTTTGCTGCTCAGCGGGGCCTCTTCGGCCCAGGCCAGTCCAGATGCGGCGGAAGCTACTGCGAGCGCCAGAGAGAGTCTGCGTAGCATGATCAGTCCTAGATACGTGGTAATCGGGCAAGGCTAAGGGCGCGGCCTGCGGTGGTCAAGGCGCAGCAGGCACGACGGTAGCCTAGTTTGCAACTAGCTTTGTTGCCTCACTGCAACAATAGGCCGCCTTTCCGACCAAACGCGCCCGGCCGGGCGCCCGCCGCATTGGTGTTCTGCCGGCCGCTTGATTAGACTGCCGACTGTTCTTGTCGGGGTGCCCAGAAGCATGGGCTGAGATCGGAAAGTTCTGGATCCCGTTGAACCTGATCAGGTTAAGGCCTGCGTAGGGAACAAGATGTACTCGCCCCGGCGAGCCCCTCTCGGCACCGTTCCCGGTGCGCCCGCGCTGCCCTCCCGCACCCCAGGTTCGCTCCGACACCAGCCAGGAGTCAGCCGATGCGTGCCGAACAAGCCAAGAACCTGAGTGAAAGTGCTCAGGTCGACCAGCAGTCGATCCAGCCTTTCCCGCGTTCGCAGAAAGTCTATGTGCAGGGTTCGCGCCCGGATATCCGCGTGCCGATGCGCGAGATCAGCCTGGATGTGACCCCCACCGCCTTCGGCGGCGAGATCAACGCCCCGGTCACCGTATACGACACCTCCGGCCCCTACACCGACCCGAATGTGAGCATCGACGTACGCCAGGGCCTGGCCGACGTGCGCAGCGCCTGGATCGATGACCGTGGCGATACCGAGAAGCTGCCGGGCCTGAGTTCCGAGTTCGGCCAGCGCCGCCTGAGCGACGCCGAGCTGACCGCCATGCGCTTCGCCCACGTGCGCAACCCACGCAAGGCCAAGCCCGGCAAGAACGTCAGCCAGATGCACTACGCGCGCCAGGGCATCATCACCCCCGAGATGGAGTTTGTGGCCATCCGCGAGAACATGAAGCTGGCCGAGGCCCGCGAGGCCGGCCTGCTCAAGGAACAGCACGGCGGCCAGAGCTTCGGCGCCAGCATTCCGAAAGAGATCACCGCCGAGTTCGTCCGCGAGGAAATCGCCCGCGGTCGCGCAATCATCCCGGCGAACATCAACCACGTGGAGCTGGAGCCGATGATCATCGGCCGCAACTTCCTGGTGAAGATCAACGGCAATATCGGCAACTCGGCGCTGGGTTCTTCCATTGAAGAGGAAGTGGCCAAGCTGACCTGGGGCATCCGCTGGGGCTCGGACACGGTGATGGATCTGTCCACCGGCAAGCACATCCACGAGACCCGCGAGTGGATCATCCGCAACTCGCCGGTGCCGATCGGCACCGTGCCGGTCTACCAGGCCCTGGAAAAGGTCGGCGGCATCGCCGAGGACCTGACCTGGGAGCTGTTCCGCGACACCCTGATCGAGCAGGCCGAACAGGGCGTGGACTACTTCACCATCCACGCCGGCGTGCTGCTGCGCTATGTGCCGCTGACCGCCAAGCGCGTCACCGGCATCGTCAGCCGCGGCGGCTCGATCATGGCCAAGTGGTGCCTGGCGCACCACAAGGAGAACTTCCTCTATACCCACTTCGAGGAAATCTGCGAAATCATGAAGGCCTACGACGTCAGCTTCTCGCTGGGCGACGGCCTGCGTCCGGGCTCCATCGCCGACGCCAACGACGCCGCCCAGTTCGGCGAGCTGGAGACCCTCGGCGAGCTGACCAAGATCGCCTGGAAGCACGACGTGCAGACCATGATCGAAGGCCCCGGCCATGTGCCGATGCAGCTGATCAAGGAGAACATGGACAAGCAGCTGGAATGCTGCGACGAGGCGCCGTTCTATACCCTCGGCCCGCTGACCACCGACATTGCCCCGGGCTACGACCACATCACCAGCGGCATCGGCGCGGCCATGATCGGCTGGTTCGGCTGCGCCATGCTCTGCTACGTCACGCCCAAGGAGCACCTGGGCCTGCCGAACAAGGATGACGTGAAGACCGGCATCATCACCTACAAGATCGCCGCGCATGCCGCCGACCTGGCCAAGGGTCACCCGGGCGCACAGATCCGCGACAACGCCCTGAGCAAGGCGCGCTTCGAGTTCCGCTGGGAAGACCAGTTCAACCTGGGGCTGGACCCGGACACCGCGCGCAGCTACCACGACGAGACCCTGCCCAAGGACTCGGCCAAGGTCGCGCACTTCTGCTCCATGTGCGGGCCGAAGTTCTGCTCGATGAAGATCACCCAGGAAGTGCGCGACTACGCCAAGGAAAACGGCCTGTCCGACGAGAGCCTGGCGGTCGAGGCCGGCTTCAAGGAGCAGGCCGAACGCTTCAAGGGCGAAGGCTCGGTGATCTACAAGCAGGTCTGACCCCTGCCCCGGAGGTCGCGCCCACGCCTGGCGTGGGCCGCCATCCCGTAGGGTGCGCCCTACGCGTTTGCTCAGGCCCTTCATCGCGATGAAGGGCTTTCTTTTTCTCAGCGAGGCCTTGCCCGTGAACAACCCCAGCTACTCCCCCAACCTCGCCGTGCCGCTGACCGAACGCGTGTTCGGCGCCCGCGACCTGCTCGCCCTGTGGTTCTCCTTAGGCATGGGCCTGATGGTGCTGCAGGCCGGCGCCCTGCTCGCACCGGGCCTGGGTCTGGCCGGCGCGCTGCTGGCGATCACCCTCGGCGTGGCGGTCGGCGCCCTGCTGCTGGGTGCGGTCGGGGTGATCGGCAGCGACACCGGCCTGGCCTCGATGGCCGCGCTCAGGCTCAGCCTGGGGCGCCAGGGCGCGGTGCTGCCGGCGCTGCTCAACCTGCTGCAGCTGGTCGGCTGGGGCGCCTTCGAGATCATCGTCATGCGCGATGCCGCCAGCCTGCTGGCCGGCAAGGCCTTCGGCGAAGGCAGCGCCTGGAGCAACGCCACCCTGTGGACCCTGGTGTTCGGCGCCTTGGCCACCCTGCTGGCAGTGGCCGGGCCGCTGGCCTTCGTCCGCCGCGTGCTGCGCAAATGGGGCATCTGGCTGCTGCTCGGCGCCTGCGCCTGGCTGACCTGGAACCTGCTGAGCAAGGCCGACCTGGCCGCCCTGTGGGCACGTCCCGGCGACGGTTCGATGAGCTTCGCCCTGGGCTTCGACCTGGCCATCGCCATGCCGCTGTCCTGGCTGCCGCTGATCGCCGACTACTCGCGCTTCGGCAAGCGTGGCGGCGGCGTGTTCGTCGGCGCGGCCCTGGGCTTCTTCGTCGGCTGCCTGTGGCTGATGGGCCTGGGCGTGGCCTACACCCTGGCCTTCGCCGCCCCGGGCGAGGCCAACAGCCTGCTGCTGGCCCTGGCCGGCGCCGGCATGGGCATTCCGCTGCTGCTGATCCTGCTCGACGAGTCGGAAAAGGCCTTCGCCGATATCCACTCGGCGGCGGTCTCCAGCGGCACCCTGCTGCCGCTCAAGGTCGAGCACCTGGCCCTGGCCATCGGCGCGCTGTGCACCCTGATCGCCTGGTTCGCCCCGCTCAGCGAGTACGAAAGCTTCCTGCTGCTGATCGGCTCGGTGTTCGCCCCGCTGTTCGGCGTGGTGCTGGTCGACCACTTCGTCCTGCGCCGCCGCCAGCTGCCGCGCTTCACCCCGGCCCTGCGCTGGGACAGCCTGCTGGCCTGGGTCTGTGGGGTGAGCACCTTCCATCTGCTGGTCAACTTCTACCCGGCGCTCGGCGCCACCCTGCCGGCCCTGCTGCTGGCCGGGGCGCTGCAACTGCTGCTGAGCAGGTTGGCCGGCAACCGCTGACAGGCTGCACGCCGGCCTACTGGTAGGGTGCGCCGTGCGCACCGGGAGCTGCGCGTGGCTTGCGGTGCGCGCGGCGCACCCTACACGTTCGTGATTAGCCGCGGCCGGGGAAGTAGAACGGCTTGAGAATGCCATTGAGGCGCGGATAGGGAATGCGCAGCTCCGGGTGGCCGCTGCTGTAGGGGGCGATGCGCGCCACCTCGTACTTGAGCATCACCGCGCCGAAGGTCAGGGCGATGTTGTCGGTACGCTCAAACGGCCAGCTGGCCTGGTAGTCGAGGTCCTGGTCCAGGCCATTGGCCTTCAGCCAGGCCTGGTGCGCCAGCTCGGCGGCCTGCCAGAAGGCCTGTTCCTCGTCCGGCAGCAGCATGTCCTGCAGGCTCAGCACGCGCTTGAGCTGGCGGTCGTAGTTCAGGTAGGCGCGCCCGGGAATGCCGTGGGCGCCGCCGGTGAAGCGGTAGCTGGACAGCTCGATGATCACCAGACGGTCATGCTGTTCCAGTATCTTGGCCTGCAGGTAGCTGCTCCAGCCCGGTTTGGCCGTGGCCAGGAAGTCGCGTTCGTAGCTGGCCAGCGACTCCGGCAGCGGGTCGCCCGGCAACTCGATGGTCAGCCCGAGCAGTTCGCGCTCGATCAGGGCATTCAGCTCGGGCAGGTCGTCGAGCAGGCGCAGGTCGATGTTCACCAGCGGGCAGTCGCTGCCGGCGCAACCCGGCGCCCGGTGTTCCCAGCGCTGCTGGGTGCTCGGCAAGGGCTCCTGACCGCCGGCCTTGAACAGACTCTGGCAGGCACCTAAGGTCAGGGGGAGCAAGGCGATACAGATCAGTTGGCAAAGACGCATGCGGTTTCCTTGGCTGGCAATGCGGGTGGCATTCGGGCGGTTGCCGGGGGCAACGCGCCGCTGGTCTGAAGTCTGACAAGTTCCATTTTCCCTGTCTGCACCCAATCCTCCAAGGAGGCTGCGCCCGGCGCGGCGGCGCGCTAGGATGGCGCAAACACCGATCACCCATGAGTGCACCTGCATGTCCGAACTGTTCAAACCCGGCCCCGATGCCGTCGAGATCCTCCAGCGCGAGACCTGCTTCCAGGGGTTCTACAAACTCGACCGCCTGCAGCTGCGCCATCGCCTGTTCGCCGGCGGCATGGGCCCGGAACTCAATCGCGAACTGTTCGTGCGCCACGATGCGGTCTGCGTGCTGCCCTACGACCCGCAGCGCGACTGCGTGGTGCTGATCGAACAGTTCCGCGTCGGCGCCATGGACAAGAACGGCAACCCCTGGCTGCTGGAACTGGTCGCCGGGCTGATCGACAAGGACGAGCAGCCGGAGGAAGTGGCGCGCCGCGAGGCCATCGAGGAGGCCGACCTGAACCTCGGCGCGCTGTGGCCGATCACCACCTACTTCCCCTCCCCGGGCGGCTCCGACGAGCGCGTGTACCTGTATGTCGGCCGTTGCGACAGCCAAGGCGCCGGCGGCGTGCATGGCCTGGCCGAGGAAGGCGAGGACATCCGCGTGCATGTCTGGCCGCTGGAGGATGCCCTGCAGGCGGTCAGGGACGGGCGCATCAACAACGCCGCCAGCATCATCGCCCTGCAGTGGCTGGCGCTGAACCGCGCAGAAGTCAGGGGGCTGTGGTCATGAACCTGCTGCGCGAGCGCTACCGGGTCGACCTGGTCGAACTGCAGGCCGCTTGCGAAGCCAACTATGCCCGCCTGCTGCGCCTGCTGCCGGACATGCGCGACGGCCAGGGCGAACGCCGCGTGGCCCTGAGCCAGGGCGACCTGCTGCTCGGCGTGCTGGTGCTGCAGGTGCTGGAAGCCTGCCCCTACACCACCACCCTCAGCGTCAGCCAGGAACACAGCCTGCCCTGGCTGCCGGTGCCCCGGCTGGAAGTGCGCGTCTACCACGATGCGCGCATGGCCGAGGTGGTCAGCGCGGAAAACGCCCGGCGCTTTCGCAGCATCTACAGCTACCCGAACGCCGCCATGCACCAGCCGGACGAGAAGACCCAGCTCAACCTGTTCCTCGGCGAATGGCTCAGCCACTGCCTGGCCTGCGGCCATGAGCTGGCCAGCGTGCGCTGATTCGCCAAGAGCCCAATAACCCTACTTTTTCGCCGGACTTAGCGACGTTAATCCCCAGCAGCACGCGGCAAATGTGACAGGTTCACGTTTAGCGGGTTTACCGAATCCGCTTTCAGCCACCATAATCCTGAGAACCCGCTCAGGAGTTGCCCCTTGCCGCCCCCCGCCATCCCGACGCATGACCAACCGGTGCTGATCGTTCAGCTCTCCGACAGTCATCTGTTTGCCGAAGAAGGCGGCAAGCTGCTGGGCATGGATACCTGCGACAGCCTGCAGCGGGTGATCGAGCGGGTGCAGCAGGAACAGCCGCACATCGACCTGATGCTGGCCAGCGGTGACCTCTCCCAGGACGGCACGCTCGGCTCCTACCAGCGCTTCCGCCGGCTGACCGACCCGGTGGCGCGGCAGGCCCGTTGGTTCGCCGGCAACCACGACGAAATGCCGGCCATGCGCGAGGCCTGCGCCGGCAGCGACCTGCTCGAGCCGATCATCGACCTCGGCAGCTGGCGCATCACCCTGCTCGACTCCTCGATACCCGGTGCGGTGCCCGGTTTCCTTGCCGACGACCAGCTCGAACTGCTGGAGCAATCGCTCCACGCCGCGCCTGAACGCCACCACCTGGTGTGCTTCCACCACCATCCGGTGTCCATCGGCTGCAACTGGATGGAGCCGATCGGCCTGCGCAATCCGCAGGCGCTGTTCGCCGTGATCGAGCGTTTCCCGCAGGTCAGGGCCATGCTCTGGGGCCATATCCACCAGGAATTCGACCAGCAGCGCGACCAGGTGCGCCTGCTCGCCTCGCCCTCCACCTGCGTGCAGTTCGCCCCCGGCAGCGAGGAGTTCCAGGTCGACCGCAGCGCTCCCGGCTACCGCTGGCTGCGCCTGCATGCCGACGGCCTGCTGGAAACCGGGGTGTCGCGGGTCACCGGCATCGATTTCGAAATCGACTACAGCGTCAAAGGCTATTGACCACGGCGCCAGGCGCCTGACCCGGCGGTCTCGTGCCGATCAGCTTGCAGCCTGGCCGGGCGAGCTAGTAGCCTCCCCGTCCTATGACCAGCATCCTCTATATCCACGGCCTCAACAGTGCGCCGACCTCGACCAAGGCCAGCCAGCTGTTGCGGGTCGCCGAACACTGCGGCATCGCCCGCCACCTGCGAGTCCCCGCGCTGCACCACCACCCGCGCCAGGCCATCGCCCAGCTGCAGGCGGCCATCGGCGAACTGGGCCGGCCGCTGCTGGTGGGCAGCTCCCTGGGCGGCTACTACGCCACCCATCTGGCCGAACAGCATGGCCTGAACGCCCTACTGATTAACCCGGCGGTGCGCCCGCACCGCCTGTTCGACGGCAAGGAAGTCGAGCAAACCAACTATTACACCAACGAGACCTGGCTGCTGACCCACGACCACGTGCAGGCCCTGGCCGAGCTGGAAGTGCCGGCGCCGCAGGACGCCCAGCGCTACCGCGTGTGGCTGCAGACGGCCGACGAGACCCTCGACTACCGCCACGCCGCAGCCTTCTACGCCGGCTGCAGCCTGGATATCCAGGACGGCGGCGACCACGGCTACCAGGGCTTTGCCGGCCGCCTGCCGGAAATCCTCGAACTGGCTGGCTTCGACCGCGCAATCTGGCAAGATTTCGACTTTTCCGCCCTTTGAGTCCGCCGGGCCGCGTCGCCGCAGCCCGCCAGCGCCCTGATCAACTGACGAACTAAGAGACCCCATGGCCCAGCAGAACACCTACAACGCCGATGCCATCGAAGTCCTCTCCGGCCTCGACCCGGTGCGCAAGCGCCCGGGCATGTACACCGACACCTCGCGGCCCAACCACCTGGCCCAGGAAGTCATCGACAACAGCGTCGACGAGGCCCTGGCCGGCCACGCCAAATCGATTCAGGTGATCCTCCACGCCGACAACTCCCTGGAAGTGCTCGACGACGGCCGCGGCATGCCGGTGGACATCCACCCGGAAGAAGGCGTGCCGGGGGTCGAGCTGATCCTCACCAAGCTGCACGCCGGCGGCAAGTTCTCCAACAAGAACTACCAGTTCTCCGGCGGCCTGCACGGCGTGGGCATCTCGGTGGTCAACGCGCTGTCGACCCGGGTAATCGTCACCGTCAAACGCGACGGCAACGAGTACCAGATGAGCTTCGCCGACGGCTACAAGGCCAGCGACCTGGCCGTGGTCGGCACGGTGGGCAAGCGCAACACCGGCACCAGCGTGCACTTCTGGCCGGACGCCAAGTACTTCGACTCGGCCAAGTTCTCGGTCAGCCGCCTCAAGCACGTGCTCAAGGCCAAGGCCGTGCTCTGCCCCGGCCTGGCGGTGAGTTTCGAGGACAAGGCCAGCGGCGAGAAAGTCGAGTGGCACTACGAGGACGGCCTGCGTTCCTACCTGGCCGACTCGGTCAGCGAACACCTGCGCCTGCCCGACGAGCCCTTCGTCGGCAGCCTGGCCGGCAACAAGGAAGCGGTCGACTGGGCCCTGCTGTGGCTGCCCGAAGGCGGCGAAAGCGTGCAGGAAAGCTACGTCAACCTGATCCCCACCGCCCAGGGCGGCACCCACGTCAACGGCCTGCGCCAGGGCCTGCTGGATGCCATGCGCGAGTTCTGCGAGTTCCGCAACCTGCTGCCGCGCGGGGTCAAGCTGGCCCCGGAAGACATCTGGGAACGCATCGCCTTCGTCCTCTCGATGAAGATGCAGGAGCCGCAGTTCTCCGGGCAGACCAAGGAACGCCTGTCCTCCCGCGAGGCGGCGGCATTCGTGTCTGGAGTCGTTAAAGACGCCTTCAGCCTGTGGCTCAACGCCAACCCCGAGCTGGGCCTGGGCCTGGCCGAGCTGGCCATCAGCAACGCCGGGCGCCGGCTCAAGGCCGGCAAGAAGGTCGAGCGCAAGAAGATTACCCAGGGCCCGGCGCTGCCCGGCAAGCTGGCCGACTGCGCCGGGCAAGACCCGATGCGCTCCGAGCTGTTCCTGGTCGAAGGCGACTCCGCTGGCGGTTCGGCCAAGCAGGCGCGCGACAAGGAGTTCCAGGCGATCCTGCCGCTGCGCGGCAAGATCCTCAACACCTGGGAAGTGGACGGCGGCGAAGTGCTGGCTTCGCAAGAGGTACACAACATCGCCGTGGCCATCGGTGTCGACCCGGGCTCGGCCGACCTCGGCGAACTGCGCTACGGCAAGGTGTGCATCCTCGCCGACGCCGACTCCGACGGCCTGCACATCGCCACGCTGATCTGCGCCCTGTTCGTCCGCCACTTCCGCCCGCTGGTGGATGCCGGCCACGTCTACGTGGCCATGCCGCCGCTGTACCGCATCGACCTGGGCAAGGAGATCTTCTACGCTCTCGACGAGGCCGAGCGCGACGGCATCCTCGACCGCCTGGTGGCCGAGAAGCGCCGCGGCAAGCCACAGGTCACCCGCTTCAAGGGCCTCGGCGAGATGAACCCGCCGCAGCTGCGCGAAACCACCATGGACCCGAATACCCGGCGCCTGGTGCAGCTGACCCTGGAAGACTTCGAGGGCACGCTGGAGATCATGGACATGCTGCTGGCGAAGAAACGCGCCGGCGACCGCAAGAGCTGGCTGGAAGCCAAGGGCAACCTGGCCGAGGTCCTGGCGTGAGACTGAGCGCCGCCCTCGCCGGCCTGCTGCTGAGCGGCGCGCTGCATGCGGCGCCGGCGCCGGTCGAGCTGCAACTGCTCGCAGAGCACCCGGTGGAGGGCCTGGACGGCAGCAACCTGTCCGGCCTGGCCCGCTGCGGCGACGAGTGGCTGGCGGTCTCCGACCGCGCCGATGATCGCCTGTACCGCCTGCAGGCCCAGGTCGACAGCTGGCAGGCGGTCGCCGAGCGCTTCAGCGCGCCCGATGCGCCGGCCAGCGGCCTGCCCTGGGGGCTGCGCATGCGCAGCTGGACGGTCAACCAGCTGCGCGGCGGCAGCCTGGACTTCGAGGGCATCAGCTGCGACGGCGCCGGCAACCGCTACCTGCTCAGCGAAACCCAGGCCGCGGTGCTGCAGCTCGGCCCGAGCGGCAACGCCGACTGGCTCACGCTGCCCGCCGGCCTGGTGCGCCAGGCCCGCGCCAGCGGCATGCTGCTCAGCTTCAACGCCCTGTTCGAAGGCATCGCCATCGACGCCCAGGGCGAACGCCTGTGGCTGGCCGCCGAACGCGAACGCCGCGGCCTGCTGGTGCTGCACAAGCGCAACGGCGGCTGGCACTGCACCGGCGGCTGCGTGCTGCTCAGCGAGGGCGGGCTGCAGGCCTCGCTGGCCCAGCCGGACAGCGGCACGCAGGTGCCCCTGGATTTCGCCGACCTGCACTACTTCAACGACCGCCTGTTCAGCCTGGAACGCGCCGGCCACCGCATCTGCCGGCGCAACCCGAGCAGCGGCGCCAGCGAGAAATGCTGGTCGTTCGCCGCCGCCGCGCTGAGCGCACCACGCCGCTACGCCAGCCCCTACGGGGTGGCCGAAGCCCTGTGGCTGGACCAGGACAGTGCCTGGGTCGGCCTGGACAACGGCGGCAAGGCCCGCGCCGACGGCGAAAGCCGGCCGCTGCTGTGGCACCTCAAGGCCCCCGCCGACGGCTGGAGCGCGCCATGAGCGCCCCCCAGGCGCCTGGCCAGCGCGCCGGCCGGGTCATGCTGGTGCTGGCCTGGGGCGCCGGCCTGCTGCTGGCCACGCACTTCTTCGGCCAGTGGGAAGAACGCCGCGACAACCCCAACCAGCAGCCGCAATCGGTGCATGGCGAGGGCTACATCGAAGTGCGCCTGGCCAGCGGCCGCGGCGGCCATTACCTGCTCACCGGGCAGATCAACGGCGACGCCGTGACCTTCCTCCTGGATACCGGCGCCAGCGCCGTGGCGATTCCCGCCGAACTGGCCGCCCGGCTGCGCCTGGAACCCGGCGCGCCGGTGCAGATCCGTACCGCCAACGGCACAGTGACCGGCCAGCGCACCCGCCTGGCGTCCCTGCAGCTGGGCGACATCCGCCTGCACGACGTGGCGGCGCTGATCACCCCCGGCATGGACGGCGACGAGGTGCTGCTCGGCATGAGCGCCCTCAAGCAACTCGAATTCACCCAGAAGGGCGGCACCCTGGTGCTGCGCCAAGCGATTTCCGTGAAATGACTTCTCTCGTAATGACCACTTTGCCAATGAGGCACGCATGAGCGATTCCCTCGACCTGAGCCTGGACGGCGTGGAGCGCCGCTCCCTTGCCGACTTCACCGAGCAGGCTTATCTCAACTACTCCATGTACGTGATCATGGACCGCGCCCTGCCGCATATCGGCGACGGCTTGAAACCGGTGCAGCGGCGCATCGTCTACGCCATGAGCGAACTGGGCCTGGACGCCGATTCCAAGCACAAGAAGTCGGCGCGTACCGTCGGTGACGTGCTCGGCAAGTTCCACCCCCACGGCGACAGCGCCTGCTACGAGGCCATGGTGCTGATGGCGCAGCCGTTCAGCTACCGCTACACCCTGGTCGACGGCCAGGGCAACTGGGGTGCGCCGGACGATCCCAAGTCCTTCGCCGCCATGCGCTACACCGAGGCGCGCCTGTCGCGCTACTCGGAAGTGCTGCTCAGCGAACTGGGCCAGGGCACCGTGGACTGGGTGCCGAACTTCGACGGCACCCTCGACGAGCCGGCCACCCTGCCGGCGCGCCTGCCCAACCTGTTGCTCAACGGCACCACCGGCATCGCCGTGGGCATGGCCACCGACGTGCCGCCGCACAACCTGCGCGAAGTGGCCAGCGCCTGCGTGCGCCTGCTGGACGAGCCCAGCGCCACGGTCGAGCAGCTGTGCGAGCACATCCTCGGCCCGGACTTCCCCACCGAGGCGGAAGTCATCACGCCCAAGGCCGACCTGCTGAAGATCTACGAGACCGGCCGGGGCTCGGTGCGCATGCGTGCGGTGTACCGCGTCGAGGACGGCGATATCGTGGTCACCGCCCTGCCGCACCAGGTCTCCGGGGCCAAGGTGCTGGAGCAGATCGCCGCGCAGATGCAGGCGAAGAAGCTGCCGATGGTCGCCGACCTGCGCGACGAGTCGGACCACGAGCACCCCTGCCGCATCGTCATCATCCCGCGCTCCAACCGGGTGGATGCCGACGAGCTGATGACCCACCTGTTCGCCACCACCGAGCTGGAGTCCAGCTACCGGGTCAACACCAACGTCATCGGCCTGGACGGCAAGCCGTCGGTGAAGGACCTGCGCACCCTGCTGAGCGAGTGGCTGGTCTACCGCGTCGGCACCGTGCGCCGCCGCCTGCAGTTCCGCCTGGACAAGGTCGAGAAGCGCCTGCACCTGTTGGAAGGCTTGCTCACCGCCTTCCTCAACCTGGATGAAGTGATCCATATCATCCGCACCGAAGACCAGCCCAAGCCGGTGCTGATGGAGCGCTTCGGCCTGAGCGAACTGCAAGCCGACTATATCCTCGACACCCGCCTGCGCCAGCTGGCCCGCCTGGAAGAGATGAAGATCCGCGGCGAGCAGGACGAGCTGGCCAAGGAACGCGCCAAGCTGCTGGCCCTGCTCGGCAGCGAAGCCAAGTTGAAGAAACTGGTGCGCCAGGAAATCCTCGACGACGCAGAGAAGTACGGCGACGACCGTCGCTCGCCCATCGTCGCCCGCGCCGAAGCCAAGGCCCTGAGCGAGACCGAACTGCTGCCGACCGAACCGGTCACCGTGGTGCTCTCGGAGAAGGGCTGGGTGCGCTGCGCCAAGGGCCATGACATCGACGCCAGCGGCCTGTCGTACAAGGCCGGCGACGGATTCAAGACCGCCGCACCGGGCCGTTCCAATCAGTACGCCGTGTTTATCGACTCGACGGGCCGAAGTTACTCGCTACCGGCCCACTCGCTGCCCTCGGCCCGTGGCCAGGGCGAACCACTCACCGGTCGCCTGCAACCGCCACCGGGCGCCACCTTCGACTGCGTGCTGCTGCCGGATGACAACGCCCTGTACGTGATCGCCTCGGACGCCGGCTACGGCTTCGTGGTCAAGGGCGAGGACCTGCAGGCCAAGAACAAGGCCGGCAAGACCCTGCTGACCCTGCCCACCGGCGCGCTGGTCGTGCCGCCCAAGCCGCTGGCCAACCGCGAGGAAGACTGGCTGGCCGCCGTCACCACCGAGGGGCGCCTGCTGCTGTTCAAGGTCGCCGATCTGCCGCAACTGGGCAAAGGCAAGGGCAACAAGATCATCGGCATCCCCGGTGAGCGGGTGGCCAGCCGCGAGGAATACCTCACCGACCTGGCCGTGCTGCCCAACGGTGCCACCCTGGTACTGCAGGCCGGCAAGCGTACCCTGTCGCTCAAGCCGGACGACCTGGAACACTACAAGGGCGAACGCGGGCGGCGCGGCAACAAGCTGCCGCGCGGCTTCCAGCGGGTCGACGCACTGCTGGTCGAGACGCCAAACGCCTGATAGGGGATAGACATGGACGCCGCCACAGCCGAGCTGCGCTGGCAGGAGGATCAACAGGGCCGTACGCACTTGTGCGTTAGCGGCCAGTGGACCCTCGACCTGCGCAAACCGGACCTGCAGGCGGTGCTCGATGCCTATTCGGCCGTAGGCGCCGAGCTGCCGGTGCGGGTCGCCGTCAGCGACTGGGACAGCAGCCTGCTGGCCCTGCTGCGCCGCCTGCAACGCCTGGCCGAGGAGCGGCAGCTGACGCTGCACTGGCTGGAGCTGCCGAACGATGTCGAACGCCTGCTACAGATGGGCAGCGCCCACCCGATCCAGGCCGCCACTAAAGCCAGCGCCAGCCGCAATCCCCTGACCCGCATGGGCCAGCATTTCCTCGGTCTGCTGACGACCCTGGCCAACAGCTGCACCTTCCTCGGCGAAGTCTGCCTGGCCCTGCTGCGCCTGCTGCAGGGCCGCTCGCGCCTGCGTGCCGGCGACTTCTGGCTGGCCCTGCAGGCCTGCGGCCCCGGCGCCCTGCCGATCGTCGCGCTGATCGCCAGCCTGGTCGGGCTGATCCTCGCCTTCGTCGGCGCGGCCCAGCTGGAAGCCTTCGGCGCCCAGCTGTACATCGCCAACATGGTGGCCATCGGCATGACCCGCGAGATGGGCGCGCTGATGACCGCGGTGATCATGGCCGGGCGCACCGGCGCGGCCTATGCCGCCGAGCTGGGCAGCATGCAGGCCAACGAGGAGATCGACGCGCTGAAGACCTTCGGCTTCCCGCCGCTGGACTTCCTAGTGCTGCCGCGCCTGTTGGCGCTGCTGGTGGCCATGCCGCTGCTGTGCGTATTTGCCGACGCCCTCGGCATCCTCGGCGGCTTCATCATCGGCGCCGGGCTGTTCGACATCTCCGCCACCCAGTACCTCAACCAGAGCCTGGAAATGCTCAGCCTCACCGACTTCCTCCTGGGCATCTTCAAGAGCCTGGTGTTTGCCGTGCTGATCGGCCTGATCGGCTGCCACTACGGCCTGGCCAGCGGCCGCAACGCCCAGGCCGTTGGCCAGGCCACCACCCGCGCGGTGGTCAGCATCATCGTCGCCCTGGTGGTCAGCGATGCGCTGATTACGCTGATCTGCACCCAGCTGGGTATTTGAGATCCCGCCTATGAACTCCTGTCTGTCGGCCACACTGCGTCAAAAAGGGCCTCGGCATGCTCATTTACAGCTCGTAAACTCCGCTGCCTCGGCCCTTTTTTTTCCTTGTCTGGCGCTAATCCAGAAGCCCATAGGCGGGATCTTTCATGAATGATGCCGTGCTGATCGTGGAACACCTGGACGCCGGCTATGGCACGCGGGTGATCCAGCACGACCTCAACTTCAGCATCCAGCCTGGCGAAGTGTTCGTCATCATGGGCGGCAGCGGCTGCGGCAAGAGCACCGTGCTGCGCCACCTGATCGGCCTGCAGGCACCGCTCGCCGGGCGCATGCTGTTCCACGGCGAGGACTTCTGGGCGCAGGACGAGGCGCGCCGCGACACGCTCCTGCAGCACTTCGGCGTGCTCTACCAGAACAGCGCGCTGTGGGGCTCGATGACCCTGCGTGAGAACATCTGCCTGCCGCTGGAAACCTACCGGCCCAACCTCGGCCGCGCCGAGTTGGATGAGCTGGCCGCGCTCAAGCTGAGCCTGGTCGGCCTCGGCGGCTGCGACCAGCTGTACCCGGCCGAGCTGTCCGGCGGCATGCGCAAGCGCGCGGCGCTGGCCCGCGCCCTGGCCCTCGACCCGCAGGTCTTGTTCTTCGACGAACCCTCGGCCGGCCTCGACCCGATCAGTTCCAAGGCCCTCGACGAACTGATCTTGCAGCTGCGCGACAGCCTCGGCTCCAGTATCGTGCTGGTGACCCACGAGCTGCCGAGCATCTTCGCGGTGGCCGACACCTGCCTGTTCCTCGACGGCCAGGCCGGCACCCAGATCGCCCTCGGCGCCCCACGCGAACTGCTGGCCCACGGCCCGCAGACGGTACAGCGCTTCCTCGGACGCAACGGTACATTCCTCAAGGCGGAGGACGCATGAGCGAAACACGCAAACCCTTTCTGATCGGCAGCTTCCTGCTCGGCGGCCTGGTCCTGCTGGTAGCCGGCGCCCTGCTGCTGTCCCGGGAAAGCTGGTTCAGCAAACCCAGCGAGTACGTGGTGTATTTCACCGGCGCCCTCGACGGCCTGGATGTCGGCGCCGACGTCACCTACCGCGGGGTGAAGATCGGCAGCGTGCGCGAGATCCGCCTGTCCTACGACAGCCAGATCAAGGACGTGGTGATGCCGGTGATCCTCCGTGTCGACCCGCAGAAGGCCGCCAGCCAGCGCGACTTCGACAGGGTGGTCAAGCAGCTGATCAAGCGCGGCCTGCGCGCCCAGCTGCAGACCCCCAGCCTGCTGACCGGCAAGGCGATAGTCGCTTTGGACATGTTCCCCGACCAGGCCGGCTATGTGTTCAGCCCCAGCGAAGTCGACCTGCCGAGCATCCCCAGCGTGCCTTCGCGCATCGACCAGGCCGCCAATGTGCTGCAGGAGCTGGCCAGCAGCCTGCGCGAAGTGCCGCTGCGCGAGCTGATCGAGTCGGCCAACCGCACCCTGCAGGCGATCGAGAAGCTGAGCAGTTCCGACGACCTGCACCAGGGCCTGAGCAGCCTGTCCGCCACCCTGGCCAACCTCGACCGCCTGAGCCGGCACCTGGAGCAACAGTTGCCCGGCCTGCTCGACTCGGCGCAGCGCAGCAGCGGCGAACTCAACGCCACCCTGGTGGAGATCCGCCAGGCCGCCGCCAGCACCCGGCAGACCCTGGAGCAGGCCAACGGCCTGCTGGTCGATGGCCGGCAGAGCATCGGCCCGCAATCGACCCTGCAATACGAGCTGGGCACCACCCTGCAGCAGCTCAGCCGCGCCAGCAAGGCCCTGCAACGCACCGCCGAGACACTGGAACAGCAACCGCAATCGCTGATCTTCGGGAAGCCCCAGCCATGAGCCAACGCCTGCTGCACGTCGCCTTCCTGCATTTGGCCTTCCTGCTGCTCGCTGCCTGCAGCAGCGCGCCGCCCCAGCAGTTCTACCAGCTCGCCAACGGCACGCCACCCAGCGTGCAGGATGCCAATGGCCCGGCCGTGCTGCTCGGCCCGCTGCAACTGGCCGACTACCTGCAGCGAGAAAGCCTGATGCAGCGCCACAGCGCCCAGCGCCTGGATGTCAGCAGCGAGGGCCGCTGGGCCGGCAGCCTGCAGGACGACATCGGCCAGCTGCTGCTCGCCACCCTGGCCGGCGAGCTGCACAGCAGCCGCCTGGCGCTGTATCCGGATCGCATCGGTTTCCCGGCCCAGGCGCAGATCATCCTGCACATCGGCCGCCTCGACTCCGGGCCGCAGCAGCCGGCCGTGCTAGAGGCGCGCTGGCGCCTGCTGGACGAGCGGGGCGAGCAGCGCGCCAGCGACCTGTTGCACCTGCAGCAGGCCCACGACGGCAGCCTGGAGGCCCAGGTGGCGGCGCAGAGCCAGCTGGTCGAGCGCCTCGGCCAGCAGCTGGCCGCCGCCATCCGCGCCCTGCCGCCGACGCCCGCCGCTGGGCTCCGCTGAGCAGCGCAGGCTGGAGTCCGGCGGCGCTTTGACGGATGATACGCGGCCGCAGGCAAACCCCTGCCCGTTCGCGTATGACTGCCGGCCGCTACCCGCGGCCCCCAGGGTGAAATGATGACCGTGTTGCGCCTCCCCGTTGTTCTCCTGCTGACCGGCCTGCTCGGCCTGGCCGGCTGTACGGCGCACCAACCGATCCCGCTGTACCAGCTGGATGCCGGCAGCCCCGCCGTGCCCCAGCAGAATCAGGGCCTGGCCGTGCTGCTCGGCCCGGTGTCGATCGCCGACTACCTGCAGCGCGAAGCCTTCCTCCAGCGCCAGGCCGACGGCAGCCTGGTGCCCGCCGACGATGCGCGCTGGGCCGGCAGCCTGGCCGCCGATATCGACCAGGTGCTGCTGCGCCAGCTGGCCGCCAAGCTGGACAGCCAGCGCCTGGTGCTGGCCCCGGCCAACCCCGGTTTCACTCCCGACGTGCAGGTGCTGCTGAGCATCAGCCGCCTGGACTCCGGCCCGCTGCACCCGGCCGTGCTGGAAGCCCAGTGGCGCCTGCTCGACCGCAGCGGCCTGCTGCGTGACAGCCGCCTGCTGCGCCTGGAACAGGCCCACGATGGCAGCCCGGCCGACCAGGTGAAGGCGCAGAGCCTGCTGCTGCGGCAACTGGTCGAACAACTGGCCGCCGCCATCGAACCGCTGCGCAACCAGCCGGTTGCCGAAGCCAAGCCGGCGCAACCGGCCGTGCCGCGCAACAAGCCGGCCCAGCCGCCGAAGATCCCCATGGTCGGCCCGGCCCGCAGCAACAGCGAAGTGCTGCGCTTCTGAGCCAGCGCAAGACCCATGCCGCGCGGCCCTGCCAGGGTCGCGCCGAGATACGAGCCCACGAGACAGCCCCATGGCCCGCAAGAAAGCCGCCGTCGATTTCGAACACTCCCTCGCCGAACTGCAGCAACTGGTCGAGCGCCTGGAAGGCGGCGAACTGTCGCTGGAAGACTCGCTGACCGCCTTCGAGCAGGGCATCCGCCTGACCCGCGATTGCCAGGCCGCCCTGAGCCAGGCCGAACAGAAGGTGCAGATCCTCCTGGAACGCGACGGCGAGCTGGAGGAAGCCCCCTTCGACGCGGACGACCAGGCATGATCGCGGCCTACCAGCAGCGTTGTCAGGCGCGCGTCGACGCCGCCCTGGAAAGCCTGTTCGAGGCGCCGCACAGCCAGCTGGCACGGCTCTACCAGGCCATGCGCTACAGCGTGGCGGGCGGCGGCAAGCGGATACGCCCGCTGCTGGTGTATGCCGCCTGCGAGGCGCTGCACGGCGACCTCGACCGCGCCGATGGCGCCGCCTGCGCGGTGGAGCTGATCCACGCCTACTCGCTGGTGCACGACGACCTGCCGGCCATGGACGACGACGACCTACGCCGCGGCCAGCCGACCACCCACAAGGCCTTCGACGAAGCCTGCGCGATTCTCGCCGGCGACGGTCTGCAGGCCATGGCCTTCGAGGCCCTCGCCGACCCGCGGCGCAACCCCCGGGATGCCAACCTGCGCCTGTCCATGGTATTGAGCCTGGCGCGCGCCGCCGGCCCGGCCGGAATGGTCGGCGGCCAGGCCATCGACCTCGGCTCGGTCGGCCAGCAGCTCGACCAGGCGGCCCTGGAAATGATGCACCGGCACAAGACCGGCGCACTGATCGAAGCCAGCGTGCAGCTCGGCGCCCTGGCCAGCGGCCAGGCCGACGACGCCGCGCTGCGCTCGCTGCAGCAATACGCCCGGGCCATCGGCCTGGCCTTCCAGGTGCAGGACGACATCCTCGACGTGGAAAGCGACACCGCCACCCTGGGCAAGACCCAGGGCAAGGACGAGGCCAACCACAAGCCGACCTACCCGGCCCTGCTCGGCCTCGACGCGGCCAAGGCCTACGCCTTGGAACTGCGCGACCAGGCCCTGCACGCCCTGCGCCCGTTCGGCAACAGCGCCGAACCGCTGCGCGAACTGGCCCGCTACATAGTCGCGCGCAAGCACTGAGCCCCGGACTGCGCCGCGCTGGCGCGCGCGGCGCAGCCTAGGCCAAGCCCCACGCCCGCAGGGTACGCCGTGCGCAGCAAACCCTACGCCAATCTAGCGCCCCTCAAAAATGCTGCCGCGCCAGGCCCAATAGCTGCTCGCGCAGCC
Organism: Pseudomonas sp. L-22-4S-12; assembly: GCF_009799935.1. NCBI lineage: Bacteria > Pseudomonadati > Pseudomonadota > Gammaproteobacteria > Pseudomonadales > Pseudomonadaceae > Pseudomonas > Pseudomonas sp. L-22-4S-12. The sequence continues at coordinate 84,553 of NZ_WELL01000003.1, read as the reverse complement.
ACTGGCCGCCCGCCTCGTTCTCCGTCTGCCGTGGCCAGTACAGGTTGAGGCTCACCGCCGGCAGCTCCAGCGGCATGTCCAGCAGGCGATTGGCCAGGCCGGCATTGATCAGCTGGGCATATTGCCGCGGCATGGTCAGCAGCCAGTCGCTCTGCGCCACCAGCAACGCCGCCGACAGGTAGTGCTGGCAGCGCTGGCGCACCTGGCGTACCAGGCCCAGGTGACCGAGGGCCAGGTCCTCCACGCAGATGCCGCGGCGCCGCGAGGTCACCGCCACATGCTCGGCCGCCAGGTAGCGCTCCAGGCTCAGCTCGCCGGCGAAGGCCGGGCCGGCCACCACGCACAGCGGGTCGCGCAGCAGCAGGCGCTGGCGCAGTTCGGCATCGGTGGGCCGGGCGATCTCGATGGCCAGGTCGACCCGCCCGGCCACCAGCTCGCGCTTGAGCTCCGCCCAGTGCAGGCTGCTGCTGCGCAGCTCCAGCTGCGGTGCACACTGGCGCAGATGGGCGAGGATCGCCGGCAGCAGGATCGGCTCCATCTGCTCGGGCATGTTCAGGGTAAAGCTGCGCCGGTCGTGCCGCGGATCGAAGGTCTGCCCGCGGCCGACGCTGCGGCGCAGGCCGCTCAACGCCTCCTGGATGCCCGGCGCCAGTTGCTGGGCCAGCGGCGTCGGCGCCACGCCGCGGCCGTCGCGGACGAACAGCGGGTCGTCGAGCTGCTCGCGCAGGCGCTGCAGGGCATGGCTGACCGCCGACTGGCTGAGGTGCAACAGCGCCGCCGCGCGGGTCAGGTTGCGTTCGTGGTAGACCACCTCGAAGACGCGGAACAGGTTCAGGTCGAGGCGGCTCAATACCGACCATTCATGCTGCTGATTCATGGTTATCCATCTCTGCCTGGCGAGCCGGCAGCCTAGCAGGGCAAGCCGTCCGGCCAACCATGCATAGCACTCATGGATATCGATGCATAAGCATCAGTTCTGCCGCCCCGGCCGGCCGCCTAAGATGCCCGCCAGACCAGAACAAGCGGAGCCAGCGCCATGGACGAACAGCACTACCTTGCCCAGCTCGCCGACCTGCAGGCCGCCGCCTGGCCGCCCGGCGTGCCGCGCAGCCCGCACTACCCCCACGGCGAACAGCCACTGAGCGAATACCTGCGCGCCTGGGCGCGCCAGCAGCCCGAGGCGATCGCCCTGGACTTCTACGGCCACAGCCTGAGCTGGGCCGAGCTGGACCGGCTGTCCGACCGCTGCGCCGCCCTGCTGGCCGAACTCGGCGTGCAGCCGGGCGACCGTGTGGCCCTGTTCATGCCCAACTGCCCGCAGCTGCACATCGCCTTCTACGGCCTGCTCAAGTGCGGCGCCGTGTATGCGCCGGTCAGCCCGCTGAGCAAGGCCCTGGAACTGAGCTACCAGCTCAAGGACAGCGGCGCCCAGGTGACCCTCTGCTTCGACCAGCTGCTGCCGGTGGTGCGCGCGGTGCGCGAGGACTGCGCGCTGCGCCATGTGCTGGCCACCAGCCTGTCAGAGTTATGCCCGGCGCAGCCGAGCATTCCCGTGCCCGACCTGCTGCTGGCGCCGAAAGTCAGCGGCGACGACTTCCTCGACTTCTACCCGGCCCTGGCCGCCTGCACGGCGGCGGCACCAAAGCACCGCCCGCAGCTGGATGACCTCGCCGCGCTGAACTACACCGGCGGCACCACCGGCCTGCCCAAGGGCTGCATGCACAGCCACCGCGACATGCTCTACACCTGCGCCAGCTTCGTGCCGACGGCACTCGGCCTGACGCCCGGCGACACCCTGCTCAACTTCCTCCCGGAATTCTGGATCGCCGGGGAAAACTCCGGCCTGTTGTTCCCGCTGTTCAGCGGTTGCCGCCTGGTGCTGCTGGCGCGCTGGGATGCCCCGGCCTTCATGGCCGCCGTGCAGCACTACCGGGTCAGCCACTGTGGCCTGCTGGTCGACAGCGCCGCCGAGGTGCTCGACCACCCGCAGCTGGGCGACTACGACCTGCGCTCGCTGCAGCGCACCGGCAGCATCTCCTTCATCAAGAAGCTGACCCGCGACTACCGCGCACGCTGGCGGGCACTGACCGGCTGCAACCTGTTCGAGTTCAGCTTCGGCATGACCGAAACCCACACCTGCGACACCTTCACCTGGGGCCTGCAGGACGACGACTTCGACCTCACCAGCGCGCCGACCTTCGTCGGCCTGCCGGTGCCCGGCACCCAGTTCAAGGTCTGCGACTTCGCCACCGGCGAGCTGCTGCCGCTGGGCAGCGAGGGCGAACTGTGCCTGCGCAGCCCGGCGCTGATGCACGGCTACTGGCAACGCCCGGAAGAATCCGCCGCGGTGCTCAAGGACGGCTGGCTGCACACCGGCGACCTGGGCCAGATCACCGCACAGGGCTTCATCCGCTACCTCGGCCGGCGCAAGGAAATGCTCAAGGTCAATGGCATGAGCGTGTTCCCCAGCGAGCTGGAGGCCCTGCTCGGCCAGCACCCGGCGCTTGCCGCCAGCGCGGTGATCGGCCGCCCCGACGCCCAGCGCGGTCAGCAGCCGGTGGCCTTCGTCGTGCTCAAGCCCGGCAGCGCGGAAGACGCCGAGACACTGAGCGCCTGGTGTCGCGAGGCCATGGCCGTCTACAAGGTGCCGGAAATCCGCGTGGTCGCGGCGCTGCCGATGACCGCCACCGGCAAGGTGAAGAAGAACGAACTGGAGAACCTGCTGTGAGCGCGCCTTTTCAAGCCATCCTGATCGCCAACCGCGGCGAGATCGCCATCCGCATCGCCCGCGCCTGCGCCGACCTGCAGATCCGCTCGGTGGCGCTGTTCGCCGAGGACGACGGCGCCAGCCTGCACACGCGCAAGGCCGACCTGGCCGTGCCGCTGCGCGGCCGCGGCGTGCCGGCGTACCTGGACATGGAGCAGCTGATCGAGACGGCCCGCGCCCAGGGCTGCGACGCCATCCACCCCGGCTACGGCTTTCTTGCCGAGAACGCCGAGTTCGCCCGCCGTTGCCAGGCCGCCGGCCTGACCTTAATCGGCCCGGCACCGGAAGTGCTCGAACTGTTCGGCGACAAGGCCGCCGCCCGCGCCCTGGCCGAGCGCTGCGGGGTGCCATTGGTGGCCGGGATCAACCGCGCCGTGACCCTGAGCGAAGCTCGGGCCTTTCTCGCCGAGCATGGCGCGGTGATGCTCAAAGCCCTGGCCGGCGGCGGCGGGCGCGGCATGCGCGCGGTGTTCACCGACAGCGAGCTGGACGCGGCCTATGCGCGCTGCCAGTCCGAGGCGCAGGCGGCGTTCGGCAATGGCGCCCTGTATGTCGAGCAGCTGGTACGGCAGGCACGGCATATCGAGGTGCAGGTGCTCGGCGACGGCCGCGCGGTCAGCCACCTGTGGGAGCGCGACTGCAGCCTGCAGCGGCGCAACCAGAAGCTGGTGGAAATCGCCCCCAGCCCCGACCTCGACGGCGAGGTGCGCAAGGCGATCATCGACTGCGCCCTGCAGCTGGCCGGCGCAGTGAACTACCGCGGCATCGGCACCTTCGAGTTCCTCCTCGATGCCGAGCAGCCGGGGCGCTTCTACTTCATGGAAGCCAACCCGCGGGTTCAGGTGGAGCACACCGTGACCGAACAGGTCACCGGTGTCGACCTGCTGCATACTCAGATCCGGCTGCTTGCCGGCGCCTCCCTCGACCAGTTGGGCCTGCGTCAGCCGCCAGCCGTGCAGGGCTGCGCCGTGCAGCTGCGGATCAACCTGGAGACCCTGCACGCCGACGGCAGCACCCGCCCGGCGGTCGGCACCCTCAGCGCCTACGAGCCACCCAGCGGCCCCGGCCTGCGCGTGGACGGCTACGGCTACGCCGGCTACCAGGTCAGCCCCAGCTACGACTCGCTGCTGGCCAAGCTGATCGCCACCGCGCCCGACTACCCGGCCGCCCTGCGCCGCGCCTACCGCGCGCTGTGCGAGTTCCGCCTGGACGGCGTGGCGAGCAACCTGCACCTGCTGCTGAACCTGCTGCGCCTGCCCGAGGTGCAGGGCAACCGGGTCAGCACCCGTTTCGTCGAGAGCCGTCTGGGCGAGCTGCTCGCCGCCCAACCTGCGGCCCACGCCCATCACCATTTCGCCGCCAGCCAGGCGCAGGCCACGGCCGGCCCGCGCCCGGTCGACGCCCCGCCCGGCAGCCAGCCACTGAATGTGCCGAGCACTGGCGTGCTGGTGTGCCTGGAAGTGGCCGAGGGCGATGCGGTGGCCGTCGGCCAGACCATCGCCGTGCTGGAGGCGATGAAGATGGAGTTCGAGGTGCGCGCCAGCCACAGCGGCATCGTCCGCGCCCTCGCCGCCCAGCCCGGCGATGCCCTGGCCGAGGGCCAGGCGCTGCTGTTTCTCGAACCGGCCGAGGTGACCGCCGAACACGACCACAACGAACAGAGCCTGGACCTGGCGCACATCCGCGCCGACCTGGCCGAGGTGCTGGAACGCCACGCGCGCCTGACCGACGAACGCCGCCCCCAGGCCGTGGCCAAGCGGCGCAAGACCGGCCAGCGCACGGTGCGCGAGAACCTCGCCGATCTGCTGGATGACGGCAGCTTCATCGAATACGGCGCCCTGGCCCTGGCCGCACAACGCCGCCGCCGTTCGGCCGAGGAGCTGCTGGAGCTGAGCCCGGCCGACGGCCTGGTCGCCGGCATCGGCACGGTCAACGCCGGCCAGTTCGGCAGCGAAACCGCGCGCTGCATGACCATCGCCTACGACTACACGGTCTTCGCCGGCACCCAGGGGGTGATCAACCACAAGAAGACCGACCGCATGCTGCAACTGGCCGAACAGTGGCGCCTGCCGCTGGTGCTGTTCGCCGAAGGCGGCGGCGGCCGGCCCGGCGATACCGACTTCGTCGGCGTGGCCGGGCTGGACTGCCACACCTTCGTCGGCATGGCCAGGCTCTCCGGCCTGGTGCCGCTGGTCGGCGTGGTCTCCGGGCGCTGCTTCGCCGGCAACGCCGCCCTGCTCGGCTGCTGCGACGTGATCATCGCCACGGAAAACGCCAGCATCGGCATGGCCGGCCCGGCGATGATCGAAGGCGGCGGCCTCGGCAGCTTCCGGCCCGAAGAGGTCGGCCCGGTGTCCGTGCAGGGCCCCAACGGGGTGATCGACGTGCGGGTGGCGGACGAAGCCGAAGCCGTCGCGGTGGCCAAACAATATCTATCCTATTTCCAGGGACCACTGGCCGACTGGGACTGCGCCGACCAGCGCGAGCTGCGCCAGGTGATTCCCGAGAACCGCCTGCGCGTCTACGACATCCGCCGGGTGATCCAGCTGCTGGCCGACCGCGACTCGGTGCTGGAACTGCGCCGCCAGTTCGCCCCGGGGCTGATCACCGCCCTGATCCGCATCGAAGGCCAGCCGTTCGGCCTGATCGCCAACAACCCCGCGCACCTGGGCGGCGCCATCGACGCGGTGGCGGGAGATAAAGCAGCTCGCTTCATGCAGCTGTGCGATGCCTTCGATCTCCCCCTGCTGTCGCTGTGCGACACCCCCGGCTTTATGGTCGGCCCGGAGGCGGAGAAACAGGGCACGGTGCGCCATGTCGCGCGCATGTTCGTCGCCGCCGCCAGCCTCAGCGTGCCGTTCTTCACCCTGATGCTGCGCAAGGGCTACGGCCTGGGCGCCCAGGCCATGGCCGCCGGCAGCTTCCACTCGCCGCTGTTCACCATCGCCTGGCCCAGCGGCGAATTCGGTGCCATGGGCCTGGAAGGCGCGGTGCGCCTGGGTTTCGCCAAGGAGCTGGCGGCCCAGGCGGACGCCGCGGCGCAGCAGGCACTGTTCGACAAGCTGGTGGCCAAGGCCTACGAGCAGGGCAAGGGCCTGAACATGGCCAGCTACCTGGAGATCGATGCGGTGATCGACCCGGCCGAGACCCGAGCCTGGCTGCTGCGCGGTCTGAACGCCGCGCCGCGCCCGGCCGCGCGCACGGGCAAGAAGCGGCCCTTCGTCGATACCTGGTAAGGCGCAAAACCGGCAAGCCGCAGGTTGCATGCTAATGACATGCGGCGTGCGGCTTGCCGTGTCCTTTTCAGTTAAACTGCCGCATCTTTTGTACGCCTATAACGATCCGCCTGATGCCGACGACTTTCCACGAGATCCCCCGCGAGCGCCCCTCCACGCCGTTGCTTGACCGCGCCGATACGCCGGTCGGCCTGCGGCGCCTGGCGGAAACCGAACTGGAAACCCTGGCCAACGAGCTGCGCCAGTACCTGCTGTACAGCGTCGGCCAGACCGGCGGGCACTTCGGTGCTGGGCTCGGCGTGATCGAGCTGACCATCGCCCTGCACTACATCTTCGACACCCCGGACGACCGGCTGGTGTGGGACGTCGGCCACCAGGCCTACCCGCACAAGATCCTCACCGGGCGCCGCGAGCGCATGAGCACGCTGCGCCAGAAGGACGGCCTGGCCGCCTTCCCGCGCCGCAGCGAGAGCGAGTACGACACCTTCGGCGTCGGCCACTCCAGCACCAGCATCAGCGCTGCCTTAGGGATGGCCATCGCCGCCAAACTGCAGGGTTCGCGGCGCAAGAGCGTGGCGGTGATCGGCGACGGCGCGCTGACCGCCGGCATGGCCTTCGAGGCGTTGAATCATGCCTCCGATGTGAAGGCCAACATGCTGGTGGTGCTCAACGACAACGACATGTCGATCTCCAAGAACGTCGGCGGCCTGTCCAACTACCTGGCCAAGATCATCTCCAGCCGCACCTATTCGAGCATGCGCGAAGGCAGCAAGAAGATCCTCTCGCGCCTGCCCGGCGCCTGGGAGATCGCGCGCAAGGTCGAGGAGCACGCCAAGGGCATGCTGGTGCCCGGCACCCTGTTCGAGGAGCTGGGCTGGAACTACGTCGGCCCCATCGACGGCCACGACCTGCCGACCCTGATCGCCACCCTGCGCAATATGCGCGACCTGGACGGCCCGCAGTTCCTCCATGTGGTGACCAAGAAGGGCAAGGGCTTCGCCCCGGCCGAGGCCGACCCGATCGGCTATCACGCGATCACCAAGCTGGAGCCGCTCACCGCCGAAGCCACCCCGAAGAAACCGAGCGGCCCCAAGTACTCCAGCGTGTTCGGCCAGTGGCTGTGTGACATGGCTGCGGCCGACCCGCGCCTGGTCGGCATCACCCCGGCGATGAAGGAAGGCTCCGACCTGGTGGCCTTCAGCGAGCGCTTCCCCGAGCGCTACTTCGACGTCGCCATCGCCGAGCAGCACGCGGTGACCCTGGCCGCCGGCATGGCCTGCGACGGCGTCAAGCCGGTGGTGGCGATCTACTCGACCTTCCTCCAGCGCGCCTACGACCAGCTGATCCACGACGTGGCCGTGCAGCACCTCGACGTGCTGTTCGCCATCGACCGCGCCGGCCTGGTCGGCGAAGACGGCCCGACCCACGCCGGCAGCTTCGATATTTCCTACCTGCGCTGCATCCCCGGCATGCTGGTGATGACCCCCAGCGACGAGAACGAACTGCGCCGCATGCTCACCACCGGCCACTTGTTCGATGGCCCGGCGGCCGTGCGCTACCCGCGCGGCAGCGGGCCGAACACGCCGATCGAGCCGACCCTGGAGCCGCTGGCAATCGGCAAGGGCCTGGTCCGTCGCCACGGGCAGAAGACCGCCCTGCTGGTGTTCGGCGTGCAGCTGGCCGAAGCGCTCAAGGTCGGCGAGAAGCTGGATGCGACTGTGGTCGACATGCGCTTCGTCAAACCGCTGGACGAGGCCCTGGTGCGCGAACTGGCGGCCAGCCACGAGCTGCTGGTGACCATCGAGGAGAACGCCATCATGGGCGGCGCCGGTTCGGCGATCAGCGAGTTCCTCGCCGCCGAGAACCTGCTCAAGCCCGTGCTGCACCTGGGTCTGCCGGACAGCTACGTGGAGCACGCCAAGCCGGCGCAGATGTTGGCTGAATGCGGCCTGGACCAGGCCGGCATCGAAGCGGCCGTGCGTCAGCGCCTGGCGCAACTGCCCACATGAATGCCGCTCATCCAGAGCCGAGCCCAACTCGCTTGTAATTCATCCAGCCGCGCACTATGGTGCGCGGCGTTTTACTTCCGCCAAGGTGCGCCCGTCGTGATCGACCGGCGTTAAACGGGAAGCCGGTGCGCTCGTCACGAGCCATTCCGGCGCTGCCCCCGCAACGGTAAGCCACCGCAGCCTCGCGCTGCCATGTCGATCGACGTGCCACTGGGAGTTTTCCCGGGAAGGCGATCGACAGGGAAAGTTCGCTTTCAGTGGCAAGCCCGGAGACCGGCCTCGACGGATTCGACTGGTGTTGCGGAGGGCAGCACCGTCAAGCGTCGGCTTGTGGTGACGCTTGTCCCTGCCCTCCTCAAAAGTCTGCCGACTGTTTGAGGATCCATTGATGAAATTGTCCCGCCTGGCTCTGGCCATCGCCCTACTGCCCGCCTCCGCGGCCTTCGCCAGCGAAGACCAGGAAGCCGCGCTGAAGCTGTCGGAAACCCTGATCAGCGCCAACCGCGACGTGCAGCAGCGCAGCGCCAGCAGCGCCGCCAGCACGGTGTTCACCCGCGCCGACATCGAGCGCCTGCAACCCGCCTCGGTGGTCGACCTGCTCGCCCGCGTGCCCGGCGTGCAGGTGACGCAGAACGGCAGCGGCAGCCTGGCCAGCCTGTATATCCGCGGCACCAAGTCGGCGCAGAGCCTGGTCCTGGTGGACGGCATGCGCATCGGTTCGGCCAGCTCCGGCGACAGCAACCTGCAGCACCTCAATATCGAGCAGATCGAGCGCATCGAAGTGCTGCGCGGGCCGCGCTCGGCCATGTACGGCGCCGATGCCATCGGCGGCGTGGTGCAGATATTCACCCGCCGCAGCAGCGGCGAAGGGCTCAAGCCGTTCGTGCGCGTGGGCTATGGCAGCCGCGGCACCTGGCAGCGCAGCGCCGGCATCTCCGGCGGCGACGAGGCCACCCGCTTCAGCCTGGCCGGCAGCCTCGACGAAACCAATGGCTTCGACCGCACCGGCACGTCCTACGAGGCCGACCAGGATCACGACGCCTACCGCAACAAGGCCTTCAGCCTGAGCCTCAGCCACAGCTTCAACGACAACCTGGAAGCCGGGATCAACGTCCTCGACCAGCGCGGCCGCACCGAATTCGACAACCCCTTCGGCCGCTTCGACATGACCACCTTCGAGTCGGTCGAGCAGGACCCGTACAGCGACTTCACCGTCAGCAGCGTCTCCAGCTACCTCGACGCCCAGCTCAACGACGCCTGGAACAGCCGCCTGGAAGTCGGCCACAGCGAGAACCGCGAAGAGAGCCTGGACAAGCTCAGCGCCGAGCGCGGCGTGTTCAACACCTACCGCGACTCGGTCAACTGGCTGAACACCCTGAACCTGAACGACAGCCACAGCCTGCTGCTCGGCGCCGACTGGTACCAAGACCAGCTCAACAGCAACACCGCCTTCGCCGAACAGCAGCGCTGGAACCAGGCGGCCTTCATCCAGCACCGCTACGACGGCGAGCACTTCGCCACCGAGCTGGGCCTGCGCCACGACAAGAACGAACAGTTCGGCAGCGAGAACACCTGGAGCGGCGCCCTGACCCTGCCGCTGAACGAGCGCAACGACCTGATCGCCTCCTACAGCGAAGGCTTCCGCGCGCCGACCTTCAACGACCTGTACTACCCGGACTACAGCAACCCGGACCTCAAGCCGGAGCACTCCAAGAGCGTCGAGCTGCAGTGGCGCAGCCAGCTGGCCGCCACCACCCGCCTGGAAGCCTCGGTCTACCGCACCGACATCGAAGACGCCATCGCCAGCGACCAGGACTTCATCCCGCAGAACATCGCCAAGGCGCGCATCCATGGTTTCGAGGCCGCGCTGCAGCAGGAACTGTTTGGCTGGCAGGGCCAGCTGGGCGTGGCCTTCGTCGACCCGCGCGACCGCGACAGCGGCCACACCCTCAACCGCCGCGCACGGCGCACCCTGAGCCTGGACCTGGATCGCAGCTTCGGCGATGTCGCCATCGGCGCCAGCTGGCAGGCCGTGAGCAGCAGCTACGACGACCCGGACAACCAGGATCGCCTGGCCGGCTACGGCCTGCTGGCCCTGCGCGGCAGCTGGCAGGCCACGCCCGAGCTGAAGCTGGAAGCCAAGCTGGATAACCTGCTGGACAAGGATTACCAGCGCGCCCTGTACGAACACGAAGGCGAGCATTACGGCTACCGCCAGGAAGGCCGCAGCGCCCTGCTCGGCTTCGTCTGGACGCCGCAACTGTAAGCCCCGGGGACCTGGCCAAGCCGGCGCAGGGCGCCGGTTCGCGGCTGAAGCCGCTCCCACACAAGAACCGGCCGTCAGCGGCGCGAGGCCAGCCCCTCCTCAGCCTGCCACCGACACCGGCGTAGGAGCGGCTTCGGCCGCGAACCTCAGTGAGCCCCGGCCAGCAGCTCGCAGAGCCTCTCGGTAGCGCCCAGCATCTGGAAGCTGGGCCGCTCGATGCCCTTGTCCGGCACCGACCAGAGCTGGTTCAGGTGCACCGCCGGCAGCTGCGGCCAGGCCCGCCAATGCGCCAGTTCGGCACCACTGCCGCCCAGGATGATCCGCGGCGCACGGGCCAGCACCGCCTCGACATTGACCTGGGGCGCCGGCAGGCGCAGGTCCTCGAACACATTGCGCGCGCCGCAGACAGCCAGGGCATCGCCGAGAATCTGCTGCGCGCCGATGGTGTACAGCGGCTGGTGCCAGACCTGGTAGAACACCGGCAGCGGCTGCTCGCGGCGGTAACGGCCGCGCAACCCGGCCATGCCGTCGCGGAACTGCTCGCGCAATTGGCGGCCACGCTCGGCACGGCCGACCCGCGCGCCGATCTCGGCGAACTGTTCGGCCAGCTGCTCCAGGTTTCGGGGCTCGCCCAGGTAGAATGGGATGCCGATGTCGGCCAACTGGCGGCGCTGCGCCTCGGGCAGGCTGCCGGGCGACAGCAGCAACAGATCCGGCTTGAGGCTCAGCAGGGTTTCCAGTTCGAGCGTACCGAAGCGCCCCACCGAGGCCACCCCGGCCAGTTGCGGCGGACGCTCGGCGCCATCCAGCACGCCGACCAGCAGCTCGCCGGCGCCCAGCTCCAGCATGATTTCCGACATCGAGGGTGCCAGGCTGACCACCCGCTCGGCGGCCAGCGGCGACAGGCACGCAACCAGCAGGCAGGCGCCGAGCAGCAGGCGCATCAGCCGAGCTGGCGTGGGATGCGGTACAGGCAGAGCAGCATCACACTGCTCAGGGCCAGCAGGAACAGCGCCACCGCATGCAGGCCGGGGAACAGCGCCAGGGCGGCGATCCAGGCCGGCAGGCCGGCGGCGAGCAGGCCCAGGCGCCGGCGCCGCGCCAGTTCGATCCAGGCGGCCGGCTCCTCGGCCAGCCCCAACGACTTGCCGGTGGCGAGCAGGGCGCGCTTGTAGGCGGCAAACACCGGCAGGGTGATGAACATCGAGGCCATGCCGGCAATGAACAGCGGCAGTTCCAGCATCGCCAGCACCGGCGACTGGCCACGGAACACGAAGCCGAGGACGAACAGCGGCGCCAGGGTCAGGCCGAGCTGGCGCCACCATTCGATGGCCAGCCGGCGACGCACCTCGGTGCGGGTCACTCGGCTTCTTCCTGGTGCTGCAAGCCGAGCATGTGGCCGAGCTTGCCGGCCTTGGTCGTCAGGTACTTGCGGTTGTGCACGTTGAGGCCGATTTCCAGCGGGTGACGCTCGGCCACGCGCACGCCGAAGCCTTCCAGGGCCTTGACCTTGCGCGGGTTGTTGGTCATCAGGCGGATCGCCTTGATGCCCAGGTGATCGAGCATCGGCAGGCAGATCGAATAGTCGCGCTGGTCGGCGGCGAAGCCCAGGCGCTCGTTGGCCTCGACCGTATCGGCCCCGCCATCCTGCAGCTCGTAGGCGCGGATCTTGTTCAGCAGGCCGATGCCGCGGCCTTCCTGGCGCAGGTACAGCAACACGCCGCGACCTTCCTTGGCGATGGCGCGCAAGGCCGCTTCGAGCTGGGCGCCGCAGTCGCAACGCTGGCTGAACAGGGCGTCGCCGGTCAGGCACTCGGAGTGCAGGCGGCCCAGCACCGGAGCACCATCGTTCACCTGGCCGAGGGTCAGGGCGACGTGCTCCTTGCCGGTCTCCTCATCGAGGAAGCCGTGCATGGTGAAAGTCGCGAAAGGCGTAGGCAGCTGGGAGGCGGCGACGAAGACAACGGACACCGGGTGCTCCTGTTGAGTGATCGGCAGAAAGGCCGGCATTGTACCAGCAGCACCCGGCTGCCGCGCAGCGTGAATTGTGCGGGATAAGGATCGGGCCATTCGATGAGTGGCCCCGACTAACCGGCGGTCAGATCTTCGACTCCAGCTGCAGCACGCCATTTTCCTCGCGCCAGCGCACCCGGCTGAGGAAGCTCATGCCCAGCAGCACTTCGGTGGGCGAGTCGCCTTCCAGCACCACGGCCTCGACGCCGAGTACTTCCAGGCCACCGACCTTGACCACATCCAGCTTGATCCGCCAGCCCCTGACGTTGCCGCCGGCGGTACTGGCCACCATCGGCCGGCCCACCACCCGGTAATCGATGCCCAGACGGCGCGCCTGGCCTTCGTTCATGGCCACGGTCGTGGCCCCGGTATCGACGAGGAACTGTACCGGATGGCCATTGGCCGAGCCGGCCACCCAGAAGTGGTTGCCCACGCCCTTGCTGATGCTGACCTTTTCCGCCTGCGGGGCCGCACTGCCGCCCTGGTTGTACTCGCGCGACAGGTCGTAGCTGCGCTCCACGCCATCCACACGCAGGCGCGCGCCCTTGCTGTCGGCGCTGACCACCTGCACGCCGCCGGGGCCGGCCTGGCCGACCTTCACCAGCTTGCGCTGGCCATCCACCAGCAGCACCGCGGCATTGGGGAACAGCCCCACCACCTGCACCTGGGTTTGCGCCTGCAACAGCGGGCTGATGGCCAGCAGCAGGCCGGCAGCCAGCACTTCAAGGTGACGCATCGGGTCTCTCCATGTCCTGATCGAAAGGGTACGGCTGCCGCCAGCGGCGAAACAGCGGACGCAGGCTGCCAGCGCTCACCAGCACGGCCATGCGCCGGTCGTAGAGGGCGGCCAGGGCGCGGCCGCGCTCAGTATCGGCAAAGCCGGGATACAGCGGCAAGCGGGTCAGCGCGGTGATGCGGAAGCGTTCCGTTTCGGCATGCTTGAGGATATCGGCCACTTCGCTACTGGCATCGATATAGAAGTCGGCATGCCCGCGTTCGAGCATGGCGAGGATGTCGCCGCTGCGCTGCACCTCGTGGTAGCGGACGACGCCCGGCAGGTACTGCTGGTAGCCGTAGCCACGCATCCAGGCCAGGCGATAGCGCCCCAGTTCCGCCAGCCGGGCCGGCGGCCGGCTGCTCAGGCCCAGGGCGACGATGCGGTCTGCATCGTAGGGGCGCTGCGGATAGAACGTCCTGTCCTTGACCTCGTCGCGATAGGAACCCAGCCAGGCATCCGCCTCGCCGCGCTGCACCAGGCCGATGGCGCGGGTATAGGGCTCGATGCGCAAGGTCATCTTCACCCCCGCCGGCTCGAACACCTGGCGCATGATTTCCCAGGCCAGGCCGCTGCCATCGGCATTGGTGTGGCCCGGCCAGTGCTCGCTGACCAGCAGGATTTCCTTGGCTCGAAGTTCGGCGGCCTGCACGGCCGGCAGCCCCAGGACAATCATCAGCCAAGCCAGCAGCCACATGCGCATGCCAGTCTCCTGCCTACGCCACGCCCCAGACGATCAACTGCATGGTCAGCCAGGCGAACACCCCGGCCAGCACATCGTCGAGCATGATGCCGACACCGCCATGCACGTGGCGGTCGATCCAGCTGATCGGCCACGGCTTGAGGATGTCGAAGAAGCGGAATACCAGGAAGCCTAGCAGGATCCAGTGCCAGCCCGCGGGCACCAGCCACAGGGTGATCCACATGCCGACCATCTCGTCCCAGACGATGCCTTCGTGGTCGTGCACCTTCATGTCCGTGGCGACCCGGCCGCACAGCCAGAAGCCGAACAGCATGGTCACGCCCAGCAGCAGCCAGTAGCCCCAGTCCGGCAGCATCTGCCACAGCGGGATGAACGGGATGGCCACCAGCGAACCCCAGGTGCCGGGCGCCTTGGGCATCAGCCCGGAGCCGAAACCGAAGGCCAGAAAATGCCAGGGATTGCGCCATACCTGCGGCGCCACGCGTACCGAATCAGTCACCCGAACTCCCGAAATGTTGATAGCCCGCCCGTGGCGGTTGGATCACGGCACCGCTGTCATCCAGCAGCGTCACCCCCGCACCGGCCAGGGCACGACCGATCACCACGGTCGCCGGCCAGGCCGCCTGCACGGCAGCCAGATGCTCGGGCGGCAGGGTAAAGGCCAGCACGTAGTCGTCGCCACCGGCCAGCGCACAATCGGCCGCCGTCGCCCCGGCAATGGCCTGCAGGGCGGGCGACATGGGCACCCGCGCCAGCTCGATGCACAGCGCCACGGCAGAAGCCCTGGCGATATGCCCGCAATCGGCCAGCAGGCCATCGGACACATCCAGCGCCGCCGTGGCCTTGCCGCGCAGCAGCAGGCCGAGGTCCAGTTGCGGCTGCGGCGCCCAGTAGCGCTGCAGCAGCTGTTGCGCCGCCGTGTCCGTCGCCTGGCGTTGCCCCAGCACCAGCGGCAGCGCGCCGGCGCCATCGCCCAGCGGGCCACCGACGCACAGCAGGTCGCCGGGACGGGCACCGCTGCGGGTCAGCGCCCGGCCGGCCGGCACCCGGCCGAACACGGTGACGGTCAGGCTCAGCGGACCACGGGTGGTATCACCGCCGATCAGGGCCAGGCCGCAGCCCCGGGCCATCTGCGACAAGCCACGGGCGAAGCCTTGCAGCCAGGCCTCGTCGGCCTGCGGCAGGGTGATCGCCAGGGTGAAGCCCAGGGGCGTGGCGCCCATGGCGGCCAGGTCGCTGGCCGCCACTGCCAGCGCGCGCTGGCCGAGCAGGAAGGGATCGGCGGAGGCAGGAAAATGCACGCCGACCACCAGGGTGTCGGTGGACACCGCCAGCTGTTCGCCGGCGGGCACTTGCAGCAGGGCGCAGTCGTCGCCGATGCCCAGGGCCACGCCTTCGGCCGCCTGCGCACAGGGCGCGGCGGCGAAGAAGCGGCGGATCAGCTCGAATTCGCCCAAGGACTCAGCGCTTGTGGGCGCTGACTTCGGCGGCACGCAGGATGGGCGCCAGCTTGTCCAGTACGCCGTTGACGAACTTGTGTCCGTCGGTGGCACCGAACACCTTGGCCAGCTCGATGCCTTCGTTGATCACCACACGGTAGGGCACGTCGAGACGCTGGCTCAGCTCCCAGGTGGACAGGCGCAGGATGGCCAGCTCGACCGGATCCAGCTCTTCCAGCGGACGATCCAGGCAGGGCGTGATGGCGCCGTCGATCTCGGTCTTCTGGGTGGCCACACCGACGAGAATCTCGTGGAAGTAGCCGCCGTCGACACCGCTGAAGTCGTTGTCGACGCGGAACTGCGCTTCGATCTCGTTCAGCGACTGACCGGCCATGTGCCATTGATACAGGGCCTGCATGCCCAGGGTACGGGCGACCCGGCGGGTAGCGATCTTGCCCTTGGCCTTGGGCTGCGGAGCGTCCTGGCTGTCGTCGTGGTTAAGGCTCACTTGGCCTCCAGCTGCGCCAGCAGACTGACCATTTCCAGAGCGGACAGGGCCGCTTCGGCGCCCTTGTTGCCGGCCTTGGTGCCGGAACGCTCGATGGCTTGTTCGATGGAATCGACGGTCAGCACGCCGAAGGCCACCGGCACGCCGTACTCCATGGACACCTGGGCCAGGCCCTTGGTGCACTCGCCGGCAACGTATTCGAAATGCGGGGTGCCGCCACGGATCACGGCGCCGAGGGCGATGATCGCGGCGTATTCGCCACGCTGGGCGACTTTCTGGGTGACCAGGGGAATCTCGAAGGCACCCGGGGCACGAATGATGGTGATGTCGCTTTCGCTCACGCCGTGGCGCACCAGGGCGTCGACTGCGCCACTGACCAGGCTTTCGACGACGAAGCTGTTGAAGCGGCCGACCACCAGGGCATAGCGGCCTTTGGGGGCGATGAAGGTACCTTCGATGGTCTTCAGGGTCATGGGCGAGTCTCAGTCTGTATAAAGAGCCGGGACGCCGGTGGCGTCCCGTAGGTAATTAATCGTGAACTTCACACCGGCGAAACGAGAGCGTAGCGAGCGCCGGCTAGGCAAGGCGAAAGCAGGCGAGGACGCGGAGTTTACTGAGTGTAAATGAGCAGTCCGAGCCTGCTTTCAACGCAGCATAGCCAAGCGCAGTAGCTCTCGTTTTATCGGTTCATTCAGCGGGCAGGTATTCTACTACTTCCAGGTCGAAACCGGATATCGCATTGAACTTCATCGGCGAGCTCAGCAGGCGCATCTTGCGCACGCCGAGGTCACGCAGGATCTGCGAGCCGGCCCCCACGGTGCTGTAGGTCGTCGGGCTGGCCGACTTGCTCTCGGCGCCCTGGGGGCGTTCGAGCTGGGCCAGCAGCTCCGGACCGTTGATCGGATTGCCCAGCAGCAGCACCACGCCGCTACCGGCCTTGGCCACCTCGGCCATGGCCGCGCGCAGGCTCCAGCGCCCGGCCTGCTTGACCAGGAACAGGTCGCGCAGCGGGTCGGCGTTGTGCACGCGCACCAGGGTCGGCGTTTCGGCGCAGATGCTGCCCAGGGTCAGGGCCATGTGCACGCTGTCGTCCAGGGCATCGCGGTAGCTGACCAGGTTGAACTGGCCCAGCTCGCTGTCGATCTTCTGCTCGCTGACGCGCTGCACGGTGCGCTCGTGGATCAGGCGGTAGTGGATCAGGTCGGCGATGGTGCCGATCTTCAGGCCGTGCTGCTCGGCGAACACCTCCAGCTCGGGGCGACGGGCCATGGTGCCGTCGTCGTTCATGATCTCGCAGATCACCCCGCTCGGCTCGAAACCGGCCATGCGCGCCAGGTCGCAGGCCGCCTCGGTGTGCCCGGCACGGGCCAGCACGCCGCCGGGCTGGGCCATCAGCGGGAAGATATGGCCGGGGCTGACGATATCGTCAGCCACCGCCCCCTTGGCCACGGCCGCCTGCACGGTACGCGCGCGGTCGGCAGCGGAGATGCCGGTGGTCACACCCTCGGCGGCCTCGATGGAGACGGTGAACTTGGTGCCGAAGCCGGAGCCGTTGCGCGGCGCCATCAGCGGCAGCTTGAGCAGTTCGCAGCGCTCGCGGCTCATCGGCATGCAGATCAGGCCGCGGGCGAAGCGGGCCATGAAGTTGATGTGCTCGGCGGTGACGCATTCGGAGGCGATGATGATGTCGCCTTCGTTCTCGCGGTCCTCGTCATCCATGAGGATGACCATCTTGCCGGCGCGGATGTCTTCGATCAGTTCTTCTGCGGTATTCAGAGCCATGGGGGCTGTTCCTTACTTATTCAGGTAGCCGTGTTCGGCCAGAAAACTTTCGCTGATGCCGGAGGCACCGGGTTCGGCGGCCTTGTCGCCGAGCAGCAGGCGCTCCAGGTAGCGCGCCAGCAGGTCGACCTCCAGGTTGACCTGCCGCCCGGGCCGGTAGTCGGCCATGATGGTCTCGACCAGGGTATGCGGCACGATGGTCAGCTCGAACTCGGCGCCATTCACCGCGTTCACCGTCAGGCTGGTGCCGTCGACGGTGATCGAGCCCTTCAGCGCGATGTACTTGGCCAGCTCGCGCGGCGCGCGGATTCGGAACTGGATGGCGCGGGCATTCTCCTCGCGGGCGACGACCTCGCCGACGCCGTCGACATGGCCGCTGACCAGGTGACCGCCCAGGCGGGTGGTCGGCGTCAGGGCCTTTTCCAGGTTGACCCGGCTGCCCGCTTTCAAGTCGATGAAGGCGCTGCGCGCCAGGGTCTCGCGGCTGACGTCGGCCCAGAAGCCGTTGCCGGGCAGCTCCACGGCGGTCAGGCAGATGCCGTTCACCGCGATGCTGTCACCCAGCTTCACATCCGCCAGGTCCAGCTTGCCGGTCTCGACATACACGCGCACGTCGCCGCCCTTGGGGCTCAGCGCACGAATGGTGCCGATCGCTTCGATGATTCCGGTAAACATCAGACCTCCCCCATTGGCAGCGCACCGCCGCCGCGCACGGGGCGGCGGGCAGAACGAAAAGCATAAGACATCACTACGCACTCCTGTTCGGAAAACAAACAGGGCGATGGGATCGATAGGGATTTTCGCGGACGCAGACGTACAGCGCCCCGGAAGGGAATCCCGCTCTCTCTTTATCCGGACTATGACCGTCGGCCCCGGAATCACACCGGGTCTGCTGACCTTGCCGTCCCAGCAGGGCAGGCAAGCGCTCGCGGGCTAGACACTAGAGTGCCATTACCGCCGGTGGGGAATTACACCCCGCCCTGAGAACGTTGCAGCCACCAGGGGCTGCGCGGGACGTTTTACCATATTTGCCGCGGCGGCGCATGGCGGGCTCGTAGGTTGTGGTTGAGCGCAGCGAAGCCCAACAGCGAAAGGCTCAGCCCCGCCGCAGTTCTCATCGCTGCCCGTTGGGCTTCGTCGCTACGCTCCTCAACCCAACCTACGCTTTCTTCGGCACCGCGATGATCCGCCAATCGTTGCCCACCGCGCGGATCTCGCGAATCTCCAGCTCCTGCGCCTCGGCCATGCGTGCCAGCGGCCAGTCCAGCAGCGGGCGGGCGCTGGAGCCGAGGAACTTGGGCGCGACGAACAGCTGGTATTCGTCGACCAGCCCCGCGCGGGCAAAGGCCCCGGCCAGGCGCGGCCCGGCCTCGACCAGCACTTCGTTGGCACCGCGACCGGCCAGTTCCATCAGCAGTTTGCGCAGGTCGACGTGGCCATTGCTGCCCGGCACGGCGAGCAGTTCGTGGCCGTCTTCGAGAAAACGATCGCGGGCGGCGGCCGCCGCACAGGTGGCCACCAGCGCCGGCCCGGCCTGATAGAAGGGCGCGGACAGCGGTACGCGCAGGCGCCCATCGACCAGCACCCGCAGCGGCGGTCGGCTGACCGCCAGGGCCGCCTGCTCGGCGCCCAGGCCCAGCTCATCGGGGCGCACGGTGAGGCGCGCCTGGTCGGTGAGTACGGTATCGGCACCGGTGAGGATCACGCTGGCCCGCGCGCGCAGGCGCTGCACCGCCGAGCGCGCCTCCGGGCCGGTGATCCACTGGCTCTCGCCGCTGGCCATGGCCGTGCGCCCGTCCAGGCTCATCGCCAGCTTGACCCGCACGAACGGCAGGCCGTGCTCCATGCGCTTGATGAAACCGGCATTCAGCGCCCGCGCCTCGGCCTCCAGCACGCCGCTGTGCACGGCGATGCCGGCGTGCATCAGGCGCAGCAGGCCCTTGCCGGACACCTGCGGATTGGGGTCCTGCATGGCCGCCACCACGCGGGCGACACCGGCCGCCACCAGCGCATCGGCGCAGGGCGGCGTGCGCCCGTGGTGGCTGCAGGGTTCCAGGGTGACGTAGGCGGTGGCGCCCTGGGCCCGCCCGCCGGCCTGGCGCAGGGCATGCACTTCGGCATGCGGCTCGCCGGCGCGGGCGTGCCAGCCTTCACCAACGATCTGCCCGTCACGCACGATGACGCAGCCGACCCGCGGGTTGGGATGGGTGGAGTACAGCCCCTTGCGCGCCAGTTCCAGCGCGCGGGCCATGAACTGCTGGTCGTTCGCGGCGGCACTCATGGCTTGGCCGGCTCGCGGGCCAGGCGCTCGATTTCCTCGCGGAATTCGTTGAGGTCCTGGAAGCGCCGGTACACCGAGGCGAAGCGGATATAAGCGACTTCATCGAGCTTCTGCAGCTCGGTCATCACCAGCTCGCCGAGCACCAGCGACTTGATCTCGCGCTCGCCGGTGGCGCGCAGCTTCTGCTTGATATGGGCGATCGCCTCTTCCAGGCGCTCGACGCTCACCGGGCGCTTCTCCAGCGCGCGCTGCATGCCGGCGCGCAGCTTGTCCTCGTCGAACGGCTGGCGGCTGCCGTCCTGCTTGATCAGGCGCGGCATCACCAGCTCGGCGGTTTCGAAGGTGGTGAAACGTTCGCCGCAGGCCAGGCACTCGCGGCGGCGGCGCACCTGCTCGCCCTCGGCGACCAGACGCGAATCGATGACCTTGGTGTCGTTGGCGGCGCAGAAGGGACAATGCATGGCGGGAAACGGCCCTGGGCAACGGCAGCGCCGCGACTACCCGTTGCCAGACCGCGCGGCTGTTGCGGAAGCGAACCGACCCGCGAAATTCGCGACGGAAGCCACTCCCACGGCACAATGGCCGCCTGGCGCCTGGTGCAACGGGCGCCGGGGCGGCGCCTGGGAAAAAGTGGCTCATGGTAGCGCATCCCTTTGCCAAGACAAGCCAGCGCCTTTGCGGTATACAGGCGCCCGTTCAGCCCCATTCCTGCGGACTTGCCATGTCGATACGTCCCTTGCTCGCTCCCTGCGCCACCCTGCTGCTCGCGGCCTGCGCGAGCGCGCCAGAAAAACCCGTCGCGCCGGCACCAGCACCAGTCGCCGAGGCCAAACCGGCTGCCGTGGTCGAGGCGCCCCTGCCCAGCCATATGCGCGAGCTGCGCGGCAGCCTGCGCACGCCGCCGGCGGGCAGCGAAGTGGAAATGGCCCTGCTGGTGATCGACGAGCGCGACCGCCCGCAGCAGCTGCTGGCCAGCCTGACCCTAGCGGGCAACGGCCAGCTGCTGCCGTTCCGCCTGCCGTTCAACCCGGCGTACCTCCCCAACGGTGCGCGGGTCGAACTGCGCGCCCGCATCAGCCAGTCCGGGCGCCTGGTCCTGCGCCTGCCGCCGCAGCGCATCCACCAGGCGCAGAGCCAGAACCTCGGCGAACTGCCGCTGGTCAGCGCACCATGAAGGCACCGCACGTCCTGCAGGACGCCCTGCACCAGCTGCTCGGCGACGCGCGCCTGGTGGCGCAGACCCTGCCCGGCACCGACCTCAAGCTGTGGCTGATCGATGCGGCGAACATGGATCGCTGCTTCAGCCCGGAAGAAACCCGCCTGATCCTCGAAGAGCCTCCCTACTGGTGCTTCTGCTGGGCCAGCGGCCTGGTCCTGGCGCGCTGGCTGGCCGAGCGGCCCGAGTGGGTGCGTGGCAAGCGGGTGCTGGACTTCGGTGCCGGCTCCGGCGTGGCCGCCATCGCCGCGGCCAAGGCCGGCGCCCTGGAAGTGGTGGCCTGCGACCTCGACCCGCTGGCCCTCGCATCCTGCCGGGCCAATGCCGAGTTGAATGGCGTCGAGCTGAGCTACTCGGCGGACTTCTTCGCCGAGGCCGATCACTTCGACCTGATCATCGTCGCCGACGTGCTCTACGACCGCGCCAACCTGCCGCTGCTCGACCATTTCCTCAGCCGCGGCCGCGAGGCGCTGGTCGCCGACTCGCGGGTCAAGGACTTCCAGCACCCGCTGTACCAGCGCCTGGGCATGCTCGAAGCCTGCACCTGGCCGGACCTGGCCGAGCCGGCCGAATTCCGCCATGTCAGCCTGTACCACGCCCGGCGCGAATAGCCGGGCGCTTGTATCCAGGCGCATGCGCCCACATCTATAGTTCCAGCACTTATAGTTCCGGCACTTCGCCTTTTCGAGAATCCCCATGAGCGACAACCCCTACATCTTCGATATCGCCGGCAGCGCCAGCTTCGAACAGCTGGTGATCGAGAACTCCTTCCACAAGCCGGTGCTGGTGGACTTCTGGGCCGAGTGGTGCGCGCCGTGCAAGGCGCTGATGCCGCTGCTGGCGAAGATCACCGAGGAATACCGCGGCGAACTGCTGCTGGCCAAGGTCAACTGCGACATCGAGCAGGACATCGTCGCCCGCTTCGGCATCCGCAGCCTGCCCACCGTGGTGCTGTTCAAGGATGGCCAGCCGGTGGACGGCTTTGCCGGTGCGCAACCGGAATCGGCGATCCGCGAGATGCTCAAGCCGCATGTCGCCGAGCCGGCACCGGAGGCCGCCGATCCCATGGAAACGGCGCAGGCGCTGTTCGCCGAAGGCCGCATCGGCGAGGCCGAAAGCCTGCTCAAGCAGGTGCTCACCGAGAACAACGAGAACGCCGCGGCGCTGATCCTCTATGCCCGCTGCCTGGCCGAGCGCGGCGAGCTGGGCGAAGCCGAGGCGGTGCTGGGCGCGGTGAAGGGCGACGAACACAAGCAGGCCCTGGCCGGTGCCAAGGCGCAGCTGACCTTCCTGCGCCAGGCCGCCGACCTGCCGGACAGCGCCGAGCTGAAGAGCCGCCTGGCCCAGGACGGCAACGACGACGAGGCCACCTACCAGCTGGCCATCCAGCAACTGGCGCGCCAGCAGTACGAGGCGGCGCTGGATGGCCTGCTCAAGCTGTTCGTGCGCAACCGCAGCTATGCCGAGGGCATCGCCCACAAGACCCTGCTGCAGGTGTTCGACCTGCTCGGCAACGACCACCCGCTGGTGACCCTCTACCGGCGCAAGCTGTACCAGGCCATTTACTGAGAAACGATCTCCTGACTGTCGGCCATACTGCGTTAAAAACGGCCTCGGGCTGCTCATTTACAACTTGTAAACTCCGCGCCCTCGGCCGTTTTTGCCTTGTCTGGCTCTAATTCAGAAGATCGCACAGGCTTTGATATGACCCAGCCCTTCCAACTACTGCTGCGGGTGCGCTACGGCGAGTGCGACGCCCAGCAGGTGGTATTCAACGCGCGCTACGGCGACTACATCGACGTGGCCGCCACCGAGTTCTACCGCGCGCTGTTTGGCAGCTATCAGTACCTGCTCGACCGCGGCCTGGACAGCCAGGTGGTGCGCATGAGCACCGACTGGAGTTCGCCGGCGCGCTTCGATGACGTGCTGGTCATCCAGGTGCAGACCCTGCGCCTGGGCACCACCTCCTACAGCCTGCTGGTGGAGATCATCCAGCAGGCCGAGCAGCGCCTGGTGGCACGCAGCGAAGTCACCTACGTGATGGTCGATGCGCAGAGCTTCGCCAAGACCGCCATCCCCGCCGACCTGCGCGCGCAGCTTGAATGCGGCGCGCCGGGCATACGGGTCAACCAGGCCGGCTGATCAGCCGATCCAGCGATACAGCGGCGCTTCGGCGCCGCTTTCTATCTGCACCTGCGGGCAATGGCGTAGGCGCACCAGCAGGCGCTTGCCGGCCGTGGCACTGCCGGCCAGGGCAGCCAGCTCGGCGAGCAACTGCGGCCCCTCCAGCGTGCCGGCGCGCTGCAGCAACTCCTGCGCGGTCTGCCACAGGCCATCCTGAGCTGTTGCCACGGCGGCCACCGGTGCCGGTGCCAGCGCTACGGCGCTGTCGCGGGGCAACAGCGCCGCCAGTTGCGCCCAGTCTTCCCGATCCATTTCCACTGTCAGGTCCACCGGCCACTCGCCGATCCGCCCCTTGATGCGCAACATGCCCCACTCCTCGCTCAACTGCCGGCATGCTGCCACGCCCGCTCCGTGCCGCCAAACCCGCTGGCCAACTCCGCCAAAAACTTGTTATAACATAACCACACCATCTTTTTGCCCGGAGTCCACCATGCGCCACTTTCTGCTCGCCCTGCCCTTCGCCCTGCTGCCGCTGGCGGCTGCACACGCTCAAAGCCATGAGCATGGCCACGAGGAGCACGGCAGCCTGGACAAGCACGAGCACGGCGTGGCCAGCCTGAATGTGGTGCTGGACGGCAATACCCTGGAGATCCAGCTGGAGAGCCCGGCGATGAACCTGCTCGGCTTCGAGCATGCCGCCAGCAGCGCGGCGGACCAGGCCAAGGTCGCCGCCGCACGCCGGCAACTGGAGCAACCGCAGGCCCTGTTCGCCTTGCCCATCGAAGCCAAGTGCGCACTCAAGGAACATGAGTTGCAGGGGGCCCTGTTCGCCGCGGACGCAGACGACGAGCAGGGGGGGGAACCGGGCCACAGCGATATCAGCGCCCACTACCAGTTCGACTGCGCCACGCCCGCAGCCCTGCAAACCCTGGAGCTGGGCAGCTTCTTCGGCAGCTTCCCCGGCACCGAAAAGCTCGACGTCCAGCTGATCGGCCCCAGCGGCCAGCAGGGCACGACGCTCAGCCCGGGCAACTCGCGCCTGACGTTCTGATCATCCCTGCGCAGGGTGCCCCACCCGCCACGCACAGGCCCCTGGTGCGCACGGCGCACCCTGCACAGAGCCGTCTACACCTGCCGCGGCAAACTCCCTATGCTGTGCCCTTCGTCCGCCATTGGCCCGACCATGTCCGACCCACTGATCGAACTCACCGACCTCGGTTTCGCCTGGCCCGGCCAGGCCGAGCTGCTGGATATCCCCGCCTTCACCCTGCAACGCGGCGAGAGCCTGTTCCTCAAGGGCCCCAGCGGCAGCGGCAAGACCACCCTGCTCGGCCTGCTCGGCGGCGTGCAGCAGCCCGGTCGCGGCCGGGTGCGCCTGCTCGGCAGCGATCTCGGCCGCCTGTCCTCGGGCGCCCGTGATCGCTTCCGCGTCGACCACACCGGCTATATCTTCCAGCAGTTCAACCTGCTGCCCTTCCTGTCCGTCAGGGCGAACGTCGAGCTGCCCTGCCGCTTCTCGCGCAGCCGGGCCCAGCGCGCCGCACAGCGCCACGGCAGTATCGACCAGGCCGCCGCCCACCTGCTCGGCCACCTCGGGCTGCCCGCCGCACTGCTCGAACGCCGCGCCGACTCGCTGTCAATCGGCCAGCAGCAACGGGTCGCCGCCGCCCGCGCGCTGATCGGCCAGCCGGAACTGGTGATCGCCGACGAACCGACCTCGGCGCTCGACTTTGATGCCCGCGAGGCTTTCCTCCAGCTGCTGTTCGCCGAATGCCGCGCGGCCGGCGCCAGCCTGCTGTTCGTCAGCCACGACCAGAGCCTGGCGCCGCTGTTCGACCGCAGCCTGTCGCTGGCCGAGCTGAACCGCGCCAGCCGCGTCGAGGAGGTCTGAGATGCACCTGCTACATATCGCCCTGGCCAGCCTCAACAACCGCCGCTTCACCGCCCTGCTCACGGTGTTCGCCATCGCCCTGTCGGTGTGCCTGCTGCTCGCCGTCGAACGGGTGCGCAATGAGGCACGCACCAGTTTCGCCAGCACCATCAGCGGCACCGACCTGATAGTCGGCGCCCGGTCCGGCAGCGTGAACCTGCTGCTGTATTCGGTGTTCCGCATCGGCAACGCCACCAACAACATCCGCTGGGACAGCTTCGAGACCCTGGCCAAACACCCGCAGGTGCAGTGGGCGATCCCGCTGTCGCTGGGCGACTCGCACCGCGGCTACCGGGTGATGGGCACCGATGTCGGCTACTTCGCCCACTACCACTACGGCCGCGGGCAGAGCCTGCAGCTGACCGAGGGCAAGCCGTTCGCCGACCTGTTCGAAGTGGTGCTCGGCGCCGAAGTGGCGCAGGCGCTGCACTACAAGTTGGGCGACAAGATCGTCCTGGCCCACGGAGTCAGCACGGTCAGCCTGACCCAGCACGACGACAAGCCCTTCACCGTGACCGGCATCCTCGCCCGCACCGGCACGCCGGTGGACCGCACCCTGCACATCTCCCTGGCCGGCATGGAGGCGCTGCATGTCGACTGGCAAAACGGCGTGCCGGCGCGCGGCGCCGGCAAGGTCTCGGCCGAGCAGGCGCGCGCGATGGGCCTGCAGCCCAAGGCGATCACCGCCGTCCTGCTCGGCCTGAAAAGCAAGATCGCCACCTTCGCCGTGCAGCGCCAGGTCAACGAATACCGCGGCGAGCCGCTGCTGGCGATCCTGCCCGGGGTGGCCCTGCAGGAGCTGTGGAGCCTGATGGGCGTGGCCGAGAAGGCGCTGTTCGTGGTCTCGCTGTTCGTCGTGCTGACCGGGCTGATCGGCATGCTCACGGCCATCCTCACCAGCCTCAACGAACGCCGCCGGGAGATGGCCATCCTCCGCTCGGTGGGCGCGCGGCCCTGGCATATCGCCGGTTTGCTGGTGCTGGAAGCCCTGGCCCTGGCCCTGGCCGGCGTGCTGCTCGGCCTGGCCCTGCTCTACCTGGGCATCGCCGCCAGCCAGGGCTATGTGCAGGCGCACTATGGCCTGTACCTGCCGCTGAACCTGCCCAGCGGCTATGAGTGGACGCTGCTCGGCGCTATTCTGGCCGCCGCCCTGCTGATGGGCAGCGTGCCGGCCTGGCGCGCCTATCGGCAGTCCCTGGCCGATGGCCTGTCGATTCGATTGTGAGGTGTTGGATGTTGCGTGCCCTGCTCGCCCTGCTGATGTTCTGCACCACGCCCCTGTGGGCGGCGGATGCCCGCGAGCTGACCTGGAGCGAGCTGGTCCCGGCCGGTGCGCCGGTACAGGCGCAACCGGGCGCCCCGCTGCATGACCTGAGCCAGCTGGCCGACCAGCTCGCCGCCGAAAGCGCCCCGGCCGCCACCCAGCAGTCGCCGGCGGCGCCAGTGATCAAGGCGCTCGACGGTCAGCAGGTGAAACTGCCTGGCTACATCGTGCCGCTGGATGTGACCGAAGAAGGCCGGGTCACCGAATTCCTCTTCGTCCCCTACTTCGGCGCCTGCATCCACGTGCCACCGCCGCCGTCGAACCAGATCGTCCACGTCACCAGCGAGCTGGGCGTGCTGATGGACGCCCTGTACCAGCCGTTCTGGATCGAGGGCCCGCTCAAGGTCGCGCAGATCAGCAGCGAGCTGGCCGAAGCCGGCTACCAGATGCAGGCCGAGAAGATCTACCCCTACGAGATGTGATGGCCAGGGGTGTGCCAGATTGACGCACCCCGAAAGCCCTACAACACTTCCGGCTATTGAGCTGGGTCAACAAGTGCCTCCATCGGGTTGGCTGACAATCCACTCAGCCAACACATTCCTAAAACTGATTGGAGCACACCATGCGCAAGTCCCTGCTGACCGCATCCCTTCTCGCCCTCGCCGTTGCGGCGCCGATGGCCCAGGCCTTCGAGGCGGGTGACATCATCGTTCGCGCCGGTGCTGCCACCGTCGACCCGCAAGAAGACAGCGGCGAGCTGCAAGTCGGCGGCGCCGACGTCGCCGGCACCAAAGCCACCCTGGACAGCGACACCCAGCTGGGCCTGAACTTCGCCTACATGGTCACCAACAACATCGGTATCGAGCTGCTGGCCGCCACCCCGTTCAGCCACGAAGTGGGCGTGAAAGGCGTCGACGCTGCGCTGGGCACTCCTGCCGGCACCATCGATGGCAGCCTCGGCGACATCAAGCACCTGCCGCCGACCCTGAGCGCCGTGTACTACCCGCTGGACAGCAAATCCGCCTTCCAGCCCTATGTCGGCCTGGGCATCAACTACACCATCTTCTTCGATGAAGACCTGAGCAGCCGCCAGGAAAACAACGGTTTCAGCAACCTGGAACTCGACGATTCGTGGGGCCTGGCCTACCAGGTGGGCATGGACTACATGCTCAACGACAACCTGCTGATCAACGCCCAGGTGCGCTACATCGACATCGACACCACCGCGACCCTCGACCACAACGCCCTCGGCGAAGTCGAAGTCGACGTCGATGTCGATCCGTTCGTGTACATGGTCGGCCTGGGCTACAAGTTCTAAACCGCGCCTAGCCGCCCAACAAAAAGCCGCGCATTGCGCGGCTTTTTTGTGCCCGGCCGGGCCGCTCAGCGTCCCAGCAGGCGCGCCAGGCCGACCTGCAGCGGCGTGGCCGGTGTGCAGGCGAAGCGCTCCAGCAGCAGGCCGTTGTCCGCTCGCGAGTGGCGGATATCGCCGGGGCGCGCGGCGCCATGGCTGACCGCCGGCAACTGGCCGAGTACGGCCCGGATCGCCGCCAGCAGCTGATTCAGGCTGACCGCCTGGTTGTGCCCGACGTTCACCGCGCCGACGGCCACCTGCGGCATGCCCAGGGCCTGCACCAGCAGCGGCACCAGGTCGGCGACATAGAAGAAGTCGCGGGTCTGCTCGCCATCGCCGAACACGCTGATCGGCAATCCCGCCAAGGCGCGCTCGGTGAAGATGCTGATCACCCCCGAATAGGGCGAGGACGGGTCCTGGCGCGGGCCGAAGATATTGAAGAAGCGGAAGACCGCCGGTTCCAGGCCATGCTGGCGCCGGTAGAAGTCCAGGTAGTGCTCGCTGGCCAGCTTGTCCGCGGCGTAGGGGGTCAGCGGCGCCTTGGGCGTGTCCTCGCGCACCGCCACGCCCTCGCCATTGTTGCCGTACACCGCCGCGCTGGAGGCGAACACCACCCGCCGCACGCCGGCCTCGCGCATGGCCTCGCAGAGGTTGAGGGTGCCGATGAAGTTGCTCTGGTGGGTACTCACCGGGTCGTCGACCGAGGCCTGCACCGAAGCCACCGCCGCCAGGTGGGCGACCGCCTGGCAACCGCCGACCGCCTGGCGCACCAGCGCCGCATCGGCCACGTCGCCTTCGAGCAGTTGCAGGCGCGGGTTGTCCAGGGCCAGGTTGCTGCGCTTGCCGGTGGACAGGTTGTCCAGCACGCGTACGCGGTAGCCGGCGGCGAGCAGGGCATCGGCCAGGTGCGAGCCGATAAAGCCGGCGCCGCCGGTGATCAGGATGGGCAAGTCGCTCATGCGGCCTCAGTGATGTCGGTAGTAGCGGTCAAGCAGGGCCGGCAGGCCCGAGCGCCAGGCGCGCGGCTTGATGCCGAAGGTGTGCAGGATCTTCTTGCAGGCCAGCACCGCGTGCTGCGGCTCGTCGGCGGCATCCGGGCGCGCGGCGTGCGCCTGCGGGCTGACTTCGCGCACGTGCAGCTGATGCAGCGGCCGCGCCTCGCCGATGATCGCCTGGCCCAGGGCCAGCGGCGTGGTCGCCTCGTGGCCGCCGTAATGGTAGGTGCCCCACAGCGGGATCTGGCAGTCGAGCTGCTTGAGCACGGCGATGATCACCCGCGCGGCATCGTCGACCAGGGTCGGATTGCCGCGCCGGTCATCGGCCATGAACAGCTCCTGCTCCAGCTCGGCGCGGCGCAGGAAACGCCCGAGCAGGCCGTCGGCGCTGTCGTCCAGCAGCCAGCCGAAACGCAGCAGCACATGCCGCGGGCAGGTGGCCCGCACGCACTGCTCGATGCGCCGCAGCGCCTGGCCGCGCAGGCCCAGCGGCACCGGCTCGTCCTTCTCGCTGTAGGCGGTGGCCCGCGAGCCGTCGAACACCCGGTAACTGGACGGCTGCAGGAGGACGATATTGTGGTGCTGGCACAGCTCGGCGAGGCGCTCCAGGGCCCGCTCCTGCTGGGCGAAGCGCGCCTCGTCGACCGTCTCGGCCTGGAACCAGTCGAAGTAGTAGGCGAGATTGATCAGCGCATCGGGGCGCGTGTCATCGAGCAGTTGGGTCAGGCTGGCCACATCCCAGCCGCCCTCGGGCGGGCGTGGGGCCAGAAAGCCGATATCTTCCTCGGCCCCCAGGCGGATCAGCGCCTGCCCCAGGGCATTGCCGCCGCCCAGCAGCATCAGGCGCATGCGCATGGTGGTGCGGGTTACTCCAGTCGCGAAAGGAACGGGCTGCCAGGCAGCCGGATTGGCCGTATTTTGCGGGTTTTACCGGGGGCCGTCACCCGCAAAGTGCGAACAGGCGCCGGGGCGCCTGTTCGGGGGGAGGTGTGCGGTGCGAGCGGCATGGCGCCAGGAGGCCGGCCCCAGGCGCCGACAAGGCTCTACTGCGTGCCCTTGCGCCGCAGGCTGCCCGGGGTGAAGTAGCTCTCCGGGGGCGCCGCCAGGAGGAACTGCCGCGGCGCCTTCTCGTTGTTGCGCAGGCCGAGCACCGTATAGCTGCGGGCGATCAGATCGTGGAACACCAGATTCACCGGGGCGATGGTGGGCACCTCGTAGGCGTTCTTGCTGAAGGCCAGGTTGACGTGCCACAGCTCGCCGCGGGCGTCGTAGTTTTCCACCATCAGGGCGTACCAGCTGTCCTCGTCGAGGTAGAAGCGGCGCTTGGCGTGCACATGGCGCTGACCGGCACGCAGGGTCGCCTCGACCACCCACACGCGGTGCATTTCCCAGCGGGTCAGCTCGGGGTTGAGGTGGCCGGGCTTGATCAGCTCGTCGGCCGGGCGTCCCGGCTGCTCCATGGCGTAGTTGTGGTAGGGCACCAGCAGGTTGCGCTTGCCGACCAGCGTCCAGTCGTAGCGGTCGATGGCGCCGTTGTACATGTCGGTATCGTCGGCGTAGATGCCGTCGATCGGCGTGTCGTAGGCCAGGGTCGGCGCGCGGCGCACCCGGCGCTGACCGGGGTTGTAGATCCACGCCGAGCGCGGCTCGGCGACCTGGTCGATGGGCTCGTGCACCAGCAAGGCCCGGCCGACGTCACGCGAGGGCGGCAGCAGTTCGCTGGCATAGGCGTAGAGCTGGTTGTTCAGGCTGCCGGCATCCTTCTGCGGATGGTAGTAGTTGGAGAGCAGCTGGATGCGCTCGCGCAGAACCGAGTAACTGCCGCTGGCGGTGACCTGGGCGGTGACGGCGACCTCATCGATGTAACGCCCCTGCCAGCGGGCGATGTGGTTCCAGATCGCCTCGCGGCCGTCCGCCGGGAGCGGGAACGGAATCCCCGCGTAGGCACCGACCAGGCCATTGCCACCGGCGGCCAGGGTCGCCTGCTGGGCATTGTTCAAGGTGTTCTGATAGATCTCCTGGGGCGCGGCAAAGCTGCGATGACTGGGGTAGACCGGCACCTTGAAGCTCTGCGGGTAGGCCTTGAACAGCGCCTTGACCCCCTCGCTGAGATTGGCCGCATCGGCCTGCTGGGTCTGTGCGTCGATCACCCGCAACGGCTGTTCGCCGGCGAAGGGATCGACATGGAAACTGCCGGGGCCGCCGTAGCCGGCCGGGGCCTGGCTCAGGCCGCCAGTCCACGCGGGAATCCCCGCGCCGGCGTCGCCCTGGCGCTCGGCGCCGAACGGGGTGAGGCGGTCATTCAACTGCGCCGCCTGCTCGGCACTGACCTTGGCCTGGGCCGCCTGCGGCAGCAGCAGGCCGAGGGAGAGCAGGAGGCAACCGGCACGCAAAGCTTGTCTAGTCATGGGGGTTCCTGCCGTCAGAAGGAGTAGGAGAGGTTGAGGGCGACGTGGTCGCGGTCGATCAGCGCGTTGTCCTTGCGCGCGCCCCAGAACGAGGTGTAACCGAGCTTGCCGGCCAGCTTCTGGCCGTACTTGGCGCCCAGTTCGAGGGTCGCCGACTTGCGTCCCTGGATGAAATTCTCGTTGAGCGACGGCGAGGTGCCGGACACGTCCTGGCGCAAGGTCAGCCCCGGCAGCAGGTCGAAGTTCGGCCGCACGTCCTGGATCAGGCCGGAGAAGTTCAGCGTGTAGCCCCAGGCGAAGGAGTCCAGGTAGGCGTAGTTGGCCGAGTCGAGCAGGCTGCCCGGCACATGGTTGAAGGCCACCTCGCCGAGCATGATCAGGTCATCCAGACCCAGCAGCGGACCGAAGGTGTGGATGGTCGAGAGCGAGCCGGTATACAGCTCGTGGCGTCGGTACAGGTCGATGCTGCGCCGCGGGTCGTTGGCCGAGGCGTCGCCGAACTCGCCCAGGTCGATGCTGCCGCCGCTCGCCCCGCCGGCGCCCAGCGCCCCCTCGGCCAGGGCCTCCAGCTCATAGACCATCGACGGCTCCAGCGGTGCATTGGGCCGGTAGGCCAGCTCGCCGGCCACGCTGGTGTCGCCGATGGTGCCGGACACGCTGAGGCCGAACAGGCGGATGTCCTCGGGGTAGATGAAGTCGTAGTAGGTGCTGTCGAGCAGGGCCAGGCCGTCGACCAGCGGCACCGAGGCCGGATCGAAGGCCTGGGCCAAGCCGCAGACCTCGCTGAAGCGTCCGCCCGTGCCCGCCGAACAGGCAAACGACTGGCCCTTCTGGATGCGCAGGAACGGCACCTTGCTGTGGTAGTTGAGGTAATACAGGCTGAATTCGGTGTTGTTCCACTCCTCGGCCAGGTAGCGCAGGGCCACGCCGAACTGGCCGTCGTCGCGGGCATCGTGCTCCTCGCCATAGCGGGCGCCGGCGACTATGCCGTTCTCGCCGTTGAGCCCCGGCACCAGCTCGGCCAGGCCGCCCAGTTCGTTGCGCAAGTCGACCAGCACGCCGTTGCTGCCCTTGCCGAAGTAGTCCTGGTTGTTGAGGAAGGCGCCGGTGGGGATCAGCTCGTGGCCCTTCCACTCCAGGCCATAGAAGGCCTCGAGGTTGAACGCATCGCTCAGGCCGAGCTGAGCCGAGACCATGTTGGTCGGCAGCAGGGCATCCTTGAGGCTGGCGTTGGGCAGCACCACCCGGCCGATGTCCACCGGGTTGATCACGTTGATCCCGTCGGCGTAGTAGATGCCCTCGCCCCAGTTGATCACCTGGCGGCCCAGGCGCAGGCTGGCCGGCATCTCGCCGAGATAGCGGTTGGTATAGAGATACGCATCGAGCAGGCGCGCGCGGTGGCCGGCGCGGTTCTCCAGGTCGGAGGGGTAGCGCTGGTCGCTGTCGGTGTTGTGGGTGTCGAAGCCGTCGCCGCTGGGATCGTGGTCCATCAGCTGGGTGTCGTACCAGGCGGTACCACGAACGAACAGGCCGTCCTGCTCGGTGCGCAGGTGCAGCTCGGACGTCAGCTTGAACTCGTTGGCGACGAAGCCGCGGTCGTAGTACTCGCTGCCGTCGTTGTTGTTGATGAAGACGTTCTGCCCGCCGCTCTCGATGCGCTCGGGCGCGCTGGTGCGGTACACCGAGGTGAACTCGGCGACGCTCTCCAGCGAGGTCGTCAGATGGGGCCCGGTATCGATCTCGAAAGCCTGCAGCTGCGTCCCCCACAGCCCCAGCCCAACTGCCAATGCCATCTTGCTTTTGTTGTATGACATATGCACCTCCTGAGTCCGGTTGAAATTAACGGCAACAAAAAAACCGGCATGGGGCCAAAACGGACAAAAATGAGGGCTCAGAAGGCCCGTCACATTTGCAAACACATTCCTCGCCCGGCATTTGCGGCACACTGCCCGACGACAACCGCTCGGGCAGTCAGGGGGCACTGGCCATGAAACCCATCATCGATCCGCGCTATTCGGAGGCCTCGGCGCCACCGCAGATCTCCCGCTTCCTGCTGCAGTACGCGGTCGCCTGCGGCCATGACCCGGCGCTGCTGTGCCGCGGCCTGGGCTTCGCCCCGGAGGATCTGCAACGACCGGACTACCGCCTGTCCTTCCGCCAGAGCTACCAGCTGGTGCGCCGCGCCCGGCAGCTGCTCGGCGACAGCGGCCTGGGCCTGACCGTCGGCAGCCGGCAGACGCCGGTGTCCTGGGGCCTGGTGGGGCTGGCCATGCTGGCCAGCCCGGACCTGGGCACGGCGCTGCAACTGGCGCTGCGCTACCAGTGGCACATCGGCAGCCTGCTCGACTACCGCATGGAGCTGGCCGGCAACCAGGTGCTGATCCATGCCACGCCACGCTTCTTCGACCAGGAGGTGGCGGCGTTCTATCTGGAAGAGGCGTTTTCCAGCAGCCTGGCCATCGTGCGCTTCCTCACCGGCCAGGACCTGGTCGCCAGCCGCATCGAGGTGCAGCACCCCAGCCCGCCCCACGCGCAGCGCTATGCCGAGCTGTTCCGCTGCCCGCTGCGCTTCGCCGGCGAGCACAACCTGATGCAGTTCCCGGCCAGCTGGCTGGAGCTGCCGCTGCCGACCCGCGACGACTATGTCGTCGCCGAGACCTGCCTGCTGCTGGACGGCACCATTCGCCAGGATCAGGGCCTGAGCGACCTGGTCGAAACCATCGAGCGCGAGGTGCGCAAGAACCTCGGCGCGCCGCCTTCGCTGAGCCAGCTGGCCAGCCAGTTGAACCTCAGCGAGCGCACCCTGCGCCGGCGCATCGGCGAGGCGGGCCTGAGCTACCACGGCATAGTCGACGAGCTGCGCCGCACCCGCGCTCTGCAACTGCTCGGCCAGCACGACAACCGGCTGATCGACGTGGCCTGCGCCACCGGCTTCAGCGACGTGCGCAACTTCCGCCGCGCCTTCAAGCGCTGGACCGGGGTGACCCCGCGCACGGCGAAGCAGCGTATCGCCGCGCAGCCCTAGGCCGCAGGGTGCGCCACGGCGCACCTGATTCAGGACTCCTGATACACCGGCCAGCGCTCGACTATTCGGCCGCCGCGCACGGCCAGCAGGTCGCCGAACTGCAGCAGCACCGACTCGCTCTGGGTCGGCCGCAGGAACACCTGGTCGTCCACCGCCAGGCGCACCGCCGGCGAGCCGTTGACCAGTTCCTGGTTCGAGCTGCGCCCGTACAGGCCGCTCAGCTGCAGCCCCGCGGGCGACACCGGATCGGCCATCCAGTTGCCGCCGTAGATGAAGAAGGTTTCGCGCTGGTTGACGTCCCACCAGGACAGCAGCCGCGACTTCTCGTCCAGCGCCGGGATGCGCAGCGCCCCGGTGTGCTTGAGCACCGGCGTGGCGATATAGACGGCCGGCTGATGCTCGGCCAGCGACGGCAGGTCGTAATGGCTGGGCTTGAGCAGGCCGGTGCCGATCGCCACCTCGCTGCTCAGCGACTCCCGCTCGTGGGCGCGGTAGCTGGGGCTGCCGGCGGTGTTCAGGGTCAGCCCCGCGCGCCACAGGGCCGGGAAGCGCTGGCGGGTGAAGTCCACCTGGCCCTGGTACAGCGCCAGCACCTTGGCCAGCAGCTCGTCCTGGGTGCCGAGCAGCTCCGGCAGGTTCATGCCGACGAAGGGGTCGTAGCCCATGAACCCGGCGAACTCCAGATGCTGCGGGTTATCCGCGATCAGCTGCAGCAGCGGCGCCAGCGCCTGGGTGTCGCCCACGCCGCCGCGATGCAGGCCGACGTCCAGCTCGATGTTGATCCGCAGCCGCGTGCCCAGCCCCCGGGCCAGGGCCAGGTACTGCTGCAGGCGTGCGGGGGTGTCGATCAGCCATTGCAGCTGGCGGGCCGGGTCGAAAGGGCCGCGATGGCGCTGGTAGAACAGCTGCGCCGAGCGTACCGGCAGCGGCTTGCCGAGCAGGATGTCGGCCTCGGGAAACAGCCGCGCATCGTGATTGAGAAAGGGCTGGTGGAAGGACATCAGCCGCCGGGTGCCGAGGCCCTCGCCGATGTAGCGCAACAGATCGGGGGCCGGCAGCGACTTCTCCACCAGGCGCAGCTGCTTGCCGCTGCGGGCGAGGAACTGGCGCACCACCTCGATGTTGTGATCGAGGCGGTCGAGGTCGATGACCAGCGCCGGGCGCATCGGCCCGTTGGCCTTGAGCTCCCGGTTCAGCGCCTGGAAATAGGCGTCGTGCGGCTGGCCCCGATCCCCCGGACGCAGCCCGGCGGCGGCCAGCAGCCCGCCGGCGCCCAGGCCGGCCAGTACGAAAGAACGTCGCTTCATCTACTTCCCTCAGGCGAGACCGAACAGGCCGGCCAGGTGCGCGTTGACGAAACGCCCGCGCGGGTCCAGCGCCTGGCGCACCTCGGTGAATGCCTTCCAGCGCGGGTACAGCGCCTCCAGCTGGCGCGCACCCAGGCTGTGCAACTTGCCCCAGTGCGGCCGGCCCTGGTACTTCCAGAAGATCGGCTCGATCGCGGCGAAGAAGTTGTGATGGTCCATCGCATAGTGCTGGTGCACCGAGATCGCGCAGCTGTCGCGCCCCTCGAACATGCTCAGGGGGATGTCGTCGGCCTGGACGTAGCGGTACTCGATGGGAAACCAGGTGCGCAGGTTGCCGTCGTCGATGCGCTTGAGGATCTCGCGCAGGCAGGCCGGGCCGTGCTCGGCCGGCACCGAGTACTCCATCTCGTTGAAACGCACGTTGCGCACATTGGCGAAGATTTCATGGGAGTCGCCCACACGCTCCTCGAAGCTGGCCAGGTGGCGCATGTTGTTGAGCAGGCTGCGGCGCAGCTCGGGGTAATCGCTGAGGTGCTTGTCCAGCCCCTCGATCAGCCCGATGAAGCCGTTGCCGCCCTCCTCGTCCGGCGCCAGCGGCGGCGTGCTCGGCTCCTCGGTCTCGTTCAGCGCCACCGCCAGGGCGTAGTCGGAGTGGGTGACCACCAGCATTTCCCAGTGCTGGTTGTCGCGCTTGAGGTTGTCGATGTCCTCCAGCAGCTCTTCGGTCCTGGCGAGCCACTGGCGCTCGCGCAGCCGGTAGGCGGCGCGGTTCTGCAGGCGCACGCGGGTCACCACACCGAGGGCGCCGAGCGACACACGCGCGGCGTCGAACAGCGCGCGATTGTTCTCGCGGCTGCAGTCGAGCACCTCGCCGGCGGCGCTGACCAGTTGCAGGGCGCAGACCTGG
Source organism: Pseudomonas sp. L-22-4S-12 (assembly GCF_009799935.1). Lineage (NCBI taxonomy): Bacteria > Pseudomonadati > Pseudomonadota > Gammaproteobacteria > Pseudomonadales > Pseudomonadaceae > Pseudomonas > Pseudomonas sp. L-22-4S-12. The sequence goes on along the minus strand of NZ_WELL01000003.1, from coordinate 48,244 downwards.
GCGGAATAGGAGCCGAAACCGATGCCGGTGCCGTGGGTCGAGGTGGCGATCGCCCCGGCCAGCGTCTGGTAATCGATGTCGGCCATGTTGACCAGGGCCTGGCCGACCGCCTTGAGCGGTGCGCCCATCTGCGCCATCGGCGTGCCGCCGGCGAACTCGGCCTGCAGGCTCTGCCCGTCATGTTCCAGCAGCCCGGCGAAGTGGCTGAGCGAGAGCAGGGTGCCGTCGGTGGGCACCAGCGCGCTGAAGGAATGCCCCGAGCCGACCGGGCGGATCTTGCCCGGCGCCTGGCGGATGACCTGGACCAACTCGTCCAGGCTCTTCGGCGCCAGCCGCTCCAGCGGCAGGCAACTCTGCGCCCCGGACCAGTTGCGCCAGGGGATGGGGCGCGGCGCGCTTGCCGCGTCGGCCCACAGCGCGCGGCCCGGCAACGCCAGGCAGGCGCCCAGCAGGCTGGCACGCTGCAACAGCTGGCGGCGGGAGAATGGCTGGCCCATGTCAGCGGCCCTCCGCCGGCTTCGCCGTCGCCATGAACTCGATCAGCGCCTGGAACTCCTCTGCCGTGCACTGCATGCACAGCCCCATCGGCGGCATGCCCTGGAAGCCGTTGATGCTGTGCTCCAGCAGGGTATCCATGCCCTTGGCCAGGCGCGGCGCCCAGGCCACGGCATCGCCGGTCAGCGGCGCGCCGGCGGCCGGGTTGGCATGGCACTGCCGGCAGCTGGCGCCGTACAGCTGCGCCAGCGCCGCATCGGCCGGCACCGCCTGCGCATCGCTGGTACGAGCCGGCGCCTCCTCGCCGCAACCGCCGAGCAGCGCGCACAGCCCCAGCATGACGGCCCAGCCGCACCAGCCGCCGGCCGCCCCCCGGCCCCCGTTCTGCCCTGCCTGCATAGATCCCCCCGAACGCCTGCTCATCTCGATGCCATTCACACTAAAACAGCATCGCGCGGCGTATGAGGTCTCAAACGGCCAGCCAGGAACAGGGCAACGGCCAACACCCGCAGCGTGCGGGCCTGACATCCGCCTAGTGCGGGACGCGGCACTTGCAGGTATCTTCGGCGCCTCCCCCGCCTCCCCCGCCTCCCCCGCCTTCCTCGAGGAGCTGCCTGCACCATGAACCGCCGCTTAATCCGGGTCGCCCTCCTCTGCACCACCACCCTGGGCGCGGCCACCGCGCAGGCCAAGGTGGAGGTGGAGGCCGTGCAGCACAAGAGCATCGGCCGCATGCTGGTGGCCAAGGTCTCGGAAGACATCGCCCCCGGCGACTACGAGGAGCTGCTGCAGGGCATCAAGGGCAATCCGGGGCAGTTCGCGCAGAAAGTCGTGCTGCTGGACAGCATCGGCGGCGGCGTGCAGGAGGCCATCCGCATGGGCCGCCTGCTGCGCGAAACCGGCTTCAGCACCCTGGTGCCGTCCACCGGCGTCTGCCAGGGCAGCTGCGTCTACCTGCTGGCGGCCGGCCGCGCCAGGACCGTGCGCGGCTATGTCGGCATCCACCGGCCCTATTACCCGAACGGCGATTCGGCCCGCGCCGAGCCGGCGGCCAACGGGGTGCGCTACAACCCGGCGGCCTACCTTCAGGAAATGAGCATCCCGAGCAGCCTGGTCGCGCAGATGCACAGCATCGACCCGCAGCGCATGCACGTGCTCTCGCCCGAAGAACTGGCCCGCTACCGGCTGAACTGAGCGGCCGCCGGTGTCACCGGCAGCAACAGCCGGAGCCGCCACAGCCAGCGGCCTGGCGGGCTTCGGCCGGATTGGCAGGGCCGAGCACGCGGGCCGGGTAGCCGGCCTGTTGCAGGGCGGCCAGCAGTTCCCGGCTGTCGACTTCGGCCTCGACCCTGACCTTGCCGCCAGCCAGGTCGACCCGTACCTCGCCGACGCCGGCGAGCGAACCCAGCGCGGCGCCGACCCGCTTGACGCAGGCGCCGCAACTCATGCCGTCGACCTGCAGTTCGATAGTCTTCATCACACATTCCCCCTTGAGCGTTGCCCGTGGCCGGCTCCGGCGCAGTTCGCCGGGCCTTGCACTGATCCTCGGCCTTGCCATGATGGCAAGGTCAAGCACCTTCGCCCTCAATCGAGCGAGACCCGGCGCAGGCGCAACGCGTTGAACACCACCGAGGCGGAACTCAGGCTCATGGCCAGGGCGGCAATCATGGGCGACAGCAGGTGCCCGCTCAGCGGGTAGAGCAGGCCGGCGGCCAGGGGAATGCCCATGGCGTTGTAGAGGAAGGCGAAGCTCAGGTTCTGGTGCATGTTGCGCACGGTGGCCAGCGACAGGCTGCGGGCCCGCAGGATGCCCAGCAGATCGCCCTTGACCAGGGTGACCTGGGCGCTGTGCATCGCCACATCGGTGCCGGTGCCCATGGCGATGCCGACGTCGGCGCGGGCCAGGGCGGGGGCGTCGTTGATCCCGTCGCCGGCCATCGCCACCCGGTGCCCGGCCTGTTGCAGGCTGGCCACCAGGCGTTCCTTGTCCTGCGGTTTGACCTCGCCGTGGACCTCCGCGATGCCCAGCTGGCGGGCCACCGCGCGGGCGGTGGTGAGGCCGTCACCGGTGGCCATGATGACCCGCACCCCGGCGGCCTGCAGGCGCTCGACCGCCAGTTGCGAGGTCGGCTTGATCGGGTCGGCCACCGCCAGCAGGCCGGCCAGCACGCCATCCACCGCCAGATACATGATGCTGGTGCCGTCACCGCGCAGTTGTTCGGCGCGGCCCTGCAGCGCCGCGGTGGCGACCCCGGCCTCGGCCATCAGCAGGCTGTTGCCCAGGTGCAGCTGGCGCCCGGCTATCCGTCCGCGGTTGCCGATGCCGGAGAGCGAGACGAAGTTCTCCGCCGCACTCAGGCTCAGCCCGGCGGCGCGGGCCTGCTCGACTATGGCCCGGCCCAGAGGGTGCTCGCTGGCCTGGTCGAGGCTGGCGGCCAGGCGCAGCACCTCGTCGGCGGCGAAGCCGGGCGCCGGCTCGACGCTGTGGAAGGCCGGGTGGCCGGCGGTGAGGGTGCCGGTCTTGTCGACGATCAGGGTGTCGATCTTGCGCAGGTTCTCGATCGCCGCCGCGTCGCGGAACAGCACGCCGCTGCCGGCGGCCTTGCCGGTGGCGACCATCACCGACATCGGCGTGGCCAGGCCGAGGGCGCAGGGGCAGGCGATGATCAGCACCGCCACCGCGTTGATCAGGCCGAACACCCAGCTCGGCTGCGGCCCCCACAGGCCCCAGCCGAGGAAGGTCAGGGCGGCGATGGCGATCACCACCAGCACGAAGTAACCGGCGATCACGTCGGCCAGGCGCTGCATCGGCGCCCTGGAGCGTTGCGCCTGCACCACCATCTGCACGATCTGCGCCAGCACGGTCGCCGCGCCGACCTTCTGCGCCTGCATCACCAGGCTGCCATGGGTGTTGAGCGTAGCGCCGATCAGCGGATCGCCGGCCCGTTTCAGCACCGGCAGCGGCTCGCCGGTGAGCATGGACTCGTCCACCGCGCTTTCGCCCTGCAGCACCAGGCCGTCGACCGGCACCTTCTCGCCGGGGCGTACGCGCAGGGTGTCGCCACTGTGCACCTGATCCAGGGCGATGTCCTCTTCGCTGCCGTCGGCGTTGATCCGCCGTGCGGTCTTGGGCGCCAGGCCGAGCAGCGCCTTGATCGCCGCCGAGGTCTGCGAGCGCGCCTTGAGTTCGAGCATCTGCCCGAGCAGGGTCAGCGAGATGATCACCGCCGCCGCCTCGTAGTACACACCAATGCGTCCATCCTGGCGGAAGGTGTCGGGAAACAGGCCGGGTACCAGGGTGGCGGCCAGGCTGTAGAGGAAGGCGGCGGCGGTGCCGAGGCCGATCAGCGTCCACATGTTCGGGCTGCGCTGGAGCACCGAGCGCACCCCGCGCACGTAGAACGGCCAGCCGGCCCAGAGCACGATCGGCGTGGCGAGGATCAGCTCGACCCAGTTCTGCTGGCTGCCGTGCAGCAGGTTCAGTGCATGCCCGCCCATGGCCAGCAGGGTGACGGCCAGGGTCAGCGGCAGGCTCCACCTGAAGCGCCGGGTGAAGTCACGCAGTTCGGGACTCTCCTCCTCCTCCAGCACGGGCAGCACCGGCTCCAGGGCCATGCCGCACTTGGGGCAGGTGCCGGGGCCGTGCTGGCGGATCTCCGGGTGCATCGGGCAGGTGTATTCCGTCTCGTCCGCCGCGCCGGCCGCAGGCGGCTCCGCGGGCGTCAGGTAGCGCTGCGGCTCGGCAGTGAACTTGAGCCGACAGTGCTCGCTGCAGAAGCGCCAGGTCTGCCCGGCATGCTGCGCCTGGAAGCGGCTGTCGGCGGCGACCTGCATGCCGCACACCGGGTCGCGCAGGTCGGCCGCCGGTACGGGCGAGTGATGGTCATGGCTGGGCATGGATCAGCTCCTGCGTTCGTCCCGGGCTGGCTGCGCCGCGCGCGGCCCAGACGCTCAAGAGAGCAGAGACAGGCTCCAATAACCTTAGCCGCTTCCGCCCTACTCGGCCTGGGCGGGGGCGTAGCTGATGCCGTTGGGCCCGGCGCCGACCCGGTGCGTGGCGACGACCGTGCGGCTGGCCGTGTCGATCACCGACACGCTGCCCGCCTCGATATTGCTGACGAAGACATAGGCGCCGTCGCTGCTGATCGCCACGCCATGGGCGCCCTTGCCGGTGGTCACGCTGCCGATGGTCTGGCGCGTCTGCAGGTCGACGATCGAGACCCGGTCATCGGGTTTCTCGTTGCTGCCCTGGTTGGCCACATAGACCTGCCGGCCGTCGGCGCCGGCCATCACCTGGATCGGCGTGCGGCCGACGCCGACGCGACCGATCAGGCGCTGACTGGCGGTATCGATGATGCCCAGCTGGTTGCTCGCACTCAGCGAGACGAAGGCCTGGCGGCCATCCGGGGTGAAGCCGACCTGCACCGGCGCCCCGCTCACGGCGATCTGCGCGGTCTCCTTGAGCGTGGTGATGTCGATCACCGAGACGCTGTCGCCGCGCATATTGGCCACGTACAGCGTGCGCCCGTCCGGGCTCAGGCGCAGGCCATGGGGATAGCGGCCGGTCGCGACGCTGGCGATTTCCGCCCGTTGCTGCAGATCGAACACCCGCAGTCGATCGGCCGCCGAGTCGGTCACGAAGGCACGCCGCCCCGCCGGGTCGGTCACCACATGGGCCGGATGCTCGCCCGCCGGCAGGCTGAACGGCGGCTGGTCGAGGGCGGCGGTGGCGAACACCAGCAGTTGCCCGCCGGCGCTCTCGCCGGCGTGATGCGCGTCATGGGCGGGCATGCCCACGGCCAGCAGCAGGCTGCCGTCGGGGGACACCTGCACATTGTGCGGCGCGATGGGCAGGGCGATGGAGCGCACCTCGCCGCTGTCGAGCTGCACCTGACTGAGCGAGGCCGCGCGTTCGTTGGCGGTATAGATCCGTCCGCTCGGCGCCGCCAGGGCAAGACCGAGGTGGCTGGCCAGGCCGAGGCCCAGGGCGAAAGCAGCGAAGCGGTGGGTATGGCGCATGACGATCTCCCCGGCAGTGAACAGGACTCCGGGGCCACGTGGCGCCGGCTGCCTGAACAGGCTGCGCGGGGCGGGCGCGGCTGTCCTTGATGGGCGTCAACAATGACCACGCCCGCGAACGGGCGGACGTGGCCAGGCCTGACTCAGAACCTGTTTACGATCTCGCGAGCTAGAGCCAGACAAGGCGCTACGTTAGTAACAGCCTTCGGCTGGTCAAACGGCCGAGGGAGCGGAGTTTACGAACTGTAAATGAGCATCCCGAGGCCAGTTTTAACGCGGTATGGCCGACGCGCAGCAGATCGTAAACAGGTTCTCAGAAGCGCAGGTCCACCTTGGTCCACAGGGTCCGCCCCGGCTCGTCGATCGCCACGGGCTCGGCCGGGTAGCCGAAACCGGCATCGCCGGCGCGGTTGAGGTGTTCGGCGTAGTCCTTGTCGAACAGGTTGTCGACGCCGGCGCTGAGCTTGAGGTGCTCGCTGACCCGATAGGCGCCGTTGAGGGAGAACACGGCGAAGCCGGCGCTGTTGCCGAAGTCCTGGCCGACCACGTTGCCCTTGCCCTCGTCCACCCGGTTCTGCGCCGCCACCACGCGCCACAGGGCACCGGCACTCCAGTCGTCACGCTGGTAGTTCAGGCCCAGACGCGCCTCCAGCGGCGGCATCTGCGGCAGCGCCGCGTCGTCCGTGCTGTTCTTGCCCCAGGCGTAGGCCAGGGTGGCATCGGTGTTCCAGTTGTCGCTCAGGTCGTAGGCCACGCCCAGTTCGCCGCCGAGGATGCGCGCATCGATGTTGTCGGCCTGGGACACCAGGCTGCCCATCATGTTGCGGCTGTAGCTGAACAGGATGTAGTCGCGCACCTGGCCGACATAGCCGGAGGCCCAGGCCTGCAGGTCTGCGCCGGCGTACTGCAGGCCGAAGTCGAGCTGGGTGGTCTTCTCCGGGGCGATGCCGTCGAAGGCATTGACCTCGCCGTCCGGCGCGCGCTTGGGCGAGTACAGCTCCCAGTAGTCGGGAAAGCGCTGCACATGGCCGAGACCGGCGTAGAGGGTGGTCGGCGAATCGGCCAGGTCGTACTCGTAGCGGGCGAAGCCACTGGGCAGGGTGTCGCTGCGGCGGTCGCCGGCGGTCGGGTTGGCCCGCGTCACGCTCATGTGCGTGACGGTCTGCCGGTAGTCCGTGGCATCGGCGTGGTCCAGGCGCGCGCCGGCGACCACCCGGCTGCGCTCGGCGGCGTGCCAGGTCAGCTCGCCGAAGGCGCCGTAGTTGTGCATCACCGAGTCCTTGTTCCAGGGGAACTGGTTGGCATCGGTGTACAGCGCCGGCTGGCCCATCATCGCCATGCGGTAACGGGAGGCGCGGGCCCGGTGCTCGCTGCGCAGGGCATCGACCCCGGCGACCAGCTCCACCTCGCTCCACAGCCAGGTGGCGGCCAGGCGCCCGCCGGTGGTGCGGCGGTCGACCTGGGAGGCCATCGGCATGGGCATCATGCTGCTCGGGTCGGGCTGGCGCAGGCTGAAGTTGTCCATCACGTGGTCGGCATAGTTGTAGTAGAGCTGCGCCTCCAGCTTGTCCAGGGTGCCACCCAGGTTGCTCTTCTCGACCCGCAGGGCGAGGCTTTCGCGGGCGAACTGCGCACCATCCATGCTCCTCCCGGCGTAGCGCGCCTCGCCGTCGCCCTTGCCGGCGCTGAGCTCGACCAGGGTATCGGCATCCGGCGTCCAGCCGAGGGCGATGTCGCCGTTCCACTTGCTCCAGCGCGACGGCACCGTGTCGCCGTCGCCATCTTGGTAGTCGTCGGCCTGCGCCTGGTTGCCGACGAAGCGCAGGTAACCCTGTTCACCGCCGACGGCGCCATCCAGCACCCGGTCGAAGCGGCCGTTGGAGCCGCCGAGCAGGCTGGCATGCAGGCGGCTGCCCAGTTCGCCGAAGCGCTCCGGCTCGCGCTCGAACAGCACCGTGCCGGCCGAGGCACCGGGGCCCCAGAGCACGGTCTGCGGGCCCTTGATCACGGTCAGGCGGTCGTAGGTCTCCGGGGAGATATACGAGCTCGGCGCGTCCATGCGCCCCGGGCAGGCGCCGAGCATCAGGCCGCCGTTGCTGCGCAGGTTGATCCGCGAGCCGAACATGCCGCGCAGCACCGGGTCGCCATTGGTGCCGCCGCTGCGGATCGCGGAAAAGCCGGGGATGGTCTTCAGGTAATCGGTGGCATCGCTGGCCGGCACCGGCTGGCGCGCATCCTTGGGGTTGGCGATCACCGTGAGCGGCGAGCTCTGCTGCACGGCGGTGATCACGGTGGGCTCGAGCTCGGCCAGCTGCAGGGGCGCAGCCGGCGCTTGTGGCTCGGCCGCCAGCAGCGGCGTAGCCAGGGCCAGGCCACTGCACAGGGCGAAGGCACGTTGCCAGCGCAGGCGTTGCGGATCGAGGGCGAACGGAGAATAACGGCCGGCAGCGGCCGACGAGGAGCGACGGACAGTCATGATGTTTCCTGAATGCAAAGACAGCGGGACGCCCCGCAACGGGGGGCGCGGATCGGCTGGGATCAGGAAACGCGCGGCGGCGCGCGGTTGGGCGGCGCGACCAGGAACGGCGGGCTGAGCGCCAGCAGCTCGGCGAAGCGCGGACGCAGCGGCGCCGGCGCCACCGCGGGCGGCGGCGGACTGAAGGGGAAGGACTGCACCCCGGCCAGGTGCGCGCCGCACTGCAGGCAGGGCAGTTGCTGGCTGGCGGGACTGCCGTCGTCCTGTTCGCTGAGCTGCCACTGCACGCCGTGCGAAGTACACAGCAGCATGAAGCCATCGGCACTCATCAGCGGCATGGCCCACAGCGGCATGCTCACGCGCAGCAGCATGCCCACCAGGGCAAAGGCGTAGAGCCAATCGCGGAAACTGCGGCTGAGTGGGTTCAGGGTCGACATCCTTATAGGTCGACGCATTCTAGCCGGATGACCGCACTGCGCACGGGGACACAGCGTCGCACCCCAGAAACGAAAAGCCCGCAATCAAGCGGGCTTTTCCTGGGTGCTAGCGAGCGGCTCGACTAAAACGGAATGTCGTCGTCGAAGCTGTCGTAGTCCGCTGCCGGTTGCTGCTGCGCGGCCGGCTGCGGCGCCGGGCGCTGCTGCGGGGCGGACTGCTGCTGCGCCGGACGCGACTGCTGCTGACGCGGGGCGTATTCACCGCCACCTTCGCTGTTGCCGCCGCGGCCGCCGAGCAGCTGCAGGGTGCCGTTCATGTCGACCACGATCTCGGTGGTGTAGCGCTTGACGCCGTCCTTTTCCCACTCGCGGGTCTGCAGGCGACCTTCGATGTAGCACTGGCCGCCCTTGCGCAGGTATTCGCCGGCGATTTCCGCCAGCTTGCCGAAGAACACCACGCGGTGCCATTCGGTACGCTCCTGCTGCTGGCCGGTCTGCTTGTCCTTCCAGCTGTCGGTGGTGGCCAGGGTGATATTGGTCACCGCGTTGCCATTGGGCAGATAACGGGTTTCCGGGTCGCCGCCGACGTTACCGATCAGAATGACTTTGTTTACCCCACGGGCCATTTCGTTCTCCTAAGCTGAATGCGTAACCGGCGCCTCTTCGAGCTCCCGCTCGAGCAACGCACGATCCAATTGTTGGGTGTCCACTTTGATGTACAGGGCCGCTTCCTCGGCGACAACCACGGCGTCACTGACGCCGGGGATGGCCAGCAGGCGCCCCACCAGTCCGCTATCGGCCAGGGCCGCACTACTCAGCGGCCGGCGCAGACTGGTCACGTAAGGCGGCTCGCGCATAGTAGCAGCTATAAAAACCCAGAAAAGAGCCAGCAGCGCACATCCGACGAACACGGCGCCGAGGCCGCCGAACTGGTACAGCCAGCCGCCGAGGATGCCGCCCAGCGCCGCGCCGAGGAACTGGCTGGTGGAGTACACGCCCATCGCCGTGCCCTTGCCGCCGGCCGGCGAGACCTTGCTGATCAGCGACGGCAGCGAAGCCTCCAGCAGGTTGAACGCGGTGAAGAACAGGACGATGCCCACCACCAGCAGGCGCAGGCTGCTGCCGCACAGCCAGAAGAACAGCTCGCAGAGCAGCAACACCAGCACCGCGCCGGTCAGCACGCGCTTCATCTGGCGTTTCTTCTCGGCGTAGATGATGAACGGCACCATGCCGAAGAAGCCGATCAGCAGCGCACTGAGGTAGACCCACCAGTGCTCTTCCTTGGCCAGCCCGCCCTGCTCCACCAGCGCCAGCGGCAGGGCGATGAAGCTGGCCATGAGGATGGCGTGGAGGACGAAGATGCCCAGGTCCAGGCGCAGCAGGTCGGGATTGCGCAGGGTCGGCCACAGCGCCTGCCTGGCCACTCCGGACTCGCGGTGCTGCAGGGTGCTGGAAGCACGCGGGACCATGCCGGCGACGATCAGGATGCCCAGCAGGGCCATGCCGGAAGTGACCCAGAACAGCCCGGACAGGCCATAGGCGCGGGTCAGCAGCGGGCCGGTGACCATGGCCACGGCGAACGACAGGCCGATGCTCATGCCGATCATGGCCATGGCCTTGGTGCGGTGCTGTTCGCGGGTGAGGTCGGAGAGCAGCGCCATCACCGCCGCGGAAATCGCCCCGGCGCCCTGCAGCACGCGGCCGGCAATCACTCCCCAGATGGAATCGGCGGTGGCCGCCAGGGCCGCGCCGACGGCGAAGATCAGCAGGCCGACGTAGATCACCGGCAAACGGCCGATGCGGTCGGAGAGGATGCCGAAGGGAATCTGCAGCAGTGCCTGGGTCAGGCCGTAGGCACCGATGGCCAGGCCGATCAGCAACGGCGTGGCACCGGCCAGGTCCATGCCGTAGGTGGCCAGCACCGGCAACACCATGAACATGCCCAGCATGCGGAAGGCGAACACCAGGGCCAGGCCGCTAGCCGCGCGGGTCTCGCCGGCGCTCATGCGCTCGCTGTGCGGATCGTGCATCGATAAACCCCATGAAAACGAGGCGGCGATTCTAGCAGCCACAGCCCGTGCGGCACAGGCGTGACGCTTTGCCGCTCACCGGCGCGCAGCCGTATACTTGGCGGTTTCCAGGCGCCAAACGAGGCTGCTGTTCGTGGATAAGATTCTGATTCGTGGGGCACGTACCCATAACCTGAAAAACATCGACCTGACCCTGCCGCGCGACAAGCTGATCGTGATCACCGGCCTGTCCGGCTCCGGCAAGTCGTCGCTGGCCTTCGACACCCTCTACGCCGAGGGCCAGCGCCGCTACGTCGAGTCGCTGTCGGCCTACGCCCGGCAGTTCCTGTCGATGATGGAAAAGCCCGACGTCGATACCATCGAAGGCCTGTCGCCGGCGATCTCCATCGAACAGAAGTCCACCTCGCACAACCCGCGTTCCACCGTCGGCACCATCACCGAGATCTACGACTACCTGCGCCTGCTCTACGCCCGCGTCGGTATTCCGCGCTGCCCGGACCACGACCTGCCACTGGAAGCGCAGACCGTCAGCCAGATGGTCGACCAGGTGCTGGCCCTGCCCGAAGGCAGCAAGCTGATGCTGCTGGCCCCGGTGATCCGCGAGCGCAAGGGCGAGCACCTGTCGGTGTTCGAGGAACTGCGCGCCCAGGGCTTCGTCCGCGCGCGGGTCAACGGCAAGCTGTATGAGCTGGATGAACTGCCCAAGCTGGACAAGCAGAAGAAGCACTCCATCGACGTGGTGGTCGACCGCTTCAAGGTGCGCGAGGACCTGCAGCAGCGCCTGGCCGAGTCGTTCGAGACCGCACTGAAACTGGCCGACGGCCTGGCCCTGGTGGCGCCGATGGATGACGAGTTGGGCGAGGAAATCATCTTCTCCGCGCGCTTCGCCTGCCCGGTCTGCGGCCATTCGATCAGCGAACTGGAACCCAAGCTGTTTTCCTTCAACAACCCGGCCGGCGCCTGCCCGACCTGCGACGGCCTGGGCGTGAAGCAGTTCTTCGACACCCGCCGCCTGGTCAATGGCGAGCTGACCCTGGCCGAAGGGGCGATCCGCGGCTGGGACCGGCGCAACGTCTACTACTTCCAGATGCTCGGCTCGCTGGCCGCGCACTACGGCTTCAGCCTGGAGGTGCCGTTCGAGGAACTCAGCCAGGAAGACCGCCAGGCCATCCTGCACGGCAGCGGCAAGGACAACGTCGAGTTCCGCTACCTCAACGACCGCGGCGACATCGTCAAGCGCGCGCACCCCTTCGAAGGCATCGTGCCGAACCTGGAACGCCGCTACCGCGAGACCGAGTCGACCACCGTGCGCGAGGAGCTGGCCAAGTTCCTCAGCACCCAGGCCTGCCAGGATTGCCGCGGCACCCGCCTGCGCCGCGAAGCCCGCCACGTATGGGTCGGCGAGCGCACCCTGCCCGCCGTCACCGGCCTGCCGATCGGTGATGCCGCCGACTACTTCGGCAGCCTGACGCTGACCGGCCGGCGTGGCGAGATCGCCGACAAGATCCTCAAGGAAATCCGCGAGCGCCTGCAGTTCCTGGTCAACGTCGGCCTCGACTACCTGACCCTGGACCGCAGCGCCGACACCCTGTCCGGCGGCGAGGCCCAGCGCATCCGCCTGGCCAGCCAGATCGGCGCTGGCCTGGTCGGCGTCATGTATATCCTCGACGAGCCGAGTATCGGCCTGCACCAGCGCGACAACGAGCGCCTGCTCGGCACCCTCAAGCACCTGCGCGACATCGGCAACACGGTGATAGTCGTCGAGCACGACGAGGACGCCATCCGCCTGGCCGACTACGTGGTGGATATCGGCCCGGGCGCCGGCGTGCACGGCGGGCGCGTCGTCGCCGAAGGTACGGCAGCCGAAGTCATGGCTCACCCCGACTCGCTGACCGGCAAGTACCTGTCCGGCCGCGAGAAGATCCGTTATCCGGCAAGCCGTACCCCGCGCAACAAGAAGCTGGCGCTGAAGATCAAGGGCGCGCGCGGCAACAACCTGCGCAACGTCGACCTGGAGATCCCGCTCGGCCTGCTCACCTGCGTCACCGGCGTGTCCGGTTCGGGCAAGTCGACGCTGATCAACAACACCCTGTTCCCGCTGGCGGCCACCGCGCTGAATGGCGCCACCACCCTGGAAGCCGCCGCCCACGACAGCATCGACGGCCTGCAGCACCTGGACAAGGTGGTCGACATCGACCAGAGCCCGATCGGCCGCACGCCGCGCTCCAACCCGGCGACCTACACCGGCCTGTTCACCCCCATTCGCGAGCTGTTCGCCGGCGTACCGGAGTCGCGCTCGCGCGGCTACGGCGCCGGGCGCTTCTCCTTCAACGTCAAGGGCGGACGCTGCGAAGCCTGCCAGGGCGACGGCCTGATCAAGGTGGAGATGCACTTCCTGCCGGACATCTACGTGCCGTGCGACGTGTGCAAGAGCAAGCGCTACAACCGCGAAACCCTGGAGATCAAGTACAAGAGCAAGAGCATCCACGAGGTGCTGGAGATGACCATCGAGGAGGCCCGCGAGTTCTTCGACGCTGTGCCGGCGCTGGCGCGCAAGCTGCAGACCCTGATGGATGTCGGCCTGTCCTACATCAAGCTCGGTCAGTCGGCAACCACCCTGTCCGGCGGCGAGGCGCAGCGGGTCAAGCTGAGCCGCGAGTTGTCCAAGCGCGACACCGGCAAGACCCTGTACATCCTCGACGAACCGACCACCGGCCTGCACTTCGCCGATATCCAGCAACTGCTCGACGTGCTGCATCGCCTGCGCGACCACGGCAACACCGTGGTGGTGATCGAGCACAACCTGGACGTGATCAAGACCGCCGACTGGCTGGTCGACCTCGGCCCCGAGGGCGGCTCCAAGGGCGGCATGATCATCGCCACCGGCACTCCGGAAGAAGTCGCCGAGATGCCACAGTCGCACACCGGGCACTTCCTCAAGCCGCTGTTGGAGCGTGATCGGGGCTAAACCAGCCGCACAACAAAAGGCCGGGCAATGCCCGGCCTTTTGCTGCGTGTGCTATCCGAGCTTAGCGCAGGCGCTCGCAAGAGCGGCTGCGAGCGAGCCCACACCTGCGCACGCCTTTTCTGCAGACACAAAAAACCGGGCGCTAGGCCCGGTTCTTCGCAGACGGTTAAGTCTTACTCGGCGTCTACTGCTGCGCCGCCGACCGGACGGTCGACCAGCTCAACATAAGCCATCGGAGCATTGTCGCCAGCGCGGAAACCGCACTTGAGGATACGCAGGTAACCGCCCTGACGGGTGGCGTAGCGCTTGCCCAGATCGTTGAACAGTTTGCCGACGATGGCTTTCGAACGAGTACGGTCGAAGGCCAGACGACGGTTGGCAACGCTGTCTTCTTTAGCCAGAGTGATCAGCGGCTCGGCAACGCGGCGCAGTTCTTTGGCTTTCGGCAGAGTAGTTTTGATCAGCTCGTGCTCGAACAGCGAAACCGCCATGTTCTGGAACATGGCCTTGCGGTGGGCGCTGGTGCGGCTGAGGTGACGGCCACTTTTACGATGACGCATGGTTAAATTCCTTACCAAACTTCAAGTTCGGTGATCGTGACGATCAGGCAGTCGCCTTATCGTCTTTTTTCAGGCTTGCCGGCGGCCAGTTGTCGAGACGCATGCCGAGGGACAGGCCACGGGAGGCCAGAACGTCCTTAATCTCGGTCAGCGACTTCTTGCCCAGGTTCGGAGTCTTCAACAGTTCTACTTCGGTACGCTGGATCAGGTCGCCGATGTAGTAAATGTTCTCCGCCTTGAGGCAGTTGGCCGAACGAACGGTCAGTTCAAGGTCGTCAACCGGACGCAGCAGGATCGGATCGATCTCGTCTTCCTGCTCAACCACGACCGGCTCGCTGTCACCTTTGAGGTCGACGAACGCGGCCAGCTGCTGCTGCAGGATGGTCGCGGCACGACGGATAGCCTCTTCCGGATCCAGAGTACCGTTGGTTTCCAGGTCAATGACCAGTTTATCCAGGTTGGTACGCTGCTCGACGCGGGCGTTTTCGACCACGTAGGCCACGCGACGGACCGGGCTGAACGAGGAGTCCAGCTGCAGACGGCCGATGCTACGGCTCTCGTCTTCATCGCTCTGACGGGCATCAGCCGGTTCGTAGCCACGGCCACGACGTACGGTGAGCTTCATGTTCAGAGCGCCGTTGTCCGCCAGGTTGGCGATAACGTGATCGCCGTTGACGATCTCGACATCGTGATCCAGCTGAATATCGGCAGCAGTGACCACACCCGAGCCCTTCTTGGCCAGAGTCAGGGTGACTTCGTCACGACCGTGCAGCTTGATAGCCAGGCCTTTGAGGTTCAGGAGGATCTCAATGACATCTTCCTGAACACCTTCGATGGCGCTGTACTCGTGGAGTACACCGTCAATCTCGGCCTCGACTACTGCACAGCCAGGCATGGAGGACAACAGGATGCGACGCAGCGCGTTGCCCAGGGTGTGGCCAAAGCCACGCTCGAGAGGCTCGAGAGTGATCTTGGCGCGGGTCGAACTGACCACCTGCACATCGATGTGGCGGGGGGTCAGGAACTCATTTACCGAAATCTGCATGGATGCACCTATTTTCTAGCCCTTACTTGGAGTAGAGCTCGACAATCAGGCTTTCGTTGATGTCGGCAGACAGGTCGCTGCGAGCCGGGACGTTCTTGAAAACGCCAGACTTCTTCTCAGCATCCACTTCTACCCACTCAACGCGACCGCGTTGTGCGCACAGCTCGAGAGCTTGCACGATGCGCAGTTGGTTCTTCGCCTTTTCGCGAACTGCCACGACGTCACCAGCTTTGACCTGGTAGGACGGGACGTTCACGGTCGAACCGTTCACGGTGATCGCCTTGTGCGATACCAGCTGACGGGATTCGGCACGGGTAGCACCAAAGCCCATACGGTAAATCACGTTATCCAGACGGCACTCCAGCAGTTGCAGGAGGTTTTCGCCGGTAGCGCCCTTACGGCTGGCAGCCAGTTTGTAGTAGCTGCTGAACTGACGCTCCAGAACACCGTAGATGCGGCGAACTTTCTGCTTCTCACGCAGCTGGGTACCGTAGTCGGACTGACGGCCACGGCGAGCGCCGTGCTGGCCAGGAGCCGATTCGATGTTGCATTTCGATTCAAGCGCGCGCGCACCACTCTTCAGGAAGAGATCGGTGCCTTCACGACGAGACAGTTTGCATTTGGGACCAATGTAACGAGCCATTCTTCACTGTCTCCTATTACACGCGACGCTTCTTCGGCGGACGGCACCCGTTATGCGGGATTGGCGTCACGTCGGTGATGCTGGCGATTTTGTAGCCGCAGGCGTTCAGAGCACGCACAGCGGATTCGCGACCAGGACCTGGGCCCTTGACGTTGACGTCGAGGTTTTTCAGGCCGTATTCCAGGGCTGCTTGACCAGCACGCTCGGCAGCCACCTGGGCAGCGAACGGGGTGCTCTTACGGGAGCCGCGGAAACCGGAACCACCGGAGGTAGCCCAGGACAGGGCGTTACCTTGACGGTCGGTAATGGTCACGATGGTGTTGTTGAAAGACGCGTGAATGTGGGCGATCCCATCAACCACTGTCTTTTTGACTTTCTTACGAGTACGAGCAGCAGGCTTAGCCATGACTTATTTCCTGTCGATTCGCGGGCGCAATTACTTGCGGATCGGCTTACGCGGGCCCTTGCGGGTACGCGCGTTGGTCTTGGTGCGCTGACCGCGGACCGGAAGGCCGCGGCGATGGCGCAGGCCGCGGTAGCAACCCAGGTCCATCAGACGCTTGATTTTCATGTTGATTTCGCGGCGCAGGTCACCTTCAGTGGTGAACTTGGCGACTTCGCCACGCAGCTGCTCGATCTGCTCGTCAGAGAGATCTTTGATCTTTGCCGCCGGGTTGACGCCGGTGGTTGCACAGATTTTCTGTGCAGTGGTGCGACCAACACCGTAGATGTAGGTCAGCGAGATAACAGTGTGCTTGTTATCCGGAATGTTGACGCCTGCAATACGGGCCATTCAGTGGAACTCCAATTGACAGCTACCCACGCCCTGGAAGCCAAGAAATAGGGCGCGCGATATTAGCGCTGTAATAACAAAGAATCAACCCGGCAGCGCACTAGCTGCCGGGCTCATTACGCGTAAATCACACTCAGCCTTGGCGCTGCTTGTGACGCGGCTCCGCGCTGCAGATCACGCGAACAACACCTTCGCGGCGAATGATCTTGCAGTTGCGGCACAGCTTCTTGACCGATGCACGAACTTTCATCAGTAACTCCTAGAACCTTACGGTGCGATGTCAGCGGAGCATGCCGCCGCCATAACCCTTCAGGTTGGCTTTCTTCATCAGGGATTCGTACTGGTGCGAAACGAGGTGAGATTGCACTTGAGACATAAAGTCCATCACAACCACGACCACGATCAGCAACGAGGTCCCGCCAAGGTAGAACGGTACATTCGCCGCAACCACCAGGAACTGGGGCAGCAGGCAAACAGCCGTCATGTACAGAGCACCGAACATGGTCAAGCGGGTCAGCACGCCATCGATATAGCGCGCAGATTGCTCACCCGGACGGATACCCGGAATAAAGGCACCGGACTTCTTCAGGTTTTCCGCTACGTCTTTCGGGTTGAACATCAGCGCCGTATAGAAGAAGCAGAAGAAAACGATCCCTGCACTAAACAGCAGAATGTTCAACGGCTGACCGGGAGCGATCGCCTGCGAAATATCCTGCAGCCAGCCCAGACCCTCGGACTGACCGAACCAGGAACCCAGCGAGGCCGGGAACAGCAGGATACTGCTGGCGAAAATGGCCGGGATCACGCCCGCCATGTTCACCTTCAGGGGCAGGTGGCTGGTCTGCGCAGCGAAGACCTTGCGGCCCTGCTGACGCTTGGCGTAGTGCACCGCAATGCGACGCTGACCACGCTCAATGAACACCACGAAACCGATGATCGCTACCGCCAGCAGACCGATGGCAATCAGGGCGAAGATATTGATATCGCCCTGACGGGCAGACTCGAAAGACTGCCCGATTGCCGACGGCAAGCCGGCCACGATGCCAGCAAAAATCAGCATCGAGATACCGTTGCCGACACCGCGCTCGGTGATTTGCTCGCCCAGCCACATCATGAACATGGCACCCGACACAAAGGTCGTCACCGCCACGAAGTGGAAGCCGAAATCAGTCGAAAACGCTACACCCTGGCTCGCCAGGCCGACGGACATGCCGACAGCCTGAACGATAGCCAGGATCAAAGTGCCGTAGCGGGTGTACTGGCTGATCTTGCGACGGCCAGCTTCCCCTTCCTTCTTCAACTGCTCCAGCTGCGGGCTGACGACGGTCATCAGCTGCATGATGATCGATGCCGAAATGTACGGCATGATCCCCAGTGCAAAGATGCTCATCCGCTCCAGCGCGCCGCCGGAAAACATGTTGAACAGGCTAAGAATGGTCCCCTCGTTCTGCCGGAACAGCTCGGCCAGCCGGTCAGGGTTGATTCCGGGCACCGGAATATGCGCTCCGATCCGATAGACGATGATCGCCAGGAACAGGAAACGCAGCCGAGCCCACAGCTCGGACAACCCGCCATTGCTGAGCGCTGAGAGAGCACCTTGCTTAGCCATTTAGTCCTCGAACTTGCCGCCAGCTGCTTCGATAGCCGCACGCGCACCTTTGGTGGCGGCGATACCTTTCAGGGTAACCGCACGAGTAACCTCGCCGGACAGCATGACTTTCACACGCCGTACGTTTTGGTTAATCAGGTTGGCATCCTTCAGCGACTGCACGGTAACGACATCGCCTTCCACCTTGGCCAGCTCGGAAGTGCGCACTTCGGCGCGGTCCATGGCTTTCAGGGAAACGAAGCCGAACTTCGGCAGACGACGGTGCAACGGCTGTTGACCACCCTCGAAACCCGGAGCGATGGTGCCACCGGAGCGGGAGGTCTGACCCTTGTGGCCGCGGCCACCGGTCTTGCCCAAACCGCTACCGATACCACGACCCGGACGATGCTTCTCGCGACGGGAACCCGGCGCAGGACTCAGATCATTGAGTTTCATCGATTAACCCTCGACGCGCAGCATGTAGTAAGCCTTATTGATCATCCCGCGATTCTCGGGAGTATCCTGGACTTCTACAGTGTGACCGATGCGACGCAGACCCAGACCCTTAACGCACAGTTTGTGGTTAGGGATACGACCGGTCATGCTCTTGATCAGCGTAACTTTGACAGTAGCCATGATCAGCGGATCTCCTCAACGCTCTTGCCGCGCTTGGCAGCAATGGACTGAGGGGACTGCATGGCCTTCAGACCCTTGAAGGTGGCATGAACCACGTTCACCGGGTTAGTCGAGCCGTAGCACTTGGCCAGAACGTTCTGCACGCCCGCCACTTCCAGCACAGCACGCATGGCGCCGCCAGCGATGATGCCGGTACCTTCGGAAGCCGGCTGCATGAACACGTGGGACGCGCCATGAACTGCCTTCATCGGGTATTGCAGGGTGGTGCCGTTCAGGTCGACCTGAATCATGTTGCGGCGTGCAGCTTCCATCGCTTTCTGGATGGCAGCAGGCACTTCGCGGGACTTGCCACGACCGAAGCCAACACGACCATTGCCATCACCCACCACGGTCAACGCGGTGAAAGTGAAGATACGGCCGCCTTTGACGGTCTTGGCAACGCGATTAACCTGCACCAGTTTCTCGGTGTAGCCATCGCTCTGGGCATCGTCACGGTTACCGCGATCGCGCTTTTGCTCGTTATTTGCCATAACTTAGAACTCCAGCCCGCCTTCACGAGCAGCATCAGCCAGCGCTTTCACGCGGCCGTGGTACTTGAAGCCAGAACGATCGAACGCAACCTGGGTAACGCCAGCGGCTTTCGCACGCTCGGCAACCAGCTGGCCAACCTTCTTGGCCGCGTCGACGTTGCCAGTGGCGCCGTCACGCAGTTCTTTGTCCAGAGTCGAGGCGGTAGCCAGGACCTTGGCGCCGTCGGCCGAAATGACCTGGGCGTAGATGTGCTGGGAAGAGCGGTACACGCAGAGGCGTACGGTTTCCAGCTCGCGCATTTTCAGGCGTGCCTTGCGAGCGCGACGCAGACGAGTTTCTTTCTTTACGCTCATTTGCTATGCCCTACTTCTTCTTAGCTTCTTTACGACGGACGACTTCGTCGGCGTAACGCACACCCTTGCCTTTGTAAGGCTCTGGCGGACGGAAGTCGCGAATCTCGGCAGCCACCTGACCAACCTTCTGCTTGTCGATGCCCTTGATCAGGATATCGGTCTGGCTCGGGGTCTCAGCGGTAATGCCTTCCGGCAGTTCGTAGTCCACCGGGTGCGAGAAGCCAAGAGCAAGGTTCAGCACCTGGCCTTTAGCCTGGGCTTTGTAACCCACACCAACCAGTTGCAGCTTGCGCTCAAAGCCCTGGCTTACGCCAATGACCATGTTGTTGACCAACGCACGAGTGGTACCGGCCATGGCACGATTCTGCTGATCGCCATTACGCGCAGCAAAACGCAGCTCACCAGCTTCCTGGGTCACTTCCACGGACGAATGTACATTCAGCTCCAGGGTGCCCTTGGCGCCCTTAACCGAAAGCCGCTGGCCAGCGAGACTGATCTCGACACCTGCCGGCAGCTTGACGGGGTTCTTAGCAACGCGAGACATGCTTATCCCCCCTTAGAACACAGTGCAAAGCACTTCGCCGCCGACACCGGCAGCGCGCGCAGCGCGATCCGTCATCACACCTTTGTTGGTGGAGACGATGGATACACCGAGACCGCCGCGAACTTTCGGCAGCTGGTCGACGGGCTTGTACTGACGCAGACCAGGGCGGCTGACGCGCTTTACTTCTTCAATGACCGGACGGCCCTCGAAGTACTTCAGCTCGATGGACAGCTGCGGTTTTACGTCGCTGCTGATCTGATAACCCGCAATATAACCTTCGTCTTTCAGAACTTTGGCTACAGCCACCTTCAGCTTGGAAGACGGCATGCTTACGACGGACTTTTCAGCCATCTGGGCATTACGGATACGAGTTAGCATGTCCGCTAACGGGTCCTGCATACTCATGGGCTAGATGCTCCTAAACAAAAAGAACAGCCTTACGGCTGGAACCATCCTGAACCGACGACTAAAAGCCAGGCTCAGGAGAGCCGGACATTCTAGAGATCGATCAAAAATGAATCAAGCCCCAAAAGGGGCTTGATGCATAGAAAGACAAAGCCGGCACTAGGCCGGCTTCGCTTTTGTTACCAGCTGGCCTTGACCAGACCCGGTACATCACCGCGCATCGCCGCTTCGCGCAGCTTGTTACGGCCGAGGCCGAACTTGCGGTACACGCCGTGCGGACGGCCGGTGATGCGGCAACGGTTACGCAGGCGGCTGGCGCTGGCGTCACGCGGTTGCTTTTGCAGGGCGACCTGGGCTTCCCAACGCTGCTCCGGAGTGGAGTTCGGGTTGGCGATGACAGCTTTCAGCTCGGCACGCTTTTTGGCGTACTTGGCTACCGTTTGCTGACGCTTCAGCTCACGGTTTTTCATGCTCATTTTGGCCATGATCCAACTCCAATCAGTTGCGGAACGGGAACTTGAATGCACGCAGCAGAGCGCGGCCTTCGTCGTCCGTACGGGCAGTGGTGGTCAGGGTGATGTCCAGACCACGCAGCGCATCGATCTTGTCGTAATCGATTTCCGGGAAAATGATCTGCTCTTTGACGCCCATGCTGTAGTTGCCACGACCGTCGAAGGACTTGGCATTCAGGCCGCGGAAGTCACGCACGCGCGGCAGGGAGATCGCGAGCAGGCGATCCAGGAATTCATACATACGATCGCGACGCAGGGTCACCTTGACGCCGATCGGCCAACCCTCACGAACCTTGAAGCCTGCAATCGACTTGCGGGCGTAGGTCACGACGGCTTTCTGACCGGTGATCTTTTCCATGTCGGCAACAGCGTGCTCGATGACTTTCTTGTCGCCGATCGCTTCGCCCAGACCCATGTTCAGGGTGATCTTGGTAACGCGCGGAACTTCCATCACGTTGCCCAGCTTCAGCTCTTCCTTCAGCTTGGGCGCGATTTCTTTCCGGTAAATCTCTTTCAGTCGTGCCATGGTGTTCTACCTATGATTCTCAAGCGCCAACCGGCTTTTGGGTGGACTTGAAGACACGAATCTTTTTGCCGTCTTCGACTTTGAAACCAACGCGGTCAGCCTTGTTGGTTTCACCGTTGAAAATGGCGACGTTAGAGACGTGCAGAGGCGCCTCTTTCTCGACGATACCGCCCTGGGCGCCCAGCATCGGGTTCGGCTTGGTGTGGCGCTTCACCAGGTTGATCCCACCAACGACCAGACGGTCGTCAGCGAGAACCTTGAGCACCTTGCCACGCTTACCTTTGTCTTTGCCGGCGATCACGATGATCTCGTCGTCACGACGAATCTTTTGCATGACGGCTTCTCCTTACAGCACTTCGGGGGCGAGCGAGACGATCTTCATGAACTTCTCAGAACGAAGCTCACGAGTCACTGGCCCGAAGATACGGGTGCCGATCGGCTCTTGCTTGTTGTTCAGCAGAACAGCAGCGTTGCCATCAAAGCGGATGATCGAGCCATCAGGACGACGTACGCCGTGACGGGTACGGACCACAACAGCGGTCATTACCTGGCCTTTCTTCACTTTACCGCGCGGAATTGCTTCCTTCACGGTGACCTTGATGATGTCGCCAATACCGGCGTAACGACGGTGCGAACCACCCAGGACCTTGATGCACATAACGCGACGAGCGCCGCTGTTGTCAGCGACCTCGAGCATGGATTGAGTCTGAATCATATAATTTCTCCGACCCCTAGTCCTTAGACTTCCACGGCACGTTCGACGACTTCGACCAATGCCCAAGACTTGGTCTTGGCCAGCGGACGGGTCTCACGGATGGTGACCTTGTCGCCGATGTGGCACTGGTTGGTTTCGTCGTGGGCGTGCAGCTTGGTCGAACGCTTCACGTATTTACCGTAGATCGGGTGCTTAACACGACGCTCGATCAGAACGGTAATGGTCTTGTCCATTTTGTCGCTGACGACGCGGCCAGTCAGCGTGCGGACGGTTTTCTCAGCTTCAGCCATGATTACTTACCTGCCTGCTGGGTGAGCACAGTCTTCACGCGAGCAATGTCGCGCTTCACTTGCGAGAGCAGGTGAGACTGCCCCAACTGACCAGTTGCCTTCTGCATGCGCAGATTGAACTGGTCGCGCAGCAGACCGAGCAGTTGCTCGTTCAGCTGCTGAACCGATTTTTCACGAAGTTCATTCGCTTTCATCACATCACCGTCCGCTTAACAAAGGAGGTGGCGAGGGGCAGCTTTGCAGCAGCCAGGGCGAAAGCCTCACGCGCCAGCTCTTCTGGAACACCTTCGATCTCGTACAGCACCTTGCCCGGCTGGATCTGCGCCACCCAGTACTCAACGCCGCCCTTCCCTTTACCCATACGAACTTCGAGGGGCTTTTTGGTTACAGGCTTGTCCGGGAACACACGGATCCAGATTTTACCGCCACGCTTAACGTGACGAGTCAGGGCACGACGAGCCGACTCGATCTGACGAGCAGTCAGACGGCCACGTGCAACAGCTTTCAGGGCGAATTCGCCGAAGCTGACTTTGCTACCGCGCTGAGCCAGACCACGGTTGTGGCCAGTCATCTGCTTGCGGAATTTTGTACGCTTGGGTTGCAGCATTTTGCGTACTCCTTACTTGGCAGCTTTTTTACGAGGAGCGGGCGCTTGAGGTTTCAGCTCTTCTTTGAGGCCACCAATGACCTCACCTTTGAAGATCCAAACCTTCACGCCGATCACACCGTAAGTGGTGTGCGCTTCGTAAGTGGCGTAATCGATATCGGCACGCAGGGTGTGCAGAGGCACACGACCTTCGCGATACCACTCGGTACGGGCGATTTCTGCACCACCAAGACGACCGCTTACCTGGATCTTGATGCCCTTGGCACCAATACGCATGGCGTTTTGTACGGCACGTTTCATGGCGCGGCGGAACATCACACGACGCTCCAGCTGCTGAGCAACGCTCTGCGCTACCAACAGACCGTCGAGTTCCGGCTTGCGGATCTCTTCGATGTTGATGTGCACCGGCACACCCATTTGCTTGGTCAGGTCCTGACGCAGCTTCTCAACATCTTCACCTTTCTTGCCGATCACGATGCCGGGACGAGCGGTGTGGATGGTGATGCGTGCAGTCTGAGCCGGACGAGCGATGTCGATACGGCTTACGGACGCGCTTTTTAGTTTGTCTTGGAGGTACTCACGGACCTTGAGGTCGGCAAACAGATAATCAGCGTATTGACGCTTGTCTGCGTACCAAACGGAGGTGTGCTCCTTGACGATTCCCAGGCGAATGCCAGTGGGATGTACTTTCTGACCCATCTGATCGACTCCGTTACTTGTCCGCAACCTTGACAGTGATATGGCAAGACCGCTTGACGATGCGATCAGCGCGGCCTTTGGCACGCGGCATGATGCGCTTCAGCGAACGCCCTTCGTTGACGAAGACGGTGCTGACCTTCAGGTCATCAACGTCAGCGCCTTCGTTATGCTCGGCGTTGGCTACGGCCGACTCCAGCACTTTTTTCATGATCTCGGCGGCTTTCTTACTGCTGAAAGCCAGGAGGTTGAGCGCTTCGCCCACCTTCTTCCCGCGGATCTGGTCGGCGACCAAGCGGGCTTTCTGGGCAGAGATGCGAGCGCCCGACAACTTAGCGGCTACTTCCATTTCCTTACCCCTTAACGCTTGGCTTTCTTGTCCGCCACGTGCCCACGATAAGTGCGGGTACCAGCGAACTCGCCGAGTTTGTGGCCGACCATGTCTTCGTTCACGAGAACCGGGACATGCTGACGACCGTTATGTACAGCAATGGTCAGACCGACCATCTGCGGCAGGATCATGGAACGGCGCGACCAGGTTTTAACCGGCTTGCGATCATTCTTTTCCACCGCCACTTCGATCTTCTTCAGTAGGTGAAGATCGATAAAAGGACCTTTTTTCAGAGAACGCGGCACTGTCGTATCCCTCTAGTTACTTGCGACGACGGACGATCATTTTATCGGTGCGCTTGTTACCACGAGTCTTCGCGCCCTTAGTCGGGAAGCCCCATGGAGACACCGGATGACGGCCACCAGAGGTACGACCTTCACCACCACCATGTGGGTGGTCTACCGGGTTCATCGCCACGCCGCGAACGGTCGGACGAACACCACGCCAGCGCTTGGCACCCGCTTTACCCAGCGAACGCAGGCTGTGCTCGGAGTTCGAGACTTCGCCCAGGGTCGCACGGCATTCGGCCAGTACTTTGCGCATCTCGCCGGAGCGCAGACGCAGGGTGACGTAAGCACCTTCACGAGCAACCAGCTGAGCCGAAGCACCAGCGGAACGCGCGATCTGAGCGCCTTTGCCTGGCTTCAGTTCGATACCGTGAACGGTCGAACCCACCGGGATGCTGCGCAGCGACATGCTGTTGCCAGCCTTGATCGGAGCAGCGGCACCAGCGATCAGCTGGTCACCAGCACTCACACCTTTCGGCGCGATGATGTAGCGACGCTCACCGTCTGCATACATCAGCAGAGCGATGTGTGCGGTACGGTTCGGATCGTATTCGATACGCTCGACAGTGGCTGGGATGCCATCTTTGTCGTTACGACGGAAATCGACCAGACGATAGTGCTGCTTGTGACCACCACCGATGTGGCGAGTGGTGATACGACCGTTGTTGTTACGGCCGCCAGTCTTCGACTTCTTCTCGAGCAGCGGAGCATAAGGAGCGCCTTTGTGCAGCTCCTGATTGACCACCTTGACCACGAAACGGCGGCCAGCGGAAGTCGGTTTGCATTTAACGATTGCCATGATGCACCCCTACCTTACTCAGCACTGCTGGCGAAATCGATGTCCTGGCCCGGCTGAAGAGCGATGTACGCCTTCTTCCAGTCGTTACGCTTGCCCACGCCGCGAGCGGTGCGCTTGCTTTTACCGAGAACGTTCACGGTATTAACAGCAGCAACTTTCACGTTGAACAGGCTTTCGACGGCCTTCTTGATTTCCAGCTTGGTTGCATCAGTAGCAACCTTGAAAACGAATTGGCTCTTGCCGTCCGCCAGCACAGTGGCTTTCTCGGAGACATGCGGGCCAACCAGCACTTTGAATACGCGTTCCTGGTTCATCCCAGCAGCTCCTCGAATTTCTTCACGGCGGACACGGTGACCAGCACCTTGTCGTAGGCGATCAGGCTGACAGGATCGGAACCTTGAACGTCACGTACGTCGACGTGCGGCAGGTTGCGCGCAGCCAGGTACAGATTCTGATCAACAGCATCGGACACGATCAGAACGTCGTTCAGACCCATGCCATTCAGCTTGTTCAGGAGAACCTTGGTTTTCGGTGCATCAACAGCGAAGTCTTCCACGACAACCAGGCGATCAGCACGCACCAACTCGGAGAGGATCGAGCGCAGAGCGGCACGATACATCTTCTTGTTGAGCTTCTGGTCATGGTTCTGCGGACGAGCAGCGAAGGTCACACCACCGCCACGCCAGATCGGACCACGCGAGGTACCAGCACGAGCACGACCGGTGCCCTTCTGACGCCACGGACGCTTGCCGCCGCCGGACACGTCGGAACGGGTCTTCTGCTGCTTGCTGCCCTGGCGACCGCCAGCCATGTAGGCGACAACGGCCTGGTGAACCAGGGTCTCGTTGTATTCGCTACCGAAAGTCGCGTCGGAGACTTCAATCGCCTGAGCGTTAGTTACATTCAATTGCATCTCAGCATCTCCCCTTAACCGCGAGCCTTGGCAGCCGGACGCACAACCAGATCGCCGCCAGTAGCGCCAGGAACGGCACCCTTGACCAGCAGCAGATTGCGTTCAGCGTCGACGCGCACAACTTCCAGGGACTGCACGGTCACGCGCTCAGCGCCCAGATGACCGGACATTTTTTTGCCCTTGAATACACGACCAGGAGTCTGGCACTGGCCGATGGAGCCCGGGACGCGGTGCGAGAGGGAGTTACCGTGGGTATTGTCTTGACCGCGGAAGTTCCAGCGCTTGATGGTACCGGCAAAGCCTTTACCCTTGGACTCACCGGTGACATCCACCAGCTGGCCAGCTTGGAACAGCTCGGCGGTGATCTGATCGCCAGCCTGGTACTCGCCTTCTGCAAGACGGAATTCCCAGACACCACGACCAGCAGCGACATTCGCCTTGGCAAAGTGACCAGCCTGAGCCTTGGTTACGCGGGAAGCACGACGCTCACCAACGGTAACCTGCACAGCGCGATAGCCATCGCTTTCTTCAGTTTTGAACTGGGTGACGCGATTCGGCTCGATCTCAATGACCGTAACCGGAATGGAGACACCTTCTTCGGTGAAAATGCGGGTCATGCCGCACTTACGACCGACTACACCAATAGTCATGTTGTAAACCTCATGAGTGTACGGGGCTTTCACCCGCTATGGCCGCCCATTTCAGAGCGTTACACGACTAAAACCCCAAGGTTTTAGCCGAGGCTGATCTGCACTTCCACGCCAGCTGCAAGGTCGAGCTTCATCAGCGCGTCAACGGTTTTATCCGTCGGCTGGACGATGTCCAGAACACGCTTATGAGTGCGAATCTCGTACTGATCGCGCGCGTCCTTGTTGACGTGCGGAGAGACCAGAACGGTGAAACGCTCCTTGCGAGTAGGCAGAGGAATAGGACCACGCACCTGAGCACCAGTACGTTTCGCGGTTTCCACGATTTCCTGGGTGGATTGATCGATCAGGCGATGGTCAAAAGCCTTCAACCGAATACGGATTTGTTGGTTTTGCATTTTGACCTCAGACTCTATCTCTGCTATCCCCAACGGACGGACTACGCCCGTTAAAAGGAGGCGTGATTGTACGGATGCACCGGAGGGGTGTCAACTTTTGCACAGAAAACAGAAAAGGCCCCGAAGGGCCTTTTCCTTTACCGCGACAATCGATTACTCGACGATCTTGGCAACCACGCCGGCACCAACGGTACGGCCGCCTTCGCGAATCGCGAAGCGCAGACCATCTTCCATGGCGATCGGCTTGATCAGGGTGACAACCATTTTCACGTTGTCGCCCGGCATTACCATCTCAACGCCTTCCGGCAGTTCGCACGAACCGGTTACGTCGGTGGTACGGAAGTAGAACTGCGGACGGTAGCCCTTGAAGAACGGGGTGTGACGACCACCTTCTTCCTTGGACAGCACGTACACTTCAGCTTCGAACTTGGTGTGCGGCTTGATGGTGCCCGGCTTGGCCAGAACCTGACCACGCTCCACGTCGTCACGCTTGGTGCCGCGCAGCAGCACGCCGCAGTTCTCGCCAGCACGACCTTCGTCGAGCAACTTGCGGAACATTTCAACGCCGGTGCAGGTGGTCTTGGTGGTCGGACGCAGACCAACGATCTCGATTTCTTCCTGGATCTTGACGATACCGCGCTCTACACGACCGGTAACTACGGTACCGCGGCCGGAGATCGAGAATACGTCTTCGATCGGCATCAGGAACGGCTTGTCGATGGCACGAACCGGCTCAGGGATGTACACGTCCAGGGTTTCAACCAGCTTCTTGACGGCGCTGGTGCCCATTTCGTTGTCGTCCTGGCCGTTCAGGGCCATCAGAGCGGAACCGATGATGATCGGAGTGTCGTCGCCCGGGAAGTCGTAGGTGGACAGCAGGTCACGAACTTCCATCTCGACCAGTTCCAGCAGCTCGGCGTCGTCCACCATGTCGGCCTTGTTCAGGAACACGACGATGTACGGAACACCTACCTGACGGGACAGCAGGATGTGCTCGCGGGTCTGCGGCATCGGGCCGTCAGCAGCGGAGCAAACCAGGATCGCGCCGTCCATCTGGGCAGCACCGGTGATCATGTTTTTTACGTAGTCGGCGTGACCAGGGCAGTCAACGTGCGCGTAGTGGCGAACGGCCGAGTCGTATTCAACGTGAGCGGTGTTGATGGTGATACCGCGAGCCTTTTCTTCCGGAGCGCTGTCGATCTTGTCGAAGTCGACACGAGCCGAACCGAATACTTCGGAGCAAACGCGAGTCAGAGCTGCGGTCAGGGTGGTTTTACCGTGGTCAACGTGACCGATGGTGCCTACGTTGACGTGCGGTTTGTTACGTTCAAACTTTTCTTTAGCCACGACTGTGAACCTCTTGCCTAAAGGGCTTGATTAGCCTTGTTTTTTAACCAGTGCTTCGACGATGTTCGACGGAGCCTCGGAGTATTTGGAGAATTCCATGGAGTAGCTTGCGCGACCCTGAGACATGGAACGGACGTCGGTCGCATAACCGAACATCTCACCCAGCGGAACCTCGGCACGGATCACTTTGCCCGACACCGAATCTTCCATACCCTGGATCAGACCACGACGACGGTTCAGGTCACCCATCACGTCACCCATGTAGTCCTCAGGGGTTACCACTTCCACCTTCATGATCGGCTCAAGCACTACACCGCCACCCTTCTGGGCCAGCTGCTTGGTCGCCATGGAAGCCGCCACCTTGAACGCCATCTCGTTGGAGTCGACGTCGTGGTAGGAACCATCGAACACGGTTGCCTTCAGGCCGATCAGCGGATAGCCGGCAACAACGCCGTTCTTCATCTGCTCTTCGATACCCTTCTGGATCGCCGGGATGTATTCCTTCGGAACCACACCACCTACGACTTCGTTGACGAAAACCAGACCTTCCTGACCTTCATCAGCCGGCGCGAAGCGAATCCAGCAGTGACCGAACTGGCCACGACCGCCGGACTGGCGCACGAACTTGCCTTCGATTTCGCAGTTCTTGGTGATCTTCTCGCGGTAGGAAACCTGAGGCTTACCGATGTTGGCCTCGACGTTGAACTCGCGCTTCATGCGGTCAACGAGGATGTCCAGGTGCAGCTCACCCATACCGGAGATGATGGTCTGACCGGTTTCCTCGTCAGTCTTGACGCGGAACGACGGGTCTTCCTGGGCCAGCTTGCCCAGTGCAATACCCATCTTCTCCTGGTCAGCCTTGGTTTTCGGCTCTACAGCCACCGAAATTACCGGCTCCGGGAAGTCCATACGCTCAAGGATGATCGGCTTTTCGATCGAGCACAGGGTGTCACCAGTGGTGACGTCCTTCATGCCGATCAGCGCAGCGATGTCACCTGCACGCACTTCCTTGATTTCGTCACGCTGGTTGGCGTGCATCTGCACCATACGACCAACGCGCTCTTTCTTGCCCTTGACCGAGTTGACCACAGAGTCACCCGAACTCAGGAAGCCCGAGTAAACGCGGACGAAGGTCAGAGTACCAACGAACGGGTCGGTGGCAATCTTGAACGCCAGCGCCGAGAACGGCTCGTCGTCATTGGCATGACGCTCGCTGTAGTCAGCTTCCTGCAGCTCTTCTTTCGGCTTCTCGATGAGGTCCGGATGAATACCCTTGATCGCAGGGATTTCGGTCGGAGCCGGCAGGAAGTCGATGACAGCATCGAGAACCAGCGGAACACCCTTATTCTTGAAGGAGGAACCACAGACAGCCGGAACGATTTCGCTGGCCAGGGTGCGCAGGCGCAGACCAGCCTTGATGTCCTCGACCGACAGATCACCTTCTTCAAGGTAACGGTTCATCAGCTCTTCGTTGGCCTCGGCAGCCGCCTCAACCATGTTGCTGCGCCACTCGTTGGCCAGGTCGACCAGCTCAGCCGGAATTTCTTCCTCGCGATAGCTGGTGCCCTTGTCGTCTTCGTTCCAGTAGATAGCCTTCATCTTGATCAGATCGACCTGACCTTCGAAGTTATCTTCGGCGCCGATGGCGATCTGGATCGGAACCGGGGTATGACCCAGACGATTCTTGATCTGACCAACAACGCGCAGGAAGTCGGCACCGGCACGGTCCATCTTGTTCACGTAGACAACACGCGGAACACCGTACTTGTTGGCCTGACGCCATACGGTTTCGGACTGCGGCTCAACGCCGGAAGTACCACAGAACACTACGACCGCACCATCGAGCACGCGCAGCGAGCGCTCTACTTCGATGGTGAAGTCAACGTGGCCGGGGGTATCGATGACGTTTACACGGTACTTGTCGTACTGGCCACGCGAACCTTCCCAGAAGGTAGTGATCGCAGCGGAGGTGATGGTGATACCACGCTCCTGCTCCTGCACCATCCAGTCAGTAGTAGCAGCGCCGTCATGCACCTCACCCATCTTGTGGCTGAGGCCTGTGTAGAACAGGATCCGCTCGGTAGTAGTGGTCTTGCCCGCATCAACGTGCGCGCAAATACCAATGTTACGGTAGCGGTTAATCGGAGTAGTACGAGCCATAAAGCCCTCGCAAATTTAGAAGCGCTGAAATTAGAAGCGGTAGTGCGAGAAAGCCTTGTTGGCTTCGGCCATACGGTGCACGTCTTCACGCTTCTTCACGGCTGCACCTTTGCCTTCAGCGGCATCCAGCAGCTCGCCAGCAAGGCGCAGAGCCATGGACTTCTCGCCACGCTTGCGCGCGTAGTCCACCAGCCAACGCATGGCCAGGGCATTACGACGGGACGGACGAACTTCGACCGGAACCTGGTAAGTCGCACCGCCGACACGGCGGGACTTCACTTCGACCAGCGGAGCGATGGCGTCGAGAGCTTTCTCGAAGATCTCCAGGGGATCGCTGTTCTTGCGCGCTTTAACAGTTTCCAGGGCACCGTAAACGATGCGCTCGGCGACTGCTTTTTTGCCGCTTTCCATCACGTGGTTCATGAATTTGGCGAGGATCTGCGATCCGTACTTCGGATCGTCAAGAATCTCACGCTTAGCTGCTACACGACGTCTTGGCATGATAAGCCCTCAAACGGTCTTCAGGTTAGCCCGGGACCATAACCATCCGGTTACGCCCGACCTTACTCTTATCGACTCAATAAAAAGAAAAATGGCGAGCCGAATTACTTCGGACGCTTGGTACCGTACTTCGAGCGACCCTGCTTACGGTCTTTAACGCCGGTGGTATCCAGCGAACCGCGAACAGTGTGGTAGCGCACACCCGGAAGGTCTTTTACACGACCGCCACGGATCAGCACGACGCTGTGCTCTTGCAGGTTGTGACCTTCACCACCGATGTAGGAGGTGACTTCAAAACCGTTGGTCAGACGAACACGGCACACTTTACGCAATGCGGAGTTCGGTTTCTTCGGCGTGGTGGTGTACACGCGGGTGCACACGCCACGACGTTGCGGGCAGTTCTGCAGCGCAGGAACGTCGGACTTCTCGACGATACGCTTGCGCGGCTGACGTACCAGCTGGTTGATAGTTGCCATCTACTAGCTCCACTGTTGTCTTTCGACGCTATTTATTACAACAAAAGCAAAATGGCAGAGCACAACGCCCTGCCAAATTTAGGGGTGCATGAGTCTAAAGAGACTGACGCCCCCAGTCAAGGCAATGCCCCGAACGACAGGTCGCTCGGGGCATCACACTCAATTGCCGGAGTTCAGCGCTTCGGTCAGTGCAGCTTCCACTTCACTGGCGCTCACTCGTACCGGCTGAGCCGCTTCACGCTTGCGCTTGCGCTCGCTGTGATAGGCCAGACCGGTACCGGCCGGGATCAGACGACCCACGACCACGTTTTCTTTCAGGCCGCGCAGGTAGTCCCGCTTGCCGGTAACCGCCGCCTCGGTCAGTACGCGAGTGGTCTCCTGGAAGGAGGCCGCCGAGATGAACGATTCGGTGGACAGCGACGCCTTGGTGATACCCAGCAGCACGCGGTCGAACTTGGAGATGAACTTATCATCCGCAGCCAGACGCTCGTTCTCGCCGAGGACGTGGGTCAGTTCCATCTGGTCGCCCTTGATGAAGCTGGAGTCGCCGGATTCGGTGATCTCAACCTTACGCAGCATCTGACGCAGGATGGTCTCGATGTGCTTGTCGTTGATCTTCACGCCCTGCAGGCGGTAAACGTCCTGGATCTCGTTGACGATGTACTTGGCCAGCGCGCTGACGCCCAGCAGACGCAGGATGTCGTGCGGATCGCTCGGACCGTCGGAGATGACTTCGCCGCGGTTCACCTGTTCGCCTTCGAAGACGTTCAGGTGACGCCACTTCGGAATCAGCTCCTCGTACGGATCGCTGCCATCGGTCGGAGTGATGACCAGGCGGCGCTTGCCCTTGGTTTCCTTGCCGAAGGCGATGGTGCCGCTGATTTCCGCCAGGATCGAAGCTTCCTTCGGACGACGTGCTTCGAACAGGTCGGCAACGCGCGGCAGACCACCGGTGATGTCACGGGTCTTCGAGGTTTC
Source organism: Pseudomonas sp. L-22-4S-12 (assembly GCF_009799935.1). Lineage (NCBI taxonomy): Bacteria > Pseudomonadati > Pseudomonadota > Gammaproteobacteria > Pseudomonadales > Pseudomonadaceae > Pseudomonas > Pseudomonas sp. L-22-4S-12. Next base: position 15,478 of record NZ_WELL01000003.1, on the reverse strand, counting down.
CTGCGGGATACGGGCGATAACGTCACCGACCGCGATCTGCGCACCGTCGGCCACACCGACCAGGGCGTTGGCCGGCAGGAAGTACTGGGCCGGCACGTCGGTACCCGGCAGCAGCAGTTCCTTGCCATTGGTATCAACCATCTTGATCGCCGGACGGATGTCCTTACCGGCGGCCGGACGATCTTTCGGATCCAGCACTTCGATGTCGGTCAGACCGGTCAGTTCGTCGGTCTGGCGCTTGATGGTGATGCCTTCTTCCATGCCGACGAAGGTCACGACACCCTTCATCTCGGTCACGATCGGGTGGGTGTGCGGGTCCCACTTGGCGACGATGGCGCCAGCGTCGACCTTGTCGCCTTCCTTCACGGAAATCACCGCACCATACGGCAGCTTGTAACGCTCGCGCTCGCGACCGAACTCGTCGGCCACGGCCAGCTCGCCGGAACGCGATACCGCGACCAGGTTGCCGTCCACACGCTCGACGTGCTTCAGGTTGTGCAGACGGATCGCACCGCCATTCTTCACCTGAACGCTGTCGGCAGCGGAAGTACGGCTGGCCGCACCACCGATGTGGAAGGTACGCATGGTCAGCTGGGTACCCGGCTCACCGATGGACTGGGCGGCGATGACGCCGACCGCTTCACCGATGTTGACCTGGTGGCCACGAGCCAGATCGCGACCGTAGCACTTGGCGCAGATGCCGTAACGGGTTTCGCAGCTGATCGGCGAACGCACGATTACTTCGTCGATGCTGGCGCGCTCGATGAACTCGACCCACTGCTCGTCGACCAGGGTACCGGCCGGCACGATGATTTCGTCGCTGCCCGGCTTGAATACGTCCTTGGCGATTACTCGGCCCAGTACGCGCTCACCCAGCGGCTCGACCACGTCACCGCCTTCGATGTGCGGGGTCATCAGCAGACCGTGTTCGGTGCCGCAATCGATCTCGGTCACCACCAGATCCTGGGCCACGTCGACCAGGCGACGAGTCAGGTAACCGGAGTTCGCGGTCTTCAGTGCGGTATCCGCCAGACCCTTACGCGCACCGTGAGTGGAGATGAAGTACTGCAGTACGTTCAGGCCTTCACGGAAGTTCGCGGTGATCGGGGTCTCGATGATGGAGCCGTCCGGCTTGGCCATCAGGCCACGCATACCGGCCAGCTGGCGGATCTGCGCGGCGCTACCACGAGCACCGGAGTCGGCCATCATGTACATGGAGTTGAAGGACTCCTGATCGACTTCCTTGCCTTCGCGGTCGATGACTTTCTCTTTCGAGAGGTTGGCCATCATCGCCTTCGACACTTCGTCGTTGGCCTTGGACCAGAGGTCGATCACCTTGTTGTACTTCTCGCCCTGGGTAACCAGGCCGGAGGCGTACTGCGATTCGATTTCCTTCACTTCCTCGGTGGCGGCGTCGATGATCCGCGCCTTCTCATCCGGGATGACGAAGTCGTTCACGCCGATCGACACACCGGAGATGGTCGAGTAGGCGAAACCGGTGTACATCAGCTGGTCGGCGAAGATCACGGTGTCCTTCAAGCCAACCACGCGGTAGCACTGGTTGATCAGCTTGGAGATCGCCTTCTTCTTCATCGGCTGGTTGACCACGTCGAACGACAGGCCGGCCGGGACCACCTGGAACAGCAGCGCACGGCCGACAGTAGTGTCGACGATACGGGTGTTCTTCACCACGCTACCGTCTTTCTGGTTGACGGTCTCGTTGATGCGCACCTTGACGCGGGCATGCAGCGAAGCCTCGCCGGCGCGGAATACGCGGTCGACTTCCTGCAGGTCGGCGAATACGCGACCTTCGCCCTTGGCGTTGATGGCTTCACGGGTCATGTAGTACAGACCCAGTACCACGTCCTGCGATGGCACGATGATCGGCTCGCCGTTGGCGGGCGAGAGGATGTTGTTGGTCGACATCATCAGCGCGCGTGCTTCCAGCTGAGCCTCGAGGGTCAGCGGAACGTGGACGGCCATCTGGTCACCGTCGAAGTCGGCGTTGTACGCGGCGCAGACCAGCGGGTGCAGCTGGATCGCTTTACCTTCGATCAGAACCGGTTCGAACGCCTGGATGCCCAGACGGTGCAGGGTCGGTGCGCGGTTGAGCAGTACGGGGTGTTCGCGGATGACTTCGGCGAGAACGTCCCAGACCTCGGGCAGTTCGCGCTCGACCATCTTCTTGGCGGCCTTGATGGTGGTCGCCATGCCGCGCATTTCCAGCTTGCCGAAAATGAACGGCTTGAACAGCTCGAGCGCCATCTTCTTCGGCAGACCGCACTGGTGCAGGCGCAGGGTCGGGCCCACGGTAATCACGGAACGACCGGAGTAGTCCACGCGCTTACCGAGCAGGTTCTGACGGAAGCGACCTTGCTTACCTTTGATCATGTCGGCCAGCGACTTCAGCGGACGCTTGTTCGAGCCAGTGATGGCGCGACCGCGACGGCCGTTGTCGAGCAGGGCGTCGACCGCTTCCTGCAGCATGCGCTTTTCGTTGCGCACGATGATGTCCGGCGCCGACAGATCGAGCAGGCGCTTCAGACGGTTGTTACGGTTGATCACGCGGCGATACAGATCGTTCAGGTCGGAGGTGGCGAAACGGCCACCGTCCAACGGCACCAGCGGACGCAGATCCGGCGGCAGTACCGGCAGAACGGTCAGGACCATCCACTCCGGATGGTTGCCGGAGTCCTTGAAGGCTTCCATCAGCTTCAGGCGCTTGGACAGCTTCTTGATCTTGGTTTCCGAGTTGGTCTGCGGAATCTCTTCGCGCAGGCGGCCAATCTCGTGATCCAGGTCGATCGCGTTGAGCAGCTCGCGTACCGCTTCGGCGCCCATGCGCGCGTCGAAGTCGTCACCGAACTCTTCGAGGGCTTCGAAGTACTGCTCGTCGTTCAGCAGCTGGCCCTTCTCCAGAGTGGTCATGCCCGGATCGATCACCACGTAGCTCTCGAAATAGAGCACGCGTTCGATGTCACGCAGGGTCATGTCCAGCAGCAGGCCGATACGGCTCGGCAGGGACTTCAGGAACCAGATGTGAGCAACCGGCGAAGCCAGCTCGATGTGCGCCATGCGCTCACGACGGACCTTGGCCAGGGCGACTTCCACGCCGCACTTCTCACAGATCACGCCACGGTGCTTGAGGCGCTTGTACTTACCGCACAGGCACTCGTAGTCCTTTACCGGGCCAAAGATCTTGGCGCAGAACAGACCATCGCGCTCAGGCTTGAAGGTACGGTAGTTGATGGTTTCCGGCTTTTTCACTTCACCGAAAGACCAGGAACGAATCATCTCAGGCGAAGCCAGACCGATACGGATCGCATCGAACTCTTCCACCTGACCCTGGTTTTTCAACAGATTCAGCAAGTCTTTCAAGGCCTTTCCTCCTCACGGACCAGCGGCAACCCGGCCTTGGCCGGGCGCCGCATAGGCGGTGCGTGTTATTCGGTTTCCAGTTCGATGTCGATACCGAGCGAGCGGATCTCTTTGATCAACACGTTGAAGGACTCGGGCATGCCGGCCTCCATGCGGTGATCGCCGTCCACGATGTTCTTGTACATCTTGGTCCGGCCGTTCACGTCGTCCGACTTCACGGTCAGCATTTCCTGCAGGGTGTAGGCGGCGCCGTAGGCTTCCAGTGCCCAGACCTCCATCTCACCGAAGCGCTGACCACCGAACTGCGCCTTACCACCCAGCGGCTGCTGGGTAACCAGGCTGTAGGAACCGGTGGAACGAGCGTGCATCTTGTCGTCGACCAGGTGGTTCAGTTTGAGCATGTACATGTAGCCGACGGTGGTCGGACGCTCGAACTGGTTACCGGTACGGCCGTCGGTCAGGCGCATCTGGCCGCTTTCCGGCAGATCGGCCAGCTTGAGCATGGCCTTGATCTCGCTTTCCTTGGCACCGTCGAATACCGGGGTAGCCATCGGCACACCGCCACGCAGGTTCTTCGCCAGATCGAGGATCTCGGTATCGGACAGCTCGTCGAGGTTCTCCTGACGACCACCGATCTCGTTGTAGATCTGCTGCATGAACTTGCGCAGCTCGGCGACCTTGCGCTGCTCTTCGAGCATGCGGTTGATCTTCTCGCCCAGGCCCTTGGCCGCCAAGCCCAGGTGGGTTTCGAGGATCTGCCCGACGTTCATACGCGACGGTACGCCCAGCGGGTTGAGGACGATGTCGACCGGGGTGCCATTGGCATCGTGCGGCATGTCTTCGACCGGCATGATCACCGAGACCACACCCTTGTTACCGTGACGACCGGCCATCTTGTCGCCCGGCTGGATGCGGCGCTTGATCGCCAGGTAGACCTTGACGATCTTCAGTACGCCCGGCGCCAGGTCGTCGCCCTGCTGCAGCTTGCGCTTCTTGTCTTCGAACTTGTCGTCGAGCAGCTGGCGACGGTCGCTGATGTAGGCCTGGGCCTTTTCCAGCTGCTCGTTGAGAGCATCTTCCGCCATGCGCAGCTTGAACCACTGGCCACGCTCCAGACCGTCGAGGAAGGCGTCGTCGATCACTGCGCCTTTCTTCAGACCGGCGCCGCCTTCGGCCTTGGCACCGACCAGGGCGGAACGCAGACGCTCGAAGGTCGCGCCTTCGACGATGCGGAACTCCTCGTTGAGGTCCTTGCGGATCTCGTCGAGCTGCATCTTCTCGATGGACAGGGCGCGCGAGTCGCGCTCCACGCCGTCGCGGGTGAAGACCTGCACGTCGATGACGGTACCCTTGGTGCCGGTCGGTACGCGCAGGGAGGTGTCCTTCACGTCGGATGCCTTCTCACCGAAGATCGCACGCAGCAGTTTCTCTTCCGGAGTCAGCTGGGTCTCGCCTTTCGGGGTGACCTTGCCGACCAGGATGTCGCCGGCCATGACTTCGGCACCGACGTAGACGATACCGGCTTCGTCCAGCTTGTTCAGCGCAGCTTCACCGACGTTCGGGATATCCGCGGTGATTTCCTCTGGGCCGAGCTTGGTGTCACGGGCCACGCAGGTCAGTTCCTGGATGTGGATCGTGGTGAAGCGGTCTTCCTGAACCACACGCTCGGACAGGCAGATGGAGTCTTCGAAGTTGAAGCCGTTCCACGGCATGAACGCCACGCGCATGTTCTGACCCAGCGCCAGTTCACCCATGTCGGTGGACGGGCCGTCGGCCAGGATGTCGCTGCGCGAAACCTTGTCACCCTTGCTCACCAGCGGACGCTGGTTGATGCAGGTGTTCTGGTTCGAACGGGTGTATTTGGTCAGGTTGTAGATGTCGACACCGGCTTCGCCAGTTTCGACTTCGTCATCGTTGACGCGAACCACGATGCGGCTGGCATCGACCGAGTCGATCACGCCGCCACGACGGGCCACGACGCAGACGCCTGAGTCACGGGCAACGTTGCGCTCCATGCCGGTACCTACCAGCGGCTTGTCGGCGCGCAGGGTCGGTACAGCCTGACGCTGCATGTTGGAACCCATCAACGCACGGTTGGCGTCGTCGTGTTCGAGGAACGGAATCAGCGAAGCGGCAACGGAAACTACCTGCTTCGGCGACACGTCCATCAGGGTGACGTCTTCCGGCGCCTTGACGGTGAATTCGTTCAGGTGACGAACAGCCACCAGCTCATCGGTCAGCATGCCCTTGTCGTTCATGGTCGCCGAAGCCTGGGCGATCACGTGATCGGCCTCTTCGATGGCGGACAGGAAGACGATTTCGTCGGTCACCAGCCCGGCCTTGACCACACGGTACGGGCTTTCCAGGAAGCCGTACTGGTTGGTGCGCGCATAGGCGGCCAGGGAGTTGATCAGACCGATGTTCGGACCTTCGGGGGTCTCGATCGGGCACACGCGGCCGTAGTGGGTCGGGTGTACGTCGCGGACTTCGAAGCCGGCACGCTCGCGGGTCAGACCACCAGGGCCAAGCGCGGAGACGCGGCGCTTGTGGGTGATCTCGGAGAGCGGGTTGTTCTGGTCCATGAACTGCGAGAGCTGGCTGGAACCGAAGAACTCTTTCACCGCCGCCGCAACCGGCTTGGCGTTGATCAGGTCCTGCGGCATCAGGCCTTCGCTTTCGGCCATCGACAGGCGCTCCTTGACCGCGCGCTCGACGCGCACCAGGCCAACACGGAACTGGTTCTCGGCCATCTCGCCGACGCAACGCACGCGACGGTTACCCAGGTGGTCGATGTCGTCGACGATGCCTTTGCCGTTGCGGATGTCGACCAGGGTCTTGAGGACCTCGACGATGTCTTCGCGGCTCAGCACGCCGGAACCTTCGATCTCGGTGCGACCGATACGACGGTTGAACTTCATGCGGCCGACGGCGGACAGGTCGTAACGCTCGGCGCTGAAGAACAGATTGTTGAACAGGGTCTCGGCAGCATCCTTGGTTGGCGGTTCGCCAGGACGCATCATGCGGTAGATCTCGACCAGGGCTTCCAGCTGGTTGCTGGTGGAGTCGATCTTCAGCGTGTCGGAGATGAACGGACCGCAGTCGATGTCGTTGGTGTACAGGGTCTCGATGCGGACAACCTGCGCCTTGACGATCTTGGCCAGCAGGTCGACGGTCAGCTCGGTGTTGCACTCGGCAACGATCTCGCCGGTCGACGGATGCACGATGGCCTTGGCGGTGGTACGGCCCAGCACGTAGTCGAGCGGCACTTCCAGCTCTTTGATGCCGGCCTTGTCGATCTGGTTGATGTGGCGCGCGGTGATGCGGCGGCCCTGCTCAACGATGACCTTGCCCTTCTCGTCCTTGATGTCGAACGCGGCGATTTCGCCACGCAGACGCTGCGGCACCAGTTCCAGGTTGAGCGACTCGCCCTGCACGTGGAAGACGTTGGTGGCGTAGAAGGCGTTGAGCACTTCTTCAGTGCTGTAGCCCAGCGCGCGCAGCAGCACGGAAGCCGGCAGCTTGCGACGACGGTCGATACGCACGAACACGCAGTCCTTCGGGTCGAACTCGAAGTCCAGCCAGGAGCCGCGGTAAGGAATGATGCGAGCCGAGTACAGCAGCTTGCCCGAGCTGTGGGTCTTGCCGCGGTCGTGGTCGAAGAACACGCCCGGCGAGCGGTGCAACTGGGAAACGATGACGCGCTCGGTACCGTTGATGATGAAGGTACCGTTCTCGGTCATGAGCGGAATTTCGCCCATGTAGACTTCTTGCTCTTTGATGTCCTTGATCGCTTTGTTCGACGATTCTTTGTCGAAAATGATCAGACGGACTTTGACCCGCAGCGGCACGGCGAAGGTCACGCCACGCAGCACGCACTCTTTGACGTCGAATGCCGGCTCGCCCAGGCGATAGCCGACATACTCCAGAGCAGCATTGCCGGAATAGCTGATAATCGGGAATACGGACTTGAAGGCCGCATGCAGGCCAACGTCGCGGAACTGCTCCTTGCTCGCTCCCGCCTGCAGGAATTCGCGGTACGAATCCAACTGGATGGCCAGGAGATACGGCACATCCATCACGTCCGGCAACTTGCTAAAGTCCTTGCGGATACGTTTTTTCTCAGTGTATGAGTAAGCCATCAGCGTTCCCCAGCTTGGTCACCTGCTTGTTTGGCTGCTCCCGACGGCAACAGCCAGAAAATCTTGCAAACCCTAGGTTTGCACCGCCCTCGAGCGGGTTTTCACGTTAGGGCGAAGGCCTGCGCACATCACCCATAACGGAAAAAGGCCGGTGGCAAAAGCCACCAGCCGCCAGCCTTAAGCGCAATGCTTGGGCTGTTGACGCAAGGTCGTCGCTTACTTGAGCTCGACTTTGGCGCCAGCTTCTTCCAGAGCCTTCTTGGCAGCTTCGGCTTCGTCTTTCGACACGCCTTCTTTAACGGCAGCCGGAGCGCCGTCAACTACTGCTTTGGCTTCTTTCAGACCCAGACCGGTCAGTTCGCGAACGACTTTGATGACGTTCACTTTCTTTTCGCCGGCTTCAACCAGCATGATGTTGAACTCGGTCTGCTCTTCAGCAGCGGCAGCAGCCGGGCCAGCAGCAGCAACGGTGGCAGCAGCGGCGGTAACGCCGAACTTCTCTTCCATTGCCTTGATCAGTTCAACAACTTCCAGAACGGTTTTCTGGCCGATTGCTTCGATGATGTCTTCGTTCGACAGAGCCATGACTCTAATTCCTGTATTGGGGGACAGCCTTCGCGGCCATCAAATTAAACAAATTTGCTTGAGAAAGACTGTGCGACGCCTTAGGCGGCGGCAGCTTCTTTCTGGTCGCGAACGGCCGCCAGAGTACGAGCCAGCTTGCTGGTAGCGCCTTGAATCACGCTCATCAGCTGCGAAATGGCTTCGTCGTAGGTCGGCAGAGTTGCCAGCACGTCGATCTGATTGGCTGCGAGGAACTTGCCCTCGAACGCAGCTGCCTTGATCTCGAACTTGTCCTGACCCTTGGCGAACTCCTTGAACAGACGAGCAGCAGCGCCCGGGTGTTCGTTCGAGAACGCGATCAGGGTCGGGCCTTTGAACACGTCGTTGAGCACGTCATATTGAGTGCCTTCAACGGCGCGGCGCAGCAGGGTGTTACGCACGACACGTACGTATACGCCAGCTTCGCGGGCCTCTTTACGGAGTCCGGTCATAGCGCCGACAGTCACGCCACGGGCATCAGCCACGACAGCGGAAAGACCGGCTTTGGCAGCCTCGTTGACTTCAGCGACGATGGCCTTTTTGTCTTCGAGTTTAATTGCCACGGGTTTACTCCTGGATTACCTGTTCGCCTGGCCGGAGCCGGGCGACGTTTTGGTGTCTGATTCGCTAGGCGAATCGGGAGCACCATCTGCGTAGGCTTGAGGTTTAAGGCTTGCGCCGCCTACGGTCTTGGATAGCCCCCGCCAGGCAGGGACCCCAATTTTTTCAAGCCGGCGGATCGCTCCACCGGCCCATGACTTACGCCTCGAGCGAAGCTTGGTCGATGACCAGACCCGGACCCATGGTGGTGCTCAGGGTCACACGCTTGACGTAGATGCCTTTCGAGGTGGACGGCTTCAGACGCTTGAGGTCCGACAGCAGGGCTTCCACGTTCTGCTTCAGGTGAGCGGCTTCGAAGCCGACCTTGCCAACAGAGGTGTGGATGATGCCGTTCTTGTCGGTACGGAAACGTACTTGACCGGCCTTGGCGTTCTTAACGGCAGTGGCCACGTCCGGAGTCACGGTACCGACCTTCGGGTTCGGCATCAGGCCGCGCGGACCGAGGATCTGGCCCAGCTGACCGACAACGCGCATGGCGTCCGGGGAAGCGATGACCACGTCGTAGTTCAGGTCGCCGGCTTTCATCTCGGCAGCCAGCTCGTCCATGCCAACCTTGTCGGCACCGGCAGCCAGGGCAGCTTCGGCGCCCGGACCTTGGGTGAAGACGGCGACGCGAACGGTCTTACCGGTGCCGTTCGGCAGCACGGTAGCACCGCGTACGACCTGGTCGGATTTACGCGGATCAACACCCAGGTTGATGGCGATGTCGAACGACTCGGTGAACTTGACGGCAGACAGTTCGGCCAACAGCTTGGCGGCGTCTTCGAAACCGTATTGCTTGCCGGCTTCGATTTTTTCAGCGATAGCCTTCTGGCGCTTGGTCAGCTTAGCCATTACACACCCTCCACGTTGAGGCCCATGCTACGCGCGGAACCGGCGATGGTACGCACGGCCGCATCCAGGTCAGCGGCAGTCAGATCGGCCTTCTTGGTCTTGGCGATCTCTTCCAGCTGAGCACGGGTAACGGTGCCAACCTTGACGGTGTTCGGACGAGCAGAGCCGCTGGTCAGGCCGGCGGCCTTCTTCAGCAGAACCGAAGCCGGGGTGCTTTTGGTTTCAAAGGTGAAGCTGCGGTCGCTGTACACAGTGATGATCACTGGAGTCGGCAGACCGGGCTCCATGCCCTGGGTCTTGGCGTTGAACGCCTTGCAGAATTCCATGATGTTCACGCCGTGCTGACCCAGAGCCGGGCCTACGGGCGGCGACGGGTTGGCCTGAGCGGCCTTCACTTGCAGCTTGATATAAGCGGTAATCTTCTTAGCCATGAGCTACTCCAAATTTGGGTTCAAGCGCCTTTCGGCTCCCCAATGACGTACACGTTTATCCCAATGACGAAAAAACCCCGCAGTCCTTGACTGCGGGGTACGGGATGCGTTGTCCAGTTATGCCTTCTCGACCTGACTGAACTCCAGCTCCACCGGAGTGGAGCGACCGAAAATAAGCACGGCCACGTGGATCCGGCTCTTTTCGTAGTTAACTTCTTCAACCACGCCATTGAAGTCCGCGAACGGACCGTCGATGACCCGCACGGTTTCGCCCGGCTCAAACAGCGTCTTCGGCTTGGGCTTGTCGCCGCTATCGGCAACACGACGCAGAATCGCGTCAGCCTCTTTCTCGGTGATCGGCGCCGGCTTGTCGGCGGTACCACCGATGAAGCCCATGACGCGCGGCGTATCCTTGATCAGGTGCCAAGTCGCCTCGTTCATTTCCATTTGAACCAGAACATAGCCAGGGAAGAACTTGCGTTCACTCTTGCGCTTCTGGCCATTGCGCATCTCTACCACTTCTTCGGTAGGCACCAGAATTTCGCCGAACTCATCCTCCATGCCAGCCAGCTTGACGCGCTCAATCAACGAGCGCATTACATGCTTCTCGTAACCCGAGTAAGCATGCACAACGTACCAACGCTTAGCCACGGGACACCCTTAACCGACAATCAACGAAACAAGCCAGCCCAGCAGGGAATCCAGACCCCACAGAACCAGCGCCATGACCAGGACCACAGCCACCACGATCAAAGTGGTCTGCGTGGTTTCCTGACGGCTTGGCCATACAACTTTACGGATTTCGGTGCGCGCTTCTTTGGCAAGACCGAAGAAGGCCTGCCCTTTCGCAGTCTGCAATGCGGCAAAACCAGCCACAACGGCCAGCACCAGCAGAACCAGCACACGATACAGGAGCGGCTCAGCCGAGAAATACTGATTGCCGACCACACCAGCGACCACTAGAGCGACAACAACCAGCCACTTTAGCAAGTCAAAGCGCGAGTCTTTAGCTTCAGCTTTGGCATTCATGAGAACAACCCTGTAGAAGAAATGCCAGATCCACTTTTCCGGGAATCTGGCAGGCCAGGAGGGAATCGAACCCCCAACCTGCGGTTTTGGAGACCGCCGCTCTGCCAATTGAGCTACTGGCCTAAAACGAAGTCAGGCCGACCATTATGCCGGCCCGACAAGGCTAGATCAATCGATTACTCGACGATCTTGGCAACAACACCCGCACCAACGGTACGACCGCCTTCGCGAATCGCGAAGCGCAGACCATCTTCCATGGCGATCGGCTTGATCAGGGTGACAACCATTTTCACGTTGTCGCCCGGCATTACCATCTCAACGCCTTCCGGCAGTTCGCACGAACCGGTTACGTCGGTGGTACGGAAGTAGAACTGCGGACGGTAGCCCTTGAAGAACGGGGTGTGACGACCACCTTCTTCCTTGGACAGCACGTACACTTCAGCTTCGAACTTGGTGTGCGGCTTGATGGTGCCCGGCTTGGCCAGAACCTGACCACGCTCCACGTCGTCACGCTTGGTGCCGCGCAGCAGCACGCCGCAGTTCTCGCCAGCACGACCTTCGTCGAGCAACTTGCGGAACATTTCAACGCCGGTGCAGGTGGTCTTGGTGGTCGGACGCAGACCAACGATCTCGATTTCTTCCTGGATCTTGACGATACCGCGCTCTACACGACCGGTAACTACGGTACCGCGGCCGGAGATCGAGAATACGTCTTCGATCGGCATCAGGAACGGCTTGTCGATGGCACGAACCGGCTCAGGGATGTACACGTCCAGGGTTTCAACCAGCTTCTTGACGGCGCTGGTGCCCATTTCGTTGTCGTCCTGGCCGTTCAGGGCCATCAGAGCGGAACCGATGATGATCGGAGTGTCGTCGCCCGGGAAGTCGTAGGTGGACAGCAGGTCACGAACTTCCATCTCGACCAGTTCCAGCAGCTCGGCGTCGTCCACCATGTCGGCCTTGTTCAGGAACACGACGATGTACGGAACACCTACCTGACGGGACAGCAGGATGTGCTCGCGGGTCTGCGGCATCGGGCCGTCAGCAGCGGAGCAAACCAGGATCGCGCCGTCCATCTGGGCAGCACCGGTGATCATGTTTTTTACGTAGTCGGCGTGACCAGGGCAGTCAACGTGCGCGTAGTGGCGAACGGCCGAGTCGTATTCAACGTGAGCGGTGTTGATGGTGATACCGCGAGCCTTTTCTTCCGGAGCGCTGTCGATCTTGTCGAAGTCGACACGAGCCGAACCGAATACTTCGGAGCAAACGCGAGTCAGAGCAGCGGTCAGAGTGGTTTTACCGTGGTCAACGTGGCCAATGGTCCCTACGTTGACGTGTGGTTTATTCCGTTCAAACTTTTCTTTAGCCATTTTGACCGTCTCCCATCAATGAATTGACCGAGTCACGCCGCCATTAAAACAAAGGCAGATATCTGCATATCTGCCTTTGTTGAAGTGGAGCTCATGAGCGGATTTGAACCGCTGACCTCACCCTTACCAAGGGTGTGCTCTACCAACTGAGCTACATGAGCGAAACACATTGCACAAGCCGCAAACCTGGAGCGGGCAGCGGGAATCGAACCCGCATCATCAGCTTGGAAGGCTGAGGTTCTACCACTGAACTATGCCCGCGGAGCTTGCGGCTCACGCTAAATCTGGTGGAGGGGGAAGGATTCGAACCTTCGAAGTCGATGACGTCAGATTTACAGTCTGATCCCTTTGGCCGCTCGGGAACCCCTCCAAAACGAGGCGGCATTCTCATCTCATGCCACCCTACTGTCAAGCAATTTCTCAATAAAAACTTGAGGTTAGCAATTTCTGACAGCAACCCTGCAAGGGCTACCCTGCAAAGCGGGCGCCATTCTATGCAAACTAACGCGGCATTGCAACGTCTTCGCACGGCATTAATTGATGTTGTAAGTCCTTGAAGTCAGAAGCCAGTTGCTGCAGCAGGTAATCGTCGGCCAAACGCCGGCTCTGCGGGGCTATGCGCACCCAGTAACTGCGTTGCGCCCGGGGCAATTCGCGCAACAATGGTTCATATCCGGCATCGACAAGGCGCTGCATGACACTCTGCGCGGAGTCACTGCGCGGAAAAATGCCCAACGAAATACCATTGGCAAGATCGCCTTGGGTGATGATGTAGCTGTCGATTTTCCGCGCCTGCAGCTCCTTGAGCTGACGCAATGACGCCTGCCGGGAGGCCAGCGGCGCCAGATAGACCCAGTAATCAAGACCGGCAGCCGCATCGATACCACGAACCTCTCCCTGAATATCCAGGGACATCAGCCTCTGCTCGACCTCGCGCGCCGCCTCTTCCTGCTGGAAGCTGCCAAGAAACAGACAGGTTTCGGTGACCGCCGCAGCCGGCACCGCCCCCACCTGCTCGCGCCTCTGCTGCCTATCGGCCTCACTGAGCAGGCGGATATCCTGCTGCGCACCGCGATAAAGCGACATCGGCTCAACTTCCTTGACCCGCAAGGGCGCCTGCTGCTGATGCCAGACGTAATAAAAAAGGTTGAGTACCAGCAGGAGCAGGAACAACCAGCGCATAGCAAACCTCAAGACAAAGGACAGGCCGCTGCCAGCCCGACAAAAACCAAATCGGCAACCAGCTGCGCCTGCGGCAGCAGTTCGCGCACCAGAGGCGCGTCGCCCCCCGTGAGATAGACAGTGAAACCTTTACCCAGGCACTCATTCGCCAACTCAAGCTGGGTCGACACAAACCCTCGCAACATCAGCGAACAGCCGCGCTCCACCGCTTCAGCCGTGGAGCGCCCAGGCAGCAGGCTGCACGCAGCCTCTTCAGCTGCCGCATCGTCATAGCGAATGCGCCGGGTATGCGTCCGCAGCTGATTGCGCATCAACGGTACCCCGGGACAGATATAGCCCCCAAGATGCTCGCCATCGGCAGCAACAAAGTCGGAAGTGACTGCAGTACCCAGGTCCAGCACCAGACATGCGCCACCAGACAGCCGATAGGCACCAACCAGCGCCAACCAGCGATCCAACCCCAGGCGCGCATAATCTTCATAGCCGTTGCGCACTCCGGCCAGCTGCCGCGCAGGCCGGGCACAGCAAACCCTGAGTGCAAAAGCCTGCTCAATGGACGCCACCAGGGCATTGGTCTCATCGTCGCTGCGCACACTAACCAGACGGCAATCTCTGGGCATCATGCCAGGCGCCCCGCGCACAGCATCCAGCAGCTGCTCGCTGGAACCAACCACGCCACCGGCGACACTCGCCTGACCATCCACAGCCAACAAGCGCCACTTGATAAAGCTGTTGCCACAGTCCAGCTCAAGAATCATTACGCAACCTCAGGCTCAGCTCACCACCACTGAATGACCGCTCTTCGCCGGCCACGTCCAGGCGCAGCGCGCCCTGCCGATCAACCCCCAGCACATACCCGTCAATATGCTGCGACCCCATTGCGAGGGTCACTGCAGCTCCCTGCCAGAGATGTGCCGCCTCCCACTCCTCACGCAACCCGGCAAAGCCTTCTTGCGCATGGATATTCAGATAGCGCCGCAGACATCGACTCAAACGCAGCAGAAGCTCGGTGCGATCGATCAATTGCCCAGCCTGCTCACGCAGCGAAGTCCAGGGCTGATCGATCTCCACCCGCCCCGGCAGCATATTAACGTTGACGCCAATACCAATGACGACCAGGCACGCATCAGCAGGATCGCCAGCCAGCTCCAACAGAATGCCAGCCACCTTGCGCCCACCGACCAAAATGTCATTCGGCCACTTCAACCCCGCCTCGGCACAGCCCAGCTCTCGCAGAGCCTCCAGCACCGCCAGGCCAACGGTCAGGCTGAGCCCTTCAAGCGGATAGGCACCCCCCTCGATGCGCAGGCCCAGGCTGTAATACAGATTCTCCGCATAGGGGCTAACCCAGGTCCGCCCGCGCCGCCCGCGACCACTCTCCTGACGCTCAGCCAGCACCAAGAGCGGCGCAGGATGCCCCGCCGCCAGCTGCCGCAGCGCCTCGGCATTGGTCGAATCCAGAGACTCAAAGACACTGGAGGCCCAGCCCAGCTCGGCACAGCCGGCAGCGATGCGCTCCGCATCCAGCAGCGACAGCGGCGATGCCAGACGATAGCCACGCCCACGCACCCGGTAGATGCTGAGTTCAAGGTCGCCCTCCAGGTGCTGCAGGCGCTTCCACACCGCACTGCGACTCACGCCCAGCAGCTGCCCCAGTACCTCACCGGAATGAAATTCGCCATCCCGTAGCAGTTGCAACACGTCTTGCATTGGAGTCTCGCCTTGCAAAGAGGCACGCATCATAACGATGCAGGTTGGTGTTGCCTAGAAAAGCACCGAGCAGTTTCTACGGCGCAAAGACAAACCCCCGACCATCTTACGATGATCGGGGGTTTGGGATAGGAGCTTGACGATGACCTACTCTCACATGGGGAAGCCCCACACTACCATC
>NZ_WELL01000031.1:0-211 GCF_009799935.1 Pseudomonas sp. L-22-4S-12 | reverse complement strand
CATGGCCTCATCTTCTCAAGAGTTGAGGCCTCCACGAAACCCGGAGCGATTCATTGAGATGATGAGAAATGCGATAAGTACTGCTGCAGTAGTGAATGGGACATAGCCTAAGGTGAATTTTTTAAGGGCTATCGGCATGGTTTTCTTCCTTGAGCGCCTAACGTTTGGTTAAGGGGCCGGCTTTAGCCGGTCCCGAGTGAGCGAAGCGAGC
>NZ_WELL01000030.1:0-213 GCF_009799935.1 Pseudomonas sp. L-22-4S-12 | reverse complement strand
GAAGTTTGCCTCAGCCTCCGCAGGCGGGATATACCCGATTGAGCTCAGTAGGCGCTGGTGGTTGTACCAGTGCACCCACTTCAAGGTTGCTATCTCAACAGCCTCGCGACTCTTCCATGATTGACGGTAAATCAGCTCGGCCTTGTACAGTCCGTTGATGGTTTCGGCCAAGGCGTTGTCGTAGCTATCGCCCTTGCTACCCACCGAGGGCTC
>NZ_WELL01000002.1:378834-546088 GCF_009799935.1 Pseudomonas sp. L-22-4S-12 | reverse complement strand
GGCCATGGCGGCCTGACTTAAACGAAACAGCCTCCACAAAAGCCGGGGCGATTCAGAACGTATCTTCTCTTGGCCTTTAAAACGACCAAAGCAGGCGGTGGGGACGGGCAGAAAGCGGCCAAAAGCCGTCATTCACCGAGGGCCGCTGCCGACCCACTATAGCCATTCACAGTGGCTGCCAAATGCTGGGAGACTCACTTCCTACTGTCCTGCATGCAGCGACTGTAATTGACCTGCGCGCATTTTCCAGGCGCAGTTGATCGGGCTCTCAGGCTTCAATGCAAGGCGCTCGGCAACCAGTGCCTCGGCAAGTTCACGGTTGCCAAGGCGAATGGCAGCTTCGGTCAGCGTCCATGAGAGGACATCGCGTTGAGCGTGACTGCCGCCGAAGCGGTTAGCCTTGGCGCGTAGCGGCATCAACGACGCTATGACTTGGTCGTAATCCCCACGACCAAACGCCACCAACCCTTCGCAGGCTGGCACACCGATCTCTCTACTCATCATGGCGTTGGTGCCACTGCCAGTAGCGGCCCGTTTCAGGGAGTCAAGCTGCTGATCTTGTGCACGAGTGTTTCCAGAACCCACGAATGACATCATCGCGTTCACGTCGTTAAAGGCGTAGAAACCGTCTTCACAGCGGGACTCCCATTTCTCAGCCAATCCTTTCCAGCGATCTCCAACGTCATGGCCAAGCAGGGAGAGTCTCCAGAGCAACGCTGATCCATCAAGTAGCTCAAGTGCTTGACCAAAGCCACCGGCTGAAATGTCTTCATCAAAGAGGCGAAGCGCTCCAACCACGTCATTAGCCTCCAGGAGGAAAAGCGCTTTGTGCCACCACAAATGGAAGGCAAACATGCTATTGGGAGCCCAGGCACTGGCGCTGGCCAAAAGGTACTTATCCCCCTCTTCGCTACGACCCTGCATCTCCATGACATGAGTCACGGCATGCACTGCCCAACCATCTTGCGGGTTCAGGGCTACAGCCTCGCGGCCTTGCTCTTCGGCGCGCTGGTAATCTCCCGCCTCTTCAAGGCCAAAGGCATACATCCCTTTAACGAAACCAAAACCCGGAACGTTGTTATCCCAGCGTGACATCACACGGGCCACACGATCACGCAGCATGTGCGAGTAACCGAGATAGAAGTCGCCCAAATGGGCGAATTGCAGTGCCAGCAGATCACGGGGGTAGTCGATCGACACGCGCCCCCAGATTTCGATTGCCCGCTCCCAGTCACCGTCGTACCAGGCACGTACTGCGTGGATGTGCTGCCGCTCGCGATCATTCGCTTTCGGTTCCAGCCGCTCGGCTGCTTCCAGACTCTTGTACAGCTCAGAGTCAAAGGCTTTGTCGGTCGCCGTCGCAATCGCGCCAGCACGAAAGGCGTATGCCAGCACAAAATCCGGATGCTTCTCGATGATTTTGTCAGCGGCAGCCAGAGGATCGGCCTGGTAGGCATGCAGCAAGTCGCAAGCTCTATCCAGAGCATCGATCGCATCATGCGAGCCATAGGAAACGGGATTGCCACGCTTGTCGTGCTTGCTCATGGCTGCCTCTTGGTCACACCCGCAGGGCGTACATGATTTAGAGGAGAATATCGTTCTCGATTGTCCTCCCAAATTTGACTCGGAGAGACTTTCCCGACGAAGCGAGGGCGAACCGGATCGTCCGCGCTTCAAAGATGCTCACGACTCTTCGAATGGGTCGAACGGCCAATAGTTGAGCGGCTGGTTCTGGCCGGTAGCTGCCCCCCCGCCTCCCCCCCCTAAACCACCCCCACCTCGCCCTGCCCCACCTCCAGCGGCTTCCACCGCCGCAGCAGGCTGTACAGCGTCGGCACCACGAACAGGGTGAAAAAGGTCCCCACCAGCAGGCCACCGACTATCACCAGGCCGATCTGCTGGCGGCTCTCGGCCCCCGCCCCGCTGGCCAGCGCCAGCGGCAGCGCCCCCAGCACCATGGCCCCCGTGGTCATCAGGATCGGCCGCAGGCGGGCGCTGGCCGCCTCGCGCACCGCCTCCTCCAGCGCCAGCCCCTCGCGCAGGCGCTGGTTGGCGAAGTCGACGATCAGGATGCCGTGCTTGGTGATCAGGCCGATCAGGGTCACCAGGCCGACCTGCGAGTAGATATTTAGCGTTCCGCCGAACAGCTTGAGCGCCAGCAAGGCGCCGGCCATCGACAGCGGCACGCTGAGCAGGATGATCAGCGGGTCGAGGAAGCTCTCGAACTGCGCCGCCAGCACCAGGTAGATGAACACCAGCGCCAGCACGAAGATCAGCGCCACGCCCGAGCTTGCGTCCTTGAAATCGCGCGAGGTGCCGGTGTAGTCGAACTGGGTGTCGGGCGGGAAGATTGCCCGCGCCTTCGCCTCCAGGTGATCGAGCGCCTCGCCCAGGGTGTAGCCGGAGCCGACGTTGGCGGTCACCGTCACCGCGCGCAGCTGGTTGAAGTGGTTGAGCTCGCGCGGCGCCACCGTCTCCTTCACTTCGATCAGGTTGGACAGCTGCACCATGTTGTCATTGCGCCCGCGCACGTAGACGCGGTTGAGGTCCTCCGGGTTGCTGCGGTCGACATCGGCCAGCTGCACCAGCACGTCGTACTGCTCGCCGTTCTGCTTGAAGCGGGTCACCTGGCGGCTGCCGAACAGGCTCTCCATGCTCCTGCCGATGGTGGCCACGTCGGTGCCGACCGCCACCGCCTGCTCGCGGTTGACCGTGACCTTGAGCTGCGGCGTGTTGAGTTTGAGGTCGGTGTCCAGGCTTTCCAGCCCCGGGTAGCCGCGTACCTCGGCCAGCAACTGGTCGACGTACTGCTGCAGCTCGGCGTACTCCAGCGAGGAGCGGATGACGAAGTTGACCGGCTGGTTGCGCGCGCTCTGCCCCAGCGGCGGCCGGTTGATCGGGAAGGCGCGTACGCCGGGGATGTCCTGCAGTTTGGGCAGCAGCTCGTCGCGGATCTCGAACTGGCTGCGTTCGCGCTCGTCCCAGGGCTCCAGCTTGAGAAACGACAGGCCCTGGGCCACGGTGGGGAAGCCGACGATGACCATGTAGCGGTTGGTTTCCGGCACCGTCGCGTAGGCCGCCTCCACCTGCTCGGCGTAACGGCTGGTATAGCCGATGGTGGCGCCGTCCGGGCCGTTGATCGAGCCGACTATGGTGCCGGTGTCCTCGGTCGGCGCCAGCTCGCTACGCAGGCTGGCGAACAGCCCGGCGCACAGCAGCAGGATGCCCAGCAGCAACGCCAGCACCAGCCACCAGGCGCGCAGCACCCGCTCCAGGCCGTGGCGGTAGCTGGTGGTCAGCTGGTGGATGAAGCCTTCGATCAGGTTGTACAGGCGGCTGTGTTGCTGCTGCGGCACATGGGCCTTGAGCAGGTGGCCGCACATCATCGGCGACAGGGTCAGGGCGACGAAGCCGGAGACCAGCACGGCGCCGGCCAGGGTCCAGGCAAATTCCGTGAAGAGTTTTCCTGTCGTGCCCTGCATGAAGCCGATCGGCGCATAGACCGCAGCCAGGGTCAGGGTCATGGCGACCACCGCGAAGGCGATCTCGCGGCTGCCGACGAAGGCCGCCTGCATCGGCGCCATGCCCTGCTCGATATGCCGGTGGATGTTCTCCAGCACCACGATGGCGTCGTCCACCACCAGGCCGATGGCCAGGACCAGGGCCAGCAGGCTCAGGGTATTGAGGGTGAAGCCCATCAGCGCCATCAGCGCGCAGGCACCGATCAGCGACACCGGGATGGTCACCAGCGGAATCAGGGTGGCGCGCAGCGAACGGAGGAACAGGAAGATGATCAGGATGACCAGCAGCACCGCCTCCCAGATGGTGGTGTAGACGTTGCCGATCGACTCGCGGATGAACAGCGAGTTGTCGTTGGCCACCGCCATCTGCATGCCGTCCGGCAGCAGCGCGCGGATTTCCGGCAGGGCCTCATTGAGGGCGTCGGAGATTTCCAGCGGGTTGGCCGTGGCCTGCTTGACCAGGCCCACGGCCACCGCCGGCTGGCCGTTGAAACGCACCACGGTGCGCAGGTCCGCCGCGCCGATCTCGGCATGGCCGACATCGGCCAGGCGCAGCAGATAGCCGCGCGAGTCGTCGAGGATGATCTTGTTGAAATCCTCCGCGGTCTTCAGGTCGGTCTCCGACAGCACGGAAAACTCGCGCTGCACCGACTCGATGCGCCCGGCGGGAATCTCCACGTTCTG
This sequence comes from Pseudomonas sp. L-22-4S-12, assembly GCF_009799935.1. Lineage (NCBI taxonomy): Bacteria > Pseudomonadati > Pseudomonadota > Gammaproteobacteria > Pseudomonadales > Pseudomonadaceae > Pseudomonas > Pseudomonas sp. L-22-4S-12. The sequence continues at coordinate 541,883 of NZ_WELL01000002.1, read as the reverse complement.
CCGGCGCAGGGCGTCCTCCACGTCCTGCACGGTGAGGTCGTGGGCGGCCAGCTTCTCCGGATCGAGCCAGATGCGCATGGCGTAGGTGCGCGCACCGCGGATCTGCACCTCGGAGACCCCGGGAATGGTCTGCAGGCGATCCTGCACCACCCGCTCCAGCACGTCGGTGATCTCCATGGCGGAGAAGCGCTCGCTGGAGAAGCCCAGCCAGATCACCGGCTGGGCATCGGCCTCGACCTTCTGCACCAGCGGCTCGCGGATCTCCTCGGGCAGCAGGCTGCGCACCCGGCCGAGGCGGTCGCGCACGTCGTTGGCGGCCTCGTCGGAGTTGCTGCCGAGGCGGAACTGGGCGGTGATCTGGGTGTTCTCCGAGCGGCTGATGGAGCTGACGAAATCCAGGCCTTCGATGCCGGACAGCACGTCCTCGACCGGCTGGGCCACCTGGGACTCCATGATCTCCGGGCTGGCGCCGGGGTAGATGACGTTGACCGTGACGATGGGTACGTCGATGTTCGGGTACTCGCGCACGGCCAGGCGCTGGTAGGCCATCAGGCCGAGCAGGACGATGATCAGCGACAGGACGCTGGCGAACACCGGCCGGCGGATGCAGATATCCGAGAGGGTCATGCGCCCTCCCCGCGCTTGACCGTGCGTACCTCGCGGCCCGGCGCGACCTTCTGCCAGCCGGCGCTGATCAGGGTTTCGTCGCCCTGCAGGCCTTCCACCACCTCGGCCTTGCCGCGCAGGCGCTGGCCGATGCGGATCTGCCGGCGTTCGACCTTGCCGTCGACCACCAGGTTGACGAACAGCAGCTGGCCCATGGGCATCACCGCTTCCTCGGGAATCAGCAGGGCCTGCGGGCGCTCGGCGAGGATCACCGAGACCTTGACGAACTGGCCGGGCTTGAGGCGCTGGTCCTTATTGTCGACCTGGGCGCGGATGGCCTGGCTGCGGCCCACTTCGTCCAGGCGCGGGTTGAGGGCGATGATCGCGCCCTTGAAGCGCTCGCCGGGGTAGGCATCCAGGCTCAGCTCGATGGCCTGGCCGATATGCACCTGGCTGACCGCCTTCTGCGGCACGCGGAAATCCACCTTGAGCGGGTCGAGCACTTCCAGGTTGACCAGGTCCTGGCCGGCGCTCAGGTAATCGCCGACGCTGACCTGGCGCAGGCCGAGCACGCCGTCGTAGGGCGCGCGGATCTGCGTCTTGTCCAGGCGCGCCTGGGCCAGGGCCAGGCTGGCGCGGGCGGCTTGCTGCTGGGATTGCGCCTCGTCCTGGGCCTGGGCATTGCTGGCGCCGCGCGTGAACAGCAGTTGGGTGCGCACAAAGCTCTTTTCCGCCAGGTCCAGGTTGGCCTGGGCCTGGGCCAGTTCGGCGCGGGCAATCGCATCATCCAGGCTAACCAGCAGCTCGCCGGCCTTGACCGCCTCGCCCTCGCGAAAATGCACGGCCGCCAGGCGCCCGCCGAGCTCGGGGCGGATCACGGTCGACTCGTCGGAGCGCAGCGAACCGAAGGTGATCAGCTCGTCGCGCACCAGGCTGCGCTCCGGCTGGGTCACTTCGACCAGGGGCGCCTGCTCGGCCAGGGCAGGCAGTGCCAGCAGTGCACACAGGGCTGCGAGAAAGCGGAAACCAGTGTGCGATGCCATAAGCGACCTCTTTTTCAGATCAGAGGTCGAGTCTACCGGCGACGGCCCGCAGTGCAAGCCGCCGAAAGTGTTACGCCATGTACTACTGGCGCATGCCCCGACCACTCTGCAACAGGCGAATGCAGACGACATAGAGCAGGCTGCTGGCCAGCAGCATCATGCCGATGGCCACGCCGATATTGATGTCGGACACGCCGAGGATGCCGTACCTGAAGGCGTTGACCATGTGCAGGATGGGGTTGGCCAGCGACACCGTCTGCCAGAACTCCGGCAGCAAACTGATCGAGTAGAACACCCCGCCCAGGTAGGTCAGCGGCGTCAGCACGAAGGTCGGGATGATCGAGATGTCGTCGAAGTTGCGCGCATACACCGCGTTGATGAAACCGCCCAGGGCGAAGGTGATGGCGGTGAGGGTGATCACCAGCACGGTCACGCCCAGGTGGTGCACCTGCAGTTCGGTGAAGAACAGCGACAGCAGGGTGACGATGAAGGCCACCGCCAGGCCGCGCAGCATGCCGCCGACGACATAGCCGATGAGGATGGTGTGCGGCGACACCGGCGACACCAGCAGCTCCTCGACGTTGCGCTGGAACTTGCTGCTGAAGAAGCTCGACACCACGTTGCTGTAGGAGTTGGTGATCACCGACATCATGATCAGCCCCGGCACGATGAACTCCATGTAGCTGTACTGGCCGACATCGCCGACCTGGCTGCCGATCAGCCGGCCGAAGATGACGAAGTACAGGGCCATGGTGATGGCCGGCGGCAGCAGGGTCTGCGCCCAGATGCGGGTGAAGCGGCGCACTTCGCGGATGACGATGGTTTGCAGGGCGATCAGGTTGGAACGCAGTTCGGGACTCATTTCGCCACCTTGGCCAGGTTCTTCTCCACCAGGGAAACGAACAGTTCCTCCAGGCGATTGCTCTTGTTGCGCAGGCTCAGCACCTCGACCTTCTGCGCCGCCAGCTGGCGGAACAGCTCGGTGATGCCCAGGCTCTTCTCCACCTGCACTTCCAGGGTGTGCGGGTCGACCAGGGTCGCCGGATAGCCCAGCAGTTGCGGCGGCACCAGCAGCGCATCCTTGAGGTCGAGGAGGAAGGTCTCCACGTGCAGGGTCTTGAGCAGCGCCTTCATGCTGGTGTTCTCGACGATGCTGCCGTGGTCGATGATGCCGATATGGCGACAGAGCTGCTCGGCTTCCTCCAGATAGTGGGTGGTGAGAATGATGGTGATGCCCTGCTGGTTCAGCTCGGTGAGGAAGCTCCACATCGAGCGGCGCAACTCGATGTCCACCCCGGCGGTGGGCTCGTCGAGGATCAGCAGGCGCGGCTGATGGACCAGCGCACGGGCAATCATCAGGCGGCGCTTCATGCCGCCGGAAAGCATGCGCGCGGCCACGTCGTGCTTGTCCCACAGGCCGAGCTGGTTGAGGTACTGCTCGGCGCGTTCCTTGGCCACCTTGAGCGGGATGCCGTAATAACCGGCCTGGGTCACGACAATGTCGAAGACCTTCTCGAACTGGCTGAAGTTGAATTCCTGCGGCACCACACCGAGGCAGCGCTTGAGGCCGGAGGGGTCGCGATCGAGGTCATGGCCGAACACCTCGACCGTGCCGCCGCTCTTGTTCACCAGGGTCGAGATGATGCCGATGGTGGTGGACTTGCCGGCACCGTTGGGGCCGAGCAAGGCGAAGAAGTCGCCTTCGGCCACTTCCAGGTCGATGCCCTTGAGGGCCTGGAAGCCATTGCCGTAGGTCTTGGTCAGCTGCCGGATGGACAGGGCGGAACTCATGGGGGCTAGGTACTCAGCAAAAGGAACGACTTAGATAGGGACGCGCCGCGGCGTTTGCAACCTGCTGCTTCAGGTTAGCGGAGCCTTCGGAGCTTGCAGGAGCTGCACCCTACCCAGCCTGGGCACAAGAAAAAAGTCGCGAATGCTGATGTTAACTATCGATGGCCTGCATGGCGGCCACTTCGGCCTGCAGATCGCCGCGTAGAAACGCCGAATCGGCGACGAACAAATGCGGGTAGCAGCGCTGCAGATGGCCGAAGAACAACGCCTGCGGCAGATCGTCGAACTGGCCGTGATCGGCCAGGTATTCCATGTAGCGCTCGCCCTGCTGGTTGAACGGGTGGAACAGGCTGTCGCTGCGCCCATCGAACTCCAGCGGCGCCACCTTGAATACCTTGCACAGCGCTAAGTTGAACGCAGGCGTGGCCTTGACCCAGCGCCCGTCGAGCAGCAGTTCGGTGTAGCCATGCATGGCGAACACCTCGCTACGCAGGATCTCCAGCAGGCGCGGGCTGGACAGGTGATTGCGCACATCGGCCAGACCGATCCGCGCCGGGATGCCGCAATGCCGGGCGCAGGCCGCCAGCAGCAACGCCTTGGGCACGCAGTAGGACTCGCCGGCGGCCAGCGCATGGCTGGCCTTGAGCGTTTCGGGGTCGCGGCTGAAGCTGTAGGGGTTGTAGCGGATCTGGTCGCGCACCGCGTAATACAGGCTGACCGCCTGCTCGCGCGGGTCAAGGCTGGCGCCGCGCCAGGTTTCGGCAAAATCGACCACCAATGGATGGTCGCTATCGATGAACCGGCCGGCTTGAAGGTAGGACTGCATGGCACGCTCCCGAGGCTTTGTCCCAGTCTATCGGCGCATCAGCACGGCGAAAGCGGCGATCCGGCCAAGCTCACCGGCCTTGTCGCCATGTCGGCCCGAAGCCGCTGCCCCTATAAAGTGGCCGACCAGCAAGCCGGGACAGCAGGCGCTCGGCGCCCTATACTGCCGCGCTCGTTTTCAATCAGGATCATTGCCATGGCTGCCTCCCACCTCGACCACCACCTCGCCCTGCTCACCCACCTGCGCGGCATCCTGGTCGCCCTGGGCGAAGCCGAACTGGTGGAAGACGATACCCACGGCCTGTTCCTCGAGCGCTACGACGAGCTGCTGGTGGAGCTGCCGAAAGATCCGGAGAACAGCCTGTACCTGGGCCAGGACCTGATCAGCCAGATCTTCCACCGCTACCCGCAGATAGCCCACCTGGTGCCGCGCGACCTGCTGTGGTTCTTCGGCGGCGATTGCCTGCACTTCATGCCGGACGAGGAAATCGAGCTGTACCAGGCCCTCGACGAGCGCCGCTACGAAGCCGAGGCCAATGGCCAGCCGTTCGACTGGACCCAGGAAAAGCAGCTGCTGGCCCTGCCGCCGGAAAGCCCCAAGCACTGATAGCGCTGCCCCGGGTCATCCGGGGCGCCAACGAAAAAGGCCCGCACGGCATGACCGGCGGGCCTTTTTTCATCATAGCCATCTAGCCGCTACCTGTTGCTGCGCAGCACTGTTGTGCGGGCCGGTTCTTGCGGTGGTTTCTCCGGCTATTGCTGGGAGCGAATTCATTCGCGATCAGAGCCTGCTCTGAGCAACCTGTTTATCGCGGATAAATCCGCTCCCACTAAAGCTCGATGAGCTGGGCAGCACACAACGGACATATGGCCTTTTCGGCGCTGAATCGCGCGCAAACAAAAACGCCGCTCGATTGAGCGGCGTTTCTGTTTATTTGGAGCGGGAAACGAGACTCGAACTCGCGACCCCGACCTTGGCAAGGTCGTGCTCTACCAACTGAGCTATTCCCGCAAACATGGCGTCCCCTAGGGGACTCGAACCCCTGTTACCGCCGTGAAAGGGCGGTGTCCTAGGCCACTAGACGAAGGGGACGTGGCCCCGGAGCTTACAACAGCTTTCCGGTGTTACCGGGCGATGTTGCCATCGACCCTCTAACGCTAATCGAAACACCGCTCCGAAAAGCAGCACTTCCTGAAACTGGAGCGGGAAACGAGACTCGAACTCGCGACCCCGACCTTGGCAAGGTCGTGCTCTACCAACTGAGCTATTCCCGCAAACATGGCGTCCCCTAGGGGACTCGAACCCCTGTTACCGCCGTGAAAGGGCGGTGTCCTAGGCCACTAGACGAAGGGGACGTGGCCAGGAGCTTGTAACAGCATCCCAACTTCCAGCGAATCAGCTTTCACTAACTCGCTTAAAGTGGCGCGCATTCTATGGAGCCTTTAGGGGAGCGTCAACCCTCATTCAAAACTTTTTCTAAATCAATGACTTCGCTACTGAAATTGATACGACGCTAGGAGTAGGGAGGCCAAGGCACTACACTCGGGGAAAACTAGCGTTCGGGAGGTTCACCGGTGTCCCCACTCGTTATCACCGCCTTGATCGTCGTCGGCATCGTGCTACTCATCGCGATCGGCTACATCAACCATATGGTGGAGAACAGCAAGCTGGAAAAAGCCCGGCGCAAGGCTGATCTCAATGACCGCGTGCGCCGCAGCCGTGATGTTTCCGAGAACATGCCGGGACAACTGATGAGCCCGGCCCTGAAGCTCCTCCTGAGCCGCCTCGAACTGCACTACAGCGACCGCCTGCTGCCGCTGGACAAACAGAACTCCAACCTGCGCAACCGCATCGCCGAGCTGCGCGACTGGGTCGCCAAGGGCGAGGACATCCCGGTGCGCAATGCGCCCCAGCCGATCATCAGCGAGGCGAAAGCCAAGGATGTGCGCTATCTCCTGGAGAACTTCCACGGCCTGGTAACACGCGCCGCGCAGGATGGCGCGCTGCCCGCCAACGAGGCCAAGCGCTGGATCGGCGAGATCCGCCATATCCTGGTGCAACTGCATTACGAGTTCTTCACCAACCTCGGTCAGCACTCCCTGCAGCAAGGCCAGCCCGGCCAGGCCCGCCTGGCCTACGAGCGCGGCGTGCAGTACCTGCGCAAACAGGCCGACGCGAACCGCTACAAGAACCAGCTGCAGCAGCTGGAGCAGCTGCTGGCCAACGCCAACAGCATGGTGCTGGAAAAGACCAAGCCGGCAGCCGACGAACACAGCGAGCTGACCGATGGCCTCAAGTCGTTCGAGGAAGACGACTGGAAGAAGAAGAACATCTACGACTGAATAAGCACAACCGTCGCCAAGCCTCCCGAACAAGAAAGCCCGGCAATGCCGGGCTTCTTGTTTGTGCGCTGCTCAGCAGTCGCTCGCCGCCAGAAAGATCTGCGCCAGGCGCTCGATTCCCGCCTGATCCTCGGCCGTGAAACGCCCTGGGCGCGGGCTATCCAGATCCAGCACGGCGATCAGCCGACCATCCTTGACCAGCGGCACCACCAGCTCGCTGCTGGAGGCCGCGTCGCAGGCGATATGCCCGGGGAAGGCATGCACGTCATCGACCCGCTGGGTCTGCCGGCTGCTGGCCGCCGCCCCGCACACCCCACGACCGAAAGGAATGCGTACGCAGGCCACCTTGCCCTGGAAGGGCCCCAGCAGCAGCTCTTCATTGCGGTTCAGGTACAGGCCGGCCCAGTTCAGCGCCTCCAGCTCATGGAACAGAAAGGCGGCGAACTGCGCACTATTGGCGATGAAGTCACGCTCGCCCGCCAGCAAGGCCTGCAGCTGCGCGGCCAACAAGGCATAGCCTGACTGCCCCTGCCCGATCTCGGCCAAATCGATCATTGCGCGCTCCCCAGCAACTGCTGGCCGACCCAGCTGCGGGCGAACTGGTAGGCACAGCGGCCGTTGCGGTTGCCACGCCCCAGTGCCCAGCGGATGGCCAGGATCTCCAGCTCATGACTCCATTGCCACTGCAGGCCGGCCTGCGCCGCCAGCACCTCGACCCAATGGCGCACCACGGCGAGGAAATGCTCCTGGGTAAAGGGATAGAACGACAGCCACAGACCGAAACGGTCGGACAGGGCAATCTTGTCCTCCACCGCCTCGCTGGGGTGCAGCTCGCCCTCGACGCGCTGCCAGTTGTCGTTGTCGCTCTCCTTCTCCGGCACCAGATGGCGGCGGTTGGAGGTGGCATACAGCAGCACGTTGTCCGGGGCGCGCTCCAGCGAACCATCCAGCACGCTCTTCAGCACCCGGTAATCGCCCTCGCCCGCCTCGAACGACAGGTCGTCGCAGAACAGCACGAAGCGCTGCGGCAAACCCGCCAGCTGCTCGACCACCCGCGGCAGGTCGGCCAGGTAATCGCGCTCTATCTCGATCAGGCGCAGCCCGCTCTTGGCGTGTTCGGCCAGCAGGGCCCGCACCAGCGAGGACTTGCCGGTGCCGCGGGCGCCCCACAGCAGCACGTGGTTGGCCGGCAGGCCGCCGACGAACTGGCGGGTATTGCGCGCCAGCTGCTCGCGCTGCGTGTCGATGCCAACCAGATCGTTCAGGCTCAGATCCAGGCTGACCTGCAACGGCTGCAGATAGCCGCCATGCCCCTCGCGAAACCAGCGGGCCGCCACCGTCTGGTTCCAGTCCAGCGCCACCCGGCGCACCGGCAACAGCGGATCGAGACGTTCCAGCACCGCTTCGGCGCGCTGTAAAAAACTGTTCAAGCGGGAATCCACGACTCACTCCTCAAAAGCGCCCCTGCCGGCAGCAAGGTGCGATGGGCTATGCTTGGCTGGCGCACGGACTCAGGAACACACCCACACTCTATGGATATATCACTCACCCACCGCCTGTCGTTCAAACAGGCCAGTCTCACGGTGCTGGTGGCATTTATCCTGGGAACCCTGCTCAGCCTGATTCAGGTCAGCCTGGATTATGCCAGCGAAGATGCCGCCATCGACCTGGAAATCAACTCGCTGCTGGAAATCAGCCACAACCCGGCCGCGCGCATCGCCTACAACATCGACGCCGAACTGGCCCAGGAACTGGTACTCGGCCTGCTGCGCTCGCCGGCGGTGATGCGCGCCGAGATCATCGACAACAGCGGCATGACCCTGGCCTCGGTGGAGCGCGCCGCGACGCAGAGCGGCTACCGCCTGTTCAGCGACTTCCTGTTCGGCAAGCGCCGCCTGTTCGTCGACCAGCTGTTCGTCAGCCACGCGCCCAACGAAGCACTGGGCCAGCTGCGCCTGGAAGTCGACACCTTCGCCTTCGGCAGCGACTTCCTGCGCCGCGCGGTGCTGACCCTGCTCACCGGCTTCGTGCGCAGCCTGCTGCTGTCGCTGATCCTGCTGGTGCTGTTCTACGCCATGCTGACCAAGCCGCTGATCGGCGTGATCCGCGCCCTGAGCGATCGCGACCCGCGCCGCGACTTCACCCCGGTGCCCTGCCCGCCCGGCCACGAGCAGGACGAGATCGGCACCCTAGTGGCGGTGACCAACCGCCAGCTCACCAATATCCACGAGGAAATCGGCCAGCGCCGCGAGGCCGAGGATCGCCTGACCCAGTACCTGGCCGAGCTGGAGAACATCGTCTCGGCGCGCACCGCCGAACTGAAGGCCACCAACGCCCGCCTGACCCTGTCCAACCGCGAACTGGAGGAGGCGCGCAGCACCGCCCTGGACATGGCCCAGGCGCGCGCCGCCTTCCTCGCCAACATGAGCCACGAGATCCGCACCCCGCTCAATGGCCTGCTCGGCATGCTCGCACTGTCCCTCGACGGCCCGCTGAATGCCGAGCAGCGCCAGCAGCTGTCGATCGCCCACGACTCGGGCAAGGTGCTGGTGGAGCTGCTCAACGACATCCTCGACCTGTCCAAATTCGAGGCCGGGCAGCTGGAGCTGGAGAAGATCCCCTTCGACCTCGGCAGCCTGGTCGAAGAGACCGCCAGCCTGCTGTCGCAGAATGCCGGGCCGAATGTCGAACTGACCTGCCTGATCGACCCGCGCCTGCCGGCGCAGCTGCTCGGGGACCCGACCCGGGTACGCCAGATCGTCAGCAACTTGCTGTCCAACGCCCTCAAGTTCACCCGTTTCGGCCGTGTCGACGTGCATGTCAGCCCAAGCGCCGCCGGAGTGCGCATCCTGGTCAGCGACACCGGCATTGGCATCGCCGAGGAAGCCCAGTCGCGAATCTTCCAGCCGTTCACCCAGGCCGGCGCCGGCATCACCCGCCAGTACGGCGGCACCGGCCTGGGCCTGGCCCTGACCCGGCGCCTGTGCGAGGCCATGCACGGGCAGCTCGGCGTCACTTCGCAGGAAGGCTTCGGCAGCCAGTTCTGCGCCGAGCTGCCCCTGCCCAGCCATGCCGCCGCACCGGCATGGCCGAAGCTCAGCGGCCGGGTTGCGGTCTTCTGCCCGGCCAACAGCGGCCTCGTCGAGCTGCTCGGCAGCTGGCTGGGCAACTGGGGGCTGAGCCTGCACCGCTACGACAGCGATGCCAGCCTGGCCGGCCTGCAGGCCGATCTGCTGATCTGCGACAGTGCCGAACGCCTGCGCGAACTGCGCCAGGCCAGCAGCGCCCCGCTGCTGCTGGTGGCGGCCTATGGCGGCTTCATCAGCGGCGCACAGAGCAGCGAACTGGCGCCGTTCGAGCAACTGGCCCGGCCCCTGGCCCGCAGCGCCCTGCAGCAGGCCCTGCAGCGCCTGCTGCAGCCACGCCAGGACAACCGCGAGCCCGCCAGCAGCCCGCACCTGGACAAGCTGCGCCAGGCCCACGTGCTGCTGGTGGAGGACAATCCGGTCAACCAGCTGGTGGCCAAGGGCATGCTCGCCAAGCTCGGTTGCGAGGTCGCCGTCACCGCCCATGGCGGCGAGGCACTCGGCTACCTGGAGAAGCACCCGGTCGACCTGGTGCTGATGGACTGCAACATGCCGGTGATGGATGGCTACGAGGCGACCCGGCGCATTCGCCAGAGCGGGCGCTGGCCGAACCTGCCGATCATCGCGCTGACCGCCAACGCCCTGCCCGACGAACGCGAGCGCTGCCAGGCCGCCGGAATGAACGACTACCTGGCCAAACCGTTCCGCCGCGAAGACCTCACCGCCCTGCTGGACAACTGGCTGCCCGTCAGCACGGCCCGCTAGCAGCAGGCCGTTGAAAAATGTTGGCGAGGCAGCCGAGGCAAGGCAAAAACGGCCGAAAAAGCGCAGTTTACGTGTTGTAAATGAGCATTTTGAGGCCGTTTTTAACGCAGTATCGGCAACGCAGGTAGTTTTTCAACGGCCTGCTAGGGCGCGCCCAGCAGCTTGAGCAGGCTACCAAGGGGCTGGCGCAGCCCCTCCAGTTCGCCGAGATCGATAGCGCTTTCGCACAGCAGGCGGCGCTTGAGGGGCAGGACCCGCTCGCGCAAGTCCATGCCGGCCTGGCTCAGGCGCAGATGCACCTCGCGCTCATCGCGCGGCGAGCGCTGGCGCAGCACCAGGCCCAGCTGCTGCAGGCGCTTGAGCAGCGGCGTCAGGGTGCCGGAGTCGAGCAGCAGCCGCTCGCCCAGGGCCTTGACCGTCGGCTGCTGTGGCGGGGTCGCCTGCCACTCCCACAGCACCAGCATGGCCAGGTACTGCGGATAGGTCAGGCCCAGCTCGTCGAGCATCGGCCGGTAGGCCCTGGTCACCGCGCGCGAGGCGGCGTAGAGCTTGAAGCACAGCTGGTTGTCGAGCAGCAGCTGGGCGGCATCGCCGTCATTCATGGGGCTCATTGCAGCAGGGCTTCGATCTCGGCGCTGAGGTCTTCGGGCTTGGTGGCGGGGGCAAAACGCTTGACCACCTGACCGTCGGCACCGATGAGGAACTTGGTGAAGTTCCACTTGATGCCCTGGCTGCCCAGCAGGCCGGGGGCGCGCTTCTTCAGCTGCACGAACAGCGGATGGGCGTCGCTGCCGTTGACGTCGATCTTCTTGAACAGCGGGAAGCTGACGCCGAAGTTCAGCTCGCAGAACTCGGAAATCGCCCCCTCGTCACCCGGCTCCTGCTTGCCGAACTGGTTGCAGGGGAAGCCGAGCACCACCAGACCCTTGTCCTTGTACTGCTGCCAGACGCTTTCCAGGCCCTTGTACTGCGGGGTGAAACCACACTTGCTGGCCGTGTTGACCACCAGCACGGCCTTGCCGCCGAAATCGGCCAGGGTCTTCTGCTCGCCCTTGATGGTGGTGACCGGGATATCAAGCAACTTGTCGTGCATGGGTGACGCTCCGAACGGATTGGGAATCCTGATTAATATAGTTAGCAATTTAATTGCACACAATTCGATTGCTGAAAAATAAGGCCCGCCGATCGGCGAGCCCCACCCCGACCGGTGCCGCGCTACCCGCGCGGGACCAGCTTCAGCGACAGCGAGTTGATGCAGTAGCGCATCCCGGTCGGCCGCGGCCCATCCGGAAACACATGACCCAGGTGGGCATCGCACTTGGCGCACTTGACCTCGACGCGCTGCATGCCGTGGCTGAAGTCGGCCTTCTCGGCGATCACCGCGGCGCTCACCGGCTGGAAATAGCTGGGCCAGCCGCTGCCGGAGTCGTACTTGGCATCCGAGTCGAACAGCGCCTCGCCGCAGCAGGCGCAGTGGTAGATGCCGGGCACCTTGCTGTCGTGATACTCGCCGCTGAAGGCACGCTCGGTGCCGCCCAGCCGGCAGACATGGAACTGCTCGTCGGAAAGCTCGCCGCGCCAGGCTTCCAGGGGTTTCTCGATCTTGTCCATGGGGTGCACCTCCGAGGTAGAAAAAAGCCCGACCTGTACCTTTTCCGGGCATCGGGCCGCACGTATCATGCGTCCCTCTTTGGACGCCAGTCTGGCTGCTGCGTTACAGCGCGACAAGGTGCTCATCGCCGGGTCCGGCGCTGCACCGCGCGGCACTTACTATCGGGACTACAGGATCATGCAGGTCAGCAAATCGAACAAGCTCGCCAACGTCTGCTATGACATTCGCGGGCCGGTGCTCAAGCACGCCAAACGCCTGGAAGAGGAAGGCCATCGCATCCTCAAGCTGAACATCGGCAACCCGGCGCCGTTCGGTTTCGAAGCCCCGGAGGAAATTCTCCAGGACGTGATCCGCAACCTGCCCACCGCCCAGGGCTACAGCGACTCCAAGGGCCTGTTCAGCGCGCGCAAGGCGGTGATGCAGTACTACCAGCAGAAGCAGGTGGAAGGCGTCGGCATCGAAGACATCTACCTCGGCAACGGCGTCTCCGAGCTGATCGTGATGGCCATGCAGGCGCTGCTCAACAACGGCGACGAGGTGCTGATCCCGGCCCCCGACTACCCGCTGTGGACCGCGGCCACCGCCCTGGCCGGCGGCAAGCCGGTGCATTACCTGTGCGACGAGCAGGCCGGCTGGTTCCCGGACCTCGCCGACATGCGCGCCAAGATCACGCCGAACACCAAGGCCCTGGTGCTGATCAACCCGAACAACCCCACCGGCGCCGTGTACTCGCGCGAAGTGCTGCTGGATATCGTCGAACTGGCGCGCCAGCACAACCTGGTGATCTTCTCCGACGAGATCTACGACAAGATCCTCTACGACGCCGCCCAGCACATCTCCACCGCGTCCCTGGCTCCCGACGTGCTGTGCCTGACCTTCAACGGCCTGTCCAAGTCCTACCGAGTCGCCGGCTTCCGCTCCGGCTGGGTAGCCATTTCCGGGCCCAAGCACAAGGCGCAGAGCTACATCGAAGGCATCGACATCCTGGCCAACATGCGCCTGTGCGCCAACGTGCCGAGCCAGCACGCGATCCAGACCGCGCTGGGCGGCTACCAGAGCATCAACGACCTGGTGCTGCCCAACGGCCGCCTGCTGGAGCAGCGCAACCGCACCTGGGAACTGCTCAACGACATTCCCGGGGTCAGCTGCGTCAAGCCGATGGGCGCGCTGTACGCCTTCCCGAAGATCGACCCCAAGGTCTGCCCGATCCACAACGACGAGAAGTTCGTCCTCGACCTGCTGCTCTCCGAGAAGCTGCTGATCGTCCAGGGCACCGCCTTCAACTGGCCGTGGCCGGATCACTTCCGCGTGGTCACCCTGCCGCGCGTGGACGAGCTGGAACAGGCCATCGGCCGGATCGGCAACTTCCTCAAGTCCTACCGTCAGTAACCGGCCCGCGGGCGGCCTGACCGCCCGCGCCATCCAAGAGCCGCCCCATGGATCTGCAGATCGACGAGTTCTACAAGGATGCCGCCGCCGGCATGCTCCTGCTCTACCAGGCCTTCCCGCGCAAGATCGCGCTGTACGTGGAAGACCTGATCGGCCGCGAGGAGCCGGACGAGTTCGGCCTGCCCAGCAAGCGCCACCAGAGCTGCCTGGGCGCCCTGCTGTGGCTGGCCGAAGAAGGCTACCTGCGTTACGACTCGACCATCGCCTACGATGCCCTCGACCAGGCCGTGCTCAGCGAAAAGGGCTTCCTGCGCCTGTCCCGCGGCGTACCGCACAGCCTGCCGGCCGGCGACAACCCGCCACCACCGGCGGTGCGCCGGGTGCAGGCCACCCTGGCCTGGCAGCTGCGCGAGGCGCTGTCGCTGCACAACAGCGAAAAGGTCGCCCGCCTCACCCGCCTGCTGTTCGAGAGCGCTCTAAATCCGGCCCGGGACATAGTTTGAAATAGTCACCGGGTTGAAGATGGCAGGGCTACGCCCCTATATAGCCTGCATTATCAGAACGTCTCTCGCCTGAGGAGAAGCTTTACACCATGATGCGCATTCTGTTGTTCGTGGCCACCAACCTGGCGGTGCTGATCATCGCCAGTATCACCCTCAAACTGCTGGGGGTAGATCGCTTCACCGGTCAGAACTACGGCAGCCTGCTGGTCTTCTGTGCCGTATTCGGCTTCGCCGGCTCGCTGGTCTCGCTGTTCATCTCCAAGTGGATGGCGAAGATGAGCACCGGCACCCAGATCATCACCCAACCGCGCACCCGCCACGAACAGTGGCTGCTGCAGACCGTAGAAGAACTGGCCCGCGATGCCGGGATCAAGATGCCGGAAGTCGGCATCTTCCCCGCCTACGAGTCCAACGCCTTCGCCACCGGCTGGAACAAGAACGACGCCCTGGTCGCCGTCAGCCAGGGCCTGCTCGAGCGCTTCTCGCCGGACGAAGTGAAAGCCGTGCTGGCCCACGAGATCGGCCACGTGGCCAACGGCGACATGGTCACCCTGGCGCTGATCCAGGGCGTGGTGAACACCTTCGTGATGTTCTTCGCGCGCATCTTCGGCAACTTCGTCGACAAGGTGATCCTGAAGAACGAAGACGGCCCGGGCATCGGCTACTTCATCGCGACCATCTTCGCCGAACTGGTCCTGGGCATCCTGGCCAGCATCATCGTCATGTGGTTCTCGCGCAAACGCGAATTCCGCGCCGACGACGCCGGCGCCCGCCTGGCCGGCACCGCGTCGATGATCGGCGCCCTGGAGCGCCTGCGTGCCGAACAGGGCGTGCCGGTGCAGATGCCCAGCAGCATGACCGCCTTCGGCATCAATGGCGGCCTGAAGCATGGCCTGGCCGGCCTGCTGATGAGCCACCCGCCGCTGGAAGAGCGCATCGCCGCCCTGCGCCAGCGCGGCTAAGCGCCACACCTACAAAAAGGGCGACCCGCGGGTCGCCCTTTTTTGTTTTCACGCAAACGGCAACGCCATCACCGCCGCTTGTCCAGGCGATAAACCGCCTCATCCAGCCGCTGCAGCCCGCGCTTGAGAAACTTCCAGTTCTCCCCCAGCACATCGAGCGTTTCCAGCGCCTGCACCTGCCAATCCGGCTCCAGCAGGCGCCGTACCTCCTGTGCCGGCACGGCGAACGGCGGTCCGGCCATCTGCTCCTGCGGATAATCCAGGGTCACCAGCAGCCCCGCGCAGACCGGCGGCAGAATCTGCGCCAGGTGGCGCACGTAACGCTCGCGCAGCTCGAGCGGCAAGGCGATCAGCGCCGCCCGGTCGTACAGCGCCTGGCAGCCGGCCACATCGGCGGCCGTCAGGGCAAAGAAATCGCCACACCAGAGTTCCAGATTGCCGGCCCGGTGAATACGGAACGCCCCGCGCACCTCCACTTCGGCCGTCAGCCCCTGCTCGCGGAAGAAGTCTTCGACCGCCTTCTCTGCCAGCTCCACGCCCAGCACGGCATGCCCCTGGGCCGCCAGCCAGAGCAGATCCAGGCTCTTGCCGCACAGCGGCACCAGCACCCGGCTGCCCGGCTGCAGCGCCAGGCCTGGCCAGTGGCGCTGCAGATAGGGATTGACCTCCTCCAGGTGAAAACCTATCTGCCCCAATGCCCAACGTTCCTGCCAGAAGTCCTGCTCCACCATCCCTCCTGAAAATTCGATCAATAAGCCGCAAAATTTCCGCTGGAAGCCCACAGCCCCCAGCCGGAAGATGAACACATCCTACTGCAAGGCGCCGCCCATGCTGCCATCTCTGTTCATTTCCCATGGTTCCCCCATGCTAGCCCTGGAGCCCGGCGCCAGTGGCCCTGCCCTCGCCCGCCTGGCCAGCGAGCTGCCCAGGCCCAAGGCGGTGCTGGTGGTTTCCGCGCACTGGGAAAGCCATGAGCTGCTACTCGGCAGCGCTCCCCTGCCGCGCACCTGGCATGACTTCGGCGGCTTCCCTGCACCGCTGTACGCCGTGCAGTACCCGGCGCCCGGCTCGCCGCAACTGGCCCGCCAGGCCCAGCAGCTGCTGATCAGCGCCGGCCTGGAGGCGCACCTGGACGAGCAGCGCCCGCGCGACCATGGCGCCTGGGTACCGCTGTCGCTGATGTACCCGCAGGCCGATATCCCGGTCGTGCAACTGTCGCTGCCCAGCCAGCTCGGCCCGGCACTGCAGACCCGCGTCGGCCAGGCCCTGGCCAGCCTGCGCGAACAGGGTGTGCTGCTGATCGGCTCCGGCAGCATCACCCACAACCTCGGTGAACTGGACTGGCGCGCCGGCCCGGACATCATCACGCCCTGGGCCCTGGAATTTCGCGACTGGATGGTGGAAAAACTGCAGGCCGACGACGAGACGGCCCTGCACGACTACCGCCACCAGGCCCCGCACGCCCGGCGCAACCACCCCAGCGACGAACACCTGCTGCCACTGTATTTTGCCCGCGGCGCCGGCGGCGCCTTCAAGGTCGAGCACAGCGGCTTCACCTATGGCGCCCTGGGCATGGATATCTACAGCTTCGCCTGAGCCAGCCCGGACTGCCTAAAGGCAAGCACTTGCAGCTGGTTTATCGGCAAAGTTCGCCAACACAATCCACACCGATAACCACTAAATGAAAAGCCCCGCACTTGGCGGGGCTTTTCATTCAGCTTTGGCTCGATCCCAAGGGATCAATCCTCGCGATAACGACGCAGCTTCAAGGCCTTGCCGGCGACGCGGGTGTCCTTGAGCTTGCCGAGCAGGCGATCGAGGCCTTCTTCCGGCAGTTCGATCAGGCTGAAAGTCTCGCGGATCTGGATGCGACCGATGGCTTCGCGGGCTAGGCCGCCCTCGTTGAGGATCGCACCGAGCAGGTTCTTCGCGGCGATGCCGTCGCGAGTGCCCAGGGCGGTACGGCAACGGGCACGGCCTTCGGCCAGCGGCACCGGGGCACGACGTTCACGCGGGGCGAAATCGCCGCTGCGCTCGCCATCACGCTCGCGACGCTCGCGCGGGGCGCTGACGGTCGGCACCAGCGGCTGCTCGCGCTCGACATCGGCCAGGTTCAGCGACTGGCCATTGGTGGCCTTGCGCAGCAGGGCCGCGGCCAGGGCGCGCGGGGTGCAGCCGATATCGGCGACCAGACGGTCGAGCAGCTCGCCATGGCTGGCTTCGGCATCGGCCACCAGCGGCGCCAGGCTGTTGGTCAGCTTCTTGATGCGCGCATCCAGCACCTGCTGGGCATTGGGCAGGCGCACTTCGGCGACTTTCTGCCCGGTCACGCGCTCGATCACCTGCAGCATGCGGCGCTCGCGCGGGGTGACCAGCAGCAGCGCACGGCCGACGCGACCGGCACGGCCGGTACGACCGATACGGTGCACGTAGGACTCCGGGTCGTACGGCATGTCGACGTTGAGTACGTGGGTGATGCGCGGTACGTCGATACCACGGGCGGCCACGTCTGTGGCGACCACGATGTCCAGACGGCCGTCCTTCAGCGACTCGATGACACGCTCGCGCTGGTTCTGCGCGATGTCACCGTTCAGCGCGGCAACCTTGTAGCCCTTGGCTTCCAGCGCGGAGGCCAGGTCCAGGGTGGCTTGCTTGGTGCGCACGAAGGCGATCAGGGCGTCGAATTCCTCGACTTCCAGCAGGCGCGAAACGGCCTGGACCTTCTGGTCGGCATGCACCATCAGGTGCGCCTGTTCGATCAGCGAGACGGTCTGGGTCTTGGCGGCGATCTTGATGTGCTTCGGTTCGCGCAGGTGCTTCTCGGCGATGGTGCGGATCGAGGCCGGCAGGGTCGCGGAGAACAGCACGCTCTGGCGGCTGGCCGGCATGGCCTGGAAGATCACTTCCAGGTCGTCCATGAAGCCGAGCTTGAGCATTTCGTCGGCTTCGTCCAGCACCAGGTGGCTGATGGTCGACAGCAGCTGGTCGTTGCGGCTCAGGTGGTCGACCAGACGACCCGGGGTGGCGACGATGACCTGGGCACCCATGCGGATGGCCTTGAGCTGCGGGCCCATCGGCGCGCCGCCGTAGACGGCGACCACGCTCAGGCCGGGCATCTGCTTGGAGTAGGTTTCGAACGCGGTGGCCACCTGCAGGGCCAGCTCGCGGGTCGGCGCGAGGATCAGCGCCTGCAGTTCACGCCTGGCCGGGTCGATCTTCGACAGGATAGGCAGGGCGAACGCGGCGGTCTTGCCGGTACCGGTCTGCGCCTGGCCGATCATGTCGTGGCCGGCGAGGATCACCGGGATCGCCTGGGCTTGAATGGGGGACGGCTCTTCGTAGCCCACCGCGGTCAGCGCAGCGAGAATAGAAGGATGAAGGCCGAGTTCGGCGAAAGTGCCGGTTACTTCCTGGGTCATGGGTCTGCCTCTAGGTGCATCCGCAAAGACCCAAGTTCCAAAGCTGCACATGCCATGTAGGACCCGAAGGTCACCCTGGCAGCCGTGTAGGCGGGGATTTGCGAAAACTAATATGGATAACGTCAAGGATAGTCCGCACAGCGGACAAGCAGCGAAGACAGTGCTTCGTGGAGTTGCTTCACCTGAACCTGGCCAGATTTTGGCCGGGCGCGAATCATACAGGAAAATTATGACCGCGAGACAGATTTTTTGACGCCCCGCTCAGTTTGCCCGACCGACAACCCCTCCGCCTCTGGTCGCCGTGCTCAGCTGGCCGGGCGCAGCACATCGATCAAGGGCTGCAGCGAGTAGCCCAGGCGCGGCGCCAACTCGGCGGCGCGGGCCGAGAGCAACTCGGGCTGCAGCTCCTGCTCCAGATCGGCCGGAACCAGCAGGATGACGTTGCCCTCCTTCACCGGAATTTCCCAGTAATGGCGGTGGTACAGGCCGCGCAGCAACGCCGCGCCGAGCGGCTTGCCGTCGTCGGTGCCCCACTGGTTGATCACCAGCCAGCCGCCCGGATTGAGCTTGGCCTGGCAGTTTTCCAGGAACTTCCAGGCCAGGTGGCCGACCGCCGGGCCGGTGTCGGTGTACAGGTCGAGGAAGATCAGGTCGGCCGACTCGGCGCTGTCGAGCAGCTCCAGGGCATCGCCGATGCGGATGGTCAGGCGCGGGTCGTCGGCCAGGCCGAGGTATTCCATGGCCAGGCGCGGCACATCCGGGCGCAGCTCGATCACCTCGACATCGTCCAGGTTCAGGAAGCTCAGGCAGGCCTGGGTCAGGTTGCCGGCGCCCAAGCCGAGGAACAGCGCGGTTTCCGGCTGCTCATGGCACAGTGCGCCGAGCAGCATGGCGCGGGTGTAGTCATACTCCAGCCACTTCGGGTCGCGAGTGAACACGCAGCTCTGCTCGATGGCATCGCCGAATTCGAGGAAGCGGTAGTCGCCGACCTCCAGTACCCGGACCAGACCGAACTCGTCCTGCACCTCGGCCAGTACCCGCTCTTCACGCAAATCACTCATTCACTCTGCCCCTGGCGAAACTGCCCTGGTGTCATGCTGCTCCAGCGGCGGAAGGCCTTGGCGAAAGCACTCTCATCGGAAAAGCCGAGACGCTCGGCGACGTCGGCCAGGCGTGGCGACTCGCGCAGCAGCCGCTCGGCCATGGCAAACAGCACCTGCTCGCGCAACAGCTTGAAACTGCTGCCCTCCTCGGCCAGCTTGCGGTTGAGGTGGCGCCCGCTCAGTGCCAGCTGTTCGGCGACGCGTTCCTTGCCCCAGCGCGGATGCTGGCGCAGCAACTGCTGCACGCGCACCGCCAGGCTCTGCGTACCCAGGCGTTCGAGCAGGCTATCGGCGAGGCCGCGCAGGTGTTCGCGCATCAGCGCATTGGCCTGGATCAGCGGCACCCGCAGGTCACTTTCGGCAAACAGCAGCGCATTGTCCGCAACCTCGAACTGCAGCGGGCAAGCCAGCAGCCCGGCATAGCTGGCTAGCTCGCCACGGGCGGCATGGCTGAAGCTCAGCTGCAACGGCCCCAGCTGGTTGCCGGCAATCCAGCGCGTCATCTGCAGCAGGCTGGCCAGCACCGCCTCGACCCGCTCCTCACGGCGCACCTGGTAATGCGGCTGGTAGACCAGGCGTACCTGCCCGGGAGCCCGCTGCAGGCTGAACTCGCCGCCCTCGCCGACGATCGGGTAGTACTCGAGCAGGGCTTCCAGCGCCTCGCCGACCGTTTCGCAGCTCATCAGCAGGGCGCCGACCATGTCCAGATGGCCGACCTGCAGGGCGCAGCCCAGGCGCAGGCCGATCAACGGATCGCTGGAGGCGCTGCAGAAGGCCTCCCACAGGGCGTCCTGGCGCGCCAGCGGAATGCGCGCCTCGCCACCCAGCGCGCGCAGCTCGGCCGGCAGCGGCAAGGCCAGGCGCTCGGCGGCCTGGAGGATGGCCTGGGCGTAATGCACGGTGACGGAAGGGGTGCTGCTCATGGTCCTGAATTAACCGGGAAAGGTCCTGATTGAGCCGTTACGGCCTGCGCGGGGGTGCATATGCTCACGGAATAACACTAGAAAGACAATCGAGACGCCTTGCATGCACGCCATTATCGGAGCCGGCCCCATGGGGCTGGCGGCTGCCCGTCAGCTACAACGCCATGCTATCCCCTTCGTCGGCTTCGAGTTGCACAGCGATGTCGGCGGCCTGTGGGATATCAGCAACCCGCACAGCACCATGTACGAGTCGGCGCACCTGATCTCGTCCAAGGGCACCACCGCCTTCGCCGAATTTCCCATGCCCGCCGAGGTGCCGCACTACCCGCGGCACCAGCAGATCGGCCAGTACTTTCGCGATTACGCCGAGCACTTCGGCCTGCGCCAGCACTACCAGTTCAATACCCGCGTGCTCAAGCTGGAGCACCTCGACCAGGGTTGGCGCCTGATCAGCGAGTGTGCCGGCGTACGGCGCGAATGGCAGTTCGACGGCGTGCTGATCGCCAACGGCACCCTGCACACGCCCAACCAGCCAGCCCTGCCCGGCCCGTTCGCCGGCGAGCTGCTGCATTCCTCAGCCTACAAGTCGGCGGACATCTTCGTCGGCAAGCGCGTGCTGGTGGTCGGCTGCGGCAACTCGGCCTGCGACATCGCCGTGGATGCCGTGCACCGCGCCGCCTCGGTCGACCTCTCGGTACGCCGCGGCTACCACTTCCTGCCCAAGTTCATCCTCGGCAAGCCCACCGACACCTTCGGCGGCGCGGTCAAGCTGCCGCGCCGGCTCAAGCAGCTGGTCGACGGCCTGCTGGTGCGTGCCCTGCTAGGCAAGCCCTCGCAATACGGCCTGCCCGATCCGGACTACCGCCTGTACGAGTCGCACCCGGTGATGAACTCGCTGGTGCTGCACCATCTCGGCCATGGCGACATCCAGCCGCGCGGCGATATCCGCAAGGTCGACGGCCATAGGGTGACTTTCGCCAATGGCGAGAGCGCCGACTACGACCTGATCCTCCAGGCCACCGGCTACAAACTGGATTACCCCTTCATCGACCGTGCCGAGCTGAACTGGCCACAGGACGCCGGCGCGCCGCAGCTGTACCTCAACGTGTTCCACCCGCTGCATCGCGACCTGTTCATGCTCGGCATGATCGAAGCCTCCGGCCTCGGCTGGCAGGGCCGCGCCGAGCAGGCCGAACTGGTCGCCCTGGTGATCCGCCAGCAGCTCGATGGCCACCCCTCGGCCGCGCGCTTCCACGAGCAGGTAGAGCAACGCTTCGCCCAGCGCCTGGACGGCGGCTACGCCTACCTGCCGCTGGAACGCATGGCCTACTACGTGCACAAGGACAGCTACCGCGCCGCGCTCAAGGCCCATATCGCCGAACTCAAACAGCACCTGACCCCGATTTCGCCAAAGGAAAGCCTCGATGCCTGCCGTCAATCTTGAGTTTTCCCCCAGCGCGATGATTGCGCTGAACGCCATCATCGCCCTGATGATGTTCGGCGTATCCCTGGAGCTGCGCGCCGATGACTTCAAACGCATCCTACGCACGCCCAAGGCGCCACTGATCGGCCTGTTCGTGCAGTTCGTGCTGCTGCCGGCCAGCACCTGCCTGCTCACCAGCCTGCTGCCGATCGACCCGAGCCTGGCCCTGGGCATGATCCTGGTCGCCACCTGCCCGAGCGGCACCTTCTCCAACATCATGACCTGGCTGGGGCGCGGCAACGTCGCCGTGTCGGCCAGCGTCACCGCGGTGTCGAGCATCACTGCGGGGATCTTCACCCCGCTCAACTTCGCCCTGTACGCCGGGCTCAACCCCAACACCCGGGCACTGCTCACCGAGATCAGCGTCGACCCGGTCGAACTGCTGGCCATGGTCGTGCTGGTCCTGGTCCTGCCGATGATCGCCGGCATGCTGCTCGGCAAGCGCCGCCCGCAGCTTGCACGCCGAATGGAGAAACCGCTGCGCAACTTCTCCCTGCTGGTGATGCTGGCCTTCGTCGGCGGTGCCTTCGCCAAGAACTTCGAACAGTTCAGCGAACACTTCCACCTGTTCTTCTGGCTGGTGGTCACGCTCAACGGCATGGCCCTGCTGCTCGGCTACCTGTGCGCACGCCTGTGGCGCCTGCCGGAGGCCGACGTGCGCGCCGTGACCCTGGAAACCGGCATCCACAACTCGGCCCTGGGCATGGCGCTGATCTTCACCTTCTTCCCGCAGGCCGGCGGCATGCTGTTGATCGCCGCCTTCTGGGGTTGCTGGCAGCTGCTCTCCGGGCTGCTGCTGGCACTGTTCTGGGCCCGGCGCCCACCGGCCGGCCAAGCGAGCGTGGCGCTCGGCGAAGGAGCCCAGTGATGCGCGTAGTGCTGATCACCGGCGCCGCCAGCGGCCTCGGTTGGGAGCTGGCCAAGGCCTGCCACGCCCATGGCGACCAGCTGCTGCTGACCGATATCGACGCCAGCGGCCTGGCCGCACGGGTTGCCGAGTTGGGTGAAGATCGCGTGCAGGGCATCGCCGGCGATATCTGCGATGCCGAGCTGCACCGCCAGCTGCTCAAGGCCTGCCGTGAACGATTCGGCCGCCTCGATGTGCTGCTCAACAACGCCGGCATCACCCACCGTTCGCCGACCACCCGCACCGATCCGGCGGTGTTTCGCCAGGTCATGGCCGTGGACTATCACGCGCCACTGGAACTGACCCTCACCGCCCTGCCGCTGCTGCGCGAGAGCCGTGGCCAGGTCGTCGCCATCGGCTCCATGGCCGGCTGGATGCCGGTACTCGGCCGCGCCGGCTACTGCGCGGCGAAAAGCGCCCTGGGCCAGGCCTTCGAGGTGCTGCGTGCGGAAATCGTCCGCGACGGCATCCAGCTGCTGATGGTCTACCCGAGCTTTCTCGACACCCCTATCGACCGCAACGCCCTCGGCGCCGACGGCAAGCCGGCCGGCCATGCCCGCTCGACCTTTGGCAAGGTGCGCGGCGCCGACTGGATGGCCGGGGAAATCCTCAAGGGCCTGGCGGTCGGCCAGCAACGCCTGTTCCCCGATCGCGGCAGCTGGCTGGCCAGCCTGCTCTGGCGCGTGGCGCCGGCGCTGTACTACCGGCAGATGAGCCAGCGCTTCACCGCGGAGATGGACTGATGGCCTTCGCCCCCTACGCCCTCGGCGTATTCATCCTGCTGGCCTACACCCTGGAAGCCGTCACCGGTTTCGGCAGCATCGTGATCGCCCTGTCGCTCGGTGCCCTGCTGCTGCCTATCGACCAGCTGCTGCCGGTACTGGTGCCGCTGAATATCGGCATGACCGGCTACCTGGTCTGGCGCCACCGGGCGCAGATCGACCGTCCGCTGCTGCTCGGCACCATCCTGCCCGGCATGCTGCTCGGCACCCTGCTCGGCTACCTGTTGCTGCCGTATCTGGACGAGGCGCTGCTCAAGCGCTGCTTCGGCGCGCTGATCCTCTGGTTCGCTGGGCGCGAGCTGTGGCGCCTGCGCCATGCTGCCACGCTGCCAGTGCGGCCGCAGTGGCTGACTCGCCTGCTGACCCTCGGCGCCGGCCTCAGCCACGGCCTGTTCGCCTCCGGCGGGCCGCTGCTGGTGTTCGGCCTGGCTGGCACCAGCCTGGACAAGGCGCGCTTTCGCGCCACCCTGGTCAGCGTCTGGTTCACCCTCAACAGCTTGCTGACTGCCGCCTTCCTCGTCGACGGCCGCCTGCTGCCGGCGCTGCCGCAGGTGCTCGCCTATGCACCGCTGCTGCTGGTCGGCCTGTGGGCCGGCGAGCGCCTGCACCGGCGCTTCGACGAGCGTCATTTCCGCATCGCCATCTACATCCTGTTGCTGGTCACCGGCACCCTGCTGCTGGCGCCCTGGAGCCTGCTATGAGCTACGACATCATCATCAAGAACGGCCTGTACTTCGACGGCACTGGCGCACCCGGCGCACTGCGGCATATCGGCATCAAGGCCGGACGCATCGATGCGGTCAGCCTCAGCCCGCTGATTGAGAACGGCTGCCCCGAGGTGCTCGACGCCGCCGGGCGCTGGGTAACTCCGGGCTTCCTGGAAATCCACTCGCACTACGATGCCGAGGTGATCGCCGCGCCGGCGCTGAAGGAATCGGTACGCCACGGCGTGACCAGCGTGACCATCGGCTCTTGCTCGATCAGCATGGTGCTGGCCGATGCCGAGGACTGCTCAGACCTGTTTACCCGCGTCGAGGCGGTGCCGCGTGAATACGTGCTACCGATCCTGCAGGCGAAGAAGACCTGGCGCGACGCCGCCGGCTACCGCGCCTTCTACGACCAGCATCCGCTGGGACCGAACGTCAGCTCCTTCCTCGGTCACTCCGAGCTGCGCGTGGCGGTGCTCGGCCTGGAACGTGCCACCCGCAAGATCAAACCGAGCGAAGCCGAGCTGCAGCGCATGGAACAGCTGCTGGAAGAGGCGCTGGATGCCGGCTGCATCGGCCTGTCGGTGATGACCACCAAGCTCGACAAGATGGACGGCGATCGCGCCTGGTCCAGCCCGCTGCCGTCGACCTTCGCCAGCTGGACCGAGTTCTCCCGCCTGTTCGCCGTGCTGCGTCGCCGCGGGGCGGTGCTGCAGGGTGCGCCGGACGCGGTAACCAAGGTCAACGTATTCGCCTTCCTCTACCAGGCCCACGGCTGGTTCAGGAAACCGTTGAAGTGCTCAATGCTCACCGCCCTGGACCTCAAGTCACAGCCGCTGCTGCACCGTTTCACCCGCCTCTCCGGCTGGCTGGCCAACCGCGTGCTGCGTGGCCACTTTCGCTGGCAGACCCTGCCAGCACCCTTCACCCTGCGTCTGGAAGGGCTCAACGTGAACGCCTTCGAGGAGTTCGGCGCCGGCGAGATCCTGCGCAATATCAAGGACCCGGACCAGCTGTACGCCAAGGTGTTGGAGCCGGAGTTCCGCGCCCTGTTCAAGAAGCAGGTCAAGGCCATCCTCACCAAGGGCCTGTGGCACCGCGACTTCTCCGACTGCTGGGTGACCGAGTGCCCGGACGCCAGTCTGGTCGGCAAGAACTTCAAGCAACTCGGCGCCGCCCGCGGCCTGGACCCGGTGGACGCCTACTTCGAGCTGGCCTGCCAGTACCGCGAGGCGCTGAAGTGGACCACCTGCTACGGCAACCAGCGCCTGCCGGTGATGCACAAGCTGCTGGCCAGCCCCTGGACCCAGCCCGGCTTCGCCGACTCCGGCGCGCATCTGCGCTCGATTGCCCAGTACAACTTCCCGCTGCGCTTGCTCAAGTACGTGCGCGACGCCGAACTGGCCGGCACGCCGTTCATGGAAATGGGCCGCGCGGTGCACAGGCTGACGGGAGAGCTCGCCGACTTTATCGGTGTGGAGGCCGGCACCATCCGCGTCGGCGACCGCGCCGATGTGGTGATCGTCAATCCGGCCGGGCTGACCGACGAGCTGGACGAGATGCATGAAGCGCCGATGGAGGTGATCGGCCTGCAGCGGGTAGTCAAGCGTAACGACGCGGCGGTGGACGCCACCCTGATCAATGGCCGCATCGCCTACCATCGTGGCGCCGGGTTCCCCGAGGCGCTGGGCAGGCAGCGCGGCTTCGGCTGCTTCCTGCCGGCGCGCGACCTGTTGTCGCGCCAGGCCGGCGCCGCCATGTGGCAGCCGGCGGCCATCTGAGGCGCAGCGCCAGGCCCGGGCCCAGCACCGGATAGCGGCGCCAGCACGCCGATCGGCTTACGCGTTCGGGCCGATCGGTTACCATGACTCTCTGCATGTACCGCTGATAGCCGAGAAGTCTGATGTCGCAAGCCTGGAGCCCCGAAAGCTGGAGAAGCAAGCCGATCCAGCAGCAACCCCAATACCCGGACGCCGCCCACCTGCAGCAGGTGGAGAAGACCCTGGCCGGCTATCCGCCGCTGGTCTTCGCCGGCGAGGCGCGCGAGCTGCGCCGCCAGTTTGCCGAGGTCACCCAGGGCCGCGCCTTCCTGCTGCAGGGCGGTGACTGCGCGGAAAGCTTCGCCGAGTTTTCCACCCTGAAGATCCGCGACACCTTCAAGGTGCTGCTGCAGATGGCCATCGTCATGACCTTCGCCGCCGGCTGCCCGGTGGTGAAAGTCGGGCGCATGGCCGGCCAGTTCGCCAAGCCGCGCTCGGCCAACGACGAAACCATCGACGGCGTGACCCTGCCGGCCTATCGCGGCGACATCGTTAACGGCATCGGCTTCGACGCCGCCAGCCGCGTGCCGAACCCAGAGCGCCTGCTGCAGGCCTATCACCAGTCCACCGCCAGCCTCAACCTGCTGCGTGCCTTCGCCCAGGGCGGCTTCGCCGACGTGCACCAGGTGCACCAGTGGAACCTGGACTTCATCGCTAATTCCGCCTTGAGCGAGAAGTACCAGCAACTGGCCAACCGCATCGACGAGACCCTGGCCTTCATGCGCGCGGTGGGCATGGACAGCGCGCCGCAACTGCGCGAAGTCAGCTTCTTCACCGCCCACGAGGCCCTGCTGCTCAACTACGAGCAGGCCTTCGTGCGCCAGGACAGCCTCACCGGCGGCTGGTACGACTGCTCCGCGCACATGCTGTGGATCGGCGACCGCACCCGCCAGCTGGACGGCGCCCATGTCGAGTTCCTGCGCGGCGTCGGCAACCCGATCGGGGTCAAGGTCGGCCCGAGCATGGACCCGGACGAGCTGATCCGCCTGATCGATATCCTCAACCCGGACAACGACCCCGGCCGCCTCAACCTGATCGTGCGCATGGGCGCCGACAAGGTCGAAGCGCACTTCCCGCGCCTGCTGCGCAAGGTGCAGGGCGAAGGCCGGCAGGTGCTGTGGAGTTCCGACCCCATGCACGGCAACACCATCAAGGCCAGCAGCGGCTACAAGACCCGCGACTTCGCGCAGATTCTGTCCGAGGTGAAGCAGTTCTTCGCCGTGCACCAGGCCGAGGGCACTTACGCCGGCGGCATTCATATCGAGATGACCGGGCAGAACGTCACCGAGTGCATCGGCGGCGCGCGGCCGATCACCGAGGCCGGCCTATCGGATCGCTACCACACCCACTGCGACCCGCGGATGAACGCCGACCAGTCCCTGGAACTGGCCTTCATGATTGCCGAGACCCTGAAGCAGGTGCGCCGCTAAGCGCCACGGCCCGGAGGGCGCCGCGCGGCGCCCTCTACGCCAAGTGAGACCTGTTTCAGCACTCGCCCCAGACACCTGTGCAACAATTCGCGCAGTCTGCGGGCTCCGGTGTCTTGAGTCCGGAACGTGATCCAGCGCTCTGCAAGCACCGCCCAGCCGGGAATGACTCGCGGCTTATACCCCCACCAAGGAAGATGACCGATGAAACTGCAATTCCCCCTTTCCGCCCTCGCCCTCGCCACCCTGCTCAGCGGCTGCCAGAACATGAGCCCGGACGCCATGCTGCAGACCGGTGTGATGGCCATGCAGGCCGCCACCCTCAGCGATGCCGAGGTGAAGAGCCAGGCCGACCAGGCCTGCATGCAGATGGACGCCGAAGCACCCATCGCCGATGCGGACAGCGAATACACCCAGCGCCTGAACAAGATCGCCGCCAACCTGGGCAACCAGATCCACGGCACCCCGGTGAACTACAAGGTCTACCTGACCGACGAGGTCAACGCCTGGGCCATGGCCAACGGTTGCGTGCGCGTCTACAGCGGCCTGATGGACCTGATGACCGACAACGAAGTGGAAGGCGTGCTCGGCCACGAGATGGGCCACGTCGCCCTCGGCCACACCAAGAAGGCCATGCAGACCGCCTACGCCACTTCCGTGGCACGCAATGCCGCGGCCTACTCGGGCAACAGCACCGCCGCGGCCCTGTCCAGCTCGCAGATCGGCGAGCTGGGTGAGGAACTGGTCAACGCGCAGTTCTCCCAGTCCCAGGAATCCGATGCGGACGACTTCTCCTTCGACCTGCTGACCCAGCGCGGCGTCAAGCGCGAGGGCCTGGTCACCGCCTTCGAGAAGCTGGCCAAGCTGGGCGGCGGCGAGAGCAGCATGTTCGACTCGCACCCGGCCTCCGAGGAGCGTGCCGAGCATATCCGCGCGCGCATCGCCGCCGACAAGTAAGCATCACCCGCCAGGGCTTCACTCGAAGCCCTGCGCATCCCCGGGGCAGACAATCCAGGTCCCGCCGCCAGCCGCACAAGCCGAACCGCCAGATCGTTCAGATGCCGGGCTACCCAGCCGGGGCGGCAAAGCGCGCGCGAAAGCTGAATGCTTCACCAGTCGGCCCCGACCCACGGAGCAGACGCAGACGCTCGGCGGCCTCCCGTACATCCGGCAGATGCCCGGCCGGCACCCACCACAGCACCATGTGCGCCTCGCCCAGGCGGCTGAACCACTCGTTGCGGCGTTTGAGCATCTCGCTATGGGCGGATTTGTAGGCGTAGTCGCTGAGCGACTCGACATCCTGCCAGAGCGACAGATTGACCAGCACCTGCTCGCCGAACGGGCGAATCGCGGTGGCATCGCCCGCCTCGTCCTGCAGACGCCAGACGAAGCCCGGCGAACTCTCGGCCAGGGCATTGATGCGCTCCAGGTTGGCGACGAAGTCGGCCATGCCCGGCGATTCCAGGGGTTCCTTCATGCTGGCGATATTCAGTTGCGCCAGGTGGTAACGGGACATGCTCTCTCTCCTTGATTTCAAGCGACCACGATCAATCTGTTGTTCATTCCTGCCTGGCCAGCCATCGCCCGGCGAGCAGACGCCTGCGCACCCAGGCATGGTTGCTGACCAGCATGATGCCGGCCAGCACCAGCAGCGCGCCGATGACGAAATTGCGGGTCAGCGGCTCATCGAGGATCAGCACGCCGAAGCTGACGCCGAACAGCGGGGTCATGAAGGAAAACACCGCCATGTTCGATGCCAGGTAGCGGCGCAGCAGCCAGAACCAGGCCAGGTAGCTGAAGAAGGACACCACCACACCCTGCAGCAGCACGCTGGCGATGCTGATCGGCGTCCAGCGGATCGGGCCCAGTTGCCCGATTGCCGCGGCATAGCCGAGCAACAGCGCGAAGGCCACGGCCAGCTGATAGAACAGGGTCAGGGTCGGCGGCGCCTCGGACAGCCGCGAGCCGCGCACCACCACGGTGGTCGCGCCCCAGGCCATGCCGGCCAGCAGGCCCAGGCCGTCGCCGAGCAGCCCGTCCTGGTCCATCTCGGCCCAGTCCAGTTCGCCGCCGAAGGCCAGGGCGATGCCGCCGAAACACAGGGCAATGCCGCCCCACTGCAGGGGGCGCAGGCGTTCGCTGGGCAGCAGCAGGTGCAGGCCGAGGGCGGAGAAGATCGGCGCGGTATAGAGAAACACCGCCATGTGCGAGGCCGAGGTGTACTGCAGGCCGCGGGCGATGAAGAAGAACTCCAGGGCGAACAGACCGCCGGCCAGCACCCCGGCGCGCCAGGTGCCGCGCAGCCAGCCCTGCCAGTCGCGCTGCCAGAGCATCACGCCGGCCACCAGCAGCGCGGCGATGCCCGAGCGCAGGGTCACCTGCAGCAAGGGCGCGATATCCGCCGCGGCCAGCTTGATCGCCACCTGCTGGATGCCCCAGATGGCGCACAGCAAAAGCATCAGTTGGAACAGAAATGCATCGGCGCCCTGGCGCGTACTGCTCATGCCCGCGCTCCGGCCCAGATCGAAAACACCATTGCCACTCCTCGATAACACAACCATTCAACGCTTGAGCGGATCGTCCCAGAACGGCCGCTCGCTTTCCTGCAATGCATCGGCCCGGCTCAGGCCGATATCCTTGAGCGCAGACTCATCCAGCGTGGCCAGCAGCCGACGCTGCTCGGCCAGCTGCCACCAGCGCGCCATCTGGCGCCAGGCGGCCAGCAGCAGCGCCAGCGGACGCACCCGCCCGGCACTGATCGATTGGACTACGGCATAACCTTTTTGACCTTTCATCTCGACGCCCTCCCTGTGGGGTTGGCGCCAGTCTCGCGCTGGGATTAAGATCAATCCAACGAATGTTTCTTATGCCAGACATCTGCGAGATTGATCAATGGCCAATTACCCGAGCATCGACACCGAACTGCTGCGCAGCTTCGTCGCCATCGCCGATCTGGGCGGCTTCACCCGCGCGGCCGAGGCGGTCAACCGCACCCAGTCGGCCATCAGCATGCAGATGAAGCGCCTGGAAGAAGACGTGCTGCAGCGCCCGCTGTTCCAGCGCGACGGCCGCCAGGTGCGCCTCACCGCCGAAGGCCAGGTGCTGCTCGGCTATGCCCGGCGCATCCTCAAGCTGCATGGCGAGGTGTTCAATACCCTGCGCGAGCCGCACATGGTCGGCTCGGTGCGCATCGGCACACCGGACGACTACGTGATGCGCTTCATGCCCGGCATCCTCGCCCGCTTCGCCCAGGCCTACCCGCTGGTGCAGGTGGAGCTGCACTGCGAGCCGTCCTACCAGCTGCTGCAACGCCAGGACCTCGACCTGACCATCGTCACCCGCGAGCCGGGCAAGGAAATCGGCCAGCTGCTGCGCCAGGAACGCTTCGTCTGGGCCGAGGCCATCGGCTTCAGCCCCCACGAACAGACGCCCATGCCGCTGGCCATGTTCAATGCCGACTGCTTCTGCCGCGCCTGGGCCTGCAACGCCCTGGACGCCATGGAGCGCGAGTACCGCATCGCCTACACCAGCCCCAGCCTGTCGGCGATCTTCGCCGTGGTCAGCGCCGGCCTGGCGGTCACCGCCCAGCTGCAGAGCCTGATCACCCCGGACATGCGCATCATCGGCGAGGCCGAAGGCCTGCCGACGCTGCCGATGACCAGCATCGTGCTGCTGCGTAGCCAGCACAGCCAGTCGCAGGTCACGGAAACCCTGGCCGAGCATATCGTCGAAGGCTTCCGCCTCTAGAACCCAGCCTATTGCAGCAGCAGGCCTGCCGAGCAGGCCAGCAGGAAGCCGCAGAACAGCAGGCGCAGCAGCCTGTCCGGCACGGCATGGGCCATACGCACGCCCCAGCTGATGCTGAGCAGACCGCCACAGGACAGCGCCAGCCCCATGCCCCAATCGACCTGGCCGTGGGCGGCGAACGTGACCAGGGTCACCGCGGTACTCGGCAAGGCCATGGCCAGCGCCAGACCTTGCGCCAGCACCTGGCTCAGACCGAACACACTGGTCAGCACCGGCGTGGCCACCACCGCGCCACCCACGCCGAACAGGCCGCCAGCCAGCCCGGCAACGCTACCCAGCAGCGCCAGCTGCCTCGTACCGGGCGTCTGCGCACCCTGCGCCGCCAGCGCCAGGGGCCGGTACAGGCGCCAGCCGTTGTAGAGGATCAGCAGCACCAGGAAACCGACGAACAGGTAGCGCATCAGGCTGTTGGAAAGGCTGGTGGCGACACTCGCCCCGAGCAGCGCCCAGCAGAAGCCCGCCAGCGCCAGCACACCCGCCCAGCGCCAGTTGAGGCGGTTGCGCTGGTGGTAGCGCCACAGCGCCAGCATCACGTTCGGCACCACCATGACCAGCGCCGTACCCTGGGCCAGGTGCTGATCCAGGCCGAACAGCAGGCCCAGCATGGGGATCGCGACCAGGCCACCGCCAATGCCGAACAGCCCACCGATGGTGCCCAGGCACAGGCCCAGGCCGATATTGATCAGCACTTCACTCAACAGCATGCGACCTCCGCATTCAGAGGCACCCATGCTAATCAGCGCTACTTGGATCGGAAACGCACAAAGATGCACAATGGCTGTGCCATAAACGCACAGGCATGCCATGAATCCGACCCAGCTCAGCGAGCAACTCGACCTCTTCCTCGCCGTGCTGGAAAGCGGCAGCTTCTCCGCGGCCGCGCGCCTGCACCAGCTGACGCCCTCGGCCGTGGCACGGCGCATGGACAACCTGGAACAGGCGCTCGGGGTCAACCTGTTCCTGCGCAGCACCCACGCGGTACGGGCCACCCAGGCGGGCGTCGCCTTCGCCGAACGCAGCCGACGCATCCTCGACGAACTGCGCCTGGCCCGTGCCGAGGCCGTGTCGCTGAGCAGCGCCCAGGAAGGCCTGATCCGCATCGACGCACCGAGCCCCTTCGGTCGCCGCCACCTGGCCCCGGCCATCGCCGACTTCCTCGCGCTGAACCCCGGCCTGGATGTGCAACTGCGCCTGATCGACAGCTTCATCGACCTGGACGGCGAGCACCTGGGCGAGGTCGATGTGGTGATCCGCATCGGCCCGCTCGGCGACAGCCGCCTGGTCGCCACGCCGCTGGCCTCGATGCTGCGCATCGCCTGCGCCAGCCCGGCCTATCTGCGCCGACGCGGCACACCGCTGAGCCCGCAGGAGCTGGCTGGCCACGACGGCCTCGACTGGGACACCCTGGCGCCGCCCTACGCCTGGCGCTTTGCCCACCAGGGCAAGCTGCAGCTATGCCGCCCCGGCCGCCTGCGCATGACCAGCAACAACTGCGAAACCCTGATCCACGGCGTGTGCAACGGCCTGGGCATCGCCCACCTGCCGACCTGGCTGGCCAGCGAATACCTGCTGCGCGGCGAGCTGCAACCCCTGTTCTGCAACAACGGCCTGCCGCCCCCCGAACCCAGCAGCATCTACGCCCTGCGCCTGGAGCGCGAAACCAGCCCGCGTGTGCGTCTGCTGCTGGCCTTCCTCAGCGAACGCTTCGGCCACCCGCCGCCCTGGGACCAGGCCCTGCACAGCCGCCTGCCAGTTGGCAGCTGAAATGAAAGAGCCCGGCACAATGGCCGGGCTCTTTGTCACACGCGGTACAGGCGGAAGGCTTAGGCCTGCGGCGCCTGGGTGCGGCCCTTGTAGGAACCGTCGCGGGTGTCGATCTCGATCCAGTCGTCGATGTTGCAGAAGTCTGCAACCTTGACTTCGGTACCGTTGCTCAGCTTGGCCGGCTTCATGACTTTGCCGGAGGTGTCGCCACGGGCGGAGCCTTCGGTGTAGGCGATCTGGCGCACGATGGTGGTCGGCAGGTCGACGGAGATCACCTTGCCTTCGAAGAACACGGCTTCGCAGACGTCGGTCATGCCTTCTTCGATGAACGGCAGAACGCTTTCCAGGTCTTCTTCGCGCAGTTCGTAGGAGTTGAACTCCGGGTCCATGAACACGTAGTCGGTGCCGCTGATGTAGGACAGGGTCACTTCCTTGCGCTCAAGGATAACCGGCTCCATCTTGTCGTCGGCCTTGTAAACGGTCTCGGTCTTGGAGCCGTTGATCAGGTTCTTCAGCTTCATTTTGACGATGGCGCTGTTACGACCGGACTTGGTGAACTCGGCTTTCTGGATCAGCCAAGGTTGACCGTCGATCAGGGCCACACTGTTGGGTTTCATTTCTTGTGCGGTTTTCATACGAATATCCGGATTTTGATGGAGGTACGAATTTCTAAGCCGCGCATGATAGCCAATTTCGGTAAAACTCTGCCAGCGCCGCGGCAAGATCAGGACGAGAGGCTTGCTGCGCGGCCCAGCGCTCGGCCTGTTCGGCCACTTCTGGCCAGACCTGTTCCAGCGCCAGCCAGCTCTCGCCCATGCCCTGCCCGGCGTTCCACGCCCGCCACAAACCGGCCACGGCGCTCGCCGCGGCCGGCGACAGCTCGGCCAGGTACAGCGCCAGGAAGGCTTCGAGCTTGTCCCAGTGCGCCTGCTCGTCCTGCTCGTAGATGTGCCAGAGCAGCGGCCGCGCGGCCCACTGGGCGCGCACGAAGGAATCCTCGCCGCGCACCGCGTTGAAGTCGCAGGCCCACAGCAGCAGGTCGTAATCCTCCTGACGGAGGAACGGCAGCAGCTGGATGCGCAGATTGCCGCGCTGCCAGCTGTGGCCGGGGAGCAGCTCGCCCTCGCCCAGCCAGCGCTGCAGATCGCCGAGGATGCGCCCTTGCGGCACCAGCAACTGGGTCGGCCGGGCGCCGGCGGCCAGCACGTCCAGCCATTCGCCCAGGCCCGGATTCTCGTAGGCGAACAGCGAGATCAGCCGGGCCCCGGGCAGCGGTGGCACGCCCAGGCCGGCGAGAAAGGCCTGGCGCGCTTGCGGATCGGCCTGGAAGGTCTGGCGCCGGGCCAGCAGGTCGCCTTCGCGCAGCAGCCCGCCGGTGTCGGCGCGAAAGCCGGGGAAGAAGAAGAACTTCTGCAGGCCGCCCGGCTGCGGCGACGGCAGGCCGTGGCAGCCGCCGACCCAGGCCTCGGCGCTCAGGTATTCCAGGTTCAGCCACAGCGGCTGGCGCGGGCGCGCCGCCATCGCCGCGGCAAAGGCCGCCGGCAGGTGGCAGGCGAAGGCCTCGATCACCACGTCGGCGGGCTCCACTGCCGCCCAGTCGGCCGGCCAGTGGCAGACCGTGACGCCCGCGATGAGCTGCTGCGCCGCCGCCGGATCGGCCTGCGGGCACAGGCGCTGCAGCGCCGCCAGGTCGTCGACCCACAGGCGCACGGCCGCGCCCTGCTCGGCCACCAGCTGGCGCGCCAGGCGCCAGGTCACCCCGATATCGCCGTAGTTGTCCACCACGGTGCAGAAAATGTCCCAACGCGCCATCGGTCGTCCCCAGCCAACAATCGGCGCACCTTAAGCGCTTGGCCCGCGCAGGGAAAGCCCCCCGCTCAGAACCTGTTTACGATCTCGCGAGCTAGAGCCAGACAAGGCGAAACTGGCCGAGGGAGCGGAGTTTACGAGCTGTAAATGAGCATCCTGAGGCCAGTTTTAACGCGGTATGGCCGACGCGCAGCAGATCGTAAACAGGTTCTCAGGGCGCCAGGACAAAGCAACTGCGCCCCGCCTGCTTGGCCTGGTACAGCGCCTGGTCGGCCTTCTCCAGCAAGGACTGCACACAGGGCGTCTGCCCGTCGAGCATGGCCACGCCGATGCTGGTGGAAACCTGCAGCTGGTGCTGGCGGATGTGCAGCGGCTCGGCCATGGCATCGATGATCTTGGCCGCCACCTCGCAGGCATGCCCGACCGACGGCAGGTGCTGCAGCAGGATGACGAACTCGTCGCCGCCCAGGCGGGCCACCGCGTCGCTGGCGCGCACGTGGCGCTCCAGGCGTGCGGCGAAGACCTGCAGCACCTCGTCGCCCACCGCATGGCCCAGGCTGTCGTTGATCTCCTTGAAGTGGTCGACGTCCAGGTACAGCAAGGCCAGGCCAAGGCTGCCGGGGCCGTGCTCGGCGAGCGCGTGCTCCAGCGCCTCCATCAGGGCCGGCCGGTTGAGCAGCCCGGTCAGGCTGTCGCGCAGGGCGCGCAGGCGGAACTGCTGCTCCAGCGCCCAGCGTTCGGTGATGTCCCAGAGAATCAGGTAGAAGCCGCGCACCTCACCGCCGACATCCCGCTCCGGCACGTAGCGCGCCTCCAGGTAGCGCTCGTTGTCCTGCACCTTGAGCGCCCGCTCGAAGGAGGTCTGCTGGCCCGCCAGGGCCCGCTGCACATGGGGCTGGATGAAGCCGTACTCCTGCGCCCCGAGCAGTTCGAGCAGGGTATGCCCGAGGCACTGCGCCTCGATCTTGCCGAAGGTCTGCAGGAACGGCTTGTTGCAGTAGCGCAGCACCTCCCGCGTGTCGATGAAGGCCACCACGGCCGGAATCGCATCGGTGACCGAGCGCAGCAGCTGCTGATTGAGCAGCACCTCCTGCTCGGTGCGCTTGCGTTCGGTGACGTCGCGCATGAAGGCGCTGAACTCGCGCTGCGCACCGCTGCCACTGGTGCTGATGGTGATTTCCACGATCAGTTCGCTGCCATCCTTGCGCAGGGCCGGCAACTCGACGCGCTGGTTGATCACCGGGCCCTGGCCGGTCTCGAGAAAGCGCGCCATGCCCTGGTGATGGGCGTCACGCAGGCGCTCGGGGATGATCAGCGAGGTCAGCGGGCGGCCGATCACCTCGCCACGCGTCCAGCCGAAGATCCGGCTCGCCTCGGAGTTCCAGTCGCACACCACGCCCTGCCGGTCGACGCAGACGAAGGCCTCGTGGGAGCTCTCGATGATGCGCTGGGTGCGCTCCATGTTGGCGCGCAGCACCGCCTCGGAGGCCATGCGCTTGGCCACCTCCGCGGTGCGCTCGGCCAGCAGGCGCTGGTTGTTCTCGAAATCGACCTGATGGCCCAGCTCCGAGCCGAGCAGGCCGGCCATCAGCTGCAGGGTCTGCACATCGGTGGCGCTGAAGGCATTGGCCTGCTGCGCCATGATCTTCAGCACGCCCACCGCCTTGCCGGCCAGCAGCAGGGGCGCCACCACCATCGAGGCCACGCCGATCCGCCGGCAGGCCTCGCGGTCGACCCGCGGATCCTCCTCGGTATCCGGCGACATCAGCACCGAGGCCGAACGCACGCACAGCCCGGACAGGCTGTTGCCCAGCGCCAGGCGCAGGCCGACGAAAGGCGCCACGCTGCCACAGGCCGCGCGATAGACCATCTCCTCGCCCTCGACCAGCTCCACCACGACGCCCGAGGCCGGGGTCAGCGCCTGCATCTGCTGCACCATCAGCTCGAGGAACGGATCGAGATCCAGCTCGGCCTGGGCCAGGCGGGCCTGGGTGGCGATGATCCGCGCTAGGTTGTCGCTGTGCGACTGCAACTGGCGCAGCAGGTACTCGCCCTTCTGCACCTCGGCCAGCAGGTGGGTGTTGACCCGCTCGATCAGCTGGGTGCGCTCGTGCACCTGTTCCTGCAGGCGCTCCTGGACCTGGACCAGGGCCTCGGCGGCGCGCTTCTGGTCGTCGATATCGGTACAGGTGCCCAGCCATTTGACGATCTGCCCGCCGGCCCCGCGCAGCGGTTCGGCACGCCCCAGGTGCCAGCGGTAGGTCTGGTCGGCGGGCCGCAGGAAGCGGTACTCCATGGCATAAGCCTCGCCACTGGCCAGGGCCTGCCGCCAGCGCGCCAGGGTGGGCTGCAGATCGTCCGGGTGGAGCATTTCCTGCCAGCCGGTTTCGCTCGGCGTGGCGGGCCTGGAGCCGATGTAGTCCCACCAGCGCCGGTTGAAATAGTCGACCACGCCATCGGCCCGGGCGGTCCACACGATCAGCGGCAGGCCATCGGCCATCTGGCGAAACCAGCGTTCGCCATCGACGTCATGCAGGGCCCGGGCGAAATCGGTGGCCAGGGTGGTATCGAGGTCAGCTTCGCTCATCGCGCATCCGCCGGGGCTGGATCGAGGCAGGGAGTGGTGTCGGTTCTCCCTAACAGTAGTCCAGCATCCCTGGCCCGGCGCGCAGGCAGTGGGCGCCCACCCCGCGCGGCGCCAGGCCCCGTTCAGCCGGGAGCGTCGGCCGCCGCGCACAGCGCCTGCAG
This sequence comes from Pseudomonas sp. L-22-4S-12, assembly GCF_009799935.1. NCBI lineage: Bacteria > Pseudomonadati > Pseudomonadota > Gammaproteobacteria > Pseudomonadales > Pseudomonadaceae > Pseudomonas > Pseudomonas sp. L-22-4S-12. The sequence goes on along the minus strand of NZ_WELL01000002.1, from coordinate 504,259 downwards.
GTGCAGGGTGCGTTCGCGCTGGCCGGCCAGCTGGGCGACGATGCGCAGCACGATCTCCTGGCGCGCCTGGGCGCCGGCGCGCATCTCGGCCATGGCCTGCAGGGCCGCGCCGGTGGTGCCCAGGCCGTTGCGGGTGGAGTCGGCGGCCTGCTGCATGCCGAGCCGCGCCTCATCGGCCGAACGCTGCAGGCTGCCGGCGATCTGGCGGATCTGCTCGCTGGAGTCGTTGGCGCGGGTGGCCAGGTGGCGCACCTCGTCGGCGACCACGGCAAAGCCGCGGCCCTGCTCGCCGGCCCGCGCCGCCTCGATGGCGGCATTGAGCGCCAGCAGGTTGGTCTGCCGGGCGATGTCCTGGATGCCGCCGACCAGCGCGGCGATGCGCGTGGACTGCGCGCCCAGCTCGTTGAACAGCTGCTCCACCTCGCCCATGTAGCCGCTGAGCTGCTCGATGGCAGCCGCCGCGGCCTGGATGCTGGTCGCGCTGGCCTGCACCTTCTCGCCGCCGGCGCGGGCCAGTTCGGTGGCGTACTGCATGTCCGCCTCGCTGCGCTGGATGCTGTCGAGCAACTCGCCCAGCGGCTGGCCCAGGTCCGGCAGCAGCGGCGCAGCCGGCGGCTCGGCGCTGGGCGCTGCCGGCACGGGCACCGGCACCTCGACATAGAAGGTCTGCGGCGCGGGCAACGGCCCGCGCCTGGCATAGGCGATGGCCGCCAGCAGGCCGCACAGCAGCGCGGCGCCGAGCGCCCAGACGGCAAATGCGCCCGGCCACAGGGCGCCCAGCACGCACAGCGCGGCCAGGCCCTGCCACCAGGGCGCGTGGGAATAACGCAACATAATCACTCCTTGAATTGAAAGGCGATGAGCCCATTGCATGTTGCAAGGGCAACCAGGTGCAGGTTGGGTTGAGGAGCAACGCGACGAAACCCAACGGGCATGCCGTGGGGCCCGTTGGGCTTCGCTGCGCTCAACACCAACCTACGTCCTTGCAGGGTGTGCCAATCAGGCGCTTACAGCAGGTTCCAGGTGTAGTTGAAGATCAGCCGGTTCTCGTCGATGTCGCTGCGGTAGTTGGAGCGCGCGGTGACGTTGCGTACGCGCACGCCGAGGCCCTTCAGCGCGCCGCTCTGCACCACGTAGCCGATATCCAGGTCGCGCTCGAAGTCCTCACCCTCGAAGCCGCGGCCGGTGTCGACGTTGTCGCCCTCAATGTAGCGCACCCCGGCGATCAGCCCCGGCACGCCGAGGGCGCCGAAGTCGTAGTCGTAGCGCACCTGCCAGGAACGCTCGTCGGCCGAGGCGAACTCGTAGGTCGGCACCTCATTGCCCAGCGGCGCGATGTTGGCGAACACCCGCGGGAAGGCGCTGTCGCCGTACATGGCCTGGTAGCCCAGGTAGAAGGTGTGGCCGCCGTGCTTGGCCGACAGCAGGGAGAAGAACGCCTGGTTGTCGATGTCGCCGAGCAGGCGGTCGCCGTCCTCCTGGGCGTCGTAGTAGCCGAGGTTGGCGCCGAGGGTCCAGGCGCCCAGCGGCTGGCTGTGCTTGAGGCCGAGGAAGCGCTGGTTGTAGATGTCCTCCAGCTGGCCGTACCAGGCGCTGGCGGTGCTGCGCGCGGCATTGAAGGCGTAGTCGCCGCCGGCATAGTTGAAGGCCTCGCTGACCGCGCCGCGCTGCGGCAGGTGGCCGAGCATGGCGATCATCTGGTCGTCGCCGGCCTCGTTGCGCAGGCTGGTGGAGTTGAGGTGGCCGGCCTGCAGGGTCAACCCGGCGATCTCGCTGGAGCTGAGATTCACCCCCTGGTAGCTCGGCGGCAGCAGGCGGATATCGGAAAACGCCAGCACCGGCTGGTTCGGCTGCAGCTCGCCGACCTTCAGCTCGGTCTTGGACAGGCGCACCTTGCCGGTCACGCCCAGGCGGCTGTAGTCGTCGGCCGCCTCGCCGTCGTCCTGCACCGGCAGCAGGCCGCTGTTGACCCGCCCGCGGCCGCTGTCGAGCTTGATGCCGAGCAGGCCGATGGCGTCCACGCCGAAACCCAGCGGGCCCTCGGTATAGCCGGACTTGATGTTGAGAATGAAACCCTGGGCCCACTCCTCTGCCCGGGACTGCTGGTTCGGCCCGACTATGTCGGAGAAGTCGCGGCTGAAGTAGTAGTTGCGGGCGTTCAGGGTCGCGCTGCTGCCGTCGATGAAACCGCCTTCTGCGGCGCTGGCCAGGCCGGGGATCGCCGCGGCAATGGCCGTGCACAGAAGGCTGGAGTGGCGTTTGTGGATGTTGTTCATGCAAGTGCTCTTGTTGTTATTACCAGGTTGCAGAAACCCGCCCCGGCCCCTGACGGGACCCGGCATCGCAAGATCGGGCGGGATGGAGCGCCGCCTGCGCACCCGCGCAGGCGGCCGATTCAGGGCTGGCGGGCCGGCGCGGCGGGCTCGACCAGTGGCGTGGCGGCGGCCGGCGCCGGGCGTGTTCGCCAGCTCAGCAGCAGGTGCGCGGCGATGCCGAACAGCAGGCCCCAGAAGGCCGCGGACAGGCCGAGCAAACTCATACCCGAGGCGCTGACCAGGAAGGTGATCAGCGCCGCCTCGCGGTCATCCGGCTGGCCCATGGCACCCGCCAGCGCGTTACCTATCGCGCCGAATAGCGCGAGGCCGGCCAGGGCGGCGATCAGCGCCTGGGGAAAGGCGGCGAACAGCGACACCAGGGTGGCGCCGAACAGGCCGAACAGCAGGTACACCGCGCCGCCGACCACCGCCGAGACATAACGCTTGTCCGCCTGTTCATGGGCCTCGCGGCTGGTGCAGATGGCCGCGGTGATCGCCGCCAGATTCAGCCCATGGCAGGCGAACGGCGCCAGCAGCAGGCTGCCCAGGGCGCTGCCGGTGATGATCGGGCTGGCCGGGGTTTGGTAGCCGGCGGCGCGCAGCACCGCCATGCCCGGCACGAACTGCCCGGTGAGCGCCACCAGCACCAGCGGCAGGGCGATGTTGAGGGTCGCCGCCAGGCTGAACTCGGGGCTGATCCACAGCGGCGTGGCCAGTTCGAACACCAGCGCCTCCTGGCGCAGCTGGCCGCTGGCCAGGGCGATCAGGGTGCCGACCAGCAGCACGGCCATCACCGCATAGCGCGGCGCCAGGCGCTTGACCAGCAGGTAGGTGGCGAACATCGCCAGGACCAGGCCGGGCTGCTCGTCGACGGAGAGGAACAGCCGGGCGCCGAAGCTGAACAGGATGCCGGCGAGCATGGCCGCGGCAATGGCGCCGGGCAGCTTGCCAATGATGCGGTCGAAGGTGCCGGACAGGCCGACCAAGAGGATGATCAGGTTGCTCACCAGATAGGCGCCGACCGCCTGGTTCAGGCTGACCTGCGGCAGCAAGGACACCAGCAGCGCCGAACCCGGCGCCGACCAGGCGATGACGATGGGCACCCGGTAGCGCAGGCTGAGGACGATGCCGAGCACGGCGCTGCCGATGGAGATGGCCCACACCCAGGAGGCCACCACGGCATGGGACAGGCCGGCGCTGTCGGCGGCCTGGAAGATGATCACCAGCGGCCCCGCGTAGGAGATGACCGTGGCGATAAAGCCGGCGACCAGCGCCGACAGGGAGAAATCGCGGAACAAGGCGTGCATGGGGCCTCGCAAGGTAGGCATGGCGTTCCTTATGGAACACTCTTGTTGTAATGGCTCCGTAGGGTGCGCCGCGCGCACCACCAACCCCGTGCGCGGGGCCTGGTGCGCACGGCGCACCCTACAAGAGCGGTAACCCAGCCCGGGTGCGCTCAGGCCTGCTGCAGGGCGCGCGGACGGGCGCTGCGCTGCTCGGCGGCCGGAGCCGGGGCCTTCTGCAGCTGGAAGTTGAATTCCAGGGTGGCGAAGCGGCTGCCTTCGAGGCCCCGGTCGCGGGCCGCGGCGGCGTCCTCGACGAACTGGATGTCGCCGACCAGGCCGTCGCGGGTGGCGTAGGCGAAGTCGTCCCACAGGTACTGCTCGCCGGCCAGGTTGATCTGGGTGGTCAGGTGGCGATGGCCCGGCGAGGAGATGAAGAAGTGGATATGCGCCGGGCGCTGGCCGTGGCGGCCGAGCAGGTCCAGGCATTCCTGGGTCGGGCCGTCCGGGGCGCAGCCGTAGCCGCAGGGCACGATGCTGCGGGCGCGGTAGCGGCCCTCGGCGTCGGTGACGATGCGCCGGCGCAGGTTGTAGGCGCTCTGGCTCTTGTCGAAGTAGGAGTAGTTGCCCTGGGTGTTGGCATGCCACAGGTCGACTACGGCGCCAGCGACCGGCTGGCCGTCGGTGTCGCGCACCACGCCTTCGAGGAACATCACGGTGGCCTGGTCCAGCTCAGTGCCATCGTCCATCCGCGCCTCGCCTTCAACCAGCGGAGCGCCGGCCACGTACAGCGGGCCTTCGATGGTGCGTGGGGTGCCGCCGACGAGGCCGACCTGGGCGTCCTTGGCGTCCTGCAGCAGGTCGAGGAAGTGCTCCAGACCCAGGCCGGCCACCAGCAGGCCGACTTCATTGCGCCCGCCCAGGCGGTTGAGGTAGTCGACGGTCTTCCAGAACTCGTCGTCGCTGATTTCCAGGTCTTCGATGATCTTCGCCGCGTCGTTGATGATGCGCAGCATGATCTGCTTGACCCGTGGGCTGCCCTGGTCGTTGTTGAGGCCGCTGGCCTCCTTGAACAGGTCCTGGACTTCGGCAGTGTGGCTGACTTTGACGGTCATGATGGTTTCCTCGCTTGTTGTTGTCGGGGCTTAGCGGTCGTCGCTGTGAATCGACGAGGGATGGCGGCAGATGCCGTCGATTTCGATATCCATGTAGGGGAACAGCGGCAGCTGCAGCAGGGTGTCGTGCAGGGCCTCGACGCTGGCCACGTCGAATACGCTGTAGTTGGCGTAGTGCCCGGCGATGCGCCACAGGTGGCGCCACTTGCCTTCGCGCATCAGGCTTTGGGCCAGTTCCTTCTCATCGGCCTTGAGCCGGGCGGCCTGGGCCGGGTCCATGTCGGCCGGCAGGCGGACGGTCATCTTTACGTGGAACAGCATGGGAATTTCCTCCGTTTCACTTGCGGGCGAAGAACGCCAGGCGCTCTTCGTCCAGGGTCAGGCCGAGGCCGGGGGTGCGCGGCACCTGCAGGGCGAAGTCGCGGTAGACCGGCGCCTCGCTGACGATTTCTTCGGTCAGCAGCAGCGGGCCGAACAGTTCGGTGCCCCAGGTCAGCTGGCGCAGGGTGACGAAGGCATGGGCCGAGGCCAGGGTGCCGATGGCGCCTTCGAGCATGGTCCCGCCGTACAGGGCGATACCGGCCGCTTCGGCGATCTGCGCGGTGCGCAGCACGGCGCGCGGGCCACCGTTCTTGGCGATCTTCAGGGCGAAGATGCTGGCCGCCCCATCGGCGGCCAGGCTGAAGGCGTCCTCGACGCTCTCGATCGATTCGTCGGCCATGATCGGCGCCGGGCTGCGCTGATTCAGGCGCACCTGCCCGGCCCGGTTGATCCGCGAAATGGGCTGCTCGATCAGGTCGATGCCGTTGTCGCCCAGCACCTGGCAGGCGCGGATGGCCTGGGACTCGTCCCAGCCCTGGTTGACGTCGACGCGCACGCTGGCGCGCTCGCCCAGGGCTTGCTTGATGGCAATGACGTGCTGGAGATCCTGGCTCACCGGGTTGGCGCCGATCTTCAGCTTGAAGATGCGATGCCGGCGGATATCGAGCATCTGCTCGGCCTCGGCGATGTCCTCGGCGGTGTCGCCTGAGGCCAGGGTCCAGGCCACTTCCAGGCTGTCGCGTACGCGGCCGCCGAGCAGCTCGCTGACGGGCAGGCCCAGGCGCTTGCCCTGGGCGTCGAGCAGCGCGCTTTCCAGGCCGGACTTGGCGAAGGTGTTGCCCTTGGCCGCCTTGTCCAGGCGCAGCATGGCGGCATTGATATTGGCCGCGCCCTGACCGACCAGCAGCGGGCCCAGGTGGCTGTCGATGTTCCGCTTGATGCTCTCCGGGCTCTCGTTGCCATAGGCCAGGCCACCGATGGTGGTCGACTCGCCGATGCCTTCGAGGCCGTCGCTGCAGCGCACGCGGATCACCACCAGGGTCTGCTGCTGCATCGTATGCATCGCCAGCTTGTGCGGGCGGATGGTCGGCAGGTCGACGATCACCGCCGACACGCTTTCGATCAGGACTTGGCTCATTTCACGCTTCCAGTTAGAGGGTTAAGGCTCAGGCCTTGGCGCCGGCCAGCTCGGCGGCCGGGCTCTGCCGGCGCTTGGCGCTGATGGCGAACACGCACATGGCGATGGCGGCGATGGCGCCGGGGATGGCAAAGGCCATGAAGTTCAGTTGCAGCGGCAGGTTGATGCCCATCAGCGCACCGCCCAGCAGCGGCCCGACGATGGCGCCGTTGCGGCCGATGCCCGAGGCCCAACCGAGGCCCGTGGAGCGGATCGACAGGCCGTAGAACTGCGCGGCCCCGGCGTACAGCAGGATCTGCGTGCCGATGGTGGTGGCGCCGGCGATGAAGATCAGGCCGTACAGCAGCGGCGTCGGGCTCTTGAAGCCGAGCAGGCTGATCGACAGGGCGGCGGCGACGAAGAAGCCGACCATCACCTTGCTCAGGTTGAAGCGGTCGCCCAGCCAGCCGCCGAGGATGGCGCCGGCCATGCCGCCGAAGTTCAGGGCCAGCAGGAACGACAGGCTGGAACCCAGGCTGTAGCCGGCGTTGGCCATCAGCTTGGGCAGCCAGGAACTCAGCGCGTAGACCATCAGCAGGCAGCAGAAGAACGCCAGCCACAGGCACAGGGTGCGCAGCGCGCGGCCGTCGCGGAACAGCTCGAACACGGCCACGCCCTTGCCCTTGGTGTCGCTCAGCAGCAGCTGGTCATCGGCGCCGATCGCCCGCTCGCCATCCACTCGATTGAGGATGGCGCGGGCCTGTACCAGCCGGCCCTGGCGCACCAGGAAGCCGACCGATTCCGGCAGCAGCCAGAGGATCAGCGGCAACAGCAGCAGCGGCACGGCGGCGGCGAAGAACATCGACTCCCAGCCGAAGCGCGGCAGCATGTAGATGCCGACGCCGGCCGAGAGCATGCCGCCCACCGAGTAGCCGCTGAACATGATGGCCACCAGGGTGCTGCGCAGTTTCTTCGGCGCGTACTCGTTCATCAGCGCCACGGCATTGGGCATCAGGCCGCCGCAGCCGAGGCCGGCGAGGAAACGGCAGATGCCGAACTCGGTGGGGTTGCTGGCGAAGCCGTTGACGATGGTGGCGCCGGAGAACAGGGCGAAGCAGATGGCGATGCCCTTCTTGCGCCCGATCTTGTCGGCCAGGGTGCCGAAGCACAGGGCGCCGAACATCATGCCGAACAGCGCATAGCTGCCCAGGGCGCCGGCCTGCAGCGGGGTCATGCCCCACTCCTTCATCAGCACCGGCAGGACCACGCCGTAGATGAACAGGTCGTAGCCGTCGAAGATCAGCAGCAGTGCGCAGAGGCACATGACCATCCAGTGGAAGCGCGTGAAACGCGCGTTGTCGATGACTTGGTGGACGTCTATCTGTCGCATGGCAAGGTTCTCTCTGTTGTTTTTGTAGTGGAAAACTCGTGTGGTGCTTTTGTAGGAGCCAGCTTGCTGGCGATGCTCCGGCGGATCGCCAGCAAGCTGGCTCCTACAGGGATCGTGCTCAGCCCAGATCGCCACCGCCCACCGGCAGGGTCACGCCGGTGATATAGGAGGCCTCGTCGGAAGCCAGGAAGAGGATGGCGCCGACCTGTTCGTCGATCGTGCCGTAGCGCTTCATCAGGCTGCTGTCCAAGGTCTGGTCGACTATCTGCTGGTACCAGGCCTGTTCCTGCTCGCTCGGCGCGGCGCTGTTGCGCGGGATGCGCCGCGGCGGCGCCTCGGTGCCGCCGGGAGCGGTGGCGTTGACGCGGATGCCGCGCTCGGCGGTCTCGAACGCCAGGCAGGCGGTCAGCGCGTTGACGCCGCCCTTGGCCGCGCCGTAAGGCACGCGATTGACCCCGCGGGTGGCGATGGAGGAGACGTTGACGATGGCGCCATGACCCTGCTCCAGCATGTGCGGCAGCGCGGCGTGGCAGCACCACAAAGTGGGGAACAGCGAGCGGCGCACCTCGGCCTCGATCTGCGCCGTTTCGTAGTGCTCGAACGGCTTGGCCCAGATGGTGCCGCCGACGTTGTTGATCAGGATGTCCAGGCGGCCGAAGCGCGCCACGGCGGCCTGCATCACGCCCTGGCAGTCGCCGGCCTGTTCCAGGTCGGCGGTCAGGCACAGCACGTTGCCGCCCAGTTGCTCATTGAGCTCAAAGACCAGCTCGGAGCGGTCCACCGCCACCACCTGTGCGCCCTCCTCCAGCATCCGCTCGGCGACCCGGCGACCGATGCCCTGGGCGGCGCCGGTAACCACGGCGACCTTGTCTTGGAAACGCTTGTTCATCTGTTGCACCTCAATCTCGACTCGTAGGAGCGGCTTCAGCCGCGAAGCTCTTGCACAATGGTTCGCGGCTGAAGCCGCTCCTACAAAAGCACCGGGCTGCGTGCCTCAAGCGCTGGCGGCGAACTTCTCGTAGTAGAAATTGGCCGGGGCGATGCCCTGCTCGCGGATGAACCGGCTGACGGCCTCGACCATCGGTGGCGGGCCGCACAGGTAGATGTCCACTTCGCCGTCGTTGAGGTGCTTGGGTTCGATGTGCTGGGTCACGTAACCCTTGTGCGGGTACTGGCTGTCCGGGTTGGCCACACAGGCGCTGTAGCTGAAGTTGGGGATGCGCGCGGCCAGGGCTTCCAGCTTGTCCATCTCGACCAGGTCGAAGTCGTTGGTCACCCCGTAGATCAGGTGCAGGGGATGGGCGCTGCCCTGCTCGGCGATCTTCTCCAGCATCGCGGTGAAGGGCGCCAGGCCGGTGCCGCCGGCCAGCAGCAGCAACGGCCGCTTGATCTCGCGCAGGTAGAAGCTGCCCAGCGGGCCGGCCAGGGTCATGCTGTCGCCGGCCTTGGCCAGGCCGGTGAGGAAGCTGCTCATCAGCCCGCCCGGCACGTTGCGGATCAGGAAGCTGACTTCGCCGTCCTTGGGCAGGCTGCTGAACGAGTAGGCGCGGGTCTGCTCGCTGCCCGGCACCTTGAGGTTGACGTACTGGCCCGGCAGGAAGGCCAGCTGGTTGAGCGCCTCGCCCTTGATCGACAGGGCGATGGTGCTGTCGGAGAGCTGGCGCACCGCGCTGATGGCCGCCTCGAAGCTGGCCTGCTGGGTCTTGCACAGGTCACTGGAAGCCGGCACACGGATCACGCAATCGCTCTCGGCGCGCATCTGGCAGGTCAGCACATAGCCCTGCTCGGCTTCGTCTGCGCTCAAAGCGTCCTCGATATAGTCGTCACCGAGGTCGTAGCGGCCGCCTTCGGCGAAGCACTTGCAGGCACCGCAGGCGCCGTCGCGGCAATCCAGCGGGATGTTGATGCCCTGGCGGTAGGCGGCATCGGCGACGGTTTCGCCGACCTTGGCATCGATGAAGCGGGTAACCCCGTCTTCGAAATTAAGGGCGATCTTGTGGCTCATGGCGCACCTCGCTAGGCAGTTTTGGCATGCAGCAACCCGTGACGGGAGCCCAGGGCTCCCGCCGGCAACGCTGCATCGGACTTAAATGTGGTAAACGTCGATGACCTGGCGCACGTAGTCGTTCTTCAGGACCACCTTCTTGGCCTTGATCAGCGGGTTCTCGCCACGCGTATCGAGGGTGTAGAAGCTGGTGCCGTAGAAGTGGTCGACGGTCTTGTAGCGAAAGCTCAGGGTGTGCCAGTTAAAGCGAACCCGGCACAGACCCTCTGCCTGCTCAACGATCTCGATGTTGTTGATGTTGTGCGAAGTGCGGGTGTCCGGAATGGTCGCACTGGAGCGCTCGGTGCGGATGCGGAACACCCGGTCTTCCAGGCCGCTGCGGTTGCCGTACCAGATCAGCGAGATCTCGGTCTGCGGGTTTTCCACCAGCTCGTCCTTGTCGTCCCAGGCCGGCATCCAGAACTCGGCGTCCGGGGCATACAGCTCCAGCCACTCGTCCCACTGCTTGTCGTCCAGGTAGCGCGCCTCGCGGTAGAGGAAATCGCGCACGGCTTCGTAAGTCAGGCTCATTTACGCGCCCTCCACATGGATCAGCTGGTCCTGCTGCTTCTGCAGCGCCTCGATCATCTGCTGCTGCCAGTAGTGGTGCTGCAGCACGAACAGGCCTTCGTCTTCGGTGCGCACGCCGCTCATCAGCGGGTGCAGGTCGATTTCCTGGGCCGACTCGTCGGCGCCGTCGACCCAGTGCTTGGCCCCGCGGGACATGTCGTTCCATTCCATGGCACGGCCGGCAAAACCCTGCTGGCAGGCGCGGAACTCTTCCAGGTCATCGGGGGTGGCCATGCCGGAGACGTTGAAGAAGTCTTCGTACTGGCGGATGCGGCGGGAGCGGGCCTCGGCGCACTCGCCCTTGGGCGCGATGCAGTAGATGGTCACTTCGGTCTTGTCCACCGACAGCGGCCGGGCCACGCGCAGCTGCGAGCCGAACTGGTCCATCAGGTACAGGTTGGGGTACAGGCAGAGGTTGCGCGAATGGCCGATCATCCAGTCGGCGCGAGCCTCGCCGAACTCGGCGGCCAGGCGCTCGCGGTCGGCGAACAGCGGGCGGTCCTCCGGGTTGTCCCAGCGGGTCCAGAGCAGCAGGTGGCCGTTCTCGAAGGAGTAGAAACCGCCGCCCTTCTTGCCCCAGCCGCCGGCGCTCATGGCGCGGATGTCGTCGCCCGCCTCTTTCAGCTTGCGCTGCTGCTGGGTGGCGGCGTAGTTCCAGTGCACGGCGGTGACGTGGTAGCCGTCGGCGCCGTTCTCGGCCTGCAGTTTCCAGTTGCCCTCATACACATAGGTGCTGGAACCGCGCAGCACTTCCAGGCCTTCGCTGGACTGGTCGCAGATCATGTCGATGATCTTCTTCGACTCGCCGAGGAACTCTTCCAGTGGCGCCACGTCCTCGCGCAGGCTGCCAAACAGGAAGCCGCGGTAGGACTCGAAACGCGCGACCTTCTTCAGGTCATGGGAGCCATCGCAGTCGAAGCTGTCCGGGTAGCCGGCTTCCTTGGGGTCTTTGACCTTGAGCAGCTTGCCGTTGTTGTTGAAGGTCCAGCCATGGAACGGGCAGGTGTAGGTGGCCTTGTTGCCGCTCTTGAAGCGGCAGAGCATGGCGCCGCGGTGGCTGCAGGCGTTGATAAAGGCGTTGAGCTCACCCTCCTTGTTGCGCGCGATGAAGATCGGCTGGCGCCCCATGTGGGTGGTGTAGTAGTCGTTGTTCTGCGGGATCTGGCTTTCGTGGGCCAGGTACAGCCAGTTGCCTTCGAAGATGTGCTGCATCTCCAGGTCGAACAGGCGCGGGTCGGTGAACATCTCCCGCTTGCAGCGGAAAATGCCCTGTTCTTTGTCTTCTTGCAGCAGGCCGTTCAGGTAGTCGAGTCCCAGGTTCATCGCCATGGCTCCGTTGTTATTGTGTCAACGGTATGAAGGCTATGGCTTGGGACTGACGGGCAATATCCGCTTTGTGCAGGACCTTTATCCGTTTTCTGCAAAACCCGGCGCGGCGCGACCAAAGTCGTAGAAGCCAATGAGTACGCGGCCTGCAACGATTAACGGAATGCCCGGCCGGCCCAGGATGGGCAGGTTAGAGAGGGTTGCGCAGGTGTGGATCGCCGCAGGGTGCGCCGTGCGCACCAGAAAGCCCGTACAGGGCCCCGGTGCGCACGGAGATAAGTTCAGGACTCGCGCCGGCGCAGGGTATCGGACGGCAGCTCGCCGAAGGCGCTCTTGTAGCTCTCGGAGAAGCGCCCGAGGTGGAGGAAGCCGTAGTCCAGCGCCACCTCGGTGACATTGCGCACGCGCGAGGCCGGGTCGCTCAGGCTGGCGCGGATCTGCTCCAGCTTCTTCTGGCGGATGAAGTGCTTCGGCGTGGTGCCGGTGTGCCGCTCGAACAGCGCGTAGAGCGAACGCGGGCTGCTGTGGGCCAGCTGGGCCAGCTGCTCGACGCTGATGTCCTGCCTGAGGTTGTCCTCGATGAACTGGACGATGCGCTCGAAGCTGGCATCGCCCTGCCCCGGCAACACCCGGCTGACGTTGCTGCTGAGCAGCGCCAGCAGCTTGGTGGCGATGATGCGGGTGTACTGCTCCTGCACCTGCGGCACCGTCTGCGTGCTTTCGGCCTCGCCGCACACCAGCTGCAACAGGCCGATGAAGCCGTCCAGCTGCTGCAGGCTGTGCCGCGGGGCGAAGCGGATGCCTTCGGCCGGGCGCAGCCACTGACTGTCGCGGCAGGTCTTGTCGAGCAGGGTGGCGGGTAGCTTGACGATGAATTTCTCGCAGTCGTCCGAATAGGTCAGGTCGACCGGGTCGTCCGGGTTGATCAGCAGCAGCTCGCCCGGGCTGAAATAGTGTTCCTCGCCACGCCCGCGCCACAGGCAGTGGCCGCGCAGCAGGACCTGCAGGTGGTAGATGGTTTCCAGCGCCGGCGAGGTGACCCGCACGCTGCCGCCATAGCTGATGCGGCACAGGTCCAGGCTGGCGAACTTGCGGTGATTGAGCGACGCTTCCGGCCGCCCGACGGTGGGCAGGCGGATATCGTGGCAACCAACGTGCTGGTTGACGTAGCTCGACACCGCGTAGGGGTCGGCACGCTCGAACACACGGCTGCCATCACTCAGCAGGCAACTGTCCATGGGCAAGGCACTCTGTTTGTTGTTATGGGGCGGCGCGGTGTTTTGTCGCAGCCTCTTGTCAGATTGTCACCGATTCCAGGCCGGGCACCAGCCCCGGCGGGCAGGCAGGGGATGAACGGTTGCAGCCCCGGTACACGATCGAGCAACCGGCACAGCGAGCACAGGCCCTGGAATCCGGGCCCGACACTAGAGATCGACGGCGCCCGGCGCAATTCGGGCGGCGCCCGAGTGTTCGATAAGCGCACACAGATTGCCTGGCTCCCTGCTGGAACAGCCGGTTACGCAACTGGCGGCGCCCCTGCGCCAGCCGCCGGGCTCCGGCGCCTGCCGACGAATTGCCAACTGCGACCGGTTATCGAACCAAAGTTCGCCAAACCTAATTGACCACCTCCCGCACGGCTCTTACCGTGACGGCGCCGTCGACACTCCCCATACGTCACTGGTCAGGTACCGGGGTGCCCGCGGCAGGGCAATGCTCACGAGGCGGCGCCTTCCTCCCCCGCCCTGGCCTCGCCAGCGGTGCGCTACCCGCGCGCCGCCGGCCGGTCTTCCCCATCGCCAAACACTCACCCCGCCGCTTGCCCCGTGGCAGTTGCCAGCGCGGCAAGCCCTTCCAGTGCGTGATCGGCACCGGCCGCGTGATCAAGGGCTGGGACCAGGGCCTGATGGGCATGCGTGTCGGCGGCAAGCGCAAGCTGCTGGTGCCGGCCCACCTCGCCCATGGCGAGCGGCAGATGGGCGCGCCGATAAAGCCGCATTCCGACCTGACCTTCGAGATCGAGCTGCTGGAAGTGCTGACCCGCGACGACTGACTCTCTCTAATAGGGTGCGGCCCTGCGCTTGCCTGCATCCCCCCCAGGGGGATAATCTTGCGCCACGATCCAGGCAAAGCACGGGGCCCTCGATGGACATACCGCCAGCACCGCACCTGCACCAGAGCCATGCGGCCATCATCAAGCGCCTGAAGCGTGCCGAAGGGCATCTGCGCAGCATCATCGGCATGCTCGAGGCCGACCGCCCCTGCGTGGATATCGCCCAGCAGCTGCATGCCGTGGAAAAGGCCGTCTGCCAGGCCAAGCGCACCCTGATCCAGGACCATATCGACCACTGCCTGGAACACAGCGTGGCCGCCCTCGGCAGCGGCGATCACGCGGCGCTGGAAGAATTCAAGCAAATCAGCAAATACCTGTAGGTCCCCATGTCGAATTTCGCCCAACTGTTGCAGCAGGGCACCGCCCAGGCCTGGCTGTATGTGCCCAGCGCCATCCTCCTGGGCGTGCTGCACGGCCTGGAGCCCGGGCACTCGAAGACCATGATGGCGGCGTTCATCGTCGCCATCCGCGGCACGGTGAAGCAGGCCGTGCTGCTCGGGCTGGCGGCAACGCTGTCGCATACCGCCGTGGTCTGGCTGGTGGCGATGCTCGGCCTGTACCTGGGGCGCAACCTGGACGCCGAGACCACCGAACCCTACTTCCAGCTGGTATCCGCCGCCGCCATCATCGCCATCGCCAGCTGGATGCTCTGGCGCACCTGGCGCGGCGAACGGCTCTGGCACCTGGAGGACGCTGCCGCGCATGGGCATGGGCATGGGCATCACCACCACGGCGAAAGCCGGCGCATCGATACCGGGCACGGCCACATCGAGCTGTCGATTGCCGAGGACGGCGCCCCGCCGCGCTGGCGCCTGCAAACGCTCGGCGGCTCGGCCTGGCCTGCCCGCGAAGTCTGCCTGCTGACCACCCGCCCGGACGGCCAGACCCAGGCCTTCCACTTCGCCGAACACGGCGGCCACCTGCAATCGCTGGACGAGATTGCCGAACCGCACCAGTTCAGCGTGCGCCTGAGCCTGGGGCATGGCGGGCACAGCCATGACTACGAGCTGAGCTTCGACGAAACCGGGCATGACCACAGCCATGACCCGCTGCCGGGCCTGGAGCTGAGCGCCGACGGCTACCAGGACGCCCACGAGCTTGCCCACGCCAACGACATTCGCCAGCGCTTCGGCAACCGCAGGGTGAGCACCGGCCAGGTCATCCTGTTCGGCCTCACCGGCGGGCTGATCCCCTGCCCGGCCGCCATCACCGTCCTGCTGCTGTGCCTGCAGGTCAAGGCCGTGACGCTCGGCGCGGTCCTGGTACTGTGTTTCAGCATCGGCCTGGCCCTGACCCTGGTCACGGTCGGCGTGCTCGCCGCCATCGGCAGCCGCCACGCCAGCAACCGCTGGCCCTGGCTGAGCAGCCTGGCGCGGCGCGCGCCCTACTTCTCCGGCCTGCTGATCATCGCCGTCGGCATCTATGTCGGCCTGCTCGGCTGGGCCGGCCTGCATGCCTGAGCCGCGCTGATGTGGGACATCTCGGCCTACCTGGGCCTGTTCCTCGCCGCCTTCGGCGCCGCCACCCTGCTGCCGCTGCAATCGGAAGCGGTGCTGGCCGGCCTGCTGCTGGCCGGGCAGCAGCCGATCGCCAGCCTGCTGCTGGTGGCGACCGCCGGCAATGTGCTGGGCTCGGCGCTGAACTGGCTGCTGGGCCGCTACCTCGAACGCTGGCGCGAAAAGCGCTGGTTCCCGGTCAGCGCCGACCGCCTGCAGCGTGCCCAGCAGGCCTACCACCGCTACGGCCGCTGGTCACTGCTGCTGAGCTGGGTGCCACTGATCGGCGACCCGCTGACGGTGGTAGCCGGCGTCATGCGTGAGCCCTTCTGGAGCTTTCTGCTCATCGTGCTGCTGGCCAAAGCCGGCCGCTACCTGGCACTCACCGCCCTGACCCTGGGCTGGGCCGGCCTGGCCTAAAGGCCAGTCCCCTAGCAAAGGCGGCCTTAACATGCCGTACGCTTTAGCGTACGCTAGACCGATCACTAGGAGACCGGCTCTCATGCAAACACTTACCGCCAGCGAAGCACGCACCAACCTCTATCGGCTCATGGACCAGTCTGCCGAGTCGCATCAGCCCATTCTGATTTCGGGCAAGCGGACTAACTCCGTCCTGGTATCGGCTGAGGATTGGGAAGCCATCCAGGAAACGCTCTACCTCCTGTCCGTTCCGGGCATGCGCGAATCCATCAAGGAAGGCATGGCAGAGCCTGTAGACGAATGCGCGAAGGAACTGGACTGGTGACTTGGCAGCTCATCTACACGAAACAAGCGCAGAAGGACGCACAGAAGCTCGCTGCGGCGGGCTTGAAGGAAAAAGCCAAGGCACTGCTTGAAGTAGTGCGGGAAAACCCGCTCCAGAATCCGCCACCCTACGAAAAGCTGGTCGGTGATCTGTCCGGCACCTACTCCCGGCGCATCAACATCCAGCATCGCCTGGTCTATCAGGTGCTGCAGGAAGAACAGGTGGTGAAGGTACTGCGGCTTTGGTCGCACTACGACTGAATCGATTTTCAACACCTCATCGACCCGCGCGAATCCCAGAAAGCAAAAAACCCCGAGGACTTTTCAGTTCTCGGGGTTTTTCGTGTAGCTATCTGGCGGTGAAGGTGGGATTCGAACCCACGATACGGTTTCCCGTATACACACTTTCCAGGCGTGCTCCTTCAACCGCTCGGACACTTCACCGGATCTCGGCAAACCGTCTGGTCTGTCGAGGCGCGCTAATGTAGCCGAAGAGGCGGCCTAAGGCAAAAGTTTTTTTCAGTGGATTCATGCGCTTATGCCGGGCGCCGGGTTTGCTCGCGGCTTTGCGGCTCGGCCGGGGCGAAACGCTCGCGGCCGAACAGGAGCAACCCCAGGGAGATCAGCAGGCTGCAGACGAACAACTGCACCACCCCGGCCGGGTTGTGGCTGGCGCAGCCGGCGGCCAGCAGCATCAGCCCCGGCAGGCACAACACCAGGCTGGTGCGTAGCAGTAGATGAGCGATTGGCGGCATGACGGGCACTCCTCAGAGCCTGTTCACGATCTCCTGTCCGTCGGCCATACCGCGTTAACAACAGGCTCGGAATGCTCATTTACAGCTCGTAAACTCCGCTTCCTCGCCTGTTTTTGCCTTGTCTGGCTCTAGTCCAAAAGATCGTGAACAGGCTCTCAGGTTGCCGGCTAACCTAAGTCACCCACTGGTAGAGCAGCCCATTGCCCAGCCCGATGGCGCCGATAGCCCGCGACCGAGGGCTGGCGATGACTGCGCGGTCAGTCAAAGCGCTTTACCCGCGCCGCCTCGCTGGGTAACGTCAGCGCCACTTCAGCCCACTCCAGGACTAGGAACCCCGCCATGAGCGACCTGATCAGCTACCAACTCGAAGACGGCATTGCCACCCTGACCCTGAACAACGGCAAGGTCAACGCCATCTCCCCGGACGTGATTGCCGCTTTCAATGCTGCCCTGGACCAGGCCGCACAGGATCGCGCCGTGGTGATCGTCACCGGCCAGCCGGGCATTCTCTCCGGCGGCTACGATCTCAAGGTGATGACTTCCGGCCCGCAGAACGCCGTGGCCCTGGTCACCGCCGGCTCGACCCTGGCGCGGCGCATGCTCAGCCACCCCTTCCCGATCATCGTCGCCTGCCCCGGCCACGCCATCGCCAAGGGCGCCTTCATCCTGCTCTCGGCCGACTACCGCATCGGCGTCGACGGCCCGTTCAACATCGGCCTGAACGAAGTGCAGATCGGCATGACCATGCACCACGCCGGCATCGAGCTGGCCCGTGACCGCCTGCGCAAGTCGGCCTTCCACCGCTCGGTGATCAATGGCGAGATCTTCAACCCGCGGGACGCGGTGGATGCCGGCTTCCTCGACAAGGTGGTGCCGGCCGAGGAGCTGATGGCCACTGCCGTCGCCGTCGCCCAGCAGTTGAAGAAGATCAACATGACCGCGCACAAGAACACCAAGCTGAAAGTGCGCAAGGCCTTCCTGGAAACCCTGGACCAGGCCATCGTGCTGGATCAGCAGCACCTCGGCTGATTGCCTCGACAACCCTAGAGCCCGGCCTAGTGCCGGGTTTTTTATGGCTGACGCCCCGGTTCCGAATGCAAGGGCAGGTCAGATGAAAGCCGCGCTGTTCCGCGGTGATGGTCACCTGAGCCTGCCGCCCCGTTTTGCGCCAGTCGGCCGTTCCCCTCTCGGCTAGAGTCAACAGACGACTCTGTGAAATCGGGAGCACCCGCAATGCATGGCTCACGGCTGTTTGGCCCGAGGACCGCCGCGCAGCTGATCGCGCTTGCCCTGAGCGCCGCCCTGAGTGCGCCGCTGCCGGCCGGAGAAATACTCGCCGGCATCAAGGCGCGCGATCGGCTGCGCTGCGGTGTGAGCGAGGGCATTGCCGGCTTTTCCACGCGGGACGGCCAGGGCCGCTGGCAAGGCCTGGATGCCGATTTCTGCCGCGCAGTGGCCGCCGCGACTCTGGGTGACGCGCAGAAAGTCGAGTTCGTGCCGCTCAAGGCCTCCACCCGCTTCCCCGCCCTGCAGGCGCGGCGCATCGACCTGCTGGCGCGCAACACCAGCTGGACCCTGACCCGCGAGGCGTTGCTCAAGCTGCAGTTCCCCGCCGTGCTGTTCTATGACGGCCAGGCCTTCATGGTGGCCAGGGCCTCGGGCATCACCCGCCTCGACGAGCTGCGCGAGGGCAGCGTGTGCGTGGAGAAAGGCACCACCCACGAGCAGAACCTGGCCGACCACTCCCGCGAGCATGGGTTGGCCCTGCAACCCCTGGTGATCGACTCCGCCGCCGGGGCGGCGGCAGCCTTCTTTGCCGGGCGCTGCCGGGCCTACAGCTCGGACGCCTCCCAGCTGGCCGCCGCCCGCCTGCAAGCGCCAGGCGGCCCGGCGAACCTCGTCATCCTGGCCGAACGCATCTCCAAGGAACCGCTGGGGCCGGTGGTGTCCCAGGGTGACGAACAGTGGGCCTCGGCGGTGCGCTGGGTACTCTACGCCCTGATCCTGGCCGAAGAACACGGCATGAACCAGGCCAGCATCGAGGGCCGCATCCAGCATCTGGAAGGCCCAATGGGCGCGCTGCTGCGTGGCGAAGACCTGCGCCTGGCCCGTGCCCTGGGCGTGCAGCCGGACTGGGTACTGCGCGCCGTGCGCGCCGGCGGCCACTACGGCGAGCTGTACGCGCGCAACCTCGGCGAGCACAGTCCGCTGGCCATCGAGCGCGGCCTGAACCGCCTGTGGAACGCCGGTGGGCTGATGTACGCGCCACCGTTCGACTGACCCTGGAGAGCCGCATGAGCGACCTGCAGATCTACCTCACCCTGGCCGTGTTCGCGGGTGTCGTGCTGGCCATCGCCTTCGACCTGATCGACATGGCGGTCGCCGCCATGCTGGGCGTGGGCGTGCTGCTGGCGCTGGGCATTCTCGGCGACAGCGCCCTGGTCGCCGCCATGCGCACCGCGTCCGGCCCCCTGGCCCTGCTGTTCGGCGGCATGGTGGTGGCCCACGTGCTGGGCAAGACCGGCCTGTTCGAGCGCCTGGGCGCGCTGTTCCTGCGCGCCACCGCCGGTAGCGGCAAGCGCTTCCTGCTGCTGCTGATCCTGCTGGTGGCACCTGTATGCGCCTTCCTGCCCAACGCCACCACGGTGATCCTGCTCGCCCCGGTGATCGTGCGAGTGGCCCGGGCGCTCAAGGTGGACATAGTGCCGCCACTGATCCTCACGGCCATCGTCAGCAACTCGGCCGGCATGCTCACCCTGGTCGGCGATCCGGCCACCTTCCTGGTCGGCAGCTCGATCGGCATGAGCTTCGCCACCTACCTGCAGAAGGTCAGCCTCGCCGGCCTGCTGGCGGTGCTGGTGATCATTCCGCCGCTGCCCTGGCTGATGCCGCAGATCTGGCAGGCTCAGGTACAGCTGCCCGAGGCTGCCCCGCTGCCGCCGATTGCGCGGCCGGGCTTCGTCGCGCTGGCCCTGGGCATCCTGGCCCTGATGGTCGGGCTGTTCCTGTTTGGCGAGCTGCTGCCCCATCCCATAGTGCCGCCGGCGGTGGCCATCATCGCCGCCAGCCTGGCGCTGCTGGTGGTCTACTCGATCCATATCGAACCGGTGGACACCCTGTTGCAGGCCATCGACTGGAAGACCCTGATCTTCCTCGGCACCATCTTCTGCCTGGTCCAGGCCTTCAGCGAAACCGGTCTGCTGCAAGGGTTGTCGCTCAAGCTCCACGCCTGGTTCGGCGCCCAGCTGTTCCTGGTCGCGCTCTGCCTGCTGGGCGGCATCGGCCTGCTGTCCAGCCTGCTGGCCAACATCCCGGTGGTCGCCGCCTCTCTGGTGATGACCACCGGCTACCTGGTGGCCGCCGAGGCGGTGCCGGAAATCGCCCTGGCCGCCGGTTTCACCGACTGGCCCGCCAATACCCTGCCGGTGTTCATCGCCATGATGTTCGGCGCCACCCTGGGCGGCAACGCCACCCTGATCGGCGCCTCGGCCAACATAGTGGCGGTGGGCATCTGCGCCAGCGAGGGCGAGAAGGTCAGCTTCGCCCGCTTCAGCCGCTACGGTGTGCCCATCACCCTGGTGCAGCTGTTGATGTCGGCGCTCTATGTGGGCCTGCTGTTCCGACTGATGGGTTAACCAGGCTGAGCCATGGGCCAGGCCAGCGTGCTGGAGCAGCAGCGCCTCGGCTAAGCGCCCGCCGGCAGAACCAAGCCCGACCGCGCGCCTCGCTTTTTCTTGGCTATGCCTTCATTGCATGCCGCAGAGGCGATGAGTCGTAGGTTGGGTTGAGGAGCAGCGCGACGAAGCCCAACGATCCTGCCCCGGTTGTTGGGCTTCGCTGCGCTCAACACCAACCTACCCACCCATGCGCGCGGCAAAAAGCCGGGCCATTCAGCGCGGCCACAAGCCCGGCAATACAGGCATGGGACAAAAGCTTTTTCTTTGGCGTCGTCATAATGGCGCAACGCCACGACCTGCATTATCGTGTAGCGCACCGCCACTCAGGGACGCGAGGCCACAACGACAACAAATTGCCTGATAGCCGCAGGAGCTATGCCATGAAAATCGCCCACAAGGTCGGCCTCGCAGCCGCCGGCGTGCTCTTCCTCACCACCAGCCTACTGTCCCTCGCCCAAGTCAACCAAGTCCGCAGCACCCTGCGCAGCCAGGTGGAAGCGAGCATCTCCGAGTCGAGCAACGCCCTGGCGCGGCAGATCGAGAACTGGCTCAACGCCAAGCTGAAGCTGATCGACCTGATGGCCGACAGCATCGACAGCAACTACAGCCCCGAAGAAGTCCAGCGCCTGGTCGACGCACCGATGCTGAAGAACGAGTTCATCCTGGTCTTCGGCAGCCTCGAAGCGGATGGCAAGCCGATCAAGAACAGTGACGACTGGCAGCCTGCCGCCGACTGGGACGGGCGCCAGCGCCCCTGGTACGCCACCGGCAAGGCAGCCAGCACGGCCCTGCTGACCGAGCCCTATGTCGACTCCACCAGCGGCGAGATCCTCATCTCCGCGGTCGGCCAGATCCGCAACGGCGGCCAGTTCCTCGGCGCCTTCGGCGGCGACATCCGCCTGAAGACCATCGCCGACGCGGTCAACAACCTGGACTTCAACGGGGCCGGCTATGCCTTCCTGCTGAGCCGCAACGGCAACATCATTTCCCACCCCGACAGCGAGCTGAACGGCAAGGCCTACAGCGCCCTGTTCGACGGCAAGAGCCCGGCCCTGAACAAGGACCTGCAGGAGCTGCGCGGCGGCGACAAGAATCTGCTGGTGTCCTTCACCCCCCTGCCCAACCTCAAGGGCATGGACTGGTACATCGGCGTAGTGCTGGACAAGAGCATCGTCATGGCCGAAGCCGACGCCCTGAGCTGGCGCGCGGTGATCGGCACCGTGCTGGGGGTGATCATCAGCCTGATCGTGCTCGGCGTGCTGATGAACAGCCTGCTCAAGCCACTCGACCATCTCAGCGCCTCGCTCAAGGAGGTCAACAGCGGCGAAGGCGACCTCACCCGCCGCCTGCCGGCCACCGGCAACGACGAGATTTCCCTGGTTTCCCACGAGTTCAACCGCTTCCTGCAGAGCCTGCAGACGCTGATCAGCGAGGTGATGGGCAGTTCCCACCAGGTCCGCGACAGCACCGCGCTGACCTCCAGCGAGGCCGACCAGGCCGCCGGGCGCCTGCAGGAACAGCTGCAGGAACTCGACCAGCTGGCCACCGCCATGCAGGAAATGGCCTCCACCGCCGAAGAAGTGGCGCGCAACGCCCAGGCCGCGGCCCAGGCCGCCATCGCCGCCAACGAAGAGACCGAGAACGGCGTGCGCGTGGTGTCCAGGTCCACCGCGGCGATCAAGCGCCTGGCCGACGAAATGGACGACACCGGCCAGGCGATCAACGAGCTGGCCAAGCTCAGCCAGAACATCGAGTCGATCCTCTCGGTGATCACCAGCATCGCCGACCAGACCAACCTGCTCGCCCTCAACGCCGCCATCGAGGCGGCGCGGGCCGGCGAGTCCGGCCGCGGCTTCGCCGTGGTCGCCGACGAAGTGCGCTCGCTGGCCTCGCGCACCCAGCAGTCGACCCAGGAAATCCGCCAGATGATCGACCAGCTGCAGACCGGCGTGCGCCAGGCCGAGGCACGCATGCAGCAGAGCCGCGACACCGCCAGCAAGACCGCCGAGGACGCCGGCGCGGCCAACGAGATGCTCGGACGCATCCGCGAGGCGATCACCCGGATCAACGACATGAACCTGCAGATCGCCACCGCCGCCGAGGAGCAGAGCGCCACCACCGAAGAGATCAACCGCAACACCACCAACATCCGCGACATCAGCCACGAAGTGGCCGGCGGCGCCGAGCAGCAGGTGCGCCAGTGCGCGGTGATGGTCGAACAGGTCGGCCAGCAGGACCGCCTGCTCGGCCGCTTCAAGGTCTGAGCGCGGCGTGATCGGCCTGCCCGCCCCGGCACCACGGGGTGGGCAGCGTCGCCCGGCCAGCGCCGAGTTCAGCGCACAATAACCCCGCAATCTCCGCTAATAACCGCTGATCAAGGTCAATTGCCGAAAGCAGTGCACGCCCGTACACTGCCCGCCTTTTTGTCTGCCTACAGGCCTACCCGATGCTTTTTCTCCCCCGCATGCTGCTGATGGGCCTGCACTTTATCGTTGCCGGAGTCCTCGGCCTGCTGCTCGGCCTGTGCCGGCCCTTCAACCCGGACAACAGCCGCCTGTGCGCGCGCCTGTATTCGCTGCCGGCCCTGCGCATCCTGCGCCTGCAGGTGAAGACCGAGGTGGCCAGCCTGTTCGACAAGAAGCCGTCCAGCGTGATCATCGCCAACCACCAGTCCAACTACGACCTCTACGTGCTCGGCCGCGTGGTGCCGCCGCGCACCGTGAGCATCGGCAAGAAGAGCCTGAAGTGGGTGCCGTTCTTCGGCCAGCTCTACTGGCTGGCCGGCAACGTGCTGATCGACCGCGGCAACGCGCGCAAGGCCAAGCAGGCCATGCTCACCACCACCGAGACCCTGCAGCACCGCGACACCTCGATCTGGGTGTTCCCGGAGGGCACGCGCAACCTGGGCGATGGCCTGCTGCCGTTCAAGAAAGGCGCCTTCCAGATGGCCATCGCCGCCGGTGTGCCGATCATCCCGGTGTGCGTCAGCACCTATGCCAAGCGCCTCAAGATCAATCGCTGGAACAGCGGACGCATCATGATCCGCTCGCTGCCGGCCATCCCCACCCTGGGCCTGACCCTGGACGACCTGCCGCAGCTGATGGAGCGCTGCCAGCAGCTGATGCAGGAATGCATCGAGCAGCTCGACCAGCAGTTGGCCAAGGCCTGAGGCGCGGCGCGGGCCCGGCCACCTAGCGCTGGGCACCGCCAAGCGCTTCGCGGCCAAAGCCGCTTCTACGGCAGGAGCCGCCAAGCCCAGCGCTCCCGCGCCGGCGCTGCACAGGCCACGGTCATCGGTTAAGCTGCGCCATCGCCCAGCAGAGGAACTCCCATGGCCCAGGTCGTTGCCGCCGTTGCCTACAGCAAAGGCCGGAAAATCGCCGATTTCAGCCTGAACGAAGGCAGCCAGTGGGCCACCCGGCCCGAGCACTTCGTCTGGATCGGCCTGCGCGACCCCGGCAGCGAGGAACTGCACTGCCTGCAGGAACAGTTCAATATTCACGAGCTGGCCATGGAAGATGCCATCGCCCAGCACACCCGGCCCAAGCTGGAGATCTTCGGCGACGCGCTGTTCATGGTGCTCTACTCGCCGATCCGTACCGAAGGCCGCCTGCAGTTCGTCGAAACCCAGCTGTTCGCCGGCAAGGGCTATGTGATCAGCGCCCGCTACGGCGACTCGGCGCCCTACTCCACCGTGCGCCAGCGCTGCGAGGCACGCCCGCTGCTGCTGGAGCACGGCGAGGACTTCGTACTCTACGCCCTGCTCAGCTTCGTCATGGAGAACTACCGGCCGCTGATGGACTGCATCCACGGCGAGCTGGAGGACATCGAGGAAACCGTGCTCGGCCGCCCGCTGCAACAGGCCGACGTAGAGCGCATCCACGGCCTGCGCCGCGACCTGCTGCGCCTGCGCCGGCAGGTCGCGCCCATGACGGAGATCTGCAAGGAACTGCAGCAGCTGGACTTCCCCTTCATCGACAAGCACATGCGCCCGTACTTTCGCGACATCGCGATCCACGTCAACCGCCTGCTGGAAGACCTCACCGGGCTGCGCGAGATGGCCGACCACGCCATCGAGATCGGCCTGCTGCTGGAAGCCTCCAGGCAGAGCGTGACCCAGCGCAAGTTCGCCGCCTGGGCGGCGATCCTGGCGTTCCCCACCGCGGTGGCGGGGATCTACGGGATGAACTTCCAGAACATGCCGGAACTCACCTGGCACTACGGCTACTTCGGCGTGCTCGGCATCATCGCCGTCGGCTGCGTCGGCCTGTTCGCCAACTTCAAGCGCATGCACTGGTTGTAGGGCCGCAGCCGGCTCCGGCACCCTACGGAAAAGCTATGTATCTGCTACGCGTTGCTGTTGTTTGGGGCAAGCGTTCGCGGTGGCTGCTCTGGCTGTTCGTGGGAGCGAATTCATTCGCGATCAGGGCCTACGCCGAGCTGCCTGTTTATCGCGGATAAATCCGCTCCCACTCAAGCTCGATGGCCTGTGCAACACGGAACTGGTACATAGCCAACGGAAAGGCCGTGTCCCAGTCGCGTGTGGCCAAGGCGATGAGTCGTAGGTTGGGTTGAGGAGCAGCGCGACGAAGCCCAACGAGCCGGCCCCGGCTGTTGGGCTTCGCTGCGCTCAACGCCAACCTACCCAGGCGCGCCGCGCAATACAGGGCAATCCACGCTCGCCACGCCATACGACTCATAAGAAGGACATAGCCCTACGGGAACGACCTTGAGCCTCAGGCGCCCTGCAGGTCGCGCTTGCCGTGGGCGACGAAGCGCATCATCCACTCCGCCACCGTCTGCCCCTGGTGTTCATGCTCCAGGCTGGCCACGGCCTGCTGGTAGGCCGGCTCGCCGATGCACTGCTGGCGGATGTCCAGCAGGGCCCGCGAGTAGTCGTGGATGAACTCCGGGTGGCCCTGGAAGCACAGCACCTGATCGTCGATGCAGTAGGCGGCAATCGGGCAGAACGGGCTGGAGGCCAGCAGCGTGGCGTTCTCCGGCAGGGCGGTGACCTGATCCTGGTGGCTGATCAGCAGGGTCAGCTGCTCCAGCGCCGGGCTCATCCAGGCCGGCTGCTGCTTGACCTCGTAACGATGGATGCCCACGCCCCAGCCCTGCTCGGCACGCTGGGTATGGCCGCCGAACAGCAAGGCCAGCAGCTGGTGGCCGAAGCACACGCCGAGCAGCTTGTCGCCACGCTGGTAACGCTCCTGCAGGTAGAGCTTGAGCGTCTGGATCCAGGCATCGCTGCCGAAGGAATCCGCCTTGCTGCCGGTGATCAGGTAGGCGTCGTACTGCTCGTCAGCGGCCGGGTAATCCCCCTGCATGACGTTGTACACGCTGAACTGCGCTGGAATCGGCTGACGTTCGAACAGGCGCTCGAACATGCGGCCATAACCCTGATATTGCTCGATCAGTTCGGGGCGAAGGACGTCGGTTTCCAGAATGCAGATGCGCAGTGACATGTAGGCGGATTACCTCACTCGACTGAGGGTGGGAGACAAGCTCTAAGCCTGCATCGAAGCACCCGCGAAGGCAATATCCATAAGGCCGCAAAGGCTTTGCAGGCGATAGTCGGCAGCCATCAGCGCGCGTGATAGTCACCATGCTTGCCATTCACTTCTGTCGCCGGGGCGGCCGGTCAATCATGCAGGCCTCGGGTTCGAGCCCATTCGCCAGCCAGGAGTCACCCCATGAGCAGTTTTGCAGCCATCGCCAGCCTGATCGCGGCCTCCGCCTTCCACAGCCCGGCAGCCGCCGCCAGCCACCAGGCCCAAGCGGCCACCAAGCGCCAGTAGCCCCCTTAGCGAGGACGTAACGATGACCATCAGCCAAGCCTTCGCCAGCAAGAGCAGCTATGGCGTGACCTACGCCAGCCTGGACGAATCCGGCCTGCGCTTCGAATCGGAAGCCGCCGTACATCTGGAAGACGGCAGCCTGCTGACCCTGCGCATGCCGACCCGCCAGGACGAGAAGCTGGCTATCCACGCATGGTGTGCCGGCAGCACGCCTGACCGGCAGGGGCTCAGCGCAGCCCCAGGCGCTTGAGCACTTCACGCACGCCGTCCAGCTCTGCCGCCGTCGCGCTGGCGATGTCGCCACAGATGCTGTAGTCCAGGCGCGGCGCCAGCTGCAGGGGCTGCAGGTCCCGCGAGCGCAGCGGCACATAGACCGATTCGACCACGCCGACCTTGAGGGTGCGGCTCTCGATCTTCTCCTGATAGCCGATGCGCATGCCGCCCACCCGCACATCGATCTGGTCACAGCCCTGGTAACGCGGCTGGTCGCCGCCACGCATCAGCACCAGGGTCAGCTGCACCTCGCGGCTCTGCGGGTCGCTCATGCCGAAGAAGTTCAAGGTGACGCGCTGCGCCACCACCTCCTGCACGAAGCTCACCACCCGAGCACCGCTCTGCGGATCGGTGCGCTCGCTGATCTTGCCCTCGGCCTGGGCCGCCACCGCAGCCAGGGCCGCCAGCAGGGCCGCCAGCCTGCCCGTGTGCCTGCCACGACGCTTCATGGCCTGTTCCATACCCCGCTCCCGCCGCCCGCAGCCGGCTCAATGCACCTGACCCACAGCCTACAGGGAAAGCCCGGCGCGGCGCAGCCCCCGGCCAATGGCGCCAAGCTCTCGGCGCAAACGCCGCCACCCTCGGCGCGGGAACGGCTTCAGCCGCGATAAACAGGCCACTCGGAGCGGCCCCTGATCACGAACGAATCCGCGCCCACAAACAGCCAGAAAAGCCACCGCAAGACCGGCCCCAGACGAACGCTGTGGGCGGACTTATTCGTGATCGGGCCACAGTAGGGACACCTCTTTCGCGGCTGAAGCCGCGCCCACACAAGCAGCCAGCCCCGCCCAGCAAGGTAACGCGCAAAAAAAACCGGCCCACCAGGGGCCGGTTTCATGGGCTATGGTTCACTCGCCATGCAGACTCAGAAGCCCTCGCCCTTGGCCGCCTTCTCCAGCAGCAGGGCCGGCGGCTCGAAGCGCTCGCCGTACTGCTCGGCCAGGTACTGGGCGCGGGCGACGAAGTCCTTGATGCCGTACTGGTTGATGAACTGCAGCGCACCGCCGGTCCAGGCGGCGAAGCCGATGCCGAAGATCGAGCCGATATTGGCGTCGGCCACCGACTTCAACACGCCCTCCTCCACGCAGCGCACGGTCTCGATGGCCTGGATGAACAGGATGCGGTCACGCACGTCCTCCTGGGAGATCTGTGCATCGGCCTTCTCGAAGCGCGCCTTGAGCTGCGGCCACAGGCGCTTCTTGCCGCCTTCCGGGTAGTCGTAGAAACCGCCACCGGCAGCCTTGCCCGGACGCTTGTACTCCTTGAGCATCAGCTCGATGACGTCGAACGCCGGGTGCTGCGGGATCTGCTTGCCCTCGGCGGCCAGGTCGGCGACGGTCTGCTGGCGAATATGCTCCATCAGGCTCATCGACACTTCGTCGCTGATCGCCAGCGGGCCGACTGGCATGCCGGCCTTGCGCGCCTCGGTCTCGATCATCGCCGCGCTCACGCCCTCGCCGAGCATGGCGATGCCCTCGTTGGTGAAGGTGCCGAACACCCGCGAGGTGAAGAAGCCGCGGCTGTCCTCGACCACGATCGGGGTCTTCTTGATCTGCAGCACGTAGTCGAAGCCACGCGCGAGGGTCTCGTCGCTGGTCTTGGCGCCACGGATGATTTCCACCAGCGGCATCTTGTCGACCGGGCTGAAGAAGTGCAGGCCGATAAATTTGTCCGGACGCCGAACTGCAGTCGCCAGGCCGGTGATCGGCAGGGTCGAGGTATTGGAAGCGATCACCGCGTCAGACAGCGCGGCGCTTTCGGCGGCGGCGGTGACCTTGGCCTTGAGGCCTCGATCCTCGAACACCGCCTCGATGATCAGGTCGCAGCCGTCGAAATCGGCATCACTGACGGTCGGTTTGATGCGGGCCAGGAAGGCGTCGCGTTTCTCCGCGCTCATCTGGCCACGGCTGACCTTCTTGTCGAGCAGCTTGGCCGAGTAGGCCTTGCCCTTCTCCGCCGCCTCGATGGACACGTCTTTCAGCACCACCTCGATGCCGGCGGCGGCCGACACATAGGCGATGCCGGCGCCCATCATGCCGGCGCCGAGCACGCCGACCTTCTTGGTTACGTACTGCGGGATGCCCTGCGGGCGCGAGCTGCCGGCATTGATCTCGTTGAGCTGGAACCAGAAGGTGCCGATCATGTTCTTCGCCACCTGGCCGGTGGTCAGCTCGGTGAAGTAGCGCGCCTCGATCAGCTGCGCGGTGTCGAAGTCGACCTGGGCGCCCTCGACGGCGGCGCACAGGATCTTCTCCGGCGCCGGGAAGCAGCCCTTGGTCTTGTCACGCAGCACGCTCGGCGCGATAGCCAGCATCTGCGCCACATTCGGGCTGGACGGCGTGCCACCGGGGATCTTGTAGCCCTTCACATCCCACGGCTGCTTGGCCGCCGGGTTGGCGAGAATCCAGGCGCGGGCCTTGCTCAGCATTTCTTCGGTAGTCGCAGCAGTGTCGTGGATCAGACCGGCCTTGAGCGCGGCGTCCGGGCGCACCTTCTTGCCTTCGGCCAGGTACGGCAGCGCTTTCTCCAGGCCGAGCAGGCGCACCATGCGCACCACGCCGCCACCGCCCGGCAGCAGGCCGAGGGTCACTTCCGGCAGACCCAGCTGCACGCTGGAGTTGTCCAGGGCGATGCGGTGGTGACAGGCTAGGCAGATTTCCCAGCCGCCGCCCAGCGCGGCGCCGTTGATCGCAGCCACCACCGGCTTGCCCAGGGTCTCCAAACGGCGCAGCTGGCCCTTGATGCCCAGAACCATCTGGTAGAAGGCCGGGGCGTCGGCCTTGGTGACCTTGATCAGCTCGCCCAGGTCGCCGCCGGCGAAGAAGGTCTTCTTCGCCGAGGTGACGATTACCCCGGCGATGGAGTCCTTCTCGGCCTCCAGGCGCGCCACGGTGGCGCCCATGGCCTCGCGGTACTGCGCGTTCATGGTATTGGCGCTCTGGCCGGGCATATCGATGGTCAGGACGACGATATTGTCCTGGCCCTTTTCGTAACGGATGGCGTCAGTCATTTTTCTTATCTCCGCCTCAGATTCTTTCAATGATCGTCGCAATGCCCATGCCGCCGCCCACGCAGAGCGTGGCCAGGCCGTAGCGCAGCTCGCGCTTCTCCAGCTCGTCGAGCAGGGTGCCGAGGATGGCGCAGCCGGTGGCGCCCAGCGGGTGGCCCATGGCGATGGAGCCGCCGTTGACGTTGACCTTGTCCTCGCTCACGCCCATGTCCTTCATGAACTTCATGACGACGGAGGCAAACGCCTCGTTGACCTCGAACAGGTCGATGTCTTCCACGGAGAGCCCGGCCTTGGCCAGGGCCTTGCGCGTGGCCGGCGCCGGGCCGGTGAGCATGATGGTCGGGTCGGTGCTGGTCACCGCGGTGGCGACGATGCGCGCGCGCGGCTTGAGGCCCAGCTCGCGGCCCTTGGCCTCGGAGCCGATCAGCATCAGCGCGGCGCCGTCGACGATGCCCGAGCTGTTGCCGGGCGTGTGCACATGGGTGATCTGCTCCACATGGCTGTAAACCTGCAGCGCGGTGGAGTCGAAGCCCATCTGGCCCATCATCTCGAAGCTCGGCTTGAGCTTGCCCAGGCCCTCGAGCGTACTGTCGCCACGGATGAACTCGTCGTGGTCGAGCAGGACGATGCCGTTCTGGTCGGTCACCGGCACCAGGGATTTGTTGAACGAGCCATCGGCGCTGGCGCGCGCGGCCTTCTGCTGGGAGCGCAGGGCGAAGCTGTCGACGTCGCTGCGGCTGAAGCCTTCCAGCGTGGCGATCAGGTCGGCGCCGATGCCCTGCGGGGTGAAGTGGGTGTGCATGTTGGTTTCCGGGTCCATCACCCAGGCGCCGCCGTCGGAACCCATGGGCACCCGCGACATGGACTCCACGCCGCCGACCACCACCAAATCCTCGAAACCGGAGCGCACCTTCATCGCGCCCAGGTTGACCGCCTCCAGGCCCGAGGCGCAGAAGCGGTTGAGCTGCACGCCGGCCACGCTGACGTCCCAGTCGGCGACCATCGCCGCGGTCTTGGCGATGTCGGCGCCCTGGTCGCCCACCGGGGTCACGCAGCCGAGCACGATGTCGTCGACCTGGCGGGTATCCAGGCCATTGCGCTGCTGCAGCGCACGCAGCAGGCCGGCCACCAGGTTGACCGGTTTGACGCTGTACAGCGCGCCGTCCTTCTTGCCCTTGCCGCGCGGGGTGCGCACGGCGTCGAAAATCAGTGCTTCGGTCATGACGTCCTCGGTAACAGGCAGCGGCGGATGCCGGGTGGCATAACCTTAGCCCCCCGCCCGCCGGACTCAATGACCGATGCGCTCAGGCCCATTGACCGTTCGGCTCAGACGGGCGGTCAGTTTGCCGCAAGTACCCGGCGCTTCCCGCGCGAGGGCTCTGGCTCAAGGCCTGGCCCCGGGTTGCCGGACACCGGCAATAACCACCGGACTTTGCCCCGCAAGCCCTAGAAACCAAGTGGTCTAAGCCAAGTGTGACGAAGCCCCTAGAGTTAGGCGTGCAAGGGGCCGCCGCCGGGTTTTGCCGGGGCGGTTTTTATCTGCGCCACGGTGCGCGGCAGGAGCCCGACAGATCGTTCAGTGCGGACGGCAGCCAAAGCACCAACAAAAATAAAGGCAGTGGCAACATGTTCAAACAAGCCAAGTACCGGCAGGCGACCCTGATCGTCCTGGCCACCACCGTTATCCTGATCCTGCCCAACGTGACTCGCCTGGTCAGCTGATCATTCTTCCGCTGCCGTGGCCCGATGCCGTAGCTGCTCGGGCCACGGAACACCCTCTCCGATGGCCCCGAGGCTGTGCTAGCGTGGCGTATCCAGCCCTGTCGGAGTGATGCCCATGCGCCCTTTCCTGCTTAACCTAGCCCTCGGCTGCCTGCTCATGCCGCTGGCCGCCGTGGCCGGCGAAATCGACCAGGCCCAGGCCCTCAAGACCCTCGCCCAGCCCGGCGCGGTACTGATCGACGTACGCAGTGCCGACGAATTCGCCACTGGCGCCCTGCCCGGCGCCCAACTGATCCCCCATGACCAGATCGGCG
The DNA here is from genome assembly GCF_009799935.1 of Pseudomonas sp. L-22-4S-12. Lineage (NCBI taxonomy): Bacteria > Pseudomonadati > Pseudomonadota > Gammaproteobacteria > Pseudomonadales > Pseudomonadaceae > Pseudomonas > Pseudomonas sp. L-22-4S-12. Next base: position 472,876 of record NZ_WELL01000002.1, on the reverse strand, counting down.
CGCGCATCGGCGCCGCGGTACCGGACAAGAACACCCCCATCGTCCTCTATTGCCGCAGCGGCCGGCGCTCCTCCCTGGCCCAGGACGAACTGCAGGCCCTGGGCTACCGCCACGTGATCAATGCCGGCGGCTACGACCAGTTCAAGCTGGCCAGCGGGCAGGATGCCCAGGAGCCCACATGCAGCGACTGCTGAAACCGCTCCTGTGCCTGGCCCTGCTGGGCTCCCTGCACGGCACCCGCGTGATGGCCGCCGAACTGCAACTGGAGCTGCCTGCCGGCACCCGCACCTGGACCAGCGCCGCCCTGCTTGCCCATCCCCAGGCCGAGGACATCCGCATTCCTGCCGATGTGGCCTACCAGCGCGCCATGCACTACCGCGCCGTGCCGCTGGCCGCCCTGCTCGAAGGGGTCGCCGCGGGCGATCACCTGCAAGCCGTGGCCCTGGACGGTTTCGCCGCCGAACTGGCGGCCGCCCCGCTGCTGGCCAGGCAAGGCGCGCGCGCCTGGCTGGCCGTGGAGGACCCGGCCCAACCCTGGCCGGCGCTGGCCCAGGGCAAGCCCAGCGCCGGGCCGTTCTACCTGGTCTGGCAACACCCCGAAGCGGCGCAGATCGGCCCGGAACAATGGCCCTTCCAGGTCGCCCGCATCCGCCTGCTGGAGCCCCTCGCCCAGCGCTTCCCCGCCCTGCTGCCGGCGGCAGATGCCAGTGCCGACGTGCAAGCCGGCTTTGCCCAGTTCCAGAAGAACTGCCTGGCCTGCCACCGCCTCAACGGCGCCGGTGACTCGCAGTTCGGCCCGGACCTGAACATTCCGCACAACCCCACGGAATACTTCGGCGCAGGCTTCCTGGCGCAGTACATCCGCAACCCGCAAAGCCTCAGACGCTGGCCCCAGGGGCGCATGCCGGGCTTTAGTCAGAGCGTTATCAGCGACAACCAACTGGACCAACTGATCGGCTACCTGCGGCATATGGCCGGACGCAAAGCCGAGTTGTAGAGCCCATCCGTATATCCGGAGCACGGGACACTGCCCAGGCTTTACCAGCAGCGCAGCAGACGTTAGCGTGCCGAACACAACGAAAGGAATCGGCCACAGCCAGGAGGCCAGCATGACAACACCGCCCGCCCCGTCTGAGCCCCAGCGCCAGCCCCGCCCAATCCCTTCGTTTGCCCCGCGCAGCCCGATGTCGCGCTTGCTTGACCGCCCCGTCGCGTTATCTCTGCGCCAAGCGAGAACAATCAAGAACTTGATCGGATTGCAGGAACATTATCGAACATCCTTCGGGATGTTATGCAACAGCAATATCATCTAATTATAGTTAGCCACCCATATGAATCTGACACTACGCACGGACGCAATCATCACAACAGCAGCAATTGCTCTTCTAGCAGCAATTACTTTAACAAGAGGTGATGTCCTTTTCATCGGACACTGGTACTACGCATCAGTTTTCTTATTGGTTTTTATCCCAAGCGCCCTTATTAAGACAAAACCCCTATTTATCTCGGGCGCAGTTATTGCTGCTGGGCTAACCTTCGGAATCTACATACGAGCCAACTGGGCACCATCAGCAACAAACGACCTACTTGGTCTAGGCCATATATTTTCATTGCCGGGCGCATTTATCGGCCTATTTATCACCGGAATCATCAGTCGACTTTCAAAGCACCATAAACCAGTTCTCGCCTTTACTACTGGCTTCCTAGGTTTCGGTATAGGCTTCTTAGTTAATCAAACAGTGCTATGCAGCACTGTCCTGGCCTGCGGTGTGCTCCTAGGCTCCTAATGGCTAACAACTGGTTCAAGTCGTTCGCTTCGCTCACTCGGGACCGGCTAAAGCCGGCCCCTTAACCAAACGTTATACAAATTAGTTAATCGAGATATATATGCAGGAAAAGAAAGTTGCATTGGAGATTATTGAGGGAGCTCTGAAAGAACTGGAGTCACCTAAAGGATCCATTCTTTCTGCTGTTCAAAAGTTGCAAAGATCCGCGTCCTTAGCTGGAGATGAAGAAAAAAGGCTGTGGTGTTCCATCCAGCTTGGTGATGCTGCCTATGTAAGCCCATTAAAAGATCTATCAGATTTCTTGATTGAGCATCAAGATCCGTCTACCAGCGACTATCAGAAAGGACTTGAAAAGCACATCAAGGCACTGGAGAAACTTGGATTAACTCACGAAATTCACTTTACGAATGAAGAGTTAAATATAAAGTTAGATAGTAGTGGTGGCGGATATACCAATATTGGATTTGTTGAAGAGCGCTATGCCGATCTTGTAAGGCTAAAAAAGGGAAATGACGGCACATATTACAAGAACCATTTAAACAAACACTTAAACTATGTAAAAAAGAAAGCTCACGAACTTGCCTCCAATCTCTATAAACAGCTTAAGTTCTCCGGCACTGTCAACAATTGTTTTGATTTATTAAAAGATGCGGTTGACGACAAGCTTCTCGACTTGAATCCAGTTATAGCAGAGCAACTTATGCTTGCATTCAAATCCGTATCTTCAAGCAAAGAAGAAGAATGGTCTCAAGCCCTTACTACTTGTCGCAGATTAATCGAGGCCTTAGCTGATCAACTTTACCCAGCCACAAATGTCAAAGGTAATGGGAGACCACTGGGACAAGCTCAGTATGTTAATAGAATCTGGGCATTCATGGATTCTTCAATTGAATCTAAAAGCAACAAAGAGCTTGCAAAGACTCATGTTGATTTCTTAGGTTCATGGCTGGAGACGATCAACAAGCTATCCCATAAAGGTGTTCACGCAGAGCTTGGCCAACTCGAAGCTACTAAGGCCGTCTTTCATACTTACTTAATGATTGCAGACATTTTGGAATATATGGAAGAAAAGCAAGATTCAGCTGGAAAACCCGATATTAATTCAGCGACGATCGACGAACTCGAAGCCCTTTTAGGTGTGAATAGAAATATTGCTAAAGAAATTTTTAAACATAGAGTAAAAGAAGGTGGTCTAGATTGTGGTTCTCTTGCCAAAATAGGAGGTGTTGGGCCTAAGACAATCCAAAAAGCAAAACAAGAGTTCATCATTGAAGAATGATCGGATAACAAGCGCGTCAATTAGGACGTTCGCAAGCTCGCACCTATTACGCGAACGTTATGAACATACAAGGAGTTCCGCGTGCTCACAAAATACTTATACATCGCAGGCTGCATACCATTTCTTGCACTTGGCATCCTGCATACGGTCTACACAATCACAGACACGTACAAGCCTAAAAAACTAATTCCATATAAATCTGGTGTCATGGGGCTTATGAAGGAGTCAACCTTAGCCATAACAAAAGAAACAAATGTGTGGCGCGCATGGGTTGGCTTTAACATCAGCCACGGTATCGGAATACTATTTTTCTCCGTCACTTATTTATATTTATCAATTTCCCAAACATCCTTCCTGGAAAGCTCTCTATTTTTCATGAGCGCCGCGCCAATCATTTCATTAATATACCTTGTACTGTCTAAAAAATATTGGTTTAGCATTCCCACTATAGGGTCAGCTATCGGTCTACTGTGCTTCGTTGCAGGGACATTGGTGCAGGTATATGCATAACAAGTGATCGCTTGCCTCGCTCACTCGGGACCGGCTAACGCCGGCCCCTTAGCTTAATCGTTAGATACCTACGGGGAAAACTATGTCGACCATAGCAGCAACACCACAGCCACCGTATTACGCTGTGATTTTCACATCTCTACGCACTGATGGCGATAATGGCTATGGCGACATGGCAGCTAAAATGGTTGAGCTAGCAACCCAGCAGCCAGGTTATTTAGGCGTTGAATCTGCTAGAGAAGAACTTGGCATCACCGTTTCATACTGGTCCGATTTAGAATCAATAAAAAACTGGAAGTCCAATATTGAACATCAGCAAGCTCAGAAATTCGGCCACGAAAAATGGTACTCAAAATTCAAAGTAAGAATCTCAAAAGTCGAGCGCGACTACGGTATCTAACGATGTATATGGACTCTCCCCACAAGCAGTGAGGAAAGCTTTTTCCGATTCTGTCGTCAGCGCGGTTGCATTCGTATATCTGGCCTTGTCGCGGGCAATGCCTTGGCCATCCTGTAGTTCGCGCAGCGGGGGGCCAATCGTTCAAACGATCACGAGGATCATGATTGTTATCGGCCTTGTTCCGCTGCAGGACTCGCCTGTTCCGACAGTGCTGCTTTCCACCACAATCACCATTGATTGAGGCTTTGTCCCGATAGCCTGTTGCAGGCGACAAGTCGCAGGTGGGTTGAGGAGCAGCGCGACGAAGCCCAATGATTCCCACCGGCTGTTGGGCTTCGCTGCGCTCAACACCAACCTACCCGCGCACCGCGAAATACAGGGCAATCCACGCTCGCCACCCCATACAACACAGATTTGATCAACCCGCTCGCCGTCAGGCGGGCGGCATGTTTTGCCAGTGGCCGCTGCAGCGTCGCTGATGACAGCACGCGGCCCAGCAAACCTTCACCAGCTTGCTGGCCAACTGCCGCAGGGAGCGAACGCGCTGCGCCCCCTCTTCGCCTCGGCCGCAGCTACTGCTGCATCTGCAGCAACGGCGCGACCTTGACCCGCGCGTGCATCTGTTCGCCGCCACCGCCGCGGCGCATGCCGCGCACCGGGCAAGCATCCAAGTAGTCCAGGCCCACGGCCAGCTTGAGGTGGCGCTCGGGGCGGGCCAGTTGGTTGGTCACGTCGAAGCTGTACCAGGCGTCGTCCAGCCAGGCTTCGGCCCAGGCGTGGCTGGCCAGGTGGCCGCTGTCTTCGGTGAACAGGTAGCCGGACACGTAGCGCGCCGGTACGCCCAGGCTGCGCGCGCAGGCGAGGAAGGCGTGGGTGTGGTCCTGGCAGACCCCGGCGCGGCCGGCGAAGGCCTCGGCGGCGGTGCTGTCGACTCGGGTGGCGCCCGGGGTGTAGGGCATCTGCGCGTGCAGGCCGTGCATCAGCTCGATCAGCCCGTCGCGGTTGCGGCGCCCGGCGCTGCCGAGCCGGGCGAACTCGCGCAGGGCCTCGTCGGGCTGGGTCAGGCGGGTGAAGCGCAGGTAGGGCAAGGCCGAGCCGCTGCCGCTTTCCGACTCGCACTGCTCGTCGATCTCGACCTGGCCGCGGGCGCCGATCACCAGTGCCTCGTGGGGTTCGTCGAGGGTCAGCACATGCAGGATATTGCCGAACGGGTCGCGCTGGGCACGCACCTGGCGCGGCAGGTCGAGCTGCCAGCTGAGTACGTGCTGGCGCGCGCTTTCCTGCGGGGTCAGGCGCAGGTACTGGATGCTGGCACGCACCTGGTCGTCGTAGTTGTAAGTAGTGTCGTGGCGGATCGAGAGTCTCATACGACCTCCAGATAGGACGTGTGGATGGCGCTGCCCAACTGCCGGACGAGCAGGATGAAATCGGTGAGCCAGACATGCAGGCCCTCGCCCAGGACCTCGTCGATGCTGGTGTAGCGCAGACGGGCATCGAGCTCGGCGGCCATGCGCTGGGCCGGCCGGCCGTTCTCGCCGGGCAGGCCGGAGAGCATCAGGTTGAGCTCCTCCATGCAGGCACGCAGCGAGCGCGGCACCTCGGGGCGCAGCAGCAGCAGTTCGGCGATCTTGTAGGTGCGCGGCGAGCCGCGGTAGATCTCGGTGAAGGCCTCGAACGAGGACAGCGCACGCAGCAGCGCGCTCCACTGGTAGTAGCCGCGCGCCGAGGTGTCGCTGACCGTGTCGGCCTCCTCGCCGAGCATCTCGTAGCGCGCATCGAGCAGGCGCAGGGTGTTGTCGGCGCGTTCGATGAAGGTGCCCAGGCGGATGAAGCGATACGCTTCGCCGCGCATGATGGTGCCGAAGGTGGCGCCGCGGAACAGGTGCGAGCGCTCCTTGACCCATTCGCAGAAGCGGCTGATGCCATAGCGGCCCAGGCCCTCGGCGGCGATGCCGCGCATCTCCAGCCAGGTGGCGTTGATGTTCTCCCACATGTCCGCGGTGATCCGCCCGCGCACAGCGTGAGCGTTGCTGCGCGCGGCCTGCAGGCAGCAGTAGATGCTCGCCGGGTTGTCCGCATCGAGGGCGAAGAAGTGCAGCATGCGCTCGGCATGCATCTGCCCGTGGCGTTCCAGGTATTGGTCCAGGGTGCCGGTGATCAGCAGCGGCATGGCCAGTTCGTCGAGGCCGTCGCCGTGGCCGTCCTGCGGCATCAGCGACAGCGAATAGCTGACGTCGAGCATGCGCGCGAGGTTCTCGGCGCGCTCCAGGTAGCGCGACATCCAGTACAGATCGGAGGCAGTTCTGCTCAGCATGATGCGGTTTCCTTAATCCTCGACCACCCAGGTGTCCTTGGTCCCGCCGCCCTGCGACGAGTTGACCACCAGCGAGCCATCGCGCAGCGCCACGCGGGTCAGTCCGCCGGGCACCAGGCGGGTTTCGCGGCCGGACAGGACGAACGGGCGCAGGTCGATATGGCGCGGCGCCACGCCGCTCTCGACGAAGGTCGGGCAGGTCGACAGGCACAGCGTGGGCTGGGCGATGTAGGCCGCCGGGTTGGCCTTGAGGCGGGCGCGGAAGGCCTCGATCTCGGCCTTGCTCGCAGCCGGGCCGACCAGCATGCCGTAGCCGCCGGAGCCCTGGGTTTCCTTGACCACCAGCTCAGGCAGGTTGGCCAGCACGTGGGACAGGTCCTCGGGCTTGCGACACTGCCAGGTCGGCACGTTTTTCAGGATCGGCTCCTCGTCCAGGTAGAAGCGGATCATGTCGGTGACGTAGGGGTAGATCGACTTGTCGTCCGCCACCCCGGTGCCCACCGCGTTGGCCAGCACCACGTTGCCGCTGCGGTAGGACGAGAGCAGGCCCGGCACGCCGAGCATGGAATCCGGGTTGAAGGCCAGCGGGTCGAGGAAGGCGTCGTCCAGCCGCCGGTAGATCACGTCGACCGCCTGCGGGCCGGCGGTGGTGCGCATGAATACCTTGTCGTCACGGACGAACAGGTCGGCGCCCTCCACCAGTTCCACGCCCATCTCGCGGGCGAGGAAGGCGTGCTCGAAGTAGGCGCTGTTGAAGCGCCCCGGCGTCAGTACCACCACGCTGGGGTTGTCCAGCGGGCTCGCGCTTTTCAGGGTGTCGAGCAGCAGGCTCGGGTAGTGGTCGATGGGCGCCACGCGCTGCATGGCGAACAGCTCGGGGAACAGGCGCATCATCATCTTGCGGTCTTCGAGCATGTAACTGACGCCGCTGGGGGTGCGCAGGTTGTCTTCCAGCACGTAGTAGGTGCCGTCGCCATCGCGTACCAGGTCGACCCCGGCGATGTGCGCGTAGATATCGCGGTGCAGGTCGAGGCCCTGCATGGCCAGTTGATAGCCCTCGTTGGCCAGCACCTGTTCGGCGGGGATGATGCCGGCCTTGAGGATGCGCTGCTCGTGGTAGAGGTCGGCGAGGAACATGTTCAGCGCCTGCACGCGCTGGATGCAGCCGGCTTCGACGATGCGCCATTCGCTGGCGGGGATGCTGCGCGGGATGATGTCGAAGGGGATCAGGCGCTCGGTGCCCTGCTCGTCGCCGTAGAGGGTGAAGGTGATGCCGGCGCGGTGGAACAACAGGTCGGCTTCGCGCCTGCGCTGGGCCAGCAGCTCTTGCGGGGTGTCGGCCAGCCAGCGGGCAAATTCCCGGTAATGCGGGCGGACGCTGCCACTCGCTTCGTACATCTCGTTAAAAAAGGTGCGGACCATGCCGTACTCCTTGCCACCTGGTCGTCTGTACCATCGCAAGGCCCGTGCCATAGAACTTTATTGTTTATTTTCAATAGCTTGTACATTCGACCAGGCGGTCACGCACCAGTTAGGGGCGTTAATCCAGGCGCCAAAACGGGTCACGCCCCAATCGGTGGCAGGCGTTGGCTGGTCATGCTGGAGCGCTGCGGCGGGCGGGAAGCTAACCCGGCGTAGGAGCGGCTTTAGCCGCGATGGGAAGTGGCGGCCCATGCAAGAGCTTCGCGGCTGAAGCCGCTCCCACGAAGAGCGATGGGCTGGACGGCGCGGAACGGCAGGTAAACCCGGCGTGGGAGCGGCTTTAGCCGCGATGAGAGGTGGTGGCCCATGCAAGAGCTTCGCGGCTGAAGCCGCTCCCACGAAGAGCGATGGCGACGGCGCGGAGCGGCGGGTAAGCCGCTCCCACAAGAATCGATGGGGCGGATGGCGCGTGGCGGCAGGTAAAACCGGCGTAGGAGCGGCTTTAGCCGCGATGGGAGATGGTGGCGCATGCAAGAGCATCGCGGCTGAAGCCGCTCCCACAGAGGATGGGGCTGGGGGCTTTTTCGCAGGCAAAAAAAACCGGCCCACGCCGGGAGACGTGGACCGGAAAGCACTATCGGGTCGTGCGTGGTGCCCCGCCGCAGGCACTGGGCCTGTGGCGGGACTAAGGCAGCGGCTGGACGACCGGCCAGCCGCGCCTGGGGGTATCAGATGTGGGCGTCCTGGTATTCCTTCTCGGCTTCGTCGAAGCGCTTGAGCATGCTTTTCGACGGGCCGTTGCCGATGCGGCTGAACACCAGGATGGCCAGGGTGGCCAGGATGAAGCCCGGGATGATTTCGTACAGGCCCATGCCGATCCAGTTCTTCCACACCACCACGGTCACCGCACCGACCACCATGCCGGCCAGGGCGCCGTTGCGGGTCATGCCCTTCCACAGCAGGGAGAGGATCACCACCGGACCGAAGGCAGCACCGAAGCCGGCCCAGGCATAGGACACCAGGCCCAGTACGCGGTTATCCGGGTTGGAAGCCAGGACGATGGCGATCAGCGCCACCAGCAGCACCATGGCGCGGCCGACCCAGACCAGTTCGACCTGGCTGGCGTTCTTGCGCAGGAAGGCCTTGTAGAAGTCTTCGGTCAGGGCGCTGGAGCAGACCAGCAGCTGGCAGCTCAGGGTGGACATCACCGCGGCCAGGATGGCGGACAGCAGCACGCCGGCGATCCAGGGGTTGAACAGGATCTTGGCCAGTTCGATGAACACCCGCTCCGGGTTCTCGGTCACGGCGCCGGCCATGTCCGGATGCGCGGAGAAGTAGGCGATGCCGAAGAAGCCCACGGCCACGGCGCCGCCCAGGCAGAGGATCATCCAGGTCATGGAGATGCGACGGGCAGCCGGGATCGACTTGACCGAGTCGGCGGCCATGAAGCGCGCCAGGATGTGCGGCTGGCCGAAGTAGCCCAGGCCCCAGGCCATCAGCGAGATCACGCCGACGAAGGTGGCGCCCTTGAGCATGTCGAAGTTGGTGGCGTCCTGCAGCTCGATGGCAGCGAAGGTGCTGTCCATGCCGCCGGTGGCCACCATCACCATCACCGGAGCGAGGATCAGGGCGAAGATCATCAGGGTGGCCTGCACGGTGTCGGTCCAGCTCACCGCGAGGAAGCCACCGATGAAGGTGTAGGCGATGGTCGCTGCGGCGCCGGCCCACAGGGCGGTCTCGTAGCTCATGCCGAAGGTGCTTTCGAACAGGCGCGCACCGGCCACCACGCCCGAGGCGCAGTAGATGGTGAAGAACACCAGGATCACCAGGGCGGAGAAGATGCGCAGGATGCGGCTGCTGTCTTCGAAGCGGTTGGTGAAGTAGTCCGGCAGGGTCAGGGCGTTGCCGTTGTGCTCGGTCTGCACGCGCAGGCGGCCGGCGACGAACAGCCAGTTGAGGTAGGCGCCGACGATCAGGCCGATGGCGATCCAGCCTTCGGACAGGCCGGACATGTACACCGCGCCCGGCAGGCCCATCAGCAGCCAGCCGCTCATGTCGGAGGCGCCGGCGGACAGCGCGGTGACGAAGCTGCCGAGGCTGCGGCCACCGAGGATGTAGTCGGAAAGGTTCTTGGTACGCAAGTAGGCGAAGAGGCCGATAAAGACCATCGCGGCGATGTACACCACGAAGGTGATCAGCATCGGAGTGCTAGCTGTCATGGGAGGAATACCCTCTGGATTGTTTTTATGACGCCGCGGCGGTTACTCCGCAGCGGGGTTGGCAAATCCGCCCGCTTGTGGCGGGCGCTGCAATGGCCGCCGCCACCACGGGCGACGGACCAAAAACATGGTTGGCCTGATCCACTTGCCTGCACGCCGCCTCCCTCCCGGAGACGGTTGGCTGCGGGTTGCTCCGCAGCACGACGCCGGCCCTTGTGGGGCCGGCGCCTGGTCCTGCCTGGTTACTCGGCGTCGCCCAGCGACAGCAGCGAGGCGTTGCCGCCCACCGCGGTGGTGTTGACCGAGGTGGTGCGCTCATTGGCGAAGCGCAGCAGGTAGCTCGGGCCACCGGCCTTCGGCCCGGTGCCGGACAGGCCGCAACCGCCGAACGGCTGCACGCCGACCACCGCACCGATCTGGTTGCGGTTGACGTACAGGTTGCCGACGCGGGCCTGGGCCTCGATGCGCTTGGCGGTTTCCTCGTTGCGGCTGTGCACGCCGAGGGTCAGGCCGTAGCCGGTGGCGTTGATCGCCGCGACCACCTGATCCAGTTCGTTGGCCTGGAAGCGCACCACGTGCAGGATCGGACCGAAGTGTTCCTTGCTCAGCTCGTGGATGCCGCCGATCTCGAACGCCACCGGGGCGATGAAGTGGCCGTTCAGGCCGGCCGGCAGTTTGGCTTCGGCAATCAGCTTGCCGGCGTCCTTGAGCTGCTTGATGTGGGCTTCCAGACCGGCCTTGGCTTCACCGTCGATCACCGGGCCGACGTCGCTGACGCGCAGGTGGGTCGGGCCGACGGTCAGTTCGGCCATGGCGCCCTTGAGCAGGTCGAGCACGCGCTCGGCGATATCGGCCTGCACGTACAGCACGCGCAGGGCCGAGCAACGCTGGCCGGCGCTGGTGAAGGCGGATTGCACGGCATCCTTGACCACCTGCTCGGGCAGCGCGGTGGAGTCGACGATCATCGCGTTCTGCCCGCCGGTTTCGGCGATCAGCGCGGCGATCGGGCCCGGCTTGTCGGCCAGCTGGCGGTTGATGATGCGCGCGGTGTCGGTGGAACCGGTGAAGCACACGCCGGCGACGCGGGCATCGCGGCAGAACACGCCGCCCAGGGTGGCGCCGTCGCCCGGCAACAGGGCGAACACGTCCTTGGGCAGGCCGGCCTCGAACATCAGCTCGGTGGCGCGGGCGGCGATCAGGCTGGTCTGCTCGGCCGGCTTGGCCAGCACGCAGTTGCCGGCGACCAGCGCGGCGCTGATCTGGCCCAGGTAGATGGCCAGCGGGAAGTTCCACGGGCTGACGCAGGCGAACACGCCGCGGCCTTCGTGGAACAGCTCGTTGCGCTCGCCGGTCGGGCCCTGCAGCTCTTCGCGGCCCAGGCGCAGGCGGGCCTGCTGGGCGTAGTAGCGGCAGAAATCGACCGCTTCGCGGACTTCGTCGATGCCGTCCTGCAGCGACTTGCCGGCTTCCAGGGTGCACAGCGCCATCAGTTCGGCGCGGTTGGCTTCCAGCAGGTCGGCCAGACGGTCCAGCACGGCGGCGCGTTCGTCCACCGGGGTAGCGTTCCAGCGCGGCCAGGCGCCGCTGAGCACGTCGAGGGCCTTGGCAGCCTGCTCGGCACTGGCCCACTGGGCAGTGCCGACCAGCTTGTTCAGGTCGTAGGGGCAACGCACTTCCTGGGCGGTGCCGGCGAGTTTCTCGCCGTTGATCACCGGCGTGGCTTGCCAGGCCTTGTTCAGGTTGGCGTTGAAATCGGCCTCGAGGCCGGCCCACTGGCTCTGGATATTCATGTTGATGCCCTGCGAGTTTTTCCGCGCCGCGCCAAACAGCGCCAGCGGGTGGGGGATTCTGTCGTTACCGGGGGTTTTGAACTTGCGCAGTTGCGTCACCGGGTGATCGATCAGCGACTCGACCGGCACGCTGGGATCGACCAGCTGGTGGACGAACGAGGAGTTGGCGCCGTTTTCCAGCAGGCGCCGCACCAGGTACGGCAGCAGGTCCTTGTGCGCGCCGACCGGGGCGTAGATGCGCACGTTCTTGCGGTGCTTCTCCAGCACCGTGTCGTACAGCGCATCGCCCATGCCGTGCAGGCGCTGGAACTCGAACTCGCGGTCGCCGGCCATGGCCAGGATGCAGCTCACGGTGTGCGCGTTGTGGCTGGCGAACTGCGGGTAGATCACCCCGCGGGTGTGTTCGCTCAGCAGGTAGCGGGCGCAGGCCAGGTAGGAGGTGTCGGTGCCTTCCTTGCGGGTGAACACCGGGTAGCCGCTGGCACCCTGCACCTGGCACTGCTTGATCTCGCTGTCCCAGTAGGCGCCCTTGACCAGGCGCAGCGGCATCTTGGCGCCGAGTTCCTTGCCCAGCAGGGTCAGCCACACCAGCACCGGCAGGCAGCGCTTGGAGTAGGCCTGGACCACCAGACCGAACTCGCCCCAGCCGGCGATGGCCGGGTCGCGCATCAGCTTCTCGTACAGTTCCAGGGACAGTTCGAGGCGGTCGGCCTCCTCCGCGTCCACGGAAATGCCGACATTCAGCTTGCGCGCACGGATGGCCAGTTCGCGCACATTGGCGAACAGCTCGCTGAGCACGCGCTCGCGCTGCGCCACTTCATAGCGCGGGTGCAGGGCGGACAGCTTGATCGAGATCGACGGGCGCGGGCCCGGACCGACCTGCGGCTCGGCGCCGACGGTGTCGATGGCCTTGCGGTAGTCGGCCATGTACTTCTCGGCGTCGTCGGCGGTCAGCGCCGCTTCACCGAGCATGTCGAAGGAATAGGTGTAGCCCTGTTCGCGGCACGGCCGGCCGTTCTTCAGCGCTTCGCTGATGCTGCGGCCGAGGACGAACTGCTTGCCCATCATCTTCATGGCCTGGTTCATCGCGGCGCGGATCACCGGCTCGCCGGAACGCTGGATCAGCTTGCCGAGCACGCTCTTCGGGCGGCCGTCGGCGGTTTGCGGGTCGACCACCTTGCCGGTCATGACCAGGCCCCAGGCGGCGAAGTTGACCAGCACGCTGTCGCTCTGGCCGAGGTGGCGTTCCCACTCGGCGGCGTTCAGCTTGTCGCGGATCAGCGCGTCGGCGGTGGCGGCATCCGGCACGCGCAGCAGCGCCTCGGCCAGGCACATGAGCATCAGCCCTTCCTGGGTGTCGAGGCTGTACTGGCGCAGGAGTGCGTCGAGGGTGTCGACGGCGTTGTCGCGGCTGCGCACGTCGTCGATCAGCCGGCGCGCGTTGCCGCGGATCAGGTCGATGCCCGGCTCGCCGGGATCGGCCAGCTGCAGCAGTTCCTGCAGGTAAGCGGCCTCGTCGACAGCGTAGTTGGCGCTGATGACGGGGAAGAATTCGGCGGCGGTCTTGTTGAGCGCATCGCCCTGCAAGACGTGACTGGCTTTGAACATCACGCCCCTCCTCTGTTGGAGACTGTTATTTTCGGTCTAGCCCATTGCCGCGACCGCACAGGAACGAATCGTTCTATGCGACCAATCTGGCGGGATGCAGGACTCTAGTGACAGGGGGGTGACAGCTTCTTGCAGAAAGCTCTGGAGTTTTTGCGGAAAACTCCGGCACCGGGAACTTTCTCAAAACGCTTGTTTGAATCCAGCTGCTGCGCCGCCGACCGCCGCATCAGCGGCTCAGGAGCTGTCCAGCCGGGGCAACGCCGGCGGCTGGCGCAGCCACTGCTCGAATGCCGCGGCCGCCAGCGGCGGGCTGAGCAGGTCGCCCTGGACGCTGTCGCACTGCCACAGGCGCAGCAGCTCCAGGACGGCCGGGGACTCGATGCCCTCGGCCACCACCTTGAGGCCCAGACTGTGGCACATGTCGATGGTCGAGCGGACGATCACCGCGTCGTCGCCGTGCTCACTCAGCTCGCGAATGAACGACTGATCGATCTTCAGCTCCTGCACCGGCATGCGCTTGAGTTGGGCCAGCGAGGAATAGCCGGTGCCGAAGTCGTCCACCGCCAGGCGGATGCCGCAAGCCCGCAGGCGCTGCAACACCTCCAGGGCCTGCTCGGGGTTGTCCATCATGGCGCTCTCGGTGATCTCGAACAGCAGCTGCCCGGCGGCCACCGCATGCCGCGCCAGCAGCGCCGCGACCCGCTCGGCCAGCTCCAGGCTGCGCAGATCCTCGGCGCAGATGTTCAGCGCAACCTGCAGGTGCAAGGCCCGCCCGTTCCATTCCTGCAGCTGGCGCAGCACCTCCGCGATCACCCAGGCGGTGAGGCTCTGGATGCTGCCGGTGCGCTCGGCCAGGGGGATGAACTCGCTCGGCGCGACCAGACCGAACTGCGGATGATTCCAGCGCAGCAGGGCCTCGGCCGCACTCACCCGGCCCTCGCGCAGGTCCAGCTTGGGCTGGTAGTGCAGCAGCAGCTCGCCCCTTTCCGCGGCATGCTGCAGGTCGCGCACCAGGCCGACCTGGCGCTGGTGGGCGGCATCGCGGCCCTGCTGGTAGACCTGCAGGCGCTCCGGCTGCCGCGCGGCGTCCTGCATGGCGATGGCGGCCCGGCGCAGCAGATCGTCCGGGGTCAGGCCGTCGGCCGGGAAGGAGGCGATGCCGATGGCGCAATCCAGGCTGATTCGCTGCCTGCCGATGTGCATCGGCTTGAGCAGCAGCTGCTGCAGGCGGTCCGCCGCGGCGACGGCGCTGTCGTTGTCGCAGTGTTCCAGCAACAGCAGCATCTCGTCGGAGACCAGCCGCGCCAGGCTGTCGCCGGGCCGCAGGGTCGCCTGCAGGCGCCGCGCCAGCTGCTGCAGAGCCAGGTCGATGGCCGCCGTGCCGAGGTTTTCGAGCAGGCTGCGCAAGTTGGCGATGCCCAGGTAGAGCAAGGCCGTCGGCCGCCCGGCGGTGATCGCGCTGCCCAGCCGCTCCAGGGCCAGGGCCCGGTTGGGCAGGCCGGTCAGCGGGTCGTGCAGAGCGTTGTGCACCAGTTGCCGCTCCCGTTCCGCGATGCCCGCCTGCATGCCCTGGAGGGCCTGCGCCAGAGGCCCCAGCGCGGCGCCGCGGACGCTGGCGATCGGCGTCTGGTAGTCGCCCTGGCCGATGCGCTCGGCCACCCGTACCAGCTCGCGCAGCGGCCGCGCCAGACTGCGCGCCAGCAGCAGCGCGCCGAGCAACGCGACGCCGAGGGCCGCCAGGGCGATCAGCAGGAAGTTGCGGGTCAAGGGGGCGAAGGCCGCCTCGGCCTGCGCCAGCGACTTGTGCAGCAGGGCCAGCACCTGGTAGTCCGGCCCGCTGGCCAGGCTGCGCCAGGTGCCGAGGTAACGCTGGCCACCCTGCTCCAGCCAGCGGCTGCCGCTGGCGAAATCGGCCGCCATGATGGCACGGTGCAAGGCGCCGTGCAGGGCGCTCGGCAGGCTGCTGACCCAGCCATTGGGCGTGCCCTGCTCGACCGCCACCAGGGTCAGCTCCAGGTCGGTCAGCGCGCGTACCTGGCTGACGAAGGCGGCGTCGACGGCAAACCCCGTCACCACCCAGGCGATCGGCTGCGGCGCCTTGGCCGGTGCCGCCGCCAGCAGGAACAGCTCGCCGTCGATCGGCAGCAGCAGCCACGGGTCGCTACTCGCCTGGCCCTGCAGCTGCCCGGCCAGGCGCGCCACCGCCGCCTCGCCCATGCCCGGCAGGGTGCCGGCCAGCAGGTGGCCATCGAGCCCCAGCAGCAGCACCTCGGCGTTGCTCTCCGCGCCGCGCCCGGCCAGCTGCAGGTGCAGGCTCGTGCGGTCGCCGCTGGCCAGCGCCGTCTGCACGCCGAAGTCGGCCGCCAGCGCCTGCGCCGCATCGTGCAGGCGGCGGCCGCGCGCATCGAGCAACTGCTCGACAACCCGAGCGCCGACGCCCAGTTCCCGCTGCAATTGGTTCTGCACGGCGCCCCCGATGGCCACCTCGACCACCCCATACAGGGCAGCAAGCAGCGCCACCAGCAGCAGGAGCACCAGGCCGGCGATGCGCACCGGGAAACTAGTTGCGAAGTTCACGCCCGGCCTGCCTGGCTGCGGGGCCCAAGGCGCTCGGCGCGAGGCCCGGGACGACGAGGAACGGCTTGATCATGTGCGCGCCCATGCCCCGAAGCGGATTCGGGGCGACAAGGAGGATGCCTGCCGTCCCTGACTGCCTTGAATCGCCATCCCTGCAGATTAGTCGAGGCACCGCCGAAGATCACGGGCAACACCGCTGGCCGCGCGGCATGGCGCCCCCGGCCTGCCGCTGGTCCATGCGCTCTACCCTGCACTTTGTGCGTGGATCAACGTAAGCTTCGCCAGCGGCAGCAAGCTGACCGGCGACATTCCCGGGATCGAGCCCAAGAACATCCACCTGAAACCTGTTTTTCGCGTCCGCGACGCCCAGTGAGGACTTTGAAATGAGCAACCGCCAAGCCGAAATCGCCGCCGCCCTCGCCGTGGTGCCGCCCTTCGCCGACGAGGCGGCGCTGGTCGCGCAGATCGACAAGCGCAAGGCCTTCATCAAGCAGTGCCTGCGCAATTCCGGCCTCAAGGTGCTGGTGCTGGGCATCAGCGGCGGCGTCGACTCGACCACCGCCGGGCGCTTGGCGCAACTGACGGTGGAGGAGCTGCGGGCCGAGACCGGTGATTCGGCCTATCGCTTCATCGCCGTGCGCCTGCCCCACGACACCCAGCACGACGAGGAGGACGCCCAGGCCTCGCTGCGCTTCATCCGCGCCGACGAGGAAGACACGGTGAACATCGCCGACAGCGTGCGCGGCCTCGGCGAGCAGGTCACCCACCTGCAAAAACTGTCCGACGCCCGCCGCGACTTCGTGGTCGGCAACGTCAAGGCGCGCATCCGCATGGTCGCCCAGTTCGCCATCGCCAACGCCAACAACGGCCTGGTGATCGGCACCGACCACGCCGCCGAGGCGGTCATGGGCTTCTTCACCAAGTTCGGCGACGGCGCCTGCGACCTCGCCCCGCTGTCCGGCCTGGTCAAGGGCCAGGTACGGGCCATCGCCCAGTACCTCGGCGCCCCGCAGAGCCTGGTGTTCAAGGTGCCCACCGCCGACCTGGAAGAACTGCGCCCAGGCAAGCCCGACGAGGAAGCCCACGGCGTCAGCTATGCGGAAATCGACGCCTTCCTGCATGGCCAGACGGTACGCGATGAGGCCTACGCCATCATCGTGCGCACCTACGACAACACCCGGCACAAGCGCGAGCTGCCGCTGGTGCCCTGAGCGGCTTGCCCAGAGCGAACACAGGTGATGTACCCGTTAACTGTTGCATGAGCACTTGCGCTTGAGTGGCAGCAGCCCCGTACCGGGTACAGAGCCAGACAAAAACTGCGCCAGGCGGGCATTTTCCCCGGTTTTCTTCCCCTCGGCACGCTACTCTTTTGCAGTAACGGCCCGGCCGTTCAATCCGGGTTGACCTAAGACCCTGTTCTACAGTGGCCGTAGCACTGCGCAACAGGCACGAGTTTTCAGCCACTTCAGCAAAGGAAAGCCATATGCCGCGCACCGCCCCCCCCGGAAGACAGCTGACTCGCACACTGCTCGACACCCTGATCCGCGCCGGCCTGGTCGCCGCCCTGGTGGTTGCCTGTTACGAGGTGTTCAGCCCCTTCCTCAGCCTGATGATCTGGGCCCTGATCCTGGCCGTCACCCTCTACCCGCTGCACAACATGCTCAAGGCACGCACCGGCCACAGCGACAGCCGCGCCGCCACCCTGCTGGTGCTGTTTGCCATTGCCGTCCTGCTGATCCCCATCTACCTGCTTGGTACCTCCCTGACCGAGTCGGTGCAAGGGGTGATCGCCACCGTCAAGGAAGGCGGCGTGCATATTCCGCCGCCGCCGGACGCGGTCGCCCAATGGCCGCTGATCGGCCAAAAGCTGCATGGCTTCTGGGCGCAGGTCGCGACCGATCTGACCGGAGTCCTGCAGCGCCTGGCGCCGCAGCTCAAGGAGATCACCCTGGGCCTGCTCGGCAAGGCCGCCGGACTGGGCATCGGCATGTTGGTGTTCATCGCCGCGCTGATGATCGCCGGGATCATCATGGCCTTCGGCGAAACCGGCCATCAAAGCGCCCGACGCATCGCGACACGGGTGATCGAGGCCGAACGCGCTGATCAACTGGTCGATCTGTGCACCGCCACCATCCGCGCCGTGGCCCAAGGGGTGATCGGCATTGCCTTCATCCAGATGCTGCTGATCGGCGCCGGCTTCGTCTTCATGGGCGTTCCCGGTGCCGGGCTGCTGGCCCTGGCCGTCTTGCTGCTGGGGATCATGCAGCTGCCGGCCACCCTGATCACCCTGCCGGTGATCGCCTTCGTGTTCTTCAGCGAAGGCGCCTCGCTGGCGACCATCATCTTCGCCATCTATGTCTTCGTCGCCGGCCTCGCCGACAACGTGCTCAAGCCGCTGCTGCTCGGCCGCGGCGTGGATGTGCCGATGCCGGTGGTGCTGATCGGCGCCCTGGGCGGCATGGTCACCGGCGGCATCATCGGCCTGTTCATCGGCCCGGTCCTGCTGGCGGTGGGCTACAAGCTGTTCTGGCAGTGGGTCGATACCCCGCTCACGGGCAGTGCGGCCGGTCCGCAGGATGGCGAATAAGCCAGGGCGCGGCTGGGCCCTGCTGGCCGCCGCCACCCTGGGCGGCTGCGTGCGCCTGGGCCCGGATTTCCAGTCGCCCCGCCAGGACTGGATCGACCACTGGGACAGCAGCGCCCTGGCCGCGGCCAGCCAACAGCAGCCCCAGCCGGACAACCGGCAATGGTGGACGCAGTTCGACGACCCGCTGCTCGAGCGCCTGATCGGCGCAGCCGACGTGCACAACCCCAACCTGCGCATCGCCGCCCTGCGCATCCTCGAGGCGCGCGCCCAGCTCGGCATCGCCCGCAGCGGGCGCTACCCGCAGCTGCAGCAGGCCAGCGCCGACGCGTTCTACCTGGATCGCAACCAGTACGCCGGCGCCCCCGAGCTGGACAGCAGCGCCTGGCAGTATGGCGCCGGCTTCGACATCGGCTGGGAGCTGGACTTCTGGGGCCGCTACAGCCGCGCCATCGAGTCGGCCGATGCCAGCTACTTCGCCGCCCAGGCCAACTACGAGGATGCCCTGGTTTTGCTGCGCGCCCAGGTGGCGCAGACCTACTTCGCCCTGCGTACCGCCGAGGCGCGCCTGGGCATCGCCCGCAACAACGCCAAGTTGCAGAAGCGCAGCCTGGAGATCACCGAACGCCTGTTCAACAGCGGCAACAGCGACGAACTCGACCTGCAACAGGCCAAGACCCAGTACCTGGGCACCCTGAGCACCGTGCCGGAGCTGGAGACCCAGGTCGCGCAGACGCGCAATGCCCTGGCGGTACTGATCGGCCAGGCCCCCGGCAGCCTGCCCGAACTGGCCGCCGAGACCGGCCTGGTGCCGCTGGTCGACCAGGCCCTGCTCGACGACGTGCCGGCCAACCTGCTGCTGCGCCGCCCCGATGTGCGCGCCGCCGAACTGCAGGTGGCCGCCCAGTCCGCCCTGATCGGCGTGGCCGAAAGCGACCTGTACCCCTCCATCAGCCTGCTCGGCACCATCGGCTGGTCGGCCAGCAGCCTGGATGGCAGCCCCGATACGGTCAGCCTCGGCGCCGGCCCCAGCCTGACCTGGAACCTGTTCGACCACGGCCGCCTGCGCAACAACGTGCGCGTGCAGGACGCCCGCCTGCAGCAGCTGATCGAGGCCTATCGCGACCGCGTGCGCCAGGCTGCACGCGAGGCCGACGACGCCGCCACCGGCCTGAGCAAGGCCCTGGAGCGCGAACGCATCCTGCGCGAGGCGGCGTTCTCGGCCGAGCGTTCGCTGACCCTGGCCAACGCCCAGTACCGCGAGGGCTACTCCGATTTCCAGCGGGTGCTGGACGCCCAGCGCGCCCTGTTCGCCCAGCAGGACGGCTACCTGGTGGCACGCAGCGCCGCGCTGAGCAGCCTGATCGACCTCTACCGCGCCCTCGGCGGCGGCTGGTACAACAGCCAGCCGCTGCTCGATAACGCCACCCGCGAACAGATGCGCCAACGTACCGACTGGGGGGGACTGCTCGACGAGCAGCCCGCCCGCCCAGGCAAACACGCCATGACCGACAATCCCGCGAACACCCCGGCACCAGCCGCCCAGGCAGAGACGCCATGACCGACAACGCCAAGACCGTCGCCCCATCCACAGCCAAGGAGCAGGACCCCAGCCGCCGTGGCGTGCACGTCATCCTGGCGCTGATCGGCCTGACCCTGCTCTGGTACCTGCTGGCCGACCGCTTCACCCCCTACACCCAGCAGGCGCGGGTGCAGGCCTATGTGGTGGCAGTGGCACCGGAAGTGTCCGGGCGCATCAAGCAGGTGCTGGTCGGCAACAACCAGATGGTCGAAGCCGGCCAGGTGCTGTTCGAGATCAACCCCGAGCCCTACGCGATCACCCTGGCCAAGGCCCGCGCCGAGCTGGAGAACATGCGCGGCCAGGTCGGCGCCAGCACCGCCGGGATCGACGCCGCCCTGGCCTCGCAGCGCGCCGCCGAAGCCGGCGAGCTGGAGGCCCGGCAGGACCGCGAACGCCTCGAACGGCTGTATCGCGAAGATCCAGGGACCATCTCCCTGCGTCGCCTGGAAATATCCCGGGCCAACCTGCAACAGGCCAGCAGCCAGGTGGCGGCGGCCCGCGCCGAGGTGCAGCGCGCCCGCGAAACCGAGGGCGGCAGCGGCGAGGACAACGCCCGCCTGCGCAGCGCCACCGCGGCGGTGGAGCAGGCCGAGCTGGATCTGAGCAAGACCCGGGTGAAGGCCGCCTCGACCGGACTGATCACCGACCTGCGCAGCGAAGTGGGCCAGTACGCCGCGGCCGGCAACCCGCAGATGACCCTGATCGGCCTCAACGACCTGTGGATCAGCGCCGAGATGAGCGAGAACAATCTCGGCCACCTGCAGCCCGGCACGCCGGTGGCCATCGTCCTCGACGCCCGCCCCGGGCACGTCTACCGCGGCCGCGTGCGCAGCATCGGCTACGGCGTCAGCGTCGGCCAGAGCAGCGCACCGGGCACCCTGCCGACGGTGGAGAACAATCGCGACTGGCTGCGCGCAGCGCAGCGCTTCCCGGTAGTCGTCGAGTTCGAGGCCGGCGAGCTGGGCGACTACCGCGGCCTGCGCGTCGGCGGCCAGGCCGAAGTGATGGCCTTCCCCAGCGAGGGCAACCCGCTGAACCTGCTCGGTCGCGCCTTTCTGCGCGTGATGAGCTGGCTGTCGTTCGCCTACTGATGAACCCGCCCGTGGTCGATCCCCGTCCGCAACGTGCCCTGCGCCTGGCCTGCGGCACAGCCCTGGGCACGGCCCTGGGGTTCGGCCTGGCCCTGCCACTGCCCTTTCTCACGCCGATGCTGGTGTTGGTGCTGCTGGCGCTGAGCAACCAGCCGCTGGGCCTCAAGGGCGGCCTGAGCCTGGCCCTGGTGGTCGCCCTGACTTGCGGCAGCGGCCTGCTGCTGAGCCCGCTGCTGAATCACTCGCCGGTCAGCGGCGTGCTGCTGGTGGCGCTCGGCCTGTTCTTCAGCTTCCGCTTCGCCCTGCGCGGCGGCAGCGGCCTGCTCTCGACCCTGCAGGTGGTCGGCCTGACCATGGTGTCCGCGGCCGGCACCGCCTCCCTGGCCCTCGGCCAGGAGGTGGTCGAGGCACTGATCAAGGCGGTGCTGCTGACCACCCTGTGCGTGACCATCGGCCACTGGCTGTTTCCCGAACCCGCGGGCCTGGCGCCAGCCGTCAAGCCCGCGCCCATGGCCAACGCGCGCTCCAGCTGGATTGCCCTGCGCGCCATGCTGGTGGTGATGCCGGCCTGGCTGCTGGCCCTGATCGACCCCGCCAGCTACATGCCGCTGGTGATGAAATCGGCCAACCTCGGCCAGCAGGTGTGCGGCACCAGCGCCCGTGACGCCGGCCGCGAGCTGCTCGGCTCGACCCTGCTCGGCGGCGCGCTGGCCATCGCCTTCTGGGCACTGCTGAGCATCCTGCCGCACCTGTGGCTGTTCTTCCTGCTGATGCTGCTGTTCGTCCTGCTCATGGCGCGGCGCCTGTACCGCCTGGCCAGCACGCGCTTCGGCGCCAGCTTCTGGCTCAACACCTGTTCCACCCTGATCATCCTGCTCGGCCAGTCGGTACAGGACAGCGCCTCCGGCAAGGATGTCTACACGGCCTTCGCCATCCGCATGGGCCTGTTCATTCTGGTCACCCTGTACGCCTGCGCCGCGGTCTACCTGATCGACCAGCGCAGCAAGGGCTCAAGCGAGGTAATCCCATGTTCATGAATCTGTTGATCGGCCTGCCGGTGACCCTGCTGTGCCTGCTGCTGCAGGCCGTGGTGGTCGCCCTCAGCCTGCGCCACTATGTCAACTTCCGCCGCAACCTGCGCGACCCTTCGCCGGGCAGTACCATCCTGATCCTGGGCCTGGTGATGCTGCTGATGCTGTTCGGCAACTTCCTGCAGATGGCCATCTGGGCTCTGCTGTTCGTGCTGCTCGGCGAGTTCGAAAGCTTTACCCAGGCCCTGTACTTTTCCGGCGTGACCTTTTCCACCCTGGGTTACGGCGATCTGGTGCTGTCCAAGCCCCGGCAACTGCTGAGCGCGCTGGAGGCGGCCAACGGCATCCTGATGTTCGGCGTGTCCACCGCAGTGCTCACCGCAGCCCTGCACGACGTGATCAAGCACTACGCCCAGAAGCTCAGAGACCCGCAGACTTGAAGCCGGGTTTCTCAGTCGGCAGCGAAGTCCAGGCTGATGGACACCAGCACCTGCTGCCCGGGGTCGTCGCCCAAGTGGTAGTCCGGCGCAGAGCCGTAGCCCAGCCAGAGCTGCTGGCCGTTCTTGATCCGCACATCGGAACGCTCGTCGCCATCGCCCTCCAACCCGGCGAGCCAGGCGCTCACCTGCTCGCGCGGCATGCCCAGGCGCAGCCGCTCATCGACCACGAAACCCTGCATGTCGGCGCGGGGCTCGACAGTCTGCATCCAGCCGAGGAACAGATCCTCGGTGAACTGCTCCTGCTTCCAGCAGCGCACTTCGCGCAGCCTCTCGCCCTCGAACGCCAGCAGCAGCGAGTTGCCATAGAGCAGGCCGCGCCGCCCCTGGCGCAGCGGCAGCTCGGCCGTGGGCGGCCCCAACCGCTCGATGAAAGCGGCCTTGGATGCGCTGGGCGCCAGACCGAACACGGCCTTGCCGACATGCACCTGCAATTCGCCGCGGGCCGACCCGGCGCCAGCCAACAGCAGCAGGATCGCCAGCAGTTTCAGCATGTTCATCGCCATCTCCTTTGACTGTATTGCTTTAGCAGACACAAAAAAGCCGGGCTAAAAACCCGGCTTTTCTGCGCCACAAGGCCGATCAGGTCTTCGGCAGGGTCACACCGGTCTGGCCCTGGTACTTGCCGCCGCGGTCGGCGTAGGACACTTCGCAGGCCTCGTCGGACTGCAGGAATAGCATCTGCGCCACGCCCTCGTTGGCGTAGATCTTCGCCGGCAGGGTGGTGGTGTTGGAGAACTCCAGGGTCACGTGGCCTTCCCACTCGGGCTCCAGCGGGGTGACGTTGACGATGATGCCACAGCGTGCGTAGGTGCTCTTGCCCAGGCAGATGGTCAGCACGTCGCGCGGGATGCGGAAGTACTCGACAGTGCGGGCCAGGGCGAAGGAGTTCGGCGGGATGATGCACACCGGGCCTTTGACATCGACGAAGCTCTTCTCATCGAAATTCTTCGGGTCGACGGTGGCCGAGTGGATGTTGGTGAACACCTTGAACTCGTCGGCACAGCGTACGTCGTAGCCGTAGCTGGAGACCCCGTAGGAAATCAGGCGCTCGGCGCCTTCGGTGCGCACCTGGCGCTCGACGAAGGGCTCGATCATCCCGTGTTCCTGGGCCATGCGGCGAATCCACTTGTCCGATTTGATGCTCATGGCGGGCGTCCTGACTCAAGGTGTGGTGAAAAACTGAGCGCGCATCTTACCTAGAGGCAAGACGCGCAGCAAAGGGCAGCGGTCGGCGCCTCAATCGTCGGAAATCTCGATATTGGGCATGGCACTGGCACCCAGCCCGCTCTGGGCGATGCGCGCACCGACGCTGCGGGCCATCTCCTGGTAGATCATGGCGATCTGGCTTTCCGGATCGGCAATGGTCGTCGGCTTGCCGCCGTCCGACTGCAGGCGGATGGCCATCGACAGCGGCAGCGAGGCCAGCAGATCGACGCCGTACTGGCTGGCCAGCTTCTCGCCGCCGCCTTCGCCGAACAGGTGCTCGGCATGGCCACAGTTGGAGCAGATGTGCACGGCCATGTTCTCCACCACGCCGAGCACCGGGATATTGACCTTGCGGAACATCTCCACACCCTTGCGCGCATCCAGCAGGGCCAGGTCCTGCGGGGTGGTGACGATCACCGCGCCAGCCACCGGCACCTTCTGCGCCAGGGTCAGCTGGATGTCGCCGGTGCCCGGCGGCATGTCCACCACCAGGTAATCGAGGTTGTCCCAGGCGGTCTGGGTGATCAGCTGCAGCAGCGCGCCGGAAACCATCGGCCCGCGCCAGACCACCGGGGTGCTGTCGTCGGTGAGGAAGGCCATCGACATGACCTGCACGCCATGCGCTTCCAGCGGTACGAAGAACTTCTCGTCGCGCACTTTCGGCCGGGTGCCTTCGGCGATGCCGAACATGATGCCCTGGCTCGGGCCGTAGATGTCCGCATCGAGAATGCCGACCCGCGCGCCTTCGCGGGCCAGGGCCAGGGCCAGGTTGGCCGCGGTGGTCGACTTGCCCACCCCGCCCTTGCCGGAGGCCACGGCGATGATGTTCTTCACGTTGGCCAGCGCGGGCACCTGGGCCTGGGCCTTGTGCGCCTCGATCACGCAGTCGACCTCGACCTTGGCGCTGTCGATGCCTTCGACCCCTTCCAGGGCCATCTGCAGCATCTGCGCCCAGCCGTTCTTGAACAGCCCGGCGGCGTAACCCAGCTCCAGGCGTACGCGGACCTTGCCGCCGTCGATAGCGACTTCACGCAGGCAGCCGGCGCTGACCGGATCTTGATTGAGGTTGGGATCGGTGAACTGGCGCAGGGTCGCTTCGACCACTTGGCGGGTAACGGCGCTCATGGGGCAACTCCGAAAGGCTGAGCAAAACAGGTGGGCATCTTACCGCAGGCGCTTGTTGCATAGGGTGGCTGATGCCCTTTTCATCCACCAGGGTGCCACTCGGCGCATCGCTGAGGGGCACGCCCCGGGCCAGCCATCCGCCCCGCAACGGGTGAAAAAAAACCGCCGCGCCTATATAGTTGCCGGCTTCCCTCGTAACACCAGTGCAGCCGATCATCATGTCCGAAGCCCGCAAGATTCTCGTCACCAGCGCCCTGCCCTACGCCAACGGCTCGATTCACCTCGGCCACATGCTCGAATACATCCAGACCGACATGTGGGTGCGCTTCCAGAAGCTGCGCGGCAACCAGTGCATCTACGTCTGCGCCGACGACGCCCACGGCTCGGCGATCATGCTGCGTGCCGAGAAAGAAGGCATCACCCCGGAACAGCTGATCGCCAACGTCCAGGCCGAGCACAGCGCCGACTTCGCCGACTTCCTGGTCGACTTCGACAACTTCCACTCGACCCACGCCGAGGAAAACCGCGAGCTGGCCACCAGCATCTACCTCAAGCTGCGTGACGCCGGGCATATCGCCACCCGTTCGGTGACCCAGTACTTCGACCCCGAGAAGGGCATGTTCCTCGCCGACCGCTTCATCAAGGGCACCTGCCCGAAATGCGCGGCCGAGGACCAGTACGGCGACAACTGCGAGAAATGCGGCGCCACCTACGAGCCGACCGAGCTGAAGAACCCGCGTTCGGCCATTTCCGGCGCCGTGCCGGTGCTGCGCGACTCCAAGCACTTCTTCTTCAAGCTGCCCGACTTCGAGGCCATGCTGAAGACCTGGACCCGTAGCGGCACGCTGCAGGACGCCGTGGCCAACAAGATCGCCGAATGGCTGGATGGCGGCCTGCAGGAATGGGACATCAGCCGTGACGCCCCCTACTTCGGCTTCGAGATCCCCGACGAGCCGGGCAAGTACTTCTACGTCTGGCTGGACGCGCCGATCGGCTACATGGCCAGTTTCAAGAACCTGTGCAGCAAACGCCCGGAGCTGGACTTCGACGCGTTCTGGAACAAGGACTCGACCGCCGAGCTGTATCACTTCATCGGCAAGGACATCGTCAACTTCCACGCCCTGTTCTGGCCGGCCATGCTCGAAGGCGCCGGCTACCGCAAGCCGACCGGGGTCAACGTGCACGGCTACCTGACGGTGAACGGGCAGAAGATGTCCAAGTCGCGCGGCACCTTCATCAAGGCGCGCACTTATCTCGACCACCTCAATCCGGAATACCTGCGCTACTACTACGCCAGCAAGCTGGGCCGCGGCGTCGACGACCTCGACCTGAACCTCGAGGACTTCGTGCAGAAGGTCAACTCGGACCTGGTCGGCAAGGTGGTCAACATCGCCAGCCGCTGCGCCGGTTTCATCCACAAGGGCAACGCCGGGGTGCTGGTCGAGGCCAACCCCGAGCCGGAACTGTGGGCCGCCTTCCAGGCTGCCGCGCCAAGCATTGCCGATGCCTATGAAGCGCGCGACTTCTCCCGCGCAATGCGCGAGATCATGGCCCTGGCCGACCGCGCCAACGCCTGGATCGCCGACAAGGCGCCGTGGGCGCTGAACAAGGTCGAAGGCAAGCAGGCCGAAGTCCAGGAAATCTGCGCCCTGGGCGTCAACCTGTTCCGCCAGCTGGTGGTCCTGCTGAAACCCGTGCTACCGAAGCTGGCTAGCGATGCCGAGGCCTTCCTCAACGTCGCGCCGCTGAGCTGGAGCGACCTGACCACGCCGCTGGCCAACCACCAGCTGAACCCGTTCAACCCGCTGCTGACCCGCATCGAGCCGGCGAAGATCGAGGCCATGACCGCCGCATCCAAGGAAGACCTCGCCTCTACCGACGCGCCGGCGGCCCCGGCTGGCAACGGCGAGCTGGTGAAGGACCCGCTGGCCGCCGAGATCGCCTTCGACGCCTTCGCCGCCGTCGACCTGCGCATCGCCCTGATCGAGAAGTGCGAGTTCGTCGAAGGCGCCGACAAGCTGCTGCGCCTGACCCTGGATATCGGCGACGAGAAGCGCAACGTGTTCAGCGGCATCAAGAGCGCCTACCCTGACCCGAGCCAGCTGGAAGGCCGCCTGACCCTGTACGTGGCCAACCTGGCCGCACGCAAGATGAAGTTCGGCATCAGCGAAGGCATGGTCCTGGCCGCCGGCCCCGGAGGCCAGGAAATCTACCTGCTCAGCCCGGACAGCGGCGCCAAGCCGGGGCAACGAGTCAAGTAAAGGCGGATTGCGTTGTCACTGGCAGACACCAGTGGCAACGCAAGCAAGCAGACCTAACTCAGGAACAGCTGCCGACGGTGGTTTTCTCGACCATGGCGCGCCCGGTCGCCGACACGGTGACGACGCGCTCTTCCCTGCCAAGCGGGCTCGCCCGGCAGGCCGTCAGGGTTGCCTGAGTCGACCCCATGCCACTGGGTCGGAACGAAAGCGCATTGGTACTGGACGATACCTGATAGCCGGAGGGCAGCGCCTGCTGACGACGCAGGACCGTACTGCCACTCAAGACGATCCAGCCCTGCTCCCAGCCACCCGAGGTCACACAACTGGTGCCGTTCGCGGACTTGCACAGGGTAACCGCAGCATTACGCTTCATGGCCTCGCTCTTGGCCAGCTGCACACTGGCCGACAGGCTATTGGCAACGGTGCGCAAGCGGCTGCTGACCACGAAGTTATCGAAGGCGGGCACGGCGACGGCTAGCAGAATTGCCGCCACGACCAGCGCCACCATCAACTCGACTAGCGTGAAACCCCGCATTGCCGCGCGCCCTGCCTGCATGACCCGCCTCCTCATTGCGCCTGCTCGACGTTCCAGAACACCCGCGAGGTAGGCTGCATAACCGACAATTGTTCTACCGGCGGGCTGCCCTCAAGCGGTGAATCCGGGTTTGCGCCGATGACGAAAGGCACGGTGGTACCATCGTCCAGCGTCACCATGCCGGCTACCGGAGAAGGTGGCAGACCATCGCCCGCCAGATCTGCGAAACGCGGCTCGCCTTCGCGCGGCGAAGCATCCGCGTAATTGATGTTGTAGACGCGGGTTTCACCCAGGCTGGCGCAAGTCCCCGACACGGGCACGGAAGGCTGGTGGGTACTGAAGGTAGTGATACCAAACACGGTGATTGCCGACGTCACCACCTGCTCGGTCGAGCTAAGCCCCAGGTACCAGCCCTTCTTGCCAGCCAGGTCGGCGGAAGACGGCGTCGCCGACGAGGTAATCGGCTGCAATGAGCTCAGGCACAGGGAATCACCGCAACTACCGTTATCGGTGCTGAGCCAGGCGCTGTCGTTGGGACGATCCTTGAGCATGAAGAAGTAGTTGGTGACGGAAGATGCACTGGTATAGCTATTCAACGGCTTCTCGCGATCACCCGAGCCAAGCAGCAGCGCATAACCTGTGCCGTCAGCCACGATGTCCGGGGCAAACATGAACTTGCGATTGGCCGTGCAAGTTGACGAGCCACACCCCAACGAGGCGACCTTGGTCATGGTCCAGTCGCCCGGGGCATCGCTGCCCATGTTGATACGGTAGACGTTGCCACCCAGATCCGCGGTATAGCCATAGATACCCTGGCCGGCAGCATTCGGCACCAGAGTCACCTCTGCCACCACGCTACGCTCGGTGGTAAAGGTCTTCCTCAGTACACCGGACTCGGCATCGAGCACATAGACCTTGTTGCCCTTGCTGTTGCTGTCACAGCTGTTCGGGTCAGCATCCTCGCAAGTGTCATAGCCACCACCCATGATCAACAGCGGACCAGTGTGGCCGGCAGCAGTGAATACCTTGGGGGTGGACCAGGTCTGGCCGATGCCGCTAAAGCCGGAGGAGCAACCGGTATCATCGACGGAGCCGGAGGCCGGGAAGTTGCTCGGGCAACCCTGTTTCCAGAGCAGGGAAGGCGAGTCGGCATCCGTGACATCGAAGGCATAGATAGCCCGACCGCCGCGCCGCATGGTGGCATAGATCCAGGCATCATCCGCATCCTTGTAGGCCGTTACCGGGCCGTCCATCCCATAGGGTTTGGGCATGGTCTCGACAGGCGGCTCGACGACAGGGCGATTCGGGTAGCTGATGCCGATCGTGTTGTCGTACAGGCGCTTGACGTTGCCATAGAACTCCGGAGGGATAAACGACCAGAGTTCGGCACCTGCAACAGATCCGCTAAAGGTTCCAGAGCGATTGCCGTTCACCGCCCGCAGGGCACCATCGTTGCCGCCATAGAACACCACTACGTCCGGTGAGCTGGCAGTACCGTAATTGATGGCGACCGGCCTGGAATGAACCACATCGCCATGCACCGAAGGACGCATCTCGGTCAGGTTTGCGTCTCCGTCTTCATCCTTGAGATCCTGGCCACGCAGCCAGTTGATCATTGCGTCGCGTTCGGCATCGTCAGCCGCCCCCGGCAGAACGATGTTCGAGTTGGCCGTATTGAAATTCGCCAGACTAGTGCAACTCGAGCAGGTGTAGACGTTGCGCGCCGCATCACTGCGCAGCACATAGGCCTGCGCACCCTTCTCGACGATATTGCCGTCCGGGGAGTTGGAACTTTCCAGGCCGGCCGCCGCCAGACAGGCATCGGCGTTCTGCGCACGGAAGGCCCAGTAGTTATCCGCCTCGGTCGGCGTCCAGAAGCTACGGGCACATTCGGCGATGAAGCCGGTTGAAGAGTTAATGGCGCTCTTGCTAGCGGCATCGAGCAACTTGAGATCGCCATTCACCAGGCCCAGCTTGTACTGCTTCAGGTTGCCGTACCAGCTTGGCAAGGCATCCTGATCGGGGCGGAACATCCCGACGAATACCTGGTTCAGGTAAGTGCCCTGGGTGTTGACGCTGACCGGCAGACTCACCGAGGCGAACACGCTGTTGACCGACTGGATTTCCGAAAATATCGAGTTCA
This sequence comes from Pseudomonas sp. L-22-4S-12, assembly GCF_009799935.1. Classification (NCBI taxonomy): domain Bacteria; kingdom Pseudomonadati; phylum Pseudomonadota; class Gammaproteobacteria; order Pseudomonadales; family Pseudomonadaceae; genus Pseudomonas; species Pseudomonas sp. L-22-4S-12. Next base: position 442,912 of record NZ_WELL01000002.1, on the reverse strand, counting down.
GGGCCTCGGCAATATCCGATCCATCGCTGGAAACCGAGAAGTACTTGCCGCTGCTGACCCGCGCCACGCTCTGCATCAGCGCAGTCATGGCCTTGTCCTGATTCTGGCTGCCGCGATCGATCTCCACCGTATAAGTGGTGATCTGTTCCGCGCTCTTCTTCATGAAGCGGGCCCACTCATCGGCGGGGTTGTCCTGCATGCCGCTGGGCGAAATGGGGATGGCCGTGGTAGCGCCTCCTTGCGCCGCCAAAGCGCTCTCGGCCTGGGTACGGTCGCTGTTATTGTCCTGGGCAGGGCCATTACTGATGTAGATGATGAAGTTCTTAGCGCAACCCGAAGCGATCGGGCTGTTGTACGGGCTACCAGCCTTGCTGCCTAGGGCATTGCCCGTCAGGGCATACACCGCAGCGGACTCCGCGGTACCGTCCACGTTGCCGGTATAGTCGGTCTTGGCCTTGTTGTTGCCGGCGTAAGGGGCCTTGGCCGCGAAATACAGGTAAGCCTCCTCCATCGCCAAGGCCAACTTGGTGCCATTGCCCTTGTCTTCCTCGCTCAGGCTGGAAACCAGATCGGCGTACGCTGTTTTGTTCGCCGCATTGAGCGGGCGAATGGCCGCGCGCACGTACGCGCCGGAATCACCCGAGTTGCTCAAGCCGCCCTTGTTGCCGGTCTCCGAATACATCATCACGCCAACGCGAAAGCGATCCACCGGTATCGACCCGATCACCGAAGCCAGAGCCGCCATCTCGCTCTTGTAGACCGCTTCGCCGGTCACGCTGGAGGTCGCCGTCCAGTTAGCACCGTTATCCAGCACGATCAGGATGTTCGGCGCCTCATTGGCGCTGGGAGGGTTGCCCACGAACAGGTCAATGTCCTCGGCATGGACAACACTGGCGGATGCCAGCGCAGCCGCTAGCAAGCCTCTCATCAGGACGCTTCTCATGGCACGAACCCTCATGAACAAATCTTGTTCTTGCGATCATCGGAGAGCAGCACTCGCACCCCAGATCGAACTTTGACGGAGGCGCCAGTATCTGCATCCTGCACGGTCGCCACGATTTCCCAAACGGTGTTCCAGGTCGAATTGGACATGCCCACCAGCTGCAAGCTGCTGGGCGGTGCACTGCTGGACAGCTTCGCCCGCACGCACAGTGGCTCATCAACGGCCACCACGTAGTCCGCGATATCATCGCGGTTGATATCGACATTGATTTCATCGGCCACCGGGTCACTCTTGGCCAGGTCGGCAGCACCAATGACCTGCTCGATGGCCATGTCAGCCGCTGCCAGTGCCTCACTGCGCCACTGCTGGTTACCCACCGCCTCGACACTCGTCGAACTCAGGTTGAATGCGGAAACCGCCATCACCGTCATCAACAGCAACATGATCAGAGCGATGATCAGGGCAACACCTTGTTGTCGAGCTTTCATGGAGTTTCCCTCCGGCCGGAAACATTGATCAGGCGCACCGTGGTGGAGTACACATGGCGCTGAAAGGCATCCGAGTACGGCCCAAAAGTTTCCCCCGCAAGACTATAGGTCTTGGTGGAGCTGTAGCCTTGGGTCGGTTCGAGGCTGCGCACCAGCAGGTGCACCTTGACGGCTACGGTATTGGCCAAATCATCCAGGCCACAGGGTGTGGATGAAGTGCAGGTCGCATCGGGAGCGCCATCGCCACGGTTACGCGGCGAAGTCCGGCTTTTGTCATTGGCCCAGAGAACCGCAGCGGTCGGTTCAATGGCCTCCCCGCTGTCGCTCAAGGCGTCCACGGCGAACTCGAAGCGCATGGCTTCAACCCCCTCGATCATCGGCGAGGCAGCCAATTGACTCACCGAACCACCCGACAGGTCCAATGTCGACACCATCAGCGTGGGAATGCCATCGCCGGCTGTTACGGCATGGTCGCGCAGGTAATAGATGTTGTTGACGAACTTGCGCAGCGGCGCGGGGGTGGAACAGTCGATCTTGTTCAGGTTAAGCCCGCTGGTGGCCAGCAAGTAGGCTGACTCGCCCTCGCATCCGGAGGTCTGCCAATACAACTTGCCGGATGCTTCCGCCTCGCAACCGGCATCCCCGGCGGCACAAGTCTGCACGTGGCGTACAACCAGGATGTCACTGTCCTCTACCTTATCGGGCAACACACTCGAACAATCACTGGGCACATCCGCATAGAGATCAACCGGCAAGCCAATACGATTGGTGATACCTGCGGCACTCCAACTAGAGAAGGCCGCGCAGGGCGACGGTATGTCGTCGGGGTAATCTGTCGGTGCGACCTTGGCAGTCATGTCGTCGAACATCGGAATGAAGCCGTCCCAGAAACCGGCATGGATCAGGTCGTCGCGCAACAGAGCGATGGCCAGGCGGCCGCTCTCCATCTGCATATTGGTCTTGGCCAACTCGTTGTTGTTGCGGCTCATGTCCAGATAGAGCGTCAGGGTTGCCGCAACCAGCACCAGGCTGATGGTCATGGCCACCATCAACTCGATCAGACCGAATCCTCGACTTGCTTGCAGGGGCATCTTCATAGCGGTGCGACTCGGACGATGGTGGTGACGACACGCCGACACAGATCATTGGCACAGGCACTGCCGGCCTGGTCGTATGCATTCTTGGCGCAGGCGATACCAGCCGGCGGAGCCACTAATGGGGCAACCCCCTGCCAGGCAACGGTGATCAGGTATTGATTGCTGCCAAGGGACTCGACACAGCCACGACCACCGATCATGGCCCCCACCCGACTGGAGCCATTCAGTTCGCCAACCCCCTGCAAGGCTTCACACCATTCGGACTCATCTACTTCCTGCTGGGTAGAGGTGCCTGTAGGGCAGTCCGCGCCTGCACCCAGCGGGCTGGATGAGCCCGTGACGTAACTGCTGGCGACATTGCGGTTGGCAGCCAGACGACTGGCCATGTCTTCCAGCAGAATCAGCGCCTGTGAGCGCTGGTAGGACTCCATCTCGGACTCCTGCAACTTGGCCTGCAGCGCCATCACACCCAGCAGGCCAACCGCGAGGATTACCATGGTGATCAGCACTTCGATAAGGCCGATCCCGCGCTCGTTCAGTCCACAGCCGCGCATAACCGTCACCACTTGGCCGAAGGAGTCTTGTCACCCTGGTTGTTCAGGGTGAGGTCACCATCGCTGGCCTGGGAGCCCTTGGCAGTGAAGGTGATGGTGAAGGACGGCACTGCGCCTGTGCCGACAGTAATGTCGTAGTCGTAACGGCTACCGATATCGTCCGGCAGCGCATAGCCGCTGCTTTGCAGCTCCGTCTTGCTGGCATAGGTGCGATTGGCGAGAAGCATCTGCCTTTGCCGATTGGCAATTTCCATCATCTGCGCCTGAGCGGCGGTGCGATTGCCGCGGATGACGTATTGCTGATAGCTCGGCAAGGCGATGGCAGCGAGGATAGCGACAATGGCGACCGTCACCATGAGCTCAATCAGGGTAAAGCCGCGCGACTGCTGTGATTCCAATGTAAGTCACTCCTGCGAACTTCAAATGCGCAAGCGCATTAGCTGGAGACCTTCCTTGGCGGTGCTTTTTTTGTACAGCTCGTCATTCCGTTGAGTTCGAGCTTAGTTATATCAACCGGGGCTGCACATTAGCACGTGGACAAATGGTGTCCTAATTGGAGGAACGGACATTTTTCACTCCTGAGCGGTAGTTCTCGCCGCGCATTGCAGGCGCGGAGGCTCTTCCCGATAATAAGCGCCCTTTTCCTCCGGCCTTTCTGCCCGCAACGGTAACCCGATGACCGAACTCGCCTTGATCATGGTCAGTGCCATCCTGGTCAACAACTTCGTGCTGGTGCAGTTCCTCGGGCTGTGCCCGTTCATGGGCGTATCGAAGAAGATCGAGACCGCCATCGGCCTGTCGCTGGCCACCACCTTCGTCCTCACCCTGGCCGCCATGTGCAGCTACCTGGTGCAGGAATATGTGCTGGAACCGCTGGGCCTGGAGTTCTTGCGCACCATCAGCTTCATCCTGGTGATCGCCGTGGTGGTGCAGTTCACCGAGATGGTGGTGAACAAGACCAGCCCCCTGCTCTACCGCGTGCTGGGCATCTTCCTGCCGCTGATCACCACCAACTGCATCGTCCTCGGCGTGGCCCTGCTCAACGCCAACAAGGCCGAGTTCACCTTTATTACCGCCACCGCCAACGGTTTTGCCGCTGGCCTCGGTTTCTCCCTGGTGCTGGTGCTGTTCGCCGCCATGCGTGAGCGCATCGCCATCGCCGATGTGCCGCAGTCCTTCCAGGGCGCGGCCATCGGCATGATCACCGCCGGGTTGATGTCGCTGGCGTTCATGGGCTTTGCCGGGCTGATCAAGCTATGAGCCTAGTGCTGATTGCCGTCCTCGCCCTCCTTGCCCTGTGCCTGCTGGCCGGCGCCATCCTGGGTTACGCGGCGGTGCGTTTCCGGGTCGAAGGCAATCCGATCGCCGAGCAGATCAACGCCCTGCTGCCGCAGACCCAGTGCGGCCAGTGCGGCTATCCGGGCTGCAAGCCGTACGCCGAGGCGATTGCCGGCGGCGACAAGATCAACAAGTGCCCGCCCGGCGGCGAGGCGACGATCCAGGCCCTGGCCGATCTGCTGGATGTCGAGCCCGAGCCGCTGGATGCCGTCGAAGGCGAGAAGCCGCAAATGGTCGCCTATATCCGCGAGGCCGAGTGCATCGGCTGCACCAAGTGCATCCAGGCCTGCCCGGTGGATGCCATCGTCGGTGCGGCCAAGCAGATGCACACGGTGATCGTCAGCGAATGCACCGGCTGCGACCTGTGCGTCGAGCCCTGCCCGGTCGACTGCATTGACATGATCCCGCTCGGCAGCACCGTGCAGACCTGGAAATGGCAGCTGCCGCTGGCCCCCGGCCAATTGATTGCCAGTGACCGGGAGCACGCCGCATGACCGCATTGATCGACCACGCCCAGCAGATCTGGGACATCCCCGGCGGCATCCACCCGCCGGAGCAGAAGACCCTCTCCAACCGCACGCCGATCCAGCCGGCGCCGCTGCCCAAGCGTCTGATCCTGCCGCTGGGCCAGCATATCGGCGCCGCCGCCGAGCCTTGCGTGACGGTGGGCGACCATGTGCTCAAGGGCCAGAAGATCGCCGAGGCCAATGGTTTCGTCAGCGCGCCCCTGCATGCGCCAACCTCCGGCACCGTCAATTTTATCGGCCCGCAGCCCTACCCGCATGTGTCGGGCATGCCGGCAGCGGCCATCGTCATCGACAGCGACGGACTGGAGCAGTGGACCGACCTGCAACCCTGCCCGGACTACCGGCACATGGAGGCCGCGGAGCTGCTGGAGAAAATCCGCCAGGCCGGCATCACTGGCCTGGGCGGCGCCGGTTTCCCCACGGCGGTCAAGCTCACCGCGCGGCCGACGCAGAAGATCCACACGCTGATCATCAACGGCACCGAGTGCGAGCCGTACATCACCGCCGACGATGTGCTGATGCGCGAACGCGCCACCGAGCTGATCTCCGGCATCGACATCCTGGTGCAGCTGATCCAGCCCGACCAGGTGCTGATCGGCATCGAGGACAACAAGCCCGAGGCCATCGCCGCCGTGCGCGCCGCCCTGGCCGAGCGCAGCTACACCCTCAAGGTGTTCCCCACCAAGTACCCGTCCGGTGGCGAGAAGCAGCTGATCCAGATCCTCACCGGCGTGGAAGTACCCAGTGGCGGCCTGCCGGCCGATATCGGCATGCTCTGCCAGAACGTCGGCACCTGCGTGGCCATCCATGACGCCATCGTGCTGGGCAAGCCGCTGATCTCGCGCATCACCACCCTGACTGGCGAAGCCCTGAGCCGCCCCGGCAACGTCGAGGCCTTGATCGGCACGCCCGTGGGTGAGCTGCTCGACTTCGCCGGACTGGACAAAGCCAAGCTCAATCGCCTGGTGATGGGCGGCCCGATGATGGGTTTCAGCCTACCCGACCTCGGCGTGCCGCTGATCAAGACCAGTAACTGCCTGCTGGCATCGACTGCTGCCGAGCTGCCTGCCCCGCCGCCGGCCATGCCCTGCATCCGCTGTGGCGAGTGCGCCGAAGCCTGCCCGGCCAGCCTGCTGCCGCAACAGCTGCACTTCTTCGCCCTCGGCCAGCAGCACGAACAGCTCAAGGCGCACAACCTGTTCGACTGCATCGAGTGCGGCGCCTGCGCCTATGTCTGCCCGTCGAGCATCCCGCTGGTGCAGTACTACCGCGCCGCCAAGGCCGAGATCCGCGACCTGGAACAGAAGCAGCAGAAAGCCGAGCACTCCAAGCAACGCTTCGAGCTGCGCCAGGAACGCCTGCGCCGCGAGGAAGAACACAAGGAAGCCGAACGCCTGGCCCGCGCCGAGCGTGCCGCCAAGGCCAAGGCAGCCCAGGCCGAAGCCGCAAGCAGCGCGCCGGTTGCCGCTGCACCTGCCGCCGACGACCAGCTCAAGCGCCTGAAGATCGAAACCAGCATGGCTCAGGTCGCCCTGAAGAAGGCCGAGAAGCAGCTGGCCAGCCACGACACCCCGGAGTTGCAGGCCCAGGTCAGCAGCCTGCGCGCCGCTGCCGAAGCCGCGCAGAAAGCCCTGGAAGCCGCCCAGGCCAGCGCCCCGACAGTTACAGCCGTGCCGCCGACTGACGAAGCGCTGAAGAAAGCCAAGATCGAAGCCGCCATGCTCAAGGCCCAGCTGCGCAAGCTGGAGAAACTGGAAAGCCCCACGACCGAGCAGCAGACCGAGCGGGAACAGGCCCGCCAGCAGCTGGCCGCCGCCGAGCAAGCCGTGGAAAGCCTGCAGAGCGCAGCGCCTGCTCCAGCGGCCAAACCGGCCGGCGACGAAGCCCTGAAGAAATCCAAGATCGAAGCCGCCATGCTCAAGGCCCAGCTGCGCAAGCTGGAGAAGCTGGAAAGCCCCACCGCCGAGCAGCAGAGCGAGCTGGAGCAGGCCCGCCAGCAACTGGCCGCCGCCGAGCAGGCCGTGGAAAGCCTGCAGAGCGCAGCACCGGCCCCAGCGGCCAAACCGGCCGGCGACGAAGCGCTGAAGAAGGCCAAGATCGAACTGGCGATGAAACGCGCCGAGCTGAAAAAGGCCGAAAAGGCTGCAGCCGGGGAAGAAGAGCTGGCGACCCTGCGTGCCGCTCTGGCCGCCGCCGAACAGGCCCTGCATGCCGCCGAGGCGGCCTCGAACAAGCCGGCTCCCGAGCTGGTGCGCACCGATAAGGGCCCGGTGGATGAAGCCTTGCGCGCCCTGAAGACCGAACTCGCCTTCGCCCGCGCCGACCTGCGCAAGCTGGAACGCGATGAGCAGGCCACCGGCGAGGCGCTGGACACCGCCCGCGCTCGTCTGGCCGCCGCCGAACAAGCCCTGGCCGCCCATCAAGGCTGACCCCCGGAGACCACATGGCCCTGCCCCGCATCACCTCGCCCCACGCCAAGGGCAGCAACCGCACCCAGCACGTCATGCTGCTGGTGGCCGCCGCCTGCGCGCCTGGCGCCCTGGCCCTGATCTGGCTGTTCGGCATTGGCACCCTGGTCAACCTGGTCTGGGCCAGCGTCGTCGCCCTGGCCGTGGAAGCAGCCATTCTGGCCGCGCGCCAGCGCCCAATCGCCTTCTTCCTCAAGGATGGCAGCGCCCTGGTCACCGCCGTGCTGCTGGCCCTGGCCCTGCCGCCTTACGCGCCCTGGTGGCTGACCCTGGTCGCGGTCGGCTTCGCCATCGTGTTCGGCAAGCAACTGTATGGCGGCCTTGGGCAGAACCCGTTCAACCCGGCGATGATCGGCTACGTGGTGGTGCTGATTTCCTTCCCCATCGAGATGACCAGCTGGCCCAAACCGCACACGGTGGGCGCCTGGGACGGTATCCAGCAAATCTTCGGCCTCGCCGCCCTGCCCGACGGCTGGAGCCAGGCCACCGCCCTGGACAGCCTGAAGGTCAACAAGAGCCTGACCATGGACGAGCTGTGGGCGCAGAACCCGGCCTTTGGCGAGTTCGGCGGCAAGGCGGTGGAATGGGTCAACCTGGCCTTCCTGCTCGGTGGTCTGTTCCTCATCTACAAGAAGGTGATCAGCTGGCACGCGCCGCTGGGCATGCTCGGCGCGCTGTTCGTCATCAGCCTGCTGTGCTGGAACGGCTCCGGCTCGGACTCCAACGGCTCGCCGCTGTTCCACCTGCTGACCGGCGCGACCATGCTCGGCGCCTTCTTCATCGTCACCGACCCGGTGTCCGGCGCCACCAGCAACCTGGGACGGATCCTCTTCGGCGCCGGGGTCGGCGTGCTGGTCTACATCATCCGCACCTGGGGCGGCTACCCGGATGGCGTGGCCTTCGCCGTGCTACTGATGAACCTCTGCGCCCCGACCATCGACTACTACACCCGCCCGCGCACCTACGGCCACCGCAAGCCGGAGCGCGGCTTCAAACTGGGAGAATGACATGGCCCTGCCGGAAATTTCCCGTTCGATGCTGAAGAACAGCCTGGTGCTCGGCCTGTTCGCCGTGGTCACCGTCGGCGTGGTGGCGATCACCCAGCAAGGCACCGCCACGCGCATCGCCGCCGCCGAGCGCGAAGCCAAGGCCCAGGCGCTGGCGCAGATCCTGCCCACCGGCAGTTATGACAACCATCTGCTGGACCACCCGCGCCAGGTATTCGACCCACTGCTCGGCAACAAGACGCCGACCCCGGCCTACCTGGCCACCCTCAAGGGCGAGCCGGCAGCGGTGATCCTCCAGGCCACCGCACCTGACGGCTACAGCGGCAGCATCTTCCTGCTGGTGGGCATCCTCGCCGATGGCCGTCTGGCTGGCGTGCGGGTGGTCGGGCACAAGGAAACCCCCGGCCTGGGCGACAAGATCGAGCTGGCCAAGAGCCCGTGGATCAACAGCTTCGTCGGCCAGTCGCTGCAATCGCCGGATGCCGCCGGCTGGGCGGTGAAGAAGGACGGCGGCCAGTTCGACCAGTTCGCCGGCGCCACCATCACCCCGCGCGCGGTGGTCAAGGCGGTGCACAAGGCGCTGCAGTATTTCGACGCACACCAGGCCGAGCTGCTCGCGCCGGTTTCCAGCAACGAGGGCGACAACAATGGCTAGCTACCGCGAAATCGCCAGCAACGGCCTGTGGAAAAACAACCCGGGCCTGGTCCAGCTGCTCGGCCTGTGCCCGCTGCTGGGGGTCAGTAACTCGGTGGTCAACGCCCTCGGCATGGCCATCGCCACCGCCCTGGTGCTGGCCTGCTCGAACGCTGCGGTGGCCCTGATCCGCCGCCAGGTCACCGATGCCGTGCGCCTGCCAGCCTTCGTCATGATCATCGCTGCGCTGACCACCTGCATCGAGCTGCTGATGCAGGCCTTCACCTACGAGCTGTACCAGATCCTCGGCATCTTCATTCCGCTGATCACCACAAACTGCATCATCCTCGGCCGCGCCGAAGCCTTCGCGGCGAAGAACAGCGTCGGCCATGCCGCCTTCGACGGCCTGATGATGGGCACCGGCTTCGGCCTGGTGCTGCTGGCCATCGGCGCGGTGCGTGAGCTTCTCGGCACCGGCGCATTGCTGGCCAACATGCACCTGTTGTTCGGCCCGCTGGCCGCCGACTGGCAGCTGGTGCTGTTCGCCGACTACCAGGGTTTCCTGCTGGCCATCCTGCCGCCGGGTGCGTTCCTCGTCCTCGGCCTGCTGATCGCCCTGAAGAACCGCATCGACGCCGTGGTCGCCGAGCGTGCCAAGGCTGCTCAGCCGGAAGCTGCGCCCGCCGCCAGCCGCCGCGTACGGGTCACCGGGGTGATCGAGTGAACGCAGCCAAGCGCTACGAGATCTTCCGCCGGCTGCACGAGGACAACCCCGAGCCGAAGACCGAACTGGCCTACAACACACCCTTCGAGCTGCTGATTGCGGTGATTCTCTCGGCCCAGGCCACCGACGTCGGGGTGAACAAGGCCACGGCCAAGCTCTACCCGGTGGCCAACACCCCGGAAGCGATCCATGCCCTGGGCTATGACGGCCTGTGCGAGTACATCAAGACCATCGGCCTGTACCCGAGCAAGGCGAAGAACGTCATCGAGACCTGCCGCATCCTGATGGAAAAGCACAACAGCCAGGTGCCGGACAACCGCGAAGACCTCGAAGCCCTGCCCGGCGTCGGCCGCAAGACCGCCAACGTGGTGCTCAACACCGTCTTCCGCCAGTTAGCCATGGCCGTGGACACGCACATCTTCCGCGTCAGCAACCGCACCGGCATCGCCCCGGGCAAGACCGTGCTGGAAGTGGAAAAGAAACTGCTCAAGTTTGTGCCCAAGGAATTTCTCCTCGACTCCCACCATTGGCTGATCCTGCATGGCCGCTACGTCTGCCAGGCGCGCAAGCCGCGTTGTGGCAGCTGCCGCATCGAGGATCTGTGCGAATACAAGGCAAAAACATCCGACGATTGAGCGCTTATTGACAAAGCCAATGCGTCGATTGAAAAAATCTTTTTTACCCTCTCCCGCTTTGCCGCTATAAGGTCGCCAACATCGCCCCGTAAGTTGGAGTGAACCTGATGAGCACAGACAAAGAAGAACTCGTACTCGACGATGACTTTGTCGCCGAAGAGGCCGAGGAAACCACCGAGCGTCCGGTGGTCGAAGTCGCCAAGACCAACCTGGCCAAACGCCGGGTCATCGACAACTACCTGGAAGAGCGGCGCCTGCAGAAACAGCTCGGCGACTACGACTTCGACCTCTGAGGGTTGCACATGAAAAAGCCCCGCAAGTGCGGGGCTTTTTCATAACCAGGGTTTCAGTAACACCAGATATCCAGCGGTGGTACCGCATTACAGGTATTGCTGGCACAGGAACCGCCACCTGAGCCCGTGTTCACCTCGACTCCTTCATCGATGGAAGAATTGACCGGGCCAACCCGAACCTGCGTTCCCGCCGGCAGGCCATCGAGACAATAGCTGCCGTACTCATCGCCACGGGCAGAAGCACCGATCGGTGCACCACTGACAGGATCCTTGGCATACATCTGCACGCCCGCCGGGCGCGTCGACATATCGCACTGGTAGACAAAACCGGCAAGGCAGGCAGTGCCGCCGGAGCTGCCAGGTCGCATGACGACCGAGGCACAAGGCGCCCCCATTGCCGGAGTGACCAGAGGAACCGACGGGTAACCCGTGGTATAGATCACGTCCTCGGATTGCTCGGCCACGTTCAGCTGGAACTGGCCTTGTGCATCGGTTAGCGCATTCGCGCCCGAGCGGGTATACACCGTTGCGCCCGCTACCGCCGCGCCCTGCGCATCGACAACCGAACCGCTGACACAAGCCAAACCAATAGGCATCACCAAGTCGGCAACCGCTGCGGCCGTACCATCAGCACAACGGCTTCCCGCCACGCCTGCACGCACCTGCTGTGGCGCAGAGAGCAGGCCGATACTCCCGATGTAGCCAGTGGCACGCAGTTCGGAAAGAGCCTCGGCTTTGACTTTCTGGCAATAGACGCCATTGGCATCGGTGAGCAGCGGAGAGCTGCTCCCGGCATAGTCGACGCCCTGCCCCGCCACCGATACGCCACTCATCAGCTTGCCGTTGCGATCCACTACCCGCCCAGTTACCTCTGCAACAGTGATCACCTGATCGCTGTTCCACCAGGAAAAATGCGCCACAGTGGCAAACACCGCCAGCCGATCCGGCAGGCTGGTCGATGGCGCAACCCGGCCGACGCCCTCCTCCAGCCACAAACCCTTGGCGGTATCGAAATACCACATCGGCGTGCTGTCATCCTCCTGCAGCGCGGTGTTGGCCGGCAGCAGCAGTTCGATATCGGCCGTAGCACCGGGCTTCAGATTGACCTTGCGCGAACCCTGGAAGAGGCTGAAATCCGCCATGCTGAAGGACTCCAGCGTTTCCAGGCGGCCATCCGCGGTACGCGCCGCAAACTCGCCGGGAGCACCGTTGATGGCGGCGGTGGAAACATCGACCGGGGTAATCACCACCTGCACCGCCGGGCCGTCGACAACCGTCAGGCTGTCAGGAGCGAAACTGACCTTGAAGCCGGCCTCAGCGAGGGTCCCGCCCTGAGAGGCATCCAGGCTTTGCACGGTCCCGCTCTTGAGCAGGGTCTTGCTCAGAGTGGCCTGCCTGAGCAACGCATATTCATAACGCGGGATCTTCTTGCCGGTCGGCACCCGGTTAACCAGGCTGACCGAGCCCTGCGTCGGGGTGTACCCCTCCTTCTCGAAGCTCAGCAGAATGCGCTGGGCCGGGACAATGCCGGTGAGGCTGAAGACCCCGCCAGGGCTGGTAACCGCCTTCTGCCCGCGCTTGAGGATGATGCCCTCGCGCACCTGGACGGTGACGCCCTCCAGGGGGCGACCATCGACATCGAAGACCTGGCCGGAGATGGTGGATTTACCCTGCAACGGCAAGGTCGCCTGGGCAGGAGTACTGAAAAGGCCGGCCGTGCCAAGCACGACCAGCAAGAGACGACACCACTGCGTGAACATCTTGTCTTCCTTGAACGAGTTGTGGGATGGCGACTATAGCCAGCCACGAGCGTCAAGTAAGTGACGAACACGTAATAAATAGTCAAAAAATGCGCGCAGGCTCTCAGCCTACGCAAGAAAGGCTCTGCTCAATCCGCCCGCGCAGGCGACAGCAGCTCGATCTTGTAGCCATCCGGGTCCTCGACGAACGCCAGGATGCTGCTGCCGTGCTTCATCGGCCCCGGCTCGCGGGTGATCTTGCCGCCACGGGCACGGATGTCCTCGCAGGCCTTGTACACATCGGCCACTTCCAGGGCGATATGACCGTAGCCGGTGCCCAGCTCGTAGCTGTCCACGCCCCAGTTGTAGGTCAGCTCGATCACGCTGTTGTGCGCCTCCTCGCCATAGCCGACGAAGGCCAGGGTGAACTGGCCGTCCGGGTAGTCCTTGCGGCGCAACAGGGTCATGCCCAGCACTTCGGTGTAGAAGGCGATGGACTTGTCCAGGTCGCCGACGCGCAGCATGGTATGCAGCAGTCTCATTGAGTTTCTCCTCTTCGCGGCCCGTTTCCGGGCCCTTGAATGCAAAACCCCGGCTCGTGGCCGGGGTCCTGTGGCTTGCTAGCAGCTTATCAGAACAGCTTGCGGCCCTTGCCGGCGGCGATGCGCATGCGCAGGGCGTTGAGCTTGATGAAGCCGGCCGCGTCGGCCTGGTTGTACGCACCGCCGTCTTCTTCGAAGGTGGCGATGTTGGCGTCGAACAACGAGTCGTCGGACTTGCGGCCGGTGACGATGACGTTGCCCTTGTACAGCTTCAGGCGTACCACACCGTTCACGTTGGTCTGCGAGGCGTCGATCATCTGCTGCAGCATCAGGCGCTCCGGGCTCCACCAGTAGCCGGTGTAGATCAGGCTGGCGTACTTGGGCATCAGCTCGTCTTTCAGGTGGGCCACTTCGCGGTCCAGGGTGATCGACTCGATGGCGCGGTGGGCACGAAGCATGATGGTGCCGCCAGGGGTCTCGTAGCAGCCGCGCGACTTCATGCCGACGTAGCGGTTCTCGACGATGTCGAGGCGGCCGATGCCGTTCGCGCCGCCGATGCGGTTGAGCTCGGCCAGCACCTGGGCCGGGGTCATTTCCTTGCCGTCGATGGCGACGATGTCGCCCTTACGGTAGGTCAGCTCGATATAGGTGGGAACGTCCGGGGCCTTCTCCGGGGAGACGGTCCACTTCCACATGTCTTCTTCGTGCTCGGTCCAGGTGTCTTCCAGCACGCCGCCTTCATAGGAGATGTGCAGCAGGTTGGCATCCATGGAGTACGGCGACTTCTTCTTGCCGTGGCGCTCGATCGGGATGGCGTGCTTCTCGGCATAGTCCATCAGCTTCTCGCGAGACAGCAGGTCCCACTCGCGCCAAGGGGCGATCACCTTGACGCCCGGCTTCAGCGCGTAGGCGCCCAGCTCGAAACGCACCTGGTCGTTGCCCTTGCCGGTGGCGCCATGGGAGATGGCGTCGGCGCCGGTCTCGTTGGCGATCTCGATCAGGCGCTTGGCGATCAGCGGACGGGCAATGGAGGTGCCCAGCAGGTACTCGCCTTCGTAGACGGTGTTGGCGCGGAACATCGGGTAGACGAAGTCGCGGACGAATTCTTCGCGCAGGTCGTCGATGTAGATTTCCTTGACACCCATGGCCTGAGCCTTGGCGCGGGCCGGCTCGACTTCTTCGCCCTGGCCGAGGTCAGCGGTGAAGGTCACCACTTCGCATTCATAGGTGTCCTGCAGCCACTTGAGGATTACCGAGGTGTCCAGGCCACCGGAATAAGCCAGAACTACCTTCTTTACGTCCGCCATGCCAATCAACTCCACGGGGTTGTACGGAAAACCCGTGATTCTACCGGCCGCGCCGGGCGATTTACAGGGGCGCGACAGGCGCTGGCGACAAAGCGACGGATTTATTTATCCGTGCGACTTCAGGAGGTGGCCGCGGGATCGGCTGACGACGTGGGCGCCGCCGGGGCTGGAGCCGCTTCTTCTACCGGCTCGGCCACCGGCTCGCGGGACAGGGTCATGGTGACCCGGCGGTTCTGCGCCCGGTTGTCTGCACCCTTGTTCGGCACCAGCGGGTAACGCTCGCCGTGGAAGCGCACGACGATCTGTTCGGCCGGCACGCCGTTGGCCTTGAGGTACTCCTCCACGGCGATCGCCCGGCGCCGCGACATGTCGCGGTTGCTCAGGCGGTTGCCGCTGTTGTCGGAGTGGCCATCGAGTTCGATGCGATTGACGCTCGGATCGGCCTTGAGGAAGGCCAGGATGATGTCCAGCTTGGCGCGGCCCACGTCATCCAGCACCACGCCGCTGGGAAAGCCGATCTGCGCCTTGCGGATCTGGTCGAAATTGACCGGCAACAGCCCGGCCGTGCACTTCAGGTAGTCGTTGTAGGCCTGGGTGAACTTGATCGGCAGCAGGCGCACATCGAGGCTGTCGCCCCCCGTGCTGGTGCGGTGCCGAACCAGCGGGCTGCGCCCCTCGAGCAGGCCGGTGAGCAGGCGCCCGGCCTGCTCCTGGGAACTGTTGAAGGGCACTTCGCCGGCCACCACGGTGACCGGACCGAGGTTGATATCGCCGCGCCCCGGCTGCCAGGGCGCCGCCGCCGCCAGCAGGGTCGCCGAGCCCGCACCCAGCCAGCGCTCGCGGGCCTTGAGGCGGAACGTCGCCTGCTCGCCGGCGCGGCGGACGAACTCGCCACTACCGAAATCCGCCACCGGCTGCGTCAGGCGGCACTCGAACTGGTCGCCCTCGACCTTCCATTCGACCTTTTCCATGCGGGTCTGGAAGCTGATAGCCGCGACCTGCGCACTCAGGCACAGGCCGACAAACAAGCTGGACAGGGCGAAGTAAGGTTGGCGCACGACAGGCTCCACGGGGAGTAACGGCATTCCCTCGGGGTATCGGTCGCTGTCGGCAAAACTTGATAGCCCGTGCCGGCAAAGGCCAATTCCGGTAGCATGCGAGCACGTTTTACCCGCCTGGAACTCTCCATGTCAGACCGCATTACCCTGCTGCGCCCAGACGACTGGCACATCCACCTGCGCGACGGCGCCGTGCTGCCGCATACCGTGGCCGACGTCGCGCGTACCTTCGCCCGCGCCATCATCATGCCCAACCTGGTGCCGCCGGTGCGCAATGCCGCCGAGGCCGACGGCTACCGCCAGCGCATCCTCGCCGCCCGCCCGGCCGGCAGCCAGTTCCAGCCACTGATGGTGCTGTATCTCACCGACAACACCTCGGCCGAGGACGTGCGCACGGCCAAGGCCAGCGGTTTCGTGCATGCCGCCAAGCTCTACCCGGCCGGCGCCACCACCAACTCCGACTCCGGCGTGACCAGCATCGACAAGATCTTCCCGGCGCTGGAAGCCATGGCCGAAGTCGGCCTGCCGCTGCTGGTACACGGCGAAGTGACCCGCGCCGAAGTCGACGTGTTCGACCGCGAGAAGCGCTTCATCGACGAACAGCTGAGCCGCGTGGTCGAGCGTTTCCCCTGCCTGAAGGTGGTGTTCGAGCACATCACCACCAGCGACGCCGTACAGTTCGTCAACGCCGCTTCGAGCAACGTCGGTGCGACCATCACCGTCCACCACCTGCTGTACAACCGCAACCACATGCTGGTCGGCGGCATTCGCCCGCACTTCTATTGCCTGCCGATCCTCAAGCGCAACACCCACCAGGAAGCCCTGCTGGATGCCGCCACCAGCGGCAGCACCAAGTTCTTCCTCGGCACCGACTCGGCGCCGCACGCCAAGCACGCCAAGGAAGCCGCCTGCGGTTGTGCCGGCTGCTACACCGCCTATGCCGCCATCGAGCTGTATGCCGAGGCCTTCGAGCAGCGCAACGCGCTGGACAAGCTGGAAGCCTTCGCCAGCCACTTCGGCCCCGACTTCTACAACCTGCCGCGCAACACCGACCGCATCACCCTGGTGCGTGAAGAGTGGACCGCTCCGGCCAGCCTGCCGCTGGGCGAGCAGACCGTAATCCCCCTGCGCGCCGGTGAGAACCTGCGCTGGCGCCTGCTGGAGAACCCCGCGTGAGCGAAGAACATTTCGACGACGAACTCGACGGCAGCCTGCCCTCAGGCCCGCGCCACCCGATGGCCGCGCGCTTTCGCGGCTACCTGCCGGTGGTGGTGGATGTCGAGACCGGCGGCTTCAACTGCGCCACCGACGCCCTGCTGGAGATCGCCGCGACCACCATCGCCATGGACGAGAGCGGCTTCGTCTACCCGGACCACACCCACTTCTTCCGCATCGAGCCGTTCGCCGGCGCCAATATCGAGCAGGCGGCCCTGGAGTTCACCGGGATCAAGCTGGATCACCCGCTGCGCATGGCGGTCAGCGAAGCGCACGCGCTCGGGGAAATCTTCAAGGGCCTGCGCAAGTCGATCAAGGCCAATGGCTGCAAGCGCGCCATCCTGGTCGGCCACAACAGCAGCTTCGACCTCGGCTTCCTGAATGCCGCCGTGGCCCGCTGCGACATCAAGCGCAACCCGTTCCACCCCTTCTCCAGCTTCGACACCGCCACCCTGGCCGGCCTCGCCTACGGCCAGACCGTACTGGCCAAGGCCTGCCAGACCGCCGGCATCGCCTTCGACGGCAAGGAAGCGCACTCCGCGCGCTACGACACCGAGAAGACGGCCGAACTGTTCTGCGGCATCGTCAACCGCTGGAAGGAAATGGGCGGCTGGGACGAGTTCGACCACTGAGTCGCGCCCTACCGACAAGAACCCGGCCCAGGCCGGGTTTTTTATGCATGGCCCCGGTGCATCGCCCACCACCGCACAAGACAGGAAATTCTCACAGCAAGCTTTGACAAGCATTCTCATTAACATTAGTATCCCTGGCCATTAGCAACCCACTCCCAGCCGAGCCCGCCCATGTACGTTTGCCTCTGCCAAGGTGTTACTGACGGCCAAATCCGCGACGCCATCTACGAAGGCTGCTGCAGCTATCGTGACGTGCGCGAAAGCCTCGGCGTTGCCACCCAGTGCGGCAAATGCGCGTGCATGGCCAAGCAACTGGTACGCGACACCCTCGGCGAGCTGCACAGCAGCCAGCACGGCCTGGCCTACCCGGCCAGCTTCGTCGCGGCCTGAAAGCCGATCCAGATCAACAAAAGGGATGCTCAGGCATCCCTTTTTCGTTGCCCCACTTGCAGGCCCAGCCCCCCAGCCAGTAGCTTTGCCCCATGAGGGCGCGGTGTTGCGCCGTCACTTTTGACCATTGGAGTTGCACCATGAAACACTGGATTCTGGCCCTGTTCTGCACCCTGGGCCTTGCTGGCTGTTCCAGCGAATACATCATCACCACCACCGACGGGCAGCTGCTCACCAGCGATGGCAAGCCGGAACTGGACCGCGACACCGGCATGATCGAGTTCGAGGACAGTGAAGGCCGCAAGCAGCAGATCCCGCAGGCCAATGTCAAGCAGATGATGGAACGCTAACAGCCTGCTCGCTGCCGCTGACTTATTGCAAAACCCCGCTCCGGCGGGGTTTTGTTTTTCCGCCAGGCGAGTACTGGCATATCGCTTGCTAGAGCCGAAGCAGCAGAACTCTCTCCAACGGCGGGGTCAGTTCATAGACAATGGCGTCGTTCCCGGCTATCCCTAGCGCGATAGCTGGGGCGGCGCCTTTTTTGTTCAACGGCGGAACAAAGCACATGACCAACAGCAGCACCACTCGCAGCGACAATCTGGCCTGGGTTGCAGGCTCCGACGCACCGGAAAAGAGCGTCCTGGATCTCGGCTTCATGGCCCTGACCGACTCTGCCTCGCTGATCGTCGCGGCCACCCAGGGCTTTGCCCAGCCCTACGGCCTGACCCTCAACCTGCAGCGCCAGGCCTCATGGGCCACCCTGCGCGACAAACTGCTGGCCGGCGAGCTGGACGCCGCCCAGGCCCTCTACGGCCAGGTCTACGGCATCCACCTGGGCCTCAGCGGTCCGGCCACCGACATGGCTATCCTCATGGGCCTGAGCCAGAACGGCCAGGCCATCAACCTGTCCGAGCCGCTCAAGCAGGCCGGGGTGACCAGCGCCGAAGCACTGGCCAACCGGGTGCGCCAAAGCGGTGCAAAACTGACCTTCGCCCAGACCTTCCCCACCGGCACCCACGCCATGTGGCTGAACTACTGGCTGGCCGCCCAGGGCATCCACCCGCTGGAAGACGTCAACAGCGTAGTGGTGCCACCCTCGCAGATGGTCGCCCACCTCAAGGCCGCGCGCATCGACGGTTTCTGCGCCGGTGGCCCCTGGGGCGCGCTGGCGGTCGAGGAACACCAGGGCTTCACCCTGGCTACCAGCCAGATGATCTGGGCCGACCACCCGGAGAAGGTCCTCGGCGTCACCCTCGAGTTCGTCGAGCAGTACCCCAACACCGCGCGCGCCCTGACCATGGCCGTGCTGGAGGCCAGCCGCTTCATCGACGAGAATGAAGAGAACAAGCGCAGCACGGCCCAGCTGATCAGCGGCAGCGAGTATGTCGATGCCCCGCTGTCGACCATCGAGCCGCGCTTCCTCGGTCAGTACGAAGACGGCCTCGGCCACGCCTGGCTGGACGCCCACCCGCTGCGCTTCTTCGCCGATGGCCAGGTGACCATGCCCTGGCTCTCCGACGGCATGTGGTTCATGACCCAGTTCCGCCGCTGGGGCCTGCTCAAGGACGACCCGGACTACCTCGGCGTAGCCCGGCAGATCCACCAGCTCGACCTGTACCAGCAGGCCGCCGAAGCCTTGGGCATCAGCATGCCGGACACGCCCATGCGCAGTTCCACCCTGCTCGACGGCAGCCAGTGGGACGGCAGCGACCCGGCCGGCTATGCCCGCAGCTTTGCCATTCACGCGCGCAGCGGCACCGCCGCCGCCATCGCCCTGTAACACTGCGAGACGAACGCCACCATGCTACGAATTCTGCTGATCAACGACACCCCGAAGAAAGTCGGCCGCCTGAAGAGCGCGCTGATCGAGGCGGGCTTCGAGGTCATCGACGAGTCGGGGCTGACCATCGACCTGCCCGAGCGCGTCGAGGCCGTGCGCCCCGACGTGATCCTGATCGATACCGAGTCGCCGGGCCGCGACGTGATGGAACAGGTGGTGCTGGTGACCCGCGACCAGCCGCGGCCGATCGTCATGTTCACCGATGAGCACGACCCCAGCGTGATGCGCCAGGCCATCCAGTCCGGAGTCAGCGCCTACATAGTCGAGGGCATCCACGCCCAGCGCCTGCAGCCGATCCTCGACGTGGCCATGGCCCGCTTCGAAAGCGACCAGGCCATGCGTGCCCAGCTGCTGGCTCGCGACGAGCAGCTGGCCGAGCGCAAGCGCATCGAGCTGGCCAAGGGCCTGCTGATGAAGATGAAGAGCTGCAACGAGGAAGAGGCCTACACCCTGATGCGTCGCCAGGCCATGAGCCGCCAGCAGAAGCTGATCCAGGTGGCCGAGCAGATCATCGCCATGCACGACATGCTGGGGAATTAGGGTAAACGCTGGAATCAAGCGGTCTAGATAGGGGGCTCGCTGCACATGAATGCCCATCAATGCCGATCGAATACCGCTGAACGCCTCATCAGGGCCAGCGACAAGAACCTCGTCGACCAGCTTGAGGTAGATGGTTTCGAGTTCCGCTTCCTTGATCCGCTGCACCATACCGAACGCTCTTTCTTGTGCGATGGGTTCCACCCTGCCCAGCCGACTTCCATGCCCGAGGCGCAGCCGGTGGGCGTGCGCGGATCATAGGAGCGATCCAGGCTCAGCCGGAGCGACGTGCCGCCGCAGGCTATGGAATCAATATGCCACCACCTTTAGAATGCGTGCCCCATCACAAAACAGAGCCACACATGAAAGGACTCAAAGCAGCTGCAGTAATGCCCATCGTCCTAGCAAGCCTAGCAATACAAGCCCAGGACCAACCATCGTTGGTTCAGGGCTCCGACAAGCATGACTTTTCCATCCGTTGCGAGAAGGGAGGCAAAGTAACTCTGGAGGTTTTCGACCTCAACGAGGTTGACAGCTTGAGGGTCGCTCGGAACATCTATGTCGCCGACCAGAGCGATGGCCGTAGCCTGATCACTTACAACCACGGCTTTATCATCGCTAAGGAGCAAGCAACCTACGTCACGGCAGCGGATGAAAGCTGTGCCTTCTCCAGGCGGTTGATCTAGTCGGGCCTCATCAGCAGCCAAACTTTTCAGCGGGCCCACGGTGCCACCGGCACCGCTGGGCAACGACAAGGCAATGCATCGACCTACGGGCTCAGAACGCGCACATAGCCCACCCTGCCCGGCCGTCTTCCTTGCCCGATGCGCGGCCGGCGGGTGAGGCGTGGAGTCTAGCCGGTAGCCATCGCCATGCACGACATGCTGGGTAACTGAGGCCGGCACGGGGCGTTATGCGCCCCGCTCGACAAACCCCACCGCCAACGCTTATCTTCGCTGCCTGGCCAGCGCACTGGCCAACGTCGCTCGGACGGTTCCGGGCGCTTACGTCTTCGAGGAAAGCATGGCTGAACAAGCTAAGCGTCGTTTTGCGCGCATCGATCGTCTCCCCCCCTACGTTTTCAACATCACCGCCGAACTGAAGATGGCCGCCCGCCGCCGTGGCGAGGACATCATCGACTTCAGCATGGGCAACCCCGATGGCGCCACGCCGCCGCACATCGTCGAGAAACTGGTGCAGGTCGCCCAGCGCGACGACACCCACGGCTACTCCACCTCGCGCGGCATTCCGCGCCTGCGCCGCGCCATCTCGCGTTGGTACAAGGACCGCTACGACGTCGAGATCGACCCGGAAAGCGAAGCCATCGTCACCATCGGTTCCAAGGAAGGCCTGGCACACCTGATGCTGGCCACCCTGGACCATGGCGACACCGTGCTGGTGCCCAACCCCAGCTACCCGATCCATATCTACGGCGCGGTGATCGCCGGCGCCCAGGTGCGTTCGGTACCGCTGGTGCCCGGCGTGGACTTCTTCGCCGAACTGGAACGGGCGATTCGCGAGTCGATCCCCAAGCCGAAGATGATGATCCTCGGCTTCCCCTCCAACCCCACCGCGCAGTGCGTGGAGCTGGACTTCTTCGAGCGCGTGGTGGCCCTGGCCAAGCAGTACGACGTGCTGGTGATCCACGACCTGGCCTACGCCGACATCGTCTACGACGGCTGGAAGGCCCCGTCGATCATGCAGGTGGAAGGTGCCAAGGACATCGCCGTGGAGTTCTTCACCCTGTCCAAGAGCTACAACATGGCCGGCTGGCGCATCGGCTTCATGGTCGGCAACCCGGAGCTGGTCAGTGCCCTGGCACGGATCAAGAGCTACCACGACTACGGCACCTTCACCCCGCTGCAGGTAGCCGCCATCGCGGCCCTGGAAGGCGACCAGCAGTGCGTGCGCGATATCGCCGAGCAGTACCGGCAACGGCGCAACATGCTGGTCAAGGGCTTGCATGAAGCCGGCTGGATGGTGGAGAAGCCCAAGGCCTCGATGTACATCTGGGCCAAGATCCCCGAGCCCTATGCCCACCTCGGCTCGCTGGAGTTCGCCAAGAAGCTGCTGCTGGAAGCCAAGGTCTGCGTCTCGCCGGGTATCGGCTTCGGCGACTACGGCGACGACCATGTGCGCTTCGCCCTGATCGAAAACCAGGACCGCACCCGCCAGGCCATCCGCGGGATCAAGGCGATGTTCCGTGCCGATGGCCTGGTGCAGGCACCGGCCAGCAAGTCACGCAAGACTGATGGCTGAAGCCCTAGTGTGGGAGCGGCTTTAGCCGCGAAAGGTGAGGTGTCGCCGTCTGCTCGCAGGCAACTCCGTACCTCCTGACGGCGCAGGGCACGGACCATAGGCAGATGTTCGGTAGGTGCGAATTTATTCGCGATCAGGGCGCTCGGAGTGGCCTGCTTATCGCGGATGAATCCGCTCCCACACAAGCTCAACCGGTTATGGCGATACAGCTTTACCAAACACCAAGGCCCCAGCAGAGCAATCTGTCGGGGCCTTGTCGTTTCAGCTGGAGTAATCCAGCGCCGTCCAGGCACGGCTGAGGCCGTTGCCGATCATGCAGTCCGGGCGTGCCAGCTGTGCATTGCCGCTCGGTGCCAGGCGGGTGATCTCGCCGAACTCGTCGCGCTCGGTGAGCCACTGCAACTTGCCGCAGTTGGCCGTCTCGATCACATAGCTGGCGGCGATGCTGGAATGCTGGCCGGGCAGCCTGACCACATCCAGTACCCGCCCGGCTTCCTCGACCCGCTTGCCATCGGAAACCAGCACCGCCCAGGCCGCGCCGTCCTCGATCACCAGATAGGCACCATTGGCCTTGGGCTGCTCCAGTTGCGGCTGCGCGCAGCCGGCCAGCAGGGCCAATAGCAGAAGTGTCATCGGCTTGTGGTGCATATAGGCGGCTCCTCTTCTCGGTGAATCCCCTGCGAGGCAGGCGGAGGTAACTGATCGCAGTGCGTGAGCTCACTATTAACGAATACTGTTTATTTGTACAGTATTTTTCGTTTAGGCTATTTCCACCCGCACAACGCGCACCTACCCCGGTGCACCGCAGAGGATCCCCACCATGCAGGACGTACTGCAGCTGAAGAAAAAAGTGAACCAGATGCCGCTGGAAAGTATCCGCGCCATGGTCGAGGAGCTGCACCTGGAAGGCCTGGTCACCGGCAGCAAGACCCCGTTCAAGCGGGTGCACTTCAATACCTGCTTCGCCGAGATCGAAGCGCTGCTGCAGCGCGCCGGCTATCACCGCCAGCTGGACGTGGTCGGCTACCAGGGCCAGGCCTATGCCCTGTTCGACCCGGCGCGCTGGGAGGCGGTGGAGGTACTGCGCTGGCTGCGCGACTACGTCGAGGCGCTCGCCGCCCAGCCGCTGGCGACCCTGCGCGGCTAGCGCGCACGCCGAACCAAAAGCGCACACGACAACGCTGCGCAGCACCGCAGTGACTCGTCAATCACCCTGCCGGGCCATCTGCCGGCGCATCACCCAGAGCGTTTAGAACAACCGCAATACGCTGCTAAGCGATTGATTCAATTGAACTATATCGAAACATACCGAGCTAGCCGAAGCGCTCGGCGGGTTTGCTGTGCCTGCGCAAGATAAAACTGGCAAGCCCCTTGCAACACCCCCAATAGATTCCTGCGCAGCACACCAACGGCGGTGGGCCGCGGATCACGGACAACGGCGTCCGCCAGAGCACCCTCACCCATCGGGTTTCTCTGGCGTACGCCGTTTTTTTTGCCCATGAAAAAGGAAAACTCCATGAGTGATCGTGATTCCAAAGACCCGGTTAACAACAACCGCCGTAACTTCCTCAAGCAGTCCATCGCCATCGCCGGCACCGTCGGCGGCATCGCCGCCCTCGGCCTGTCCGCCCCCGGCTTCCTGCGCAGCGCGGCCTACGCCGCCGGCTCCGATGCCCCGGAAAAGGCCGTTCTGAATATCGGCTTTATCCCGCTGACCGACTGCGCCTCGGTGGTGGTCGCCGCCACTCAGGGCTTCGCCGCCAAATACGGCCTGACCATCAACCCGAGCAAGGAAGCTTCCTGGGCCGGTGTACGCGACAAGCTGAACACCGGCGAACTGGATGCCTCCCATGTGCTGTACGGCATGATGTATGGCTCGCAGCTGGGTGTCGCCGGGCCACAGAAGGACATGGCCGTGCTCATGGGCCTGAACCAGAACGGCCAGGCCATCACCCTGTCCAAGCAGCTCAAGGAAGCCGGCGTCACCACCGGCGAGCAACTGGCCGCACACATCAAGAAGGGCGGCAACCCGCTGACCTTCGCCCAGACCTTCCCCACCGGCACCCACGCCATGTGGCTGTACTACTGGCTGGCCAACTACGGCATCAACCCCTTCACCGACGTGAAGACCATCACCGTGCCGCCACCGCAGATGGTCGCCAACATGCGCGTCGGCAACATGGACGGCTTCTGCGTCGGCGAGCCCTGGGGCGCCCGTGCGGTGTTCGACAAGATCGGCTTCACCGCCGCCACCACCCAGCAGATCTGGGCCGACCACCCGGAAAAAGTCCTCGGCTGCTCCCGCGAGTTCGTCGAGCAGAACCCCAACACCGCCCGCGCGCTGGTCATGGCCCTGCTTGAAGCCAGCCGCTTTATCGATGCCAGCGAGGCGAACAAGAAGGCCACAGCCAAGCTCATCTCCGGCAAGGCCTACGTCAACGCGCCGGCCGAGGTCATCGAGCAGCGTTTTATCGGCAACTACGAGGACGGCCTGGGCAACAGCTGGCAGGACAAGAACCCGATGGTCTTCTGCAAGGACGGCAGCGTGAACTTCCCCTACCACTCCGACGGCATGTGGTTCCTCACCCAGTTCAAGCGCTGGGGCCTGCTCAAGGACGACCCGGACTACGCCGCCGTGGCCGCGCAGATCAACCAGACCAAGCTCTACAGCGAAGCCGCCGGCGCCCTGGGCCTGGCCGTGCCGAGCAGCGTGATGCGCGCAAGCACCCTGATCGACGGCAAGGTGTGGGACGGTTCCAACCCGGCCGCCTACGCCAATTCCTTCGCGATTAAAGCCTGATTTTCGGAGGCACCTAGATGAACGCTCCAGTGAAAACACCACTGACAATGGCCACCCCGGTTGCCCCCAGCAGCACTCCGCGCCGGGCCCTGCCTGGCGCGGAGGCCCTCACCAACCTGATCAAGGCAGTTATTCCGCCGCTGCTCGGCATTGCCCTGTTCATCGGCGTCTGGGCCCTGATCGCCACCCGCAGCGAAGGCCTGCCGGGCCCCTTGTCGACCTGGTATTCGGCACTGGAGCTGTTCGCCGATCCGTTCTACGACAACGGCCCGAACGACATGGGCATCGGCTGGAATATCCTGCATTCCCTTGGCCGTGTCGGTCTGGGCTTCGGCCTGGCGGCGCTGATCGGTATTCCGCTCGGCTTCGCCATCGGCCGCTTCGCCTTCCTCGCCAACATGCTCTCGCCCATCATCAGCCTGCTGCGCCCGGTTTCGCCACTGGCCTGGTTGCCGATTGGCCTGCTGGTGTTCGAAGCTGCCGGTCCGGCCTCGATCTGGGTGATCTTCATCAGCTCGATCTGGCCGATCATTCTCAACACCGCCGCCGGCGTCGCCAGCGTGCCGCAGGACTACCTCAACGTGGCGCGCGTGCTCAAGCTGTCGGAGTTCAAGGTGCTCACCCGCATCCTCTTCCCCGCCGTGCTGCCGCACCTGATGACCGGCATCCGCCTGGCCATCGGCGTGGCCTGGCTGGTGATCGTCGCCGCGGAAATGCTCACCGGCGGCACCGGCCTGGGCTTCTGGGTGTGGGACGAATGGAACAACCTCAACGTCGAACACATCCTCATCGCCATCATCATCGTCGGCCTGGTCGGCCTGGCCCTGGAGCAAGCCCTGCTCCTGCTGGCCAAGCGCTTCGACTACGCCAGCTAAGGAGTTCGCCATGGACAAGTTCGTCGAGCTGACCCGCGTCAGCAAACACTTCGATACCAAGAAAGGCCGCTTCCAGGCGCTCAGTGACGTCAACCTGAGCATCGCCAAAGGTGAGTTCGTCTCGCTGATCGGCCACTCCGGCTGCGGCAAATCCACCGTGCTCAACCTGATCGCCGGCCTGCTGGAGGCCAGCGAAGGCGGCCTGATCTGCAATGGCCGCGAGATCGACGGCCCCGGCCCGGAGCGCGCCGTGGTGTTCCAGAACCACAGCCTGTTGCCCTGGATGACCTGCTTTGGCAACGTCCATCTGGCGGTGGAAAAGGTCTTCGCCGGCAAGGAGAACAAGGCCCAGCTCAAGGAGCGCACCGCCGCCGCGCTGCACATGGTCGGCCTCGACCATGCCGCGCACAAGCACCCCAACGAGATCTCCGGCGGCATGAAACAGCGCGTCGGCATCGCCCGCGCCCTGGCCATGGAACCCAAGGTACTGCTGATGGACGAACCCTTCGGTGCGCTGGACGCCCTGACCCGCGCCCACCTGCAGGACGAGCTGCTGCGCATCGTCGGCGAGACCCACAGCACCGTGGTGATGGTCACCCACGATGTCGACGAGGCGGTGCTGCTGTCCGATCGCATCGTGATGATGACCAACGGCCCGGCGGCGACCATCGGCGATATCGTCCAAGTGCAGCTGGAGCGTCCGCGCAACCGCTTGGCCCTGGCCAACGACAGCCAGTACCACGAGTACCGCACGGCGGTGCTGGAGTTCCTCTACCAGCGCCAGCAGCGTCCCGCCGCCTAGTTTCCCGGCCTGCCGGCCCCTCGAAAGCCCGACCTCGTGTCGGGCTTTCTTTTGTCTACGGAACCGCTCCGTGTTGCACCCGTCATCGAGTTCTAGTGGGAGCGGATTTATCCGCGATAAACAGGCCACTCGGCGCTGGCCCTGATCGCGAATGAATTCGCGCCCACGATCAGCCGCTTACCCCATACAGCAACGCTGCGCAGCAACACACAACGGGTACATAGCCTTTCTCAGCCTGCCATAACCCCAGGGAATCGCCACCATGAGTACTGGCGCTTTTACTTCGCCGGCGCCTGCCCCTAACCTCGCCAGTAACCATAACAACAACGAGGAACACCCCATGCCCTACAGCATCTATATCGCCGCGATCCTGTCTCTGCTGCTGATCGGCCTGTCACTCAATGTCTCGCGCCTGCGCATGCGCCATCAAATCGCCCTCGGCGATGGCGGCCAGACCGATCTGCTCAAGGCCGTGCGCGCCCACGGCAACAGCCTGGAGCAGTCGGTGCTGTTCATCGTCCTGCTCTATCTGGGGGAAACCAGTGGGCAGATCAGCCCGGCGCTGACCGCCGCCCTCGGCTTCGCCTTCATCATGCTGCGTCTGCTCTACTGCACCGGCCTGTTAGCCCGTCTTTTACTGCTGCGCCAGGTCAGCCACGGCCTGACCATGCTGGTGCTGCTGGCCGTCAGCGTGCTCCTGCTGCTGCCGCAATGAGCAGTGACGAAAGCAAGATCGCCCTCTACCGGCGGGTCAACGGTTTCACCGGCCCGCTGGCGCGTACCGCCTGGCACTGGCGCACGCGCTGGCTGGCGCGCCTGCTGGCGCAGCTGATCTGGCGCAAGAACCGTGGCCAAGCGCGGCACGGCACCCTGGCCATCGCCGAGGAATGGCGCCGCCTGTTCGGCCTGCCGCAGTTCTGGCAGATCGAGCGCCTGGAGGACGACACCGCCTACTGCGAGATCCGCTTCCCCTGCTCGCTGGAAGGCAGCGGCGACGTGGCCGCCTGCCACCGCCTGATGGAGTACGACCGCGCCCTGCTGAAGAAAATCGGCGGGCAGCTGGTGGTCCTGCAATCGCGCGCCGATCCGCGGGTCAGTGGCGGCTGTCAGGTGGCCATTCGCCGGATCGATGACCAGCGCTCCGACCTGATCCCGGCGCGCCAGCTCGACTGATCCGCCCCCGGCTTGCCCACTGCCGGCGCAACGGAGAAGATGGCGCCGGCAGTCACCAGGGTCTGTTGCCGTTTCGTTCGCGAACCGCGTTGCTGCGCAAAATCGCGACAGGCTAGGCGTGGGACGCAGGCAATGGTCATTCCCTTGGCAAGTCCCGCAACGACGCATGGCGCGATTTTGCGCGCAACCCGTAGGGACGGGCCCGTTTTTGCGCGGGCCGTCGTTACTCGACGGCTCATTTGGACGACCAAACCTCGCCTCTCGCGCCTAGTCCCGCACAAAAACGGGCTCCGTCGCGACCGTGAACGAAACGGCAACAGACCCTTGGAAATGGAGCGGCATTCGTGCGCCTGGAAATGAAGCACCTGCGCCTGGTGCGCAGCATCAGCCAGACCGGCAACCTGACCCGCGCCGCCGAGGCGCTGTTCATCTCACAACCGGCCTTGAGCAAGCAGCTGGCCGAACTGGAAGAGCGCCTGGGTCTAGCCCTGTTCCAGCGCACACAGAAGGCCATGCTGCCGACCGAGGCCGGCCTGGCTTTCGACAGCCATGCCCAGCGCATCCTCGGCGACGTGGCGGTTCTGGAAGAGCATCTGGCGCGCTATGCCCGCGGCGACTCCGGACGCCTGCGCCTGGCCATCGACCGCATGCACCTGAGCGACTGGCTGCCGAGCTTCCTGTTGCAGCTCCGCCAGCGCTTCCCGCTGATCGAGGTGCAGGTCAAACAGGTGCCCAACCTGCTCGACAGCCTGCTGGCCCATGACTGCGATATCGCCATCCTCGGCGAAACCAGCCCGACCAGCGGCGTCGACTGGTTGGCGCTGAACCGTGACGAGATGGTCGCCATCCTGCCGCCGGGCCACCCCCTGGGCGCCAAGCCCTGGCTGGAAGCCGGCGACCTGGCCGGGATCGACCTGCTCTATCACTTTGAACTGGAGCAGTCCTTCCTCTACCGCCGCTACCTGCATCCGCAACGCATCGAGTTGGGTTCGCTGCAGCATATTCAGGACATCCCGGCGATCATCGCCCTGGTGCGCGCCGGCGCCGGCATCAGCCTGCTGCCACGACGCCAACTGCTGGGCGACGAACTGGGCCTGCTGGTGAGGCCGATAGGGGTCGAGGGCATGGTCTTCCACTGGCAGGCCGCCGTGGCCAGCGACGAGCGCCGGCCGTTCGTGCGAGCCGCGCTGCAGCTGTTGCAGGAACAGCTTCAGCCCGCCGAGCTCACTGCGCCAACCAGCCGCTGACCCAGGCCACTTGGCCTTGCGGCACCGACTGTGCGGATTCTCGTGGGGCCCGGGCGAGACTGAACACCACCCGCCTCCAGCCACGCAGCAGCCGCCGGCCTACAGCAGGTGCGCTCAGCCCGCCAACACGCGCGCCAGTACCGCCTTGACCTTGCCGATGCCATCGGCCAGGGCCTGCTCGATCTCGGCCATGGTGATGATGCCACTGGACTTGCCGGCCGCCGGATTGACCACCAGCGCCAGGCAGGCATAGGGCAGCTCCAGCTCGCGGGCCAGAGCCGCTTCGGGCATGCCGGTCATGCCGACGATATCGCAGCCATCGCGTTCCATGCGCGCGATCTCTGCCACGCTTTCCAGGCGCGGGCCCTGGGTGGCGCCGTACACGCCATGGCTGCTGTGCGCATGGCCCAGCGCCTGCAAGGCATCGATCAGCTTGCCGCGCAGGGGTTCGTCATAGGGGTAGCTGAAATCGATATGGGTGACGTGCTCGATATCCCCGGCGAAGTAGGTGTGCTCGCGGCCCCAGGTGTAATCGATGATCTGGTGCGCCACGCACAGGTGGCCACTGCCCATGGCGGCATGGATGCCACCCACCGCGTTGACCGCGATGATCGCCTGCGCGCCGGCCTGGCGGAGCGCCCACAGGTTGGCGCGGTAGTTGACCTGGTGCGGTGGAATGCGATGCGGATGGCCATGACGGGCGAGGAACAGCACCTCGCGCCCGGCGTACAGGCCACGCTGGATGGCTGCCGATGGCGCGCCGTAGGGCGTATCCAGGGCTAGTTCCTCGGTCAGGGTCAGGCCTTCCAGCTGGGTCAGGCCGGTGCCGCCGATGATGGCGTAGACAGTCATGCGCTTATCCTTTTCAACAGCAAGCTCAATCGATCAGCTGCGCGGCGCGCAAGGCGGCCACGGCAGTCAGCCAACGCGGCTGCTGGCGGTATTCGGTGGTGGCGAAGGCCTGCCCGCGCATGCGCGCCAGGCCCTTGGGCGGCTGCACCTGGAGGCGCTGCAGGGCGCTGAGGGCCAGCTCGGCGGCGCCGCGGTCGTTGCACACCAGGCCCATGTCGCAACCGGCATTCAACGCCGCCTCGATGCGGCTGGCGGCATCGCCGACCACATGGGCGCCGGCCATGGACAGGTCGTCGCTGAAGATCACGCCCGTAAAGCCCAGCTCGCCGCGCAGGATGTCCTGCAGCCAGCGCCGGGAGAAACCGGCCGGCTGGCTGTCGACCTGCGGGTAGATCACATGGGCCGGCATCACCGCCGCCAGCTGCTGGCTGAGGCGCTGGAACGGAATCAGGTCGCTGCCGCGGATCTGCTCCAGGCTGCGCTCATCCACCGGGATCGCCACGTGGGAGTCGGCTTCGGCCCAGCCATGGCCGGGGAAGTGCTTGCCGGTGGCAGCCATGCCGGCTGCCGCCATGCCGCGAATGAAGGCACCCGCCAGTTTGCTCGCCAGCTCGGGATTACCCTCGAAGCTGCGGCTACCGACCACCGCGCTGCGCTGATGATCGAGGTCCAGCACCGGGGCGAAGCTGAGGTCGAGGCCGACCGCCAGCACCTCGGTCGCCATCAGCCAGCCGCACTGCTCGGCCAGGTACTCGGCGTTGTCGTTGTCGGCCAGCGCGCGCATGGCCGGCAGGCGCACGAAGCCCTGGCGCAGGCGCTGCACCCGGCCGCCTTCCTGGTCCACCGCCAGCAGCAGATCCGGCCGTACGGCACGGATCGCCGCACAGAGCTCGCGCACCTGGCGCGGGTCTTCGATATTGCGGGCAAACAGGATCAGCCCGGCCACTTGCGGCTGGCGCAGGATCTGGCGGTCCTCGGCGGTCAGCCAGGTGCCTTGCACGTCCAGCATCAGCGAACCATACAGGGGAGTCTTCACGAATAGTCCTTAGCCGAGATCGGCAGCCGCCCACGCGGGGCACGGCGCCTCATCGATCAGTACCGCACAATGCAGCGGCACACGGGGAAAGAGGGTCAGCAAATCGGCGTTGCGCAGGCGCACGCAGCCATGGGACAGCGGCACGCCCATGGGTTCCCGCTCGGGAGTACCGTGCAGATAGATGTAACGCCGGAAGGTATCCACCGCGCCCAGGCGGTTGATGCCCGGCTCGCAGCCACTCAACCAGAGGATGCGCGTGAGGATCCAGTCGCGCCCGGGAAACTGCCGATCCAGCTCGGGGCTCCAGATCTCGCCGGTCCAGCGCCGCCCGCGCAAAACAGCACCCAGTGGCAAGCCCTCGCCGATCCTCGCCCGCACCTGATGGCGGCCGCGTGGCGTGCAATTCGAACCGCTGCGCTCCCCCGACCCATTCAGAGCCGTGGAGACGGGCAGGCGCAGCAGCAGCTGCCCGTCGGCAAAACCGTACAGGCACTGATCGGCGAGGGAAATGTGCAGGAAATCGAGCGAACGCATAGGCGGCTAGCTTAGCCGATCGGCCCGCCCGGGCACAGCCGCAATCAGGCTTTTGCCGCGGCGGCGACCTTGGCCCGAGGCTTCAGCTGGGCGCTGGCCAGTGCCTCGCTGCTGACGCCGGTTTCCGCGCGCATGCCGGCGGCGAGGAACGGCACCATCAGACGCATGACCTGCTCGATCGAGGTATCCACGCCGAAATCGTTCTCGGCGATGGCGCGCAGCGCCTTGATCCCGGACATGCTGAACGAAGCCGCACCGAGCATGAAGTGCACCCGCCAGAACAGCTCCAGCGGCGGGATGCGCGGCGCGGCTTCGTGCAGCAGAACCAGGTAACGGCGGAACACCTTGCCGTACATGTCTTCCAGGTAGCGACGCAGGTGGCCCTGGCTCTGGCTGAAGGCCAGCCCCAGCAGGCGCATGAAGATCGACAGGTCGTTGCCGCTGCGCGGTTTGACCGCCAGGGCCTGCTCCACCAGCATTTCCAGCAGATCCTCGAGGCCGGCCTTGCTCTCGGGCTTGGCCTGGCGACGATCCAGTTCCTTTTCCAGGCTGGCGCAGAACGGCCCGAGGAAGCGCGAGAACACGGCCTGGATCAGCGCCTTCTTGGAGCCGAAGTGATAGTTGACCGCCGCCAGATTGACCCCAGCCTTGCTGGTGATCAGACGCAGAGAAGTCTCGGCGAAGCCTTTTTCCGCGAACAACTGCTCTGCCGCATCAAGAATGCGCTCGACAGTTTCTGACTGAGCCATGACATCTCCACCTGACAAACACTTGTTTGAAACATACGTTTCAGGTCGGTGCCGTGTCAAGTCTCATGAGCCCAATCATGGCCGACCGGTCACGCATTTAACCATAGTGCAGATTGCCCAGGCTTTGCGCCAAGCAGGCAGGCGGTACAAAAGCCCGGGCCGGTGCCGTGAAAAGAACAGTTGCCAGGGCAATATCACTGTATATAATCACAGCAACTGTATAAACAGACAGACGACCATCATGCTCAAGCTCACGCCCCGCCAAGCCGAAATCCTCGCCTTCATCAAGCGTTGCCTGGAAGCCAATGGTTATCCGCCGACTCGCGCCGAGATCGCCCAGGAGCTGGGCTTCAAGTCGCCCAACGCCGCCGAGGAACACCTCAAGGCCCTGGCCCGCAAGGGCGCCATCGAGATGACTCCCGGTGCCTCGCGCGGCATCCGCATTCCCGGTTACGAGCCGGAAGCCCAGGAAGAAGAAGGCCTGCCGATAATCGGCCGGGTCGCCGCCGGTGCGCCGATCCTGGCCCAGCAGCATGTCGAAGAGTCCTGCCAGATCAACCCGGGTTTCTTCCATCCGCGCGCTGACTATCTGCTGCGGGTGCGCGGCATGAGCATGAAGGATATCGGCATCTTCGACGGCGACCTGCTTGCCGTACACACCACCCGCGAGGCCCGCAACGGCCAGATAGTAGTCGCCCGCATCGACGACGAAGTCACCGTCAAGCGCTTCCAGCGTAGCGGCAACAAGGTGCTGCTGATAGCCGAAAACCCCGAGTTCGCCCCGATCGAAGTGAATCTGGAAGAACAGGATCTGATCATCGAAGGTTTGAGTGTCGGCGTGATCCGCCGCTAACGTGATTCGCCACTAAGTAGTAAGGAGAGCTTCATGCAGTTCCCGCAGTCGCTGAATCGTTCGCAACTTCCGCTGTTTGAAGCTTTCCTGGGGCAGAGCATGGCCCCTCTCCTACTCGATTCGGCCGAGCTGCCGGCCTGGCTGGAAGAACCCGAGCCGATCAGCGAGCTCGCCCTGTCCGGCTCCCTCGGCCACTGCCGCCACCTGCTGGGGCCGGTACTGCGTGAGCTGAGCCAGAACCAGGATGCCCGCTGGCTGACCCTGGTCGCACCGCCCGCCAGCCTGACCACCGCCTGGCTGCGCAGTGCGGGCCTCAACCTGGATCGCCTACTGCTTCTGCAACCGCGCGCCGGGCAGAATGCCCTCGAACTCGCCTGCGAAGCGCTGCGCCTGGGGCGCAGCCATACCGTGGTCAGCTGGATCGATCTGCAGCCGACGCAGCGCCAAAGCCTGAGCAGCGCCGCCCGCCTAGGCAGCGCGCAGAGCCTGA
Organism: Pseudomonas sp. L-22-4S-12; assembly: GCF_009799935.1. NCBI lineage: Bacteria > Pseudomonadati > Pseudomonadota > Gammaproteobacteria > Pseudomonadales > Pseudomonadaceae > Pseudomonas > Pseudomonas sp. L-22-4S-12. The sequence goes on along the minus strand of NZ_WELL01000002.1, from coordinate 409,274 downwards.
ATATTCGTCTGGATTGATCCGGCTAGCGTCGCAGTGACCTAGCCAAAGTGGAGAGACGGGTGGCGCCGGGCGAGCCTGACTCGCCCAGACACAGGATCAGTGCAGAACGCGCGGCTGATCGTCGTGTTCGAGATCGCCTTCGGCCAGCCGGCCGGCCATCTGCACGCCGATATTGAGCATGGCCTTGGCCACCTCGACATGCTGCCCCTGCAGGAACGCCTTGGCGTCGGCGGAGAAATCCAGGGTGACCAGGGTTTCCTCATCCTCGGCACGGCGCAGGGCAATACGGCCGTCAGGAAGCTCGACGATTTCCAGGAAGGATGTGGGCATAAACAAGTTCTCCAATCAGGCCCGCAGTGTAACAGCCCAGGGAAAACCGCCCTAGCCCACCCATCCTGTACTCAGAACCTGTTCAAAGTCTCGCGAGCTAGAGCCAGGCAAGGCGAAATTGGGCGAAGAAGCGCAGTTTACGAGCTGTAAATGAGCATTCTGAGCCCGATTTCAACGCAGCATGGCCAACGCGCAGCAGACTTTGAACAGGTTCTCAGCACTCGCTGAGCGACTCGCGAAAATGCAGGGCCAGCTGCTTGAGCTGCTGCCGCCAGGCCTCCAGCTCTTCGCGCCCCAGCGGCGGCACCTCCTCTTCGACACTGACCGCCTGGATCAGCGGCAACGTCGGATCGACCTTGGCCGTCTTCGGCGCCTGTGGCGGCTGGAACAGCTTGGCGTAGGCCTGCAGCAACTGCGCCAGCCAGGTTTCCGGCTGTTGCGCCAGCTCGACCAGCTCGGCCAGTTCCGGGCTGGGAGCCGCCTGCAGCACGGCCTGATTCAGCAGCAATTCGGCGCGCGGCACATTGGCCTGCGGCAAACGGTAGTAGCCGGCAATCTCATGGCACAAGCCCAGCAGCGCGCCGTACAGGTGAAACAGCGCCGCCTCGCGCTCGGCCTGAACCTGGCCGAGACCGTTCATGGCCCGGCCTTCTTCGGCCTTGCGCAGATTTTCCAGGGCCAGACCGGCGAAATAGATCTTCTGGTTGGTGCGGGTATACAGTTCTTGCGCCATGGCAAGGCTCTCCAGACTCGTGCGCGGCAGATCGCCTAGCGGCGCGCCAGGCGCGCCGCAACGGATCGATCAGCCCTTGCTTTCCACTTTCCACTTGCCGCCGTCGAAGAAGGCGCGCCAGCCGGTGGGTTTGCCGTCCACCTCGCTCTGCACATATTGCTCCTTGGTCTTGCGGCTATAGCGGATAACTGCCGGGCGGCCTTCCGGATCCTTCTTCGGCGCATCCAGCAGGAAGTGGTATTTCGGATCGATCTCGTCTTTATGCGGGATCAGCTCCATCACCAGTGGCGCACGGGTCTCGCGGTTTTTCGGGAACTGGCTGGCGGCCAGGAACAGGCCCGAGGCGCCGTCACGCAGCACGTAGGTGTCGTTGACCTTCTCGCACTTGAGCTCGGGCATCGGCACCGCGTCCATCTTCGGCGGCGCCGCCTCGCCACTGCGCAGCAGCTTGCGGGTGTTCTTGCAGCTGCTGTTGGTGCAACCGAAGAACTTGCCGAAACGACCGGTCTTCAGCTGCATCTCGCTGCCGCACTTGTCGCATTCCAGGCTCGGGCCCTCGTAACCCTTGATCCGGTACTGGCCCTGCTCGATCTCGTAGCCCGAGCAATCCGGGTTGTTGCCGCAGATATGCAGCTTGCGGGTTTCATCCAGCAGGTAGGCATCCATCGCCGTGGCGCAGATCGGGCAGCGGTGCTTGTTCAGCAGCACCCGCGATTCGGACTCGCCTTCGTCATCCGCGGCGATCTCGTCGCCCGGAATCAGGTTGATGGTGGCCTTGCAGCGCTCTTTCGGCGGCAGGGCGTAGCCGGAGCAGCCGAGGAACACGCCGGTGGAGGCGGTACGGATCATCATCGGCCGACCACAGTCGCGGCAGGCGATGTCGGTCGGGGTCGGCTGGTTGGCGCGCATGCCGCTGTCGGCCACTTCCGCCACTTCCAGCTTCTTCTTGAAGTCGCCGTAGAAATCGTCGAGGACGTGCTTCCAGTCGCGCTCGCCCTGGGCCACATCATCCAGATGTTCTTCCATGCCGGCGGTGAAGCCGTAGTCCATCAGGTTGGCGAAGCTCTCGTTGAGGCGCTCGGTGACGATGTCGCCCATCTTCTCGGCGTAGAAGCGACGGTTCTGCACCGCCACGTAGCCCCGCTCCTGGATGGTCGAGATGATCGCCGCGTAGGTCGACGGACGACCGATGCCGCGCTTCTCCAGCTCCTTGACCAGGCTGGCTTCGGAGAAGCGCGCCGGCGGCTTGGTGAAGTGCTGGCTGGGGTCGAGCTTGATCAGCTTGAGCGCCTCGCCCTCGTTCATGTCCGGCAGCACGTCGTCTTCGCCCGGCTTGCTCTGCTGCGGCTGCGCCTTGGTGTAACCGTCGAACTTGAGGATACGGCCCTTGGCGCGCAGCTCGAAGGTGCCGGCGGCCACGGTGACGCTGGTCGACAGGTATTCGGCTGGCGGCATCTGGCAGGCGACGAACTGGCGCCAGATCAGCTCGTAGAGGCGCTCGGCGTCGCGCTCCATGCCGGAGATCTGGGTCGGGCGCAGGTTTACGTCGGACGGGCGGATCGCCTCGTGCGCCTCCTGGGCGCCCTCCTTGCTCGAATACACATTCGGCTTGGCCGGCAGGTACTTCTTGCCGTACTCGCTCTCGATGAAGCCACGCACCATCTCCACGGCATCGGCCGAGAGGTTGGTCGAGTCGGTACGCATATAGGTGATGTAGCCGGCCTCGTACAGACGCTGGGCCATCATCATGGTTTTCTTCACGCCGAAGCCGAGGCGATTGCTCGCCGCCTGCTGCAGGGTCGAAGTGATGTAGGGCGCCGACGGCTTGCTGCTGGTCGGCCGGTCCTCACGCTTGGCGATGCTGTAGGCGGACGCCTTCAGCTTTTCCAGCGCGGCCATGGCCTGCGCCTCATTGACCGGTTTGAAGGCCTCGCCCTTCTCGCGCACCACTTCGAAACGCACGGTGGCGGCCTTGGCGGTGCCGAGGTCGGCGTGCACTTCCCAGTACTCTTCCGGAACGAAGGCGCGGATCTCTTTTTCGCGCTCGACCACCAGCTTCACCGCCACCGACTGCACTCGGCCGGCGGACAGACCACGGGCGATCTTCTGCCACAGCAGCGGCGAGACCATGTAACCGACCACGCGATCGAGGAAACGCCGCGCCTGCTGGGCATTGACCCGGTTGATGTCCAGCTCGCCGGGCTGGGAAAAGGCTTCCTGGATGGCCTTCTTGGTGATTTCGTTGAACACCACGCGCTTGTAGCGGCTGTCATCGCCACCGATGGCCTCGCGCAGGTGCCAGGCAATGGCTTCCCCCTCGCGATCCAAGTCGGTTGCGAGATAGATGGTGTCGGCATCCTTGGCCAGGCGGCGCAGCTCCTCGATCACCTTTTCCTTGCCGGGCAGGATCTCGTACTTGGCCTTCCAGCCATGCTCCGGATCGACGCCCATGCGCGAAACCAGCTGGCGCTTGGCCTTCTCCTTGGGCGACAGTGCCGGCGCCTCGCCAGCGGCGGCCTTGCCACGCTTGGCCGGTTCCTTGGCGTTACTGGCCGAACCGCTGGTAGGCAGGTCACGGATATGGCCGATGCTCGACTTCACCACGTACTGGTTGCCCAGGTACTTGTTGATGGTCTTGGCCTTGGCCGGGGATTCCACGATGACCAGCGATTTGCCCATGGATTGGAAAATTCCTGAATTCTGAGAGTAAAAGCGGGCGGCGCCGCTAAAGGCACCGCTATATATAGTGGCCGTCGAGGTGAGGTCAAGCGCGCTGCTTGCTCACTCCTTACCGAAACGTGCCGGCTCGGCCTCGATCAAAGCAAAGCGCGGGACTGTCTCGCCGTCCACCTCGACCGTGCCACAGAACATCTCCAGCGGCCTGACCCACAGGCCGAACTCACCATACAGGGCCTGGTAAACCACCACATCCTCTTCCGTCTCGGAATGCCGGGCGACACCGAACACACGGTATTGCGGGCCCTTGTAGTGACGGTACAAGCCGGGTTGCAGCTGCATGATTCGACTCCCTATAAGAACCTGTTCAAAGTCTGCTGCGCGTCGGCCATGCTGCGTTGAAGTCGGGCTCAGGATACTCATTTACCGCTCGTAAACTGCGCTTCTTCGCCCTATTGATTCGCTGGCGCTCACCCTTCGGGCCAGCCTACGGCTGTTACTCCCGTTGGTCGTTGCGCCTTGCCTGACTCTAGCTCGCGAGACTTTGGACAGATTCTAAGAATTACCCAAAAACAAAAACCGGGGCACAGGGCCCCGGTTCTTCCATCTCGAAACGCTTAGACGCGTTCGAAGACGGTGGTGATGCCCTGGCCGAGGCCAATGCACATGGTCGACACACCGAGGGTGCCGCCATTCTGCTTCATCACGTTCAGCAGGGTGCCGGAGATACGCGCACCGGAGCAGCCGAACGGGTGGCCCAGAGCAATGGCGCCGCCGTGCAGGTTAACCTTCTGCTCCATCTTGTCGAGGAGTTTCAGGTCTTTCAGCACGGGCAGAGCCTGGGCGGCGAAGGCTTCGTTGAGTTCAACGAAGTCGATGTCGTCCATGGTCAGGCCGGCACGCTTGAGGGCTTTCTGAGTGGACGGCACCGGACCGTAACCCATGATCGCCGGATCGACACCGTGTACGGCCATCGCACGAACCACGGCCAGCGGCTGGATGCCGAGGTCCTCGGCGCGCTGGGCGGACATGACGATCATGCAGGAAGCGCCGTCGGTGATCTGCGAGGAAGTACCCGCAGTCACGGTGCCGCCCTTCGGGTTGAACGCCGGCTTCAGCGCAGCCAGGCTTTCCAGAGTGGTTTCCGGACGAATGGTCTCGTCGAAGTCGAAAACCTTCAGGAAGCCGTTCTCGTCGTAGCCTTGCATCGGGATGATTTCATCCTTGAACTTACCTTCGACGGTGGCCTTGTGGGCCAGGCGGTGCGAACGCTCACCGAAGGCGTCCTGCGCCTCGCGGCTGATGCCGTGCATCTTGCCGAGCATCTCAGCGGTCAGACCCATCATGCCCGACGCCTTGGCGGCGTACAGGGAGAGGTGCGGGTTCGGATCGACGCCGTGCATCATGCTGACGTGGCCCATGTGTTCCACGCCGCCAACCACGAACACGTCGCCGTTGCCAGTCTGGATCGCCTGCACGGCAGTGTGCAGGGCGCTCATGGAGGAACCACACAGGCGGCTGACGGTTTGCGCAGCGCTGGTGTGCGGAATCGGGGTCATCAACGACGCCATGCGCGCGATGTTCCAGCCCTGCTCCAGGGTCTGGTTGACGCAACCCCAGATCACGTCTTCGACTTCAGCCGGGTCCAGCTTGGTGTTGCGTGCCAGCACGCCGCTGATCAGGTGTGCCGACATGGTCTCGGCACGGGTATTGCGGTGCATGCCGCCCTTGGAACGACCCATCGGGGTACGACCGAAGTCGACAATGACTGCGTCTCTCGGATTCAGGCTCATATCTCTACTCTCGCTCTGATCGTTCGATTAACCGAAAAACTTCTGGCCGTTTTTGGCCATTTCGCGAAGTTTGGCGGTCGGGTGGTACAGCGCGCCCAGGTCGGCATATTGGTCAGCCAGGGCCACGAATTCGGCTACACCGATGGCGTCGATGTAACGCAGCGCACCACCACGGAAGGGCGGGAAGCCGATGCCGTAGATCAGGCCCATATCGGCCTCGGCAGCGGTTTCAACGATGCCGTCTTCCAGGCAACGAACGGTTTCCAGGCACAGCGGGATCATCATGTAGTTAATGATGTCTTCGTCAGTCAGCTCGCGCTGCTCGACGACGATTTCCTTCAGCAGCTCGTAGGCAACCGGGTCGGAGACCTTCTTCGGCTTGCCGCGCTTGTCCATTTCGTAGGAGTAGAAACCCTTGCCATTCTTCTGGCCCAGGCGATTGGCGTCGTACATCACGTCGACGGCAGTCTTGCCTTCCACGGCCATGCGATCCGGGAAGCCTTCGGCCATCACGTCACGGCCGTGGTGGCCGGTATCGATACCGACCACGTCGGACAGGTACGCCGGGCCCATGGGCCAGCCGAACTTCTCCATGACCTTGTCGATGCGCACGAAGTCGACACCGAAGCCCAGCAGCTTGGAGAAGCCGCCGAAGTACGGGAACAGCACGCGGTTGACCAGGAAGCCCGGGCAATCGTTGACCACGATCGGGCTCTTGCCCATCTTCTTGGCGTAGGCAACGGTGGTAGCCACGGCCACATCGCTGGACTTCTCGCCACGGATGACTTCAACCAGCGGCATCATGTGCACCGGGTTGAAGAAGTGCATGCCGACGAAGTTTTCCGGACGCTTGAGGGCCTTGGCCAGCAAGTTGATGGAAATGGTCGAGGTGTTGGAAGCCAGGATCGCGTCTTCGCGAACCACGCCTTCCACTTCGGCCAGGACGATCTGCTTGACCTTCGGGTTCTCGACCACGGCTTCGACGACGATGTCGACGTTGCCGAAATCACCGTAGGACATGGTCGGACGAATGCCGTTGAGGGCTTCGGCCATCTTCGCCGGAGTCATGCGGCCCTTGGCAACGCGATTGCCGAGCAGCTTGGAAGCCTCGGCCAGACCCATCTGGATACCCTCTTCGCGGATATCCTTCATCAGGATCGGGGTGCCCTTGGAGGCCGACTGGTAGGCGATACCGCCACCCATGATGCCCGCGCCCAGTACGGCAGCCAGTTTCACGTCACGCGCGATCTCGTCGTGCTGCTTGGCTTTCTTCTTCAGTTCCTGGTCATTCAGGAACAGGCCGATCAGGCTTTCCGCAACCGAAGTCTTGGCCAGCTTGACGAAGCCGGCGGCTTCCACCTCCAGCGCCTTGTCGCGACCGAAGTTGGCGGCTTTCTGGATGGTCTTGATGGCTTCGACCGGAGCCGGGTAGTTCGGGCCGGCCTGGCCTGCGACGAAACCTTTGGCGGTTTCGAAGGACATCATCTGCTCGATGGCGTTGAGCTTGATCTTTTCCAGCTTGGGCTGACGCTTGGCCTTGTAGTCCAGCTCGCCGGAGATGGCGCGCTTGACCAGGTCCAGGGCAGCTTCCTGCAGTTTGGCCGGAGCGACGACTGCGTCGACCGCGCCTACTTTCAGGGCATCGGCAGCTTTGGCTTCCTTGCTGGAAGCGATCCACTCGATGGCGTTGTCGGTACCGATCACGCGCGGCAGGCGCACGGTGCCACCGAAGCCCGGGTAGATGCCCAGTTTGACTTCCGGCAGGCCGACCTTGGCGGTCTCGGCGGCAACGCGGTAGTCGGCGGCCAGGCACATCTCGAAACCGCCACCCAGGGCGATGCCGTTGATGGCCACGACGGTCGGCACGTTGAGGTCTTCAAAGTCGCTGAAGATCTTGTTGGCTTCGAGGTTGCCGGCTACCAGCTCTTCGTCGGGCAACTTGAAGTTATCGACGAACTCGGTGATGTCGGCGCCGACGATGAATACGTCTTTGCCACTGGTAACGATTACGCCCTTGATCGAACCGTCGGCCTTGATGGCGTCCACGGACTGACGCAGCTCGGTCAGAGTGAGACGGTTGAACTTGTTAACGGACTCACCCTTGAGGTCGAAATTCAATTCGACGATGCCGCCCTCAAGAGCCTTAACCGTGATGGCTTTACCTTCGTAAATCATCAACTGATCTCCACGGTATGGAAGCTGAACAGTACACATCGGAGCCAACGAGCAGGCTAGCCCACGGCGAAGCCGTCGAGCATAGCCCCAATCGGCCTGGCACACCCGCCGACGCGATAATCGGGCTGTATTGGCGCTGCCTTCACGGCAAACACTCAATTCATACGCCCGTTTGATTTGGGTGTGCACACATTCTGTGAAAACCCGGCAATTGTCAATTGCCCGACACAGGCGCACCGAATGAGCACAGCGTCACGCAATGACCAGAAGCCCAGAAAAAACCACAAAATACCGCCCGCGCCTTGCATTCATTGCATTCCAGCCCTGCGATAAGGCTTATTCATTGACTGAATAATGCCAAAAAAACTCGGCGCGCTCGCCTCAGGCCAGCTCTGCCAGCAGCCCGGCGACCCGCTGCAGCTCGGCTTCGCCACCGCGCTCGCCCCAGTACAAGGCGAGCATCTGAGGTCCGGCCTCGACCTTGTAGACATCGGTCGGCAGCTGCCGCAACTGCGCCAGCAACTGCTCGTCCGCGCACGGCTCGCGCCACTGGTTGAGCCACTGCCCGGGCTGCGCCTGCCAGTAGCACCAGCTATCCTGCCGGCCACGACGGCGCGCACGGTGATACTGGGCACAACTACCCGGCGGACTGCACTCCAGCCAATGCGGCCACTCCTGCTGCACCAGCTGCATGCCCAGCCCCAGGCGGCGGGCCGCCAGGCGCAGGGCCATCTGCCCACTCTGTCGGCGCGAGGGGCGCAGCCAGACCAGCGGGCTGAGCGCCACGCCCACCAGCAAAACCACGATCCACCAGGTCATAACTGTCACTCTGCGGGAAAAGCCTGTGCTATGAAGCAGGCAGGCCATACTGTTAATAAGTAGCCGCCCATTTAAGGAGCAAGCCCCATGTCCTACCAGCACATCCTGATCGCCGTCGACCTGACCGACGAATGCCATCCCGTCGTGCAACGCGCCCTGGACCTGGCTGCCAGCAACGGCGCCAAGGCCGCCCTGGTGCATATCATCGAACCCATGGCCATGGCCTTTGGCGGCGACGTGCCGATGGACCTGTCGCTGCTGCAGCAGCAGCAATTCGACCAGGCCAAGGAACGCCTGGTGAGTTTTGCCGAGCGCTATGAACAACTGGGGAGCGGGCAACGCCACCTGGTGTACGGCCAACCCCGCCAGGAAATCCACCAACTGGCCACCGAGCTGGGCTGCGACCTGATCGTGGTCGGCAGCCACGGGCGCCACGGCCTGGCCCTGCTGCTGGGCTCCACGGCCAACGACGTGCTGCACGGGGCACCGTGCGACGTGCTGGCCGTACGCCTGAAGAAGCCGAGCTGAGAAAGGGGCGCCAAGGCGCCCTATTCGATGGCCTCGCCGGCGCTCATGACCAGCGGACGGATCTTCTGCAGCTGGGTTTCCAGCGACACCGTCATGCTCGACGACATGGAGAAGAAGGTCAGGAAGGCCTTGAGGTTGGAGTCACCCTCACAGGTGTCGTGGATGCGCTGCCAGAAGGCCTGATTGACCAGTTGCAGCTGCTGGAACTGCTTGACCAGGCCCTTCAGCTCCCAGTCCGGGCGGCGCCCTTCGCGAAAGTTGAAATATTGCCGTGCCAGGTACAGGGAAATGGTGCGCAGGATGAACTCCTGGCTGCTGGCGAACGGCAGGTGGTTGTGCGCCATCGGCTTGAGACGCGCCAGCACCGGACAGGCGCACGTCGCCATGATCACCCCGAGCAGCGAGCGCAAGCCCTCCTCCAGGCTGACCTGCTTGCTGTATTCGCGCTCCGGCGTGCGCACCCAGACCTGCGCCTTCTTCACGGCAGGCAGGCCATGGAAATCCTCGATCACCCGATGCAGATCGACGGCCGCCGGGCAGTGGCTGAACTCGTTTTTATTCAGCGGGCAGTTGCTGCACTGATTGTGTTCCAGGCGCGTCCATTTCGGCGTCGCCTCGGCCCCCTGGTGATCATATTGCCGGTCCAGCTCAATCCTGTAGCTGAACTGATGGTTGTCATCCAGAGTAATACGGTACTCAATCGCCATGCGTGTCTCCGACAGGCTACTGGGGGCTGTTGATGTGTTGTCGCAAACCGCGTTGCCGCCTCAAATTACGCCAGGCAAGGCGCGGGACGCAGGCAATGGTCACTCCCTTGCCAAGTCCCGCAACACCGCATGGCGTGATTTGAGGCGCAACCCAAAGGGACGGGCCGGTTTTTTGCGCGGCACGTCGTTACTCGTCGCTCATTTGGAATAACCAAACTTCACTCATCGTGCCTAGCTCCGCGCAAAAACCGGCTCCGTCGCGGCTGCGACAACACATCAACAGCCCCCTAGGCTTCCAATTCGGCCCAACGCTCCAAGAGTTGGTCCAGTTCTTCTTGCAGGCTCTGCAGACGATCCAGCACGGCCGCGGTGGTAGCCGCCGGCTGCTGGTAGAACGCCGGATCGGCGATCTGCGTCTGCAACGCTGCCAGCTGGGTTTCGAGGGCGTCGATCTGCCCGGGAATGGCCTCCAGCTCACGCTGCAGCTTGTAGCTGAGCTTCTTCTTTGCCGCCGCCGGCGCTTGCGCCACGGCTTCTGCCACTGGCGCAGCGGGTGCCACCGCGCTCAGTTCGGCCTTGCCCGACTTGCTCTCGCCCACGCCCAGCAGGCGCGGCGAGCCGCCCTGGCGCAGCCAGTCCTGGTAACCGCCGACATACTCACGCACCCGGCCTTCACCCTCGAACACCAGGGTGCTGGTCACCACGTTGTCGAGGAAGGCCCGGTCGTGACTGACCATCAGCACGGTACCGGGGAAATTCAGCAGTACTTCTTCGAGCAGCTCGAGGGTTTCCACGTCGAGGTCGTTGGTCGGTTCGTCCAGCACCAGCAGGTTGGCCGGCTTGCTGAACAGCTTGGCCAGCAACAGACGTGCCCGCTCGCCCCCGGACAGTGCCTTGACCGGCGTGCGAGCCCGCTGCGGGCTGAACAGGAAGTCGTCCAGGTAGCTCAGTACATGGCGGCTCTGGCCGTCGATGGTGATGAAGTCGCGACCCTCGGCGACGTTGTCGATCACCGTCTTTTCCGGTTCCAGCTGGTGACGCAATTGGTCGAAATACGCCACTTCCAGCTTGGTCCCGACCTCGATCTTGCCGCTGGTCGGCTGCAGATCGCCGAGCAACAGCTTGAGCAGGGTGGTCTTGCCGGTGCCGTTGGCGCCGAGCAGACCGATGCGGTCGGAACGCTGCAGGACGAAGGAGAAGTCGTCGACCAGCTTAGGCCCGCCGGGATGGGCGAAGCTGACATGCTCGACCACCATCACCTGCTTGCCGGACTTGTCCGCGGTTTCCAGCTGGATATTGGCCTTGCCCTGGCGCTCGCGCCGCTCGCTGCGTTCCTGGCGCATGGCCTTGAGCGCGCGCACGCGGCCCTCGTTGCGGGTACGCCGGGCCTTGATGCCCTGGCGAATCCACACTTCTTCCTGGGCCAGGCGCTTGTCGAACAGGGCATTGGCGGTTTCTTCCGCGGCCAGCTGCTGCTCCTTGTGCACCAGGAAGCTGGCGTAGTCGCCGTTCCAGTCGATCAGGCCGCCGCGATCCAGTTCGAGGATGCGCGTGGCCAGGTTCTGCAGGAAGGAACGGTCGTGGGTGATGAACAGCACGGCGCCGTTGAAGCCGAGCAGCGCCTCTTCCAGCCAGGCGATGGCGCCGATGTCCAGGTGGTTGGTCGGTTCGTCGAGCAGCAACAGGTCCGGCTCGGACACCAGCGCCTGGGCCAGCAGCACGCGGCGGCGCCAGCCACCGGAGAGCTCGGCCAGGGTCTTGTCGGCCGGAAGCTGCAGGCGGCTCAGGGTGCTGTCGACCAGTTGCTGCAGGCGCCAGCCGTCCTTGGCCTCCAGCTCCTGCTGCACATGCATGAGCTTGGTCAGGTCTTCGTCGGTATGGATGTTCTGGCTGAGATGATGGTACTGGGCGAGCAGCTCGCCGACGCCGGCCAGGCCCTCGGCCACCACGTCGAACACCGTCCGCTCGTCGGCCCGCGGCAATTCCTGCGGCAGTTCGCCGATCTTCAGCCCGGGCGCGCGCCAGATCTCGCCGTCATCGGGCATCTGGTCGCCCTTGACTAGGCGCAGCATGCTCGACTTGCCCGTGCCGTTGCGCCCGATGATGCACGCCCGCTCGCCGCGGGCGATCTGCCAGGACACCTTATCCAGCAGCGGCATGGCGCCGTAGGCCAGGGAAACATCGGTGAACTTGAGCAGGGTCATGACGGGCAACTTCCAAAAAACCGGGGACGCATTCTAACCGAGTTACCGGCAAACCTTGCTGGCATTTATGCATCATGCTTCACGCCCTGCCCCGGCGCTTTCGCCTGCGGCGCGCAAAAGGCTAAGCTAGGCGTATCGGTGCCCACTCACGCGCACTTGTTCTGTCTTTTGTTCGGAAGTGTCATGTACCGTTCCCTGCTCAGCCTGTGTTCCTGCCTGCTTCTCGGCACCCTCAGCCTCACCTGCGCCCAGGCCGCCAGCCTGCCCCAGCAACGCCAGATGTACGACGAAGCCAAGCGCGCCCTGGCCAAGGGCAACAAGGAACCCTACCTGCGCTATGCCGAGGCCCTGCGCGACTACCCGCTGGAGCCCTACCTGGCCTACGACGAGCTGACCGCCCGGCTGAAATGGGCAAGCAACGAGGAAATCGAGAAATTCCTCGCCGAGCACGGCGACCTGCCGCAGGCCGGCTGGATGAAGCTGCGCTGGTTGCGCTGGCTGGCCGAGCGCGGCGACTGGCAGACCTTCATCAACCACTACGATCCCAAGCTGAACTTCACCGAGCTGGACTGCCTGTACGGCCAGTACCAGCTCAAGCACGGCATGAAGGCCGAAGGCAATGTCACTGCGGAGAAGCTCTGGCTGGTCGGCAAGTCCCAGCCGGAAGCCTGCGACGTGCTGTTCAACATCTGGCGTGACGATGGCCAGCTGACCGAGGAACGCCGCTGGAAACGCGCCAAGCTGGCCGCCGAAGCGCGCAACTACGGCCTGGCCAGCTACCTGGTGAAAGGCCTGCCGAGCTACGACAAGCAAGGCAAGCTGCTTCTGGAAGTGGCGCAGAAGCCCCTCCTGCTGAACCAGACCGCCCGCTTCGTCCCGGCCGATCGCGCCATGGCCGATGTGGTCGGTCTCGGCCTGCGCCGCCTGGCACGCCAGGACCCGGACAAGGCCCTGAGCCTGCTCGACGTCTACGCCCGCACGATGAAGTTCTCCGACGAGGAAAAGGTCGCCATCGCACGCGAGATCGGCCTGACCCTGGCCCGCCGCTTCGACATGCGCGGCCTCGACGTGATGGCCCAGTACGACCCGCAGCTGCGCGACAACACCGTATCCGAGTGGCGCGCCCGCCTGCTGCTGCGCCACGGGCGCTGGGACGACGCCTACCAGCTGACCAGCCGCCTGCCTGCCGAGCTGGCCGCCACCAGCCGCTGGCGCTACTGGCAGGCGCGCAGCCTGCAACTGGCCCAGCCGCAGAGCAAGCAGGCCGCGGCCCTGTATCAGCCGCTGGCCAAGGAACGGGATTTCTACGGTTTCCTCGCCGCCGACCGGATCGAGGCGCCCTACAGCCTGAACAACAAGCCGATGGCCATCGACCCGCGCGTCATGCAGAAGGTGCGCAACACCGCCGGCATCCGCCGCGCCCTGGAATTCCACGACCGCGGCCAGATCGTCGACGGGCGCCGCGAGTGGTACCACGTCAGCCGCCTGTTCAGCCGCGAGGAGATGGTCGCCCAGGCCAAGCTGGCCTACGACAAGCAGTGGTACTTCCCGGCCATCCGCACCATCAGCCAGGCCCAGTACTGGGACGACCTGGATATCCGCTTCCCCATGGCGCACCGGGCCAGCCTGACCCAGCAGGCCAAGCTGCGCGGTCTGCACTCCAGCTGGGTGTTCGCCATCACCCGCCAGGAAAGCGCCTTCATGGCCGACGCCCGCTCGCCGGTCGGCGCCATGGGCCTGATGCAGCTGATGCCGGCCACCGCCAAGGAAACTGCGCGCAAGTTCGGCATTCCCCTGGCCAACCCGCAGCAGGCCCTGGTGCCGGAGAAGAACATCCAGCTCGGCGCCGCCTACCTGAGCCAGGTGCATGGCCAGTTCAACGGCAATCGCGTGCTCGCCTCGGCCGCTTACAACGCCGGCCCGGGCCGCGTGCGCCAGTGGCTGAAGGGTGCCGACCACCTGGCCTTCGACGTATGGGTGGAGAACATCCCGTTCGACGAAACCCGCCAGTACGTGCAGAACGTGCTGTCCTACTCGGTGATCTACGGGCAGAAGCTCAACGCCCCCACGCCGCTGGTGGACTGGCATGAACGTTTCTTCGACGATCAGTGAAATGCAAACGGGCGCCCAGGGCGCCCGTTTCGTTTGAGCCATGCGCGACCGAGCGCAGGGCTTCGCGGCTGAAGCCGCTCCTACGCGGGGCCGGAGGCTATTCCAGCACCTCCACCGGCATGCCGACCTGCAGCTCGCCGACTCCGCGCGGCAACAGGTTCTGCCCGAAGTACACCTCGCCATCGCGCTCGCGGTAGGTCTTCAGGGTGGCCAGCGGTTCGCGGTCGGCGCTGCGCTCGCCGGTCTGCGGGTCGACGGTGGTCAGCACGCAGCGACTGCAGCCCTTGGCCACCTCGAACTCCAGCGCACCGATGCGGATGCGCTTCCAGCCGTCCTCGGCAAAGGCTGCGCTGCCCTGCACCACCAGATTGGGCCGAAAGCGCAGCATCTCCAGCGGCCGGCCGACCCGCGCACTCAAGTCATCCAGCGAGCCCTGGCCGATCAGCAGCAGCGGGAAGCCATCGGCGAAGGCCACCTTGTCGCCGGGCCGGGCATACTGGGTGTCGACCTGGCGCGCGCGACTCTCCGGCACCTGCACCAGGCGGCAGGCGCGCCCGATAAAGGCGCTCAGCCACTCGGCGGCGGCATCGCCGGCATCCGGCACGCTCAGGCTGTCGCGCCAGACGCTGACCTCGCGCAGGTTGCCGTCAGCCTCCGGCAGCGCCACCTCCAGGCTGCTGCGCCCCGGCGCACTCAGGGTCAGCCCGCCCGCGGCGCTCCACAGGGCGGACAGCTGGCTCATCTGCGGCAACAGGCGCTGGGTGAGGAAGCGCCCACTGGCCTCCTCCACCAGCATCCAGCGGCGGTCGCCGGCCAGGCCCAGAGCGCCCAGGCGCGCGCTGGCCAGGCTTTCGGCCTGGCCCGACTTGAGGGGGTAGCGATAGAGAGCAGCGAGGTGCATGGCCGGCATCCTTGAGGGCAAAGATGCCGGTTATACGGCGCACGGGGCGACAGCTCAAGCCCGCCGTGTGCGGCGCACTACTCGTCGAGCAGCAGGCGCTGGCGAATCACGTCGACCAGCTTGTCCGGCTGGAACTTGGAAAGGAAGTTGTCGCAGCCGACCTTCTTCACCATGGCCTCGTTGAAACTGCCGGACAGCGAGGTGTGCAGCACCACGTACAGGTCTTTCAGGCGCGGATCGTTGCGGATCTCGGTGGTCAGCCGGTAGCCGTCCATCTCCGGCATTTCCGCATCGGTGAAGATCATCAGCAGCTTGTCGGTCATCACCTCGCCGCTGTCGGCCCACTTCTTCAGCTGCTGCAAGCCCTTGAGGCCGTCGCTGGCGCTGTGGGTGCGGATCCCCAGCTGGGCCAGGGTCTCGCGCAGCTGGTTGAGGGCCACGCTGGAGTCGTCCACCAGCAGCACTTCGCGACCGCTGGCCTTGGCCAGCAGCGGGTCGGCCAGCTTCTCGTCGGAGACCTTGGTGCTCATCGGCGCGATTTCCGAGAGCACCTTCTCCACATCGATGATCTCGACGATCTGCTCGTCGACCTTGGTGATGGCGGTCAGGTAATGCTGGCGCCCGGCGCCACCGGGCGGCGGCTGGATGGTTTCCCAGTTGAGGTTGAGGATGCGATCCACCCCGCCGACCAGGAAGGCCTGCACCGAGCGGTTGTACTCGGTGACGATGATGGTGCTGTTCTCCCCCGGGGTCAGCGGACGCATGCCGATCGCCTGGGACAGGTCGATCACCGGCAGGGTCTGCCCGCGCAGGTTGACCACCCCGCAGACGTGCGGGTGGCGGTGCGGCATCAGGGTCAACTTGGGCAGCTGCAGGACTTCCTGGACCTTGAACACGTTGATGGCGAACAGTTGCCTGCCGGCCAGACGGAACATGAGGATTTCCAGGCGGTTCTCGCCCACCAGCTGGGTGCGTTGATCCACGGTATCGAGAATGCCGGCCATTGCGCGCTCCTGTTAACTGAATCGAGTCTAGCCAGTGTATCGGCCGGTTACGGGCGAAATGAAATCGTGGCCAGACGCCATCATGCCTGAGCCGCTACGACGGAACCAGCCTGGCGCCCGCCGCCGCTCAATCCGCCGCGCGCAGCAATGGCGAGCCCGCTGGCAGGTGCATGCGCAGGGCCGCCGGCCGCGCGCTAAAGCGCAGGTGCTTGCTCTCCAGCGGCTCGCCGTCCAGGTTGATGTCCAGCCCTTCGGCGGCCTCCACTTCGACCCAGGGCAGTCGCGCGCTGAGCGACACCGACTCCAGGCCGAGAATCCCGCCGGACAGCAGCGTGCCCAGGGTGCCGCCCAAATCCGGCGAAGCCGGCACGATGCAGATATCCAGCAGCCCATCGTCCACCCGCGCCTGCGGGCACAGCACATGCCCGCCACCGGCCTGGCGCCCGTTGCCGATGCCGAGGGCGAGGAACTCGCCTTCCCAGGCGAAGCCCGGCCCGCGGAAACGGCCGAAGGCCGAGTGCACCTCGGAGAAGCGCGTCAGCCCGGTGAGGAAATAGGCGGCGCCGCCGAGCAGTTTCTTAAGCTCTTCCGAGGTATTGGCGGTGATCTTCGAACCGAAGCCGCCGGTGGCCATGTTGAGGAACAGCTGGCCGTCCACCTCGCCCAGGTCGATCGACTGCGGCGGCTCATCCAGCAGGGCCAGGGCCTCGCCCGGCAACAGCGGCACGCCGGCGGCGCGGGCGAAGTCGTTGGCCGTGCCCAGCGGCAGCAGCGCCAGAGAGGCCTGCGCAGCGCCGAGGGCCATGGCCTCGGCGACATCGCGCAGGGTGCCGTCGCCGCCACCGGCAATCAGGGTCGAATAACCGGCGGCCAGCGCCTCGTCGACCAGGCGCGCGGCGTCGCCGGCCTCCCAGGTCAGGCGCACGGCCAGCTCCCAGCCGGCCTCGCGCCGCGCCAGCACGGCGGCGCGCACCTCTTCGTTGAGTGCCTGCTTGCCATGCAGGATCAGCAGCGCCTTGCGTTCGGCCATGCCCTACTCCTTGTGCAGAATGCACCCGAGTATATGCAGACAGCCCGTTAGGTGCGGAAGTCCCTGGAGTGGCGTAATCAGGCCGGGTAGCCGGTGATCTCGCGGATGCTGCGATACAGCGGGCGTAGCTGCTTGTACATGCGCAGGTAGACCTCGCGGTACAAGCGCTCGTAGACCTGCACCGCCTGCGGATTGGGCTGGAACACCTTGCCCACGCGGGTCATGGCGGCGATGGCCGTGGGGAAGTCCGGATGCAGACCGAGGCCGACGGCGCAGTCGATGGCCGCGCCGAGGCCGGAAGTCTCGTACAGGTGCGGGCGCTCGGCCGGCAGGTTGAAGATGTCGGCGGTCAGTTGCATGGCCGCATCGCTCTGCGAACCACCACCGGAGATGCGCAGGCGGCTGATGCGGGTGCCCGAGCGCCTCTCGATCTTCTCCTTGCCCTGACGCAGGGCGTAGGCCAGGCCTTCGAGAATGGCGCGATACAGGTGCGCGCGGGTGTGCACGTCGCCGAAGCCGATGATCGAGCCCTTGGCCTCCAGCCCCGGCTCGCGGATGCCCGGCGACCAGAACGGCTGCAGCGTCAGGCCCATGGAGCCGGGCGGCACGCTGTTGACCAGTTCGTCGAACAGGGTTTCCGCCTCCACCCCCAGCTCCAGGCCGCGCTGGCGCTCGGCGTGGCCGAACTGCTCCTTGAACCAGCTGACCATCCAGAAGCCGCGAAATATCATGACCTCGGTGTTGTAGTGGTCGGGAATCGCCGCCGGGTACGGCGGGATCAGCGGGATGGTTTCCAGGTAGGTCGAGCGAGTGGTGTTGATGGTCGCCGTGGTGCCGTAGGACAGGCAGGCCGTGCTCGGCTCCACGCCGCCGGCGCCGATCACCTCGCAGGCCTTGTCCGAGGCGGCGGCGATCAGCGGCAGGCCCTCGGGAATGCCGGTGTGCCGGCTGGCGTCGGCCGTGATCGAACCCAGGCGCTCACCCGGCTTGACCAGTTCGGGCAGCATCGACGGCTGGATCGGGATGGCCTGCCACTTCCAGTCGCTGGGCCTGGCCCAGCACAGGCGCTTGTAGTCGAACGGCAGGTAGGCCACGCAACTGCCCACCGAGTCGGCGAAACGGCCGCTCAAACGATGGGTAAGAAAGCCCGACAGCAGCAGGAATTTGTGCGTACTGGCCCAGATCTGCGGCTGCTGCTGGGCGATCCAGTTGGCCTCGGCCTGGGCGCGGAAGTAATCCACCGTCGCCTCTTCGCGGATCAGCTTGAACAGCCAGCCCCAGGGCCCCTTGATGTGCCCGGCCACCTCGGCGCGGCGCTGATCCAGCCAGAGAATGGCCGGGCGCAACGGCTTGCCGGCCTCGTCCACGTTGATCAGGGTGCCGCGCTGGGTGGTCAGCGATACCCCGGCGATCAGGCGCTTGTCGATATCGACGCTGGCCCACAGGCGCCGGCAGGCCTCGCCGAGGCTGGTCCAGTAGTACTCGGGGTCCTGCTCGGCCCAGCCGGGGTGCTCCGAGTAATAGGGTTCGAGCTCGACCTTGCCCTTGCCGAGCAGGTTGCCGGCCAGGTCGAAGAGCAGCGCGCGCACGCTCTGGGTGCCGTTGTCGATGGCCAGCAGATAGCGTTGTTCGGTCACGTCGGTTTCCACGGCAGGTCACGGCAGGCTGTAGCAACGGCGCCACAGCTCCAGATAGCGTTGTTGTTCGGTGTCCCAGCGTGCATCGCTCCAGCCCAGGCGCGGCTGGCACAGGGCACGGATGCGCGGCAGCTCGGCGGCGGCACCTTCGGCCAGCAGCAGGCCGATGCGCGTGCGGCGCAGCAACAGGTCGTCCAGGTGCAGCACCAGCTCGTCGTCGCAGGCCTGGGCCAGCTCGGCCCACAGGGTATCGCTGGCGCCGATGCGCTCGCCACCCAGTTCCTCCAGCAAGGCCGCCAGACATGGCAGCGCCAGTCCATGACGACCGGCCAGGCGGCGCTGCTGCGTGGCACTCAGGCCCGGCAACCGCAGCGGCGCCGACTGATGAAACACCGGCTGTCCGACATCCTCCACCGTCTTGCCGGCAAAGGGCGCACAGGCGCGCAGCACCTCCAAGGCCAGCAGACGGAAAGTGGTCAGCTTGCCGCCGGCCAGGGTCACGCAGCCGGGCTCGACCCACAGGGCGTGCTCGCGCTTCTCGTCCGAGGGTTTGCTGGTGGGCGCCGCGTCCGCACTGACCACCGGCCGCACCCCGGCCCAGCTCGACAGCACATCGCCGCGCGTCACGCCGACCGCGGGGAAGACCTGGGCGCAGGCGGCCAGCAGGTAGTCGACCTCGTCGCTGGTGATACGCGCATCGCGATCCAGCGCTTCGGCGTGATCCAGGTCGGTGGTGCCGATCACCGTGGCGCCTTCCCAGGGGAAGACGAATACCGGGCGCTTGTCCTGCCTATGCATAAAGCTGATCGCCTGGGCCACAGGCAGACGCCAGGCCGGCAGCAGCAGGTGGCTGCCGCGCAGTGGGCGGATATGTTCGCGGCCATCGTGGCGGCGCAGCTCATCGGCCCAGGCGCCGGTGGCCTGAGCCACCACCCGGGCGCGCAAGGCGTAGCGCTGGCCGGACTCGCTGTCCTCGGCCTGCAGTCCTACTACCCGACCGTTCTCGCGCGTCAGTTCGAGCACCCGCAGGCCGTTGAGCGCTTCGCCACCCTCGGCGCGCGCCTCGCCCAAGACCCGCATGACCAGGCGCGCATCGTCGGTCACCGCGTCAAAGAACTGGGTGGCACCCAGCAGTTGTTCGTCCTGCAAACCGGGAGCGAGAAAGCGCAGCTCGCGCAGCGGCTGATAGCGGTGCAGGCGCTGGCCGGCCAGGGCGTCATAGACGCCGAGCAGCCCACCGAAGACCTTGGGCCCGGGAAACTGCCCCTGGTAATGGGGAAACAGGAACGGCAGAGCATCCACCAGCCCCGGCGCCTCGCCGAGCAAACGCTGGCGCTCGCGCACCGAGTCGCGGGTCAGGCCGAGCTGGCCCTTGGCGATATAGCGCAGGCCGCCATGCACCATCTTCGACGAGCGACTGGAGGTGCCCCAGGCGAAATCGCGCTGTTCCAGCAGCAGGCATTTCCAGCCGCGCCGCGCCGCCTCGCGCAGGATGCCGGCGCCGCTGATGCCGCCGCCAACCACGATCAGGTCCCAGTCGCGTGCCGCCAGCTCGGGCAGCGCAGTCTCACGCCAGGCGGCGTTCCAGGCCATCTTCAGTCTTCCAGCAGCACGCCGGGTGCCAGGCGCCCATCCGGGTCGAAATGCTGCGCCATGCTCTTCAGCGCGGCGATACCCAGCGCGCCCTTCTCCGCCTGCAGGTACGGCGCATGGTCGCGGCCGACGCCGTGCTGATGGCTGATGGTGCCGCGGGTGTCGGCAATCGTCCGGCTGGCCGCCTGCTTGAGTTTGCTCCAGCGCGCCAGAGTCTCGCCGTAGCTGCTGCCGGGGCGGAACACGTAGGTGGTGTAGATGCTCGAACCCTGGCCGTAGACATGCGACAGGTGGGTGAACACGTGCACCCGCTCGCCCTCCTCGCTCAGGCCATGACGCAGACTGTCCTCGACCTTGTTCAGCAGGTTGTCGACGTTGCTCCAGTCGGTGGCGGTTTCCAGGGTATCCACCGCGTAACCGGCCTCCCACAGACCGTGGCGCAGGTAGGGGAAACGGAAGCGGTTTTCCGCCCACTTCTTGCCCAGCAGGGTACCGGTGAACACGCCACCCTCGGCGCGCAGGATGCGCTTGGCCTGTTTCACCGACAGGGCGTTCTGCGCCCGGTTGCCGGTGACGCCGAAGGTCAGCATGCATTTGCCGGCGCGGGCGCCGCGCAGGGCCAGGTATTTTTCCAGCCAGGCGATCTGCCCGGGGTGGCCGGCCAGGGCCAGTTGGGTTTCGGTCTCGATGGCGTTGGACAGGCGCAGCATCGACAGCGGCACGCGGGCCTGCACCAGCGCACGGATGCCGGCCAGGGCCTGCTGCCAGCTGGGCAGGAACACGGCGAAGAACTGCTCCTGCTCGGCCAGTCGGGTCACCCGCACCTTGACCTCGGAGATCACCCCGAAGCGCCCTTCCGAACCGAGGATCAGCTCGCGCAGGTCGGGGCCGGCGGCCGAGGCCGGGAAGGTCGGGATTTCCAGAGTGCCGGCGAAGGTCTCCACCTTGCCGCCGGCGAACAGCTGCTCGATGCGCCCGTAGCGCAGCGACTGCTGGCCGCTGGAACGACTGGCGACCCAGCCGCCGAGGGTCGACAACTCCCAGGACTGCGGGAAGTGGCCGAGGGTGTAGCCGCGGGCGCGCAGTTGCGCTTCCACCTGCGGGCCGTTGGCGCCGGGGGCGAAGGTGGCGATCAGGCTGCTCTCGTCGAGGTCGAGCAGCTGGGTCATGCGCTCCAGCGACAGGGTCAGCACCGGTTTTTCGGACTCGACCGGGTTGATATGCCCGGCCACCGAGGTGCCGCCACCGTAGGGGATCACGATCACGTCGTGCTCGCGGGCCCAGGCCAGCAGCTCGCGGATCTGCGCCGGGGTTTCCGGCAGGGCCACGCCGTCGGGGAACACGCCGAAGTCGCCGGAGCGCATGGCCAGCCAGTCCGGCAGGCTCTGCCCGCGGGCATGGCGCACGCGCACCTCGGCGTCCAGGCTGACCAGCGGATGGCGAGCGAGCAGGCGCGACGCCGGCACCCGGGCCAGCACCTGCGCCAGGCTGGCATCGGCCAGCGCCTGGCCCTTACCGACCCGCGCCTCGAGGAAGGCGCCGCCATTGGCCGGCAGCACCACCTGCGTGGCCTCGTCACCCCATCCGTTCCAACGTCGCATCTGCCGCTCCCCTGTGTGTTCCGCTGACCATCGATGGCTGCCTATACTAGCCGGCCGCGTCACCCGGTCACTGTCGGATCGGGACAGCGGTTATCGCCAATCAAGACAAGCAGAACAACAAGAACCATGCTGACCCTTGGCTATACCTCGGTTCCCGCCCTGATCAAATACCTGCGCCATGCCGAACGCCTCGGCCTGGACGTGGAAGCCGTGCGCACGGCGGTCGGCATCAGCGCCGAAGACCTCGCCGACAACGGCAAGCGCATCCCCAGCGAGCTGCACGAGCGCTTGCTCAGCCATCTGCTGGAAGTCTCCGGCGACCCGCTGTTCGGCCTGCGTTCGGCGCAGTTCGTGCAGCCCGGCTACTGGAGCGTGCTCGGCTACATCACCATGAACTGCGCCACCCTGGGCGAAGCCATGAGCCGCATCGTGCCCTACGAGAAACTGGTCGGCGACATGGGCACCAGCCAGCTGCTGGCCGCAGGCGACCACATCAAGCTGGTCTGGAACTGCCGCCACGAACGCCCCGACGTCCGCCGGCACATGGTCGAGGGCGTCCTCGCTTCGTGGATGCTCTATGCGCGCTGGATCGCCGACATGGACAAGTCGCCGCGTGAGGTGTGGATGCAACATGCCCGCCCCGCCGACACCACCCAGTCCGATTACGAAGACGTGTTCGGCTGCCCGGTGCTGTTCGAGCAGCCCTGCAACGCCCTGTTGGTGCCCATGGATTACCTGGTCATTCCGTTGCGCCAGGCCGATGCCAACCTGCTGCGCACCCTAGAAGAACACGCCCTGACCCTGATGGCCGGCCTCGACGACAACGAGCCGCTGCCGCAACGGGTGAAGAACGCCCTGCGCCTGCTGCTCAAGGACGGCCTGCCGCGCAAGGAGAAGGTCGCCGAGAAGTTCCACATGACCGTGCGCACCCTGCAGCGTCACCTGCAGAACGCCGGCACCAGCTACCAGGAAATCCTCGACCAGCTGCGCCAGGAACTGGCCGAGCACTACCTGTTGCGCAGCGACCTGGCGATCGAAGATATCGCCAGCTACCTGGGCTTCACCGAAGCACGCTCGCTGCACCGCAGCTTCAAGGCACGCACCGGCATGACCCCGGGCGAGTACCGCGAGCGGCACAAGGGCAATCTGCTGTAGGGCGGGTGAAACCCGCGCAGCGCCTGGAACCTGGGCGAGCCGCTCTTGCGTAGGGTGCACTGCAGGCCCGCATAGCGTCTCGGTGCGCACGGTGCACCCTACGGGAACGTGGACAGCCCTACCCCAGCAGCTCGCTCAGCGGGATAAAGCGCAGCAGCTCGCCTTCGGCATAGGTCCTGTCTTCCAGCACTTCCACCAGGCCATCGGCCCAGGCGGCGCTGCGCAGCACACCGGAACTCTGGTTCGGATAGAGCACCGCGCGGCCGCCTTCGAGGCGCGCGCGCAGGTACTCGCGGCGCTTGCCGGCCTTGCTCCAGGTGAAACCGGCCGGCACGCCGATGGCCAGCGGCTCGACCGCGACCACGCCCAGGCGGCGTAGCAGATAGGGGCGCGCCAGCAGGCCGAAGGTGACCAGGGTCGAGGCCGGATTACCGGGCAGGCCGATCACCGGCACGCCGCGGTAGTGGCCGCAGGTCAGCGGCTTGCCCGGCTTGATCGCCAGCTTCCACAGGGTCAGCTCGCCGTCTTCCTGCAACACCTGGCCGAGGAAGTCCGCCTCGCCCACCGACACTCCGCCGGTGGACAGGATCAGGTCGACATCGGCCAGCGCCGCCAGGGCATCGCGGGTGCGCTGCAGGTCGTCGGCGAGGATGCCAGCATCCACCACCGCGCAGCCCAGGCGACGCAACCAGGCGCACAGCAGGCTGCGGTTGCTGTTGTAGATCTGCCCCGGCCCCAGCGGCAAGCCGGGCTCGATCAACTCGTCGCCGGTGGATAGCACTGCCACCCGCGGCCGGCGCCGTACCGCCAACTCGGCACGACCCAGCGACGCGGCCAGGCCCAGTTCGACCGGGCCCAGGCGAGTGCCGGCGGCCAGCACCTGCTCGCCTGCACGGGTTTCCTGGCCCTGCGGACGGACGTTCTGCCCCGCCCGCATTGGCTCGCGGAAACGCACCCGGCCATCGGCCAGGACTTCGGCGTTTTCCTGCATCTCCACGCAGTCGGCCCCGGCCGGCAGCGGTGCACCGGTGAAGATCCGCGCGCAGGTGCCCGGCTGCAGCGGCGCGGGCGCCTGGCCGGCGAGGATGCGCTGGCTGACCGGCAGCGGCTCACCCGTGCAGTCGGCCAGGCGCAGGGTGTAGCCGTCCATGGCGCTGTTCGGCCAGGGCGGCAGGTCCAGGTCGGCGATCAGCGCCTCGGCCAGCACGCGGCCATCGGCATCAGCCAGGGGCACATGTTCGCACTCGCCAATCGGCGAGGCCGCGGCCTGGGCCAGCAGTAGCGCCAGGGCCTCCTCGACCGGCAACAGGCTCATCCGCGACTCTCGCAGGCCCCGACCGCCTTGAGGTGCGGCACGAAGTTGCAGGGCCGGTGACGGTTGTCCAACTGCTCGGCGAGGATGCCGTCCCACGCAGTGCGGCAGGCATTGGTCGAGCCCGGCAGGCAGCACACCAGGGTGCCGTTGGCCAGGCCGGCCAAGGCGCGCGACTGGATGGTGGAGGTGCCGATGTCGGCCACGGAAATCTGCCGAAACAGCTCGCCGAAGCCGTCCACCTGCTTGTCCAGCAGGCAGCTCACGGCTTCCGGGGTGCTGTCGCGGCAGGTGAAGCCGGTGCCGCCGGTGATCAGCACCACCTGCACCTGGTCCTCGGCGATCCAGCCAGCGACCTGGGCGCGGATCTTGTACAGGTCGTCCTTCAGCAGCACCCGTGCGGCCAGCGTGTGTCCGGCGGCAGTCAGGCGATCGACGAACAGCTGGCCCGAGGTATCGGTGTCCAGGCTGCGGGTATCACTGACGGTCAAAACGACGATATTCAGCGGCACGAATGCCGCCTCGGCCTTGTGGCTCATGGCGCAATCCGGTTGTGGCGAAAACAGGCCGGTGTTATATCACAGGCCCCAGCCGGAGCACCGCCATGACCGATTCAAGCCCCCTTCCCGCCTGTTCCATCCTGCTCCTGGCCGGCGGTCGCGGACAGCGCATGGGCGGCCAGGACAAGGGCCTGCTGCAATGGCGCGGACAACCGTTGATCGCCCATCTGCACGCCGTGGTGCGCCCGCTGAGCGACGACCTGATCATCTCCTGCAACCGCAACGCCGAGCGCTACGCGGCCTTCGCCGATCAGTTGGTGCAGGATGACGATGGCGAATTCCCCGGCCCGCTGGCCGGCATCCGCTCCGGTCTCAGAGCTGCCCGCCAGCCCTGGCTGCTGATACTGCCCTGCGATGCCCCACTGATCGATGCGGCCCTGCTGCAGGCCATGCGCACCCGCGCCGCCGAGCAACCGGACAAGCCGCTACTGATCTGCCGTGGTGAGCAGTGGGAACCGCTGTTCTGCCTGCTGCCGCTCAGCCTCGCCGGCGCCATCGAACAGGCTTGGCAGGCCGGCGAGCGCAGCCCGCGGCGCCTGTTGCTGCAGCTCGGCGCCCAGGCCCTCGACTGCGCCGCAGACGACCCGCGCCTGGCCAACCTGAACACCCCTGAGCTGTTGGCGGCGAGCGCGGCGGCGCTCGGCCGTAGCACCTGCCCCCTGCGCCCCGCCAGCTAGCCAGCAGCCCCATACCGCGTCCGCACCGAGGCGCAGCGCTCCGTCTGCAAACAAAAATTCAGGCTAACCCCTTGTGCAACAAAACTTTTTCGGTACAATGCGCGCCATTGAACGGAGCGTAGCGCAGCTTGGTAGCGCGTCTCGTTCGGGACGAGAAGGTCGCAGGTTCGAATCCTGTCGCTCCGACCAAATTCCCGAAAGCAGTGAAGCCGCCAGGCAAACTGCTCCGAAAACCGGCCCACAGCGGCCGGTTTTTTCGTTTCTGCCACACAGAAAGCCCCATCGCATCCCACTCAGAGCAGCGACTGCTGGCGCCCCGCTGTCGGCACACCTTCCAGTTCGAGCAAGGCCTGCTTGCGCGCCAGCCCGCCGGCATAGCCGGTCAGACTGCCATCGGCACCGATGATGCGGTGGCACGGCACGATGATCGAGATCGGATTGAGCGCATTGGCCCGACCGATGGCCCGCGCCGAAGTCTTGTGCGGCAGCAGGCGTGCACCCAGCTCGGCATAGGTCAGGGTGACGCCATAGGGCACTTGGCGCAGCCGGCTCCAGACTTC
The DNA here is from genome assembly GCF_009799935.1 of Pseudomonas sp. L-22-4S-12. Classification (NCBI taxonomy): domain Bacteria; kingdom Pseudomonadati; phylum Pseudomonadota; class Gammaproteobacteria; order Pseudomonadales; family Pseudomonadaceae; genus Pseudomonas; species Pseudomonas sp. L-22-4S-12. The sequence continues at coordinate 383,167 of NZ_WELL01000002.1, read as the reverse complement.
CTGCTGGTAGGGCGTGCCACGGGGCGCCAGAGGCAGATCGAAGACCCGGCGGCGCCCGGCGAAATACTCACCGAGCTGGAGCGCGATCGGCGCCACGGCCACTGCGTCGCGTTGCCAGATGAAGCCCTGCCAGAGCATCGGCGACTGCTGCTCATCGGGCAGAAAGTCCAGACGCAACAACGCGCCCCGCTCATCCACCAGGGCAATCATGCGCCCCAGCGGGGAGTCGAGCAGATCGCCCAGCACCCCACTTCGCTCAACTTGTCGCTGCATTCCATCCACCTGTTGCCTGGCGCACCCAAAAACCCCGGTCGCACGTCAGCCGACGAAGCCCGATAGGCAACAGTGAATGCTGCTCGCTATGATCGGAGGCCATGACGCCCTCACCACCAACCCGCCAACCCTGCCCACCCGGAGCCTGCATCTGCGGGCGCGAACAGCTGCTGGACAGCCCCAGTGCCGACCTGCGCATCCTGCGCCTGACTCGCCCGGAGGAAAAGCGCCTGCTCGAACGCCTGGAAAATATTGCGGACCTGAACGACCTCGAGCATATGCAGCGCCGCATCCACGAGCAGCTGGGCATTCGCCTACAGGTCGCCCCCGGCTTCAACGAAGTCCGCAGCATGCGCGGCATCGTCATCCACATCGACGAACTGCCAGGCCTGTGCCGCAAAACCCGCCAATCGATTCCCGCCGCGATTCGCCGCGGCCTGGAGAAACGCCCGGAAATCGCCTACAGCCTGCTCAACGCCCACGACCTCCTGCGCGACGCCTGAAACAGACAGAAATGCCGGGGAGCGCCCCACTCACATACGCATGCCACCTCGGAGTGAAATGGCAGCATGGGGAAGACCCCGCAGCGGCGGGTCTGAGCGGAGTTTTCTGATTGTCGCCCACACCCTTGCCGCACCCACCCCGCACCCTGGGTGACCCGACGAAAAACTGGGAATCTTCTGACGACTTTGATTGGAATGGTGTCCCAGGGCAGGTTCGAACTGCCAACCTTCCCCTTAGGAGGGGGATGCTCTATCCAATTGAGCTACTGGGACCTGCAACGCGCGGCATGCAACGGCGGAATTTGACCGGGCCGCATGTTAACGGGCATGCCCGCATTTGTCATGCCCAACCCGGCACTAACACGACGCTACTCACGCAGCACAGCATTCTTTACCCCCGTCCCACGCCACAGCCCCAGCGCTTTTGCTGATTGGCACGCATTTCGGACAACTGGTGCTGGCAATGCGCCGGTATTATGCGCAAAATTCGCCGCGTAATTGGCGTCAAATACTCGACCCACCACCGAATCGACGATGCTCAATCGACTGAACGGCTAGTGTCAAATGCTGTCAAAGCAGTAACAATTCCATAGCCAAGTGCCAGCATCGCTTTCCTGAACTAACCGGTTTAATGTATGCGCCCTATGAAACAAGCTATCTATTCCAGCCGTACGGCTGACAAGTTTGTGGTTCGTCTTCCCGACGGCATGCGCGAGCGCATCGCCGACGTGGCGCGCAACCATCATCGCAGCATGAACTCGGAAATCATCGCCCGCCTGGAGCAGACCCTGCTGCAGGAAGGCGCGCTGGGTGACGATCAAGAGCTGCGCCTGGACAGCCCCGAGCTTTCCCTGCACGAACGCGAACTGCTGCAGCGCTTCCGCCAGCTCTCGCATCGCCAGCAGAACGCCCTGGTCGCCCTTATCGCCCACGATACCGAGCTCGCCACCGAGCAGGCATGACACCCCGCAAAAACAAAGAAGCCGGCTTGATTGCCGGCTTTTTTATGACCACGAAAAAGCCGCCCGCAGGCGGCTTCCCTACCCCTCGGACCTATAGCAAAAAGATGGTGGCCAGACCGAGAAAGATGAAGAAGCCACCGCTGTCGGTCATCGCCGTGATCATCACGCTGGCCCCCATCGCCGGATCGCGCCCCATACGCGCCAGGGTCATGGGGATCAGCACGCCCATCAAGGCCGCCAGCAACAGGTTGAGGGTCATCGCCCCGGTCATGACCAGGCCCAGCGACCAGCTGTCGTAGAGCAGGAAGGCAACCACGCCGATCACTCCGCCCCAGACTAGGCCGTTGACCAGCGCCACGCCCAGCTCCTTGCGCATCAGGCGCGAGGTATTGCCGGTACTGATCTGATCCAGCGCCATCGCGCGCACGATCATGGTAATGGTCTGGTTCCCCGAGTTGCCGCCAATCCCGGCCACTATGGGCATCAGCGCCGCCAGGGCCACCAGCTTCTCGATGGAACCCTCAAACAGCCCGATCACGCGGGAAGCGACAAAGGCGGTAATCAGGTTGATCGCCAGCCAGGACCAGCGGTTACCGAGCGATTTCCACACCGAGGCGAAAATATCCTCCTCTTCGCGCAGACCGGCCATGTTGAGCACTTCGGTCTCGCTCTCCTCGCGGATCAGGTCGACCATTTCGTCGATGGTCAGGCGCCCGATCAGCTTGCCGGCAGCATCGACCACCGGCGCGGAAACCAGGTCGTAGCGCTCGAAGGCCTGGGCCGCATCGTAGGCATCCTCATCCGGGCCGAAGCTGACCGGATCGCTGGCCATCACCTCGCCAACCTGCTTGTCCGGATCGTTGACCAGCAGGCGTTTGATCGGCAGCACGCCCTTGAGGATGCCGTCGTAATCGACCACGAATAGTTTGTCGGTATGCCCCGGCAGCTCCTTCAGGCGGCGCAGGTAGCGCAGTACTACCTCGAGACTGACATCCTCGCGAATGGTGACCATTTCGAAGTCCATCAGCGCCCCGACCTGATCCTCCTCGTAGGACAGCGCCGAGCGCACGCGCTCGCGCTGCTGCGCATCGAGGGACTCCATCAGCTCGAGGACCACATCGCGCGGCAGCTCAGGGGCCAGATCCGCCAGCTCGTCGGCGTCCATCTCCTTGGCTGCGGCGAGAATCTCGTGATCATCCATGTCGGCGATCAGCGATTCGCGAACGGCATCGGAAACTTCGAGGAGAATGTCGCCGTCACGCTCAGCCTTGACCAGCTGCCAGACGGCCAGGCGCTCATCGAGCGGCAGGGCTTCCAGAATATGGGCGACGTCGGCCGAGTGCAGCTCATCGAGCTTGCGTTGCAGTTCGGCGAGATTCTGTCGATGGACCAGGTTTTCCACCAGGTCCCGGTGCTGGCCCTCCTGGCGATGCGCCAGGCTTTCGACCAGCCGATGACGATGCAGCAGCTCAACCACCTGGGCCAGGCGGTCCTGCATGCTCTCTTGCGGCTTTTTGGCTTCTACTTCAGTCATATGGCGCGCTCCACCCCAGCAGCAGAGCGCGCCACGGGGATCAATCAGTCAATACGCGATTGGGCAATCGGAATTTTGAGTAACTACTGGGTAAGTCCATGGTGGTATTCCACAAGCCCCGGCGGAGCTGACAGGGCAATGATAGCACTCCAGACCAGCCCATACGCGACAAAATCGTGTCTAGAACAAGCGCTTGCACCACACACTTGAGCAAACTTTGAAAGCACGACTCTGACGCCAGACCGGCACCGCGAGACACCACTGGCGACGGCACAAAGATCGGCTAGGCTTGCCCGGGAACGTCAAGGAGGACGCCCCATGCTGCGATCAATCTGCGCAGGAGTTTGCGCAACCCTGCTATTGCCCACCGCGAATACTCTTGCCTCGACCGTGTTTCGCTGCGAAGACCACAACGGCCACATCACCTACACCCTGCAAGGCTGCCCGACAGATGCCGAACAGGCCCTGCAAAACGCAGACAACCCCACCCCAGGCCGGGGCAAGCCGGTTCCGCTGGCCAAGGACAGGCGCAGCAAGAGCAGCACACGCAAGGGCGACAGTCGCGAGACACCAGTGGTCGTAGTGGGCGAGAAACAGGATGGCTGCGGCAACCGCATCACCGGCAGTCAGCGGCGCAGCGCGATGATTCGTCAGCAGGTGCGCGCCGGCATGACGCGTCGCGACGTCGAAAGCAGCCTGGGCGAGCCTGACAAGATCACCAGCCAGAATGGCCAGACCCGCTACCACTACGCCGACCAGAAGGGCAATCGACGCCAGGTCACCTTCGACGAAGCCGGCTGCGTGAAAGGTAAACGCTGAAATGCAAAAGGCCCACATCGCTGCGGGCCTTTTGGCTTTATGGTGCACTCAGGAGGATTCGAACCTCCGACCGCTCGGTTCGTAGCCGAGTACTCTATCCAGCTGAGCTATGAGTGCAAGTGGCGCTTTTAGACCAGATCACCGCTGGTTGAATCCCGGAACTCCGCATCACCGCGAGAATCCCTTATATGGTGCACTCAGGAGGATTCGAACCTCCGACCGCTCGGTTCGTAGCCGAGTAC